>NZ_BMVB01000024.1 GCF_014650495.1 Streptomyces cinnamoneus | reverse complement strand
CAGCTGCCGTCGCCCTGTTGGACGCGGTTGCAGTTGAGGCTGCCGTACGTACCGGTGACCTTCTTGGTGCCCTTGTACACGCCGTAGTAGCCGGGCTGGTTGAAGTTCCAGTTCACCGTGTCGGACACGCTGGACGTGGAGGAGTAGTTGACCTGGACGTTCAGGCCCAGGCTCGCTCCGACCATGCCGAGGGCCTCGCTGCCGAAGCTGCCCTGGATGTTGCCGTTGAGGCCCACCGAGACGGAGATGGACGTTTGGGTGTTGGTGGAGACGGAGTGGCTTCCGGTCGAGCCGGCGGTGACGTACCAGCCCTTGAAGTGGGTGATCGTCGGGGCGACTTCGGTCGACTTGATGAACGGGTGGCGCTTGCCCAGGTCGGACGTCGTGCAGGACTGCCCGGCCTGAACGGCGCTGGCGTCGGCGGCGGGGGTGGCGCCCTGGGCGGCGGCGGGGCCGGCCACGGCAGTTATGGCGGCGAGCGTCGATGCAGCGGTTACGGTGAGGGCGATCAGCCCTCTGGCCCTGCGGCCGGGAGTTCTCAAGTGGCTCATCATGCCCTTTCTTCGGCCGGGCGCCATGTCGGCCCGGGCCGGAACCCTGCCAGTTATGTGGTGGGGAGCGGTGGTCGATTGAGGCGAATTTAGCGTCGGCAGCGATGCAGTGACGATGACGGAATCAGCCGGTCCGAGGCGGAACTCACGCCCTTCAATGGACCTTGGACAGTCTTGACCTTCCCGGGGTTCATCAGGATTTCATCTGCGTTGCTAAGATCCGCCATCGCCGCCGCACAAATGGGCTGTTTCGGTCGTGATTTCGACGGTCGCCTCGACGGCCGGCGACTGCCAGAACGGATTTCATCGTCTGTCGGCGCGGCCGACTGCCACCAAGCCGTCACGGTATTCGGCCAACTTGCGCATTCTGAAAATCGAGGACCTGGGACGGCTGTGGCGCCTTGAATGTTTGCGCGCCAGCGTGAACGGCCCTATGAACGATGGGGGGGCAGAGAGGCATCGGCGCGACAGAAGAGAATCCAGCGAATCGAGCCAGACGATGTCCGGCGCTGAGCCGGAAGGAGATGCGCCGATCCCGACGACCGACCTGGCAGCTTCCGCATGACCCCCGACCGCATCCAGCACGGGCACGGAACACAACTAATCGGAAAACAAGGAGAAAGCGAACATGCCCTTACCAGGTTTACATCGTCACCACTGAGGACGGGGCCGAAGACCGAACCGATGGCGCCGTGCCCTGTCAGGGGCGACGCCTGGCCGCCGCTGCCGCATTGGGCGGCCCAGCGACGGCCGCCCTGCCCGCGCGTCCCGCCGACCGCGGAAGTGACGCTTCGAAGACGGGCGGCAGTGTGAGGCCCGAACGGGCCGAGGAACGATCATGGAAGACCCATTTCTGCCTGACGCAGACGGGCACTACGCCGGTTCGATCCCGAGTGGATTCACATGCCACCGGAAAAGGGAGGACCACCTTTGAAACGCGCCAGACGACTGCTGGCGGCCATAGCCGCGCTCGCCCTCACCGCAGCCCTTCTCACCCTGGGCGCCTCACCGGCCGCCGCCGCACCGCCGTCGGCCGGCCGGGCGGCCCCCCAAGGCCACGGCACCTGCGCGGCCACCGCCCCTGGCTCCGCACTCCGGCGCCAGGGCGCCGCTTGGTTCTGCTTCAGGACGGGCGGCCCGGCCACCGCCCGCGACCTGGCCGCCATGCGCCGCCTGGCCGGCGCCCACGGACCGGCTACGGCCCGCGTCGCGGCCCGTGACCCCGACGTCGACCCGGCCGATCCGCTCGATCTGTGCATGGAAAACAAAAAGGAGGTCAACACCTCCCGCAGTATGTACTGCGTACAGCACCCGATCGGCTACGAACTTCGTGGTGCTGACGGGAAGGTGAGCGAGCACGCCGAGGGCGTCGTCGTCACCTCGGCCAGGGTCGGCAAAACCGAGTGGGAGGAGAAGGTCCTTGCGGCCATCACTCAGAAAACACCCGACATGCCCAAGATGACGATTGGCCTGAGGGCCGACTGCACCGGCCCGTGCACGGGCGGCGCGGCTTTTGGCGGCGGGCAAGCGGTCCTTCCGGCGGTGGGCAGGGAGCTCCTCACGTCGATCACGTACAGAACCACGGTCGTCAAGGACGGCGAGACACGATCCCAGCCCCTCTACCACATGACAGGGACGATCCTCGCGCCCGGAACGCCCGGCAGAACCTCGCTGGACTGGCAGGGCCCCTGGCTTCGCTGTGACAACAAGGTCGGTAACGGGCCCGGCTGCGCCGACGATACGCACATGGCCAACGTGACGTTCCACAAGTCGCAGTACAGGGCCGCCGCCGTCAGCTACGAGTGGGCGCAGAAGAAACTCAAGTCCGCTGTCACCGGTACCAAGGTGAACCCCCTGCACCGCGACCCTAATTCCGATGAGTCCTGGACGAAGGCCAAGCGCCGTAGGACGTGCACGAACCTCCCGTACCCGTTCCCGGCGGACCCTCTTTTGGTACCGGGAGACTCCTGTGACGAGTTCCCCTTTGCCCGGTCCTTTGAGGGCGGCAAGCCCAACAACCTGTGTGTGGACATCCTGCCCAAGGAGGTTGGCGGCGTGTGGGATGTGGCGAATGTGAGGGTCATGCGGGGCGACCCCGATACGGCGGCGTGCGTGCGCTCCCATGTCACCGAGAAGGACAACGAGGCGGCGGGCAACGAGCTGGCCCAAGCGACCCGTTCAGCCCGCATCATCAATGGTGAGGCGTATTTTGTGATCGTCGACAACTGAGTGGATGTGTGCGGGGCCGGTAGCTTCGGTTACCAGCCCCGTTACCGCACCCGGTGGGGCACTATGGCCCGTCTTCAAAGGGGCGCCTGAGTGATCCATGATGACTGAGTGCGTCGTCGGCATGAACTCACCGACCACGAGCGGGATTTAGTGACCGCGCTCCTGGGGAGGTTCCGCCACGGGACACCGGTCCGTAGGCCGAAACAAGATCCCGTTGATGCCCCGCCGGTGGTCCTTCCACCGCCTGCCCCGACCGGTGTTCTTCGGCAAGTGCGGCTCAAGTCGAGCCCACTCCCGATCCGACAGATCACCTCGCCCCACACTGGCCAGAACGACATCAGCACTGCCCAGTCACGCGACCCGTCGGACACGTCCTAGCAACCGCGTAGCTCCTTATTAGGTAAATGTATGGTGCGAACTTTCAGCGGCCGTTCCGCAGAACGACGCATGGGATCGGCACCCTGGACCTGGAACTGGACATGTGGGTCCCCGGCGACGGCAGTCCCTACCGCTGGAAGGACGTCGAGCACTTCGAGGCGCGGGCAGCGAGTGGCGGCTTCGCCGAAGGGGAGGCGGAACGGGTAAGGGAGGAGTCGCGCTCCCTGGCGGCAGCCCTGGAGCGCGGCGAGGCGTGGTGGGACACCGGCTGGGCACATTGGCAGCCCGACGACGGCTGGGGTCTGCCCGACGCCGTGCCGTACCCGCTTGCAGCATCGGTGTGCCCGATTGCCGCGGCTTCCCCAACTGTGCGAGGTAGTGCTCTGCTCCGACTGCGCGGTTCATCCGCTGATGTGCCGGCGCCGGGCACCGGCGCCCGCAGCTCGCTTCCTCGGCTGGCCTTCGTAGCGGCATCTCCCGCCCCGGCCTACGACGGGGGCCAACGCGCCGGCTACCCCACGAGGCCCAGTGAACGTTTCCTCATGTGCCCGATGTCCACCCCACACCACCTCCGCCCGGGCGGCCGACCGCCGCCCGTCAGCCGCCGCCCCGCGCGGACGCCCGGCAGCGGCTTCTCACCCAGCCGGCACGCCCGCGTCAGCCACCCCCGCCCCGTGCCGCACGGAACTCCTCCGTGAACGCCTCGCAGAACGCCTTCAGATCGTCCGGCTTACGGCTGGTGATCAGCGTGTTCGGGCCGCTCGTGCACACCTTGACCTGCTCGTCCACCCACGAGCCGCCCGCGTTCTGGATGTCGGTGCGCAGGCTCGGCCACGACGTGAGGGTGCGGCCGCGCACCACGTCGGCCTCCACCAGCGTCCACGGCGCGTGACAGATCGCCGCGACGGGCTTGCCCGCGCCGAAGAAGTCCCGTGCGAAGGCCACGGCCCGCTCGTCCATGCGCAGGAAGTCGGGGTTGGCCACGCCACCCGGCAGCACCAGCGCGTCGTACTCCGCCACCCCCACCTCGTCCACCACCTTGTCGACGGGGAACGTGTCGCCCTTGTCGAGATGGTGGAACGCCTGCACCTTCCCGGGCTTCGTCGACACCAGCTGCGGCGTGCCGCCGGCCTCTTCGACCGCCTTCCAGGGAGTGGTCAGCTCGATCTGCTCCACGCCCTGGGGCGCCACGAGGAATGCGACCTTCATGATGACTTCCTTTCCACGAACTCTCGTTCTGTGCGGTTCTTCCTGCGCCGCCGGGACCCGCGCACGCAGCGCACGAACTCCTCGGCGTACGGCAGCGCCACGCACGCCGCCACCCCCAGCCCGATGCCGGCCAGATAGCCGCGCGGCAGCGGACGACGGCGCGGCACCAGGCGCCACGCGCGGGGGTCGCCCCGGCCGCCGCGCAGCAGGGAGCGCACCTGGCCGGGGTGCAGGCACATCAGCGAGGCCAGGGCGGCGAACGGCAGGGTCTCCAGGAAGCTGTGGACGTGCTGCTCGACCGGCGTGACCTCGCGGTCGCTGCGCACCGCCGTCCGCACGTCCCACAGGGCGGTGGCCTCGTGCGCCGCCGTCGCCCCCAGCTGCACGGTCATCAGCAGCGGATTGACCTCGCACAGCAGCGTCAGCGCCAACGGCACGCCCACCTCGGTCATCATCAGGGCGTGGATCGCCGACTCCTTCGTCCCCGACGTGTCCTCGATACGGGTGCGCCGGTGCAACGCCCAGTCGGCGATCCCGGGCACGAACCAACCGGGCAGCAGCCCGTACATCAGGTAGCGGGTGGTGGCGTCCTGGACGTCGTTCATGCGGAGCTCCTCGCGCAGGGATGACGGGCATCGGGGCAGCGGTTCACAGCACGCGGTGGGCGATCGCCTCCTCGTGCCGGAACCCCATCCCGTGGCCCGGCTCGCCGCCCGCACCCGGCCGGACCGTGCCGCCCGACGGGTCGAGGGCCCCGGTGAAGTAGGCCCCCTCGATGCGCGCATGGTCGTGGAACCACTCGATGTGCCGCAGGTTCGGCACGCACGCCGCGACGTGCGCGTGCACGTGCGGTGCGCAGTGCCCCGAGATCTCCAGCCCGTGGGCCTGGGCGACGGCGGCGGCCCGCAGCCATCCGGTGATCCCTCCGCAGCGGGTGGCGTCCGCCTGCAGGCAGTCGACGACGGGCGCCATCCGCGCGAAGTAGGGCAGGTCGTAGCCGTACTCGCCGGCGGCGATGTCACAGGCGCACAGGTCACGGACCAGCCGCAGCCCCTCCAGGTCGTCGGAGGAGACGGGCTCCTCGAACCAGCCGACGCCCATGTCGGCCAGCGCCTGCCCGACGCGCACCGCCTGCTTGCGCGTGTAGGCGCCGTTGGCGTCCACGTACAGGGCGGTGTCCGGGCCGATGGTCTGCCGGGTGTGGCGCACCCGGGCGAGGTCGCGGGGTACGGCCCGGCCCCAGGACTCCCCGATCTTGATCTTGACGCGTTCGATGCCGTGCCCGTGCACCCAGCTGGTGAGCTGCGCCGCCAGATGCGTGTCGTGGTACGTCGTGAAGCCACCGGAGCCGTACAGCGGCACGGTCTCGGCGACCGCCCCGATCAGGCGGACCAGCGGCACCTGCAGCAACCGGGCCTTGAGGTCCCACAGGGCGATGTCCACGGCCGAGAGCGCACCGGCCACCAGCCCCGGCCGGCCGGCGTTGCGCACCGCGCGGCCCATCGCCTCGTTCGCGCCCGCCACGTCCATCGCGTCGCGCCCGAGGACGTGGCCGGAGAGCAGGCCGGTGACGGCCGTGCCCGTGTCGGCCGGCCCGTACGTCCAGCCCAGCCCCGTCTCCCCGCCGCCGCGGGCCTCCACCACGACGACGGTGGTGGAGTCCCAGGAGAGCGTCCCGTCGGCCTCCGGGGCGTCGGTGGGAATGGTGTAGGCCGAGACCTCCAGCGCCTCGACCGGCCGGTCGCAGGTCATGACGTCCTCCCGGGGCGCTGCGCGATCAGTCGGGTGGCGGCCCTGTCGGCGAGGGCCATGATGGTCAGCGCCGGGTTGGCGCTGCCCTGGGTCGGCAGCACACTGCCGTCGGTGACGAAGAGGTTGGGGATCGCGAACGTCCGCAGGTCGCCGTCCACCACGCCCTCCGCAGGCGTGCGGCCCATCCGGCAGCCGCCCACCAGGTGCGCGTACCGCTCCACCGTCATCAGCTCGGTGGCACCCGCGGCCTTGAGGATCTCCTCCATCACCTCGCGCGCCGCCTCCATCAAGAGGTCGTCGTTGGCGCAGTGGCCGTGGTCGAAGCGGGCGACGGGCAGTCCGTGCCGGTCCTTCTCCTCCGCCAGCGTGACGCGGTTTCCGGCCTGCGGCAGGAACTCGCACAGGGCACCCAGCGTCGCCCAGTGCACGTAATCGGCCATCCGCTGCCGCAGGTCCGTGCCCCAGTGGCCCTGCGCGGCCACGTGCTCGGCCCACATGATGGGCAGCGGCGAGACCGTCTGGACGGAGAAGCCGCGCCGGTAGGGCTTCGACGGATCCGTCTCGTAGAACGCCTCGCTGCTCACCTCGGGCGGCGGGCCCTTGTACATGCGGATCTCGTCGGGGAAACGGCCCGCGGTCTGCGGCGCGCCCTGCACCATGACGTACCGGCCCACCAGGTCGTGGTCGTTGCACAGGCCCTGCGGGAAGCGGGAGGTGGCGGAGTTCAGCAGCAGCCGCGGCGTCTCGATGGAGTAGCCCGCGACGGCGACCGCCGCCGCCCGCTGGAAGCGCTCGCGCCCGCCGCGCACGTACCGCACGCCCGTCACCCGGCGGCCCGCACGGTCGGTCTCCACCCGGGTGACCATCGCGTCGGCACGGATCTCCGCGCCGTGCGCGATCGCGTCGGGCACGTGCGTGATCAGCGGTGACGCCTTGGCGTTCACCTTGCAGCCCTGGAGGCAGAAGCCGCGGTAGATGCAGTGCGGGCGGTCGCCGAAGCGGCCGTTGGCGATGGCGACCGGGCCCACGCGCGCCTCGATGCCGAGCGCCGCGCAGCCGGCGAGCATCACCTCGCCGTTGCCGCTGACCGGGTGCGGCGGATGGGGGTGCGGGTGCGGGTCGCCCCACGGCCAGAACTGGCCGGCCACCGGCAGCTCGCGCTCCAGCCGCTCGTAGAACGGCCGCAGCTGCCCGTACGCCAGGGGCCAGTCCACGCCCACGCCGTCGAGGGTGTGCGTACGGAAGTCGGAGGGGTGCAGGCGCGGGGCGAACCCCGCGAAGTGCACCATGGAACCGCCCACGCCGCGACCGGAGTTGTTCGAGCCGAGCGGCACCGGGTGGGTGCCCCCGACGACCCGGGGCTCGTTCCAGTACAGGTGGTGCGACCCCCATTCGTCGCTGACCCAGTCCTTCTCCGGGTCCCAGAACGGGCCCGCCTCCAGGCACACCACGCGCCAGCCGGCGTGCGCGAGCCGCTGGGCGAACGTCGCGCCGCCCGCGCCACAGCCCACCACCGCCATGTCCACCTCGTCGGCGTCGTCGAAGGACTGCATCCGCTCGCGCATCCGCGTCACGTGCGGCAGCCAGGCCGAGGCGTTGCGACGCCGCACGTCGCCCTGCGGGCGGGCCGACTCCCGCAGCGTCCGCCACCACGCACCGCTCACGGCCACCCCCCGCACGTCGTGCCCGCACCCGTGCCCGTGCCCGCACCCGTGCCCGCGCCCGTGCCCGCGTCGCCGGTCGTGCTCACCGGGGGGCCTCCCACGTCTCGCGGCGCCCCCGGCCCAGCCGCAGGTAGCCGCGGGGGTAGGCGGGACCGCCGAAGCCGATCTCGTCCCAGGCGGAGGGGTGGGCGTAGTACGCCTCGCAGGCGTAGCGCGTCCACAGCGACCACACGTGCGCCGCGGGCATCCCATACCAGTCACGGCCGCCCAGCTGCAGCACGTGCCGCAGCAGCCGGTCCCGGTCGCCGTGGCCGAGCTCGGCGAAGACCCGACCGTCGTGCCGCAGGCGTGCCTCCTCGTCCAGGGCGGCCAGCGAGCGCCGCCACGCCTCGGGGTCCTCGGGGACGTCCGCGTAGCGCCAGCCGTCACCCTCACCGGTGGCCAGCCGGGCGTCGATGACCGACAGCACGGGCACCGGCGGGTCCTCGGCGGACCGTGCCAGGACGAGGTCGAGCAGCGCCTCGGCCGCCGCCTCCTCCGCCGGGGTGAAGAAGCGCAGCGACGGCTGACGGCGCGGCCCCAGCCGGGCCAGCACCACCCCGGCCGTCGCGGTGTCCCACGTCGGCGCCCGGCCCGCCGCCCCGGCGTCGTCCCCCAGCCGTGTGCCCGTCATCGCCTCGACCGCCTCACCGCTCCCGCCGCAACCCGCTCGCCAGCAGCCCCATGCCGCCCACCATGCTCATCAGCAGCGGTGCGAACAGGGGTGGGCCCAGCTCGACGTTGTAGCGGGCCATGCGCCAGCCCCCGGGCTTCCGGGCGATGCCCCGCACGTGCAGATACGTGCCCTGCAGGCCGTTGGCGGCGATCGCCGCCGAGGCGAGCGGCAGCGCGGTGCGCGCGGCCCGCTCGTCGGCGAAGCCGGCCATACCGGCCGCCAGCCCCACCGGGCCCAGCAGCACCGGCCACCACATCACCCGGTTCCCGAACCCGGCCCGGTCGTGCTCCAGGAAGACCTCCGCGGCCGTCACCGCCGAACCGGCGGCCATCAGCAGTGACAGCGACCGCTGCAACCGCCCGTGCCGCACGTCGTACCGCGCGCGCCGGAACCCGCCGCGCCGGCCGGGCGGGCGGCGCCCCCTCACCGCTCGCCCTCCTCCGGGGAGGCGGACTTCTTCCGGTGGGGCAGGAACTCCTGCATCTTCGCCTTGATGCCCTGCCGCAGCATGCCCTTGCGATCCGCGTCGCCCTTGAGGACGGCCGCGGCCGTGGCCTCGATCTGGTCCCAGTCCGCGTGCGGCGGAATCGGCGGCACCGCCGGGTCGGTGACGAACTCCACCACGGCCGGGCGCTTGCCGGCGAGCGCCTCGCGCCAGGCGTCCTCGACCTCGTCCGGCTTCTCCACCCGGATCCCGGTCAGCCCCAGCATCCGGGCGAACTCCGCGTAGGAGACGTCGGGCAGCTCCTGCGAGGGCAGGAACTGCGGGGCGCCGCCCATGGCGCGCATCTCCCACGTCACCTGGTTCAGGTCACGGTTGTTCCACACGCCGACCACCAGCCGCGAGTCCTCCCACTGGTGCTGGTACTTGGCGACCGTGATCAGCTCGGCCATGCCGTTCATCTGCATCGCCCCGTCCCCCACCAGCGCCACCACCGGCCGGTTGGGGTGCGCGAACTTCGCACCGATCGCGTACGGCACGCCGCAGCCCATCGTCGCGAGCGTCCCCGACAGCGAGCCGCGCATGGTGCCGCGCATGGTGATGTGGCGCGCGTACCAGTTGGCGACCGAGCCGGAGTCGGAGGTGAGGATCGCGTCGTCCGGCAGCAGCGGCGACAGCGCCGCCGCCACGTGCTCGGGGTTCACCGGCTCGGCACTCACCGCGGCCCGCCGCCGCATCACCTCCTTCCAGCGCTCCACGTGCGCGATCACCTCGCTCTGCCAGCCGCGCCGGTCCTTGCGCTCCAGCAGCGGGATCAGCCGCAGCAGCGTGGCCCGCGCGTCACCGATCAGGTTGACCTCGTACGGGTAGCGCAGCCCGGCCATGTGCGGATCGAGCTCGATCTGCACCGCCCGCGCCTTGCCGAACTCCGGAAGGAACTGCGAGTAGGGGAAGTTGGAGCCGATCGTCAGCAGGGTGTCGCAGTCCCGCATCAGCTCGTACGACGGCCGGGTGCCCAGCAGGCCGATCGAACCGGTGACGTACGGCAGCTCGTCGCTGAGCACGTCCATCCCCAGCAGCGCCTTGGCCACGCCCGCGCCGAGGACCTCGGCGACCTGCTCGACCTCGGTCCGGGCGCCGGCCGCGCCCTGCCCGACGAGGACCGCCACCTTCTCACCGGCGTTGAGCAGCTCCGCGGCCCGGGCGAGCGACTCGTCCGAGGGCACCGCCTGCCAGCCGCTGCGGTCCAGGCTGGACGGCACCATCTTGAACGCGTGGGTGGGCGGCGAGTAGTCCAGCTCCTGCACGTCGGCATGGATGATGACGGCCGTCGGCGCACGCCGCGCGTAGGCGGTGCGGATGGCCCGGTCGAGCACGTTCGGCAGCTGCTCGGGCACCGTCACCGTCTCCACGAAGTCGGAGGCGACGTCCTTGAAGAGGGTGTGCAGGTCCACTTCCTGCTGGTACGAGCCGCCCATGGCCGAGCGGGCCGTCTGCCCCACGATCGCCAGCACCGGCACGTGGTCGAGCTTGGCGTCGTAGAGCCCGTTGAGCAGGTGGATGGCGCCGGGCCCCGAGGTCGCGGCGCACACCCCCAGGCGCCCGCTGAACTTGGCGTACCCCACGGCCTCGAACGCCGCCATCTCCTCGTGCCGTGCCTGGACGAACTGCGGCTGGTTGTCGGCCCGGCCCCAGGCGGCCAGCAGCCCGTTGATGCCGTCCCCCGGATACCCGAAGACCCGCTCCACACCCCACTCCCGCAGCCGGGCCAGGACGTAGTCGGAAACCTGCTCGCTCATGCGTTCCTCTCCACCTGTCGCTCCGTCTGGATCGTGCGCGTACGGGGCGTGCGTGACGTCGGGACGGGTAACCCCCGGCCGTCCCGATGAAACCTCCCGGTTTGCGGCCGCACGGGGTGGCGTCCCGCCCCGCCCGGCGCCATGTCCGATACTCGGGGCATGGCGGACCGGACCCCCGGACCCCACCCGGCGGGCGAGCACCCACGCGGTGCGGAGAGGGAGCGGCGGTGCGAAGCGGTGCGGCGGCCGCGGCGGCGGAGATCCTGCTCTGGTGGGCCGCGCTCACCGCGCTGTGGGCCGTGCTGATCAGCGCACCCGACCCGCTGGACCTGGAGATCGGCACGGCCGCCGCGCTCCTGACGGCCTTCGCCGCCCGGGCCGCCCGCAGGGCGGCGGCCCGGTGAACGGCTGGCTGGCCGCCGCCTGCGCGCTCGTCGTCGGCGGGCTCGGCCCCAGCCTGTGGGGCGCCGCCCGCGGCACCACCGGCCGGCGCGTCGTCGCCCAGAACATGGCCACCCTCCTGCTGTGCCTGGTCCTCCTCCTGCTCGCGCAGGGCTACGGCCGCCCCTCCTACACCGACCTCGCCCTGGTCGTCTGCGTCCTCGGGCCCGCCGGCACCCTCGTCTACATCCGTCTGCTCGGCGAGGAGATCGAAAAGCACCCGCCCGGCGCACGGCTGCTGACCCCCGCCGTGACGATCGGCGCGCCCGCCACCGTCGTGCCCCTGTGCGTCGCCACCGGCCCGGGCCGTGCCATGGCCAAGCTGCTCGTCATCGGCGCCCTGCTGGTGGCCGGCGGGCTCGTCACCACCCGGGCGCTGCGCCGTGGGTGACGCCCTCGACGACGCCCTCCTCGCCGCCGGCCTGCTCCTCGTCGCGGCCGCCGCCACCGCGGCCGCGCTGTGCCGCGACCCTGCCCGCCAGGCCGTCCTGCTCTCCCTGCTCGGCCTCGGCCTCGCCCTGCTCTTCACCGTGCTGCAGGCACCCGACGTGGGCCTGTCCCAGCTCGCCGTCGGCTCGGCGGTGACCCCGCTGATGCTCCTGCTGACGGTGCGCAAAGTACGGCGCCGGAAGCGGCACGAGTGAGGGGGCCCATCCGGCGGTGGCCGCTGGCCGCCGGGCTGGCGGCCACGGCCGCCCTGCTCGTGGCCGCCTGCCTGCGGCTGCCGCACTTCGGGGGCGACCGGCACCCCTACGGCGACCGGGCCGTGCGGACCGCCCTGCTCCAGCGCACCGCCAACACCGTCTCCTCCGTCAACTTCGACCAGCGCGCCCTCGACACCCTCGGCGAGGAGAGCATCCTCTTCGCGGCCGTCCTCGGCACCGTCGTCCTCCTGCGCCAGACCCGCGACGAACACCGGGTCGCCCCGCAGCCCGCGCCCGTGCCGCCCCCGCTGCGCCGCTACGGCACCCTCGCGCTGCCCGTCGCGCTGCTCATCGGCCTGTACGTGATCGCGCACGGCCAGCTCAGCCCGGGCGGCGGCTTCCAGGGCGGCGTCGTCGTCGCCACCGCCCTGCACCTGCTCTACGTCGCCGTCGACTACCGCGCCCTGGAGCGGATCCGGCCCGTCGGCCCGTACGAGCTGGCCGACGGCGTCGGCGAGGCGGCGTACGTGCTGCTCGGCGCGGCCGGGCTGCTGGCCGGCTCCGCCTACCTGGCCAACACGCTGCCGCACGGCACCTTCAACACGATGGCCTCCGGCGGCACCGTCCCGCTCCTCAACGCCGCCGTCGGCATGGAGGTCGCCTCCGGCGTGGTCGTCCTGCTGGCCCACTTCCTCGGCCAGGCGCTGGAGATCGTCGGGGAGGAGGGGGAGCGGACGTGACCGTCCTGCCCTACCTCGTCGCCGTGTGGATCTTCCTGATCGGCGTGTACGGCATGGCCACCAGCCGCAACCTCGTGCACGCCGTCGGCTGCCTGGCCGTCACCCAGTCCTCCACGTACGTGCTGCTGCTGGCCGTCGGCTACCGCCGCGGCGCCACCGCGCCCGTCTTCTCCGACATCCCGGTCGGCACGCCCGTCGTCGACCCGGTCGTCCAGGCCCTGGCCCTCACCGACGTCGTGGTCGGCGCCACCGTGACCGCCCTCCTGCTCGCCCTGGTCGTCCAGACCGACAAGCGGCACGGGACCGTGGACCCGGACGAGCTGACCGAACTCAAGGGCTGAGCGGCGATGGAACAGCTGCTCCCGCTGATCGTGGCGGTGCCGCTGCTGGGCGCCGCGCTGCTGGTCGGCCTGGGCCGCCGGGTGCCGCGGCCGGTGGCCCAGGCGGTGGCCTGCGCCGGCGCGGGCACCTCCGCGGCCCTGGCCCTCGCGGCCCTCGCCCACGGGGGGAGCGAGGTCGTCTGGGTGGGCGGATGGCGCCCGGACGGCGGGCACAGCGTGGGCATCGTCCTCGTCGGCGACCGCATCGGCGCGGGACTCGCCGCGCTGACCTCGCTGCTGATCGTGGCCGTCCTGGCCTACTCCTGGCGCTACTTCGAGCAACCCCCGCACGCCCATCCGGGGTCCTTCCCCGCCATGATCCTGCTGTTCCAGGCGGGGATGTGCGGCTTCGCGCTCACCGGCGACCTTTTCGACGCCTTCGTCTTCTTCGAGCTCATGGGCGTCGTCGCCTACGCCCTGACCGGCTACCACGTCGAGGAGGCGCGGCCGGTGCAGGGAGCCCTCGCCTTCGGCTTCGTCAACTCCCTCGGCGGATACGCCTGCCTGACGGGCATCGTCCTGCTCTACGCGCGGACGGGCGAGCTGGGCATGGCGCAGACCGGCCGCGAACTGGACGCGGCGCCCGGCCCGGACGCCCTGGTCGTCGCCGCGTTCGTCCTGGTCCTGACCGGACTGCTGGTCAAGGCGGCCGCCGTGCCCTTCCACTTCTGGCTCGCCGACGCCCACGCGGTGGCCCCCACGCCCGTGTGCATGCTGCTCTCGGGCGTCATGGTGGAGACGGGCGTGTACGGCGTCGCGCGCGTCCACGCGACCGTCTTCGGCGGGCCCGGCGGCATCCCCGCGGACGACGTCCGCCGCGCGCTGCTGGTCCTCGGCGTGGCGACCGCGGCGACGGGGGCGGTGATGTGCTGGCAGCAGCGGCACGTGAAACGGCTGCTGGCCTTCTCGACGGTCGCCCACACCGGGCTGTTCCTCACCGGCGTCGCCCTGCTGACGCCGGAGGCGCTCGCGGGCACCTGCCTCTACGTCCTCGGGCACGCCGGCGCCAAGGCCGCGCTGTTCGCCTGCACCGGCATCCTGCTCGACCGGCACGGCAGCGTCGACGAGCACGAGCTGCACGGCCGGGGGCGGGACATGGCGGGCATCGGCCTGCTCTTCGCCGCGGGCGGCCTCGCGCTGGCCGGGCTCCCGCCGTTCGGCACGGGGCTGGGCAAGGCCCTGGTGGAGGAGCAGGCCCCCTGGCTGCCGGTGCTGTTCGTGCTCGTCTCGGCGGTCACCGGAGGCGCGGTGCTGCGGGTGGCCGCACGGGTCTTCCTGGGCGCGGGGGACAGCGAGCGGGAGGTCGGCGAGGAGGAGCCGGAGACGGCCGGCGACGAGGAGGAACCGGAGACGGGCCGCCGTCTGCGCCTGCTGCCCCGGCCGATGGTCACGGTCGCCGCCACCCTGCTGGCCGGCTCCCTGGCGGTGGGCACGGTCCCGGCACTGGCCCCCGCGGTGGACGCGGCCGCCGGGGCCTTCCTGGACCACGCGGGATACGCCGCGATGGTGCTGGACGGCGGGCCCGGCGGCCCGTACCGGGGCCATCCGGGGGAGTGGTGGACGTGGACCGGCGCGGCCCTCGGCCTGCTCTCCGCCGCCCTGGCGACGGCGCTGGCCGTCCTGGCCGTGCACCGCTTCGTCCCCTCGGGCGGCTGGGCGTCGCCCCTGCGCCGCCTGCACTCCGGCCACGTGGGCGACTACGTGGCCTGGACGATGGCGGGTATCGGCCTGCTGTGGGGGCTGATCCTGTGGTGAACGGCCGGCGGGGAAAGGGCGGCTCCCGTGCACCACGGAAGCCGCCCCCCCCTTCCCCGCCGGACAGGCCCTACGCCCGGCCGGCCCCCTGCCGCGGGCCGCCGCTGCGCAGCAGGATCCCGGCCGGCACCGCGGTCAGCACCAGCAGCCCCGCCACCCACCACAGCGCGGTCGAGGAGCCGTGCACCGTGGCCTCGGTCACCGGGGCCCCCGGGTGTCCGGCGAGCCACCCCTGCGTGGCCCCCGCCGCCACCGAGTTGAGGACGGACGTGCCGACCGCGCCGCCCACCTGCTGCGCCGTGCTCACCATCGCCGACGTCACCCCGGCGTCCTGCGGGTCGACGCCCGCCGTGGCCGTGGCCATCACCGTCATCATCGTGGAGCCCATGCCCAGGCCCAGCAGCACCAGCCCGGGCAACACCCGCGTGGCGTACGGGGTGCCGGTACCGGCCTGGGCCAGGACGAGCAGGCCGGTCGCGGCCGTCAGCAGTCCCGGCACCACGATGGTGCGCGGTGCCACGAACGGCACCAGCCGGGCGGCGAGCTGCGTGGAGCCCGTGATCATCGCCAGGGTCAGGGGAAGGAAGGCCAGGCCGGTGCGGACGGCGGAGTAGCCGAGGACGACCTGCAGGTAGTAGGTCATGAAGAGGAACACACCGAACATCGCGACCGGTGCCAGACCCGCCGTCAGCAGAGCCCCCGCGCGCCGCCGGTCCCGCAGGATGCGCAGCGGCAGCAGCGGGTGGGGCGTGCGGGCCTGCCAGAGCACGAACGCCGCCAGCAGGAGCACGCCGCCGGCCGGCAGGCCGAGCACCAGCGGGTCGCCCCAGCCGCGGGACTCGGCCTCGCCCAGACCGTAGACGATCGCGGCCAGACCTGCCGTGCCGAGGACCGCCCCCGGCACGTCCAGGCGGCCTCCGGCCCGCCGGCCGGTGTCGGACAGCAGCGGCACGGCGGCGATCAGGACGACCACCTCGACGGGCACGGCGATGTACATGCACCAGCGCCAGTCCAGGTACTGGGTGACGAGCCCGCCGATGAGCAGCCCGGCCGCCGCCCCCGCGCCGGCGATGGCGCCGAAGACACCGAACGCCCTGCCGCGCTCCCGCGGATCGGTGAAGGTGGTCGTCAGCAGGGACATGGCGGCGGGCACGATCAGCGCCGCGAAGGCGCCCTGCAGGGCACGGCCGGCGAAGAGCATGCCCGCGCCGTCCGCGGCACCGCCGACGGCCGAGGCCAGGCCGAACCCGGCGACTCCGGTGAGGAAGGTGCGCTTGCGGCCCACCAGGTCGGCGATCCGGCCGCCCAGGAGCAGCAGCCCGCCGAAGGCGAGCGCGTAGGAGGTGATGACCCACTGCCGCGCCCCGTCGCCGATGCCCAGGTCGGCCTGGGCCGACGGCAGGGCGATGTTCACGACCGTGCCGTCCAGCAGGACGATCAGCTGGGAGAGGCCGAGCACCGCCAGGCCCCACCAGCGGCGCGCGTCGCCGGGCGCCTCCCGCCCGGCGGGGGCGGCGGCGGGGGCCGGGCGGCCCGCTCTCGTGAGGGTGGTCTGCGTCATCGTCGAAGTCCCTACTGTGCGCTTGCGTCTCGATGAGCACCGTAGAAACTCAAGTCAACTTGAGGTCAAGCGCGAGGGGCGCCCCGGGCGGCGCATCGGAGCGGCGGTATGTGCACGGCCCGTCAATCCTCTATCTTCGCGACAAAAGGGAGGTCGTCATGGATGTCATGGAGGCGGTGCTGACCCGGCGCAGCGCCACCCGGCTCGCGCCCCCCGCGCCGGACGACGCCGCCCTGCTCGAACTGATCCAGGCGGCCTCGGCCGCCCCCGACCACGGCCTGCTCAGACCCTGGCGGCTGGTGATCGTCCGGGACGCCCAGCGCGAACTCCTGGGCGCGGCCCTCGCGGAGAGCGCGACGGGAGCCGGCGCCGCCGAGCGGGCCCGCGCCAAGCCCCTGCGCGCCCCGCTGCTGGTCTCGATCGTCTTCTGCCCCCGCCCCGACCATCCCAGGGTGCCGGTGTGGGAACAGCTGGCCGCCACGGTCTCCGTGGTCCAGAACCTGCACCTGCTGCTGCACAGCCGCGGCTGGGGCGCCATCTGGCGCACGGGCGGGGCCGTCGACGCGCCCGCGGTGCGCCGCTGCATCGGGGTGGGCGCGGGGGAGCAACTCCTGGGCTGGCTGTACGTGGGCACGCCGGCCAACGGCCCCGGCGGCGCACCGCGCTCCGGCTTCGACGCCCGCACGAAGGTCCGCACGCTCGGCGCGGCGGCCTGAACGTTCACGTGCCGGTCGCCCGCGGGCAACCAACCGGTCGCCCCGTTGGTCATAACGAGCATGACAAGTCCCCTGAGAAAGACGATGGTTCGCCGCCTCGGCGTCCTCCTGGGCGCGGTCGGCCTGGCCGCCCCCCTGACCGTGGCCCTGGGTGGGACCGCGCAGGCCGCGGGCTCCGCGTGCACCGCCGGGACCGGGCCCTACCAGGCCAAGGCGGAGCGCTTCCTCGGCCGGCCCGTCGACGGCAGGCAGTCGGCCGCCGACTGCCGGGCGATACGCGACTTCCAGCTCGATCACGGGATAAGCCCCGCCATCGGCTACGCCGGCCCGGTCACGTGGTCCGTGATGGAGGTGGTCGCCAAGCAGCGGGAGGCCGGTGGCAACCCCAACGCGTCCGGCGCCTGCCCGACGAACAAGGGACGCATCGCCTGCGTCGACCTCACCCGCCAGCTGAGCTGGATCCAGGACGGCAAGAAGCTGAAGTTCGGCCCCGTCCCCATCCGTTCGGGTCGCGACGGCTACGAGACGCGCACCGGACTCAAGAGCGTCTACTGGCGGAGCATCGACCACTGGTCGACGATCTACAAGGTCCGCATGCCCTACAGCCAGTTCTTCGACGGCGGGCAGGCGTTCCACGCCATCGACGGCAGCGTCTGGTCGGCGCCCGGCTCCCACGGCTGCGTGAACATGCGACGCGCCGACGCCAAGTCGTACTGGTCGCTGCTGAAGAACGGCGACGACGTGTACGTCTACGGGCGCAAGCCCGGCACCTGAGCGCCGGCGGCGGGGGCCGAGCCGTAGCGGCGCTGCCGCCGGGCGTAGGCGGCCATCGCCTCCCACAGGTCCCGGCGGTCGACGTCGGGCCAGTAGGCGGGGGTGAAGAGCAGCTCGGCGTAGATGCTGTGCCACGGCAGGAAGTTGGACGTGCGCTGCTCCCCGCCGGTGCGCCAGAACAGGTCGACGTCGGGCAGGTCGGGCAGCGGCAGGTACCGGGCCAGCTGCTGCTCGGTGACGCGGGCGGGGTCGACGTGCCCGGCGACGGCCGCGCCGGCCAGGGCCCGGGCCGCCTGGGCCAGCTCCGCCCGGCCGCCGTAGTTGGCGCACACGGTGAGGACCAGGCCGGTGCGCCCGCCGGTCGCCCGCTCGCGCTCCAGGAGCGCCTGCACCAGGTCCTCCGGCAGGCCGTCGGGCACGCCCGCCCAGCGCGAGCGCACGTCCAGACACCACAGGTCCTCGTCGTCGAGGTGCTCGCGCAGCAGGCCCATGAGGGCGTCGGTCTCGGCGGCGGAACGGCTCCAGTTCTCCGTGGAGAACGCGTACACCGTCAGATGCGGCAGCCCGGCCTCCAGGGCGCCGTGCACGACGTCGCGCAGGGCCTCGGCCCCCGCCCGGTGCCCCTCTGAGCGGGGCAGCCCGCGCCCGGTGGCCCAGCGGCCGTTGCCGTCCATCACGATGGCCACGTGCCGTGGCAGTGCGCCCGGCGCGAAGTCCGGCGGCCGGGCACCGGAGGGATGGGGCCGCGGCGGGACCGGGGGAGCCAGGGGCGCGGTCCGGGAGCCGAGGAGCCGGCCGGCGCCCCGGTGCGCCGCGACGGGCGGGGGAACGGGCGGCGGGGGCGAGAGGGGCGTCAGCCACCAGATGATCGCCGCCTCGGCACGGCCGCGGGTCAGGATGCGCCGCCGGGCGGCCCACGGCAGACGCGGCCTGCGGTGCAGGAGCGCGGCACCCGCCCGCTCGACGGCGCACAGCCGCAGCGACAGCACCTGGGCCGTCGCCTTGACGAACACCGCCAGGCCCGGCACCGGACCGTGGAGCAGCTCCGGCTGGTCGAGCCAGCGACGGGCCCGGCCGACCAGGGAACGCACCAGTGCGTCGACCGCCGGAGTCCAGTGGCGTGCCTGCAGGTCGTCGGCACTGACGCCGAACTCCTCCAGCGCCTCCACGGGAAGCCTGACGTGCCCACGGGCGAGGTCCTCGTGCAGGTCCTCCAGGTCGTCGGTCAGCTGCACCCCCTGCAGCCACGTGTGGTACGCCTCCATGTGCCGGGCGTGCGCGACCAGGGACAGCCCGAGCCGGGACAGCAGGGCCGGGATCTGACTGCCGTAGACGCTGTTGACGGACCGGCTGTAGTCGATCCACTCCCGCCACGTGTGCGGCGCGCCGCGCCCCGGGTCGCGGTACTGCTCGGCGAAGACCGACTCCAGGTCGCCGGGGGACAGGCCCCAGGTCCGCACCGTGTGCACCAGCGCCCGCCGCACGGGGTCGGGGCTGTCGCCGCGGTGCAGGTCCGTGCGGTAGGCCGCCGACCAGGCCGCCACGCGGGCGGCCCGCTCGCGGGGGCCGTCCGGGCCGTTGTCCGCCAGGTCGTCCATGACGCGCGCGGCCGCGGCCAGCGCCCACACGGCCGGGCGCACGGCGCGGGGCAGGAGGTGTCCGAGCGCGTAGTAGGTGCTGTTGTTGCGCCGGAACGTGCGCCGGCAGACCTGGTATCCGGCGCGCAGCCGCCGGTCGTGGATGCCGGCCCTGGCATAGACGGAGGAGGTCATGGCTCTCCCGGGGACGAGAGGGAACGCGGGGACGCCACGCGGCGGTCGGGCCTCGGCCCGGGGAGCGGTGGCGGCCCTCAGCCCGGGGGCGGGCCGGGTGCCGCGGGCGGCACCCAGGAGAACGCCAGGCAGCCCCCGGCCACCCCGAGGGCGGTGCCGAGCAGGAGTCCTCCGATGTTGCAGGTGAGCAGGGCCAGCAGGGCCAGCACCACCGCGGCCACCCCCGCCACCGCGTGCAGTTGCGGATACCGCAGCAGGACCACGCCGGTCAGCAGCAGCGGCAGGCTCACCTCGAACCCGGCGCTGACCGCCACCCCGGGCTGCAGGACGGCCAGGGGCGCACCCAGCAGGGGCAGCGCGGCCAGCTCTGCGCCGCTCGCGCAGACGAGCGCAGCCGAGCCCGCCGGGCGCCCTCCGCACCAGCCTCTCGCCCGCCGCAGCAGGGGTCCGGCGGCCGCCCGTCTCCCAGAGCACCGTCTCACGCGCATGCGTGCTCTCCCCTCAGCAGCCCCACGTCCGGGTCGCTCATCCGCAGCGACGCCCCCGCGCCCTGCCACCCGGTCAGCTTTCCGTCGCGCACCACGACATGGTCCGTTGCCGCCAGGAAACCCCCCGTCCCGCCCTCCCACACGCCGCCGGCCGCGGCCACGACACCGGTGAAGTCCACCTTCCCGCGCACCGAATCCGCGTCCACCGAGAGCCCCGTGCCCTCGACGGGATCCGAACGGCCGGCCACGGCCCGCAGGGTGACCTTGCCGAGCGGGGTGGGCACGACCAGGCTCACGCACAGGCCCTCGATCCGCGCCCGGCGGACCGTGGCCCGCAGCACCGGATGCCGGGCACCGCCCTCACCGGGCTCGGTGTACAGGGCGGGCACGGCGCGGACGCCGTCGGCGACCACCCGGTCCGCGGTGACCTTGAACGCCGAGCCGGAGGCGGCCAGCGACGTGGCCAGGGCCCCGCTCGCCGTGGCGGCGAGCAGCGCTCCCGCGGCCAGCAGCGCCGGGGTGAGCAGCAGCCAGAACCGCCCCCACCGCCTGCGTGCCGCCACCGCGCCCACCCCCTCCGACTCACGTCATGAACCCAGCATTCCCGCATCCGGGGGGAGCAACCGGCACAGCAGGCGTGCCCCGCCCGCCCCGCGCCTGCTCAGAGCGCCGCACGCCACCCGCGGACGGAGCGCGGCACCTACCGGGGCTCCTCCGCAGGCCGCACCGGGTGGCCGATACGGTGGGGCCCGGGCGGACAGGCCGTCCGTCCCCCCGTCCGTCCCCGTCGGGCGCCTGTCAGGAGGCACTTTCTTGCGATTACCGCAACTCAGGCTGGACGAGCTGCTGGAGGAGCTCCAGGCGCGCATCGACGCCGCGCGCGGCACCCGTGACCGGGTGCACAGCCTGCTCGAAGCCGTGCTCTCGGTCGGGCGCGAGCTCGACCTCGAACACGTGCTGCGGCGCATCGTCGAGGCGGCGGTGGCCCTGGTGGACGCCCGCTACGGCGCGCTCGGCGTGATCGGGCCCGACGGGCGGACGCTCTCGCAGTTCCTCACCGTGGGGGTGACGGAGTCACAGATCGAGGCCATCGGGCCGTACCCCAGCGGCCACGGCATCCTCGGCGAACTCATCCGCCACCCCGAGCCGCTGCGGCTCTCGCGCCTGTCCGAGCACCCGGCGTCGTACGGCTTTCCCCCCGGCCACCCGCCGATGCACAGCTTCGTGGGCGTGCCCATCCGCGTCCGCGAGCAGGTCTTCGGCAACCTGTACCTGGCCGAGAAGCACGGCGGCGCGGACTTCGAGGACGAGGACGAGGCGGTCCTGTCCACGCTGGCCGTCGCCGCGGGCGTCGCCATCGACAACGCCCGCCTGTACGAGGAGTCCACGCGGCGCGAGCGGTGGCTGCGGGCGAGCACCCAAGTGACGACCGCCCTGATGTCGGGCAGCCCCCCGGCGGACGTCATCGGTCTCATCGCCGAGCTGGCCAAGGAGATCACCGGCGCCGAGCTGGCCACCGTCTCCGTGCCGCTGGGCGGCGAGGCCGCGCTCACGGCCGAGGTCGCCGTCGGCGAGCACGCCGCCCGGCTGCGCGGCACGGTGCTGCCCGTCGACGGCACCCTCACCGGGGCGGCCTACCGCGAGGGCGGCCCCGTGCGCAGCGCCGACATCACCACGGACCCGCACGGCACGGCGTCGCCGCTGCGCTCGGAGGGCCTCGGCCCGGCGGTGGCCGTGCCCGTCACGTCCGGCGACGTGGTCCGCGGCGTGCTGCTGCTCGTGCGCGGCAGCGGCCGGGCGGCGTTCACCCAGGAGGAGGTCCTGCCCCTGGTCGCCTTCGCCGGCCAGGCGGCCGTGGCCATGGAACTCGCCGAACGCCGCGCGGACGCCCAGCAGATCGCGCTCCTGGAGGACCGCGACCGCATCGCCCGCGACCTGCACGACCTGGCGATCCAACGGCTCTTCGCCACCGGCATGACACTGCAGAGCGCCGACCGCTTCATCGGCCACCCCGAGGCCGCGGAACGCGTCCGGCGGGCGGTCGACGACCTGGACGAGACCATAAAGATCATCAGGTCGACGATCTTCGGCCTGCGGTCGCGGGAGACCGCCCCGCAGCACGGGCTGCGCACCCGGGTCGTGCAGACCGTCGGCGAGGCCGGCGCGCTCCTCGGCTTCGCCCCGGCCCTGCGCATGGAGGGCCTGCTCGACACGCAGGTGCCCCGGGCGGTCGTCGACGACGTGGTGGCCGTGGTGGGCGAGGCGCTGGCCAACGTGGCCCGGCACGCCGGCGCCGGCTCGGCCGCCGTCGCCGTGGTCAACGACGGCCACCACCTGGTGCTGACCGTCACCGACGACGGCACCGGCCTCCCCCCGGCCGGCCCCGGCCACCGCAGCGGCCTGCGCAACCTGTCCGAACGCGCGGCCCACCACGGCGGCGACCTGGACCTGACCACACCCCCCGACGGCGGCACGACCCTGACGTGGCGCATTCCCTTGCCCACGGGCCGGCCCTGACCGACGGGCGGGTACCGGCCGGCCGACCGGCGGGCTGCACCGGCCCGTCACCCCTGGAGGGAGGGGGAAGCAGGCTGCGCCGGCCGGGGCCTGCCGCCGGCCGGGCGGCTGATGGGCGGGGTGGGCTGGTCCCGGCCGGCACTGCCCGGCCGTCCGGTGCCGGACGGTGGTCGGCCTGCTGCCGGTCAGTCAGCCGGTGGGCGGGGGAGCCGACCGGGTTGCCCGGCCGTCGCCGGCGGTCTGCGTCCGCCGGTTCGGCAGAGACGGGCTACCGGGCTGGTGAGCCGGAGGGCGGTCAGCCGGGAGGCCGGCGTCGGCGGCTGCGGGCCCCAGGGGGCCGGGGCGGCAGCCCCGGGAAACCGGGGGCACCTCCCAGCGGTAGCAGGGCCTGTCCGGCGGATCTTCGTGGGCTCCCGGCGTCCGGCACGCACGCTCGCTGCGTTGTCGGGCTCGCCCGAGTACGCCCAGTACGAGGGCGCCCCTCCGCCTTGCGATCGCACGCGCCAGACGCCGCGGGCCACGCCCTTCGGGCGTACGGCGCTACTTTGCGGACACGGCCTAGGGGAGAGAGGGCGGGACCGGGGACCCCTTCCCGCCGCAGCGGTGCTCAGCCACGTCATACCGGCCCGGCGGTGCCGGACCCGGCCCCCACCGCCCGTGCAGACGGCCCGTCAGCCCCGCCGGCCCCGCAGGCCGCACGGCACAGGGTGGCGTCAGCCACCCACGCGGCGGCCCGCGCCCCGGGCCGACGGCTCGCGGCGGTCCTGCCCGGCCGCAGTCGCCCCCGCCGGCGGCCGGGCAACCTCCGTCGCGAGCACCGCCGCCTGAATGCGCCGCTCGACACCGAGCTTCGCGAGCATGCGCGAGATGTGGTTCTTCACCGTCTTCTCGGACAGGAAGAGCTGCTGAGCGATCTGACGGTTGGTGAGGCCGTCCCCGATCAGCGCCAGGATCTCGCGTTCGCGCGGGGACAGCCCGGCCAGACGTTCGTCCTGCGGCCCGCCGTCCTCCTCCTCGCCGCGCAGGCTGTTCATCAGCCGGGTGGTGGTCGCCGGATCGAGCATGGACTGTCCGGAGGCGACGGTGCGGATGGCGGCGACCAGGTCGGAACCCCGGATCTGCTTGAGCACATAGCCCGCCGCACCAGCCATGATCGCGTCCAGGAGGGCGTCGTCGTCGTCGAACGAGGTCAGCATCAGGCAGGCCAGCCCCGGCATCCGGGAGCGCAGCTCCCGGCAGACCGCTATGCCGTCGCCGTCGGGCAGCCGCACGTCCAGCACCGCCACGTCGGGCCGCAGGGCGGGCCCCCGCGACAGGGCATGGGCGATGGTGCCGGCCTCACCGACGACACTGATGTCCTCCTCGCCGTCGAGCAGGTCGTGCACGCCCCGCCGGACGACCTCGTGATCGTCCAGCAGGAACACCCGGATCGGCCGTTCCCGGGAGAACGTCGTCGACTGGTCCACCACTCCTACCGCTCCCTGTCCTACTCACGGTCCGCGCACACTGCCGCACGCTTACTTGATCATGATCCCCCACGTGCCGGCCGCGCCAGGGGCCGAACGGCCCTGGGGACCGTCCGGTCCCGCACCTGGCCCGTCCGGCCCCTCCGCCGCCCGCGACGCTCCTGTCACGCTGGAGGCAGCCCGGAACGGCAGGACACCCGTCCCGCGCCCGTCCCCCGCTCCGGGTCCCTCCCCGCCGGGGCCCGCCGAAGCCGGATTGCCGATGGCCGGCTCCGGCGGGCCCCCGGCACACGGGCCGCCCCGCAAGGGACCGACACTGGGAGAGGGGGAGAGCTCCGCAGAGGGACGGAGGCGGTCGCCATGGAGCCCGCAGCCATCACCGCAGGTCTGGACGGCTCGCCCGAGAGCCTGGCCGCCGCGCACTGGGCGGCGGCGGAGGCGGACCGGCGCGGGGTCGCATTGCGCCTCCTGCACGCCTGGGTCCTGCTGATCCCCGAGCCGGAGGGCGTTCCGGCCGAGAAGGACCAGGACTACTGGGCGAAGCGCATCGTCCACGCGGCGCAGACGGAGGTCCACCAGCGCTTCCCGGACCTCTCCATCGTCGAGGAACTGGTCGCCGAGGAACCGGTCACGGCCCTGCTGCGGGCGGCCGACGACTCCGCCGTCGTGGTGCTCGGCTCGCGCGGCCTGGACCGTTTCCAGAGCTTCTTCCTCGGTGACATCGGCCTGCACGTCGCCGGCCGCGCCGCCCGGCCGGTGGTCCTCGTGCGGGCCGGTGCGAGCCCCGCGGGCGACGTGGTCCTGGCCGCCGGACTGCACCGTCCCGGCGAGGAGCTGTACGCCTTCGCCTTCGCCGCGGCGGCCGCACGCGCCGTTCCCCTGCGCGTCGTGCACGGCAGCCCCTTGCCGGTCCAGGCTTATGCACCGTGGGGCGTGGACCCCGAGGTCGCCGGCGCCCTCCAGCAGGCGGCGGAAACGGAGCTGCGCGCGGCGCTCAGACGGTGGTGTGCGGCATATCCGGAGGTCACGGTGGCCGAGAGCGTCCGGATGGAGAGCCCGGCGCACGCCGTCGCCCGGGCCGCCCGCGGAGCCGGCCTGCTGGTGTGCGGCCGCCGCCGTCACCACCCCGCCCTCACGCCCCGCCTGGGCGCGGTGGTGCAGGCCGCGATCCACCACGCGCCGTGCCCGGTGGCGGTCGTCCCGCACGACTGACGTGCCGCACGACTGACGTGCCGCACGACCGACGCCCCGCACGACTGGCCCCGCCCTCAGTGGTGGAACGCCGTGGCCACCGTCTCCGGCCGCCCCGACGGCCGCTCCTGGCACCGCAGCTCCGGCAGCAGCTCCCCGAGGTCGGCGAGGAGGAGCTCCGCGAGGTCGAGCGTGAAGCCGTTGCGGCACACCACGCGCAGCACCGACAGGTCCTGCCGGTTCGGGGGGAAGGTGTAGGCGGGGACGAGCCAGCCCCGTTCGCGCAGGCGCCGCGAGACGTCGAACACGTCGAAGTTCGTGACGCCTTCGGCCGTGGTGAAGGCGAACACCGGCAACTCCTCGCCCCGCGTCAGCAGCCGGAAGTCGCCCAGCTGCCCGATCCGCCCGGCCAGCGTGGACGCCACGGTGCGGGCGTTGCGCTGCACCGCACGGTAGCCCTCGCGGCCCAGCCGCAGGAACGTGTAGTACTGCGCGGCCACCTGCGCCCCCGGCCGGGAGAAGTTCAGGGCAAACGTCGGCATGTCCCCGCCCAGATAGTTGACGCGGAAGACCAGCTCCTCGGGGAGCGCCGCCCGGTCCCGCCACAGGGCCCAGCCCACTCCCGGGTAGACCAGCCCGTACTTGTGGCCCGAGGTGTTGATGGAGGCCACGCGCGGCAGCCGGAAGTCCCACACCAGGTCCTCGTCCAGGAACGGGGCGACCATCGCGCCGGACGCGCCGTCCACGTGCACCGGCACGTCCAGGCCCGTACGCCCTTGCAGGGCGTCGAGCGCCGCACAGACGTCGGCCACCGGCTCGTAGGACCCGTCGAAGGTGGAGCCGAGGACGGCGACGACGCCGATCGTGTTCTCGTCGCACAGGCCGGCGGCGGCCTGCGGGTCGAGGTGGAAGCGCTCGCCCTCCAGCGGCACCTGGCGTGCCTCCACCTCCCAGAAGTTGCAGAACTTCTCCCAGCACACCTGCACGTTGGCGCCCATCACCAGGTTGGGCCGCGCGCCGCCCGTCCGGTAGCGGTCGGTGTTCGCGAGCGCCCAGCGCCGTTTGAGGGCCAGGCCGGCGAGCATGCACGCCTCGCTCGATCCGGTGGTCGAACAGCCCACGGCGGCGGTGGGGTCGGGGGCGTGCCACAGGTCGGCGAGCATGGTCACGCAGCGCTGCTCCAGCTCGGCCGTGCGCGGGTACTCGTCCTTGTCGATCATGTTCTTGTCGCGGCACTCGGACAGCAGGACGCCGGCCTGGGGTTCCATCCAGGTGGTGACGAACGTGGCGAGGTTCAGCCGGGAGTTGCCGTCGAGCATCAGCTCGTCATGGACGAACTGGTAGGCGGTCTGCGGCGTCATGGGCCCGTCGGGCAGCCGTCGGCGCGGTGGTTCGACGGCCATGCCGGCAACGGGGTCGGCCTCGCCGAAGAAGGGGTTGACCGCGTAGCCGCGCCGGTCGGTCCGGCCGCCCTTGCCCTGGTGCAGTGCCATCGCGTGCCCGTTCCCCTCAGCCGTCCTGGGAGCGGGCGAAGCGCTCCGCGTAGCCGTCGGCCAGCTCGCGCAGTGCCGTGCTGCAGTCGCCCGCGTAGGCGGGGCCGTGCATGAGTCCCATCGTGGTGGGTGCGAGATCCGCCAGGCGCCGCATCAGGGGTGCGGTGGCCGCCGTCAGGCACGTCGCCCCGAAGACGTCCTCCGCCGCGAGCGCGGGGCCCACGATCTCCTGCTCGGTCAGCGCGGGGGCGTCGCCGATCGCGGTGAAGAGGTCGCCGCAGAAGAGGGTGCCGGTGGTCTCCTCGAAGAGCAGGCCGGCGTCCCAGCCGTGCGGCATGTGCGGGGTCTCCAGGCGCCGGACCCGTCTGCCGCCCAGGTCGATGACCTGACCGTCCTCCAGCGGGACCGGCGGCCGGTCGCAGAGGTCGTTCACCGACACCAGGCACCCCATCGCGCCGTGGGCGACCTGCGCCCGCGGCGCCGCGGCGACCCAGGAGTTCAGGGACCCGCACTCGTCGGCCTCGACGTGGCCGAACGTGATCCAGCCGAGCCGGTCCAGCGGGATCACCGTGCTCGCCGCCTCGGACACCAGGGGGAACAGCGCCCTGAGACCGCAGTGGAACAGCAGCGGCTCCTCGGCGTCGACCAGGAACTGATTGAACATGAAGTCGGCGTCGGGAACGTACGTGGACAGCCGGTAGATGTCCGGCGCGATCTCCGTGACCAGGGTCTCCACCAGCACCGTCCTCGCCGTGCTCCGCCGCCGTCCCCCGTACCACTGTGACCCAGGCGCCCGGTGGGGCACGTGAAACACGCCGGTGCCCTGCGGGTGGGGCTGCCCCCACCCCCACGGTGAGGACCGTCGGATGGTGGCCGCGGGCCCCCGGCCGCAACCATGAACGGCATGGCACACACGGCGCACCATCCTCGACACCGCCGCCGGACGCCGGCGCTGCTGCTCCTGCTCGCGCTGCTGCCGGCGACGGCCACCGCGGCCGGGGGCCTCGCGCAGCCCGCCACCGCCGACTCGGGCACCGGCGACCCCGTGGCGGCCCTCGCGCGCGACGCCCGCCCGCTGCGCACCACCGAGCCCACCGGCGACCTGCGGGACCTGCGAACGTTCGGCCGCATGGTCGGCGACGCCACGGTGGTCGGACTGGGGGAGGCCACGCACAGCTCGCACGAGTTCTTCACGAACAAGCACCGCATCCTGCGCTACCTCGTCCAGGAGAAGGGGTTCACCGCCTTCGCCCTGGAGGCACCGTGGAGCACCGGGCTGCGGCTCGACGACTACGTCCTGCACGGCACGGGAAACCTGCAGCAGATCATGAAGGAGGAGTTCCAGCGCGACTACAGCTTCTGGAACACCGGTGAGTACCGGGACCTCATCGAGTGGATGCGCACCTACAACCGTGACCACGCCAAGAAGGTCCATTTCGTGGGTGACGACATCGGCTACGCCGGCCCGCAGCCCTTCGACGAGGTGACGCGGTACGTCACCGCCCACCACCCCGCGCTGCTGCCGCGCCTGACCGAGCTCTACCGCCTGCAACGCCCCGCGCCCGGCACCGCCGTGGGGGACTACATGACCGGCTACCTCAAGCGGCCGCTCGCCGAGCGCCGGGACATGGCCGCACGGGCCCGCCAGGCGCTGGACCTGCTCCGCGCGCAGCGGCCGGCCGGCGACCGCCGCGCCTTCGACCGGGCCGTGCAGCACGCCCGGAACATCGCGCAGGTGGCCGGCCAGTACGCCTACGACCTCGGTGACCCCGCCGACACGGCGCGGGCCATGCGGTACCGCGACGAGCAGATGGCCGCCAACGTCGCCTGGTGGCAGGAGCACACGGGCGACAAGGTGCTGTTGTCCGCGCACAACGCGCACGTCTCCTACGTCAGCACCGACCCGGCCCGCTACCCGCGGATGCAGGGCGCCTTCCTCAAGGACCGCCTGGGCAAGCACTACGTCAACGTGCGGCTGACCTTCGGCGCCGGGTCGTTCAACGCGACGACGGACCCGGACGAGTCGCGGGTGGAGGTCTGCACGGTCGGCCCGGCCGAGCCCGGCAGCAACGAGCACACCCTGGACCGCCTGCCCCACCGGGACTACGTGCTCGACATGCGCACCGCACCGGCCGCGGCCCGCGCCTGGCTGAAGACGCCCCGGCCGACCCGCGACTACGGCACCGCCTACCCCGAGCCGTTGCGGGACACCGCTCTCGCGGACTCCACCGACATCCTCGTCCACCTGCACCGGGTGACGGCCGCCCGGCTCCTGTGGTGAACCGTCGGCGCCGCATCGGCGCCGAAACCGTCAGCAGAGTCTGATCTCGGACGGGCAACAAGCAGGTCACGCTTGGGTGCAGGAGTTGTGTCCGGGCGTCCGGGTCCCCCACTATGACGCAGTCATTTAGGTAAGGCTTACCTGCATAGCTGGGTAAGTGTTCGTGCTGGAGTTCCCCGTGTCCGCTGTGCCGTCCGACCCCACCGTGTCCGTGCTGTTCCTGTCGGGGGCGGGCGGCGCCGGGGCACCCACCGAACGGGCCGCCCGGCCGGTCGGCCTGTTCGACTCCTGGTGGACGGTCGGCGGGGCCGCGGTGGCGGCGAGTGCGGCCTGGGCCGGGTCGGTATGGGTCTCCGTGCACGTCCAGGCGGATGCCTCCCTGCACACCGCGGCGCTCTTCGCCCACCTCGTCGGCCTCGTGCTCGGCTTCGGCGCCGTTCTCGTGGCCGACTACCACGGCCTGCTGTGGATGACCGGACGCTGCACCCTGCGGGAGGCCGTCGGCAGTGCCGGACGCCTCCACCTGCCCATCTGGGCCGGTCTGGCGGTCCTCGTCCTCAGCGGCATGATGCTCCACCCCGACCCCTCCGCCACCCTCACCCGCATCAAGCTGGTGCTGGTCCTCGCGCTGACCCTCAACGGCCTGCAGGCGGGGCTGCTCAACAAGCGGATGGCCGGGCAGCCCGCCGCCCCGCGCCACCTGATCTGGGGCGGCGCCACCGCCCTGATCTCCCAGATCTGCTGGTGGGGCGCCGTCGTCATCGGGTTCCTCAACAGCCGGGGCTAGGGGGCGGTCCACGCCGGACGCCGGACCAGAGAAGACGAACGCCCCGCCCCGGGAACCCGGGACGGGGCGTTGTCACGACCGCAGGCGCTGCGGGCCTCAGCCCTCGCCGCCCTCCGCGGGCTTCTCCTCCTCCGTGGCACCCTCTGCCGGTGCGGCGCCCTCTTCCGCCGCGGCCTCGGCCTCGGCCTCCTCCTCGGCCTCGGGTTCGGGCTCCGTCTGCGCCGCGACGACCTGCAGCAGGGCCGTGGACTCGTCGACGGCCAGGGAACAGCCCCGCGGCAGCTCGATGTCGCCCGCCCGGACGGTGTGCCCGGCCGACAGTCCCTCGATGGACACGGTGAACGACTCGGGGATGTGCGTGGCCTCGGCCTCGACCGGAACCGCATTGAGCATGTGGTCCAGCAGATTTCCTCCCGCCGCGAGTTCCCCTTCGGTGAGGACCGGCACGTCGACGGTGACCCTCTCGCCCTTCTTCACGGCGAGGAAATCGACGTGCACGAGAAAACCCTTGAGGGGGTCGCGCTGCACCGCTTTGGGGATGACGAGCTCGTTCTTTCCGCCGATGTCCAGCCGGATCAGCACGTTCGGCGTCTTGAGGGCCATCATCAGTGAATGGCCTTCGAGCGCCACATGCTTCGGGTCGGCGCCGTGACCGTAGATGACGGCGGGCACCTTGTTCTCGCGGCGGGTGCGGCGGGCCGCCCCCTTGCCGAAGTCGGTACGCTTTTCGGCGCTGAGTTTCACCTCGGCCATGACGGCACTCCTCATATGCAGACGCCGGGCAACTCCCGGAGTGTATCCAGCCCAAGAAGCCGTAAAGCCCGTCGCTGAGCCATTCGGCCGAACCCCGAATTCACGGACGGCGCACGTCACCGGACGCCGGCGGCACGGAAAGGTGCACGCGCAGGCCGGCCGGTTCGCCCGGCAGCGGGGGCAGGGGCTCGGCGTGCCAGCCGCGCGCGTACGCAGGAGTGGCCCGGCCCGCGCTCACCACCACCGCCACCGGGTGACGGCCCGCCGCCGCGACGAGCTCCGCCGCGGAGATGCTGCCGTCATGACCACTCGTCTGGCGCGAGGCGCAGCCGGCCCGGAAGGCGATCCGCACGGCCTCCGTCCCCGACACGATGCAGGGCGGCCGCACGCCCAGCCGGTGCAGCTCCCCGGCGACGCGGGCGAAGGCGTCCCGGCTGTCCCCGCTGCGGGACACCACCTTCTCCAGCACCTTGTACTGCACCCCCACGTGTACCAGCAGGGCCAGCGCGAGCACCGTCGCCCCCAGCAGCCGCACCGCCCCGCGGGCCGGGGACCGGACGGTGGTTGCCGCCGCCGTCAGGAAGACGGCCACGGGCAGCGCCAGCAGCGCGTACGCGGGCAGCAGGAAGCGCGGCGCGGCGTAGTCGAGCAGCTGGTACGGCACCGCCAGGCACACCGCCACCGAAACCGGCACCGCGATCTCCGGCAGGCGACGGCGCCGGGCCGCCACCACGAGTCCGCCCGCGGTGAGCACGGGCAGGGCGAACCACCAGGCGGCGGTCAGGGGGTGACGCCACGGGACGTCGCAGGGGCGGCACAACGTCCGGCCCTGCAGGGCCCGCACATGGTGCCCCAGGGCCAGACGGAGCCCCCAGCCGCCCTGGATCTCCCCGGCCCGGTGCAGACGTGCAGCCAGGCCGCCGTACCGCAGGTACGCCTCGACGACCCACTCCGCGCCGCCGAGGGCTACCCCTGCCGCGAGGGCCACCAGGACGGCCGGCCGCCGCCACGCCCGCACCGCCAACGCCGCCCCCGCGAGCGGCAGCACCAGGGCGAGCGCGTCACCGGGCCGCATCAGCGCGGTGAAGGCGACGGCCAGGAGCAGCCCCGTGCGCGCACGACGGTCGCCGCCGTCGCGCACGGCCCGCAGGAAGCAGCCCGTGGCACACAACGCACCGAAGGCGACCCACAGATTGGGCATGACCTGCGGCCCGTAGAAGAGCGTCACCCACAGCCCGCAGAACAGCGCCCCCGCCACCACCAGCACGGGCACCGGCAGCAGCCGCCGCCACACCCACAGCGAGACGAACAGACCGCAGCCGGAGAGCGCGGCCAGCCACACCCGCAGCACCCCCGTGGAGGACGTCAGCGCGACCACCGGCGCCGCCAGGAAGGTCACACCCCGGGCCCGCGGCGCGCTGAAGAACGCGGCGGGGGCCCGCGGGGCGACCTGGCTGACGTACACCGTCTCGTCCCAGCCCAGCCCCGTGCCCGGTACGACGAGGACCAGCTGAGCGAAGGCGTAGGCGGCGGCGACGCCGGCGAGCCACGGCAACGCCGGCACGCCCGCCGCGGGGCGCGCCCGCGCGGGACGTTCCCGGCCGCGCGAGCCGGGGACGAGACGGACCGACCGCATGGCACCACGCTCCGGCAGCCGCACCGCCCCCGCACGGCGGACCGCGCACTCGGCCCAGTGCCGTTGCCGCCGGCACCGGCGCGGCGAGCGGTGCGTTGCTGCGCTCCGTGACCGGCACCGGCCCGGCAGCGGTGCGCAGCACGTGGTGCCCGCCCCGCCCCCGCCCCCGCCGCGGCACCGGGCCCAGCGGTGCCGCCACGGCGAGCGGTGCGCCGTTCCATGGGGCGGGCGGTGCGCGGCGGCTCCCGGGCGGCCGCCGCGCTGCGTCGGCGGCCCGGACCGTCCGTCGTCCGGGCCGTCCGCCGCCGGGCCCGCCGTGCGCCCCGGCCCCGACATGCGCCCGGGGCCCGGGCGTCGGCGGCGTCGTCAGCTCAGCAGGGCCCGGAGCAGGCCGTTGACCAGTCCGTTCAGGCCCTGGACCACGCCGCCCAGGGTGTCCACCAGGCCGCCCACCAGGCCGCCCACCACCCCGAGGAGGCCACCGCCGTCCCTGTGGCGATCGTGGCCCCCGTGTTCCCGGTCCTGTTCCCTGGCGAGCCGGGCCGTGGCCGCGACCGCGTCGGTGGTCGAGGCGGTGAGCGCGGCGAGGTCCGGTTGGGCCGATCCCGCCTGCCGTTCCAGACCGGCCCGGGCCTTGCCCAGGGTCCCCAGGTTCTCCTGCAGCACGGTGCACCGTTCGCTCGGTGCCCGGCCCGCTTCCCGCGCCGCCCCGCACTCCGCGGCGGCGGCCTCGGCCGCCTCCTTGCCGATCACGTTCTCGTCGATGGCCCGCATGCCCTGGCCCGCGGCCTTGCGCAGCGCGGAGGGCGGTGGAACCTGCGCCGGAGCGCTGGTGCGGGACGAGCCCGGCGCCGAGGACGCCGTGCCGGCCGTGGCGGTGTAACCGGCCGCGCCCAGGACGAGCGCACCGCACACCGCACCGGACACGAGGAGGCTGGTTCTTCGGGAGGCACCCATGGTCCTACTCCTTCGAGCGGAGATGAGGAATGATCTTCCCGCTCACCTTGCGGCGGGTGCCCGGCCCCCGCAATCGGAGAGACATCTGACCCTCCGCCACATGACGTGCCGGCCCGCGTCCCCGGCGCCCTGACAGGGCGCCAGGCGTGCAGCGCCAACACCGCGGACGTCCACCGGCTTTCCACCCGAAACGCCGTCAGCCATTCGGGCAGCGGAAACCAAGCCGTCGGCGGTGCGGGCCACTTCGGCGCGGGCCCCGGCGGGCGCCCCGGCGGCGTCAGACCTCCAGCTCCGCCTCGATGCGCCGGAGCTGATGGCGGGCCATGGCCAGGTTGGCCCGCTTGCCGTCGAGGACCAGGTAGAGGAAGAGACCGTTGCCACCACGGCCCGTCAGCAGCCTGATCAGGTGGTATTGGGTGCCGAGGGTGATGAGGATGTCCTCGATGCTGTCCTGGATGTTGAGCATCTCCATGGCGCGCAGCTTGGCGCGCACGACATCCGTGTTGCCGGCCGCGGCGACGTTGAGGTCCAGGGTCTGGGAGCCGCCGAGGGTGCCCAGGGCCATGCCGCTGCTGTAGTCGACGAGGGCCACGCCGATGGCCCCGTCGATCGAGCTCATCGCGTCTTTGAGTGCCAGTTCGGTGTTCGCCATGAGGAATTCGCTTTCGTCGAGTCGACGATGAGTCGACAAGGAGTCGGTGGTGACGGGTGATGAATGTGGTCGTTATGTCGGCAAATCGGTACGTCCAGGTGTCGATGGTGTGTGCGGTTCCCGGCCGGGCCGTCAGGTCCGGCGCGGGCGCTCCAGCGCGTCGTCCGCCAGGGCGGCGATCCGCGAACCCGCCCTGCGCGCCTCCAGGTTCAGCCGGCCCACGTTGGCGTCGGCCGAGGCCAACAGCGTCAGGACGCACGAGGAGCCGGCCGCGTACGTGGCCACGTAGCCGCGGTCACCGCTGACGACCAGCTCGCGGAAGCCGCCGTGGCCCACGGCGTTCGCCAGTCGCGCGCCCACGCCCAGCGCCGCGGCGGTCAGCGCGGCCACGCCGTCCGGCTCCATGTCGTCGACGAGGTGCGCGATCACCAGCCCGTCCGTGCTCGCCAGCAGCGCACCGGTCAGGTGCGGCACCCGGACACGTAACCCCTGGAGCTCCGCGAGCACCTCGGGTGCGGCGGTCATCGACTGTCTCCTTCCGGTGAGCTGTCTCAGTGCGCGCCTCATCATGAGAGCGGTGGGAGGCGGCGGGGCGGCGGGCCGGTGTGCGTCACGGTCGCGGGGCGTTCCAGGGTCACAGGGCCTCCAAAGCGTCGCGGATCCGGTAGAGCAGGGAGATCTCCGGGGCGGCGGCGGTGGGGGCGGGCGGTGACAGGCGTGCGGGCCGGACGGCGGTGCCGGGGAGGTCCGCCTCCGGGGTCCGGACCAGCCCGGCGGCCGCCAGCCGCCGGACGTCGAGGAGGGTGGCGAAGGCCGAGCGGCCCAGCGCCCTGGCGATCTGCAGCGGCGTGCGCACGCCGTCGGCCGCGGCCAGCACGGCCTGCCGCCCGCACGTCGGCGGGAGGGGCCCGCCCCGCCCGGCCCCGCCCGCGCCGGCGACGGGTACGACGGGGGCCGCGTCCACCTCCGGCCTGGGCCAGGCCCGTTCGAGCAGGCAACGGCGGCGCCGCACCTCCCGTTGCAGAAGGGGGACGGATACCGGGCGGACCGGGCCGAACCAGTGCTTCGCCTCCTTGAGGAAGCGATCCGGCACGCGCTGGGTGGTGTCGAGGGGGGAGAGGACGAAGTAGGCGGCGTCGAACAGGGCGCTGAGGTGGCACAGTTCGAGCTCGCCCCGGCTCAACCGGCCGTGCTCGACGAGGAAGCTGCCCGCGCGGTAGTCGGGACCGCCCTCCTCCACGGCCTCGTCCCAGCTCTCCGGGGACAGTCGTCCTCCGGCCGTCAGCCGCCATCCCACATCGGGCACCGCGGGACTCTCGGCGTGCACCACGGCGCCGTCGGCCAGGTAGAGCGCGCCGACGCAGCCGTGGAGGGCGCCCGTGGCGCGTTCGGCGGCGAGCCGGGCCAGGGTGGAGTCGCCGCTCACGTCACCACCAGCCTGCCGGCGAGGGCCTTGAGCCGGAACAGGGCCACCGCGAGGTTGGCCTCGGCACGGTCCAGCCACAGGTAGAGGAAGACACTGCTGTCGAAGGCGGTCTCCACGAAACGTATGAGGTGGTAGCCGCCGCGCGCCGTGACGATGACGTCCTCCACCGGGCCGGGGCCGGCTGCCGAGCGGGTGAACGCGGCGTTCTCGAAGGCGAGGCGGGCGAGCTCGGCGGCGTCGGCCGCCGAGGTCTCGTGGTCGCCGCCGGGGCCCTCGCCCGCCACGCCCAGGGCGAGCCCACTGGTCCAGTCCACCAGGCTGGCGCCCCGTGCTCCGGGTATGGCCATGGCCTCGGCCAGGCACCCGTCGATACCGGTCACACGATCCTCTCCAGCCGCGCGGCATCAGCGTGCGGCCGCGACTACGTACGAGTGATGATCACCCGTGGCATGCCCCGTGCGACGGAAGCTAATCGATAACAGTGGTGCGACGTGAGGGTTTTGGCATTTTCCCTCGGCACATGTGCGGAACTGCTATTGGCCGGATCGCCGCTACCGCTCACGGCCGCGCGCTGCCCCTGCATCGAAAGATGTAGTCCGGATTCATCACCGCCTACGAGGACCGCCCCGTGGCGCACGGTGACCATGGGAGGGAGGAACACGAACGAACGAACGCACCCAAGCCCACCACGAGTCCGGGAGATTACCGTGCCGGAGACCGCAGGGGCGGCCACCCCCCTTCCCGGGGCCCCGCCGACGCCCTCGTCCCGCCCGCCGTCCGAGCAGGTCAGCGGTGCCGGCGGCGGCACGCCGCGGCTGGCGCTCCTCGACGTGCTGCGCGGCGCGGCCGTCCTGGGCACCCTCATGACCAACGTATGGATCTTCACCGGGCCCGGGGCGGAATGGGGCGTGCTCGACGGCACGACGGGCTCCTCGCTGCACGGGCTGCTGTCGGGCGCTTCCCTCCCGGAGGTCGTCGAAAGCGTCTTCCGGCTGCTGGCCGACGGGAAGTTCCTGGCCATGCTGACCATGCTCTTCGGCGTGGGCCTGGCGATCCAGTTCGGCTCCGCCGCCCAGCGGGGACAGCCCTGGCCCGGCCGGTACCGGTGGCGGGCGCTGTTCCTCCTGGCGGAGGGCACGCTGCACTTCGTCCTCGTCTTCGCCTGGGACGTCCTCATGGGCTACGCGGTCACCGCGCTGCTCGTGGCCTGGTTGCTCACCCGCTCCGAACGCGTCCGGCACCGGGTGATGTGGACGGCGGCCGGCCTGCACGTGACGGTGATGTCCCTGCTCACGCTGGGGGCGGTCGCCTCGGACCCGGACGGGGGCGACGGGCCCGCCCGCCGCGTCGTCGACCTCTACGCCGACGGCGGCTACCTCGACCAGATCGCCTTCCGCCTCCACAACGCCGTGGCCCTGCGCATGGAACCGGTCCTCTCCTTCGCCCTGCTGGTCTTCCTCTTCCTCCTCGGCGTGCGGCTCCACCGCGCGGGAGCCTTCGCGCCGGACGCCGCCGGCCGCCGCATCCGCGCCCGCCTGCTCGGCTGGGGCCTGGGCGTGGGGCTCCCGCTGAACATCGCGACGGGACTGGGCGGCGCCGACTGCTTCCTGCTCGGCCGCTACGTCGCCGCGCCGGTCGTGGCGCTCGGCTACATCGGCCTGATCGGCGTGATCACCGACCGGGTACGCCGCACCGGCCCCCTCACCGCGGGGCTGACCTCGGTCGGGCGCACCGCACTCTCCTGCTACGTCGCCCAGAACGTGCTGTGCATGCTGGCCGCGTACGGCATCGGCCTGGGGCTGGCGGCCCGCTACCGTGACGCGGGCCCCTGGTGGGTGATCGGCCTGTGGGCGGTGGTGTGCCTCGTCCTCATGGCCGCCTCCCACCTGTGGCTGCGCCGCTTCCCGCACGGGCCGCTGGAGTCGGTGCAGAAGCGCCTCCTGGCCCTGTCGGCGAACGCCCGTCCTCCGCGGGAATGACCTTCCGCATACGGCTGTTGTGAGCGCTCGGCCAGCACGTGATCGACGACGGGAGGGCAGGCCACGGCGCGCGACGGCGACCGGGTGCACGGCACCGTGGCCTACGGCAGCAGTCGCTGTTCCTTGGCGACCGCCACCGCCCCGGCCCGGGTGTCCACGCCGAGCTTGGCGTAGATGCGGCCCAGGTGCGTCTTGACCGTGGCCTCGCTGATGAACAGCGCCCGGGCGATGTCGCGGTTGCCCAGGCCCCGCGCCAACTGGCCCAGGATGTCGCGCTCGCGTTCGGTCAGCGTGCCCGTCGCCGGGCTGGCGCCGCGCATCCGGGCCATCACCCGGCCGGCGACCGGCGGCGAGAGGGTCGTCCGCCCCTGGGCCGCGGCGTGCACCGCGGAGAACAGCTCCTCGGGACGCTCGGCCTTCAGCAGGTAGCCGGTCGCCCCGGCCTCGATGGCCCGGGTCACGTCCGCATCCGTGTCATAGGTGGTGAGGACCAGCACGTGCGTGGACCCTTTGGCCCCGGTGGTGATGCGGCGCGTGGCCTCCACGCCGTCCATGCCCGGCCCCAGCTGGAGGTCCATCAGGACGACGTCCGGGGCGAGCTTGGCGGCCAGCGCGACCGCCTCCTCGCCGCTTCCGGCCTCCCCGACGACCTCGATGCCGGGCTCGCTGGCGAGCAGGGCCCGCAACCCCGCCCGCACCACGGTGTGGTCGTCGCACAGCAGCAGACGGACGGGGGCCATGGCATTCACCGGAGCTCCGAGGAAGGAGAGGAAGAAGAAGGGGAAGGGGAAGCGGGCAGGGGGACGGACGCGGAGACGACCGTGCCTTCGCCGGGCGCGGACTCCACGCTCAGACGGCCGCCGATGCCCAGCACCCGGGCGCGCATGGCGGGCAGCCCGTGCCCGCGCTCCCCGGCGTCCGGCCGGCCCGCGGCCGGGTCGAAGCCCTGCCCGTCGTCGGCGATGTCGAGGACGACGTGGTCGTCGAGGCAGGTGAGGGTGACGGCGGCGGTGGCCGCCCCGGAGTGCTCCCGCACGTTGGCGAGCGCTCCCTGGGCGATGCGCAGCAGCGCCGACTCCACCCGTCCCGGCAGCGGCAGCGGCCCGCCCTCGTGGTGGAAGCGCACGGTGAGCTCCGCGCCCGACTCCCGCTCGGCCAGGGCGCGCAGCGCCTCGGCCAGCGAGACCCCCCGGTCCAGGTCCGGCGGCGCCAGGTCGTGGACGAAGCGACGGGCCTCGGCCAGATCGCGGGCGGCGACGTCGGCGGCGCTGCGGACGTGCGCGCGTGCCGTGGCCGGGTCGGTGTCCCAGACGCGGTCCGCGGCCTGCAACAGCATCCGCTGGCTGGACAGCCCCTGGGCGATGGTGTCGTGGATCTCCATCGCCAGCCGCTGCCGCTCGGCGAGCGTCCCCTCGCGCCGCTCGGTCGCGGCCAACTCCCGGCGGGTGCGCAGCAGATCGTCGATCAGCGCCCGCTGCCGGGCCGCCTGCCGCTGCATGTGCACGAAGACGGCCGTCGCCATCGCGGCGACCGTGGGCGGGGCGACGACCAGGTTCGGGTCGAAGCCGAAGAGGCTGATCTGCGCGGCCACGACGAACACGGTCAGCACGCCGATCAGGACGAGCGCCGCCCGTACGGGCAGCGCGTGCAGGCTCGTGTAGACGAGGGGGATCGCGCACCAGGCGAAGCTCGGCGCCAGCACCACCAGTACGACCCACACGGCGACGACCGCACCGAGCCACAGGCGTCCACGGACCGCGGCCGGCTCGTCCGGGCCCGGTCCGAGCACGTACAGCACGGCCAGCACCACGCTCAGGGCGACGACCCACGGGATGCGGGGCTCCCCGGGGTGGCGGAGCAGGAAGCGGACGAGGGAGGCCCAGAGCAGGAGGAAGAACGCGGCGTGCCGGACGGCGGCGAACCATCGCGCGTCGGGATCGCCCGCATGCTCGCGGGAACGGGCCCCGGCCCGGTCCTGCGGGACGGAGGGAGTGTGCACGGGCGCCTTCTCCTTGCTTTCCTTGCCGTTCCCTTGCCGAAACGGTGCTGCTCTCCCGTCCTAACCCCTCCCGGCCCCCTCCGCATCATCCGATCGGTTGACACGGGCGTCGGCCGTACCGCCCGGCGGGAGCAGCCGGAACGACGATCCGCGCGGGGCCGTGCCGCTCCGAGGATGGGAGCACGGCGCAGGGCCGGGCTGCCCGCCCGCCCCGCCCGCCGCCGTCTTGCAGTCCACCCGCCGAGGAAGAGGTCCCCATGAAGAGCCTGCAGAAGTTCACCGTCCGCGCCCGCGTCCTGACCTGCGTCGCGGCGGCCGTCGTCGGTGCCGGCACCTTCGGCGCCGTCTCCGCGACGGCGTCCGCTGCCCCCAAGGGCTTCACCGAGACCACCCACCTGACGGTCGAGTCGGCCACCGAGGCCGCGCAGGCGGCGCTCGCCGCGGCGAAGAAGGACGGCCAGAAGGTCTCCGTCTCCGTCGTCGACCGCAACGGCAACACCGTGGTGATGCTGCGCGGCGACGGCGCCGGCCCCCAGTCCTACGAGTCGGCCCAGCGCAAGGCGTTCACCGCCGTCTCCTGGAACGCCCCCACCTCCGAGCTGGTCAAGCGGCTGCAGCAGGTCCCCAACCTCAAGGACATCCCCGGCACCCTCTTCCTGCCCGGCGGCGCCCCCGTCAAGGCCGGGCAGGCCCCCGTCGCCGGCATCGGCGTGGCGGGCGCCCCGAGCGGCGACCTCGACGAGAAGTACGCGCAGGCGGGCGTGGCCGCGCTCGGCCACTGACGCACGCGCGGCCGGGGCCGCCGCGCACCGGCACCCGCCGGTGGCGGCGGCCCCGGCCGCCCTGTCGTGCTCCAGGCCCCGGTCAGCCCGCCATCGCGTCCCGGACCTCGCGGAACGCGGCGACCGTGCGCAGGACGTCCTCGCGGGAGTGCGCGGCGGACAGCTGCACGCGGATGCGCGCCCTGCCCTTGGGCACCACGGGGTAGGAGAAGGCGATCACGTAGATGCCCTTCTCCAGCAGCGCCGCCGCCATCCGGGCCGCCAGCGCCGCGTCACCGATCATCACCGGGCTGATCGCGTGCTCGCCGGGCAGGACGTCGAAGCCCGCCGCGGTCATCTCCGCGCGGAAGAGCTTGGTGTTCTCGCGCAGCCGCGTCCGCCGGTCCCCGGACTCCGTCAGCAGGTCGAGCACGCGCAGCGAGGCGCCGACGATCGAGGGGGCCAGGGAGTTGGAGAAGAGGTACGGGCGCGAACGCTGGCGCAGCATCTCCACGATCTCGGCGCGGGCGGCGACGTAGCCGCCGCTGGCGCCGCCGAGCGCCTTGCCGAGGGTGCCGGTGATGATGTCCACGCGCTCGGTCACGCCGAAGAGCTCCGGCGTGCCGCGGCCCTCCTGGCCGACGAAGCCGACGGCGTGCGAGTCGTCGACCATGACGAGGGCGCCGTAGCGCTCGGCCAGGTCGCAGATCTCGTCCAGCGGGGCGATGTAGCCGTCCATGGAGAACACGCCGTCGGTGACGATCAGCTTGTGGCGTGCGCCCGCCGCCTCCTTCAGGCAGCGCTCCAGGTCCGCCATGTCGCGGTTGCGGTAGCGGAAGCGGGCCGCCTTCGACAGACGGATGCCGTCGATGATGCTGGCGTGGTTGAGCTCGTCGGAGATCACCGCGTCCTCGGCGCCGAGCAGCGTCTCGAAGACACCGCCGTTGGCGTCGAAGCACGAGCTGTACAGGATCGTGTCCTCGGTGCCCAGGAACCGGGAGATCTTGTCCTCAAGCTGCTTGTGCGGGGCCTGGGTGCCGCAGATGAAGCGGACGGAGGCCATGCCGAAGCCCCACTCGTCCAGCGCCTGCTTGGCGGCCGCGATCACCTCGGGGTGGTCGGCGAGGTCGAGGTAGTTGTTGGAGCAGAAGTTGACCACCTGGCCGCCCGACGCGCCGTCGCCCACGCGGATGGCGGCGGACTGGGGGCTGGTGATCACGCGCTCGGACTTGTACAGCCCGGCGTCGCGGATGTCCTGCAGCTCGGTGCGCAGGTGCTCGCGCATGCCGTCGAACACGGGTGACTCCTCGTCGTGTGGGTCTGCGTCAGGGGGCGGTGGGCCGGGTCCAGTCGATGACGACCTTCCCGCACTGGCCGGAACGGGCGGTGGCGAACGCCTCGGCGTGCTGCTCGAACCCGAAGCGGTGCGTTATCACCGGGGAGATGTCGAGGCCGCTGCGCAGCAGGACGGACATCGCGTACCAGGTCTCGTACATCTCGCGGCCGTAGATCCCGCGCAGGGTCAGCATGCGGGTCACGACGGTGGCCATGTCGATGGCGACGTCACCGGTGGGCAGGCCGAGGGCGGCGATGCGGCCGCCGGGCGACATGACGGCGATCATGTCCTGGAGGGCGTCGGCGCGGCCCGACATCTCCATGCCCACGTCGAACCCCTCGGTCATGCCCAGCTCCGGCATGACGTCGGCGATGCGACGGCTGCTGACGTCGAGGGCGACGGTGGCCCCCATCTTCTGGGCCAGCGCGAGCCGGTAGGGGCTGACGTCCGTGATGACGGTGGAGCGGGCACCGGCGTGCCCGGCGACGGCTGCGGCCATCATGCCGATCGGGCCGGCGCCGGTGATCAGCACGTCCTCGTTGAGGACGGGGAAGGACAGGGCCGTGTGCACGGCGTTGCCGAACGGATCGAATATGGCGGCCACGTCGATGTCGATCTCGTGGCGGTGCACCCAGACGTTCGACTCGGGCAGGACCACGTACTCGGCGAAGGCGCCGTCGGTGTGGACGCCGAGGCCGATCGTGCGGATGCACAGGTGGCGGCGGCCGGCCATGCAGTTGCGGCAGGTGCCGCAGACGAGGTGGCCCTCGCCGCTGACGACGTCGCCGACCTGGACCTTGGTCACGCCGGGACCGGTCTCCACGACCTCGCCGGCGAACTCGTGGCCCAGTACGAGGGGGGCGCGGACCACCCTGGCCGCCCAGTCGTCCCAGCTGTCGATGTGCAGATCGGTTCCGCAGATGCCGGTGCGCAGCACCTTGATCAGAACCTGCCCCGCGCCGGCCTCGGGGGTCGGTACCTCGGTCAGTTCGAGACCGGGTCCGGCGGTGGTCTTTACCAATGCCCTCATGAGGGATCACTGTGCGGCTTCCGGAGCTGTGAAGTCCATCGACATTTCTCGGGATGGCCTGTGAAGCTCCGCTTAACGATCTGGGACACTGGAGCGGTGATCGACCCCCGCCGCCTCCGGGTGCTGCGCGCCCTCGCCGACCACGGCACCGTCACGGCAGCCGCCCACGCCCTCTACCTGTCGCCGTCGGCCGCCTCCCAGCAGCTGGCCGCCCTGGAGGCCGAGACCGGCCACGCCCTGCTCGAACGGCGCGGCCGCACCGTCCGGCTCACCGCCGCCGGCACCGTCCTGGCCCGGCACGCCACCGAGATCTCCGCCCAGCTGGAGCGGGCCGAGGCGGATCTGGCCGCCTGTTCGACCGGCCTGGTCGGCGAGGTGGCCGTGGCCGCCTTCGCGACCTCCATCACCGAGGTCGTCGCCCCGGCCGTCGCCGCCCTGCGGCGGCGCGCCCCCCAGGTGAGCGTCCGCGTCAAGGACGCCGAGGGGCACACGAGCGCGCGCCTGCTCATCGACGGCGAGGTCGACATCGCCGTCGCCGTCGAGCACCGCGACTCCCTCGCCCCCGGCGACGGCCGGGTGCTGCACGCCCCGCTGTACGAAGAGCCCTTCGACGCCGTGCTGCCGCCGGGCCACCGGCTCGCCGACGCGTCCGAGGTGGACCTCGCGGAGCTGCGCGACGACGTCTGGATCACCCCCTGGCCCGGCAACCCCGTCCACGAGGCCGTGGTGCGCGCGTGCGAGCAGGCCCGCTTCCGGCCCCGGGTGGAATGCCTGTCGGACGACTTCTCCGCCGTGTGCGCCCTGGTCGCCGTCGGCGCCGGCGTCGCCCTCGTGCCGCGTTCGGCGCTGCACGGGATCCGGCCGGCCCTCACCCCGGCCGTGCGCCCGCTGCGCGGGCCGGGCCCCACGCGGCGGGTGTTCACGGCGGTCCGCCGCGGCAGCGAGGACCATCCCCTGCTGCGGCTCACCCTCGCCGAGCTCCGGGAGCGGGCCGCCGCGCTCTCCGCCTGAGAAGGGGCGGTTTTCCGGCAGGGCCGGAATCGGCGGCGGTCACGTTCGCGGGGGAGTGCCGTGCGGGGCACGATGGACCCGTCCACGGGCGCGGCGGTCCCGCCGCCCGCCCACCGTCCTTTGCCCGGCGGCCCCGGCCCCGGTCACCTGGAGCATCCATGATCTTCATCGTCGTCAAGTTCACCGTCCGTCCCGAGCGGAGCGAGGAGTGGCTCGACCTCGTCCAGGACTTCACGCAGGCCACGCGCGACGAGCCGGGCAACGTCTTCTACGAGTGGTCCCGCAGCGTCGACAACCCCCACCAGTTCGTGCTGGTCGAGGCGTTCGCGTCGGCCGAGGCCGGCGAGGTGCACGTGAACTCCGAGCACTTCAAGACCGCCATGGCCTGGATGCCCGACGTCATCGCCGAGACGCCGCAGATCATCAACGTCGAGGTGCCGGGCACCGGCTGGTCGGCGATGGCGGAGCTCTCGCCGCGCGGCTGACGACGGCCCGTCAGTCGACCTGGACCTCCTCCACGCCCAGGTACATCACCTTCGGCTGGGCGGGGTTGAAGGCGAAGGCCGAGATGCCGTCGTAGGCGTTGTGCGTCGTGGAGACCTTGCCCGTCCGCGCGTCGAGGCGGAACAGGTCGGTGCCGTAGTTCTGGAAGTACGTGCCGTACTCGAAGTACAGCACGTCGGCGTCCACGGGGCTCGGCGCCAGCCGCGTGCTGTTGGTCAGCTTGGTCTCCGCGGAGTCGTCGACGACCTTGGTGAAGGTGCGGCCGCCGTCGGCCGACCGGTACAGGTGACGGCCCTCGTCGGACGAGCCGGGCGCGGCCTGCACCAGGTCGATGCCGAGGGCGTAGACCACCGACGAGGAGGCGGGGGAGAAGACCGCGTCGAAGAGGTTGGCGGCACCGCCCGGCGTGCCCGACAGGCCGGTGGACGCCGTCCAGGTGGTGCCGCCGTCGGTGGTCACCGCCCCGCCCTTCGTCATGCCGCCCGCGACGGCGTGGCCGAGGTCCTTCGGGTCGAAGGCCACCGCGTAGACGCCGGCGCCGCCGCCGAACGCCGCGGTGCCCACCTGCCGCCAGCTGGCGCCCGCGTCGGTGGAGTCGTACAGCCGGCCGTCGCCGCCGGCCAGCCGCACGTGGCCCGGCCGCGTGCGGTCCGTACCCAGCCCCACGATGCTCGTGGTCGGCGACTTCAGCGGGGTGACGCTCTTGCCGTCGGTCCGTGCGAGGTAGCCGCCGTTCACCTCCCAGGCGAAGGCGCGGCCGCCGGGGGCCGCCGTCAGCCGGGTGGAGCCGCTGTCGAGCGTTGCGACGCGCGTCCACGTGCAGCCGGCGTCCGTCGAGCGCTGCAGTTCGCTGTTGCGGGTCGCGAGCAGCGTGTTGGGAGTGTCCAGGGCGACCAGGCCGTGGGTGTAGCTGACCGGCTTGAGGGTTCCGGTGGTGGGCCTCAGGCTCGCACCGTCGTCGGTGGTGAACGTGACTCCTCCGTCACCCGTCACCCGGGTGCAGGAGGGGGCCGTCCAGGAGGCGGCCTCGGCCGCCGTGGCGGTGGACGGCTGGGCAAGGACGAAGGCAGCGGCTGCCGCGGTGACGGCCGAACCGATCCGCTTCATGATCTCTCCCTTGTGGGGAACGGACACGAGGTGTCGTGGACGATCATGATCTAACCGGTCACGCTCCGGTCACAGAATGCGATCAAGCGCCATATTTACTGTCTGGAAAGGCGCTTGACGCAAGAAGTGACGCAGGACCCGGCCGGCCGCGCACCATTCTCCGGCTGCCGGAGAAGGGGTCCGCCGGCCGGAAGGGGCCGGTCAGAACGTGCGCAGGACCGACCCCAGGACCCGCTCGGCCGGGAAATACCCCACGTGCCGGGAGTCGTAGCTCTGCTCCCTATTGTCCCCCAGCAGGACGACCATGCCCACCGGTACGCACTCCCCGTCGGCGCCGCCCGCCCCGGCCACGGCACCGGGCGGAACGGGATCGCCCGGCACCGCGGCCACCCGCTTGATGACCCACTGCCGCTCGTAGATCGCCCGGGCCCCCGCACGCCGGGACAGCGCCGGCTCCTCCCACGGCGCCCGGTACGGCGGCCGCTCCACCACGACCACCTCGCCCGGACCCGGCAGCGCGCCGCGGCGCACCAGTACGCGGTCGCCGTCGCGGTAAGCGGGCTCCATGCTCCTGCCGTCGACGGTCACGGCGACCAGGCGCCGCCCGACGGCCGCCGCCAGCAGGACCCCGAAGACGATGATGAGGGCAGCGGCGGCGCAGAGCGTCCCGCCGGCCGTGGCGCCCGCGCGCAGGAGGAGGACCGAGCCTGCGCCCAGCAGCGCCGCCGCGGCCAGCAGCGCCAGCCGCGACAGCAGGGAGCGGTGGGCGCGTCGCCGGGCCCGGTCGAGGGCCGATTCGGCCCGCGCGGCCGAGGCGTCGGGGGAGAGACCGTGGGTCATCGCACATCCTTCAGCGCCGAGGGTGCCCCGGGCCCGTCCCCGGCCCGGTATCCGGAAGCCTGCAACGTGAACAGCCGGGCGTACACCCCCTCGGCCGCCATCAGGGCGGCGTGGTCCCCTTGTTCGGCGACGCGGCCCCCGGACAGCACGACGAGGGTGTCGACGTCGCGCAGCGCCCCCAGCCGGTGGGAGACGAGCAGGCTCGTCCGGCCGGCCCGGTAGCGCCGCAGCGAGCTGTGGACCTCGTACTCGGCGGCGGCGTCGAGCCCGGCCGACGGCTCGTCGAGGATCATCAGGTCCCGCCGGTCGCGGAGGAACGCCCGGGCCAGCGCCAGCCGCTGGCACTGCCCGCCGGACAGCAGGACCCCCGTCGCGGGGTCGTCCTTGTCGGACTCCATGAAGAAGATCCGCGACAGCAGGGTGTCGTAGCCGTGGGGCAGCGCGGCGAGCGTGTCGTCGACGCCGGCACGCCGTGCCGCGGTGCGGATCCGCCCGGGGTCGCCGAGGGCGTCGAGGTCGCCCTGGGCGATGTTCTCCGACACGGTCATGTCGTAGTCCATGTAGTCCTGGAACACCGCACTGATGTTGCGCCGCAGCTCCGCGACGTCGACGTGACGGATGTCCACGCCGTCCCACAGGATTGCCCCGCGCGTGGGGTCGTAGAAGCGGCACAGCAGTTTGACGAGCGTGGACTTTCCCGAGCCGTTCAGGCCGACGAGCCCGACGGACGTGCCGTGCGGGACGAACAGGTCCACTCCCCGCAACACCCAGGGATGGTCGGGGGAGTAGCGGAACCACACGTCGCGCAGCTCGATGCCGCGGCGCAGGCGCGGCAGCGGAAGGGGTGTGTCCGCCGTGGGCAGTTCGGGCCCCGCGCCGGTCACGGCCACGTAGTGGTCGAAGAGCAGGAGGGACTGGTGCACGCCGGCGACGTCGTTCGCCAGGGTGGTGACGGCCCCCTGCACCCCGACCACGGCGGCGATGAACACCGCGACGTCGCCGGGCGTGAGCTCGCCGGCGCCGGCGGCGCCGACCGCCCAGAGCAGGCCTGCGCCGGAGACGAGCGCCGCCAGCAGCCCCAGCCCCGCCTGCACCCGGACCTCGCGCAGGTCCAGCGCCCGGCGCGCGCTGATGGCGGTGCGCCGGTCGGCCAGCATCCGCCCCCGCAGGAAGGCGCCGGTGCCGAACAGCCGGATCTCCTTGGCCGCCTCCACGCTCGTGAGCAGGCCCTGGTAGAAGAACTCCCGCCGCTCGGCCGGCCCGATGTCCCAGACGGTGCGCGCCCGCCGCCGCGAGAGCGTGATCTCGGCGGCGAGCGCGGGGGCGCCGGCCACCAGCACCAGCGCGGTCATCAGCGGGCTGATCAGGGACAGGGAGCCGACGAACCCGGCGATCGTGAAGGCCGAGCGCGCGATGCCCAGCAGGCCGTCGACGGCCTGGGCGGCGGCCGGTGAGGCGACGTCCGTCTGCTGGGCCAGCCGCAGCCGGTCCAGGAAACGGGGGTTCTCGAACCGCCCCAGCCCCACGAATCGGTCCACGGCACGGAACAGCCGGTCCTGTGCGTACAGTCCGACCCTGCGGTCCAGTTCGGTGCGCAGGTACCGCACCAGGTGCGGGGTGACGCCCGCGACGAGGCCGGCCGTCACCAGCGCCAGGGCGGGCAGCAGCAGCTCCGCCCGGCCGCCACCGGCGACGATCCTGTCGATGACCAGCTTCGTGGACCACGCCGTGGCGACGGGCAGGGCGCCGGTGGCGAGGGCGGGCAGCGCGTACAGCGCCAGGGTGCCGGGCGCGGCCCGGGCGACCAGCCGTCCGGCGATCAGGGCCCGGCGCGGCGCGGAGGCCGTGGCGGTGCCGTCGTCCGCGCCCGTGTTCACGCCCCCGCTCATACGGGGGCGACGGCGGGCCGATCGACGTCGACCCGGTCGGCCATGACCAGCAGGCGGCCGTCGGTGGTCCGGTTGACCTTGAGCACCACCGGATAGGCCATCACCTTGAAGGCTTCTCCCATCGCCCCGGAGGCGTCCTCGGTCGTCACCCGGGCCACCGGGCGCAGGGCTTCGACCATGGGGGCCGTCTCGCCGGGCTCACCGATCACCGTGGCCAGCACGCGGCCGCGGCCGCCCGGGACGGAGCGCGCGTACTCCACGAACTTCGGCAGCTTCTCCTTGCAGGGCCCGCACGTGGTGGAGAAGAACGCGACCACCGTCTCGGTGTCGATCATCGTGTCGGTCACCGCCTCGCCGTCCACCGACGTCGCCGAGAACGCACCGACCTCCTCACCGGTGGCGAGCGAGGGCGTCGCCTCACCCTTGCGGGACAGCAGCTCGGTGTGCTCGCGGAGGCGCTTGATGACGCCGACGGTGAGCAGGAGGTCCAGTGAGCACAGGAGTCCGACGAGGACGAGGGCAGCGACGAGCACGAGGGTCACGGCAGTCTCCGTTCTCTTCTCAGCGCGGGCCGCGCGGACCTGCGGCCGCGGCTTTGGTGTCGAGGGACTGGAACAGCCCGAGGATGTCGTCGAGCACGGCGACGAGCCCGCCCAGCAGCAGCCCGGCGAGGGCCGCCAGGACCAGGCCCGCCGGCTGCGTCCGGCCCGCCGCCCCCGTGACCGCCGCACCCGCCCCGGCGACGGCCGCGAGCAGCACGTTGCGCACGACGTGCCGCAGCCCGAGCGGCGTCGACGACGTGCCGAAGCACCGGCAGGGCGTCCGGGTGCCCCGCCCGGCCACGACGGCCACCGCCCCCGCGAACGCGAGGAGCAGCACCGCTGCAAGGACGAAGCCGCCCGCGGCCGCCGCCGGGGCCGGCACGGCGAGGAGCAGGCAGACGAGGCACTCGCCGGTCACCACCAGCGCGGCCAGCGGACGCACCAGCGGCGCGGGGAACAGCCGCATCTGCGCGAGGGAGTCGGCGAAGGCACGGAAGGCACGCGGCCCCGCCAGCTTCGTGGCGGCGGAGATCAGGAACATTCCTCCGATCAGGCAGCGGATCCCGACCTCTGGGTAGGTCACCGGTTCTCCTCCACGGCGGTTCGCGGGCGAACGACCGGGAACACCGGTACGCGGCGGCGTTCGGGTGCCGGCGCCGCGGAAACCGGTGTTCCCTCGTGCATGCCTTCGCACAGAAGCCGCCTCGCGGCGGCTCCCTACGGCGTCAGCACTTCGGACAGCTCTTCCAACAGTTGATCGAGCCGCAGTACGTGTTCACGCAGCATGCGCTCCGGGCGCACTGCCAGCAGGAGTTGAAGCACTGGCACGCCTGCACGGACGCCGCCGCTTCGACCTTGGGCACGAACAGGCCCAGGAGCCTGCTGCCCATCGATTCCAGCCTCTTGGACATTTCCGCACTCCTTCTGGATCGAAGTGGTGCCCGCTCGCACGTCGCTGAGGAGCGGGCGAGGGTGAACGTCACTGAGCTTCGGCCCGCCGTCTCTCCGGGCGGACATTCGGAGTCTTGTGCGGCATCCGGAAAGGTGCCACCCGAATTCAGGCCAAGGTGGCCGCCGTCACACGTGCAGCTCGGGCGGGAAGCCCGTCCAGCGCAGCTCCTCGGGCAGGTGGCGCATGTCGTTGGAGACGAGCACGGAGGACGGCCGGTTCGGTGCGTAGCGAATGACGGTCAGGGCCGCGTTGCACTGGTTCAGGCCCAGCCACCGCCACCGAGGGGCGTCCAGCGCGGCGCGGACGAACCAGCCGATGAGGAAGTTGTGGGTGACGATCAGCTCGTGGCGCGCCTCGTCGCCCGGCACCGGGCCCGTGAAGCGCTCCAGCGCCTCCGCGGCCAGCGCCGTGCCCCGGGCGGGATCCTCCTCCGAGAACTGGGCGACGTAGCGGAGCAGGAAGTCGGCCGAATCCGGCGGCAGCTCCTCCGCCGTGGGCACGTACGGGACGTAGTCCCCGGCGCACTCCGTCAGGTGCAGGGGAACGCCGTCGAGCCGGTCGGCGACGATCCGGGCGGTCTGCTCCGCGCGGGCCAGCGGGCTGTGGTGGACGGCCGCCAGCGGAACGCCCCGGAGCCGCTCACCGAGCAGGGCGGCCTGGCGGTGGCCGTTCTCCGCCAGCCCGCTGTGGTCCGGCAGCGCCTCGCCGTGCCGGGCGAGGTAGAGGTAGCGGGGGGCTGTTCCCGTCATGTGCGGCTCCTGTCGGCGTGCTTGATCGTGTCCGTCCTGCCGGGGACGCCGCAGCCCGCCGTCCGGTTGCACGGACGGCGGGCGGGGTGTGGCGGGGTGCGCGGCGTCAGCGCGAGCCGAGCAGCGTGGCGAGCCGGGTGCCCGAGGTGCCCAGGCCCGTGGGGGTGCCCCATGGCAGCGCTGCCGTGGGGGCGGCCGGCGGTGCGTTGTGGCGCAGCAGGTCGGCCTCACCGTACCGGTGGCACTCCCGGTGCCAGGTGAGGATCGCGGAGAGCCAGTCCTTGAGCTCCTGCGCGTAGCCTTCGAGCGTCGCGCAGCCCGCGGCGTCCAGCTCGAACTCCTTGCACAGGACGGGCAGCTGGGTGTCGGCCACGTGCTGGAACTCCCGCATCCGGGACGTCATGAGGTCGCTGACGATGGCGAGGGCCTCGTGGCGGCCGCAGTTGAAGAAGTTCTGGACGACGAGGACGGCGTTGTGCACCTCGCCCTCGAACTGGATCTCCTTCTGGTAGGAGAAGACGTCGTTCATCAGGCAGGCGTAGTCGGCGGCCGCGTTCTCCATGGCCTGGACCGGGCGCGAGCGGTAGATCTCCGGCGGCAGGGTCTTGCCGTGGCCGAAGCGGGACAGGCTCATGGTGAGGTCGGATCCGAAGGTCTTGCGGCGCATCTCGATGTAGTCGACGGGCTCGGGGATGCGGTTCTGCCGCTGGTTGGCGAGCTCCCACAGCCAGCTGTCCAGCATGACCTCGACGGCAACGCGGAACTCTGCGCGGTGGTCGTCGGGCATGGGCGCCGCGGTGCGGGCCCACAGGTCGGCCAGGCCGCGCTCCAGGGGATTGCGGGGGGCCTCGGTGAGCCCCATGTCGAGCGGCATGAACTCCTTCAGCCGTGCGGTGCACGTCCTGGGCGCGGTGACGTCGGCGGAGCGGCCGAAGACCGCGGGGTAGACGTCGTCGCCGTAGGTGCCCCAGGTGAGCCAGTCCGTTGCCAGGTCGAGCTCTTCGGGAGTGGCCCCGGGATGGATGCCGGCGGCGCACAGGGCGAAGTCGTAGTCCCGGAGCTTGCCCTCGTCCCAGCAGCCGGCGAGGGGGTCGCCCGGCTCGGGCGCGAGGAAGCCCATGCGGTGCCCCCAGTCGAGGTTCCGCCGGCGCGAGCCGTTCAGGTGGGGGCTCAGCCGGGTCGGGAAGGGCATGGCGAAGTCGGGCAGCGGCAGGTGGCCCACCTGCTCGAACGGGACGTGCGTGTAGCTGCGCAGCCGGGCGGGCAGGGACGCCAGGATGGAGGGGACCAGCCGCGCCGCCGACGTTCCCAGACCCAGCGGGCCGCCCAGCAGGGCGCCGGCCGCGGGGGAGTCGCCGCGGGTGGCGCCGTTCATGTAGCGGCTGGAGCGCATGTGCCATTCGTGGCCGCCGGACTGCCAGTCCTGCAGACCCTTGACGTACGCGAGGACGTCGGCGCGCGCGGGGGTGTCCAGGGCGTGCTCGGCGAAGAGCGGCTCCAGCTCGGTCAGAACGGTGTGCTCGAACTGCTGCAGCCGCGAGGTGAGGAGGTCGTTGACGGCGTCGGCGGCCTCCTGGGTGGTGCAGCCCAGGAACCGCTCCAGCACGAGGACGGCGTTGGCGAGCTCGCCCTCGTTCTGCGTCTCGCGCTCGTAGGAGAACAGGTCGTTGCGCAGGTGGACGCCGTCCGAGAAGGTGTCCTTGAGGACCCGCATCGGCCGGCTCGCGGCGATGCGGTCGGGGACCTCGGCCCCGGCCGCGAGCTCGACGAGATGGGCCGACCAGGGGGCGCCGCCGACTTTGCGGCGCATCTCGATGTACTCGACGGGGTTGGCGACCCGCCCCTCATTGATGTTGGACAGCTCCCACAGGGACTCCTCCAGCAGGTGCCAGGTGCTCTCGCGGAAGCGTCGGCGCCATTCCGGGGACATCGAGGGGACGGTACGGGCCCACAGGTCGGCCAGGCCCGCCTCGACCTGGTTGACGGGCTCCTCGTCGGGCACGGCCGACTCCAGCGGCATGAACGCCGGCAGCCGGTCGAGGTACTCCTTCGCGCCGCGCATGTCCCCGGTGCGCTTGAAGCGGGCCAGGAAGTCGTCGTCGAAGAAGAACACCCACACGTACCAGTCGGTGATCAGGTCGAGCAGCACCCCCGAGGCGTCGGGGTGGGTGTAGGAGCACAGCAGAGCGTAGTCGTGGGAATCGAAGTCCGACTCGTCCCAGATGCCCGAGCCCTCGATCATCTCCATCTCCCTGGCCCACGCCTTGGTGTGTTCCCGGGTGCTGTCCAGGTGAGGATTGAGGCGTGCCGGATACGGCGTGTAGAAGCGGGGGAGCTCGAAGGGGTTCGGCATCGCGTGCGCGGCCTTTCGCGGGGAGCCGGGGCGGATGGGCGGCGGGGCTCGGATCACCCGGCACGCTAGGGCGCCGGCTCCGGAGGAAGGGAGTGGAAAGTAGGATTTCCGCCCAATATGGTGAAGATCGAAGCGGTTCCGATTAACGATCTTGACGGGGTGTCCGGTCGTCGGGGGTGAGGCGTCGGACACAGCCGTGATCATGGTGTGCGCCGGGTGCATAAGCTGGCGGCATGCTCGCGCGGCCCTCGCCGGGCCCGGGCCCGGCGCCGCGCGAACCCGCACCGCACGGAGGGGATTGCTCGATGGGGACGGCTGGGATACGGACCGCCGGGACGCTTGCCGACGGGATGGTGGAGATCACGTCGGACGAGGAGCTGACGGAGCTGCTCGGCGGGCCGCCGACGGCGCGCGCGGCGGGCAAGGTGCGCGCCCGGCTGGCGGAGCAGGACCGGCAGTGGCTGGCGCAGTCGCCGTTCTGTGTGGTCTCGACGGCCGGGGCGGACGGCAGCTGCGACGGCTCCCCCAAGGGCGACCCGACCGGGTTCACCCTCGTCCTCGACGACACCACCGTCGTGGTGCCGGAACGGCCGGGCAACCGGCGGGCCGACGGCTTCCGCAACGTCCTCGTCAACCCGCACGTCGGCCTGCTGTACCTGATCCCCGGGCGCAGCGACAGCCTGCGCATCAACGGCCGCGCCCGGCTCCTGAAGGACGCGCCCTTCTTCGACCGGCTGGCCGTGAAGGGGCACCGCCCCCGGGTCGCCCTCCTCGTCGAGATCGAGGAGATCTTCTTCCACTGCTCCAAGGCGTTCCTCCGCTCCGGCCTGTGGAAGCCGGAGACGTGGGATCCCGAGGCGGTCCCCTCGCGGGCGCGCATCGCCCAGGCGCTGGAGCCGACCGGGCAGACGCTGGAGGAGCTGGAGCGGTACTACGGGCCGCAATACGCCGATCATCTGTACGACTGAGGATTGCGGCGCCGCCGGCGCGGTCGTGTCGGGCGCCGCGCACGGTCGTTGGACAGGTCATGAAAAATCGCCTCATGAATCGCGTCGCGGCGGGTTCGGTCCTCCTCGCGGCCTGCGGCCTGGCCTCGACCGCCGGCAGTGCCCGGGCGGCCGGCGGTGAGGGTGCCGCCGCCCCTGCCCCGCTCGCCAGCCGCGTCACCCACCTGGCGCCGATCGACGCCGTGTCGGTCGGCAAGGCGGCCTCCCTCGTCAAGGGCCAGCTGCCGCGGGAGACGGTCGGTCAGATCTCCCTCCGTACACCCCTGTCCGAGGGCTGAGCGGTAGGGCGCCCCTGCCGCCGGTATCCCGTGATGCCGGCGGCAGGGGCGTTCGTTTGCCACATGGCTGGTTTTCCCCCTAGGGTCCCGTTCGCTCTGATGTTTGATCTTGGGGGATTCTGATGTCCGTTCAGTCGTCCGCGCCGCCGTCCAAGGGCGTGAACAAAGCCACCGTCCTGGGGTGGGCCGTCTCGATCGTCTTCAACGTCGTCCTGCCCATGGTGACGTACCAACAGCTCAGGGACGCCGGTTGGAGCGAGTTCACGGCGCTGCTGGTCTCGGGCGCGTGGCCGGTGCTGGACACGGTGATCCACCTGATCTGGCAGCGGCGGATCGACGAGTTCGCCGTGGTCACCCTGATCTTCATGGCGCTGACCGTGATCGTCACCGTCGTCGGCCCGCACTCGACGCGGCTCCTGCTGGTCAAGGAGTCCGCCGTCACCGGTCTGTTCGGCGTGGTCTGCCTGGTGTCGCTGGCCCTGCCGCGCCCGCTGATGTTCTACTTCGGCCGCAAGTTCGGCACCGACGGCACCAAGGAGGGCCTGGAGCGCTGGAACGGGCTCTGGGCGGAACAGCCCGGCTTCCGGCGTGTCATGCGCACGATCACCACGGCCTGGGGTGTGGGGTACGTCGTCGAGGCCGGCACCCGCATCGGACTGTCCTACGTCCTGTCGACCGGCACCATGGTCGGCCTGAACTCCGTCCTCGCCTACGGCGTCCCGGTCGTCCTCGTCACCTGGACGATCACCTACTCCAAGCGGGCCCGCGCCCGGGGTCAGGCCGCCATGGCCGCCCGGGAGGCCGCTGCGGCCGCCGCGGCCGCGTAACGGGCACGTTCGGTCCACAAGGAGGCCGAATTGGACGTGATCCCTCCGGATTTGGTCAAGTCCTGAGGGATCACATCAAGGATTCGCATGATTAACCCAGCCCGGTGACTCTGTTCGCCGAGAGTTTCCTCTGCGTCCCCCAGGCGTTGACGCACTGAAGGAGGAAGCGATGGAATCCGTGCGACACCTTGCCGCTCACCTGTGCCTCGACCTCGTCGCGGTCTGCCTGCTGACCTTCGCCGTCTACTACCCGCGGCACCGTCGCCGCGACCTGGTCCCCGCCTACCTCGCCCTCAACGTCGCGCTGTTCACGGTCGTGGCGGCGCTCGCCGCGACGGGCGGCAACGGCGGCCTGACCCTCGGCTTCGGCCTCTTCGGGGTGCTGTCGATCATCCGGCTCCGTTCGGACGCCGTGCAGCACGAAGAGGTCGCCTACTACTTCACCACCCTGGTCCTCGGGCTGGTCTGCGGCCTGCCGCAGCTGAGCCTGCCCATGGCCGCCACGCTCGGCGGCATCCTCCTGCTGGTGGTCTACTGCGCCGACCACCCCAGGCTCCTGGCACGCTCCCGCCGGACGCTCGTCACGCTCGACACCGTCCACGCCGACCCGGCCGCGCTGCGCGCGGACCTCGCCCGGCGGCTCGGGGAGCCCCTCGACTGGACGGTCATGGAGGTCGACTACGTCCGCGATCTGACGGTCGTCGACGTGCGCTACCGCGAGCCCCTCCCGGGAACGACGCCCCTGGCGGCGGACAATGGCCAGGCCGAACGCCCGTACCAGGGCAAGCCCGCCTGGGAGACCGTATGAGCGCCCCCGCCACCGACCCGGCCCCCGTCCCGGCCGCAACCCTCCCCGCCGCCCGGCCCCTGGCCGAGCCGCCGGAGGCCCTCGCCCCGCCGGCGGTGCAGGCGATCACGCGTGCCGCGGCCGCCGCCCTGCCCGTCCCGCTCGCCGAGGTCAACGCACGCGCGGAACTGCTGGCCCGCTTCGACCGCAGCTACCTCGTGCCCGCCGCCACGTTCGCCCGGCTGGCCGCCCGGCTGACCGACCCGCACCGGCCCGGCGGGCCGTTCCGGGCCCTGACCATCGAACGGCGGAACGCCTTCCGCTACCACTCCGTCTACTACGACACCCCCGACCTGCGCTCCTTCCACGACCACCGCCAGGGCCGCCGGCTGCGCTTCAAGATCCGTGAACGCGTCTACCAGGACACCGGCGAGCGCCAGTTCGAGATCAAGCTCAAGGGGTGCCGGGGTGACACCGTCAAGCACCGTCGCCCCCTGATGGGCGACGACACCCCGCAGGACGCCCCGTTCCGCGACTTCCTGGCCGCCACCCTGGAGCGCGCCTACGGCATCGACGCCCCGCAGACCCTGTACCCCTCCCTCGGCACCGACTACGTCCGGGCGACCCTCGTGGCCGACGGCGAGCGCATGACCTGCGACGCCGGCCTGGTCTGCACCGACCTGCGCACCGGCCGTGCCGTCCGGGCCCGTGAGGGCCTGGTGCTGGTGGAGACCAAGGGCACCGGCCACCTGACCGCGGCGGACCGGCTGCTGCACGCCCACGGCATGCGGCCGGTCGTCCTCACCAAATACTGCGGGGCGCTCGCCGCGCTGCACCCGTCCCTGCCCGCCAACCGCTGGCGCAGGGCGGCACGCCTGGTCTTCACCGGAGCCGGCTGAGGCGGACCCCGTCTCAGCTCCCGTGCCCTCCCGGGCGCAGGAAGCGCCGCAGGCGCTGCAGGGGCCAGGTGTTGATCACGTCGTCCTTCGTCAGCCAGCCGCGCTGGGCGGTGCCGACGCCGTAGCGCATGTAGGGCAGGTGCGTGGTGGAGTGGGCGTCGGTGTTCACGGCGAACTTCACGCCGTAGCGCTTGGCGCGCAGGATGTCCTCGTCGCACAGGTCGAGCCGCTCCGGATGGGCGTTGACCTCCAGGGCGGTGCCTGTTCTGGCACACGCCTCGAAGACCGCGTCGAAGTCGGCGTCGATGCCCGGGCGCTTGCCGATCCTGCGGGTGGTGGGGTGGCCGATGATCCCCACGTAGGGGTTCTCGCAGGCCCGGACCAGACGCCGTGTCAGTTCCGCACGCGTCTGGTGGAAGTGGGAGTGCACGGAGGCCACGCACAGGTCGAAGCCCGCGAGGAAGTCGTCGGGCCAGTCCAGCCCGCCGTCCGGCCCGATGTTGAGTTCGGTGCCGTGCAGCAGGCGCATCTTCCGGTGCTTGCCGTCCAGTGCCCGGACCCGCTCCCGCTGGGCGAGCATCTTCTCGTCGGTCATGCGCTGCATGTACAGGTCGGGGGCGTGGTCGGTGACGGCGTAGTACGCGTAGCCGCGCCGGGCGGCGGCCTCGACCATGTCCTCCAGGGAGGCGACCCCGTCCGTGAGGTCCGTATGGGTGTGCAGGTCGCCGCGGATGTCGTCCTCGGCCACCAGTTCGGGCAGCTCGCCGCGCAGGCCGGCGGCGATCTCGCCCCGGTCCTCCCGCAGGGTCGGGGCGATCCAGGGCAGCCCGAGCCGTGCGTAGACCTCCTCCTCCGTGCCCGACGCGATGTTCACGCCACTGTCGACGTCGAACAGGCCGTACTCGGAGAGCTTGAGCTTCTGCCGCACCGCGATCTCGCGGATGCGGATGTTGTGCGCCTTGGAACCGGTGAAGTACAGCAGCCCTGCCCCCCACGAGGCGGGCGGCAGGACCCTCAGATCGACCTGCAGGCCCTTCGTGGTGCGGAGGGAGGTCTTCTTCTGACCGTGCGCGATGATCTCGGCGGCGTAGGGGAGTCCGGCGAACGCCTGCATGAACGGGGCGGAGCGGTCGGCGGCGACGAGGACGTCGATGTCGCCGATGGTCTCCCGCATGCGCCGCAGCGACCCGGCGTACGCGCAGCCCTCGCAGCCCTTGACACCGGAGAGGTCGGCGACGATCTGTTCCGCGACGTCCGTGGCGGCGCCGAGCAGGATGCGGCCGCTGCCGGCCTTCTGCATGAGGGCGATGCCGTGGAGGATGTTGGCCTCGGTCTTCTCGCCGAACCCCTTGAGCCCGCGCAGCCGCTCCTCGTGGATGGCGTCGAGGAGCCCCTCCACGGAGGACACGTGCAGCTCCTCGTAGAGGGTCATGGCCTTCTTGGGCCCGAGCGTGGGAATGGTGATGAGTTCCCGCACGCCGGCCGGGATGGCGGCCCTGGCCTCCTCGACGGCGGTGACACGGCCGGTGCTCAGGTACTCCACGACCTTGTCGGCGATCGACTTCCCGACGTTGGGGATGTCCCGCAGCCCCTTGGCGTCGAGCTTCGAGACGTCGCCGGGATGACCGCCGATGGCACGGGCGGCCTTCTCGTAGGCGCGCGCCTTGAAGGCGTCACCACCGGTGATCGCGACGAGGTCGGCGTACTCCTGCAGCAGCGCCTCGACCTCCTCATTGGGCCGGGCCATGGCTCCAGCCTGCCACGGGGCGGCCGCCGCCACACTCCGGCCGGCCGCCTCCGGGGGCGGCTGTCAGTGGCCCCTGCCATGCTGAGATCCGTCCGACCGCCCCTGCCGCAAGCGGCAGCACCCGCCGGAGGAGCCGCACCATGCTGACATCCACGCACGTCCCCGGCGGGCCGAACTGGCTCGACCTCGGCACGCCCGACGTGGCCGGGGCCGCCGAGTTCTACCGCCGCGTCTTCGGATGGGAGTTCGATCCCGCGGGGCCGGACGCGGGCGGCTACGGGTTCTTCCGCCTGGACGGCAGAACCGTCGGGGCCGTGGGGCCGCTGACGGAGGAGGGGGCGAGCTCCGCCTGGACGGTGTACTTCCGCACCACGGACGCCACCGCCACGGCCGAGGCCGTGGAGCAGGCGGGCGGCACGGTCCGCTTCCCGCCGTTCGACGTCTTCTCCGCCGGACGCATGGCGGGCTTCACCGACCCCGCGGGGGCCCGCTTCGCCGTGTGGCAGCCCGGCGACATCGACGGCCTGGACCTCGTCAACGCGCCCGGCGCGGTCAGCTGGATCGAGCTCTACACCACCGACGCGGCCGCGGCCAAGGACTTCTACCGTGCCGTCTTCGCCTGGGAGCTGCGGGACATGCCGATGGGGGAGGAGCTCGTCTACACCATCGCCGGGCCGGCCGGCGGGGGAGTGGAGACCATGCACGGCGGCCTCATGCAACTGCCCGCCGAGAACCTCCGGGCGGGCTCGCGCTCCGAATGGCATCCGTACATCGAGGTGGCCGACTGCGACGGCACGGTGGCCACGGCCACCGAAAGCGGGGCGACGGTCATCATCCCCGTCGTCGACGCCCCCGGGATCGGCCGCCTGGCCATGCTCCTCGACCCGTTCGGAGCCCCCTTCGCGGTGATCACGAGCGCTGCGCCCTGAGGCTTGGGCCCGGTGCGCCGGTGGGGGCCGGCGGCCGGGCCGACCGACGGTCCATCAGATGCGGTCCTGTACCGGACCGGTGGCCGGAGCCGGCGCGGAAGATGTCGATCTTGTGTCAACTGTTCGTCGACCCCTCCCGTGACCTGCGCCGATTCGCTACCGTCCCGTTCAGCGCGATCGCCGTCCGATCGCGATGACCGCAGGCCGGGGGGCATCACGATGGTCCGCCCGTGCCGGAAAGGACCTCCGTGCGCGCCCAGTTCCGTCGCAGAGCGATATCGGCTCTCGTCACGAGCGTCGTCGCCGCCCCCGTACTGCTCGCCGCCGCGGCCCCCGCCGACGCCCGGCCGGCGACCTCGGCCCAGCAGCACGGCAAGGCCGAGCGACTCGCCAAGAAGCTGGTCAAGGCTTCCTCCGGGAAGAGCGCCCACCGTCACCTGGAGGCGTTCCAGGAGATCGCCGACGACAACGGCGGCAACCGCGCCGCCGGTACGCCGGGCCACAAGGCGTCCACCGAGTACGTCTACCGCCTGCTGAAGAAGGCCGGTTACGACGTCTCGTACCAGAACTTCGACTTCTACGAGTCCAAGACGCAGCACGAGAAGCTGTCCGTCGTCTCGCCCGAGCCGCGCGACGTCAAGGTGACGGCCTACGGCTTCAGCAAGTCCTCGCCCGCGGGCGGGCTCGTGGCACCCCTCGCCGCCGCCCGCGTGGACGCGACCCCCGGCTGCGAGCTGGACGACTACGCCTCCGGCGACTTCAAGGGCAAGATCGCGCTCGTCAAGCGCGGCAACTGCACCTTCCAGCAGAAGGAAGAGGTCGCCGCCAAGGCGGGCGCGATCGGCCTGATCCTCTACAACCACTCCGGCACCGAGCCGGTCCACGGATCGGTCGGTGAGCCGGCCAACGCCCACATCCCCGCCGGCGGCATCTCCCTGGCCGACGGCGAGGCGCTGGCCGCGCAGGTCGCCAAGGGCGAGACCAAGGTCAACCTCGATGTGAGCACCGAAGCGATCAAGCGCCAGACCCGCAACGTGATCGCCGAGACCCGGGGCGGCAGCGCCGACCACGTGGTGGCGCTCGGCAGCCACCTGGACTCGGTGCCCGCGGGCCCCGGCATCAACGACAACGGCTCCGGCTCCGCCGGCCTGCTGGAGGTCGCCCTCAAGCTCGCCGCCGAGACGCGCGGCCATGGCCAGCAGCCCACCAACAAGGTGCGCTTCGCCTGGTGGTCCGGTGAGGAGCTCGGTCTGCTCGGCTCCGAGCACTACGTCAAGCAGCTCAGCGAGAAGCAGCGCAAGCAGACCGCGCTCTACCTGAACTTCGACATGATCGCCTCGCCGAACCCCGTCGAGTTCGTCTACGACGGCGACGACTCCGACCACCAGGGCGAGGGCCCTGGCCCGCAGGGCTCCGCACAGATCGAGCGGCTGATCAACGGCTACCTCGACGGCCGTCGCTCGCCGCACGAGGGCACCGACTTCGACGGCCGGTCCGACTACGGCCCGTTCATCAAGGCCGGCATCCCGGCGGGCGGCACCTTCACCGGCGCCGAGGGCATCAAGACCAAGGAGCAGGCGGCGAAGTTCGGCGGCACCGCGGGCACCGCGTACGACCCGAACTACCACGGGGCGGGCGACACCCTGAAGAACCTCGACCTCAAGGTCTTCGACACCAACGTCGACGTCATCGCCCACGCGGTCGGCATCTACGCCCACGACCTGAGCTCCCTGAACGAGCCGGTCAAGGGCTGACCCCAGCTCCGCCCCCGGCCGTTGTCGGGAGGTCGTCATGGCCGGGGGCGGTTGTGCCAGGCGGTGTAGAGGCCGGTGAGGGCCGCGGCGTACTCGGTGAGGGCCGCGGGAGTGGCGTGGTCCACGAGGACCAGCGTCATGCAGGCCGCCACCGTCACGGCGAACGCGAAGGCGTCGGGCAGGTCGGTGTTCATGTCGGCGTTCGTGCAGGCGTTCACGCAGGCGTTCATGTCCGGGCTTCTTTCGTCGAGGTCGGCCGGGGGAGCCGGGACGGCCGACTGTGCGGAATCAAGCCGTCCGGTGTTCTGAGTCTCGGCATATGACAGGGCGCGAGCCAGGGGTTGTCCGTTGCCCCGGCCCAGCAGGCGCCGGGCAACCCCCGCTGACCTGGCCTTCTGTCACAGGGCGTCAGGGCGGGCGCAGGACGTCCCGTGCCGCGCTATGACCCCTCGGGGTGACAGCCCGGCGCGTAGGGAACGTCCGGCAGCAGCCGGCGCCAGGTGCCCCGGCCCACGTCGCCCACCGCCCGGCACGCGTCGGCCAGCACCGCACGCACCCCCAGGCTCCACCAGCGCACGGTGCCGTCCTCGCCGACGGACACCACCGGGCCCCCCGCGGCGAGGAAGGCCGCGGCCCGCACCCGCCCGGTGTGCCCGGTCAGGGTGAACAGCAGCCGCCCGTCGCGCGGGTCCCAGACCCGGACGGTGTTGTCGCGGCCCGTCGTCACCAGCCGCGTGCCGCCCGGATCGAAGGCCGCCGAGGTGACCGGCCCCGTATGGCCGGCCAGGGTCCGCAGCCTGCGCCCGTCGCGCGCGTCCCACAGCCCGACCGTGTAGTCGCGGCTGGCGGTGGCCAGCAGGGTGCCCGCCGGGTTCGCCGCCAGGCCCAGCACCGTGTCGGCGTGCTCGGTCAGCCGGTGCAGCTCGCGGCCGTCGGATACGCGCCAGATGCGGGCCGTGTTGTCCTGACTGCCCGTGGCGAGCCTGTCGCCGCCCAGGAACACCACCCGGTAGACGGCGTCCTCGTGACCGGAGATCCGCAGCTCCGGACGGACCGCCGTCCCCGTCACGCGCCACAGCCGCACCGTGCCGTCCTCACTGGCCGTGGCGACCGAGGACGGGTCCCCGGGGCGGAACGCCAGCGAGGTGACCGCCCGGCCGTGGGCCTGCCAGCGCTGCACGGGACGGTCCGGTGCGGCGGTGCGCCACACGGTGGCGCCACCGCGCCCGTCACCCGCCGCGAACAGCGCACCGTCACGGCTGAACGCCACCGCGCGCACCGGCTCCGCGGACACCCGTACCGTGTGCCGCACCGTGCGGTGCCGGGCGTCCCACAGCCGCAGGGTGCCGTCCTGGCCCGCGACGGCCAGCAGCGAACGGTCCGGGCTGAGGGCCGCGTCCAGCCAGGCGGAGCCGGACGGCACCGCCCCGGCCGCGGCACGCGGCGTCCACAACCGCAGGGTGCCGTCCTCGCCGGCCGTCGCCAGCGACCGGCCGTCGGGGGAGAAGGCGATGCCGTGCACGGGCCCGAGATGACTGGCCAGCACGGCGGTCCGGCGCCGGCCCGCGAGGTCCCACACGCACGCGGTGTCGTCCTGGCCCGCCGCCGCCAGGCGCGTGCCGTCGGGGGAGAACGCGACGGCCAGCACGGAGTCCTGCATGCCCTCCAGGGCCGCCTCCCGTTCACCGGTTGCGGTGTTCCACAGCCCGACGTCGTCCCGCCACTCGCCGGCGGCCAGGTGCCGTCCGTCGGGGGAGAAGGCCAGGGAGCGCACCTGGCCGTGGGCCGTGGTGCCGATGACCCGCGTCCGTCCCGTCCCCGTGTCCCTGAGCCACACCCGCCCGTCCAGACCGGCCGCGGCCACCTGCCCCCCGTCCCGGGTGACGGCCACCGCGTACAGCGGTCCGAGGCCGACGTCGGCGGTCTCCGGATCCGCGGCGGCGCCCGGGCGCACGAGCCGGACCGTCCCGTCCCGACCCGCCGACGCCAGCAGCTCGCCGCGACCGGACAGGGCCACCGCCCGGACGGCGCCGCGGTGTCCGCCCGCCACGCGGGAGACGCGCCCGGTGCCGGCGTCCCACAGCGACACCGCCCCCGTGTCGTCGCCCCAGGCGGCGAGCCCGCCCTCCCGGGCGCCGGCCAGCGCCCGCACGGCCGCGCGGCCCCGGGCGACGACGCGTCCCTGCCGCCGGCCCGCCGTGTCCCACTGCCGTACGGTCCCGTCGGCGCCGGCCGACAGCAGCCGCCCGGCGCCCGGCTGCCACGCCGCGGCGAGCACCGGCCCCCGGTGCCCCGTCAGCCGCCCGGCGTAGGACTGGGCCTGGGAGCTGAGGACCGCCCCGGCCGCAGCGGCGGTGTGCGCCTGCCGCCAGGCGGCGGTCGCCAGCAGCATCGACACCTCCGGCCGGGAGGCGCTCAGCGCGGTGGCGCGGAAGGCGAGTCCGGCCGAGCGGGCCGCTCCCCGTTCGGCCACGGCCTGCCGCCCCTGGTGGAGCGCCACCGCGCCCCCGGTCACGGTCAGCACGAGGAGCACGGCCAGGGCCGCCAGCAGCCGGTGCAGCCGGCGGGTGCGCCGCCGTTCCGCCGCGAGCTCGGCGGCGGCGTGGGCCGTCGCCGCGTCCACGAACGCCTGCTCGACGGCGCTGACCGTGCCCAGGGGGTGTGCCGCCAGCTCCCGGGCGGCCACGAGCCGGCTGCCCCGCGGCAACAGCGCCGGGTCACGGCCCTCCGCGTCCCACTGCCGGGCGGCCGCGCCCAGTTGCTGCCGGGCGTGCAGCGTGGCGGCGTGCGTCTCGATCCACCCGTGCAGCCGGGGCCAGGCGCGCAGCACCGCCTCGTGCGCCAGGGTGATGCCGTCGGCGTCGACGGTGAGCAGCCGGGCGCGCGCGAACTCCTCCACCACCTGAAGGACCGCACCGGAGCGTGCGCCCGCCTCCTGGGACAACTGCTCGCGCGAGACGCGGGCGCGGGTGGCCCGGCCGTCCTCGTCGACCCGCACCAGCCGCAGCAGGGCGTGCGGCGCGGCTTCCTGACGGGCCGGCGACAGCCGCGCGTACGCCCGTTCCGCCGTCGCCGCCACCGCCCCGGCGATCCCTCCCGCCTGCTGGTACCCCTCGACCGTCAGAGCCCCCTCGGTGCGGCGCTGCCACGTCGCCAGCAGCGCGTGGGACAGCAGGGGGAGCGCGCCGGGCCCGTAGCCGCCGGTCCCCTCGCCGCCGTCGGCGGCGCCGAGGTCGCGCAGGAGCAGCTCCACGAGCCCGGGCTCCGGCTCCAGGCCCACGGCGTGGGCCGGGCGGACGACCGCTTCCCGGATCTCCTGCGCCCGCAGGGGCTCCAGCGGCAGCTGGCCGTCGCGCAGGGCGGCCGCCAGCTCGGTGAAGGCCAGGCAGCGGCCGTAGAAGTCGGCCCGCACGCCGAGGACCACCAGCGCCGCGGAACCGTCCCGGCCGCCGGGGAAGGCGGGGCCGGTGGCCAGCGCGTGCACGGCGCGCACGAACACCGTCTGCTCGTGCGCGTCCGCGCACAGGGTGAACAGCTCCTCGAACTGATCGACGACGAGCACGAGTCGTACCGGGTCCGGGCCCCCGCCGGCGCCGCCTGCGTTGAGCGCCGCGTGGACGGCGCGGGCGAACGCGCCCGGTCCCCGGTCGAGCGCCTGCCGCAGGTCGCCGTGGGCGGCGCCGCAGGTCTGCGCGACGCGCGCCAGCAGCTCGGCCACCGGCCGGTCCCCGGGCCGCAGGGTGAGCACCGGCCAGCGGCTCGACCCCTTCACCGGCAGCACCCCGCGGTGCAGCGCGGGCACCAGGCCCGCCTGCAGCAGCGAGGACTTGCCCGTGCCCGAGGCGGCGACGACGGCGGTCGGCCCGGAGCCGTCCAGCCGCTCCGTGAGGAGGTGCACCAGCGCCGCCGTCGCCCGCTCGCGCCCGAAGAACCAGTCCGCCTCCGCCGCGCCGAACGCCGCCAGGCCGCGGTAGGGGCAGACCTCCAGCGGAGCGCCCCGCCCGCCGCGCCGGCCGTCCGCGGCCTGCGACACCAGCCGGGTCAGCTCGCCACCCGCGCGCAGCACCCCTTCGCAGCGCCGCGCGACCTCCTCGGTCATCGGCTTCTCGCCCGTCTCCACCCGGCTGAGGTAGCCCTTGGTGTAGTGGACCAGGTCGGACAGCCCGGCCAGCGACATGCCGCGCGCCTGGCGGAGCCGGCGCAACCGCTCCCCGGGCGCCACCGTGGAGGCGGGGGAACCGCCGCTGTCGCCGTCGTCGCCGTGTGGGTGCATCGGTGCTGTCCTTCGTGCCTTTGTGCCAACGGACGCGTTTCTTGCCCCAGGTTGTCCCCTCCGGTCCGCCCGGCGGCCGCGATCCGTGCACGCCGCACCCGAAACCGGTCCTTCGAGTGACCTCGCCCCCGCGCCGTCACGGGCGGTGACGCGTTGCTCCGTGCGGCCGCGCACGACTGGCCGAACGGCCCGGGCTCTGGTCATCTGAATACGGCCCGGGGACCGGGCCCGGAGGAGGATGACGATGGATATCGGTGACCTGACCGAGGCGACACTCCGTGACCTGCGCCGCCCGCGCGAGTATCCGGCGGTGTCCCTGCAGCTGCCCATCAACCGGCGCTCCCCGTACAGCGCCGAGGACTCGGTCCGGCTGCGCAACACGGTCGCGGAGGCGAAACGGCGGCTGGCCGAGGACACCAGGGTCACCCGCGCGGCCCGGATGGACGTCGAGGGCCGGCTCGACGCGGCGGCCGCGGAGGTCGACCTCGCCCATGCGGCCGACGGGCTGCTCGTCCTGGCCGCCCCCGGCGAGCACCAGCTCTGGTACCTGCCCCGCTCGGTGCCGCAGCGTGTGGTCGTCGCCGACACCTTCCTCACCCGGAACCTGGTGGCCGCCCGTCTGCTGGGCGAGCCCTACTGGGCGCTGGTGCTGTCCCAGAGCGCCACCCGGCTGTGGGACGGTTCGGGGGACACCCTCACGGAGGTCACGGGGGAGGGCTTCCCGGTGCTGCCCGAGCTCCCCGACCACGAGGACGCGCTGCCCGGCCGCAACTTCGACAAGGTCGGCAGCCACTCCCTGTCCGCGCGCGAGGAGTCGCACGTGGAGCGCGAGCGCCAGTACATGCGCGCGGTCGCCGGGGTGCTCGCCCCCGTGCTGGAGCGCCGGCCCCGGCCGCTGTACGTGGTGGGCCTGCGGGAACAGATCGCCCTGTTCGAGAAGCAGTTCCCCAGCCCGGGGGCGATCGCCGCCCGTGTCGAGAACGGCGGCGCGGCCGGCAAGTCCGCGCACGCGATCCTCGACCTGCTGCACCCCGCCTTCGCCGAACGCCGCACGTCACGCCGCGGCGAAGTGCTGCGCCGCCTCGACGACGCGCGCGGCGCACGGCGCTTCACCTCGGGGCTGGACGAGATCTGGCAGACCGTCCGCCAGGGCCGGGTCGCGCTCCTCGCGGTCGAGGACCACTACCAGGTCACCGCCCGCGTCGACGGCAACGGCGGTCACCCCGTGCGGGTCGAGACGCCCACCGAGCCCCTGGCGGCGGACCCCACCATCCGCGAGGACGTCGTGGACGAGATCGTCGAGACCGCCCTCAACAACGGTGCCGACATCGAGTTCCTCCCCGACGACACCCTCGTGGGGGAGGAACGCGTGGCCGCCGTCCTGCGGTACTAGCCGCTCCGGGCCGCCGGGGCCTCGCCCCCGGCGGCCCGGAGGAGGTCAGTGGATCACGACGTTGTGGGCGGGGGTGACCTGCGGCTGGACGTGCCCGAAGCCGAGGTCGGAGACGATCGGGGCGAGGACGGCGGCGAAGGATTCGAACGCCTCGGCCGACTCCCAGACGTCGGTGACCCGCCAGCCGCCTTCGACCGGCCCGGACACGTGGGCGATCAGCCCGGCCGCCTCCTTCGGCAGGTCGGCGACGGCGCTGAAGCCGCGGCCGCCGGTGATGCGGTCGATGCACGCGTCGTAGACATCCTGCGTGGCGCCTTCGAGTTCGAACGTGACGACGATGGCCATGTGCTGCCCGCTTTCTGTTCGTGGCGGTTCCCGGTGGGGCGGTTCCCTACCCGGGCCCGCCGCCGGTGACGCCCGCCGCCCGGGGCCACGGGATGCATTCCGGTTGGCGGCCGCACGTTCCGCACGCCGGTACGGGCACGCGCACGCGGCGGCGGAGTCCGGCCCTCCCCGGGCACGAGCCGCTCCACGGGCCGGGCACCGTGCAGGAAGACCTCCGCCAGGCGGGGATCGGTGAGGCTGCGGGCGTAGGAGGCTGCGAACACCCGCATGCTCGCGGCCTCCAGTCCGCGCGAACTACCTGCCCGGTCCCTGGTGCCACGTCGTCGTCGCGGTCGCCTCCGCCGCCATCGGTGCTGGACGCCGGTCACAAGAAGGTCCTCGCGCGGTAGTGCCGCACGGGGGCCGTCACGGGCCGAACGTCAGCGCCGCCACGCGTTCGCGGGACGTTCGGTCGAGCAGGACCACCGAGGCCGCCTCCGCCACCGCCTCCGGAACGGGCACGGACTCGACCGGCTGCGGAACCGGCGTCACCGGACGGGGCCCGCTCCCCTCGGAGAGGGCGTGCAGGAGCCGGTCGAGTCCGCGCCGGTGCCGGGCGAACACCCGCCGCGACGCCCACCGGCCGCGGGCCGCCTGGCCCGCCAGGGCCTCCTGCGCGCCCACGTCCAGCAGTATCAGGTGCAGCTCGCGCCCCTGCCGTCCGGCGGTACGGGCCAGCCACCGGCGCATCCACGCCCGGCTGCCGCAGTCGTGCACCAGGAGCGGACCGCCGCCGCGCACCTCGGCGCGCAGCCAGCGGAAGTGCTCCAGGCGCGCCCAGGGCCGGTACACCGCGTAGGGCAGGCGCGCGGGCATCACCGCCTCGCACGCGACGTGCACCGCCCGCGGGTCCACGGCGGAAGGGGTGGCGGGCGTCCGCCCGGGCCCCGCCGGGGCCGCGCCGTCCGCGGCGGCCCGCGACCAGCGGCGCAGCAGGGTGCTCTTGCCGCTGCCGGGCAGGCCGGAGACGACCACGACGGCGCCCGGGGGGTAGGAGAGGACGGCCGGTACGTCCTCGTGCCGTCCGCGCAGGTCCATCAGTCCGCGTGGCGCGGCGCTGCCGCCTTCCGGCGCCCCCGCTCGTACGGCCTTGCCGGCCTGTGTCTTCGGCGCGGCCGGCCCGCTGATGTCCGCCACTGCTCCACCGTCCCTGCTCCGACCCGACTGCCCCGAGCCTCGCACGAGCCGCCGGGCCGGCCCTCGGGAGCCCCCGCCGGACCGGCCGGGACAGCCTTGAGGACGTCTGTACGGGCCCGCCGGTTCTGATCCCCCGACGCGTGATCGTGCCGGATCCGGTCGAACGCGCCATCGAGGGATCACTTTGAGACAGCGTGGCATTGCCAGTCGTTGACACTCTCTTGGTGACCGCTTTACCGTCGGCCGAGGTGCGCACGCAGGGCCGCCGCCGTGAAGAACCCATCACTTTCTGGAGGTTCGCAATGGAGAAGCTGATCAAGAAGATGGCTCAGGACGACGTCTGGCGGGGCTGGGTGGCCGCCAACTCGGCCCGCGAGGCCGCCAAGAACGGCTGCATCAGCGTGTCCAAGTCCGGCTGCATCAGCGTGGTCAAGACCGGTTGTATCTCCTGACCCGTCCTTGATCAACCCCTGAGCCGGCCGGAGGGCCGCGGTGGCGGACCCCACGCCACCGCGGCCCGCTGCGCGGCACAGCGCACCGGCTTCCTTGCACGGGGCTTCCGTTCACCGAGCACACCTGAAGGGGTGGCACATGGAGGGCCAGCCGACGGCCGAAGTCGTCGACCGGATCAGGGACATCCCGATCTACCGCACGTCGGTCGAGCGGGGCCACTTCCCCATACTCGAAAAACCCGAGATCGCCCGCGGCTTCCCGGACAACTGGATGACCCCGGACCTGGCCGCGGCACTGGCGGCCGGCGAGGCGGAGTTCGTGCTCTCCACGGGTACCAACCACGCCCGCATGCAGATCATCCGCCCCCCGTACTTCCTGCTGAACTCCTACTACCGGCTGTGGAGCGAGCACCCCGACATCGCCCACACCTGGCACGAGGGCTGCCGGCGCCTGTCGCTGACGACCGTGCTGGCCACCGAACATGTCGCCCGGGTCAACGCGAAGAAGCGCGGCGCCGAGCCGGCCGCGGTCCCGGGCCCCGAGGACCGGCGGCTCGACGACCGCACCAGCTACCTCAACCTGCGGCTCGACCCCGCGCTGTGGGAGCGCGACGACGTCGAGCGCATGCTCGCCGAGATCCGCGCCGCCCGCGACGAACACCCGCAGGGCGCCTACCACCTGGACTGCTCCGGTTACCACCTCGCGCACCTGGTGCGGAAGGTCCGCGCGTGGGGGCTCCAGGACGCGTTCCCGCAGCCCGCGAGCATCATCCACGCCTACGAGTACACCCCGGTCAACGTCCGCCGCTTCCTGCAGGAACACTTCGCCTGCCCCATCGTCGACCTCTTCGGCAGCACCGAACTGGGCTACCTCTACTACAGCGACCGCGACGGCCGCTACCGGCCGTACCTCGACGAGATGAGCGTCGAGCTCGTCCCCGTCGTCCCGGGCAGCGAGATCTACAGCCTCATCGTCACCAGCGTCCGCAATCCCCACATGCCGCTGATCCGCTACCGCTCGGGGGACTGCGCCCGCACCGTCGACGGCACGCCGGACCCCACCCGGATCTCCCGCTTCTGCGGCCGCGAGCGGGAACTGCTCGCCACGCCCCACGGCCCCGTCTCCCAGGGCGACCTCGACGACCGCGTCACCGGCGCCTCCTCCCGCGTCTTCCTGCACCAGCTGCACGTCACGGGCGAGACGCAGGCCGAGCTGCAGTACGTGACGTTCGACGACCAGCCGCTCGACGGGCCCGCCGCCACCGCACTGGAGCAGTCCGTGGAGGAGCTGACGGGCCGCTCGTGCTCCCTGCGGCACCGCACCCGCATACCCATCGGGAAATCCGGCAAGTACGCCTGGCTCGCCGACGACCTCTGACCCTCCGGACGGGACGAACACCATGACCACACAGCCGAAGGTCTCCGCCGACGACCTCAAGGCGCTGCTCGGCGACAGCCTCCACGCCGAGGTGGTGACGCACTTCGCCGACAAGACCGGCGAGACGCCGGACCGCGTCGAGCGCCAGGTCACCGAATGCCTCCGCTACCTCTACCTCGTCTCCCGCCACCAGGACCGGCTCGCCGGCCTGTTCCTGCCCGTCGAGCAGGACATCGACGAGATATGGCACTACCTCATCCTGCAGACCCGCGAGTACCGCGCCCTGTGCGAGGAGCGGCTGCCCGGCCGCTTCTTCATCCACCACCGCAGCATCGCCTACGAGGACTACCAGCAGGAGCCGGGCCGGGAGCAGGCGCTGGAGGAGGCTCTGCGCTGGATACCGCTCTACGTGCGCGCGTTCGGCCCCTTCGACGAAGGCGCGCTGCCCCACTGGACCATCGTGCGCTTCCTGCACGAGCAGATGGACATGTCGCTGCAGGACATCGCAGCACTCGAACCGCTCGAACCGCTCGGTGCGGCGTAACCCGCCGCCCACCAGCCGAAGGAAGGGCCGCATGAGCACGCGCTCCGGCGCTCCGGCCGCGCCCGCCGCCACCGCGGACGGCGAGGTCCCCGAACAGAAGCGCATCCTCACCGTCCTGGTGATCGCGCAAGTGCTCAGCGGCGTGGGCCTGGCCGCCGGCATCACCGTCGGCGCGCTGCTCGCCGAGGAGATGCTGGACTCCACCCGCCTCGCCGGAGCGCCCGCCGCCCTGTTCACCGGCGGCGCCGCGCTCGGCGCGGTGGGCATCGGCCGCATCAGCCAGCGCTGGGGCCGCCGGCCCGGCCTCGCCCTCGGGTACGCCGTCGCCGCCCTCGGCAGCGCCGGCGTCGTCGTGGCCGGGGCGGCCGACAGCGTCGTCCTGCTCTTCACCTCCCTGCTCGTCTACGGCGCCGGCACCGCGACCACCCTGCTGGCCCGCTACGCCGGCGCGGACCTGGCACCGCCCGCCCGCCGCGGCCGCGCCCTGAGCACCGTGCTCTTCGCCACCACGCTCGGCGCGGTCGTCGGCCCCACCCTCGTCGGCCCCACCGGCGACGTCGCCCACGCCTGGAACCTGCCCCGCCTCGTCGGCCCGTTCCTGCTCGCCGTGGTGGCCTACGCCGCGGCCGCGGCCGTCATCGGCTGCCTGCTGCACCCCGACCCCCTGCGACTGGCCCGCGAGCTCGCCGCCCAGCAGCCGGCCGGCGCGGCGCCGGGCACCCCGGCCCCCGGCGCCCCTGCGGCGACGCCCGCCCCGCGCGCCGACACCCGGGGGCTCGCCACCGGCACCGCGGTCATGGTCCTCAGCCAGCTCGTGATGATCGCCATCATGACGATGACGCCCGTCCACATGACGGCCCACGGCCACAGCACCGAGGCCGCCGGCCTCGTCATCGCCCTGCACGTGGGCTCGATGTACCTGCCCTCGCCGCTCTCCGGCCTCCTCGTCGACCGCATCGGCCGGCTACGGGTCGCGGCCGCCTCCGGCCTGACGCTCCTCGCCGCGGGCCTCCTGGCGGCCCTCGCACCGCCGCACTCCACGCCCGCCCTCGCCGCGGCGCTCGTCCTGCTCGGCATCGGCTGGAACTTCGGCCTCGTCAGCGGCACCGCCGTCATCACCGACGCCGTGCCGCTCGCCACCCGCGCCGCCACCCAGGGGCTGGTCGACGTCGGCATAGCCGTCGCCGGCGCCACCGGCGGCATGGCGTCCGGCCTGGTCGTGGCCTCCGGCGGCTACCCCGCGCTGGCGGTGGGCGGCGGTCTCCTCGCCCTCGCGATCCTGCCCGTCCTCGCGCTCACCACCCGGGCGGGCCGGGCCTCCTGACGCCCCGTCCGGCATGTGCGCCAGGGCCGAACGGCCCTGTCATCCCGGGCCCATCGGGCATGTTTCACGGGTGAAATACTGCCGTGCGCTCTGCCCCTGAGGGCCCCCGAGCGCCCACGCGTACGGAGTACAAGGAGAACCCGCCCGTGAACACCCCCCGGGGCAACGACTACTACGCGCTGCTCGCCCGCCACGACGCGATGCGGCTGCGCCGGCAGCTGCTCGCACCGGGCCCCTCCCCCTCGTCCGGCGCCGCGGCCGGCCGGAGCCCGGCGGACGGCCCCGGCACGGACGAGACCGACCGGCAGCTGATCCTGGGCCGGCTCCACCTCGTCACACCCTTCGACGAGCTCATCACCCACCTCTACGACGTCATGTTCCGCCGCTGGCCCTACCTGCGGTCGCTCTTCCCGGAATCCATGGCCTTCCAGCAGGAACACCTGGCCCGGATGTTCCAGTACCTGACGGACCATCTGGACCGGCCGGACGAGGTGACCGACACCTTCACCCGGCTGGGCCGCGACCACCGCAAGCTCGGGGTCCGGCCGGTGCACTACGAAGCCTTCGAAACGTCCCTGCGCGAGGCGTTGCGCCGCCAGGCGGGCCGGCAGTGGACCGTCGAGCTGGAGCGGGCCTGGCTGCGCATGCTGCGCTCCGCCGTCGCCGCCATGGTCGCCGGCGCGGACGCCGCCCTCACCGAGCCGCCGTACTGGCACGCGGTGGTGGTCGGGCACGAACTGCGCCGCCCCGACCTCGCGGTGCTGCGCGTCAGGACCCACGAGCCCTACCCCTACCGCCCCGGCCAGTACGGGGCACTGGAGTCGCCGCTGCTCCCGCACGCCTGGCGGCAGTACTCCCTCGCGTGCGCACCCCGGCCCGACAACGTCCTGGAGTTCCACGTCCGGCGGACCGGCACCGGCGGGGTGAGCGAGGCGCTCGTCTCCCGCACGGGCACCGGGGACGCCCTGCGGCTCGGCCCGGCCGCCGGGACGATGACGCTGGACGACGAAGGGGACCACGACCTGCTGCTGGTGGCGGGCGGCACCGGGCTGGCCCCGGTCAAGGCCCTGCTGGAGGAGCTGGCCGTCCGCCGGACCGGACAGCGGACCGTCCACCTCTTCCTGGGCGCCCGGCACGGCGCCGACCTCTACGACGCCGAGTGGCTGACCGCCATGGAGCGCCGCCGGCCGTGGCTGCGCGTGGTGCCGGTGCTGGACGAGGGATCCGGCCCGGGGACGGGCAACGGCACCGTGGCCGACGCCCTCGCCCGCCACGGCGACTGGACGGACCACCGGGCCTTCGTCAGCGGCCCGCCGGGGATGGTGCACGCCACGGTGCGCCGCCTGCGGGAGCTGGGCGTACCCGCCGGGCACATCCACCACGACCCGGTGCCCGACGCGGGCGAACGCAGCGGATGACGGCCCCCGCCCTCACTCGCCCCGGGCGGCGTCGCCGGCCTCGGTGTCCTCGGCCTCCGCGCTCAAGTGGTGGTCGACGCTGACGACGCCGTCCACGCTCTGACAGAGCTGGACGAGTACGGGCACGAGGCTGCGGCGCCGCACCGAGCCGCTCAGCCGCACCTGGCCGTTGGTCACCTCGACGCCGACGGCCGACGGCGGCTCGCGCAGCGTGCGCACCAGGACGTCCTCGATGATCTCCTCGCGGATGGCGCGGTCGGTGCGCAGGAAGACGCGCAGCAGGTCACCGCGGCTGACCAGCCCCACCAGGCGGCCCGTGTCGTCGATCACCGGCAGCCGCTTGACGCGGTGCTCCTCCATCGCGCGGGCGGCCTCCACCACGCTCCACTCGGGCCGGGCGCAGATGGCCGGACTGGTCATCAGGCCCTCGGCGGTCGTCGCCGCGTGCTTCGGGCCCGCCAGCGGGCCCGCGGGGTCCAGCTCGAACAGGCCGGCCGGGTCCGGCTGCCGGGACGCCTTCGCCAGCAGGTCGGCCTCGGAGACCACTCCCACCGGCCGGTCCTCGGCGTCCACCACCGGCACCGCGGTGATGTCGTGCTCGTGCAGCACGTGCACGATCTCCGTGAACAGCGTGCCGCGCTGGACCCGGACGACCGAGTGGGTCATCAGGTCGCCAACGGTTCTGTGCTGCAACATGCCCCGTCCTTTCCGTGCACCGGGAGCCGGGCGCGGCGCTGTGGCTCCCCGGGTGCCTCCAGCCTTGCACACGCCGATCACCCGGCGGACGGAGGTGGCCGATCGTCACCCGGGGTTGCCGGCGTGGGTCAGCGTCTCCCAGGCGACGAAGAGGTCGTCGGTGCCCATGTCCCCGTGCCGCCGCTGCCGTTCGGCGACCTGCCGGGCGTCGGGCAGCGCGGCCCCGTCGCGGTGGACGAAGTGGTTGAGGAGCACTTCCGTGTCCGCGCCCATCGCCGTGCTCAGCCTCCCGCCGCACAGCCAGGAGGGCACGGTGTCGCCCAGCTGGTACCCGGCGTGGAAGGTCAGCGCCGCGCGCAGCCGCTCGCCGGCCTCGGCGTACAGGTCGAGACCCTGGTGCCAGGCGGTCTCCGCGATGTGGCCCGTGGCCGCGAGGGCGTAGCCGACGTGCCGGAAGTTGCGGCAGGTCTCCTGGGCGATGCCGTCCACGAACCTGCGCTGGTCGAACCAGTACGTCCTGAGGTCGGACGCGCTGCCGATGCGGCTGTGCGGCGGCCGCTGGGGCAGCGGCCCGTCGTCGCGCACGTAGAAGTACGCCGGGACACGGGCCCGGAAGCGGACGACGGCCTCGTCGAAGGCGTCGGCGTCGTCGAGGAACACGGCGATGCCCATCGCGGCGTCCGTCATCGTCAGGTCCCAGTTCCCGTTGTAGTCCGCGACGTCCGCCGTGACCCGGGGCAGGTAGACGGTGCGCAGCATCGTCGCGAACCGCCGCACGCGGCTGCGCGGCCAGTCGTCGTACGTGGAGCGGACGATCTCGCCGGCCCGGGCCCAGGAGCTGCCGGCCCACGCCGCCTGCAGGGCGGCGTTGCCCTCGGTGTGGTCGTCGACCACCGCGGACCAGGCGTCCATGATCTGTACGGCCTTGTCGGCGTGCGCGCGGTCCCCGGTGATGTACCACAGCAGCGCGTGCGTGTAGGCGGCGAGCGCGTCCTGCCGCTCCTCCACGCATCCCCGCCCGGGGCGGGAACCCGGCGGGCACCGGACGACCGCGGTGGGCCTGGGCGTGTAGGAGAGCGACCCGTAGCGGTCGGTGCGCATCGCCCGGTAGGCAGAGCGCCACGGCTCGGCCCCGCCGGCGGCCCGTTCCCGGACCGCGTCGAGCTGGGCACGGCTGAGCAGGACGCCGGGATGGGTGAAGCGCCGCCCGGCCACCGCCCGCCGCCCCGGGCCGGGCGCCGGCCGCGTCGCCGCGGGCCGGGCCGTCGTGCCGGCGGGCACGGCGGCCGCGTCCGGTAGCAGGGGCAGGAGCAGGACGGTGACCAGGACGGTCAGGAAGAGAGCGGTCGGGTATGTCCAGGGCCGGACGCCGGTGCGGCACGCTGCCGCCCGGCCGGTGGCCCTTCGCCGGGCTGCGGGCACGTCACACCTCCGGTGCGTACCTGCCAAGCCTCACTCCTGGAGGCGGCTCGCGCCCGGCGTGTTGCGCCGATCGGTGTCCGGGCGCACCCGGGCCGTCCGCAGCGCCGCTTCGACGGCGTCCGGAAGGCGCGTGCCGGCCTCGACGTCACTGCGCAGGCACTCCACTGTTCTGCCTAATCCTCGGCCGGGCGGCGATTAGCCGGAGCGGGGGCCGGTTACCCATCAGCCGCGGTGCGGCGCGGCGGGCCCCGGCCGCGCCGGACGACGAGGAGCGTGACGGATGCTGTTCCGGAAACGGAAGGAGAGGGCCAAGGAGGCGGTCCGCGCGGCGGCGGTGGCCGGTTTCGAGGCCCTGGACCGGCGGCTGCCGGCCGCGGAGACCGCCGGACAGCTGATGCGCAAGGCGTTCCCCGACCACTGGTCCTACTTCCTGGGCGAACTCGCCCTCTACAGCCTCGTCGTCCTCGTCGTCACCGGCACGTACCTGACCCTCTTCTTCGACCCGAGCATGGCCGAGACCGTCTACGAGGGCTCCTTCGCACCGCTGCGGGGCCTGCGGATGTCCCAGGCGTACGCGACCACGCTCGGTCTCAGCTTCGACGTGCGCGGCGGCCTGCTCATCCGGCAGGTGCACCACTGGGCGGCGCTGGTCTTCGTCGCCGCGATCGGCGCCCACATGCTGCGCATCTTCTTCACCGGCGCCTTCCGCAGGCCGCGCGAGGTGAACTGGACGGTCGGCGTGACGCTGTTCCTCCTCGCCCTGCTGGAGGGCTTCTGCGGCTACTCCCTGCCGGACGACCTGCTGTCCGGGACCGGGATGCGGACCGCGAACAGCATCGTGATGTCCATCCCCCTCGTCGGTACCTACCTGAGCTCCTTCATCTGGCGCGGCCCGTTCCCCGGCGACGTCGTCATCCCCCGCCTGTACATCGTGCACGTGCTGTTCGTGCCGGGCGTGCTGCTGGCGCTGGTCGCCCTCCACCTCTACCTGGTGGTCTACCTCAAGCACACCCACTGGAGCTCCCGGGGCCGGACGAACCGCAACGCCGTGGGACTGCCGATGTTCCCGCACTTCACCGCCAAGTCCGCCGGCCTGATGATGATGGTGTCCGGCGCGCTCGTCCTCCTCGGCGCGCTCGGCCAGATCAACCCGGTGTGGAACTACGGCCCGTACCGGGCCGACCAGGTCGCCACCGGCTCCCAGCCGGACTGGTACGTCGGCTTCCTCGAAGGGGCCCTGCGCCTGATGCCGCCCTGGGAGAACGTGGTGGCCGGGCACACCCTGATGTGGAACGTGCTGCTGCCGGCCGTGGTGCTGCCCGGGATCCTGTTCCTGATCCTGTACGCCTACCCCTGGTTCGAGAAGTGGGTCACCGGCGACCGCACCGAGCACCACCTGTGCGACCGTCCCCGCGACCGCCCCACCCGCACCGGGCTCGGGGTGGCGGCCGTCGTCTGCTACGGGCTGCTGCTGCTGGCCGGCGGGAACGACGTGATCGCCTACAGCTTCCGGCTCTCCGTCAACAGCCTGACCTGGACCCTGCGGGTGCTCGTCGTCGTCGGGCCCGTGCTGGCGTTCTGGGCCGCCAAGCGGCTGTGCCTGGCGCTCCAGGCACGCGACCGCCGTCGCCTGACGGAGGGCGAGGAGACCGGTGAGGTGGAGCAGAACGTCTCCGGGGGGCTCGGCGAGGGTCACCAGCCGCTGACGGCGCAGGAGGGCTACCGGCTGCTGGTGCGCGAGGTCCCCGCGCCGCTGCCCTCTCCCGAGGGCCGGGTGCCGCGCCGCAGCCGGCTGCGGGTGGCGCTCAGCTCCTGGTACTACCGCGACCGTGTGGACATGCCCGCCACCGCCGAGCAGCGGCGCCAGATCGCCAGCCGGCTCCAGGAGCCGGTGCTGGAGAAGGCCACCGAGACGAAGGACTGACGCGGGCTACTCGCGGTCCACGAACTCGAAGACCATGCCCGTCACCCCCGCCCCCAGGATCCCGACGGCCATGATGAACAGCCACAGCCCGTAGACGACGCCCACGGCGAGCAGGGCGACGCCGAGCGCGGTGAGCGCCGGGTAGGCGCTGTGCGGCGGGAAGAAGTCGAGCCGCCCCGCACGGTCGGCGATCGCGGAGTCCTTGCGGTCCTCCGGCCGCAGGCCGCGGCGGCGGTAGTTCACGGTGAAGAAGAACGACACCACCGAGGCCATCAGGAAGGACACCGCGAGGGCGGTCGTGCCGGCCGGCTCCCGCCCGGACCACCACGCGTAACCGGCGTCGGTGAGCAGGAAGAAACCGGCGACCCCGCCGAACAGCCACGCCTCGGTCTTCATGCGCCGCTCCCGCCGTGCGGGCCGGCGACGGGCCCGGCCGCTGACGCCGTGGGCAGGGCCGCCGCCTCGGGATGGTGCAGGTCGAACGCGGGGGAGTCGGAGCGCACCTGGGGCAGGGCCACGAAGTTGTGCCGGGGCGGCGGGCACGACGTCGCCCATTCGAGCGAGCGCCCGAAGCCCCAGGGGTCGTCGGTCCGCACCCGGGGCGCGTACCGCGCGGTGCGCCAGACGTTGTAGAGGAACGGGAGGGTGGACAGGCCCAGCAGGAACGACCCGATGGAGGAGAGGGTGTTCAGCGTGGTGAAGCCGTCCGCGGCGAGGTAGTCGGAGTAGCGCCGCGGCAGGCCGCCCTCCCCGAGCCAGTGCTGCACCAGGAAGGTGAGCTGGAAGCCGGTGAACAGCGTGAAGAAGTGCACCTTCCCCAGGCGCTCGTCGAGCAGGCGCCCCGTCCACTTGGGCCACCAGAAGTAGAAGCCGCCGAACATCGCGAAGACGACCGTGCCGAACAGCACGTAGTGCAGGTGGGCCACGATGAAGTAGGAGTCGGTCACCTGGAAGTCCAGGGGCGGGGAGGCGATGAGGACCCCGCTCAGGCCGCCGAGCAGGAACGTCACGAGGAAGCCGATCGCCCACAGCATCGGGGTCTCGAAGGACACGGCGCCCTTCCACATCGTGCCGATCCAGTTGAAGAACTTCACCCCCGTGGGAACGGCGATCAGGAAGGACAGCAGCGAGAAGAAGGGCAGCAGCACGGCACCGGTGGCGAACATGTGGTGGGCCCAGACACTGGCCGACAGCATGGTGATGGCGATCGTCGCCCCGACCATCCCGGCGTAGCCGAAGAGCGGCTTCCGGCTGAAGACCGGGATGATCTCGGTGATCACGCCGAAGAAGGGCAGCGCGACGATGTAGACCTCGGGATGGCCGAAGAACCAGAACAGGTGCTGCCAGAGGATCGCCCCGCCGTTGGCCGCGTCGAAGACGTGCGCCCCGAACTTCCGGTCCGCCTCCAGGGCCAGGAGCGCCGCCGTCAGCACGGGAAAGGCGAGCAGCGCGAGGATGGAGGTGAAGAGGATGTTCCAGGTGAAGACCGGCATCCGGAACATCGTCATGCCCGGGGCGCGCAGCGTGACGATGGTGGCGACGAAGTTGACCGATCCCAGTGTGGTGCTCATCCCCGCGACCACCAGGCCCATCGCCCACAGGTCACCGCCCGCTCCCGGCGAACGCACCGCGCTGTTCAGCGGCGCGTAGGCGAACCAGCCGAAGGACGCCGCGCCCTCGGGGGTGAGGAAGCCGGAGACCACGGTGAGCGCGCCGAAGAGGAACAGCCAGTACGTCAGCGCGTTCAGCCGGGGGAAGGCGACGTCGGGCGCGCCGATCTGCAGCGGCATGACGGCGTTGGCGAAGCCCGCGAACATCGGGGTCGCGAACAGCAGCATCATCACCGTGCCGTGGATGGTGAACAGCTGGTTGTACTGGCCGTTGCTGAGGATCTGCAGCCCCGGCCGGGCCAGCTCCGCGCGCATCAGCATCGCCAGGAGTCCGCCCAGCAGGAAGAAGGCGAACGCGGTCACCAGGTACATGTTCCCGATGACCTTGTGGTCGGTGGTGGTGAGGTAGCCCAGGAGCCGGGCGCCCAGCCTGGTGGGCGGGCTGTCCGTGCTCTCGGAGGTCCCTGCGGCCGGCGTCCGGTCCTTCAGCTGCGGCATCGCTTCTCCGTGTGCCGGGCGAAGTCTGTGCCGAGACCTGCCGTTCGTCAGCGGGCGCCTCGTGTCTAGCCGTCCTCACCGCCCGGCAAACCCCGCCTGCGCCATTCGGTCGTACGCCCGCGCCGGGGCGCCCGCGTCGGTGCCCGGCCCGGCCAGGTCCCGCCCCCGGCTGTCGACGACCGTGCGCGCCAGGTCGGCGAGTTTGCGGTTGGTGCGCTGGGAGATGCGGCGCAGCACGCCGAAGGCGGCGTCCGCCTCGCACCCCAGGACGTGCATGACGATGCCGCACGCCTGGTCGATCACGGCCCGCGAGTGCAGGGCCGCGTCGAGCTGGTCGACGGTCGCCAGCGCCCGGCGGTAGCGGTTGTCCCGGGCGACCGTGTCGGTCAGCAGCTGGCCGAGCAGGGCCGACGGCCCCTGCGCGGCGTGCGCCAGCCCGCCCGGGCGCAGCCGGTAGAGGGTGACGGTGACGCTCACCCCCTCGCGGCGGAAGGGCAGCGTCGCACTGGCCCGGATGCCGGTGCCCAGCGCGCTGGCCCGGTAGCGGGGCCAGCGCTCGTCGGTGAGCAGGTCGTCCGCGTGCACGGGCTCATGGGTGCCCAGCGCGGTGGGGATGGGGCCGTCCGCCGCCCGCAACTGCACGGTGACGAGGTCGGCGAGGTCGGGGTGGGTCGCCGTGGTCGGCGGCTCGGCACTGCCGTCCCACACCGTGGTCGTCGCGCCGCACACGCCCGGTACGAGACGGGGGACCAGCTCGGTCAGCCGGGCGATCCGCTGCCCCCAGGGGGTGTCCGCCATGTCGCCGAGCAGCTCCGCGCCCACCGACAGGGCCCCCGCCTGAGTCTCGGCGATGGCTTCCATGCAGGGCACCTGCCCGCCGGCGGGCAGCGGAAACGGCCGTTCCGCGCAGCACCCCGACGCCGTGCGCCTCCGTTTCCCGCCGCGGCCCGCGGGTACCCGCGCCGGGCAACGGACGCAGACGTATGACACCCGAGAGGCGAACGAGAAGGAAGGGAGGAGAGGGCAGATGGAATGGCTGCGATACGCGGCGTGCACCCGCGAGGACCCGGAACTGTTCTTCCCCGTGGGCAACGTGGGCCCCGCGGTGCAGCAACAGGAGGAGGCCAAGAAGGTGTGCCACCGCTGCCCGGTGCGGGCCCAGTGCCTGGACTTCGCCCTGCGCACGGGCCAGAACTCCGGCGTGTGGGGCGGGACGTGCGAGGACGAACGCCGCCGCATACTGCGCCGGGCGGAGTACGCCCGCGCGCACGGCCGCCCTTGAGCGGCGCGAGCCGCCCCTGAGGCGTCGTCACCGGTACCGGCACCGGTCCGGACCGACGGCCGCGCACGCCGCCCCGGTGGCGAGCCCGGCCGGCCTCCGCGAACCGGCCCCGCGGCCGGCGGCGGCCCGCCGTGCCGGGGGCGGGGGCGCACTATCGTGCCCCCCATGACCGGTGGTGGGCGGGACGGGTTCGGCGAGGAACTGGCGGACTTCCGGGCGAGGGTCCGGGAGCTCGAAGGCGTCCGCGGGCTGCCGCCGGACCGGCGCCTGCGGGCCCTGGACGCCGCGCTCACCGAACTGCGCTACGCCGCCGACGTGCTGGGACCCCGCCACGACGAGCTGGCCCGCCGCACCCGCGCGGGCGCGGACCGGCAGGAGGAACAGCTGCTGCGCGCCCTCTTCCAGCGACTGCCCCTGCCGGTGGCGCTGCTGGACCGCGACGGGGCGATACGCCGGCTCAACCAGGGCGCGGCACGGCTGCTGGGCGTCGGCGCGGGATACGCCACCGGCCGTTCCCTCGGCGCGTTCCTGCAGCCGGCCGACCGGCCGGCGCTGCGCACCCAGGCCGCCGCCGTCGCCCGCGGGGACGGCGACCGCAGCATCGTCGTGGACCTGGTGCCGGCCGACGGCGCCCCGGGCGACCGCCGGCAGCTGACGCTGGTCGCGCTGCGCCCGCCGGGCGAGACGCACCACGCCGTCCTGACCGTCTTCCAGGCCCCCGGCCACGGCGCCCCGCCGCCCCGCCCGGCCGCCGCCGCCCACGGCGCCTGCGACGACGCACGGCGGGCCCTGTCCGAGGCCACCCGCGAGACGCTGCTGCTGGACACCCTCGACGAGGTGACGGCCGCGCTGCTGACCGCCGGGACCCGGGAGCCCGAGGCCGTCCTGGAGGCCGTGACGCGGGCCCTGCGCGGCCCGATCGCCGACTGGGCGATCGCCGACCTCGTGGCCGGGGACGGGACACTGCGGCGGGTCGCGGTGGCCGCCCCCGCGGCGGCCGGCGGCGACGGCGCGGCCGCCGCCGTCCTCGCCCAGGACCCGGCCTCCTGCCCGGTGGTGGTCGAGGCCGCGGCCGGGGGAGTGGTCACCGTCCGGGTGCGGCCCGAGGACGCCGCCTGCTTCGGCCACGACGAGGAGGGCACCGCACTGATCGCACGGGCCGCCGTGGCGTCGCTGGTCTGCCTGCCGGTCCGCCGCCGCGCCGACGCGGAGCCGGCCGCGGTCCTGACGCTCTTCCGCACGGGCGAGCCGGGCGGGCCCGGACCGTTCTCCATGCCGGAGGCGGGGGTCCTGGAGCGGGTGGCGCGGCACACGGGGCTGGCCCTGGGCCCGCCCCTCAGCTCCCGGCCATGATCTCGGTGCGCAGTTTCGTGCAGGTCCGGCTGAGCAGCCGCGAGACGTGCATCTGGGAGATGCCCAGCCGCTCGGCGATCTGGCGCTGCGTCATGTCGCGGAAGTAGCGCAGGTAGAGGATCTCCCGCTCGCGCTCCGGCAGGCGCCGCAGCCGCGGCTTGACCGTCTCCCGGTCCACGACCAGGTCCATGCCCGGGTCGGCGGCGCCCAGCACGTCGACCATGCTGCGCCCCTCGGAACCGGGCCGCTCGGCGTCGAGCGACAGCGTGGCGTAGCTGTCGATGGCGGCCAGGCCGATGCGCACCTCCTCCTCGCTGAGCAGGGCCCGTTCGGCGATCTCCCGGACGTCCGGGCCCCGCCCGTCCGGGCCGGGCGGCAGCTCGTTGCGCACGCGCCGGACCCGGTTGCGCAGCTCCTGCACCCGCCGGGGGACGTGCACGCCCCACAGGTGGTCGCGGAAGTGCCGCTTGATCTCGCCGACCACGGTGGGTACGGCGAAGCTGGCGAACGCGGTCCCGCGGTCGGGGTCGTAGCGGTGGACGGCCTTGACCAGGCCCAGGGCCGCGACCTGCTGCAGGTCCTCGGCGGACTCGCCGCGGTTGCGGAACTGCACGGCCAGGCGCTCGGCCATCGGCATCCAGGCCGTCACGGCCCGGCGGCGCAGCTCGTCCTGCTCCGGCCCCTTCGGCAGCCGGGCGATGCGGCGGAACATGTCGGCGGTGTCGGGGGCATCGTCGTGCGGATGACGGGAAGGGCGCATGGGCGTCACAGGGCTCCTCAGAGGGTGGGACCTGCCCCGGCCCGGTGATGACGCCTGCGGATGCCGGGGCACCGCCGCGCGACCAGGGCAGGGGATCCTGCTGCTGCGGCGTGCCTCCGGTCCGAAGCACATGGTGCGGGTGCCCGGCCACCGCGGGCCCAAACGCCCCCACCCGTACCCGGTCCCCCCTCCCGCACGCGGGTGCCCGCCGGCAGGGCGCGCACCCGCATGCGGCTCACGGAGGCGTCAGCGGTCGGGAGCCGCCCGGCTGATGTCCGCCAGGGCCGAGTGCGGGTCCCGCTCCAGGGCGAGGTCCCCCAGGCTCACGACGCCCACGGCCCGGTCCTCCAGCACGACCGGCAGCCGCCGCACGGCGTACTGCCGCATCAGCGCGACGGCCTGCCCGGCGGGCTGGTACGGGCCGATCACCACCGGGTTCGGCGTGCACACCGAACCCGCGCTCAGCGCCAGCGGATCCGCCCCGTCGGCGACCGCGCGCACCGTGATGTCCCGGTCGGTGATCACCCCGACCACGAAGTCGTCGCTCGCGACCACCACCTCGCCGATGTCCTGATCGCGCATCAGCTGCGCGACCTCGGCCAGCGAGGTCTCCGGCAGCACCGTCGCGACCTCGGCGCTCATCACGTCCTTGACCAGTCGGTCCATCGTCTCCTCCCCTTCCGGGTCCCGGTCCGTCGCCGTTCCGTGCACCGGCGCTCACTCCCCGCGGAAGACGCGGCGCACCGCGTCACGGGTACGGTCCGCCACGGCGGCCGGCGGGCCGAGCAGCAGGTTGCCGGCTCCCGTCCCGGTGCCCGGGTGGGGCCGGGTGGGGGCGACGGCCTCCGCGGCGCGCACCGCCTTGGCCAGCAGCTGCAGCCGGGCCGGGTCGCCCTCCTCCCGCAGCCGCGCGAACTCCTGCCTCTCCTCGGCCCCGGCATGGGCGAGCACGGCCTCGCGCAGGGCCGTGAACTCCTCCACGAACGCCGGGTCGTCCGGGTCCAGCTTCTCCAGCCGCTTCAGCGCCCGCTGAGCGGCCTCCTCCTCCTTGAGCCGGTCGGCCACCACGGCCCCGCCGCCGTCGACGGCCTTCCGGGCGTAGGGGTGGACGATCTCCTCCTCGGCCGTCTCGTGCACGGCCATCAGGTGGACCAGCAACCGGAAGGAGTGCTTGCGCTGCTCACCGGTGTGCGCGAGGACCTCGTCGAGAAGGGTGCGGATCTCCTCGTGCTGCTTCTGCAGCAGCACCACGACGTCGTTGCTCTCCGCCTGCTGTCCCGTCGTCTCCGAGGGCGCCATGTCATGTCTCCTCACATCGTCGGTCAGGTCCGGGCCGGGTACCCGGGGCCGTCCGGCCGACACCTGCCGACGGGCCGCGCGCCCGCGACCGGGAGGTCCCCGGCCGGATGGAGCAGCGCCGGCGGGCGCCCGGGGCCGCGGTGTGCCACGGTGGGCGCGGAGCACCCACGTGCCGGGGCCCTCCACCGCCCCTCGTCCCTGGAGGCAGCGATGTCCAGTCCCGAGGAGCCCCAGGACCGGCTCCGGCGGACCCTCGGCGAGGAGCGGGGCGCCTACACGGCCGGCGCGGACCAGCCCATGGGCGCCTACGCCGGAGCGATGGGCGTCTACGCCGCGGGCGTCGCCGCCCTGTCGGTCGCGGCCCGGCTCGCCCGCCGCCCGCTGCCCGACCCCACCCCCTGGGACGTGCTGCTGTGCGCCGGGGCGACCCACCGGCTCTCCCGCCTGGTGACCAAGGACCCCGTGACCAGCCCCCTGCGGGCCCCCTTCGCCCGCTTCCGGGGCACCTCCGGCCCCGCCGAGCTCGCCGAGGAGGCCCGTGGACGCGGTGCCCGCAAGGTGGTGGGAGAGCTGCTGACCTGCCCGTTCTGCACCGGGCTGTGGGTCGCCACCGGCCTCGCGGCCGGCATGGTCTTCGCGCCCCGCACGACCCGGCTGGCGACCGCCACCATGACCGCCATCACCGGCGCGGACCTCCTGCACTTCGTGCGCGTGCGCCTGCAGCAGGCCGTCGGCGAGTAGCGGCCGGCCACCGGGCGTCAAGGCGGAAGGCGGCACGGGTCCGAGCGGCGGGGGTCCGTGTGCCGGGTGACACTGACAGGGACGTCAGGAGGTGCCCCCATGGCCCGCTCGTCCCCCCACCGCCTCGACGGCGGCACCGCGCTCGTGACCGGCTCCTCCCGCGGCCTGGGCCTGCTGATCGCCCGCGAGCTGGGCCGCCGGGGGTGCCGGGTGATGCTCTGCGCCCGCGACGGCGACGAGCTCGGCCGGGCCGAACGGCTGCTGCGCGACGAGGGCGTGGCCCACGTGCGCTCACTGGCCTGCGACGTCACCGACGCGCGGGCCCCGCAGCGGCTCCTGGAGGCGACGAAGGAGGCGTTCGGCGGCGGCCTGGACGTCCTCGTCAACAACGCGGGCGAGATCCAGGTGGGACCCCTGGCCTCCATGACGGAGGAGGACTTCCGCAGCGCCATGGAGACGATGTACTTCGCCCCCCTGCGCCTCGTGCTGGCCGCGGCGCCGGAGCTACGGGCCTCCCGGGGCCGGATCGTCAACGTCAGCTCGCTCGGCGGCCGCGTCGCCGCCCCCCACCTGCTGCCCTACGTGGGCGCCAAGTTCGCCGCCGCCGGGCTGTCCGAAGGGCTGCGCGCCGAGCTGGCCGGGGACGGCATCAGCGTCACGACGGTCCTGCCCGGCCTCATGCGCACCGGCTCCCACACCGCGGCGCGCTTCAGCGGACAAGTCGACCGGGAGTACGCCTGGTTCGCCGCCGCGGCGGGCCTGCCGGTGCTGTCCATGGACGCCGAGCGGGCGGCGATCGCCGTCGTCAGGGCGGCCGAGCGGCGCCGCCCGGAAGTGATCCTCAGCCCCGTCGCCAAGGCGGCCGTGCGGTTCGCCGGGGTGGCCCCCGCCACCACCGGCCGGCTGCTGACCCTGACCGCCCGGCTGCTGCCGGGCAACGGCGACGCGCCCCGTCACAACGTGCCGGGCCGGCAGGCCGCCCGCACCGTCGACTCGGCTCTGCTCCGGCGGATCACCCGGCGCAACGACCGCGCCGCCCACCGGTTCAACCAGCAGACCGGCTGAGTGCCGGGGACGTCCCCGGCCGCGCACCGTGTGACCCGCGGCACCCCGCCACCGCGCCGCCCGGTGCCGGCAAGGGGTGCCGCGGCGGGGTGACCGACCGCACAGCGCACGAACTTCTCAGCGCCGGGAAGCGCTTGTGAGGATGGTCAGGACGTCGGCGCGACCCCACCCAGGAGCGTCGGGCCACGGCGTCCTCCCGGCCCCCGCCCGCGGTGACGAACCCGGCGGGGTCTTCGACGCCCGGAAGCCGCAGACCGCCCCCGCGGGTGGAGCGTGCGACGGCGCGTGCCGGCCTGCCGCCGATTCCCCGACCCCCGGACCGGACCTTGCGCCCTTCCTCCGCCGCCCCTGCCCTGCCCGTCTCCGCCACGCCGTCCGCCCCCGCGCGGCTCGTGCGCGGCCTGTCCGGCCGCCGCACACCGGCCGGGGCCGGGGACCGCTCCCCGTGGCGCTGCCTGCGCAGCCGCAGCATGCGCTGGTGGTCCGCCGCCAACCTCGTGTCGAACCTCGGCACGTGGATGCAGCTCACCGTGCAGAACCTGCTCGTCCTGCAGCTGACCGGCTCGGCCGCCACCACGGGTCTGTCCCTGTCCGTCCAGGCCGCCCCCGGCCTGCTGTTCGGGCTGCTCGGCGGCGCCGTCGTCGACCGCCTGCCGCGCAAGCTCACCGCGGCCGTCAGCCAGGCCCTGCTGGCCCTGGTGGCCTTCGCCACCGCCCTGCTCGTGGCCTTCGGCATGCTGAACGTGCCGCTGCTGATGGTCCTCGCCGGCATCACCGGCCTGATCGCCACCGTCGACGGCCCGGCCACGGCCCTGCTCGGCAACGACCTGGTCCCCGAGAAGGACGTGCCCTCCGCGATCGCCCTGGGCTCCGTCGTGCACAGCGTGGGCCGGCTCGCCGGCACCGCCCTCGCGGCGGTCGGCATCGCCACCATCGGCACCGCCGGCGCCTACGCCGTCAACGGCGTCTCGTTCCTGTTCGTGACCGCCGTCATCCCCTTCCTGCGCCTGCAGCCGCACGCACGCGCAGAAGCCGCGGCCGCCGCGGCCCGGCCGCGGGGCGACGCCGCCGGCAAGGGCGGCGGCGGGCTGGCGTTCTTCTTCAGCCGCCGCAGCCTCGTCGCCCTCGCCGTGATCGCCGCGGTGAGCGCCGTCCTGGGCCGCAACTACCAGCTCACCCTGGCCACCCTGGTCACCGGTCCGCTGCACGGCGGCGCCGGCGCCTACGGCCTGGTCTCGGCCCTCCTGGCGGCCGGCGGCATCGCCGGCGCCGTCCTCGCCGGGCGGCTGCGCAGGCCGACCGTGCGGCTGGTGGCACTGCTGGCCGCGGCCGGCGGCTTGCTGCAGATCGTGGCCGGCTTCAGCCCCGTGCTGCTGATGCTGCTGGTCATGGTCGTCCCGATGGCCGTCGTGGAGTCGGTCTCCGACACCGCCACCACCACCGTGCTGCAGACCGACCCGCCCGCCCACATGCGCGGCCGCGTCCTCGGTGTGTGGCGCAGCGTGAGCACCGCCTGGGGCCTGGCCGGGCCGCCGCTGCTGGGCCTGCTGGTCCAGGGCGCGGGCGAGCGCGGCGCCCTGATCCTCGGCGGCGCCGTCATCGCCGGCGTGATCGGCGCGGGTGCCCTCGCCCACCGGCGCCGTCGCACCGCCTCCCGCCCCGCCACGGTCCTCGTGCCCGAGCCGGCCTACGGGACCGCGGCCTGAGCGGGGGCGGTCACACGATCGCCGCCCAGACGATGAAGAGCACGAACATCAGCACCACGCACACCCCGATCACGATGACCGGGCCCTTCCCCCAGCCGCGCGTCGGGTTGTAGGTCTCCAGCGGGCCCGCGCCCGCGGTGCTGTCCTCGCCGGGCGGCGTCTCGCCCGGCGGCACACCCCCGCCGCCCGGCTGCCCGGGGGTGAGCGGTGCGCCCGGATCGGGGCCGGCACTGGTCATGAGGACACCTTCCTTCCTGTCGAGTCCTATTCTTCCCGTTTCTTCACTTTCATCTTCTTTGGTTTCGTCCTGTTTTTCGCCCTGGTCCTTCCGGTCTCTCCAGGGCCCCGAGGACGTCCTCCGGACGGATGCGCAGCAGCCGCGGGTCGGGCTGCCGGCCGTGCGGATCGCCCGGCGGGCCGGGATGCCACAGCGCCGTGTGGCGCGCGGACGGCGGCGGCCCCCACAGGGCCGGGGCCACGGGGCCGAAGAGGGTGACGCTGCGGGTGGCGTGGGCCACGGCCAGGTGGGCCACGCCCGTGTCCCCGCTGACCACGGCCGCGGCCCCGGCCACCAGGGCGGACAGCTCCCCGACGTCCAGGCCCCCCGGGAACGTGCGCGCGCCGGGCACGGCCACCTGCGCCACGAGCTCCTCCTCGCCCGGCCCGCCGGTGACCGCCACCGGCCGCCCCCGCTCCAGCAGCCGCCGCGCCACCGCGGCGTACCGACCGGCCGGCCAGCACCGCGCGGGCGATCCCGCACCCGGATGCAGCACCACGGCACCCGGAGCGGGCGAGGCGTCCTCGGGCGCGGGCAGCGCCAGGTCCGTGGCGTCGGCCGGAATGCCGTACGCCCGCAGCAGCCGGCACCAGCGCTCCCGCTCGTGCTCCTCCGCCAGCCACCGGGGCCCGGACACCTCGGGCGTGCCGGGGTGGGCGAAGGCCAGCAGCCGTCCGGGCCGCAGGTCCGACAGCAGCCGGTGACTGGGCGGCCCGTTGCCGTGCAGGTCCACGGCGACCTCCGGCGGCGGGCCCCGCCACGCCAGGCTCCGCGGCACCGCACGCCCCGGGGCGGCCGCCGGCAGCAGGGTGTCCACGGCGCCCGACGCCGCCACCACGGCCGCCAGGGCGGCGGGCGCGGCCAGCACCAGCTCATGGCCCGGGAACGCCCTGCGCAGCGCCCGCAGCGCCGGAACGCCGGCGAGCAGATCGCCCAGACCGAGCGCCCGCAGCACCAGCACCCGGGGCCGGGCCGGGACCGCCGCCGTCACCGTCGCCCCGGGCGGGGTGCGCCGGCCGGAGCCTGCGTCTGCCGGGCGGCGGCGAGGCTGTCCGCGGCCCGCTCGGCCAGCAGGGTGCTGGAGCGGCCGTCGAGGTAGGGCAGCAGCACGGCCTGGCCGCCCCACGCCGCGAGCCGGGCGGCTTCCGGCAACTGCTCCACCGCGTAGTCGCCGCCCTTGACCCACAGGTGCGGGCGCAGCCGGGACAGCAGCGGCTCGGGCGTGTCCTCGTCGAAGACCGCGACGGCGTCCACGCACTGCAGGGCCTGCAGCACCCGGATCCGGTCCGGCAGGGTGGACAGCGGCCGGCCGGCGCCCTTGCGCCGGCGCACCGAGGCGTCGGAGTTCAGGCACACGATCAGACAGTCGCCGATGCCCCGGGCCTGCTGCAGCAGGCTCACGTGCCCGGCGTGCAGCAGGTCGAAGCAGCCGCCTGCGGCCACCACCGTGCCGCCCGCCGCCCGCACGCGCCGCGCCAGCTGCAGGGCGTCCGCCGCGGGGGCGCCGGCGGGAACGTCCGCGCAGGACGGGCCGGCCGTGACGGCGCGGGCCCCGCCTTCGGCCACGTACCGGGTCGCGGCCGCCACGGCCTCCTGCACGGCCTCCGCCGGCAGCGCGCCGTCGCCCAGCAGCCCGGCCGCCGTCGCGGCGAAGCAGTCCCCGGCCCCGCACGCGTCACCGCTGTGCTGCGCGGCCGCGGGAACGAGCATGGGCCCCTCGCCCTGGGAGAGCAGGGCACCGCGCCGGCCCAGGGTCACCGCCACGCACACCGCCCGCCAGCGCCGCACCAGCTCCGCCGCGGTCCGCGCCACCGCGCCGAGCGACTCGCCGTCGTCCGTGCCGCCCCCGGCGAACCGGCGGGCCTCCTCACCCGTGGGCGTCACCAGGCGCGCCCCCGGCACGGGCGGGCGGCCGCGCGGGTGCGGGTCCCACACCAGCGCCGTGTGCGGAGCGAGCGCGGCGAGCACCTCCCGGAGCACCTCGGCGGTGCCCCGCGCGTAGTCGGCCACCAGCACGGCGGGCGCCTCGGCCAGGGCCCGGCGGGCCCGCTCGGTGCCGCCGGCCGCCCGGCCCTCGCCCCGGTCCAGCCGCACCACCGGCCGGCCGCCCGCCATCACCCGGGTCTTCTCCGCCAGCGCTCCGTCCAGGGGCAGGGCGACGATCGTCACCAGCGGTTCGAGCAGGGCCCGCACCTGCCGGCTCGCCGTGTCGTCGCCCAGCGGGGCGACGAGCGTCACGGCCCGGCCCGCCCGCGCCGCCAGGAACGCCGCCAGCGCCGCGCCCCCGGGCCGCAGCAGCTCCCGGCAGCCGTCCAGCACGGGCACCGGTGCGTCCGGCGCGAGCCGTTCCGCCGTGCCGACCAGGTCCCGGTCGAGCAGCGCGTCGCCGACGACCAGCAGCGGAGTCCCGGTACTCATGAGGCTTCCCTTCCCGGGCGGTGTCCGGTCACGGACCGCAGCCGAGCGTCGTGTCGAAGGCGTCGCACATCAGGTGCACCGCCACCAGGTGCAGCTCCTGGACGGTGGCCGTGGTGGCGGCCTCCACGCACAGCCGCTCGTCGCCCGCCTCCGCGAGCGGGTTGGGCGCGGGACCGGTCAGCGACCACACGGCTGCAGCGGCCTCGCGCCCCGCCGTGGCCGCCCGCAGCAGATTGGGGCTCGCCCCGCTCGTCGACAGCAGGATCAGCACGTCCCCGGGCCGGGCGTGCGCCCGTACCTGACGGGCGAACAGCTCGTCCGCCCCGTAGTCGTTGACGATGGCCGTACAGCTGGAGGTGTCGGTGTGCAGGGCGAGGGCGGAGAAGGGCGCCCGGTCCGTGCGGTAGCGGCCGACCAGCTCGGCCGTCAGGTGCTGGGCCTGGGCGGCGCTGCCGCCGTTGCCGGCGGCCAGCAGCCGGCCCCCCGAGGAGAGGGCGACCGCCAGGCGCGCTCCCCACCGCTGCGCCGTGGCCGCCTTCTCCCCGCGGAACTCCTCCAGGGCGGCCAGCAGCCGGCCGCAGTGGTCGCCGCCCGTCCCCGGTGCGGCCCCCGTGGTGCGGGTGACGGTCATCGCGGGGCTCCTGACGGGACGGGACAGCGGTCGGTGACCTGGTCGTAGACGCGTTCGACGCCGTCCGCCACCCGGTCCCAGGTGAAGTGGGTGACCACACGCATCCGCCCGGCCCGGCCGTAGGACTCCAGCCGCCCGGGCGAGTCCAGCAGGGCGCGCACCGCCTCGGCGAGCGGCCCGGGCAGGCCCGGCGGCACCAGCACCCCGGTCTCCCCGTCCGCGACGGTGTCCCGGTGCCCGCCGACGTCCGTGGCCACCACCGGCACGCCGCAGGCCATGGCCTCCAGCGGCACGATGCCGAACGGCTCGTACACCGGCGTGCACAGCACCACGTCGGCACTGCGCAGCAGCGCGGGCATGTCCGCGTGGGGCACGCACCCCAGCAGCACCAGCCGGTCGGCGACCCGCAGCCGGCGGGCGAGGGTGAGCAGCCGCACGGCCTCCGCATCGCCGGCGAGCCCGTCGGCCGGCGGGCCGCCGGCCACCACCAGTTCGGCGTCCGGAAGGGCGCGCAGCGCCTGCAGGGCGAGGTCCACGCCCTTGCGGGGCACCAGGCGGCCCACCGTCAGCAACCGGTGGCGGGCCCGGCGGCCGGGCGTCAGGGCGATGCGGCCGCGGGCCGCGAAATGCGCGGTGTCCACCCCGCAGGGCACCACCGAGCAGCGGTCCGCGGCGATGCCCATGCGGCCGAGCTCGCGGACCTCGTCGGAGCAGGTGGCCAGCACCCGGGCGCACACCGCCCCGATCTCCCGCTCGACGCCCAGGCGTTCGGGCGGACTGGTGTCGGCCGGCCCCTGGTGACGCCGCTTGACGGTGCCCAGCGCGTGGTAGGTCTGCACGACGGGCACGCCCAGGCCCCGGGCACCGCCCAGCGAGGCCAGGCCGGACATCCAGAAGTGGGCGTGCACCACGTCGGGGCGCTCGTGCCGCCACGCCCGCGCGAGGTGCTCCGCGAAGCGCGGCATGTGGCCGAGCAGCTCGTCCTTGGGCACCGCCCGCTCCGGCCCGGCCCGTACGTGCTCGACGACCGCCCCGGAGGGCAGCGGCACCCGGTCCGGTACCCAGGCGTCGTCCCTGCGGGTGTGGACGGTCACCTCGTGCCCCCGGCCGGCCAGCAGCTCCGCCAGGCGGGCGACGTAGACGTTCTGGCCTCCCGCGTCGGGGCCACCGAGCGCGGCCAGCGGGCTCGCGTGCTCGGACACCATGGCGATCCTCATCGGGTGACCTCCTTGATCAGGCACTCCCAGTCGTCCAGGAATCTCTGCAGCCCGTAGCGGGCGAGGGCCGCGGCCCGGGCCGCCCGGCCCGTCTCGCGGGCCCGGGCGGGATCGGCCAGGAAGCCGCGGACGGCGTCGTGCAGCACGTCGGGGCGGTGGGAGACCACCCCCGCGCGGGCGGGCACCGCCTCGGCCACCTCGGTGGTGGCCAGGGCCACCACGGGCATGCCCAGGTGCATGGCCTCCAGCAGGGACAGCCCCAGGGACGTCCAGCGCACCGGGTGCAGATAGACGCGGCGTTCGGCCATCTCCCGGTGCAGGGCGCTCTGGACGAGCTCCTGCCCGTGGCAGCGCTCCGCCGGGATGCCCAGCCGCCCGGCCAGGCCCTCGGTACCCATGCCGAACACGTCCAGCGGCGCGGCCCCGCTGAAGTACGGCAGCAGGTCCGTGCCGGTGGTCCGGCCGCGCCGCAGCGGCTCGTTGACCACCACCGCGGCCCGCGGCAGCCGGCCGGTCCACAGCGGCCCCGGGTCGACGATGCCGTGCTCGATGACGGTGGCGGGGGTGGCACCGCAGTCCCACATCAGCCGGTTGAAGTGCGTGACGTGCACGATCGTCAGTTCCGGCCGGTCCGCGGCGGGGTGCCGGGCGTCCGGGACGGGGCCGCCGGGCGCGTTGTGCTCCAGGTAGACGGCGGGCACGTCGTGCCCGGGCCGCCGGCCGAGCCACTGCCGCGCCAGCTCCGCCTCGTGCGGCCGCTGCAGCACGACCAGGTCGACGTCCGTGGCGCGCAGCTGCTCCGGGGACAGCTCCACCACCGACTCCGGCCAGTCGAAGGTGGCGGCGCGACCCAGCCCGTCGGGCCCCCTGCCGGGCGTCACCGGCACCACATAGGTGTGCGGCCCCTGGACGAACGCCGTCGTCCACGAACCGTGCACGTGCCACAGCAGGATCCTCATGACGTCGCCTCCGGGCAGGGGTCGAGACCGGGGGAGCGGCCGGTGAGCTTCTCCACGGCGGCCAGCACGTCCTCGGGCCGCACCCCGCTCAGGCAGGGGTGGCCGGCCACCGGGCAGATCCGGGCGCGGCTGCCGGCGCAGGGCGCCCGCTCGTCGCCGAGCAGCACGTGCGGCACCCCGTACGGCGCCCACCGCTCGGCGGGCACCACCGGGGCGAACAAGGACACCACCGGCGTGCCCACGGCGGCCGCCAGGTGGGCGGGCCCGGTGTTGCCGACGACGACGGCGGCCGCCCGCGCGAGCACCCCGGCCAGCTCGGCCGGCCCGGTGCGCCCGCCCAGGTCGAGCGCGACCCGGCCCGCCACCGCGGCCGTCAGCTCCCGCTCGCCCGGCCCCCCGGTGACCACGACCCGGTAGCCGGCCCGCGCCAGGACCCGTACGGCCGCCGCGCACCGCTCGCCGCCCCAGCGCCGGGCGGGCACCGCCGCGCCCGGGTGGACGACCACGTACCCGCCCTCGCCCACCAGCCCGTCGGGCGCGGGCGCGTCCCGCACCGCCAGCCGGCCGTCGTCGCCCTCGGGCAGCGGGAACCCCGCCGCCTGCGCGAGGTCGAGGGCGGCCTGCACCTCGTGCCGGCGCGGGCCGCGGCGGTGCCGCACGTCCAGCAGCGAGCCCGGGTGGTCGGCGCTGTCGGCGGCCAGCCGCGCCACCCCCGCCATCCGCAGGAGCAGCGCCGCGGGCAGCGGGCTCTGGTGGTACGAGGTGAGCACGAGGGCCACGTCCGGTGCCGCCCGGGCCACGCGCTCGACGAGGGAGCCCACGTCGGCCCGGTCCACGGGCGGCGGGTCGAAGCCCACCCACGGCGCGTCCCACACGATCACCTCGTCGACGCCCGGCAGCATCCGCGCGGCCGGGGCGCCGCGCGGCCCGCACAGCAGCATCGTGTGCGCGGCGCGCGCGGCGACGGCGCGGACCGCCGGCCCGGCGAGCAGGACGTCGCCGAAGCTGTCGAGGCGGGCCACCAGCGCCCTCACCGCGCACCGCCGTCCGGTACGGCGACGCCGAGGCCGAGCAGGGTCCGCACCGCGCCGGGCAGGTCGCGGGCCGTACAGGGGGCGCACGCCACCTCCTCGGGGCGCGTCATCGGCGTCGGCACGAGCACCCCCACGGCGCCCGCCGCCCCGGCCGCCGCCATGTCGCTGCCGATGTCGCCCACGACCGCGCACCGCGCCGGATCGACGCCCAGCAGCCGGCCGGCGGCCAGGATCAGGCCCGGCGCGGGCTTGCGGCAGCCGCAGCCGTCCTCCGGCCCGTGCGGGCACACCGCCCACACGTCGAACGGCCCCAGCAGCCGATCCACACGCTCGTTGACCCGGCGCACCTGGGCCATCGTCAGCAGGCCCCGGGCCACCCCCGACTGGTTGGTGACCACACCCGTGCGCACCCCGTACCGCCGCAGCAGCGCCAGGGCGGAACGGGCGCCGGTTACTGGGACCACGAGGCCCGGATCGCCGTTGTAGGGGACGTCCTCGACCAGCGTGCCGTCCCGGTCGAACAGCACGAGGGCGGGCGGCCGGCCGCAGGTCACGGCACCGGTCCCTTCCTGAGGGGCGACCGCACGGGGACCGGCACGATGCGGAGCGGGCGCGAGGCGTCGGGCAGGGGCCGGGCCCCGCGGTGCCGCCACAGGCCGCGCAGCCGGTGGCAGACCGCCAGCGGCGGAACGACGACGCTGGTGGCGAGCATGACCGCCACCTCCGGCCCGGTGCGCGGCCCGGGCGCGATACGGGCCCACGCGAACTCGGCGGTGCCCAGCGCCCACCCCAGGGCCGCTGCCGTGCCCGTGCCCCGGTGCCCGGTCGCGGCGAGGACCACCGCGGCGGCCCCGGCGGCGGTGACCGCCGCATGTGCGCGCAGCCGGCCGCGCGGTGCGCCGGCCCGCCGCCACCAGTCGCGGCCGTGCAGACGCACCATCAGCGCGTCGTCGGCGTTGCCCGCCTGGGTGCGCAGCGACACCCAGGGGCCGGCCGGCCGCACCGGGTGCCGGGTGGTGCGGGTGCCGCACTCCAGCCGCCAGCCGGCGGCCAGGACCCGCAGTGCCAGGTCGGCGTCCTCCCGGAAGGCCCGGGGGAAGCGTTCGTCGAAGCCGGAGACGGCCGCCAGGACAGGGCGCCGGTAGGCCATGTCGGCGGTCGCCCAGCGGGCCCCCGCCAGGCCGGCGGTGTTGCGCTCCCAGTCCGTGGGCCTGCGCCCGGCCGGCAGCGGCACCTCGATGACGCCCTGCACCCCGCCCACGTCGGGCGCCGCCCAGGCGAGTTCGGCGGTCAGCTCGGCCCGCCACACCGGGCCGACCCGCACGTCGTCGTCGAGGAAGACCACCCAGGGGGCGCCCACCGCACGCCACCCGGCGTTGCGCGCGGCGGCGGGGCCCCGCCCGCCGGTGCTCACCGCCCGGGCCCGGGTGCGCAGCTCGCCGAGCGCGCCCAGCGGCAGCGGGGCACGGGTGTGACGCGGCCCCGGCCGGTCGTCGACGACGACCACCTCGCGGGGCGCCGGTCCCGCCGCCGCGGCCAGCGCCCGGAGGCAGTCGGCGAGGCAGGGGCGGCCGACGGTGGGGATGACGACCGCGTAGTCCAGGGGGTCCATCGTGCTCATGGCGTCTCCTTCCCCCCGGCGTAGGCACGGCCGCGGCGGACCGCGTACGGGCCGATGGCCAGCAGGTCCACCGGGGCGGAGCCGAAGCACTCCAGGGCGTCCCGCGGATCGTCGACCATCGGCCGGCCGGCCGTGTTCAGGCTGGTGTTGACGACCACCGGCAGCCCCGTGCGCTGCTCGAACGCGGCCAGCATGCGGGCCACGAGCGGCTCCCGCGCCGGGTCCACGGTCTGGATGCGGGCGGTGCCGTCCACATGGACGACGGCCGGGATCCGTTCGCGCCAGGGCCGGACCACGCCGTGCACGAACAGCATGTACGGGCTCGGCAGCGGCCCTTCGAAGACCTCCGCCGCCCGGTCGGCGAGCACCATCGGCGCCACCGGCCGGAACTCCTCCCGCCCCTTGACGTGGTTGAGGCGCTCCAGGTTCTCCGCGCGGCCCGGGTGGGCCAGCAGCGACCGGTGGCCCAGCGCCCGGGGCCCGAACTCGCTGCGGCCCTGGAACCAGGCGACGATGCCGTCGCGGGCCAGTTCCTCCGCCACCGTCACCGCGATGTCCGGTGGCCGCTCGTAGGGCACCCGGGCCTGCTCCAGCCGGCCGCGCAGCTCCTCGTCCGACCAGCCCCGGCCCAGGTCGGCGCCCTCCATCGGGGCGGCGGGCCGGCCGTGGGCCGCGGCCAGGTGCAGCGCCGCCCCCAGGGCCGTGCCCGCGTCACCGGCGGCGGGCTGCACCCACACCCGGCGGAAGGGGCCCTCGACCGCGATCCGCGCATTGGCCACGCAGTTGAGCGCCACCCCGCCGGCCATGGCCAACGACTCGGCCCCGGTCCGCCCGTGCAGCCACCGCACCAGGTCCAGCAGCAGCTCCTCCAGGCACGCCTGGGTGCTCGCGGCCAGGTCGGCGTGGTCCTGGGTCCACTCCTGCCCCGCCCCGCGCGGCTCCGTCAGCGCCGCCCACGGCACCGCGTGCGCGTGGAAACCGCCGTCGCCCGTGGCGTGCATGTGCTCCCGCAGCTCGGTCAGGAAGCGCGGTTTGCCGTACGCGGCCAGCGCCATCACCTTGTACTCGTCGCTGCTGCGCAGGAACCCCAGATGCTCCGTCAGCTCCTCGTACACCAGGCCCAGCGACTGGGGCAGGACCTGGGTGGCGAGCACGTCCAGTGTGGCGCCCGCGTACCGGCCCGCCAGGTGGGAGGCGCACTCCCCGCGCCCGTCGAGCACCAGCACCGCGCTGTCGGGGTGCGGGCTCGCCAGGCCCGCGGACGCCGCGTGCGCCACGTGGTGGGGGACGAAGCGGACCTTGGCCGGGTCCAGGCCGGGCAGTGCCTCGGCCAGGAAGCCGGGCGCCTCGCGGGCGTAGGTCTGCCGCAGGTGGTCCCACGGGTCGTCGAGGCCCATCTCCGGCGCCGGGCGGGCCAGCGAGGGGTCGTAGGAGTACCCGACGGCGTCCAGGTCGGCGGGCGTGAGGCCCGCGTGCTGCAGGCACCACGCGGCCGACAGCCGCGGCAGTTCCCAGGCCGCGAACGGCACGGGGCGTTTGCCGTGCTTCCGCCGGGAGAACCGTTCCTCCTCCGCGGCCGCGACGATCCGCCCGTCGACGACCAGCGCGGCCGCCGGATCGTGGAAGAGGGCGTTGATACCGAGGATGCGCATGCCGTGCTCCGTGTTCCGTCGGGGACCCGTAGAACCGCCACACCACAGGAATCAGGGGAGGGCGGAGCGCGCGAACCACTCCACGGTCCGTTTGAGGCCCTCCTCGCAGCCGACGTGCGGCTCCCAGCCCAGCTCACGGTGGGCCTTGGTGGTGTCGGGGCGGCGCCTGGCGGGGTCGTCGGCCGGCCGGTCGACGAAGCGGACGGTGGAGGCCGAGCCGGTCAGGTCGACGATGCGCCGGGCCAGGTCGAGCATCGTCGTCTCCTCCCCGCCGCCGATGTTCACCGGGCCCGGACGCCCGCTCGCGGCGAGCGCGACGATGCCGTCGATCGTGTCGTCGACGTAGGTCAGCGACCGGGTCTGGCTGCCGTCGCCCGCCACCGTCAGCGGCTCGCCGTCCAGGGCCTGCCGGATGAACGTGGGCACGGCGCGGCCGTCGCCCGCGCGCATCCGGGGGCCGTAGGTGTTGAAGATGCGCACGATCGAGGTGTCGGTGCCGTGGGTGCGCCGGAAGGCGGTGACGAGCGCCTCGGCGAACCGCTTGGACTCGTCGTAGACGCTCCGCGGCCCGATCGGATTGACGTTGCCCCAGTACTGCTCGTGCTGGGGGTGCTCCAACGGGTCCCCGTACACCTCGGAGGTCGAGGCCAGCAGGAAGCGCGCGTCGTCGCGGTGCGCCAGCTCCAGGGCGGCGCGGGTGCCGATGCTGCCCACGTCGAGCGTCTCGATCGGCAGCCGGAGGTAGTCGGCGGGCGAGGCCGGGCACGCCAGGTGGAGCACCAGGCCGACCCGCCCGGGTATGCCGGCCAGGGTGTCGGGGCGCGAGACGTCGCCCTCGACGAAGCGGAAGCCCGGGTGCGCTTCCAGGTGCGCGACGTTGGCCCGGGACCCCGTGGCCAGGTTGTCGACGCAGGCCACCTCGCACCCCTCGGCCAGCAGACGCTCGCACAGGTGCGATCCGATGAAGCCGGCCCCTCCGGTGACCACCGCACGCTTCCAGCGTCGTTCGTCCATGATCACACTCCTTCGCGTGGGCGGGCCCCGGCCGGGGGTGACGGATGACGCCGGGCGTCCGGTGCGCGGGGGCCGGAGACCGGCTGCGGGAGGGGAAAAGGCGTGGTGCCGCGGGAGAGCGGCAACCGCCTCCGTGCACTCGGCGTCTTGGGGGCGACTGCCGCCGCGGACGCGGCAGGGGGTGCGCCGGCACCTCTCGTGCCGGGCCCGGTGGCGGGCCGCACCATGACCATCCGTGGTCGAAACGACTCAAGCAGCAGCGTCGCACAGAGCCGTCCGTGCCTCCACTCGAAGCGGTCCGGGCGGGGAACGTCACCGGGCGCCGCCCGGTTTCGGCTTGCCCGTCCCGGGAACCCGGGTGAGCCTGGGGAGGCCAGCGGCGCCTGCCGACGGACGCCGTCCCTCCCCCGAGTGCTCCCCATGCGGAAGGAAGTGCACGCGTGTCCGCCCACCACCAGTCAGCAGGCCGGGGCGACCCGGCGGCGCAGGACGAGAAGGACCGGCAACTCGACCGGTTCCGCGCCGCACCCGAGCACGACGCGCTCACCACCGACCAGGGCGTGCGGGTCGACGACACCGACAACGCGCTGCGGGCCGGCACGCGCGGCCCCACCCTCCTGGAGGACTTCCACAACCGGGAGAAGCTCACCCACTTCGACCACGAGCGCATCCCCGAGCGCGTCGTCCACGCCCGCGGCGCCGGCGCCTACGGCTACTTCGAGGCGTACGAGCCGCTCACCGAGTACACCTGCGCCGAGTTCCTCTCCGAGGCCGGCCGGCGCACGCCCGTCTTCGTGCGCTTCTCCACCGTGCAGGGCCCGCGCGGCTCCGCCGACACGGTGCGCGACGTGCGCGGCTTCGCCACCAAGTTCTACACGCGCGAGGGCAATTACGACCTGGTCGGCAACAACATCCCGGTGTTCTTCATCCAGGACGCCATCAAGTTCCCCGACTTCGTGCACGCGGTGAAGATGGAGCCGCAGCACGAGATGCCCACCGGCGGCACCGCGCACGACACGTTCTGGGACTTCGCCTCCCTGCAGCCGGAGACCACCCACATGCTCATGTGGGCGATGTCCGACCGGGCCATCCCGCGCAGCTTCCGGATGATGCAGGGCTTCGGCGTGCACACCTTCCGGTTCGTCACCGCCGAGGGGCGCGGCACGTTCGTGAAGTTCCACTGGAAGCCGAAGCTGGGCGTGCACTCCCAGGTGTGGGACGAGGCGCAGATCACCGCCGGACGGGACCCCGACTACCACCGGCGGGACCTGTGGGAGGCCATCGAGGCCGGGGAGTACCCCGAATGGGAGCTCGGTGTGCAGCTCGTTCCCGAGAGCGACGAGTTCTCCTTCGACTTCGACCTGCTCGACGCCACGAAGATCATCCCCGAGGAGCAGGTGCCGGTCCGGCCGGTCGGCCGGCTCGTCCTCGACCGCAACCCGCAGAACTTCTTCGCCGAGACCGAGCAGGTCGCCTTCCACACCGCGAACGTCGTGCCCGGCATCGACTTCACCAACGACCCGCTGCTCCAGGGCCGCAACTTCTCCTACCTGGACACCCAGCTGATCCGCCTCGGCGGCCCGAACTTCAGCCAGCTGCCGGTCAACCGGCCCGTCGCCGACGTGCACCACAACCACCGCGACGGCTTCGGCCAGCAGGTCATCCACCCGGGCACCAACTACTTCCCCAACTCCCTGGGCGGCGGCTGCCCGGCCCACGCCGGCGCGGGCGGCGGAGCGGGCGTCTTCCGGCACTACGCCGAGCGCGTCGACGGCGAGAAGATCCGGGTGCGCAGCGAGAGCTTCCAGGACCACTACAGCCAGGCCGCGCTGTTCTGGAACAGCATGGCGGACTGGGAGCGGCGCCACATCGTCGAGGCGTTCCGCTTCGAGCTCGGCAAGGTCGGCTCCGTCGCCGTGCGCGAGCGCATGGTCGGCAACCTCGCCCATGTGAACGCCGACCTCGCGGCGATGGTCGCCGAGGGCGTCGGCGTGGCCGCCCCGCCCTCGGTGCCGGGCGTCAACACCGCCTCCTCGCCCGCCCTCAGCCAGGAGAACCTGCACGGCGAGGGCATCCGCACCCGCAAGGTCGCCGTCCTCGTCGCCGACGGCACGGACGCCGGCCAGGTGGACGCCGTGCGGGAGCGGCTCACCGCCCAGGGCGCGATCGTCGAGGTGCTCGCCGCCCTGGACGGCAGCGTCCGCAGCGCCGACGGCGGCAGCCTCACCGTGGACCGCGCGCTGCCGACCATGGCCTCCGTCCTCTACGACGCCGTGCTCGTCCCGGACGGCAAGGAGGCGGTCGCCGTGCTGGCGGCGGACCCGGCGGCCGTGCGGTTCGTCGAGGAGGCGTACCGCCACGGCAAGCCCCTCGCGGTCCTCGGGGAGGGCATCCGCCTGCTCGCGGAGGCCAGGCTGCCCGAGGACGTCGTCCTCGGCGAGGCCGCGCCGGAGTTCGGCGTCCTCACCAGCAACGGCACCGCATCGCCGCAGGACATCGCCGACGCCCTCGTCACCGCCCTGGAGCTGCACCGCTTCCCCCGGCGGCCGGGCCTGCTCAACTGAGCCGTGCGACCGCACGGACATGCAGCCCGTGGGGCTGCGCGCAAGACTTGAACACGACGGGGGATCCATCTCACCTCTATCGAAAGCGAGTGCCCTGGTATGAGTGCCAAGAACAAGGCCAAGGCGAAGGCCGAGCAGGCCAAGGGCCGGCTCAAGGAGACCACCGGCAAGGCCACCGGCGACCGGAGCATGGAGGCCGAGGGACGCGCCGAGAAGGCCAAGGGTGACGTCCGCGAGGCCGCGGACAAGGGCCGGGACGCCCTCAAGCGCAAGCGCGGCCGCTAGCCGCCGCCCGCCGCGGTGCGGCCGGCTCCGGCCCGCACCGCGCGCGCACGGCCGTGAGCCGTGTCCGCACAGGAGCGCCGTACGCCCGAAGGGCGGGGCCCACGGGGCCGAACACCCGCCGGCTGTGTCACCAACTTGCCCGGACAACACCCCTAGGGGTGTCCGATGGGCCGGTGCGGCCCCCGCGGCGTCCGGTGCTGCGGTCGGACACGCCCCAGGGCCCGGCCCCGGGCGCACGCCGCGTCCGGGGCCCGTGGTGCGTCCGCCCGCGGCGGACGCCGGGGCCGAAGCCCGAAGGCGAGGCCCGGGGATGACCCGGCCCCGCCCCGCCCGGCCGCGGGAGACGCTCCCCGCCACCGCCGGAAGCCTGCCCCCAGCGCCGGCTCCCGGGGGCTGCACCGACCCCTCGGGCACGTCTCGGGCCCGGGCAGGGCATCGGCCGCACGTCTCGGGCCCGGGCAGGGCATCGGCCGGAGGGTCTGCGCAAGACCCGTGTGCACGGCGCGTGTTGGGCTCCTGCCCGGTGCGCCGGCAGGCGGGCCGCCGGCCGGGTGCCGCACGGCGCCCGCGGCACCGCCGTCGACATGTGGCCCCGGCCCGGGCGTGGCAGGCTGCCGGAAGGAAGGCGGTGTGATGAACGGACCGGTGACGTTCTTCCGGGAGAGCCCCGAGGACCCCTTCTCGGTGACCGGCGCGGCCTCCGCGGTACTGGACCACCGCGGAGTGGTCGTCGGCTGGGGAGAGCGGGCCGAGAAGCTGCTGGGCTACCGGGCCGACGAGGTGATCGGGCGCTTCGCCGCCGACGTCCTGGTGCCCCCCGGCGACCGCGCGCACGTCGCGGACGCGGCGGCGGCCTGCCGGGCGGCCCGCGGCTGGTTCGGCGTCGTGCCCGCCCTCGCCCGCGACGGCCGGCACATCCTGGTGGGCGTGCGGGCCCGCTGCGTCACCCGCTCGGCCCCGGAGTGCGAATGGTTCCTCGTCGCCGCCCCCGCCGCCGACCTCATCCAGTGGGAGACCGACCGCTCCGTCCTCGACGGACTCTTCCGGCGCTCCCCGATCGGCCTCGCCGTGCACGCCCCCGACCTCACCGTGCTGCGCGTCAACCGGCCCATCGCCCGCATCGGCGGCGTCCCCGCCGAGGAGATCCGCGGGCACTGCATCGGCGACTTCCTCGTGCCCGAGGACGCACGGACCATCGACGAGCGGCTGCGGGAGGTGCTGGCCACCGGACGCCCCATGATCTTCACCGAGCAGCCCTGCCGGCTGCTCAGCGATCCCACGCACGAGCGGTACGTCTCCGTGTCCGCCTTCCGCATGGAGGACTCGGCCGGAGAAGTGCTCGGCGTCACCCAGTTGGTCGAAGACGTCACCGAACGCCACCGGGCCCGCGTCCGGCTCGCCCTCCTCGACGACGCCGGCGCCCGCATCGGCACCACCCTGGACGTGGCCACGACCGCGCGCGAACTGGCCGAGGTCGTCGTCCCCGCCCTCGCCGACTGCGTCTCCGTCGACCTCCTGGAACCCGTCAGCCGGGGCGAGGAACCCTCCCAGGACGCCTTCGGGCCCGTGCGCAGGGCCGCCACCAAGTCCGTCGTCGCCGGGTCCGGACAGGTGCAGTACCCGGAGGGCGAGCTGATCGACTTCGGCCCGGAGACGCCCCAGGGCCGGTGCATGGCCGACGTGCGGCCCGTCCTTGTCTCCCGGGTCGAGGGGATCACCGGCCTCTCGGCCGTGGCGCACGAGAAGGCCCGGCAGGCCCAGGCCATCGGCGTCCACTCGGTGATGATGGTGCCCCTCGCCGCCCGGGGCCTGGTCCTCGGACTCGTCACCCTGTGGCGGGCCCGGTGCCCGGAACCCTTCGAGGAGGACGACCTCACCCTCGCCGGGGAGTTCGCCGCCCGCGCGGCCGTGTGCATCGACAACGCCCGCCGCTACACCCGCGAGCACCAGGCGGCGCTGAACCTGCAGTGCCGGCTGCTCCCCGCCGAACTCCCCGACCTGCCCGCCGTCGACGTCGCCCACCGGTACATCCCCGCAGGAGCCGTGGCGGGCGTCGGCGGCGACTGGTTCGACGTCATCCCGCTCTCCGGCGCCCGCGTCGCCCTCGTCGTCGGCGACGTGATCGGCCACGGCGTCGACGCGGCCGCCACCATGGGCCGGCTGCGCACCGCCGTGCACACCCTCGCCGACCTCGACCTCGAACCCGAAGAGGTCCTCTCCCACCTCGACGACCTCGTCCACCGGCTCGCCGCCGAACAGGAGGCCAACAGCCGGGACTTCCCCAACGACCAGGTCACCGGCGCCAGCTGCCTGTACGCCGTGTACGACCCGGTGTCCCGAAGCTGCTGCCTGGCCCGCGCAGGCCACCCGCCGCCCGCCGTCGTCACCCCCGACGGCCGGGTGAGCTTCCCGGAACTGCCCGCCGGGCCGCCCCTCGGCCTCGGCGGACTCCCCTTCGAGGCCACCGAGCTCGACCTGGCGGAGGGCAGTCTGCTGGCCCTCTTCACCAACGGGCTCATCCAGTCCACCGGCCACGACGTCGACGAGGCCCTGGCCCTCCTGGGCGAGGAACTGTCCGACACCGCCCGCCCCCTGGCGGAGACCGCCAAGCGGGTGGTGGACACCCTGCTGCCCGCCCGCCCCACCGACGACGTCGCCCTGCTGCTGGCCCGCACCCGCGTCCTGGAGGCCGAACGGGTGGCCACCTGGACGCTGCCCGCCGAGGCCGGCGCCGCCTCCCGCGCCCGCAAGCTGCTGACCGAGCAGCTGAGCGCGTGGGGGCTGGACGAGATGACCTTCACCACCGAACTGATCGTCAGCGAGCTCGTCACCAACGCCTACCGCTACGCCGGCGGGCCGGTCACCCTGCGGCTCATCCGCGGCCCCTGCCTCATCTGCGAGGTCTCCGACACCAGCAGCACCTCGCCCCACCTGCGCCGCGCCCGCAGCACCGACGAGGGCGGCCGCGGGCTGTTCCTGATCGCCCAGCTCACCGAGCGCTGGGGCACCCGCTACGGGCGCGAGGGGAAGACGGTCTGGACCGAACAGTCCATGGCCGCCACCCCGCCGGCCTTCCCCGGCCTCCTGGGCGACCTGGGCCCGTGAGCGCCCGGTGGCCCCGCGGCCCCGGGCCGCAGGAGTCCGGAAGGGACGCGGCCCGGGCCCGTCACTGCAAGGCGTGCACCGCCGCCGCGAACAACCGGGGCAGCCGGCACGCCGCCGGGACGATCAGGCCGGCGGTGCGCGGGTGTTCCCGCGCGCGCAGCAGCCCCTCCGTCAGCAGCCGGTGCGTGCGGGTCAGGCGGCGCCACGCCGCCTCGTAGTCCTGCGGGCGGCCCGAGGCCAGGGCCCGCACGGCCGCTTCGGCCGTGACCAGCGCGAGGGCGATGCCCTCCCCGGTGAGTGCGTCCACGTAGCCCGCCGCGTCGCCCACGAGCAGCACCCGGCCGGCCACCCGCCGCCGGACCCGCCGGCGCAGCGGTCCGGCACCGCGCACGGCGGACGCCACCGGCCCCCGCAGCAGCGGCGTCAGGCCCGGGAACGCCGCCAGCAGGTCGTCGTACCCGGCGCCCCCGTGGCCCAGCACGGCCACCCCCACCAGCCGGTCGCCGACCGGCGTCACGTACGCCTCCCCGTGCGGCGACCAGTGGACCTCGACGCAGTCGCTCCACGGGCGGACCCCGTAGTGCCGGCGCAGCCCGTAGCGGGCGGGCCCGGGGCCGGGCGCCGGCTCCAGGCCGAGGGAGCGGCGGACGGGGGAGTGCAGGCCGTCCGCGGCGATCAGCCACCGGGCCCTCAGTCCGGCGGCACGGACGCCGTCCGCGTCCTGCCGGACCGAGGCGACCCTGCCCGGTACGGTCCGCACCCCCAGCTCCGCCGCCCGCCGGTGCAGGGCCGCATGCAGCTCGGTGCGGCGCACGCCCAGCCCGCCGTGCCCGCGGAACCCCGCCTCGACGCTGCGCCCGCCCTCCACGTAGCGGATGCCGCGCAGGGGACGCCCGGTGACCTCGGCGCCGAGCGCGCGCAGCGCCGCCACCCCGCCGGGCATGACGCCCTCGCCGCACGCCTTGTCCACCGGGCGCTCGCGCGGCTCGACGACGACGGCCTCCATGCCCGCCAGCGCCGCGTGGGCGGCGGCCGCCAGGCCCGCCGGGCCGCCGCCCGCCACCAGTACGTCGATCACGGCCGCACCCGCGCGGGCACCGCCGGCCCGTCGGCCCGGGCCGCGTCCAGGGCCGCCTCCTCGCAGCGGACGCGCACGGCCAGCAGCGCCGCGTTGAGGCCGGTGAAGACCAGGGCGGTCACCCAGGCGGTGTGCACGAGGGGCAGGGCGAGCCCCTCGGCCACCACGGCGACGTAGTTGGGGTGGCGCAGCCACCGGTAGGGCCCGCCGGTTGCCAGGGGCAGGCCGGGGACGACGATGACCCGGGTGTTCCACTGCCGCCCCAGGGCGTGCACGCACCACCAGCGCAGCGCCTGGGCGCACAGGAGCACGCCCAGCATCGGCCATCCGAGCGCGGGCAGGAACGGCCGTTCGCCGAGGCCCGCTTCGAGCAGGCAGCCGGCGAGCAGGCCGGTGTGCAGCGCGACCATGGGCGGATAGTGGCCGCCGCCGGACTCCACCCCGCCGCGGGCACGGCTCCAGCGGGCGTTGCGCAGCGCCACGACGAGCTCGGCGGCGCGCTCGGCCGCGACGGCCAGCACCAGCATCGCGTACCAGGTCATGCGTCCCCCGGGGGCTCGGTCGGGCGTGCGGTCATGGAGCGGCCGCCTACCAGCGCAGCAGGACGAGTTCGGAGCAGAAGCCCGGGCCCATCGCCAGCAGCAGTCCGGGCGAGCCCGGCGGGGGCCGGCGCCCGGCCAGGGTGTCCCGCAGCACGTGCAGGACCGACGCCGAGGAGAGGTTGCCGACCTCCGCCAGCGAGCGCCAGGTGACGTCGAGGGCGCCTCCGGTCAGTCCGAGGACCTCGGCCACCGTCCGCAGGACCCGGGGCCCGCCGGGGTGGCAGACCCAGGCCGTCACGTCCTTGGGCTTGAGGCCGTGTTCGCCCAGGAAGCCGTGGACGTCGGCGGCCAGGTGACGGCGCACCACCTCGGGGACGCTCCGGTCGAGGACGACCTGGAAGCCGGAGCTGCCGATGTCCCAGCCCATGGTGCGCTCGGTGTCCGGGTAGAGGTGGCTGCGGGTGGCCAGGACCGCGGGCCCGGCGGCGGGCCGGCCCCGCCATCGTTCGCCGCACGCGACGAGGGCCGCGGCGCCGTCGCCGAACAGGCCGGTGGCGATCAGGTTGGCCGTGGAGGCGTCGGCGCGCTGGAAGGTGAGCGAGCACAGTTCGACCGACAGCAGCACGGCCACGTGCCCGGGCCAGCCGCGCAGGTAGTCGTGCACCCGGGCGATGCCGGCGGCCCCCGCCACGCAGCCCAGGCCGAAGACCGGCAGGCGTTTGACGTCCGGCCGCAGGCCGAGCCGGCCGACGAGCCGGGCGTCGATGGAGGGGGTGGCGAGGCCGGTGACGGAGGCGAACATCAGCATGTCGACGTCGGCGGGCCCGATCCCGGCCTCCCGCAGTGCGCCCCGGACCGCGCGTGCGCCGAGCTCGGTTGCGGCCTCGACGAAGACGTCGTTGGCCGCGCCGAAGCCGTCCAGGTGCGCGTACCGCTCCAGCGGCAGCACCAGGTGGCGGGAGCGGACCCGGACGCTGCGGTGCAAGCGGTCCAGGACCCGCCGGTCGGCCCCGGGCGGCAGACACATTCCGGCGACCATGTCGGTGATCTCGTGCTGGGCGTGGCGGTGCGGCGCGAGGACACCGTGAACGGCTGCGATCCGGCTCGTCATGCCTCTTCCCGCCGTGAGAGTCGGTTTTCTCCCGTGTTCCCCGTCCGTCCCACCACACCGCACAGGTTGGGCCGTTCGCGTGTTCCGCTGCCCGCGCCGACCCATCGGACACGCCCTAGGTGTATTGACCCGCAGGGTTGTTGACGCGGGTGATGGGTGGCTCGCCCCTGAGCGCGGTGTGGCATCGGTGGTGGTTG
>NZ_BMVB01000023.1 GCF_014650495.1 Streptomyces cinnamoneus | reverse complement strand
CCTCTCGGGCTTTCCTCCGGGCGCTTCCCTTCGTTGTTTCCAACCTTACCAGATCCGTTTTCCGTTCCGTTTCCGGTCTGGAATTCGTTTCCGGCTCCCTGTTGGAGCGGGGTTCCGACTTTATCAGAATCATTTCCGCCGATTTACATCGGCTTCTTCGATCCCGAAGGGAGTCGGATGTGCTCCGCGTGAATTCTATTCACTGGCCGAAGCTGGTCAGATACTAGCCGTTGCGCTGGATCCAGTCCAGTTCGTCGCAACCGTTCGAATCTACCTCCCCACCCAGCCCGTGTCAACGGTCTGTGTGCGGCGAAGAGAACAGTACCAGGTTCAGGGGGCTCCCCAGGGCGACGGCGGGCTCTCCAGGTCCTCCAGTTCAAGGCCCGGGGCCGCAAGCACCACGTCGCCGGCCAGGTGGACGGCGTACTGCTCCCCCGTGTCCAGGGCGCTGACCTGGTACTCGTCCACTTCGAGAGGGCCGTTGTCAGTGGCGTGTGCTGTCCTGGCGACCAAGGCCCACGACTGGTCGGTCGTGAGGGGGGCCAGCACGGGGGCAGTGAAGTGGACCAATCGGATCCGCTTCCCTTCCCGGCCGGGCGACAGACGGAGGAGACGGGCGATGGCCACGTAGAACGCGGGGGACGTGCCGGTGAAGGCGTGCGCGCGGACGTTTCCTTCCGTGGCGTGCTCACCCGTGGGGTCGGTGCGGACCCAGGTGACGCCGTCGAGGGCGGCTCCGCGCACCTGCCAGTCGGCACTGCGCATCTGCAGGCGGATGGGGCGGCCGAGGTCGTCGATGGCGAGATCGACCGAGCCGGCGGGCGAGCCGGACGGGCCGGTGATCTGCGAGACGTAGCGCCAGCCGGAGGGGCCGGTGGCGCAGTGGAAGTGCTCTTCGCCGAGGGGGGAGTGGTCGTGGGGGTCGTGGAGGGAGTAACGGCCGCGGGGCATGGTGGTGGGGTCCTTGACGGGAAAGGGACAGGCCCCCGCCATGGGGGCGGGGGCCTGTTCTACCAGTTACGGGGGCAGACGCTCCGGCAGGCGCTCGCGCGCGTGGCGGCACGCCGGCTGCTGTCAGTAGCGGTAGTGGTCGGGCTTGTACGGGCCCTCGACCGGAACGCCGATGTACTCGGCCTGCTCGGGGCGCAGCGTCGTCAGCTTCACGCCGAGGGAGTCGAGGTGGAGGCGGGCGACCTTCTCGTCCAGGTACTTGGGCAGGACGTAGACGTCGGTCGGGTACGACTCGGGCTTGGTGAAGAGCTCGATCTGGGCCAGGGTCTGGTCCGCGAACGAATTGGACATGACGAAGGACGGGTGACCGGTGGCGTTGCCCAGGTTGAGGAGCCGGCCCTCGGACAGCACGATGAGGACCTTGCCGTCGGGGAACGTCCAGGTGTGAACCTGCGGCTTGACCTCGTCCTTGACGATCCCGGGGGTCTTCGCCAGGCCGGCCATGTCGATCTCGTTGTCGAAGTGGCCGATGTTGCCGACGATGGCCTGGTGCTTCATCTTGGCCATGTCCGCGGCCATGATGATGTCCCGGTTGCCGGTGGTCGTGATGAAGATGTCGGCGGTCTCGACGACCTCGTCCAGGGTGGTGACCTGGTAGCCGTCCATCGCGGCCTGCAGCGCGTTGATCGGGTCGATCTCGGTGACGATGACGCGGGCGCCCTGGCCGCGCAGGGACTCGGCGCAGCCCTTGCCGACGTCGCCGTAGCCGCAGACGACGGCGACCTTGCCACCGATGAGGACGTCGGTGGCGCGGTTGATGCCGTCGATGAGGGAGTGGCGGCAGCCGTACTTGTTGTCGAACTTCGACTTGGTCACCGCGTCGTTCACGTTGATCGCGGGGAAGAGCAGCGTGCCGGCCTGCTGCATCTCGTAGAGGCGGTGGACGCCGGTGGTCGTCTCCTCGGTGACGCCGCGGATCTCGGACGCCAGCTGGGTCCACTTCTGCGGGTTCTCGGAGAGGGTGCGGTTGAGCAGGCCGAGGATCTGGGCGTACTCCTCGCTGTCCGCGGTGGCAGGGTCCGGGGCGGCGCCCGCCTTCTCGAACTCGACGCCCTTGTGGACGAGGAGGGTGGCGTCGCCACCGTCGTCGAGGATCATGTTCGGGCCGCCGGTGGGGGTGCCGGGCCAGGTCAGGGCCTGCTCCGTGCACCACCAGTACTCCTCCAGCGTCTCGCCCTTCCAGGCGAAGACGGGGACGCCCTGCGGGTCCTCGGCCGTGCCGTCGGGGCCGACCGCGACGGCGGCGGCGGCGTGGTCCTGGGTGGAGAAGATGTTGCAGGACGCCCAGCGCACCTGAGCGCCGAGCGCGACGAGCGTCTCGATGAGCACCGCCGTCTGCACCGTCATGTGCAGCGAGCCGGTGATGCGGGCGCCGGCCAGCGGCTGCGCCTCTGCGTACTCCTTGCGGATCGCCATCAGGCCGGGCATCTCGTGCTCGGCGAGGGTGATCTCCTTACGACCGAAGGCCGCCAGCGACAGGTCCGCGACCTTGAAGTCCTGACCGGTGGTGGTAGTCATACGGGCTGCTCCTCCAGAAGGGGCGAGCGGGCGTTGGGCACGGCTGTGCACGCGGTCGGGCCCAGCGTGGGCACGTTCCGGCTGCACGCTGTATGCCTGGCCGCAGCGCAGTCCGTCGGAGGCCCTCTCTCCCTCGGCCGGTCCGACGTGCGGGCCGCCCGACCGCCATCAGCAGCGACGTCTGGCTCTGGCACGAATCTACACCGGGGGCGGCGACGGGCCCCAGCCCCCTTTCGACAAGTTGTGGACTCGCCACGTCCCACCTGTCCGTTGGTGCACCGGGTGTTGCAGGATGCGGTCAGCCCGAGTTGTGAGGAGCTCCGTGTGACGCCGTCCGCCGATCCCCCCGCCTCCACGACGCCGAGCGGAGGACGGCTCAGGCTGCTCGCGGTGACCGCCTGTCCGACGGGCATCGCCCACACCTATATGGCGGCCGAGAAGCTGCAGCAGGCTGCGGAGGCGCTCGGGCACGAGATCAAGGTGGAGACGCAGGGCTCGATCGGTGCGGAGAACGCGCTGACCGACGACGATGTCGGTCGCGCGGACGGGGTCATCGTCGCCGCCGACAAGGACGTCGACCTCAGCCGCTTCGCGGGCAAGCGGGTGCTGGTGGTGGGGGTGGCCGAGGGCATTCACCATCCCGGGGAGCTGATCGAGCGGGTGCGTGCGGCGCCGGTGTACCAACCGGGTGGCGGGCCGGGTGGCGTCGGCTCGGGGGGTGTGCCGGGAGCGGTGGGCGCGGGTGCGGTGCCCGGGGGCGGAGGGGGCCGGGGTGGCCGGGGTGTTGTGTACAAGGCGCTGATGAACGGCGTCTCGTACATGATCCCGTTCGTGGTCGTGGGCGGTCTGCTGATCGCGGTGTCGCTGGCGCTGGGGGGTGAGCCCCGGCCGGACGGCGGGTTGGTGATCCCGGACGGGTCGTTCTGGAAGCACGTCTTCGACATCGGCGACATCGGTTTCAAGCTGATGATCCCGGTGCTGTCGGGCTACATCGCCTACGCGATCGCCGACCGGCCCGCGCTCGTGCCCGGAATGATCGGGGGCTGGATCGCCAACACGGGTGCGCTGTACGACTCCTCGTCGGGTGCGGGCTTCATCGGGGCGATCGTGACGGGCTTCCTCGCCGGCTACGTCGTGCTGTGGATCAAGAGGGTTCCGGTCCCCCGCTTCGTCCGGCCGGTCATGCCGGTCATCGTGATCCCGGTCCTGGCGACCTCGGTCGTGGGCCTGTTCTTCATCTATGTGCTGGGCCGGCCGATCTCCTGGCTCTTCGAGCACCTCACCACCTGGCTCGGCAGCCTGACCGGGGCGAGCGCGGCGGTGCTCGGCATGGTGCTCGGCCTGATGATCGCGTTCGACATGGGCGGCCCGGTGAACAAGACGGCCTTCCTGTTCGGGGCCGGGCTGGTCTCGCAGAACCCGGAGGTCATGGGCATGTGTGCGGCCGCCATTCCGGTGCCGCCGCTCGGTCAGGGGCTGGCCACGTTGCTGCGGCGCCGGTTGTTCGACGAGCAGGAGCGGGAGACGGGGCTGGCCGCGCTGTTCATGGGCTTCTTCGGCATCACCGAGGGGGCGATCCCGTTCGCCGCCGCGCGTCCGGCCCGGGTGATCCCGGCGAACATGCTGGGCGGTGCGGTGGCCGGGGCGATCGCGGGGCTCGCCGGGGTCACGGACAGCGTGCCGCACGGGGGGCCGGTCGTGGCCGTGCTCGGGGCGGTGGGCGGGGTGCCGATGTTCGTGATCGCGGTCGCGGTGGGGGCCGTGGTGACGGCTTTGACGACCGTCACGCTCATGGCGTGGGGGGCGCCGACGGCCGGCCGGGGCCTGCCGGCGGGTGGGGTCGTCGGTACGGCCGGGTCGGCCGGCCGGGGCCGTACGGGTGCCGGGGGGCCGGTGCGGACGGAGGCCGGCGTGGTGCCCGAGGTGCTCTCCGGCTACCTCACCGAGGGAACGGTGCGGCAGGAGCTCGCGGCGGGACGGAAGGACGCGGCGATCCGGGAGATGGCCGAACTCCTCGCGACCAGCGGCAAGGTGCGGGACGTGAACGCGCTCGTCACGGCGGCTCTCGCCCGCGAGGACCTGGGGACGACCGGGCTGGGGGAGGAGATCGCGGTGCCGCACGCGAAGACGGACGCGGTCACCGCACCTGTCGTGGGGTTCGCCCGGTCGCGTGAGGGGATCGATTGGGGGGCGCTCGACGGAAGCCCGGCGCGGCTCATCTTCATGATCGCCGTGCCGGAGGAGGCGGCAGGGGACGAGCATCTGCGGATCCTGGCGCTGTTGGCGCGGAAGTTGCTGGACGCCGGCTTCCGGGAGCGGTTGTCGCAGGCTACGGGGACGGATGCCGTGATGACGGTACTGGCGGAGATCCGGTAGCGCCGGCCGGACCGGCGGTCGGCGGCGGTTCGGCGGCGGTTCGGCGGCAGTCGGCGCCGGTTCGGCGGCAGTCGGCGCCGGTTCGGCGGCAGTCGGCGCCGGTTCGGCGGCCGACGACGGTGGGCACGTCGTCGTCGGCCTGCGGCAACGGCGGGCATTCGCCTCGGCACCGGGCCGTTGGGGCCGGGCCGTTGGGGCCGGGCCGTTGGGGCCGGGCCGGCGGCTCCCGCTCACGTGCAGGCCCGCCGGCCCCTCCCTCCGGGCCCTCCGTGCCCCTGACTACTTGCCCGTGCCGCCCGGTGTTGCGGCCGGGTCTTCGCCTGCCGCTGCCGCCTTCTCGTCGTAGATGTCCGGCTCCAGGTAGATGACCCTCGCGATCGGGACCGCCTCGCGGATGCGGACCTCTGCCGCGTCGATGGCGCGGGCCACCTGGGCGGCGGTGTCCTCGCCGCGTACTGCGATCTTGGCTGCCACCAGGAGTTCCTCGGGGCCCAGGTGCAGCGTGCGCATGTGGATGACGGAGGTGACCGACTCGCCGTCGACGGCCGCCGCGCGGATCCTGGCGACCTGCTCCGGGCCCGCGGCCTCGCCGAGCAGCAGGGACTTGGTCTCCGCGGCCAGAACGAGCGCGATGAGGACGAGCAGTGCGCCGATGCACATCGTGCCGATGCCGTCCCAGATGCCGTCGCCGGTGAGGAGCGTCAGGCCGACGCCGCCGAGGGCGAGGACGAGGCCGACCAGAGCGCCGAAGTCCTCCAGCAGGACGACCGGCAGTTCGGGGGCCTTCGCCGTGCGGATGAAGGAGCTCCAGCTCTGCTTGCCCCGCAGCTCGTTCGACTCCTGGATGGCCGTGCGGAACGAGAAGCCCTCGGCGATGATCGCGAAGACGAGGACTCCGATGGGCCAGAACCAGTTGTCGAGCTCGTGCGGCTCCACGATCTTCTCGTACCCCTCGTAGAGGGCGAAGACGCCACCGATGGTGAAGAGCACGATGGAGACGAGGAAGCCGTAGATGTAGCGCTCACGGCCGTAGCCGAAGGGGTGTTCCTCGCTGGCCTTCTTCTGGGCCTTCTTGCCGCCGAGCAGCAGCAGTGCCTGGTTGCCGGAGTCGGCGACCGAGTGCACGCCCTCGGCAAGCATCGACGACGAGCCGCTGAACGCGAACGCGACGAACTTCGCGACCGCGATGGCCAGGTTGGCGCCCAGCGCGGCGACGATGGCCTTGGTTCCGCCTGATGCACTCATGGGTGCGGGATGTCCCTTCCGCCACTGCGGCAGCTTTGCTATTCCTTTACGGGGTTACGGCCGGTCATTGTCGCAGTCGCCGCGGCGGAGTGCGCGTCAGGAGGCCACCGTGGCGCGGAAGGCGGCCCCCTCGCCGCCGAGCTCCACCCGCTCCCCCGCCCGGACGAAGGCGGATTCGCCCCGCCGCAGGGGCAGTTCCGTGCCGTCGGCGCCGCGCAGCAGTGCCGTGCCGGCGGTGCACAGGAGGATCTGAGCGGTGCGGGCGTCGAGGGCGTGCGGCGGCGCCCCGGCGGCGAGCGCGTACCGGGAGAGGCGGAACTCCTCCGCGGGCGTCACGTACACCTCCGCGCCGTCGACCTCGGCCTCCGGGCGGAGCACGGCGGGCGTCGTCGCCTCGAAGCGGACCACCCTCAGCAGCTCGGGGACGTCGACGTGCTTGGGGGTCAGGCCACAGCGCAGCACGTTGTCGGAGTTGGCCATGAGCTCCACGCCGAGACCTTCGAGGTAGGCGTGCGGGACGCCGGCACCGAGGTAGAGGGCCTCGCCGGGCTGGAGGCGGATGTGGTTGAGGAGCATGGCGGCGATGACGCCGGGGTCGCCGGGATGGTGGCGGGCGACGGAGGCGTACGCGGCGTACGCGGCACGGTGGGGGCCGTCCTGGCCGGCGAGCCGCTCGGCGGCCGCCGCCGCCAGGCCGACGGTCTCGGCCATGGCCGTCCGCTCGGCACTGAGCACGGCGGTGAGCACCTCGCGCAGGGCGGCGCTCTCCGGGTGGGCGTGCAGGAGGTCGACGTAGGGCTTGAGGGAGTCGACGTCGAGGGCGGCGAGCAGGTCGGCGGTGGCGTCGGGGGCGCGGAAGCCGCACAGGCCGTCGAAGTGGGTCAGGGCGCAGATCAGCTCGGGCTTGTGGCTGGTGTCCTTGTAGTTGCGCTGCGGGGCGTCGATCGGGACGCCGCGCGCCTCCTCGGCGGCGAAGCCGGCCCTGGCCTGGTCGAGGTCGGGATGGACCTGCAGCGACAGCGGATCGGCAGCGGCGAGGATCTTGAACAGGAACGGCAGCCGGGGGCCGAAGCGCTGCACCGCTTCGGCGCCGAGCTCGCCCTCGGGGTCGGCCGCGATCGCTTCGCCGAGCGGGACGGGGCCGTTGCCGCGGTCGACACGGGACGGGGCCCCGGGGTGGGCGCCCATCCAGAGTTCGGCCTGGGGCTCGCCGGTGGGCGCAGTGCCGAGCAGCTCGGGGATCGCGGTGGTGGAGCCCCAGGCGTAGGGGCGCACGGTGGTGACGAGGCGGTCCATGGGGCGGTTCCTGACTGTTGTGCGAAGACTCGGCTCGTGTGGCGATGCGAAAACTCGGGCGGTGACTGCGGTGACTCGGGCGGTGCGAAGCATGGTGCAAAGGCTCGGCCCGGGCCCGTCCGGGGAGGGCCGGGAGGGGCGGTTCGGTGCTCGGTCCGGCGCCGCCGCGCCGGCTCCTGCGGCCGGGCCTACGGGCTGGACGCGAGCGCCAGGTACACGGCGGCGAAGTCCGTGATGGCCAGGAGCTCGGCCACCGTCTCCAACGGGCTGCTGTCCGCCGTGGCCTCCAGCTCGCTGACGGGCGTGTCGCGGTGCAGGGCCAGCTCGCGGGCGGCGGGCGCGGGCGAGGTGACGGCGGGTTCCCGCTCGCGGAGGAGGACCACCCGGGCGTGCAGCGCCTCGGGCTCCTCGACGCGGTCGCGGAAGAAGTCCTCCGGGTCGGCCCCGGCGGCGAAGGCCCCGGCGAGGAGGGTGCCGTGGGCGGTGAGCGCCTCGGGGAGCTCGGCGGCCAGGGCGGGGCGGCCGGCGAGGGCGGCGAGCACCCTGGCGAAGCGCCGGCCGGCGGCGGCGGCGAGCTCGCCCTCCGTCCAGATCAGCGGGAGGGTGTCCGCCAGCTCGGCCGCCAGGGTCTTGGCGGGGTTGCTGTAGGTGGCGATGGCCGGTCCGCAGCGCTCGGCGATGCTGTCGAGGCGGTCGGCGAGCGATTCGAGGACCGCCGGCGGGGCGGTGAGCAGGCCGACGCGGTCGGCGATGGCCAGCAGCGGAGTGAGCAGCGACCAGAGCGTGCCGGGGCCGGAGGGCAGGACGGGGTCGCTGGGATCGCCCAGCATGCCGCCGGACTCGCCGCCCGCCATGGCGGCCTCGTACGGGGTGGTGGTCAGCGGGACGGCGAGGCCGCGGACCTGGAGGGTGGCCTCGGCGAGCGGGGAGCCGGCCGGGGTGACGCAGACGACGGAGCAGCCGCGCCGGTATGCCTGTTCGAGGAGGAGGGCGAGGCCCGGCTCCGTGCCGTCGGGGCTGGCGACGAGCAGCAGGTCGAGGGGGCCCGTCCAGCCGGGGAGCGTCCAGCGCAGGGCGCCGGGGGCGGGGGCCACGCCGGCGGGGCGGATCAGGGTGACGGGACAGCTGTCGCCGGCGAGGGCGGCGAGCAGGTCGGCCGTCGAGCCGCCTGCCGGGCCGGGGCCGGCGACGAGGACGGCGCGCGGGCGGCCGTCCGGCTGCAGGGAGCCGACGCCGGCCTCGGCCGCGTTGCGCACGGCCGTGCGGACCCGGGCGCCGGATTCGGCGGCGCCCCGCAACAGGCCGTGCAGGTCGGCGCGGGAGAGGCCGTCGGGGTTGTCGAGGAGGGACTCGTCGAACACCGTTGATCAGTCTCCGATCGCCGTGGGTACGGGGGCCTTGCCGGCAGCGGTGCGGGTCAGGCGGGGCGGCGCGCCTCGTCGACGAGGAGGACCGGGATGCCGTCACGGACGGGGTAGGCCAGGCCGCAGCTCTGGCTCTCGCACAGCAGCTCGGGGGTCTCCTCGGAGGCCGTCTCCTCGCGGAGGGGGGCGTGGCACGCCGGGCAGGCGAGGATCTCCAGGAGGCCGGCTTCGAGTGCCATGGGGTTCCCTTCAAGGTGAGCGGGTCTTGGGATCAGCGTAGCCCTTCGGCGGGCCGCACCGGCGTCGGACCTGCGGCCGGCGTCGCGGTTCGGCGACGCCGGAGCCGGTGCGGAGGGGGCGGTTCCGTCACCGCCCCCTTCCCCGGATCGTCCTCGGGTGGATCAGGCCCGGACGATGGCCAGGACCTCGTCCCTCACCCTGGCCACCGTGGCCTCGTCCCGGGCCTCGACGTTCAGGCGGAGGAGGGGCTCGGTGTTGGAGGCGCGGAGGTTGAACCACCAGTCGGCGGTGGTGACCGTCAGACCGTCGAGCTCGTCCAGCTCGGCGCCGTCGAGGCCCTCGTAGGCGGCCCGGACGGCGGCGGCACGGCCGGCCTGGTCGGCGACGGTGCTGTTGATCTCGCCGGAGGCGGCGTAGCGGTCGTACTGCCTGACGAGCTCGGACAGGGGGCCGGCCTGGCCGCCGAGCGCCGCGAGGACGTGGAGGGCGGCGAGCATGCCCGTGTCGGCGTTCCAGAAGTCGCGGAAGTAGTAGTGCGCGGAGTGCTCGCCGCCGAAGATGGCGCCGCTGCTGGCCATCTCCTGCTTGATGAAGGAGTGGCCCACGCGGGTGCGGACGGCCCGGCCGCCGTTCTCCGCGACGACCTCGGGCACCGACCAGGACGTGATCAGGTTGTGGATGATCGTGCCGCCGGGGTGCTTGGCCAGCTCGCGGGCGGCGACCAGGGCGGTGATCGCGGACGGCGGGACGGGCTCGCCGCGCTCGTCCACGACGAAGCAGCGGTCGGCGTCGCCGTCGAAGGCGAGGCCGATGTCGGCCTGGGCCTCGCGGACCTTGGCCTGCAGGTCGACGATGTTCTTGGGGTCGAGGGGGTTGGCCTCGTGGTGGGGGAAGGTGCCGTCCAGCTCGAAGTACATCGGGACGAGGTCGACGGGCAGTCCGTCGAGGACGCTGGGGACGGTGTGGCCGCCCATGCCGTTGCCCGCGTCCACGACGACCTTCAGGGGGCGGATCCGGCCGAGGTCGACCAGCGAGCGCAGGTGCGTCGCGTAGTCGGCGAGGACGTCGCGGCCCGTGATGGTGCCGGGCGTCCCGACGGGCTCGGGGGCGCCGGTGTCGGACCACTGCTCGACGAGCGCGCGGATGTCGGCGAGGCCGGTGTCCTGGCCGACGGGTGCGGCACCGGCGCGGCAGAGCTTGATGCCGTTGTACTGCGCGGGGTTGTGGCTGGCGGTGAACATGGCGCCGGGGAGGTCCAGTTGGCCGCTGGCGAAGTAGAGCTCGTCGGTCGAGCAGAGGCCGATCTCGGTGACGTCCACGCCACGGGAGGCGGCGCCGCGCGCGAAGGCGCGGGACAGCTCGGGCGAGGAGGGGCGCATGTCGTGGCCGGTCACGATGGCGGTGGCGCCGGTCACCTGCGCGAAGGCGGCGCCGAACAGCTCGGCCAGTGAGGCGTCCCACTGGTCGGGCACCACGCCGCGCACGTCGTACGCCTTAACGATTTGCGACAGATCAGCCACAGCCAACCCCTCCTGGAGTCCGATTCGGGACAACAAACCTACCTGCCGGGACCGGTGGTCCGGTCGGTGCAGGCGTCGGCCCGGTCGGTGCAGGCGGTCGACGTCCCGGGACGGGCCGTCAGGAGTCGGGCGAGCGCAGGACCCTGAGGTGGCCGCGGCGGGCGACCTCCATCGGGTCGACACTGCGGCCGGTGGAGGCGACGGCGCCCTGTCCCGCGCCCGGACCGGCCGCGCGCTCCTGGGGGCGCGCCGCCTCGCGCACGGCATTGGCCAGGGCTTCGAGGTCGTCGCCGCTGGGCCGGGCGGGGCCGCTGTCGACGGCGAGACGGACGACGTCCCAGCCGCGCGGCGCGGTCAGCCGCTCGGAGTGCTCGGCGCACAGGTCGTAGCAGTGGGGCTCGGCATAGGTGGCGAGCGGGCCGAGAACGGCGGTCGAATCGGCGTAGACGTACGTCAGCGTCGCGACGGCCGGGCGGCCGCATGCGGTGCGCGAACAGCGACGTACAGGGCTCACGAGGTTGGACGGTACCGCACTCTTGAGCGGGCCGCGACGACTCACCCCCGGCTCACCCCTCCGTGTCGTCCCGGTTCGTCCGGTGGACGCCGTTTACCGAAGGCCCTGGTCGCCCTGGGAGCCAGCGGGTGGGGCGGCGTCCCGCAGTGCGGAAAACTGTCACCAGCAGGTGCACATAGTGTCATTCGGGATGAGATCGCCGGTCCCGGAGGTGGCTCCAATTGATCGCATAGATGGCTGGAACGCTCAGCATGCGACATGCGCCGAGATGCGCAGCTACCGCGTGCGTACGGCCGGCCGGCGGATACCCTCGGGGGTGATGGACAGCCCCGTACCTCCCCCAGCCGACGCCGGGGGTGCCTCCGGTCCGAGCGGACCGCGACCGCGCCACCGCGACCGCCACGGACGCGGCATGCGCGGCCCGATCGCACCCCCACAGGTGCCGCTGTCGGTGAGCCGGGCGGAAGCCTTCGTCGACCTGGTCCAGGACTCGGCGGAGCGGCTGGAGCGGCGCTGGCCGCAGCTGGCGTCCGTCGACTTCCTGGTGCACGAGGTGCCGGTGCCGACCTCCGGGGCCGGGGCGGCGGACGCCGCCCTGGAGGCGCTGCTCGACGGCGAGAGCGTGCCGCTGGGCCGGTACCTCGCGGCGCACGGCGACACGCCCGACCGGATCGTCGTCTACCGCCGTCCGGTGGAAATCCGCACGAAGACGCGGGACGAGCGTGCTCTGCTCGTGCACGAGGTCGTGGTCGAGCAGGTCGCCGAGCTCCTCGGGCTCGCCCCCGAGTCGGTCGACCCGCGCTACGGGCAGGACTGAGCCCGGCCGGGCAGGCCCCTTCGACCACGGCAAGCACCCACGGCAAGCACTCACCGCATGCACCCACCGCAAGCACCCACCGCGGTGCCCGTCCGCCGTGGATGTCAGTCGTTCAGCAGCGACAGGTCCTGTTCGGCCTCCGGGACCGCCACCGTCGAGCGGTCGTCCGGCACCGGCTGGATCGTGAACATCGGCACGCCGTCCTTCGGCAGGGCCAGCATCCGCGAGGCGTGCACCGGGCCGCCGGAGACCTTCTCGACCGTCAGGGCGTACGCGCCCTTGCCGCCGTCCGGCTGCGGGGGCTCGACGGACAGCGTGGTGCCGGCCTTGACCGTGTAGGTCCTGCTGACCGGGCGTCCGCCCTCGGCGCCCGCCGACGCCGTCACCTTGACCTGGGCGTCCTTGCCGGGGGCGACCAGGGCCAGCGTGGCGGCCTTGGGACGGTTGTCGGCCACCGTGCCGCGTTCGAGGACGGCGGGGGTGGCAGGGATGAACGCCGTCTCCTGCTTGTCGTCCTTGCCGCGCGTCACGCGCAGCGCGGCGACCACCGGCGCGCTGCCGCGCTCGGCGGTCAGCAGCAGCGAGCCCGCCTCGCCCTTGGTGAGGTCCCCCAGGTCCACGGCCGTCGTCATGCCGCTCCTGATGTGCAGCGACTCGTGCCCGGCCGGAGTGATCGAGCCGCTCGGCCCCGCGAGCCGCAGCTTCACGTCGGCGTCGTTCGTGCCCGGCGCGAAGGCGACGAGCCGGACGGACGTGGCGTCGGCCGGAATGCCGGGCAGGACCAGGCTCGGCGACCCGTCGGCCGAGGCCGGCAGCCAGTCGCCGCCCGTCTTCTCGTCCGACGCCTGCACCGCGGCCCCCACCCGGCCGGAGCGGGCCGCCACGTGCAGGGTGAGGTTCTCGTCCGTCACGTCGGTGAGCGTGGACAGCAGAACGGGGACGGTGGAACGCGGCGGAACGTTGACGCCCTCCCCGGTGACGGACTTGATCCGGCCGTCCTTGCCGTACAGCTCCAGGTCGACGACGGCCGCCGCGCTGTCGGGGTTGGTCAAGTGGACGTAGTCCTGACGGCCTTTAGCAGTACTCGCGGCGGGAAACCAGAACGACGTGTCGGGTGCCGTGCACGCCAGTCCGTGCAGTCCGCGGCCGCTGCCGGCGGCGACCGCGGTGGTCTGCTGGACGGTCCAGCCCGGTGCGAGCGGACCGTCGGCGGTGCCGATGAGGGCGGGGGCGTCGGAGCGTTCCGTGCCGGCGGTGACGGGCCGGCCGGGCTCCTTCAGGGAGAGCACGGGCTTGTCCGGATCCTGCTTCTCGCCGCTCGCGCCCTTGTCCTTCTGCACGTCCTTCCGGGCTGCGTTCTTGCCGTCCTTCGCGGCGTCCTTGGCGTCCTTGGCGTCGTCCTTCTTGGCCGGTGTCCGGGCCGGGCCCGCCGCCGGCAGCAGGTCCGCTGCGGACGTCCGCCCTCCGCCGCCCTTCCCGGGCGGGGTGAAGGCGGTGTACGTGGTGTCGCCCACGTCCGAGGAGGTGGGCGCCGGGCAGAGCAGCGTGGAGCGCTGCACCGGCATGCGGGCGGCGGTCGTCCGCGTCCCGCTGTCGTCCCCGTCGGAGGGCGGGTTGAGCGCGGCCACGCCCGTGACGACGGCGAGGGAGGCCGTGACGGCGAAGAGGGAGAGGGTGGTGCGCTTCACTGCTGGTCGCTCCCGCCGCGGTAGGGCTGCTGCTGTCCGTAGCCGTACGGGTCGTACGCGCCGTCACCGTAGGGGCCGGGGTAGTGCGCCTGTTGCCCGTACGGATCCCCGTGCGGCTGTTGCCCGTACGGACCATCGTGGCCGGTGGCGTGGCCCGTGGCGTGGCCGGTGGCGTGGCCGCCCTCCTGGTACGTCTGCTGCCCGTAGCCGCCGTAGCCCTGCTCCCAGTCGGCGTACGGCTGCTGGTGCGGGACGGCGGCATAGGGGTCGGCGTCGGCGACGGGCTGCTGCTCGTAAGGGACGTACGGGCCCTCGTCCGGGGCGGGCGCCTGCTCCGGAACGGTGGCCGTGGCGCCGCCCGCGGCCGCGGCGCCCTCCGCCGCGGCCCGCAGCCGGCGGGCGCGACGGCCCTCGCCGGAGGTGGCCTGCGCCGGTACGGCGACCGCGGCGACGGCCTCGGCACCGCCCTCCGGCAGGTCGTCGTCCACCTGGCGCCGGCGGCCCGGCAGCGCGAGGACGACCAGCACGAGGGCCAGCAGCCCCTGCGCCCACAGCCACGCGGTCCGCGTGCCCGGGGTCTCGTACGTCAGGGCCAGCTTTCCGCCCTGTGCGGGCAGCGTGAAGCCCTGGGCCCAGCCGTCGACGGTGACGCGGGCGAGGGCGCGGCCGTCGAGGGTGGCCCGCCAGCCGGGCGCGGCCTTGTCGGCGACCCGCAGGACGCGGTCGCCGGAGCCGGCCGGAAGGGTGGCGTGCGCGGCGACGGGCCCGGCGGCGACCGGGACGGGGGCGGTGCGCAGGCTGCCGTCCGGCTGCCGCGCTCCGCTGACGATCGTGACGCGGGCGACCTGGCGGTCGACCCGCCACAGCGCACGGTGGTCCTCCTGGCTCAGGCGTGTCAGGCCGGGCGTGGCGTCCAGGACGCGGGCCGTCTGCCGGGGTGCGCTGTCCTGCAGGAGGACGTAGCCGACGGCGTAGTCGGCGAGACGGCCGGCCTGGTCGGCGCCGGAGCCGGCGACGAGGTGGGCGACCACGGCGCCCAAACGCTCGTCGCGGCCCGCGGCGGCGGCCGGCTCGGCGTCGCCCAGCCGGGCTCCCGCGCCGCGCACGAGGGTGTAGGCGACCCGGCCGCTGTCGCCGCCGAGCATCAGGGTGCGGGCCTGGTCGCGGGTGCCGGCCTCCTCGGCGACGAACGCCGGGACCTGCACCGGGTCGCGGCGCTCCAGCGGCCCGGCGGCGCCCCCGGCCGTCCACGCGACGGCGGCGACGAGAGGTGCGGCCCCGGCGGCCAGGGCGATGAGGCCCGCCACGGGCTGCCGCCAGCCGAAGTTCTGCGCCGCGACGCGGTCGCGGGCGCCCTCGGCGCCGATGGCGGCGGCCGCGATCAGGGCGAGGCCCTGGACGAGGGTCGCGGGGCCCGTCCAGGCCGAGCCGTTGGCCAGCGCCGCGCAGAGCAGTCCGGCCAGGGCCGCCGCCCAGGCCGTGCGCACCGCGAGCGTGCGGTCCGAGCGCAGCAGGGCGGCCAGCGCGGCCAGGACGATGCCGGCGAGCAGCAGCGCCCCGGCGGTCCGGGGGCCGCCGGGGTCGCCCGTGAGCAGCTGCAGCGGGGAGGCCGGGGCGTGCTCGTAGGCCAGGCCGGCCTCGGCGAGGAAGCGGGAGGGGTGGGCGAACAGCCCGAGGGACCAGGGCGCGAGCACGACGACCGGCGCGCCGGCCACCGCGAGCAGGCGCGGCCCGTGCACGGCCGCCGCCCGGGCCGCGCCGCCGCGCACGCAGTGCAGGACGAGCACGCCGAGGCCCAGCAGCACGGCCACCGGCCACACGACCGGCGTGAAGGCCGTGGTGACCGTCAGCAGCAGGGCGTAGGACCAGCAGGCCCGCCAGGAGGGCCGGGCGTCCGGGGTGCCGAGGCCCGCGGCCGTCACGGCCGCCCGGGACGTGAGCGGCAGCAGGACGGCGAGGACGGCGGTGCCCAGCCGGCCGGTGGCCAGCGCGCCGGTGACGGCCGGCAGGAAGGCGTACGCGACGCTCGCCCAGGCCCGCAGCGGGCGGGAGGCGACGAGCGGGCGGGAGGCGACGTAGGCGCTCAGGCCGGCCAGCGGCACGGAGCAGACCAGCAGCAGGGTGAGCGTGAAGCCCGTGGAACCGAGGAAGAGGGCCGCCAGTGCCGCGAGGACGGCCAGGTAGGGGGGTGCGCCCTCGGTGCTGCCCACGCCGACCGGATGCCAGCCGTCGCCGTAGGCGGCCCACAGGGCGGAGACGTGGTCGGGGACGGGCAGCAGGGCGCCGCCGGCGAGGGAGCCGCCGCCGAGGAGGCCGCGGCAGGCGGCGGCGGAGACGAGCAGCAGGAGGGTGAAGAGGACGGGGGCCGGTCTGCGCGCGATGCGTCTCAGCCGGGCGAACTGCTCGACCTCCAGGTAGTCCGCGTCGTCCCCGCCGGGGCCCGACTCGACGGCGCCGTGCCGGCCGGCGGTGGAGTGGGAGTCGTCCGCCCGGCCGCCGAGGTCGGCGGCGAGCTGCTCGACCGTGGCGCGCACGGTGGCGCCGGGGGGCGGGAAGAGGGGCCGCAGCTCGTCCGGTGCGCTGCGGGGCTCGCCGCGTCGCTTGCGCGCCGCCCGGATGCGCCCCGGGCGCAGCAGGACGCCCACCAGGCCGGAGATCTCGTCGAGCGCCTGTCCGGGCGCCTTGCCGACGAGGTAGCCGAGCATGCGCAGCAGGGTGCTCAGGACGATTCGGAACAGGACGTAGGGCAGGAGCGCACCGCGCGTGTTGGCGAGGAGGGTGTGGACGGCTCCGGCCTTGTCCACGCGGTGGGGTCCCACGGGCTTGCGGCCCGCGCAGTCGACGGGGCGCCGTTCGCGGGCGGCGGCCTCGGCGTGGCGCAGGACGGCCTCGGGGGCGACGAGGACGCGGTGGCCGGCGGCGTGGGCGCGCCAGCACAGGTCGACGTCGTCGCGCATGAGCGGCAGGCGGGTGTCGAAGCCGCCGAGTTCCTCCCACACGTCGCGGCGGATGAGCATGCCGGCGGTGGAGACGGCCAGGACGGGCCGCACCTGGTCGTGCTGGCCCTGGTCCTGCTCGCGGCGCTCCAGGCCGGTCCAGCGGCGGCCGCTGCGGGCGATGGAGACGCCGACTTCCAGCAGCTGTCTGCGGTCGTACCAGCTGCGCAGCTTGGGTCCGATGATTGCGGCGTCACGGCCGGCGGCGATCTCCGCGTCGGCGACGCGCAGCAGCTCGTGCAGGGCGCTCGGCTCGGGGGCGCAGTCGTCGTGGAGGAGCCACAGCCACTGCACGGGTTCGAGGTCGGTGTGGCCCTGGGGGAAGGCGGTGTCGTGGGCGTCCTCGGTCCAGGTGCGGCCGACCGGGTCCCATCCGCTGGAGCGCCTCAGGTACGGCAGGTCGTCCGCGCTCTGCACGGGTGCGGTGCGGACCGCTTCGGCGACGGCGGTGCCGAACCCGGCGCGGCGGGCGAGGTGCAGGACGTGGTCCGCGCCGAGGGCGTCGGCGAGCAGCCGCCGGGAGTCGTCGCCGCTGCCGGTGTCGGCGGCGACGGCGTGCTGCACGGGCCGCTCCTGGCCCAGCAGGCCGGAGAGGGCGTCGGGCAGCCAGCGGGCGCCGTCATGGGCGACGAGCACGGCGGTGACGACGTGACGGGGGAACGCGGGCGGGAGGGCCGGGTCGAGCAGCGCGGGGATGGTGGGGTCGAACATGGCAGGTGCGGGCCCCGGTTCAGGAGACTGCAGTGGACGTGTGAGCGACCCGGGGGGGCGTCGGCCCGCGAGGGTGTCGGTACGTCTCGGACGGGCCCCCACACTAGTGGCTGCGAACGCAGCGGTCCGCCTCTCGCGTGCGGGCTGCGAGAGGCGGACCGTGCGGTATGAAGCGTGCTGCGGGAGTGGGTGGGGCGGACGGCCCCTCAGCCCCGGTGGGCTGCCTCGGACACGACATCTCGTCAGGTCGTGACGCCCGGTCTCAGACCGCGGCCTTCTTGAGGCGGCGGCGCTCGCGCTCGGACAAACCGCCCCAGATCCCAAAGCGTTCGTCGTTGGCCAGGGCATACTCAAGGCATTCGGAACGGACTTCACAGGCAAGGCAGACCTTCTTCGCCTCACGCGTGGATCCGCCCTTTTCGGGGAAGAAGGACTCGGGGTCGGTCTGAGCGCACAATGCGCGCTCCTGCCAGCCGAGCTCCTCGTCCGCCTCCTCGACCAGCAGTTGCTGGAACAGCTCGGTCATGTGCGCCCCTCGTCTGTCATTGCGTCCCCGTGTGCTGCCGCGCGTCAGATGCGGCAGAACGACACGTGTGAAATTACAAGTGCGCCGATCCGGGCCAGTCAAGCCGGGATCTGCTATTGGGCCCCTTATTCACTCTGCGGAACCAAGGCTGAGCAGAAAGTTGCCAAACCGCCACAAGAGTGGACACTTCTCCCGCCCGCCACAGGCGCCCCGTCTCTCCCGGGCCCTCCCGTTCGCGGAAGCACACAGAAGAGGACGCAGCGCACGGCCGGGCCGTTGCGGAACCACCGCAGAACGATGTTTACGACGCCTCTCGTCGGGCGACTGTCCGCACACTCCGCGACCGAAACCTTCGCCCCCGGTAACCAACCGGACGAGTGAAGGATTGCCACCAAAACGGACACCCGGTTGACAGAGGCCGTGCCGAGCCGGTCTCCTTGTTGCCATGCCAGCGACCTCCCTCCCCCTGACTGCCGTCACGGGGACCCCCAGCTTCAGCCTGACCCGTGCCTACGGGTCCCGCTGTGCTGTCCAGGCGCGCTGTCGCTGTTCCAGCTGTTGATGCCGCAGAGCTCCCGCTTCCGCTCCAGCTGATCTTCCGGGCTCCCGGTCCCGCCGTCGTACGGCCGTGCCGCGCCCGCACATCCTTCGAGGAACGCATTCCCATGAACAGCGACGTCCAGATCGCCGGCGACCCGCTCGCCGTCCCGCACCTGATGCCGCCGCCCGCCGCCCACCCCGCCACCGTCGCCGAATTCGCCGGACTGGCCCGCACCCTCGCCGCCGACACCGGCAGCTGGGCCCCGCTCGTCCGCTACGACGCCGCCAGCCGCTGGTACCACCGGCTGCGCACCGGCCCCGGCTACGAGGTCTGGCTGCTCAGCTGGGTCCCCGGACAGGGCAGCGGCCTGCACGACCACGGCCGCTCCTCCGGCGTGATGACCGTGCTGCGCGGTGAGCTGACCGAGCACGCCGGCGACGCGCGGCGCACCCTGGCCGCCGGCACGCAGCGCGTGTTCGCCCCGGGCTACGTCCACGAGGTCGTCAACGACTCCCTCGAACCCGCCGTCAGCCTGCACGTCTACTTCCCCGGCCTGACCGAGATGCCCATGCACCCGGCCCGTCCCCACGCCCACTGCGCCTCCGTGCCCGGGACGGCCACCGCCGCGACGCGGTAGCCCGGCCCTTCTGCGGAGCCACGGCCCGCTGCTGACAGACTGCACCTCATGCAGCGCATTGTGGTTCTGGCCGGCGGGATCGGGGGCGCCCGCTTCCTCCGTGGCCTCAAGTCAGCAGTCCCCGACGCCGAGATCACCGTCATCGGGAACACCGGCGACGACATCCACCTGTTCGGGCTCAAGGTCTGCCCCGACCTCGACACCGTGATGTACACCCTCGGTGGCGGCATCCACGAGGAGCAGGGCTGGGGCAGGGCCGGCGAATCGTTCGCCGTGAAGGAGGAGCTGGCCGCCTACGGGGTCGGACCCGAGTGGTTCGGCCTCGGCGACCGCGACTTCGCCACGCACATCGTGCGGACGCAGATGCTCGGCGCCGGCTATCCCCTGAGCGCCGTGACCGAAGCGCTGTGCGACCGGTGGCAGCCGGGCGTGCGGCTGCTGCCCATGAGCGACGACCGCGTCGAGACGCACGTACTGATCGACGATCCGGACGGCGGCGAGGGCGCCCGCAAGGCCGTGCACTTCCAGGAGTACTGGGTGCGGATGCGGGCCTCGGCCGACGCGCACGCGATCGTGCCCGTCGGGGCCGAGCAGGCGAAGCCGGCGCCCGGCGTCCTGGAGGCGATCGCCGCCGCGGACGTCATTCTCTTCCCGCCCTCCAACCCCGTGGTCAGCATCGGCACCATCCTGGGTGTGCCCGGCATCCGGGAAGCCGTCGCCGACGCCACCGCCCCCGTGGTCGGACTCTCCCCCATCGTCGGCGGAGCGCCGGTGCGGGGCATGGCCGACAAGGTGCTCGCCGCCGTCGGCGTCGACTCCACCGCCGACGCCGTCGCCCGGCACTACGGGCCCGGGCTGCTCGACGGCTGGCTCGTCGACACCGTCGACGCCGCGGCCGTGGGCGGCGTCGAGGACGCCGGGATCCGGTGCCGCGCCGTGCCGCTGATGATGACCGACGTCGAGGCCACCGCCGCCATGGCCCGCGAGGCCCTGGCCCTGGCCGAGGAGGTCCGCCGGTGAGCGCCGCCGCCCCCTCCTACCGGGTCTGGGCGCTGCCCGGCATCCCCGAGGTGCACGAGGGCGACGACGTCGCGAAGCTCATCGCCGCCGCGGCCTTCACCGACGGCCTGCCCGGCCTCGCCGACGGCGACGTCCTCGTCGTCACCTCGAAGATCCTCAGCAAGGCCGAGGGGCGGATCCTCCGCGCCGAGGACCGTGAGGCCGCCATCGACGCCGAGACCGTGCGGCTCGTGGCGCGGCGGGGAACCCTGCGCGTCGTCGAGAACCGGCTCGGGCTCGTCATGGCCGCCGCCGGAGTCGACGCCTCCAACACCGAGGCCGGCACGGTCCTGCTGCTGCCTGAGGACCCCGACGCCTCCGCCCGGCAGATCCGGGAAGCGCTGCGCACCAACCTCGGCGTGGACGTCGGCGTCGTGATCACCGACACCGCCGGGCGGCCCTGGCGCAAGGGCGTGACCGACTTCGCGATCGGCGCGGCCGGGGTGCAGGTCGCCAACGACCTGCGGGGCGGCGTGGACGCCCACGGCAACCCGCTGGTTGCCACCGTCGTCGCGACCGTCGACGAGCTCGCCGCGGCCGGAGACCTGGTCAAGGGCAAGGCCGGTGGCCTGCCCGTCGCCGTGGTGCGCGGACTCCCGCACGTCGTGGGCGACGCCGGCGAGGAAGGCGCGCGCTGGCTCGTACGGCCCGCCGTCGACGACATGTTCCGGCTCGGCACCTCGGAAGCCGTGCGGGAAGCGGTCTCCCTGCGGCGGACGGTGCGGGAGTTCACGGACGACCCGGTCGACCCGGGCGCGGTGCGGCGGGCCGTCGCCGCCGCCGTGACGGCACCGGCGCCGCACCACACGACGCCGTGGCGGTTCGTCCTGCTGGAGTCCGAGGCCGCCCGGGTGGGGCTGCTCGACGCCATGCGGGACGCCTGGATCGCGGACCTGCGGGCGGACGGGCGCTCGGAGGAGAGCATCGCGCGGCGGGTGCGGCGGGGCGACGTCCTGCGGAAGGCGCCGTACCTGGCGGTGCCGTGCCTGGTGACGGACGGTTCGCACGACTACCCGGACGCGCGGCGGTCGGCGGCGGAACGGGAGATGTTCGTGGTCGCGGCCGGCGCGGCCGTACAGAACTTCCTGGTGACGCTGGCGAGCGAGCGGCTGGGGTCGGCGTGGGTGTCGTCGACGATGTTCTGCCGGGACGTGGTGCGGAGTGTGCTGGACCTGCCGGAGGGGTGGGATCCGATGGGGGCCGTCGCCATCGGGCGGCCTGCCGTTCCGGCGCCGGAGCGGGCCGCGCGGTCCGCCGACGCGTTCGTCGTGGTGCGGTGACCCCCGGTCGGGGCGGGGGTCGCCGGCTGTCCCCTAGATGCGGGTGAAGTCCCTCGGCGCGAAGCGCGGGGCCCTGCGGGGCGGGGCCACTCCGCTCAGGAGGATCAGGCGGCACGCCCGGTGGCGCTGGCCCTCGTAGGGGGACAGGAGTTCCAGCATCGTCTCGTCGGTCGTGCCTCGTGTGCCCGTGAGGGCGTAGCCCACGATCCTCGGCAGGTGCAGATCCCCGACCGTCACCGCGTCCGCCGAGCCGTTGGTGCGCTGCAGCGTCTCCGCCGTCGTCCACGGGCCGATGCCGGGCACCGCCTGCAGGCGCGCCGACGCCCGGGCGTCGTCCATCCCCGCCGCCTCTTCGAGGCGGGACGCCACGCGGGCCGCGCGCACGATCGTCGCCGCGCGCTTGTCGTCGACCCCGGCCCTGTGCCACTCCCAGGAGGGGATCAGGGACCAGGCGCGCGGGTCCGGCATCACGTGCATGCGGGGCGCCGGGCCGGGGGCCGGTTCTCCGTGGCGCTGGAGGAGCAGCCGCCAGGCGCGGTACGCCTCGTCGCTGGTCACCTTCTGTTCGAGGATCGACGGGACCAGCGACTCCAGGACCAGGCCCGTGCGGGCCAGCCTGAGGCCGGGGTTGCGGCGGTGCGTCTCGTGGACGAGGCGGTGGCGGGGGGTGAAGGCCGCCGGGTCGTCGGCCGCTCCCAGGAGGGACGGGAGGGTTTCCAGGAGCCAGTCGGCTCCCGGGCCCCATGCCTCTGCGTGGACCTCGCCGTCGACCGCCGTGATGCGGAGCGTGCCCGGGCCCTGCGGTGTGCGGCTGGCCCGCCAGATCGCGCCGTCCCCGGTCACCCGGTACGCGGGGTCGCCCGGGCCGCGCGCCAGGACGCACAGGGTGCGTCCCAGGTCGTACGGGCCCGGCGGGACCCACGTTCGGCTGGCCATCCGACCAGGGTATGCGGCTCTACTGGTCCGACGAGAAACGGATCGTTACTGGTCCGACGAGAAACGGATCGTTCCCTGCGGGATCCGGGCGTCGCACCAGATCCGGGCGCCGGCCCGCAGCTCGTTGTCGGGGCCGATGTGCGCGTGGTCACCGATGACCGCGCCGTCCAGGACCGTGCGGGCCCCGACGCGGGCGCCGGCGCCGATCAGGGAGTCGCGGATCTGTGCGCCCGCCTCGATCACCGCGCCGTCCAGGACCGTGCTGCCGTCGATGCGTGCGCCCGCCTCCACGCAGGCACCCGCGCCCACCGAGGTGCCGCCCATGAGCTTGGCGTCCGGGGCGACCCGGGCGCCGTCCAGGACCAGGCTGTCGCCGCACCGGCCCGGCACCGCCGGGGACGGGGCGCGGCCCAGGACCAGGTCCGCCGAGCCGCGGACGAACGCCTGCGGGGTGCCGAGGTCGAGCCAGTACGCGGAGTCGACCATGCCCTGGAGGTGGGCGCCTGCGGCCAGGAGGCCGGGGAACGTCTCGCGTTCCACGGAGACCGGGCGGCCGGCGGGGATGGTGTCGATCACCGAGCGGTTGAAGACGTACGCGCCCGCGTTGATCTGGTCGGTGACGATCTCCTCGGGCGTCTGCGGCTTCTCCAGGAAGGCCGTCACCCTGCCCGTCGCGTCGGTGGGGACCAGGCCGAAGGCCCGGGGGTCCTCGACCCGGGACAGATGCAGGGAGACGTCCGCCCCGCTGGTGCGGTGCGTCTTCACCAGCGCCTCGATGTCCAGGCCCGTGAGGATGTCGCCGTTGAAGATCAGCACCGGGTCGTCGGGGCCGGAGTGCAGGCGCGAGGCGACGTTGCGGATGGCGCCGCCCGTGCCCAGCGGCTCCTCCTCCGTCACGTACTCCAGGTGGAGTCCCAGGGCGGAGCCGTCACCGAAGTACGGCTCGAAGACCTCCGCCAGGTAGGACGTGGCGAGCACGATGTGCTCGACCCCGGCGGCGCGGGCCCGCGCCAGCTGGTGGGTGAGGAAGGGGACGCCGGCCGCCGGGACCATCGGCTTGGGCGTGTGCACCGTGAGCGGGCGCAGCCGCGTTCCCTTGCCCCCGACCAGGAGGATCGCTTCTGGAGAAGAAGTCAATGTGTCTGTCTCTGCTTCCTGCTGGGGCCGGGCCGTGATCGGCGGCCAGTGTATGCAGAACGTTCGGCTCCGCCCCGCCGGGTCAGCGGCCCTGGAGCCGGGCCGCCGCGGTGCGGACCGCGCCGAGCCGGTTGTAGAGGCGGTCGCCGGGGCATTCGGTGGAGTAGCCGTCGCGGTGCCCGGAGATCACCTTGAGCCTGACCGTGGTCCCCTTCTTGAAGAGGTTGCCGCCGCCGGACACCAGGCGCGCGGTGCCGAGCGGATTGACGTCGTAGAGGCCGAGCTTCCATGCGGTGAGGCCGGCGATGGCGTTCACCACGGCGGTGGGCGGGTTGGTCCCTCCGAAGGATCCGAGGACGGCGATTCCCATGCTGTTGGCGTTGAAACCGAGAGTATGGGCGCCTCTGACGGGTTTCGCCACACCGCCTGCCCGGCCCTCGTAGACCGTGCCGCACTTGTCGATGAGGAAGTTGTAGCCGATGTCCCGCCAGCCGCTGCTCACGACGTGGTAGCGGTAGATACCGCGGACGAGGGACGCGGACTGCGCACAGCTGTAGCCGTTGCCGGAGGCCGTGTGGTGGACGAAGGCGGCGCGCACGGTCGTGGTGTACGGGAAGCCGCGCTCGCGGATCGACTCGTCGGCGCCCCAGCCGGCCCGGGTGACGATGCGCGGGCGGCCGCCGACGTAATGGCCCCAGGGGTCCGCGTCGTCCGCCTCGGGGTCGGTGTCGTCGGCCGGCCCGGAGACGGTTTCGCCCGGCGCCTCGGCACCCTCGCCCTCCGGGTCCGCCTCGCCGCGGCCGTCCGCCGGGGGCCGGGCGTCGGTGGCGCCCGTGAGGTCCACGTGGGTGGCGTCGATGTCCTTCTCCGACTCCGGTCTGGCCAGCGCCGGGATCTCGGTGGCCCCCAGCGGTGCCAGCGGGTAGTTGGCGGCCGAGCTGGCCGTCTCCTCGTCGGAGGGCGACGGGGCGGGCGCCGGGGCCTGCCGGCCCAGGCCGCGGCCGCGCGGGGCCGGGTCCCGGCCGGGGTCGACGAGCTCGACGCGCAGGCCCGGGGGCAGCGCCGGGGCCCCGGAGGCCCGGCCGGCCGGGGCCTTGGGGTGCACCCGCACCTGGACGGCGTCGGAGGCGCCGACCCACAGGGGTGCGGTGGCGCCGCGCGGGCGGCCGCGGCGGGCCTCGGGCGAGAGGGGGTCGGGCCGGTCGTCGTCGTGCGTCTGGACGTCCTGCCAGGCCGACCACGTCGTGGTGCCCGCTCCCCGCGTACGGACCTGGGCGCGACCCCTCAGCTCGGTGGCGGCGTCGTCCCAGACGATGCCGACCAGGGAGAACCGCGCCACCTCACGGGGCGGCAGCCCGCGCGCCACCGCACGGGTGCCGCCGGGGCGCGCGGCGCGGCGGGCGGGGCCGAGCGGCACCAGCGGCAGTGACTGCGTGGCCCCCGGCACCCCGTGGGCGCCGGCCGGTGTGCGGGTGGCGGGAACTGAGGCTCCGTCGGGGGGAGCGGGGACGGCCGCGGACGGAATGGCGAGGAAGGGCAGGGTCAGAGCGGCGGCGGCGCACACGGTGACGGCCGAGGAGACAAAGATTCCACGCATACCTGAAATCCTGGACATACATGAACAAATATGTCCATTTCTGAACTGACGGCGAGTCGACCCCGGCAGCCCTCCCCCGCCCTCGCACAGCTGACCGCCGGGGCCGCCGACGCGTACCCTGGCGCCGATGAACGCCACCGATCGCACCCCTGCCGACCTGCTGCGTTCCGCGCTCGCCGCGGACCCGGCACGCCCGCTCGTGACCTTCTACGACGACGCCACCGGCGAGCGCGTGGAACTGTCCGTGGCCACCTTCGCCAATTGGGTGGCGAAGACCGCCAATCTGCTTCAGGGCGATCTTGCCGCCGAACCCGGCGATCGTCTCGCACTGCTGCTGCCCGCGCACTGGCAGACCGCCGTCTGGCTGCTCGCCTGTTCCTCCGTCGGTGTCGTCGCCGAGGTGGGAGGCGACCCGGCCGGTGCCGACCTGGTCGTCAGCGGGCCGGACACCCTGGAGGAGGCGCGTGCCTGTTCGGGAGAGCGCGTCGCGCTGGCGCTGCGCCCCCTGGGCGGTCGCTTCCCGCAGCCGCCCGCCGGCTTCGCCGACTACGCCGTCGAGGTGCCCGGCCAGGGCGACCGCTTCGCCCCGTACGCCCCCGTGGACCCGCACGCCCCGGCGCTCGTCGTGGACGGGCGGGAGCTGACGGGCGCCGAGCTGACCGAGCAGGCCCGCACCGACGCCCGTCAGCACGGGCTCGGCCCGGGCTCCCGGCTGCTGTCGGGCCTGTCGTACGACAACTGGGAGGGGCTCTCCGCGGGCCTCTACGCCCCGCTGGCCGCCGGCGGGTCCGTCGTGCTCTGCCGCCACCTCGACCGCCTGTCCGGCGGCGGCCTCGACAAGCGCCGCGAGAGCGAGCGCGTCACCGTGACGGCCCTCTGACGCTGCCGGACCGCCGCTCCCGGGCGATGATCGACGGTACGTGCGTGTGCCCCCGCGGGTGCGCACGCCGCCGACTCCGCACAGGAGGGACGCAGCGCAGCCGTGCACCGCAGCCCCGGCCAGCCCTCGCGGCCGGGCGGCCCCTTCGCCGGGGAGCCGCCCGGCCGAAGGCGCACGTCCCGCCGGCGGCGCTGGGTGCGCAGGCTGCTGGTGGGGCTGACGGTGCTGGTGCTCCTGCTCGCCGGCATCGGCTGGGCGCTCTACGAGCGGCTCGACAACAACATCACCACGGACACCGAGACCGCCGAGGAGCTGCGGCGCTGGGAGAAGGAGCGGCCCAGCGCGCTGGTCAGCGGCGCCCAGAACATCCTGATCATCGGCTCGGACACCCGGGCCGGCGCCGGCAACGGCAAGTACGGCGAGGACGGCGGCAGCCAGCGCTCGGACACCACGATCCTGCTGCACGTGGCCGCCGACCGGAAGAGCGCGACCGCCGTGAGCCTGCCCCGCGACCTGATGGCGACGATCCCCAGCTGCCGCAAGCCGGACGGCACCTACACCAACGAGCGCTTCGCCCAGTTCAACTGGGCGTACGAGCTCGCGGGCACCGCCTGCACGATCCGCACCGTCGAGAACATCACCCGGATCCGGATCGACCATCACATCGTGCTGGACTTCAACGGCTTCAAGCAGCTGGTCGACGCGATCGACGGCGTCGAGGTGTGCCTGAGGAAGCCCGTCGACGACCGCGAGGCCCACCTGCGGCTGGCGGCCGGACGCCAGGTGCTGCACGGGGAGGAGGCGCTCGGCTACGTCCGGGCCCGCTACAGCATCGGGGACGGCAGCGACACCGAGCGGATGGGGCGTCAGCAGCTCTTCCTCGGGGCGCTGGTGCGCGAGATGCAGAGCGACGGCGTGCTGCTCAACCCGGCGCGGCTGTACCCGGTGCTCGACGCGGCGACCAAGTCGCTGACCACGGACGTCGGGCTCGGCTCGCTCAAGAAGATGTACAACCTGGTGCGGACCGTGCGCAACATCCCCACCGAGCACGTCCAGTTCCTGACGGTGCCGCGCCGCCCGTACCAGTACAACAGCGCCCGCGACGAGCTCGTGCAGCCGGACGCGGACCAGCTCTTCGAGCAATTGCGCAACGACCGCCGCGTGTCGGTGAGCGCGCACGTCCGCCCGGCGGACAGCAAGCCGGGGGGCCGGCGGCCCGGGCGGGAACCGGGGCCGGACGGGCCCGAAGGACCGGAGGGATCGGGGAGCGCCGAGGGGGCCACGGGCGGCTACGAGCCCGGCGGCCCGGCGTACGTGCCGCCGGCACCCCCCGCCCGGCCTTCCGCGTCGCCGTACGCACCGCCGCGCGGATCGTCGTACGCCCCGGAGGCCCCCTCGGCGGCTCCCGCGGCGCCGACGGCCGCCCCGGCGGGCTCGCCGTCGGACCGGCCGACCACGCCGCCGACGTACGAGGGGACCACCGCCGCGCGCGGTGTCTGCGGCTGACGGACGTAAAGAACACTCATAATCACGGCAAAAGGCGCAGAAACCTTTTCGCCCCGGTGTTCGTTGCAACATCCGTCTCCGCGAAGGGATTGGGCAGATTGCCCAGTTGTAGGGGAGTGCAATTTGTCACCGGCGTCGCTTGACGCTGAACTGGGCGGATAGTGTGAGCGATCCGGTGCGCACGGCCGGCTGACCGCGCACTGCACAGACGACATTCGAGCGCCTCGGGGGGCAGGCGCCGCGTGGCACCGACGGAGGATTCAAGCGACCGTGGACGCGCAAGGCCGTGGGCAAGCGGGCGGCATCGACCCCGCCGACCAGTGGGTGTTCGACCCCGATACGGGCAGCTACGAGCTGCGTCTTGATCATGCCGGAGAGCCCGTGGCGGCGTCCGGCAACAGTCCCTCCGCGGCGCCCTCGCCCGCTCCCCGCTCCGACGCCAGACAGGGAGCCGCCGCCCGGCAGAAGCCGAAGCCCGGCGGCGGGCGTTCGGTGCCCGGCCAGCGCGGGACCGGTGGCGGGCGACGGGCCGGCGCGGCCAAGGCGGCCACCGGCCGCCGCAAGCCGAAGCCGAAGAAGACGGCGAAGAAGAAGGCCCTGATGTGGACCGGGGGCACGGTCGGCGTCGTGCTGGTCGTCACCTCGGTCGGCGGCTACCTGCTCTACCAGCACTTCAACAACAACATCGACAAGATCGACGTCGGTATCAACAACGACGCCGTCACCAAGGGCCCGGTCAACATCCTGGTCATCGGCACCGACAAGCGCTCCGGCGACGGCAACACCGGCTACGGCGACGACGGCAGCGTCGGCCACGCCGACACCACGCTGCTGTTCCACGTCTCCGAGGACCGCACGAACGCCACCGCGCTGTCGATCCCGCGCGACATGATCACGGACATTCCGGACTGCCCGACCAAGAAGGGCGGCAGCACCCGGACCATCCGCGGCTCCAAGGGCGTCCGCTTCAACGAGAGCCTGGGCCAGGAGGAACGCGACCCCGGCTGCACCTGGCGGACCGTCGAGCAGCTGACGGGCCTGAAGGTCACCCACTTCATGATGGCCGACTTCAACGCCGTCAAGAAGCTGTCCTCGGCGGTCGGCGGCGTCGAGGTGTGCCTGGGCAAGGACATCGACGACCCGAAGTCCCACCTGAAGCTGAGCAAGGGCCGGCACGAGATCCAGGGCGAGGACGCGCTGGCGTTCGTCCGCACCCGGCACAGCGTCGGCTTCGAGAGCGACCTGGACCGTATCAAGCTGCAGCAGCAGTTCCTGAGCTCGATGATCCGGAAGATGAAGTCCGGCGACACCCTCAGCAACCCCAAGAAGCTCTACAACCTGGCCGACGCCGCGACCAACTCGCTCACCGTCGACACGGGCATAGGATCCGTGTCCAAACTGACCGCCCTGGCCAAGGAGCTCAGCAAGGTCAACCTGAAGAACATCACCTTCGCGACCGTGCCCGTCGTCGACAACCCGGCCGAGGGCAAGAACCACAAGACGGTCGTCCTGGACAAGCCGAAGGCCGAGCCCCTCTTCGCCATGGTCCGTCAGGACGTCTCCCTCACCGAGGTGAAGGAGAAGGAGAAGAAGGCGCAGGAGGACGCGGACGCCAAGCAGGCCGCGCTGCTGCAGGGGCCCAAGGCCGAGCCGGCGGCCGTGCGGGTCAAGGTGTTCAACGGCAGCGGCCGGGTCGGTGCCGCGGGCGAGACCGTCAGCTGGATGCAGAACTCCAAGGGCATGGTCCGCACCAGCAACGGCGGCAACGCCACCGGCGGCAAGAAGGACAAGACCCTCCTGGAGTTCGCCCCCAACCAGGCCGACCAGGCCCGCCGTCTGGCGGAGGCCATGGGCCTGCCGGCGGACGCCCTGAAGCAGACCGAAGGCACCGCGGCGCCCACCGCGGAGATGACCCTCACGCTCGGCGCGGACTTCAAGGGCGCCGGCACCCCGATCGCGGCCCCGGAGAAGGTGCCCGAGGGGGTCCAGAAGGTCGAAGCCGATGATGACAACATTTGTGCGAAGTGAACCCCGGGAACGGGCTTTCGCATCTCATTAGGCAGTAATACTCATCAGGTACAACTTCAGGTACATCACGCCTGCCCATCGGGCCGGACGCACCATTCAGGGGAGGCCCGATGCGGCAGAGCAGCGGCGTGCGGGGGGACAGGCCCGAAGAGGCCGAGGACGCCGCGGAGTCGAAGGGCTCGAAGAGCGCCAGGAAGTCCAAGGGGGCTGAAGGGGCCGAGGCGGCCAAGGACTCGGGGGATGCCGAAGGGGGCACCCAGGAGTCGGACGGCTCCGGCCCGGGCGACGACTCCGGCTCCATATCCGGCGGCGGCCCGCGCCGCCGCCGCATCGGGCGAATAGCCCGCTGGACCGCGCTCACCCTCTCCGTCCTCATCCTCGGGGTCGCCGCCGCGGGCTACTTCTACTACGAGCACCTCAACGGCAACATCCGGAAGAACAAGCTCAACCTCGGCGACAAGCAGCTCGACCGCAGCGTCGCCAACGCCGACGGCCAGCGCCCGCTGAACATCCTGATCCTGGGCTCCGACAGCCGGAACAGCAAGGAGAACGTCGCCCTCGGCGGCGCCCGCGACGACGCCGACCGGCCGCCGCTGGCCGATGTGCAGATGCTGGTGCACGTCTCGGCCGACCGCAGCAACATGTCGGTCATCAGCGTCCCCCGCGACACCCGGGTCACCATCCCCAAGTGCACCGACCCGGAGAGCGGCAAGGTCTACAAGGGGACCGAGCGTCAGATCATCAACACCAGCCTGGGCAACGGCGGCCCCGGCTGTACGGTCGCCACGTGGGAGGAGCTCACCGGCATCCCCGTCGACCACTTCATGATGATCGACTTCTCTGGTGTGGTGAGCATGGCCGACGCGGTCGGCGGCGTGCCGGTGTGCGTGGACGCCAACGTCTACGACGACAAGTCCGGCCTCCGGCTGCCCAAGGGCACCCACACGATCAAGGGCAAGCAGGCCCTGCAGTGGCTGCGCACCCGGCACGGCTTCGAGGACGGCAGCGACATCGGCCGCACCCATGCCCAGCACATGTACATGAACGCGATGGTCCGTCAGCTGAAGTCCGGCACGAAGCTCACCGACCCCGGTCAGCTCACCGGTCTCGCCGAGGCCGCCACCAAGGCGCTCACCGTCGACAAGGACCTGGGCTCGGTCAAGGCGCTCTACGACCTCGGCAACGACATCAAGCGGGTGCCCTCCAGCCGGATCACGATGACCACGATGCCCTGGGTCTCCGACCCGCAGAACCCGGACGCGCACGTCATCCCCAAGCCCGGCGACGCCGACAAGCTGTTCTCGCTGGTGCGCAACGACATCGCGCTCGACGGCAAGGACAAGAAGAAGGCCGACAAGAGCCCGCCGCCCACCGTCCCCGCCGGCCGCAAGGGCGACATCGCGGTCACCGTCTTCAACGGCACCGGCACCGTCGTCGAGCCGCCGGCCACCGGCCGTGGCTCGGACATCGCCGCGCTGCTGGTCAAGCAGGGCTTCGCCAAGGCCACGTCCGATTCCACGCCCCGGGCCCAGGCCGACACCACGATCACCTATCCGAGGGCCACGCAGCGCGCCGACGCCCTGGCGGTGGCCAAGGCCCTCGGGCTGCCGGAGAGCGCGGTGCGCCACTCGCCCGGCGTCCAGCAGATCACGCTGGTCGTCGGCGGGGACTGGCGCACGGGCACGACGTACCCGAAGACCGAGGGCGACGAGCCGGTGACCGAGCCGAGCGGGTCGCCGAGCGGCACCCCGGGCGAGCAGGACGGGAAGAACGGCGAGAAGAAGGGCGACGGGAAGAAGGGCGACGGCAAGGGCGAGAACAAGGCCCCCGAGAGCTCGGACCCGCTCAACGGCGACGACAAGTCGGCCTGCATGAAGGTCAACTCGCTCAACCGCTTCTGAACGCTCCGGCGAAACGCCTGAAACATCTGGACCGCCCGAAGCGTCCGGAACGTCCGGAAACATTCAGAAACGGCCGCGTGCCGCCCGGGCGGCACGCGGCCGGACGGCTACTCCCCCGCCGGGACCGCCGGGCGGCGGCTGGCGATGACCTTCTTCGCGAGCGAGCGCGGGCTGGTCAGGAAGCCGAACCCCCACGACATGTGCATCGTCGCCAGCGCCAGCGGGATCCGCACCCGCGCCCCGGCGGGCAGGCCCTTGCCGGCCGGCACCGAGCCGGCCGTGATGGCCGCCACGTATCCGGCCGGGACGATCAGGCCCCAGGGGGTGACGGTCGCGCCGACCACCACGCCCGCGGCGATGGCGAGCACCGCGGCCGGGGCGGCGAGGTAGCGCAGGTTGATCGAGCCCTGGTGGTAGCGGGCGACGACGTGCCGCCAGCGTCCGTAGTTCTTGTACTGCTTGGCCAGCGCCCTGACATTGGGCCGCGGCCGGTAGGAGACCTTGAGCTCCGGCGAGAACCAGATCAGGCCGCCCGCCTCACGGATGCGGAAGTTCAGCTCCCAGTCCTGGGCGCGGATGAACTCCTCGTTGTACCCGCCCTGCCGCTCCAGCACCTCGCGCCGGAAGACGCCCAGGTAGACGGTCTCGGCCGGGGCCGCGGCGCCGCCGGTGTGGAAGGCGGCGTTGCCCACGCCGATCTTCGAGGTCATCGCCGCCGCGACGGCCTTCTCCCAGTTGTTCTCGCCCTCGGCGTGCATGATGCCGCCGACGTTCTGCGCGCCGGTCTCGTCCATCAGCCGCACGGCCGTCGCGATGTAGTCCGGGGAGAGCATGCCGTGGCCGTCGACCCGTACCACGATCGGGTGACGTGATGCCTTGATCGCCGCGTTCAGTGCGGCGGGCGTGCGACCCGTCGGATTCGGCACCGTATGCACCCGGGAGTCCTCCCGGACCAGCTCCGCGGCGATCTCGTCGGTGCGGTCGGTGGACGGCCCGAGGGCGATGACCACCTCCAGCTCACCGGCATACTCCTGCTCCAGGATGTGTCGCACGGAGGTGCGCAGATGCCGCTCTTCATTGAGCACCGGCATGATCACGGAAACGGCGGGCAGCTGCTGATCGGGCATGGTTCCTCGGGGGTACGGCGGTCGGGGGAACCCCCCGGCGGTCGGCGGAAACGTCGGCCACGTTACCGCCAACGGGGGACACTCTCCCGCCCCGCCCGGGTGGCGGGGGCGCTGCGGACGGCGTGGGGCCGCAGACAGCTCATCGTATGGGCCTACGGTGTTCCCGGTTTCTCCGCCGTCCTCTCCCCTGTCTTCTCCCCCGTGTTCCGCAGCCCGATCGTCGCGGAGGTCTCGCAGTGACCGCACCCCGATCCTCGCGTCCCCGCCCGGCCGGACACCGCCCGCAGTGGGGCAAGCGCGTGGCCATGGGCGCCGCGGTGGTGGTGCTGTGCACGGGCGGCATCGGGCACGCGGTGGTCACCGGGATCGGGGACGGCATCAAGCGGGTCGACGCCTTCGAGGGCCTGTCGGACCGGCCGGGCGGCGGCCGCGGCACCAACGTCCTGCTCGTCGGCACCGACGGCCGCGACAAGATCACCGCGGCGGACCGGCAGCGCTACCGCCTCGGTGGCGCACCCTGCCACTGCACCGACACGATGATGCTCGTCCACCTCTCCGCCGACCACGACCGGGCCACCGTGGTCAGCCTGCCGCGGGACACCTACACCGAGATCCCCGAGCGCACGGACGAGACCGGCAGGTTCCGCCCGGCCCACGCCCTCAAGCTGAACGCCGCCTACGCGGAGGGCGGCCCCGGGCTGACCGTGCGCTCGGTGGAGCGGCTGACCGGCGTGCACGTCGACCACTACATGGAGGTCGACTTCAGCAGCTTCATGAAGACCGTCGACGCGGTGGGCGGCGTCCAGGTGTGCACCGTGCGGCCGCTCAGGGACACCTACACCGGGCTCGACCTGCCGGCCGGCACCAGCACCCTCGACGGCGGCCGGGCCCTGCAGTACGTACGCTCCCGGCACCTCGACGGGGCCGCGGACCTGGGCCGGATGCAGCGGCAGCAACGATTCCTCGCCTCCCTCATGCACAAGGCCGCCAGCGGCGGAGTGCTGCTCAACCCGGTGAAGTTCCAGGACGTCGCCTCCAGCGTGATCGGCTCGGTCCGCGCCGACCGGGGCTTCGGCCCCGACGAGCTCGTCGGGCTCGGCCAGGCGATGCGGAACCTCACCCCCGCCTCCTCGGAGTTCACCTCCGTGCCGATCGCCGTCGCGGACTTCCCCGTGCCGAACGTCGGCTCGACCGTGAAGTGGGACGACGCCGGGGCCGCCAAGCTCTTCCAGGCCCTGCGCGAGGACCGGCCGGTCAACACGGCCCCGCGCGCCCCCCACCAGGCCGTCGACGCCAAGCCGCCCGGGCCGGGGGAGGAGCGGCCGCCCACGACCGTCGAGGTGGCCCCCGAGCAGGTGCGCGTGCAGGTGCTGAACGGCAGCGGCCGCGCCGGGCTGGCCCGCACCGTCGACGCGGCGCTGCGTGCCGCCGGCTTCACGACGACCGGCGTGACCGACGGCTCGACGCAGCCCGCCAGGGCGCACACGCTGATCACCTACGACCCGCGCTGGGACCGTTCGGTGCGCTCGGTGGCCGCCGCGCTGCCGGGAGCACAGCTGCGGGCGGTGCCGGGGCAGGGGCCGGCGATGCGGGTGACCCTGGGCAAGGACTTCACCGAGGTGCACGCGGTGCGGGGGCAGGAACAGCCCCGTCCGCGGCGCGCGGGCCTGCCCGTGGTCACGGGCGACCAGGTGGTCTGTCCGGAGACCGCATAGGGAGGACGCGCGGCAGGAGTCCGCGCAGGGACGCTGCGGAGGGAGAACGCGCAGGGCGACCGCGCAGGGGCCCAGGTGTCCCCGCGGACGTCAGTCCTCGAAGCCCTCGGCGGCGCGCTGCTCGCGCAGCTCCATGATCGCGCGGCGCCGGGCCAGCCGGTGCGTACGGCGGATCTGGGCCTCCTGGTAGCGCCGCCGGTCCCGGTCGGTCTCGGGCAGGACGGGCGGCACGCGCCGGGGCTTGCCCTCCGCGTCGACCGCGGCGAAGACGAGGTAGGCGCTGCCGACCTGGACGGCGGGGGTGGACTCGTTCCACCGCTCGGCGAGCACCCGCACGCCGATCTCCATGGACGACCGGCCGGTCCAGTTGCACTGGGCCTTCACATGGACGAGATCGCCCACGCGGACCGGCTCCAGGAAGGCCATCTCGTCCATGGAGGCGGTGACCGCGGGCCCGCCGGAGTGCCGTCCGGCGACCGCACCGGCGACGTCGTCCACCAGCTTCATGATCACACCGCCGTGCACGGTGCCCAGCAGGTTGGTGTCACTGCCGGTCATGATGTGGGAGAGCGTGGTGCGCGCAGCGGAGGTCGGCTTGCCGGGTATCTCCGGGTCCGGGCTCCGGTCCTGAGTGGTCATGCCCTCCACTGTATGCGGGGGCGGGGCACGGGGCGGATTTTGCATCAGCTCTGCAACAGCAGTGCCCCGGATTCGTCCACCCCCTGTGTGGCGGCGCGCCCCAGCAGGCACACTCGGACCCATGAACGATTGGCCCGAAGGGCGGACCCACGACCGCCGCGAGCGGTACGGGCGCGGTGGCACCAGCGCCGAGCCGGAGGGTGCCCGCGCCTTCCCGCACGCCCGGCAGGACGGACCGCCACCGCAGTACCGGCCGCCCCAGGGCTACGACTCCCCGGACCGCCTCGACGGCTACAACACCGGACAGGTCTACGGCCACGGCAGCGGCCGTCCCGCGGGCCCCGGCGGCCCGGGCGGGCCCGGCGGCGGGGCTCCCGGCGGACGTGGCCCGCGGGCCGGCGCCCCGGACTGGCGCAAGCGCATCAAGATCGGGTCGATCGCCTTCGTCAGTGCGCTGCTGGTCGTCTCCGTCGGCACGTACTTCTGGGCGGACGGCAAGCTGCGCCAGGAGGTCGACCTGAGCAAGGTCAAGGACCGGCCCGAGGCGGGCGAGGGCACGAACTACCTGATCGTCGGGTCGGACAGCCGTGAGGGCCTGTCCGACGAGGACAAGAAGGAACTGCACACCGGGTCGGCGGACGGCAAGCGCACCGACTCGATGATGATCCTGCACACCGGCGACAACGGCACCACGATGCTGAGCCTGCCGCGCGACTCGTACGTCACGATCCCCGCCTTCACCGGGAAGCAGTCGGGCAAGCAGTTCCCGGCCTCCACGCACAAGCTCAACCAGGCGTACGCGGACGGCGGCCCGGAGCTGCTGGCGCAGACCATCGAGTACAACACCGGCCTGCGCATCGACCACTACGCGGAGATCGGCTTCGGTGGCTTCCGCAATCTGGTGGACGCGCTCGGCGGCGTGGAGATGTGCCTGGACAAGCCGCTGAAGGACCGCGACTCGGGCGCGGACTTCAAGGCGGGCTGCCAGGAGCTGAACGGCGCCCAGTCGCTGGCGTTCGTCCGCCAGCGCCACCAGGAGGCCGACCAGGACCTGGGCCGGATGCGCAACCAGCAGAAGTTCCTGAACACCCTCGCCAAGCAGGCCGCCTCCCCCTCCACGGTCCTCAATCCCTTCCGCCTCTACCCCGTCATCGGCTCCGGGCTCGACACGCTCATCGTCGACAAGGACATGGGGCTGTGGGACCTGATGGACATGTTCTGGGCCATGAAGGGCGTCACCGGCGGTGACGGGCAGCAGATGACCGTGCCGATCGCCAACCCGAACTTCCCCACGCGCAGCGACGGCGTGGCGGTCAAGTGGGACACGGCCAAGGCGAAGCAGCTCTTCGACCAGCTGAAGAAGGACCAGAAGGTCACCGTCACCGACAAGTGACGCCCGCGCCGCCCGGGTGCCGGCCCGGCCGGCACCCGGGCGGCACCGGGACCGTCAGCCGCCGGACGACATCGGGACCGGGGTGATGAGGGCGAAGACCGCGCCCTGCGGGTCCTGCACCACGGCCATCCGGCCCGCCACCATGTCGAACGGCGGCTTGAGCACGTTGCCGCCGGCCCTGGTCAGCGCGTCGACGGTGCTGTCGGTGTCGTCGACGTTGAAGTACGTCAGCCAGTGGGAGGGCGATCCGGGCGGGGATTTCTCCAGGCTCTGCATGCCGCCGACCGCCTGGTCGCCCGTCTTGAGGGCGAAGTAGCCAGGGGCCTCCTTCATGGTGGTGGCCGTCAGTCCGACGGTCTCCTCGTAGAACGTGGCCGCCGCCTCCGGGTCGGCGGTGTTCAGCTCGTTCCACACCACCGAGCCCGGCTCGTTGACCACCTGGGCGCCGATGAACTCCCCGGCCTGCCACAGCCCGAACACCGCACCCGTGGAGTCCGCCACGACGGCCATCCGGCCCAGGGAGAGGACGTCCATCGGATCCATCAGCGGCGTCCCGCCGTGCTCCCTGACCTTCTGTACGGCCGCATCGGTGTCGGTGACGGCCAGGTACGTGGTCCACGCGGGCGGCGGTTTGGACCCGCCCTCCTGGGCCATCGAGGTCATGATCCCCGCCACGGCCTTGCCGTTCAGGGTGCACACGGCGTACCCCCCGGTCTCCGGCGGCCCGGGCTCGCCCTGCCAGCCGAACAGGTCCCGGTAGAAGTCGAGCGCCTCCCGCTGGTCGGGGATCACGAGATCCACCCAGCAGGGCGTGCCGGGAACGTAGGGCTCGGTTACCTCGGGCATGACGCGTCGCCTCCCTGGCAGTACGGACACCCCCCGCGACCCACCTTCACCCGCCGGACGCCGCGCCGCCACCGGAGACGGCGAACGGCCCCCGGCGCTCTGCACCGGGGGCCGTTCGCGCTGCTCGCGCCGGACGCGGGTTACGGCAGGTTCCTCGCCATGACGATGCGCTGAACCTGATTCGTGCCTTCATAAATCTGCGTGATCTTGGCGTCGCGCATCATGCGCTCGACCGGGTAGTCACGGGTGTAGCCGTAGCCGCCGAGGAGCTGGACGGCGTCCACCGTGACCTCCATCGCCACGTCGGACGCGAAGCACTTCGCCGCCGCGCCCTGGAAGGTGAGGTCGCTGTCACCGCGCTCGGACTTGGCGGCGGCCGCGTAGGTCAGCTGGCGGGCGGCCTCGATCTTCATGGCCATGTCGGCGAGCATGAACTGGACGCCCTGGAAGTCCGCGATCGGCTTGCCGAACTGCTTGCGCTCCTGGACGTAGCCCTTGGCGTAGTCGAGGGCGCCCTGGGCGATGCCGAGGGCCTGGGCCGCGATGGTGATGCGGGTGTGGTCCAGGGTCTTCATCGCGGTGGCGAAGCCGGTGCCCTCCTCGCCGATCATGCGGTCGGCGGGGATGCGGACGTTGTCGAGGTAGACCTCGCGGGTCGGCGAGCCCTTGATGCCGAGCTTCTTCTCCGGGGCGCCGAAGGAGACGCCTTCGTCGGACTTCTCGACGACGAAGGCGGAGATGCCCTTGGAGCGCTTCTCCGGGTCGGTGACGGCCATGACCGTGTAGTACTCGCTGACGCCGGCGTTGGTGATCCAGCGCTTGACGCCGTTGAGGACCCAGAAGTCGCCGTCGCGGACGGCGCGGGTCTTCATGCCGGCGGCGTCCGAGCCGGCGTCGGGCTCGCTGAGGCAGTACGAGAACATCCCCTCGCCCTTGGCGAGCGGGCCCAGGTACTTCTTCTTCAGCTCGTCGGAGCCGGAGAGAACGACCGGCAGCGAGCCGAGCTTGTTGACGGCCGGGATGAGGGAGGACGAGGCGCACACGCGCGCGACTTCCTCGATCACGATGACGGTGGCGAGCGCGTCCGCGCCGGCTCCGCCGAACTCCTCCGGGACGTGCACGGCGTGCAGGTCGGAGGCGGTGAGCGCGTCGAGCGCCTCCTGCGGGAAGCGGCCCTCCTCGTCCACCTCGGCGGCGAACGGGGCGATCTTCGCCTCGGCGAGCGAGCGGACGACCTTGCGGAGCTCGTCGTGCTCCTCGGACGGCCGGTACAGGTCGAAGTCCTTGTTTCCCGCCAAGGCGTACTCCCCAGAGAGTTAACTACCGTTTAGTAACCCCGATTCTAGGGGCGCCCCCTACGGAGGGGATACGTGAGCTTGCCGACAGCGGCCGATCTCCCCGGGAGCCTTCCCGACCATGGCCCGACTATGCTCGGGCATCGCAATCCGGCAGGTCGGCCGGTCGGCACGTCGGCACCACGAGTCAGCACCTGGAGAACGGCATGGCCCTCAAGATCACCGTGATCGGCACCGGCTACCTCGGCGCCACCCACGCCGCCGCCATGGCCGAGCTCGGGTTCGAGGTGCTGGGCCTGGACGTGGTGCCCGAGAAGATCGAGACGCTCTCGCGCGGCGAGGTCCCGATGTACGAGCCCGGCCTGGAGGAGCTGCTGCGCAAGCACGTCGCCGGCCTGGAGGGCTCGACCGGGCGGCTGCGCTTCACGACCTCCTGGCAGGAGGTCGCCGACTTCGGCGACGTCCACTTCGTCTGCGTGAACACTCCGCAGAAGCACGGCGAGTACGCCTGCGACATGTCCTACGTCGAGAGCGCCTTCAGCTCGCTGGCCCCGCTGCTGCGCCGCCCGGCCCTGGTCGTCGGCAAGTCGACCGTCCCGGTCGGCAGCGCCGCGCGGCTCGCACGCCTGCTCACCGGCCTGGCCCCGGCGGGCGAGGACGTCGAGCTGGCCTGGAACCCCGAGTTCCTGCGCGAGGGCTTCGCCGTCGAGGACACCCTGCACCCCGACCGCATCGTCGTGGGCGTCGGCGGCGAGCGCGCCGAGAAGCTGCTGCGCGAGGTCTACGCCACGCCGATCGGCGAGGGCTCGCCGTTCGTGGTCGCCGACTACCCCACCGCCGAGCTGGTCAAGACGGCCGCCAACTCCTTCCTCGCCACCAAGATCTCCTTCATCAACGCCATGGCAGAGGTCTGCGAGGCCGCCGACGGCGACGTGGTGAAGCTGGCGGAGGCCATCGGCCACGACGAGCGGATCGGCAAGAAGTTCCTGCGGGCCGGCGTCGGCTTCGGCGGCGGCTGCCTGCCGAAGGACATCCGCGCCTTCATGGCCCGGGCCGGCGAACTGGGCGCCGACCAGGCGCTGACCTTCCTCCGCGAGGTCGACTCCATCAACATGCGCCGCCGCGCCCACATGGTCGAGCTGGCCCGCGAGAGCGTGGGCGGCAGCTTCCTCGGGCAGCGCGTCGCGGTGCTCGGCGCCACGTTCAAGCCGGACTCCGACGACGTGCGGGACTCTCCCGCGCTCAACGTCGCCGGGCAGATCCACCTGCAGGGCGGCCAGGTGACGGTGTACGACCCCAAGGGCATGGACAACGCCCGCCGGCTCTTCCCGACCCTCGCCTACGCACCGAGCGCCCTGGAGGCGTGCCGGGGCGCCCACGTGGTGCTGCACCTGACGGAGTGGGCGGAGTTCCGGCAGCTGGACCCGGTGGCGATCGCCGACGTGGTGGTGGAACCGCGACTGCTCGACGGCCGCAACGCGCTCGACCCGGCCGTGTGGCGCGCCGCCGGCTGGACCTTCCGCGCGATGGGCCGCCCGCAGGCGTAGCCGACCCGGACGGGCCGGAAATCCAGCCCGTCCGGGGGCACCTCCCAGCGGTAGCTGGGGGAGTTCGAGGACCGGGGTCCGGGGCGGAGCCCCGGTTACCCGTCCAGCTGCTCGATCGTCGCGACCGACGGCCTGCGCACCGTGGACAGCTCCCGGGCCACGTCCTCCGCGGCCCTCAGGACGCGCACCGCGTTCTGCCACGTCAGCTTCGCCAGGTCCGCGTCGGACCAGCCGCGCCGCAGCAGCTCGGCGATCAGCCGGGGGTAGCCGGCGACGTCCTCCAGGCCCTCGGGCGTGAAGGCCGTGCCGTCGTAGTCGCCGCCGATGCCGATGTGGTCGACGCCGGCGACCTCACGCATGTGGTCGAGGTGGTCGGCGACCGTGGCCACCGTCGCGACCGGGCGCGGGTGCCCGGCCTCGAACGCGCGGTGCACGGCCATCGCCTCGGCACTCGTGTCGAGGTGGTGCAGGCCGTGGGCGCGCATGTTCTCGTCCGCCGCCCGGGTCCACGCGACCGCCTCGGGCAGCACGAACTTCGGGACGAACGTCACCATGGCCACGCCGCCGTTCACGGCCAGCGAGCCGAGGACGTCGTCGGGCACGTTGCGCGGGTGGTCGCAGACGGCCCGCGCGGAGGAGTGCGAGAAGATCACCGGCGCCTCGCTGACGCGCAGTGCGTCCCGCATGGTGTCGGCGGAGACGTGCGAGAGGTCGACGAGCATGCCCATGCGGTTCATCTCGCGGACGACCTCCTCGCCGAAGCGCGTCAGTCCGCCCGCCGCGGGCTCGTCGGTCGCCGAGTCGGCCCACGGCACGTTGTCGTTGTGGGTGAGCGTCATGTAGCGCACGCCCAGCCGGTGCAGGGCGCGCAGCGTGGCCAGCGAGCAGTTGATGCTGTGGCCGCCCTCGGCGCCCATCAGGGAGGCGATGCGGCCCTCGGCGCGCGCGGCCTCCATGTCGTCGGCGGAGAACGCCAGGCGCAGGTCGGCGGGGTGGCGGGCGGCCAGCTGCCGGACGACGTCGATCTGTTCGAGGGTGGCGCTGACGGCGTCGTCGCCGGCCATGTCCGTCCGGACGTAGACGGACCAGAACTGGGCGCCGACCCCGCCCGACCGCATCCGGGGCAGGTCGGTGTGCAGGCCCGTGGCGCTCTGGTCGGTGGCGATGTCGCGCCGGTCGAGGTCGTAGTGGACGTGCTCGCGCAGCGCCCAGGGGAGGTCGTTGTGTCCGTCGACGACCGGGTGGGCGGCGAGGAGTTCGCGGGCGCGGGCGAGGTGATCGGCGGTCACGGCGCTCACTTCCCGAAGCCGAAGCCGGTGGTCCCCTGCACCTTGGAGCGCAGTCGCTTGCCCTTCTGGGTGGCCTGGTCGTTGAGCTCGTCCTGGAAGTGACGCATGCGGGCGAGCAGGTCGTCGTCGTGGGCGGCGAGCATCCGGACGGCCAGCAGCCCGGCGTTGCGGGCGCCGGCGACGGAGACGGTGGCGACCGGCACGCCGGCCGGCATCTGCACGATGGACAGCAGGGAGTCCATGCCGTCCAGGTACTTCAGCGGGACGGGTACCCCGATCACCGGCAGCGGGGTGACGGAGGCCAGCATGCCGGGGAGGTGGGCCGCTCCGCCCGCGCCCGCGATGATGGCCTTCAGGCCGCGGTCGGCGGCCTGCTCCCCGTAGGCGACCATCTCGCGCGGCATCCGGTGCGCGGAGACGACGTCGACCTCGTAGGGGACCTCGAACTCGTCCAGGGCCTTGGCCGCGGCTTCCATGACGGGCCAGTCGGAGTCCGAGCCCATGACGATGCCGACGACGGGGGAACCAGTCATTCCGTGATCGTTCCTCGCAGGTATCCGGCGGCGTGGCTCGCGCGCTCGCGCACATCCGCCAGGTCGTCGCCGTAGGTGTTGACGTGTCCGACCTTGCGGCCGGGCTTGACGTCCTTGCCATACATATGGATCTTCAGGCCCGGGTCCCGTGCCATGCAATGGAGGTAGGCGGAGTACATGTCGGGGTAGTCGCCGCCGAGGACGTTGGCCATGACCGTCCAGCGGGCGCGCGGGCGCGGGTCGCCGAGCGGGAGGTCCAGCACGGCACGGACGTGGTTGGCGAACTGCGAGGTGATCGCGCCGTCCTGCGTCCAGTGGCCGGAGTTGTGCGGGCGCATGGCGAGCTCGTTGACGAGCACCCGGCCGTCGCGGGTCTCGAACAGCTCCACCGCCAGGTGGCCGACCACGCCCAGCTCCTGGGCCACCTTGAGGGCGAGCTGCTGGGCGTGCGCGGAGAGCTCCGGGGAGAGGTCCGGTGCGGGAGCGATGACCGTGTCGCAGACGCCGTCGACCTGGACGGACTCCACGACGGGGTAGGAGACGGCCTGACCGTGCGGGGAGCGGACGACGTTGGCGGCGAGCTCCCGGACGAAGTCGACCTTCTCCTCGGCGAGCACGGGCACGCCGGCGCGGAACGGTTCCTGCGCCTGCTGGGCGTTGCGGACGACCCACACGCCCTTGCCGTCGTAGCCGCCGCGCACGGTCTTGAGGACGACGGGGAAGCCCTCTCCTTCCTCGGCGAAGCGCGCCACGTCGGCCGGGTCGGCCACGATCCGGTGCCGTGGGCACGGCACGCCGATCTCCGTGAGCTTCGCCCGCATCACGCCCTTGTCCTGGGCGTGCACCAATGCGTCGGGCCCCGGGCGGACGGGGATGCCGTCGGCCTCCAGGGCCCGTAGGTGCTCGGTCGGAACGTGCTCGTGATCGAAGGTGATCACATCGCAGCCTTGTGCGAACGCACGAAGGGTGTCCAGGTCGCGGTAGTCGCCGATGACGACATCGCTCACCACCTGGGCCGCCGAGTCCTGCGGGGTGTCGCTGAGCAGCTTGAACTTGATGCCGAGGGGGATGCCCGCCTCGTGGGTCATGCGGGCGAGCTGACCGCCGCCGACCATGCCGACTACCGGGAACGTCACGCCCCCAGAGTATCCGTACGCACGAACCATCCCTACCGCCCCTGGATGATCCTCCAATTCCGGAGGCAGAAATTCCGCTGACCGGAAGCCGTCGGACCACGGGCCGATAAGGACCGAAAGCTCCCGTTAGCCGGTCATTCACCGACTCTCCGAGCCGCCGCCCGCGGCCCCTGGTTAGCATGAAGGACATGACTCGACCGCGCACAGCTCGACCGCGCACAGTGCGTTCCCGGCTGGAGCGGCTGGCCCGTGAGATCGCGAAGTTCGGCGCCGTGGGCGCGATCGGCTTCGTGGTCAACTTCATCGTCTTCAACATCTGCGTCCACGGCTTCGGGCTCGCCGTGGTGCGCTCCGGCGTCATCGCCACGGCCGTCGCCATCGGTACCAACTACATCGGCAACCGCTACTGGACCTACCGGCACGACGGCGACAAGAACCGCCGCAGCCGCGAGCTCTCGCTGTTCCTGCTGTTCAGCGGCATCGGGCTGGTCATCGAGAACGGCGTCCTGGCCCTCTCCCACTACGGCCTCGGCCTGACCACCCCGCTCGCCGACAACGTCGCGAAGAACGTCGTCGGCCTGGGCCTGGGCACGGTCTTCCGCTTCTGGTCCTACCGCACCTGGGTCTTCCGCACCCTGCCCGCCGACACGGCCGTCGTGACCGCCGATGCGTTCGCCGTCGAGACCGCCGAATCGTTCCTGGCCGTGGCGCCGCCCCCGCAGCCGCAGCGCGTCGACGCGACGAAGTGAGCCGGGCGGGCGGGCGGCGGCGTCAGTCGTGCGGGTCGGCTTCCCGGCTCAGGAACAGCGCGAACACCGGCGGCTGCTGCTGCAGCAGCTCCAGCCGCCCGCCGTCCGCCTCCGCCAGGTCGCGGGCGACGGCCAGGCCCAGGCCCGTCGAATTGCGGCCGCTGACCGTCCGCTCGAAGACCCTCGACCCCAGGTCCGCCGGCACGCCCGGCCCCTCGTCGGAGACCTCCACGACCGCCTGGTTGCCGGTCACCCGGGTGCGGATGGCGACCGTGCCGTCCCCGTGCATCAGCGAGTTCTCGATCAGCGTCGCCAGCACCTGGGAGACGGCGCCCGGGGTGCCCACCGCCCGCAGCCCCTGCTTGCCGGAGCGCACCAGGGCCCGCCCGGCGGTGCGGGTGGCGGGCCGCCACTCCTCGATCTGCTGCTTGACGACCTCGTCGAGGTCGAAGGTGACGGCGGAACCCGTCTGCGGGTCGCGGGAGTTGGTCAGCAGCCGCTGGACGACGTCGGTGAGCCGCTCCACCTGCGTGAGGGCGATCGTCGCCTCCTCCTTGACCGTCTCCGGGTCGTCGGTGAGCGTGATCTCCTCCAGCCGCATGGACAGCGCGGTCAGCGGCGTGCGCAGCTGGTGCGAGGCGTCGGCCGCCAGCCGCCGCTCGGCCGTGAGCATCCGGGCGATCCGCTCGGCGCTGGCGTCCAGCACGTCGGCCACCCGGTCCAGCTCCGGCACCCCGTAGCGGCGGTGCCGGGGGCGGGGGTCGCCGGAGCCCAGCCGCTCCGCCGTCTCGGCGAGGTCGGTCAGCGGGGCGGTGAGCCGGTTGGCCTGGCGCACCGCGAGGAAGACGGCGGCGATCACGGCGAGCAGCGCCACGGCCAGGATGACCAGCAGCGTGCGGCCGACCTCCCGGCTGACCGTGGAGCGGGACTCCTCCACGCGTACGGTCTCGCCCTGCTCGCCCTTCAGCGTGGCGGTGATGACCCCGCCCTCGGGCCGGCTGCCGATCTCGATGGACTGCCGGCCGGGGATGTCGATGCGCGCGTACCGCTTGGGGGTGATCTGCTCGCGCAGGATCTCCGACTCCACGCGCTCGCCGCCCGCCAGCCGGCTGTCGACGATGCTCACCAGGCGCACGGCCTCGGACTGCACGCTCTCCTGGGCGCTGCTCTCGATCGTGCGGGTCTCGACGATGACCAGCGAGATGCCGAACACGGCGATCACGACGAGCACGACGGCGAGGGTTGAGTTGATCAGTCGGCGGCGCACGATGCCCTCCGGGCGCGGTGGTACGGGGTCAGCCCGGGAGGGGCCCGGTGCCGGCTCAGCTCTTCTCGAAGCGGAAGCCGACACCGCGGACGGTGGCGATGTAGCGCGGGTTCGCGGCGTCGTCGCCCAGCTTCTTGCGGAGCCAGGAGATGTGCATGTCCAGGGTCTTGGTGGAGGACCACCAGGTGGTGTCCCAGACCTCGCGCATCAGCTGGTCGCGCGTGACGACCCGGCCGGCGTCGCGCACCAGGACCCGCAGCAGGTCGAACTCCTTCGCCGTGAGCTGCAGTTCCTCGTCGCCCATCCAGGCGCGGTGCGACTCGACGTCGATGCGGACGCCGTGCGTGGCCGGCGGCTGCTGGTGGGTGTCGGCGGTGCCGCGGCGCAGCAGGGCCCGGACGCGCGCGAGCAGCTCGGCCAGGCGGAAGGGCTTGGTGACGTAGTCGTCGGCGCCGGCGTCCAGGCCGACGACGGTGTCCACCTCGTCGGCGCGGGCGGTGAGCACCAGGACGGGGAAGCCGTGGCCCTCGGTGCGCAGTCGGCGGCACACTTCCAGACCGTCCATGCCGGGCAGCCCGAGGTCGAGGACGAGCAGGTCCACCCCTCCCTGAAGGCCGGCGTCCAGCGCCGTGGGACCGTCTTCGCGTACCTCCACCTCGTACCCTTCGCGGCGCAGTGCGCGTGCGAGCGGCTCCGAGATGGAAGCGTCATCCTCGGCGAGCAGTACTCGGGTCATGCAGAGATGGTAGTCCGCTCGGGCGCACGTCAGAGGTGTAGTGGAGGGGTCCTGGGGCAACACTTCACCGAAAGTGCTATCACCTTCGAATATGCGTCAGCGGTTCCGGAAAACGCTGTGATCCATGTCTCAACGGCTTCCATTCCGGGGCAGGGTGTGACGTATGGTGACCCGACGTCTGTAGCACCACCGAGGGACCTTCGGCTTGTCCGACGCGCCGAAGGTCTCTGTTGTGCGCAGGGCTGGACCCCCAGTCTTGTTTCACAGTGAATGACCTGTCGGCCGGGTCCGTCGCGCGAAGGTGCGCGCGGACGTGGATCCCGGCGTGCGGCCGTCCTGCCGGCTCCTCGTACCCCGAGGGACCGAACCCCTCGGGCGTGGGGGCGGGCGGCGCGTAGCCGGTGCCGGCCAACCCCCACCCGGGCGCGCACCCCGCTCCACCGCGCGTCCCGAGAACACAAGGATTGACCATGGCGTCCAGCCTGACGAAGGGCACGGCGGAGCAGGAGAAGACCTCTCCGGCCTCCGGCAAGACGTTCTTCGGCCACCCCCGCGGCCTGGCCCCCCTCTTCCTGACGGAGATGTGGGAGCGCTTCAGCTACTACGGCATGCGCGCCCTTCTCGTCGTCTATCTGATCGCCGGCGGTCCGGACGCGAAGCCCGACAGCCAGGGCGGCGGTCTGGCGATGCCCGAGGCCAGCTCGGTGGCCATCTACTCCGTCTACGTGGCGATGGTCTACCTCCTCGCCATGCCCGGCGGCTGGTTCGGCGACCGCGTCTGGGGTCCCCGTAAGACGGTCGCCATCGCGGCGGGCATCATCATGGCCGGCCACCTGGCGCTGGCGATCCCGGGCAAGCCCTCCTTCTTCGCCGGCCTCGCGCTGGTGGCGATGGGCTCCGGTCTGCTGAAGGCCAACATCTCCACGATGGTCGGCCACCTCTACGACGGCCCTCAGGACCCGCGCCGCGACGGCGGTTTCACGATCTTCTACATCGGCGTCAACGTCGGTGCGTTCGCCGCCCCGCTCGTCATCGGCACGGTCGGCCAGAAGGTCAACTGGCACCTGGGCTTCTCGATCGCCGCGCTGGGCATGGGCCTCGGCCTGATCTTCTTCATGCTGGGCACCCGCCACCTCAGCCCCACCAGCAGCGTCGTCCCGAAGCCGCTGACGGCCGAGGAGCGCAAGGCCACGCTGACGAAGGCCCTGCTGTGGCTCGCCGTCGCCGCCGCCTTCTACGGCGTCGTCGGGGGCACCGGCCACTTCACGCAGAAGTGGGCCACCGTCCCGCTCGCCCTGCTCGGCGTGATCATCCCGATCACGGTCCTGACCCGCATCAAGCGCGACAAGGAACTGTCCGCGAGCGAGCAGACCAAGGTCAGCGGCTACATCTGGTTCTTCGTCGCCGCCGCCGTGTTCTGGATGATCTTCGACCAGGCCGGCTCAACGATGTCGACCTTCGCCGAGAAGAAGACCGCGGACAACGTCTTCGGCATCGACTTCCCGTCGACCTGGTTCCAGTCGGTCAACCCGCTGTGGGTCATGGCCATCGCCCCGGTCTTCGCCTCGATGTGGATCTGGCTGGCCCGCCGTGACCGCGAGCCGAGCACCACGGTGAAGTTCTCCATGGCCATGGTCGGCATCGGCGCCTCGTTCTTCGTCTTCGCCATCCCGATGGCCATGGCCACCGACGGCACGAAGGTCACCCCGGCCTGGCTGCTGATGATCTACGGCATCCAGACCATGGGCGAGCTGTGCCTCTCCCCGGTCGGCCTGTCGCTCACCACGAAGATGGCGCCGCGGAAGTACGCGAGCCAGATGATGGGTGTCTGGTTCCTCGCGGTGACCGCGGGCGACTGCACGATGACCCTGCTGTCCGAGTCGGGTGTCGACCTGAACGGCATCGGCGTGATCCTCGGACAGGCGGCGGCCGCCACCCTGGCCGGTTTCGCGGTGTGGATGTACCGCAAGCGGATCGAGGCCCTGATGGGCGACGTGCGCTGACGCTGATGCGATCGGCCCGTACGTGACCCGTCCGTACACGTGAGAAGTGCCCCCGGCGCAATGATGCGCCGGGGGCACTTCGCGTTTCACCGCGCGCCCCCGCCCGGCTCCTGCCGCGGCGCCGCGCCCGGACCGGTGGCCGGGGCGAACCAGGGCAGGGACGCGCCGGCCGCCGCGCCGCCCGGTCCCGGCGCGGGCCCTGCGGGCGCACGGGGGCGGAGCCGGTCCACCACGGCCATGCCGGCGCGGAAGACCGCCAGCGGCACCACGACGCACAGCAGGATCCAGAACAGCGTCACGCCCCACGGGCGGCTCACGTCCCACGGCTGCTCGACGAGCACCGTGCCGCCGTACTGCAGCGAGACGAGGTAGTCCCCGTACGCGCCCGCCGCCAGCTCGACGTCCAGCGACACCCGCTCCTTGCTTCCGGCGGCGACGGTGCCGCGCCAGGGCCGGTCCTCCCAGGACGGGGCGAGCACCCCGCGGGACGTACCGAGCCGGAAGGCCGGGTCCACGGCGGGCGTCGGCCCGAGGTTGGCGACGGTGACGACGAGGCGGCGCTTGGGCGGGGCGCCGAACCAGGTCAGCAGGGAGCCGCCACCCTCCAGCCGGGCGTCGAGCACGCTCAGCCGCTCGCCGCCGGTCCGCTGCGGCAGGGGCTCGACCGGGTGCCCGGTGACGGAGAACGCCGCGTCCGCCGCCGCCGGCTCGCCCGTGACCGTCGCGACGTGCACCACGCACGGGCACGGCTCGGGCGGCGCCGCGACGGGCAGGACGCGCCGGAAGGTGCCGTCGGGGGCGGTGGTGACGGTGCGGCCCTCGGCGTTGGCGCAGGCGTTGGTGCCGCCGATCATGTTCTGGCCGCAGACGAGCAGGGTCAGCAGGGCCCCGGGCCGCCAGCCCTTGCCGCTGACGGTGACGCTCGCGCCGCGGGCGGCCTCGGGGTGGTCGAGGGTGACGCCGGGGGCCTCGGCGCGCTGGGCGAATGCGGCGGCCGATGCTGTGGCTGTGGCTGCTGCGACGGCTGGTACTGCTGCGATGCCTGTGGCGGGGGCGGTGCCGAGCAGGAGCGCGGCGAGCAGCGCCACGAGCCGGGCCCGCACGCCTCGGCCGTTCATGAGCGGGCCTTGCGGCGGCGTACGAGCCGTACGGTCGCGCCTGCCGCCGCCAGGGCGGCCGCGCCGGCGAGGGCGGGGCCCAGCCACGGCAGGGGCGTGTACGCGCCGGAGGCGGCTGCACGGATGCCGTCCGGGGTCGTGGCCGTGACGCGCACCCGCACCCGGTCCAGGCGCGGGGCGTCCGGCCACTTCTCGGTCAGCCGCACGCTGCGGCCCGGCAGCAGCTCGGCGGGCACGCCGGAGGCGGGCCGGCTCAGGACCTCGCCGAAGAGCCCCTCGGCGCGCAGGGCGAGGCGCGGGGCGAGGGCGGTGTTGCCCCGGTTGACCAGGGAGTAGCGGATGACCGCGGCGCCGCCCGTGCCGCTGACCCGGACGTGCTCGACCGAGAGCGCGGACAGGGCCGGGCCGCCGACGCGTACCGCCAGGGGGACCCGCAGCAGCCGGCCCTCCCCCGTCGCGACCACGGCGGCGGCGTGGCGGCCGGGCCCCGTGCCCACGGGGACGGTCACCGTCAGCGGCACGTCCGCGCGGGTGCGGGGCGGGACGGTCACCCGTGCGGTCGCGAGGGCGACCCACGGGCCGGTGGCGCGCAGCTCGACGGTGCGGGGCCGGTCGCCGGGGTTCACGACCGACAGCTTGTCCTGCAGCACCGTGCCGGGCGCGCCCTCCAGGTAGAAGGCGGACCGGTCCTCGGTCGTGGGGCCCTTCGCGCCGGCGGGGGCGGGGACGGCCGTCCACGGCGTCGCGTCCGCGGCGGCCGCGCCGGGGGCCGCCGGGAGGGTGATCAGCACCAGTACGGCCGAGAGCGCGGCGGCGCGGGTGCGGGACGTCATCGGCGGCTCCCTGGGCGTGGGGGGATACGGGGGTCAGCCGGTGGTGCGGCGCCTCCGGGTGAGCCAGAGGGTGCCGGCGACGCCGGCGAGGAGCACCGTGCCGCCGAGGGTGCCGAGGGCGACGGCGGAGTCGCTGGGCCCGGTCTGCGGCAACTGACCGCCGCCGGACGTGCCGGACGTGGAACCGGTCGTGCCGCCCGTGCTGCCGCCGGTGCTGCCGGAGCCGCCGGTGGACGACCCTCCGGTCGAGCCCGCGGTGGAACCGCCGGTCGAACCGCTCGTCGATCCGCCGGTGGACCCGCCCGTGGACCCGCTCGTGGAGCCGCCGGTGGAGCCGCCGGTGGAGCCGCCCGGGGCCTTGACGTCGAGGGTCAGGGACGGCTTGGGGTTGTTCGCGGGGTTGCAGGTGGTCGTGGTCCCGAGCGCGGAGATGGTGAGGGTCGAGGCCGTGAAGGTGACCTGTCCGGCCTTCTTCGGCGTGTACGTACCCGACAAGTCGCTGATCTTGATGGGGGTGTTGGGCGGTATCGGCTGGTCGTTGGCGGGGCCGGAGACCGCCACCGTGCCGCTGTCGGCGCCGCCGAGCTTGATGACGGCGCTCGGCTTCATCGCGCCCTTGCCGAGCTCGATGGGGCTGGAGGAGACGCCCTTTTGGAAGGACATGGTGAGTGTGTACGCGTCGCCGCTCGCCACGGCCTTGATGTCGATGGGGGAGACGGCACTCTTGTCCCCGATGGGGGTCTTGCAGTGGTACTCGACGTCGACGGTCTGGGCCTGCGCGGCCGGGGCGACCAGCAGGATCGTGCCACCGGCCAGCGCCGCCGAGACCACGAGCGCACCGGCGCGGCGCACGGGGTGGCGTGGGATGTGGGACACCTGGGGTTCCCCTCTCGTCCGGTGCCGCAGCCGAAATTCACTGACGGCACATCAGATCGGGCGCCGACAGTACGCCGGGGACCGTGGAGAGGGAAGACAAAGAACACGCCGCACTCGATGCGCGGCGTGCTCCGGGAGGGTGTGTCCGGACGGGGGTCCCGTACGGGGCAGGCGTGTCCGGCCCGTCAGGACGGGGCGGCCAGCTCCGCCCAGACCGTCTTGCCGGCGACGCCGTCGCGCCGCAGGACGCCCCAGTCCAGGCAGAGCCGCTGCACGATGAACATGCCGTGGCCGCCCGGCCGTCCCGCGCGGTGCGGGGTGCGGGGCGCGGGCGTGCCGGCGCCGAGGTCGGCGACCTCCAGCCGCAGCACCTTGCCGGTGCAGCTGACCCGCAGCTCCTCGGGGCCGTCGGCGTGCAGACAGGCGTTGGTGACCAGCTCGGAGACGACCAGCAGGACGTCCTCGGCGGCGGCGCGGTGGTCGGCGGTGCCGGCCGGCAGCCAGCCCCAGTCGTGGAGCGCCTGCCGGGTGAAATCACGGGAGAGCGGCACGGCGCCGCCCACGCCGACGAGGCGCAGCCTGCGGCTCTGGCCGGCCGGTGGCGGTGAACCGGCCGGGACGGCGCCCGGTCCATCCGGACCGGGACCGTCCGGCGGTGGGCACGCCCGGGGGGTGCTCATCAGCGCTTCACCTCACCGATTCACCGAAACGAACACGAACATCTACAAGGGATTCAGCTGTCTCCTGCCCGGCGGAATCGTGAGAACACCCACGAATTCGACATGACGCCTGTGACACAGGCAACTGCGGACCGGAAGGAGATATTCGGACGAGCTCAGTCGGCGAGGGCCGCATCGAGCGTGTCGTGAACGGTGAAGACGGCTCCGGCGCCCGTGATCTCGAAGACCCGGGCGACGACGGGGCCCATGGCGGCCAGATGGATCGCCCCTCCGGCGGCCTCGGCCTTCAGCCGCGCACCGAGGAGCACGTTCAGTCCGGTGGAGTCGCAGAAGTCGAGCTGCGAGCAGTCGACCACCACGCGTGCGTCGCCGTCACGGACGCAGTCCTCGAGTGGTCCACGCAACAATTCGGCCGTGTGGTGATCGAGCTCACCCGCCGGTGACACGATCGAGCTCGCACCATGACGCCGGACCTCCACCTGCAGTCGGCCTCTACTCGGATTGCCGACCATCCCGCGTTCCATGCGCTCCCCTTCGTGCCTTACGTGCCTTCATGGCGTACCCGTGTGGCGCAGGCAAAACCCTACGCCTTCCTGACGCGCGTCCGGAAGCCGAACTTCCGCCATTTCCGACGTAACCGGACAAACGGCACTTGCCACAGGAAGGCAAAGACCGGTAGGGCTAGTAGGGACACATCCACCACGGACGGCTCGGAGGCGCCGCAAACCGCAGCAAAAGGGTCACGGCATCGGCAGCCATGTGCCGAGAATGATGGAGGAGACCATGTCACCCCGGCTCGACGAAAAGCATTCCGATACCTCGTGCGCCGCCCCGGCGGAGCGCACCTCCGAGGACCGGGAGACCGCGTCGTCGACAACCCCGCCCGAGCACAGCGACCCCGGTCTCACCGGGCTCCCCGACATCCCGCCCTACGAAGAGGTGGGAGCGGTCGACGCACGTGCTCTGTCCAAGACGCTCTTCGCGCGCCTCGCGTCGCTCGAAGAGGGCACCCACGAGTACGCGTACGTCCGCAACACGCTGGTCGAACTCAACCTGGCACTGGTGAAGTTCGCGGCCTCACGGTTCCGCACCCGCAGCGAACCGATGGAGGACATCATCCAGGTCGGGACCATCGGGCTGATCAAGGCCATCGACCGCTTCGAGCTGAGCCGCGGCGTCGAGTTCCCCACCTTCGCGATGCCGACGATCATCGGCGAGATCAAGCGCTTCTTCCGTGACACGAGCTGGTCGGTGCGCGTTCCCCGGCGCCTGCAGGAGCTCCGGCTCGATCTGGCCCGGGCCGGCGACGAGCTGGCGCAGAAGCTCGACCGCTCCCCCACCGTGGGCGAACTGGCCGAGCGGCTGGGCCTGTCGGAGGACGAGGTCGTCGAGGGCATGGCCGCGAGCAACGCGTACACCGCGAGCTCGCTGGACGCCCAGGCCGACGAGGACGAGCCCGAGGGTTCCCTCTCGGACCGTATCGGCTACGAGGACCACGGCCTCGAAGGCATCGAGTACGTCGAGTCGCTCAAGCCCCTCATCGCCGAACTGCCGCCGCGGGACCGGCGGATACTCTCCCTGCGCTTCGTGGCCAACATGACGCAGTCGGAGATCGGCGACGAACTGGGCATCTCCCAGATGCACGTCTCACGGCTGCTGTCGCGCACCCTGGTGCGGCTGCGCCGGGGGCTGCTGACCGAGGAGTGACACCGGCGCCGCACCCCTGCGGGACGGCACCGCCTCCGCTCACCGGCCCGCGCGCCGCACGGATCACGCCGTGCGGCGCGGCGCGGGTCGCGCCGCCGGCGGTGCCCCGTCGGCGGACGCGTCGCGGAGCGGGGCGAGCACCAGGAGGAACAGCAACGCGCCCACGGGTATGAGGTCCAGGCTCGCGGCGGTGACCGCCACCCCGGCCACGACGGCCGGCGGCCGCCAGGCCGCGGTCGCACGCTGAACCGCCAGCTGCCCCACGAGCAGCACCAGTCCCACGTAGAAGAGCAACGGGCCGACGGTGTAGAAGGCGGGCTTCACCCCGGCGTGGCTCTGGATGCGCTCGAAGAGCGCGTCCATGGTCGCCCGGTCCTCCGACCGGGAGCCGACGAGCAGGTCGATCCCCGCCTGCACCGTCACCGCCGCCACGCCCAGCAGGCCCAGGACGAGCCCGGTACCGGCGGACCACCGGCCGGCCGCTCCCCTTCCGCGCGCCGCCCGGGCGCCCAGCCCCACGAACACCGGGGCGAACAGCACGACGCCCGCCAGCAGGGCGAGGTGGCCCAGCGTCCAGGCCGGCCCCGGGCCGCGCTCCTCGTCGACCAGCCGTACGAGGCCGTAGGCCCCCATGCACACGGGCCCCGCGACGTATGCCGCCCGCCCCCACGTCTTCTCTGCCATGGCCCGATCCTTTCGGCCCGGGCACCCCTGTGACGTCGGGGAACACCCTGATGCCGCCCTGACCGGGCCCTGACGTCCTCTCAGAGGGCGCGGATGCCCCGCCGCCACACGGCCGACACCAGCGGCACACCGGGCCGGTAGGCGAGGTGGACGTGCGAGGGGGCGTCCAGCAGGGCGAGGTCGGCACGGGCGCCCGGCGTCAGGCGGCCGATGTCCGTGCGGCGCAGGGCGGCCGCCCCGCCCGCCGTGGCGGCCAGGACGGCCTCGTCGGGGGTCATGCCCATGTCCCGGACCGCCAGGGCGATGCAGAAGGGCATGGAGCTGGTGAAGGACGAGCCGGGGTTGCAGTCCGTGGACAGGGCGACCGTGGCGCCCGCGTCCAGGAGGCGGCGGGCGTTCGGCCACTGGGCACGGGTGGAGAACTCGGCGCCGGGGAGCAGCGTGGCGACGGTGTCGCCGCTTGCCAGGGCGTCGACGTCCGCATCGGTGAGGTGGGTGCAGTGGTCGGCCGAGGCCGCGCCCACCTCCACCGCGAGCTGGACGCCGGGGCCGTGGCCGAGCTGGTTGGCGTGGACGCGCGGGGTCAGTCCGCGCTTGCGGCCCGCCTCCAGGACCGCCCGGGCCTGGTCGCCGTCGAAGGCGCCCCGCTCGCAGAACACGTCGACCCAACGGGCGTGCGGGGCACAGGCGTCGAGCATCTCGCCGGTGACGAGCGCGACGTACGCCTCGGGGTCGTCGGCGAACTCCGGGGCCACGATGTGCGCGCCGAGGTAGGTGACCTCGTCGGTGTGGGCGGCGGCGATGCGCAGCGCCCGGGCCTCGTCGTGGGTGGTCAGGCCGTAGCCGGACTTGGTCTCCAGCGTCGTGGTGCCCTGGCGCAGGGCCTCGCGGAGGTAGCGGACGAGGTTGGCTTCGAGCTCCTCGTCGGTCGCCGCACGGGTCGCCGCGACCGTGGTGCGGATGCCGCCGGCGCTGTAGCTGCGGCCGGACATGCGGGCGTTGAACTCGGCGGTGCGGTCTCCGGCGAAGACCAGGTGGGAGTGGGAGTCGACGAAGCCGGGGAGGCCCGCGCGGCCCTCGGCGTCGACGGCGTTGTCAGTGGCGGGTGCTTTGCTGGTCTCACCGATCCAGGCGATGCGGTCGCCGTCGATGACGACTGCCGCGTCCCGGATCAGGCCGAGAGGGCCTTCGCCGAGGGAGGGGTCGTTGGTGACGAGACTGCTGATGTTGATGATCGCCGTGCTCATGCTTACTCCGGTCCTCGGCGTCAGCCGCGCAGGGCGGCGATGGAATCGGCCAGGGCCTGCGGTACGTCCGGTACGAGCAGGTGCACCCCGTCGCGCACGACGTGCCGGCCCCCGACCACCGTGTGCCGGACGTCCGCGCCCGTCGCGGCGAATACGGCCGTCTCGGCGGCGTGCAGGGGATCCGGCCCCGCGGTACGGACGGAGTCCAGTGCGACGGTCGTGAGGTCGGCGAGCGCGCCCGGCGCGATGCGGCCCGCGTCGTCCCAGCCGAGGGAGGCGTGGCCGTCGGCGGTGGCTGCGCGCAGCAGGGCGGCGGCGGTCCAGTGGCCGCGGGTGCGGGTGCGCAGCCGCTCGTCGAGCTCCATGGCGCGCGCCTCCTCCAGGAGGTCGATCACGGCGTGGCTGTCGCTGCCCAGCGACAGGGGGCTGCCGGCCTGCTGGAGCCGGACGGCGGGGCCGATGCCGTCGGCGAGGTCCCGCTCGGTGGTGGGGCACATGCAGATGGTCGAGCCGGCGCCGCCGAGGAGGGCGATGTCGTCGTCGGTCAGGTGCGTGGCGTGCACCGCGGAGGTGCGGGGGCCGAGCACTCCGTGGTCGGCGAGGAGCCGGGTGGGGGTGCAGCCGTGCGCGGCCAGGCAGGCGTCGTTCTCGGCGGTCTGCTCGGAGAGGTGCACGTGCAGGGGCGCTTCGCGGTCCTTCGCCCAGTCGGCGACGGTCGCCAGCTGGCCGGCGGGCACGGCCCGCACGGAGTGGACGGCCGCGCCGATGCGGGCGTGGCCGGCGGGCTTGAGGGCGGCGGCCCGCTCGGCCCAGGCGTCGGCCGTGCCGTCGGAGAAGCGGAGCTGGTGACGGTTGGGGGGCTCGCCGAAGCCCGCGGAGAGGTAGGCGGTGTCGAGGAGGGTGATGCGGATGCCCGCGTCGGCGGCGGCCGCGATCAGGGCCTCGCCCATGGCGTTGGGGTCGGCGTAGCGGGTGCCGCCGGGGGCGTGGTGGAGGTAGTGGAACTCACCGACGCAGGTGATGCCGGCGAGGGCCATCTCGGCGTAGGTGGCGCGGGCGAGGGCGTGGTAGCTCTCGGGGGTGAGCCGGTCGGCGACGCCGTACATGACGTCGCGCCAGGTCCAGAACGTGCCGCTGCCGACCTGGGTGCGGCCGCGCAGGGCGCGGTGGAAGGCGTGGCTGTGGGCGTTGGCCAGGCCCGGGAGGGTCAGCCCGCGCAGGGCGACCGCCCCCGGGGGCGGGGCCGGGACGTCCGTGCGGACGGCCCCGATGCGGCCTTCGGCGGTCACGTCGATGGCCACGCCCGGCTCGACGTGGGTGCCGAGCCACGCGTGCTCGGCCCAGTAGGTCACCTGCACGCGAGGCCCTCCAGTACGTCGGCGAGTGCGGTCACCCCGGCGAGGCAGTCGTCCTCGGCGGCCGTCTCGGCTGGCGAGTGCGAGACGCCGGTCGGGTTCCGTACGAACATCATGGCGGTGGGGATGACGCCGGAGAGGATACCGGCGTCGTGTCCGGCGCCGGTGGGGAGCACGGGGACGCCGCCCAGCAGCGTCGCGAGCTCGTCGCGCAGGTCGTGGGCGAACTCCACCACGGGGGTGAAGGACTCCCGGGTGACGTGGACGCCGACGCCGTCGCGGGTGCCGCGCTCGACGGCCGCCTGTTCGATCTCGGCGACGACGGCGGCGAGGGTCTCCTCGTCGGCGGCGCGCGAGTCGAGCCAGCCGCGCACGAGCGAGGCGATGGCGTTGACGCCGTTCGGCTCGACGCTGACCTTCCCGAAGGTGGCCAGGGCGCCGGCGAGGCGGGCCTTCTTGCGGGCGGCCAGGACGGTGTTGGCGTAGGTGAGCATCGGGTCCCGGCGGTCCTCGATGCGGGTGGTGCCGGCGTGGTTGGCCTCGCCGTGGAAGTCGAACCGCCAGCGGCCGTGCGGCCAGATGGCGGAGGCGACGCCGACGGCGTGCGGGGTGTCCGCGAGGGCACGGCCCTGCTCCACGTGGAGCTCGACGAAGGCGCCGATGCGGGCGAGGCGCCCGGGGTCGGCCCCGATGGCCTCCGGGTCGTGGCCGGCCCGCTCCATGGCCTGCGCGAGGGACACCCCGTCGGCGTCCCGGAGCGCGTGGGCCTTGTCGAGGGTGAGCTGTCCGGCGGTCAGCCGGGAGCCGACGCAGGCGAGGCCGAAGCGGGCGCCCTCCTCGTCACCGAAGTTGACGATGGCGAGGGGGCGGCCGGGCCGCGCGCCGCGGGCGCGCAGCTCGTCGAGGGCGGCAAAGGACGACACGACGCCGAGGGGGCCGTCGAAGGCCCCGCCGTCGGGGACGGAGTCCAGGTGGGAGCCCGTCACGACGGCGTCGCCCGCGGCGGGGTCGCCGAGCCAGGCCCACTGGTTGCCGTTGCGGTCGGTCTCGTAGGTGAGGCCGCGGGTTTCGGCCTGTGCCTTGAACCACTCGCGGCAGTCGGTGTCGGCACCGGTCCAGGCGAAGCGGCGGTAGCCGCCGCTCTCGGGGTTGCGGCCGATGGGCGCGAGGTCGCGCCACATCTCGTGGAACGACGGGGCCGTGCCCGGCGTCCCGCGGTCCGCCCCACCGGGGGCACCCGCCTCTGCTGCGGGCCGGTGGTCGGGCTGCGCCCACCCGTCCCGCCCTGCGGGACGACTGCCCGCAGCCGCGGTCACTCGCCCTCCCGCATCGGGATGCGCACCCCGCGGTCCTCGGCGACCGACTCCGCGATGTCGTAGCCGGCGTCCACGTGGCGGATGACGCCCATGCCCGGGTCGTTGGTCAGGACGCGGCGGATCTTCTCGCCCGCCAGGGCCGTGCCGTCGGCGACCGTGACCTGGCCCGCGTGGATCGAGCGGCCCATGCCGACGCCGCCGCCGTGGTGGAGGGAGACCCACGAGGCGCCCGAGGCGACGTTGACCATGGCGTTCAGCAGCGGCCAGTCGGCGATCGCGTCGGAGCCGTCGAGCATGGCCTCGGTCTCGCGGTACGGGGAGGCCACCGAGCCGCAGTCGAGGTGGTCGCGGCCGATGACGACGGGGGCCTGCAGGGTGCCGTCCGCCACCATCTCGTTGAAGCGCTCGCCGGCGCGGTCGCGCTCGCCGTAGCCGAGCCAGCAGATGCGCGCCGGCAGGCCCTGGAAGTGCACGCGCTCGCCGGCCATCTTGATCCAGCGGGCGAGGGACTCGTTCTCGGGGAAGAGGTCGAGGATCGCCTTGTCGGTCGCGGCGATGTCCTTCGGGTCGCCGGAGAGGGCCGCCCAGCGGAAGGGGCCCTTGCCCTCGCAGAAGAGGGGACGGATGTAGGCGGGCACGAAGCCGGGGAAGTCGAAGGCGCGCTCGTAGCCGGCCAGCTGGGCCTCGCCGCGGATGGAGTTTCCGTAGTCGAAGACCTCGGCGCCGGCGTCCTGGAAGCCGACCATGGCCTCGACGTGCTGGGCCATCGACTCGCGCGCCCGCACGGTGAAGTCGGCCGGCTTCTCCGCGGCGTAGGAGGCCATGTCGTCGAAGTCGACGCCCACGGGCAGGTAGGCCAGCGGGTCGTGGGCGGAGGTCTGGTCCGTCACGATGTCGATGGGGGCGTTCATGGCGAGCAGCTGCGGGACGAGCTCGGCGGCGTTGCCGAGGACGCCGATGGACAGCGGGCGGCGCGCGTCGCGGGCCTCGACGGCCAGCCGCAGGGCGTGGTCGAGCGAGTCGGCCTTCACGTCGAGGTAGCGGTGCTCGATGCGGCGCTCGATGGCGCGCGGGTCGCAGTCGATGCAGATCGCGACGCCGTCGTTCATGGTGACGGCGAGCGGCTGGGCGCCGCCCATGCCGCCGAGGCCGGCGGTGAGGGTGATCGTCCCGGCCAGGGTGCCGCCGAACTTCTTCGCGGCGACGGCCGCGAAGGTCTCGTACGTGCCCTGCAGGATGCCCTGGGTGCCGATGTAGATCCACGAGCCGGCCGTCATCTGGCCGTACATGGTGAGGCCGAGGTGCTCCAGGCGGCGGAACTCCTCCCAGTTGGCCCAGTCGCCGACGAGGTTGGAGTTGGCGAGGAGGACGCGCGGCGCCCACTCGTGGGTCTGCATCACGCCGACCGGCCGGCCGGACTGGACGAGCATGGTCTCGTCCTGCTTCAGCGACTGCAGGGTGCGGACCATCGCGTCGAACGAGCGCCAGTCGCGGGCGGCCTTGCCCGTGCCGCCGTAGACGACGAGCTTGTCGGGGTGCTCGGCGACCTCGGGGTCGAGGTTGTTCTGCAGCATCCGCAGGGCGGCTTCCTGCTGCCATCCCTGGGCGCTCAGCTCGGTGCCTCGCGCTGCTCGCACGGGTCGCGGTCCTGACATGGGCGCTGCCTCCCTGGCTCTGAATAGAACACTGCACAGTCTGGGCCGCTGAATAGCGCTAGTCAACAGGCTCGGGCGAGCCGGTGCGGACCCATGGCGCACGGCAGGCCGCAGTGGTGGAGTGGGCACATGGGCCAGGGCGACGGCGAGCAGGACGGCGGCGGCGCCGGGAGCGCCGCCCGGAGGGCGGCGGCCGTGCGGGCCGCGGTGCGGCAGGGGATCGTCACCGCGCACCGGCCCGTGGTGGGGCTGCTGGACGTGCGGGGGATCCGGGAAGCCGCACAGGCGCTGCGGACGGCGTTCGCGCAGACGGCGGCGGGTGTGGACGTGCTGCACGCCTTCGCGGTGAAGGCGGCGCCGCTGGTGCCGGTGCTGCGACTGCTCGCCGACGAGGGACTGGGCGCCGAGGTCGCGAGCCCCGGGGAGCTGGCGCTGGCCCGCGCGGCCGGGGTGCCGCCCGGGCGCACCGTGCTGGACTCGCCGGCGAAGACCACCGCCGAACTGCGCGAGGCGCTGGCCTCCGGGATCGCCGTGAACGCCGACAGCAGGGAGGAGCTGGCCCGGCTGGACGTCCTCCTCGCCGGGAGGCCGAGCGCCTCGCCGATCGGAGTGAGGGTGAACCCCCAGGTGGGCGGCGGCACCATCGGGGCGCTCAGCACGGCCACCGCGACCTCCAAGTTCGGGGTCGCGCTGCGGGACGAGGGGGCGCGCGCCTGGCTGCTGCGCGCGTATGCCGAACGGCCCTGGCTCACCCGCATCCACGCCCACGTCGGCTCGCAGGGATGCCCGCTGGAGCTGATGGCCGCCGGGGTGCGGGAGATCCACGGGCTGGCCGAGGAGGTCAACCGGGCGCGCCGGGCCGCCGGCGGCGGCCGGCAGGTCGACACGATCGACGTCGGCGGCGGACTGCCCGTCAACTTCGCGTCCGACGAGGCCACGCCCACCCATGCCGACTACGCACGGGTGCTCGCGGCGGCCGTGCCGGGGCTGTTCGCCGGCGACTACCGCCTGGTGACGGAGTTCGGCCGGTCGCTGCTGGCCAAGAGCGGGACGATCCTGGCCCGCGTGGAGTACACCAAGTCGGCGGGCGGCCGGCGGATCGCGGTGACCCATGCGGGCGCGCAGGTGGCGGTGCGGACGGTGTTCGCCCCCGAGGCGTGGCCGCTGCGGGTGGCGGTGTTCGACGCCGAGGGCAGGCCGAAGGAGACGGACCCGCTGCCGCAGGACGTCGCCGGGCCGTGCTGTTTCGCGGGCGACCTGGCCGCGGCGAACCGTCTCCTGCCGCGCATCGACGCCGGCGACCACGTCGCCCTGCTCGACACCGGCGCGTACTACTTCGCGCACCACTACGCGTACAACACGCTCCCCCGGCCCGGGGTTTACGGCTATGCCGTGCACCAACAGGACGCGCACCCGCGGGAGTCGTCCCGGCCGGGCGTGCGCTTCGCGACGGTGCGGCCGCCGCAGACCCTCGACGAGCTCGTCGCCGAGAGCGGCGGCGGCGCGCACGCCGCGGACCTCAGCGCGCTGCGCTGACCGCGACCCCGCCCGGGGGCGTCGTACCGCCCCGGCGCTTCGCTCCGCCCGGCAGGGCGTCGCCCGCCGCGAGCCCGGTGGTCAGGTAGCCGGGCACGGACGTAGCGGCGGGGCTGCCCTGCGCCCACTCCGTCCGCACCCACAGCAGGTGCCCGCACCGCCGCTCCAGGCCGCCCAGCCACAGGGCCTTCGCCCACAGGCCGGCGCCGAGCCCGGCCAGGGCCAGCCCCGCCGCGGCCGGCACCGCGAAGGAGGAGCCGACCGCGGCCAGGAAGGCGGCCGCCAGCCACCAGCCGCGGGCGCGCCGCCAGGCGCGGACGGTCACCGCACGGTCCTGCAGGAAGACCGAGCGGCCCGCGCGCGAGGCGCCGCGCGCCAGCTCCCCGTACCGTCTGCGGCGCGCGCCGAAGGCCGCGGCGGCCGCGACGACGAACAGTGCCGCCCCGGCCACCAGGCCGGTACGGCGTCCGGTGAGTCCCGGCACCAGCGTTCCGATGCCCGCGCCCAGCACGCCCAGCCACCACAGCCGGACGGCCGGCGCCCGTACGATCACGGCGACCCGCGCCAGCGCATATGCTCCGCGCCCCACGTCAGACCTCCTCGTTTCGCGTCTCGCCCCGGCACGCTAGCCAACGAATCTGAGGAGCGGCTGAGAACCGCTCGGGCGTCACCGGGTCACGGAGGTCATACCCAGGTATCACCGGCACGTTGGCGCCTGCGTATGTCGTATCCGCGTCTCGTCGGCCCCTAAGGTCGTCGCACCATCAGCCGAGCGACGGGAGGAGCCGGAATGCCGGTCGACGAGCGGGGACTGAGGCGGCGGGCACTGCTTGCGGCGGGAGCGCTGGCGCTGACCGGCCTGATGAGCGCCTTCGCTCCCCGGGCCGACGCCGCCGGCGCCGGCGCCGAGGGCGCCCCCGTCCGGCTGTCGGCCCCCACCGGCCCGTACGCCGTGGGCACCACGACCCGGCACCTGGTCGACACCGCACGCAAGGACCCATGGCGTCTGGAGCGCGGCCCCCGCGAGGTGATGGTGAGCTTCTGGTACCCGGCCGACCGTGCGGAAGCGCACGCCGGACGGCCCACCGCACCCCACATGGAGGAACGGGCGGCCACCCACTTCGGCTCCTCGGACGGCGCGGGCCACCGTGGCTACGGCGTGCCGGCCGGGGCGGCCGACTGGGCCGGCACGCGCACGCACGCGCGCGTGGACGCTCCCGCCGTGCGGGGCGGCGGGCCGCACCCGGTCGTGCTGTACTCGGCCGGCCTGGGCGACCCGCGCACCTGGAACACCTCGCTGGTGGAGGACCTGGCCTCGCGCGGCTACGTGGTCGTCACGGTGGACCACACCCACGACTCCTCCGAAGTGGCCCTGCCCGGCGGGCGGCTCGTGCCGTCGGTCCTGCCGGCGCTCGCCGAGCAGCCCGGCACCGACGCCGCCGCGGTGCTGCGCACGGCGATGAAGGCGCGGGTGGACGACACCCGCTTCGTGCTGGACACCCTGGGCGGCCGGGTGCACCGGCCGGTGCTGCCGCGCGGCCTGGCGGACGCGATGGACCTGCGCCACGTGGGCATGGTGGGTCACTCGGCGGGCGGCTTCACCGCCCTGGAGGCCCTCCACGACGACCGGCGCATCTCGGCCGCCGTCAACATGGACGGCACGATGGAGTACCCCGGGGAGGGTGACGTCGCCGACCGGCTGGGCGCCGCGGCACGCGACGGCGTGGACCGGCCGTTCCTGCTCATGGGGACGGACGCCGAGGACTCCGGCGAGTACGGCCGGCAGCCCTCGTGGAAGGCCCTGTGGCAGCACGCGCGCGGCTGGCGCGGCAACGTCACGCTGACGGGCTCTCAGCACGGCTCGTACACCGACGCCTCGCCGCTGCTGCCGCAGCTCGCGCAGCAGCGGGCGGTGCCGTGGGAGACGGTGCGGCGGGGCATCGGAACGGTCCCCCCGCAGCGGGCGACCGTCGCCACGCGGGCCTATGTGGCGTCGTTCCTGGACCGCTTCCTGCGCGGCACGGACGACCACCTGCTGGACGGGCCGTCCGCCCGCTTCCCGGAGATGCGGTACGCCCGCTGAGGCGGCCGGCCGGCCCTCACTCCACGAACAGCCCCCGTGCGGCCGCCTTGGCGTCGAACTCCTCCAGGCGGGCCTGGGCATCCGGCAGCGCGTCGCACATCGCCTCCAGCAGCACCCGCCCCAGCAGCATCGGGGCGCAGGCCGTGTCGAAGGCGAGGCCGGTGCCGACGGCGGCCGGCAGCAGGAGGTCGCTGTGGCGGGCGACCGGAGCGAAGGTGGAGTCGGCGACCGTGACGACCGTCAGGCCGGCGCCCCGCGCGTACTCCAGGCCCTCGACGACCTCCCGCGGGTGGCGCGGCAGCGCGAAGCACAGCAGGGCGCTCGCGCCCGCGCGGACGGCGGCGTCGATGCGGTCGACGAGGAGCGTGCCGCCCTCGTCGAGCAGCCGCACGTCGGGGTGGACCTTGCGGGCGAAGTAGGCGAAGCCCGCGGCCTGTGCGCCGGCGGCCCGCAGGCCGAGGACGGGCAGCGGGCGGGAGGCGGCCAGCAGCCGGCCGGCCCGGGCGACGGGAGCGGGGTCGGCGAGCAGGGAGGCGAGGTGGCGCAGGTTGTCGATCTCGGCGTGGACGGCCTGCTGGTACTCGTTGTACGAGCTCTCCGACGGCGCCTCGGCGGCCGGGACCACGTCGCGCAGGTGGCGGCGCAGCGCGGGGTAGCCGTCGAAGCCGAGGGCGACGGCGAAGCGGGTCACCGACGGCTGGCTGACGCCGGCGAGTTCGGCGAGCTCCACGCTGGAGAGGAAGGGCGCGTCGGCGGCGCGCCGCACCATGCAGTGGGCGATGCGGCGCTGGGTGGGCGTCAGCCGCTGGCCCTCGAAGAGCTTCTGCAGCCGTGCGATGGCTTCCGGTTCGCTGCCGGTCTCGCTCATGACCCTCCTCGGTCATTCATTCCACCCGTACCCTGCATGAAATTATGCAGGGTACGGGGAGCGGCGGTGCGCCGTCACAACGGCGGCAGGAGCTTCTTCTGCGGCTTGCCCATGGCGTTGCGCGGCAAAGCGTCCAGGAAACGGATGCGGCGCGGCCGCTTGTGCACGGAGAGGTGACCCGCCACGAAGTCGATCAGGGCCTGCTCGCCGACCCCGTCGGCCACCACATAGGCGACGATCTCCTGCCCCAGGTCCTCGTGGGCCACCCCGACGACGGCGGCCTCGCTGACGGCCGGGTGGTCCAGCAGCGCGTTCTCCACCTCGCCCGCGCCGATGCGGTAGCCGCCGGACTTGATCAGGTCGGTGGAGGCGCGGCCCACGATGCGGTGCGTGCCGTCCGCGTCGATCGCCGCGATGTCGCCCGTGCGGAACCAGCCGTCGGCCGTGCAGGCGTCCGCCGTGGCCTCCGGGCGGCCCAGGTATCCGGCGAACAGCGTGGGACCGGAGACCTCCAGCTCGCCGATGCCGTCCTCCCCGCCGGTGGCGGCCAGCCGCGTCCGTACGCCCGGCAGCGGCAGCCCGACCGTGCCCGGGCGGCGCTCGCCGTCGGCCCGGGCGGAGACGGTGATCAGGGTCTCGGTCATGCCGTAGCGCTCGACGGGCCGCTGCCCGGTGAGGGCCTCCAGATCGCGGAAGACGGGCGCGGGCAGGGCGGCGCTGCCCGATACCAGCAGCCGCGCCCCGGCGAGCGCCCGCGCGGCGGAGGGCTCCCGCACGACGCGGGACCACACGGTCGGCACGCCGAAGTACAGGCTGCCGCCGGCCGCCGCGTACGCCTCGGGCGTGGGGCGGCCGGTGTGCACGAGGCGGCAGCCGGTGCGCAGCGCACCCAGCACGCCGAGGACGAGGCCGTGGACGTGGAAGAGCGGCAGCCCGTGCACGAGGGTGTCCCCGGCCGTCCACTGCCATGCCTCCGCGAGCCCGTCCAGGCACGCCGCGACGGCCCCACGGGGGATCAGCGCGCCCTTGGGGGCCCCGGTGGTGCCCGAGGTGTACAGGACGAACGCGGTCGCCTCCGGGTCCGCCTCGGGCGCGGACCACGAGCCGCGCTCCCGCAGGTCCACCGGCACGTCCTCGCCCAGGACCAGCTCGGCTCCGGAGTCGCGCAGGATGTGCTCGCGCTCGGCGGGGCCGGCGTCCGGCGGCAGCGGCACGACGGGCACCCCGGCGAGCAGCCCGCCGACGACGGCGGCGACGGTCTCCGGCGCGGCCTCGGCCCGCACGGCCACGGACGCGGCCCCGGCGATCCTCGCGGCCACCGCCCCCGCCGCCCCGAGGAGTTCCTCGCGCGAGCAGGACCGTCCGGCGAACGTCAGGGCGTCGGGGCGGTCGGCGGCGTCCGGGGCGGCGAGGGACGACAGCAGCGGTGCGGTGGTCATGGACTGCTCCTTCCACGGAACTCCCGGGCCGTCGAGGGACGTCCGGGGGATCCCCTACGGGGGACAGGGGGGCTGGCCCCAGCGACGCGGGGCCCCCGGCGACCGTACCGTCGACGGCATGACGGCCCGTGACCCGGACATGAAGAAGGACCTCGACGCGACGCTGCAGACCCGCAAGGAGCTGGGCGAGGAGTACGAGCCGGAGCTCATCGACTCCTTCCTGGAGAAGGTGGAGGTGCGCATGGAGCAGAAGGTGGACGCGGCGGCGGACCGGCAGGTGCGCCGGCACCTGGCGGAGCAGCGGATGAGCGCCGCCCGCGGCGCGGCGTCGGGTGGGGCCGGCGGCCCGGGCCCGGGCACCTTCGGCGAGCGCTTCGGCTTCGCCGCGGTCTCCTTGGTGCTCGCGGTGCCCCTGTCGGCGATCGGCGTGGTCAACGCCCAGCTGCCGGGGCTGCTGGTGACCTGGGCGGGGATCGTGGGCGTGAACGTCGCCCATGCGGCCGGGGGTCTGCCCTGGCTGCGCGGGGCCCGCACGGAGGGCGCGGAACGGGACTGACGGCCCGTCCCCGCCCGGGTGCCGGATGCGGCGGGGGCCGCCGCACCCCTGGCCGGAGCCGGGGTCGGGACGGCGGCGGTCCCCGCGGGACGCGGGCCGGATCCGGGTGAGGGCCGGGGTCCGCGTCCGGACGGCCGTGGAAGTCCGGGAGCCGCTCCGGAAGACCTGCCGCCGCATCGGGATGCCGGCCCGGGGGATTCCCCTGCCCGGCATCCCTCACTATGGCGGGCCCGTGTTAAGCGCGTGCTGCGCGCACGTGACGCACTCGTGCCGTTTGCGCACCGTCAGGGATGGTGCGGTTCACGGGAGTTGCGTCACGTGCGCCGCGCGGCGGCCGGTGGCGTAACGCCGCCTGCGGACTACTTCGTTCCGCCGTTGCCGCCCTCGGCGAGGAAGGCGAGCAGGTCCTGACGGCTCACCACGCCCGTCGGCTTGCCCTCGACCAGCACGATCGCCGCGTCGGCGTCGCCCAGCACGGCCATCAGGTCCGCGACCGGCTCACCGGAGCCGACCTGCGGCAGCGGCAGGCTCATGTGCTTCTCCAGCGGGTCGTCGAGCGAGGCGCGCTGCGCGAACAGCGCGTCCAGCAGGTCGCGTTCGACGACCGAACCGATGACCTCGGCGGCCATCACGTCGGGGTGGCCCGCACCCGGCTTCACGATCGGCATCTGCGAGACGCCGTACTCGCGCAGCACCTCGATGGCCTCGCCCACGGTCTCCTCGGGGTGCATGTGCACCAGCGAGGGCAGGCCGCCGTCCTTGCGGCGCAGCACGTCGCCGACGCGGGCGGCGTCGCCGGCCTCCTCCAGGAAGCCGTAGTCCGCCATCCACTCGTCGTTGAAGATCTTGCTCAGGTAGCCGCGGCCGCTGTCGGGCAGCAGGACGACGACCACGTCGTCCGGGCCGAGCCGCTTGGCGACCTCCAGCGCGCTGACGACCGCCATGCCGCAGGAACCGCCGACCAGCAGGCCCTCCTCGCGGGCGAGGCGGCGGGTCATCTGGAAGGCGTCCTTGTCGGAGACCGCGATGATCTCGTCGGTGACCGTGCCGTCGTAGGCGGACGGCCAGAAGTCCTCACCGACGCCCTCGATCAGGTACGGACGGCCGGAACCGCCGCTGTACACCGAGCCCTCGGGGTCGGAGCCGATGACCTTCACCCGGCCGTCGCTGACCTCCTTGAGGTAGCGGCCGGTGCCGCTGATGGTGCCGCCGGTGCCGACGCCCGCCACGAAGTGGGTGATCTTCCCCTCGGTCTGCTCCCAGAGCTCCGGACCGGTGGAGTAGTAGTGCGACAGCGGGTTGTTGGGGTTGCTGTACTGGTCCGGCTTCCAGGCGTTGGGCGTCTCCTGCACCAGCCGGTCGGAGACGTTGTAGTAGGAATCGGGGTGTTCGGGATCCACGGCGGTCGGGCAGACCACGACCTCGGCGCCGTACGCCCGCAGCACGTTGATCTTGTCCTGGGAGACCTTGTCCGGGCAGACGAAGATGCACTTGTAGCCCTTCTGCTGGGCCACGATCGCCAGGCCCACGCCCGTGTTGCCGGACGTCGGCTCCACGATCGTGCCACCGGGCTTGAGCTCCCCCGACTTCTCCGCTGCCTCGATCATCCGCACAGCGATACGGTCCTTGACGGATCCGCCAGGGTTGAAGTACTCGACCTTGGCAAGGACGGTCGCCTGGATGCCTTCGGTCACGCTGTTGAGCTTGACGAGCGGGGTGTTGCCAACGAGCTCAATCATCGAATCGTGATACTGCACGGTGATCTCCGCGGTCGGGGGCACTAGCGGTCGTCGCGTACCCGTAAGTCCAGCCTATTGCGCGCCCGACTGCACTAGTGGCGCGTTGCGTGCGGTGAAGACCGGGGCACCCTGCTGATAGCACGCCGGGACAAGGGTGCACGCGTTTCGTGAACCTTCGATGAAGAATTTGCAAATCGGCTCATTCATGAGTTTCGAGAGCGCCGAGGGAGGCCGGCCTATGTCCATGCAGAGGGCGAGGGTCGCGCGGCGGATCGCGGCCGCGGCGGCGTACGGGGGCGGCGGGGCGGGCCTGCTGGGCGGGGCGGCACTGGGCCTCCTGCTCACCGAGGTGGCGCTGGCCCGCCGGGTGGTCGGCGGGCACAACGAGGCGCCGCCGCACGCCGACGGCCGCTACGGCTCGGCGTTCGTGCACCGGCTGGGGCGGGAGCCCCTGCTGCTGGGCGTCCTCGGCGACTCCACCGCCGCCGGCCAGGGCGTGCACCGCCCCCGGCAGACGCCCGGGGCGCTGCTGGCCTCAGGGCTCGCGGCGGTCGCCGAACGGCCGGTGGAGCTGCGCAACGTGGCGCTGCCCGGTGCCCAGTCCTACGACCTGGAGCGGCAGGTCGCCCAGATCCTCGCGGGGCCGGACCGCGTCCCCGACGTCTGCGTGATCATGATCGGCGCCAACGACGTCACCCACCGGGTGCCCTACGCCCGCTCCGTGCGGCTGCTGTCGGAGGCGGTGCGCAGGCTGCGGGGTGCCGGCTGCGAGGTCGTCGTGGGCACCTGCCCCGACCTGGGCACGATCGAGCCGGTCTACCAGCCGCTGCGCTGGCTGGCGCGGCGGCTGAGCCGCCAGCTGGCGGCGGCCCAGACGATAGGGGTGCTGGAGGCGGGCGGCCGCACGGTCTCGCTGGGCGACCTGCTGGGCCCCGAGTTCGCGGCGAACCCCCGCGAGCTGTTCGGCCCGGACAACTACCACCCGTCCGCCGAGGGCTACGCCACCGCCGCGATGGCCGTGCTGCCCACGCTGTGCGCGGCGCTGGGCCTGTGGCCGGAGGACGAGCGGCCGGACGCGGCCCGCCGCGAGGGCATCCTGCCGGTGGCCCGGGCGGCGGCGGAGGCCGCGGCCGAGGGCGGCACCGAGGTCACGCCGACGGGGCGGGGCCGGTGGGCCCTCCTCAAGCGCCGCCGCCGGCGGCGCCTGCCGGTACCGGCGGACGTGGCCCCGGGGCCACAACCCAGCACCGAGGGGTACTGACCGCCGGAGCCCGGCCGGCACCGACTGCCTGCCGAACCGGCGCGGACGAGCACTGACCGGCGTCGGCCGGCACCGACCCGGCACTGACCGCCCAGACCGGCGTCGGCCGACGTCGACCCGGCGCAGACCGGACCAGCCGGCATCGGCCGGGCACCGACCGGCGTCGACCCGGCACAGGGCCCAGCCGGCGTCGACCGGGCACTGACCGACCAGACCGGCGTCGGCCGGCATCACCCCGGCACTGACCGGACCAGCCGGCGTCGACCGGCACTGACCAGCGTCGACCCGGCGCAGACCGGCCCAGCCAGCATCGGCCGACACCGGCCGACACCGGCCGGCGTCGACCGGCATCGACCCGGCACAGACCGGACCAGCCGGCGTCGACCCGGCACCGGTCGGTGCTGGCCCGCCGGGTGGCCGGAGTGGCAGGCTGCAGAAAGAGGTCCGCGTCACAGGGAGGAGGCCGTGACCGCAAGCGTACTTGCGGGTAACTTCCGGTGCAGTCCTGCTTACTCGCGCCCCCTGGAGCCGTGATGCCCGAAGCCGTGATCGTCTCAACCGCCCGCTCCCCCATCGGTCGCGCCTTCAAGGGGTCCCTCAAGGAGCTGCGGCCCGACGACCTCACCGCCACGATCATCCAGGCCGCCCTCGCGAAGGTGCCCGGGCTCGACCCGCGCGAGATCGACGACCTGATGCTCGGCTGTGGCCTCCCCGGCGGCGAGCAGGGCCACAACCTGGGCCGCATCGTGGCCGTGCAGATGGGCATGGACCACCTGCCCGCCACCACCATCACCCGCTACTGCGCCTCGTCGCTGCAGACCTCCCGGATGGCGCTGCACGCGATCAAGGCGGGCGAGGGCGACGTCTTCATCTCCGCGGGCGTGGAGACGGTCTCGCGCTCGGTCAACGGCTCCTCCGACGGCATGCCCGGCACCCACAACCCGCTCTTCGCCGACGCCGAGGCCCGCACGGCCGCCCGCGCCGAGCAGGGCGGCGAGGGCTGGCACGACCCGCGCGAGGACGGCCTGGTGCCGGACGCCTACATCGCGATGGGCCAGACCGCGGAGAACCTGGCCCGCCTCAAGGGCGTCACCCGCGAGGAGATGGACGAGTTCGGCGTGCGGTCGCAGAACCTCGCCGAGCAGGCCATCGCCAACGGCTTCTGGGCACGCGAGATCACTCCGGTGACGCTCCCCGACGGCACGGTCGTCTCCCAGGACGACGGCCCCCGCGCGGGCGTCACCCTGGAGGGCGTCCAGGGCCTGAAGCCGGCGTTCCGCCCCGACGGCCTGATCACGGCGGCCAACTGCTGCCCGCTGAACGACGGTGCCGCCGCCCTGGTGATCATGTCCGACACGAAGGCCCGCGAGCTGGGCCTGACCCCGCTGGCGCGCATCGTCTCCACGGGCGTCTCGGCGCTGTCGCCGGAGATCATGGGCTACGGCCCGGTGGAGGCCAGCAAGCAGGCGCTGCGGCGGGCGGGGCTGACCATCGACGACATCGACCTGGTCGAGATCAACGAGGCGTTCGCCGCACAGGTCATCCCGTCCTACCGGGACCTGGGCGTCGACATCGACAAGCTGAACGTCAACGGCGGCGCGATCGCGGTCGGCCACCCGTTCGGCATGACCGGCGCCCGGATCACGGGCACGCTGATCAACTCGCTGCAGTTCCACGACAAGCAGTTCGGCCTGGAGACGATGTGCGTGGGCGGCGGCCAGGGCATGGCGATGGTCATCGAGCGGCTGAGCTGAGCCGCAGCGGAGGCGACGACCGGCTGAAGTGAGCCTCCGGCAACTGCCGGCGACAACCTTCGGCCACCTTGCCGAAACGTGACCCAATCTCCCCCAGGATGTGACCAACGTCCCGGGGGAGATTCGTTTCCCCAGGTCAGACTGGTTGAAGAGGCAACGTCCGGGCCGAAAGTCCCGCCCGCTTCATGACGTTTTGCACTGTGGGCGCCCGGAGGCATGCGCGAACCTGAGGTAGGAATTCGGGGGATCCATAGCAACCGGGAGTACGTCAGTGAGCGCCATGTCCCTTGCCCTGCTGCTGGCCGCTGCCACCGCCACGGCCGTGGGCGTCGCCGCCCTGCACAGCACGCGCGCCCTGCGCCGCCAGATCACGGCCCTGCGCGCCGACCTGGCCGTCGCCGCCGCGGAGCGCGGGGCACCCGCTGCCGTTCCCCATGCCCGCACCGCCCCGGTCGCCGAGCTCGCGGAGATACGTGCCGCCGTCGCCGACGCGCTCGCGGAGGAGCGCGAGCGGGAGCTGGCGGAGGCCCGGGCGTTCTGGGCCGCGCAGGAGGCCGACGCCCCCTCTCTTCTGGAGCCCCTCGCCGAGGGCCCGTACGGCGGTTTCCACCTGCCGCGCCAGAGCGACTTCGCCGGCCTGGACCTGGAGGCGGAGGCCGCGGACTCCCCGGAGCTGGCAGCCGCCCGCCGACGCCACCCCTCCCACCCCGACTTCACCCCCGCCGCCTCGGCCGTCACCGACCACGAGCGAACGGTGGAGCGTCTGGACGAGCTGGCCGACGACGCCGTTCCGCTCGCGGACGTCCGCCCCGGTCCGCTGGGCACGCTCGACGTCTACGTCTTCGCCGACGGCACCACCGTCTGCATGACCCCGGGGCACCGCGAGACCGCCGAGCGCCTGGCCGAGGCCCTGCGGGCCGGTGACGCGCCCGTCCTCCTGGGCGGCTCCGCCGTCTCGGGCGCCTACGCCCTGACCTTCCAGTGCGAGACCGGCACCGTCTACGTCCTGGCGGACCGGGTCATCGCCTCGCTGTAGCCGTAGCTGCCGCAGCCCGGGCGGCTTACCGCCCGGCCGGGGGCACCCCCGGCGCGGCCCCGGGTCCCGCCGCGGCCGTACGACGGCCCACGGCCCGCTACAGCCCGCAGCGCCGGGCCGCCGCCTCGACCAGGTCGACGCCCCGGGACACGCCCTCCTTGACGTCGCCGGAGGCGACCAGGGCCTCCGCCAAGTCGTGACCGGCCACCGCCACTTGGTCCGCGACCGCGAACATCCCCGCCTCCGGCATCTCCCGCACCACCGGAACCCCCGGTTCCTCGATCCGCTGCGTCCAGGCGGCCAACTCTCGCGCCAAGGCCAGCGCTTCCGCGGCCGCCCCACGGCTCAGTCGGGACTGCGGCAGGGCCCGCAGCCGGTCGGCGAAGGTGTCCACAGCGGCCAGAAGAGGCGTCACGTCATCCACGCCTTGAGCCTATGCGCCGCCCACCGACTGTTGCCAACGCTTGAACACTCGGGCACGGTGACATGAAGGACCATCATTCGACGCGTCCGGAGGCGCCGATGTCCCACGTCTTCTCCGACGAGACCCACCGGAACCTGCTCTCCCGAATCCCCCACTGCACCGGCCGCGAAGTAGCCGACTGGCTGCGCACGGTCGAAGAAGGCCCCTCCCTCTTCCGCTTCGAGGAGAAGGTCAGCTGGCTGCGCGGAGAGCACAATCTCGCTTACGGCCACGCAAAGGCGATCGTCCACGAGTACGACCTCCAACGGGCCGCTCGGAAGCTTCGGTAGCGCGCCAGAAACGGAAGGGCCCGGGAAGGCATTGCCTTCCCGGGCCCTTCCCCGTCGTCCGGACGGGACCGCCGGCCGTGACCGGCGGCCGGCGCCGCTAGTCGTTATTCAGGATCGCGATGATCCGGAGGATCTCGGTGTAGATCCACACGAGCGACAGCGTCAGACCGAAGGCCGCCAGCCAGGACTCCTCGCGGGGAGCGCCGTACTGGACGCCGTCCTCGATCTGCTTGAAGTCCAGCGCCAGGTACGCGGCACCCAGCAGGACGCCGACGACGCCCATGGCCACGCCCAGGCCGCCGCTGCGGAAGCCCAGGCCGTCGCCGCCGCCGAAGACGGCGAACAGGGAGTTCGCGACCATCAGCAGCAGGAAGCCGATACCGGCGGCGATCACGAAGCGGGTGAACCGGCGGTTCACCCGGATGATCCGCGCCCGGTAGGCGATGAGCACGCCGGCGAAGACGGCCATCGTGCCGAGCACCGCCTGCATCGGGGCGCCGTAGGCGACGTCGTTGTAGACCTTGCTGATCACGCCGAGGAAGAGGCCCTCGAAGGCCGCGTAGGCCAGGATCAGCGCAGGGGACGGCTTCTGCTTGAACGACTGGACCAGGCCCAGCACCATCGCCACGAGGCCGGCGCCGAAGCCGACCGCGACGGGCAGCGACAGCGCCCACGCGGCGATGGCGGTCACGATCACGGCGCCCAGCGTGATGCCGGTGCGCGTGACCACGTCGTCGATGGTCATCCGGCCGGCCTGCGCGGCCGCGGGCGCCTGCGGGTAGCCCTGCTGGAGGTCCGGCCCGCCCTGCGCGTACGGGTTCGCCGCGTAGGGGTTGGTGGGCTGGGCGTACGGGTTGTCGGCGTACGGGTTGGTCGCGTACGGGTTGCCCTGGGCCGCGGTCCCGGCCTGCGGCCCCGCGCCGAAGCCCGCGTAGCCGCTGTTGTCGCGGCTGAACCCCCGTCGCGAGAAGACCGGGTTGCTGCTCCTCATCTCACTCCTCCATGGCCACCCTGCGCGGCCTTGGGCTCAAGGGTAATAGGTAGGCAAAAGAATGGCTCTCCTGCTTCGGGACGATCTTTTCTTCCCATGCCCACGTACCCGACAACGCGAACCAACGGCGGTCGGTTCCGCGCGCCGGGCGGAAAAGGGGAGGGGGAACGTCAGGAAAGCGTCAAGGCCGGAGCGGCGGAGCCTCGGCAAGGAGGTGCCCGGAGCCGGACTTGAACCGGCACGGCCCGAAGGGCCAGCGAGGTTTAAGCTCGCCGTGTCTGCATTCCACCATCCGGGCGGGCTCTCGGGCAGCACAGCGGGGAGGCGGGTGTGCGTTCCTCCCCTCGATGAGAGCAAGACGAGCCTAGCCGGGGAGAGCCCCCCAAACAGCGGAACCCTGACCCGAGGTTGTCTTATTTTATTGGCAACTGAGTACCCATCAGTGCAGGGATGACGCCCTTGGCACATGCCAGAGGCCGATCTCCCCCGTTCACCACCCCGCTCGCGACATCAACCGGAATTGTCGCAATCTCGTCGCCCTGCGTAAGGAGCGATCTCCTACCCAGGGATGACGGCGCCCCCTCGGTGTACCTCCCGAGCATGTCCCGGAGACCGGAGCTGGGGCGGATCCCGGAGGGGGGTCGGACACCGGAGCATGGAGTAGTCCCTGAAGCGGTCCGCGAACCGGCCGCCGAACACCGTCCGACAGGAGTGCTCCCTCGTGACCACCACCCCCTTCGGCGCCCCCGCCGCCGTCCGCACCGCTGCGGTGGCAGCCCGCGCCACGGATCTCACCAAGGTCTACGGACAGGGCGAGACCCAGGTGGTTGCCCTCGACGCCGTCTCGGTGGAGTTCCGGCAGGCCGAATTCACCGCGATCATGGGCCCCTCGGGCTCCGGCAAGTCGACGCTGATGCACTGCATGGCCGGCCTCGACTCGGTCTCCGGCGGCTCGGCCCGCATCGGCGACGTGGAGCTGACCGGGCTCAACGACAAGAAGCTGACCCGGCTCCGCCGCGACAAGATCGGCTTCATCTTCCAGGCGTTCAACCTGCTGCCGACGCTGAACGCCCTGGAGAACATCACGCTTCCCATGGACATCGCCGGCCGCAAGCCCGACAAGCAGTGGCTGGACATGGTGGTCGACACCGTCGGCCTCTCCGGCCGCCTCAAGCACCGCCCGAACCAGCTCTCCGGCGGCCAGCAGCAGCGCGTGGCCGTGGCCCGCGCCCTGGCCGGCCGCCCCGAGATCATGTTCGCCGACGAGCCCACCGGAAACCTGGACTCCCGCTCCGGCGCCGAGGTCCTCGGCTTCCTGCGCAACTCGGTGCGCGAGCTCGGCCAGACGGTCGTCATGGTCACCCACGACCCGGTCGCCGCCTCCTACGCCGACCGCGTCGTCTTCCTCGCCGACGGCCGCATCGTCGACGAGCTGCGCGAGCCCACCGCCGACGCCGTCCTGGACCGCATGAAGCGGTTCGACGCCAAGGGCCGTACGAGCTGATCACCGCCGGATTCGATCTTCAGGACTGACCTCATGTTCCGCACCGCCCTGCGCAATGTGCTCGCGCACAAGGCCAGGCTGCTGATGACCGTGCTCGCCGTCATGCTCGGCGTCGCCTTCGTCTCCGGCACCCTGGTCTTCACCTCGACCATCTCCGACGCGTACCAGAAGAGCTCCGAAAAGGGCTTCACCGGCGTCGACGTCGCCATCGAGCCCCACCGCAAGAGCAGCGAGGAGGACAACCCGGGCGCCGTTCCGCAGCTCAGCCAGCACCTGCTGGACCAGGCCGCCAAGGTGCCCGGCGCCGCCTCCGCCACCGGCACGGTCAACGGCTTCGCCGCCGTCGCCGGCAAGGACGGCAAGCTCGTCGGCGAGGGCTTCAACTCCTCCGGCGCCAACTACTACGCCGGCAGCGGCGGCAAGGACCCCCGCTACCCGCTGAAGAGCGGCCGCGCCCCCAAGGGCGCGGGCGAGATCGCCCTCGACGCCAAGACCGCCGAGCGCGCGGGCTACAAGGTCGGCGACACCGTCCGGGTGTCCGTCGACGGCCCGGTCCTGACGCAGAGGCTCACCGGCGTCTTCACCACCGACGACGGCAACGTCGCCGCCGGCGGCAGCCTCGCCCTCTTCGACACCGCCACCGCACAGCAGCTCTACGCCAAGCCCGGCGAGTTCAGCCGGATCGACGTGAAGGCCGCGGCCGGTACCTCCCAGGCCGCCCTCAAGACGTCCATCGAGAAGATCCTGCCCAAGGACGCCGAGGCCACCACCGCCAAGGAGCTCGCGGACGAGCAGAGCCGGGTCATCGCCCAGAGCATGGACGGCATGCGGACCAGCCTGCTGGTCTTCGCCGGCATATCCCTCTTCGTCGGCGTCTTCATCATCGCCAACACCTTCACCATGCTGGTCGCCCAGCGCACCAAGGAGCTGGCCCTGATGCGCGCGGTCGGCGCCAGCCGCCGCCAGGTCACCCGCTCGGTGCTCATCGAGGCGTTCGTCGTCGGCTCCGTCGCCGGCGTCGCCGGCCTGGGCGCGGGCATCGGCATCGGCGCCGGTCTGCGCTCCCTGATCAGCGGCACCGGTGCGACCGTCCCCGACGGCCCCCTGGTGATCGCCCCCAGCACGGTCGTCACCTCGCTCGTCGTCGGCATCGTCGTGACCATGCTCGCCGCCTGGCTGCCCGGCCGCCGCGCCGCGAAGATCCCGCCGGTCGCCGCGATGAACAGCGTGCACGCCGTGGCCACCACCAAGTCCCTGGTGGTCCGCAACACCATCGGCGGCGTCCTGACCGCCGCGGGTGCCGCGCTCGTCCTGACAGCCACCAGCTCGACCATGATGGGTCTGGGCGCGGGCCTGGTCCTCATCGGTGTGTTCGTGCTGACGCCGCTGCTGTCCCGCCCGGTGATCGCCGCCTCGGCGCCGGTCCTGCGCCTCTTCGGGATGCCCGGCAAGCTCGCCCGGCAGAACGCGGTCCGCAACCCGCGCCGCACCGCCGCCACCGCCTCCGCGCTGATGATCGGCCTGACCCTGATCACCGGTCTGACCGTCATCGCCGGCAGCGTCCAGCAGGCCATCGACAAGATGGCCACGGGCGCCCTGAAGGCCGACTACGTCGTCTCCATGGCGAGCATGACCCCGCTGTCCACCGATGTGGACAAGAAGCTCTCCGCCCACCCGGACGTCACCGCCACCAGCCCGCTGCGCTCGTCCCCGGCCCGCATCGACGGCGACCACCAGAGCCTCACCGGCGTCAACGGCGCGACCATGGGCAAGCTGACGAACCTCGACTTCACGTCGGGCTCCTTCAGCGGGCTCTCCGGCGACAAGGTCGTCATCGACGACGCCATGGCCCGCACCAAGCACTGGAAGCTCGGCTCCTCCTTCGACGTCACCTTCGAGGACGGCAAGAAGGGCAAGCTGACGGTCGGCGGCGTCTACAAGGGCAACGACCTGATGCGCGGCATCTGGGTCGACAAGGAGACCCTGGCCCCCCACCAGAGCCAGATCGACGACCGCCAGGTGATGGTCAAGGTCAAGGGCGGCGCCGACGACAAGGTCAAGGACTCGCTCGCCAAGGCCCTCGGCGACAACCCCGCCATCCAGATCCAGACCAAGCAGGACATCTCCGACGGCATCTCCAAGGCCATCGGCCTGCTGCTGAACATGCTCTACGGCCTGCTGGCCATGGCCGTGGTCGTCGCCGTCCTCGGCGTCATCAACACCCTGGCGATGTCGGTCTTCGAGCGCCAGCAGGAGATCGGCATGCTGCGCGCCATCGGCCTGGACCGCAAGGGCATCAAGCGCATGGTGCGCCTGGAGTCCCTGATCATCTCGCTCTTCGGCGGTGTGATGGGCATCGGGCTGGGCGTCTTCTTCGGCTGGGCCGCGGGCGACCTCATCAAGAAGGGCATCAGCACCTACGAGCTGGTGCTCCCCTGGGAGCGCATGGGCGTCTTCCTGCTGCTCGCCGCCTTCGTCGGCGTGCTGGCCGCGCTGTGGCCCGCCCGCCGGGCCGCCAAGCTGAACATGCTCGCCGCCATCAAGGCGGAGTAGCAACGAAGGAGAGACGGCAAGCGAAGGGGCCCGGTCCGTACGGACCGGGCCCCTTCGTGTTTCCTCAGCGCCAGTCGCGGGTGCGCAGCGGCAGGCCCGACGCGCCGGAGACGGGCGTGCGCACGGCCAGCACCTGGTTGACCCCTATGCGGTTGCGCTCGAAGGACAGGGCGCAGGCGGCCATGTAGAGCCGCCACACGCGGGCGCGGCCCGGGGAGGTGAGGCGCACGGCCTCGTCCCAGTGCGCCTCCAGGTTAGCCACCCAGCGGCGCAGGGTCAGGGCGTAGTGCTCGCGCAGCGACTCCACGTCGCGGACCTCGAACCCGGCCTCCTCCAGCTGGGCCACGGTCCGGCCGACGGGGGCCAGCTCGCCGTCGGGGAAGACGTAGCGGTCGATGAACGGGTCCACGCGGTAGTGCGCCTCGTCCTTGAGCGGGCGGCGGGCGATCTGGTGGTTGAGCAGCCGGCCGCCGGGCCGGAGCAGGGTGTGCAGCTCGCGGGCGTACTCGGCGTAGCGGGCGGAGCCCACGTGCTCGGCCATGCCTATGGAGGAGATGGCGTCGAAGGGCCCGTCGTGGACCTCGCGGTAGTCCTGGACGCGGATCTCCACACGGTCCGTCAGGCCCGCCTCGGCGACGCGCTTGCGGGCGTAGACGGCCTGTTCCTCGGAGAGGGTGACGCCGACGACGCTCACCCCGTACGCGCGTGCGGCGTGCAGGGCCATCGAGCCCCAGCCGCAGCCGACGTCCAGCAGCCGCCGGCCGGGGGTGAGGGCCAGCTTGCGGCACACGACGTCGAGCTTGGCCTCCTGGGCCCGTTCCAGGGTGGAGTCGGGGGCCCAGTACGCGCAGGAGTAGACCATCGAGGGGCCCAGGACGCGCTCGTAGAAGGCGTTGCCGACGTCGTAGTGGTGGCTGATGGCCTGCTTGTCGCGGCGCACGGTGTGCAGGGGGCCGCCGGCGGGGCGGGCTTCCTCGCGCGGGGGTGCGGGCGGCGGCCAGGGGCGGGCGAGCCGGAGCAGGCCGGCGCCGGTGGCGCGCAGGGCGGGGTCGCGCAGGGCGGCCAGGAGGACCGTGGGGCCGGTGGTACGGCCGGTGTCCTCGCCGCGCTCCCACAGGTGTCCGGCGAGCAGCTCCAGGGCCTCGTAGAGGTCCCCTTCGACGTCGAGGTCGCCGGCGACCCAGGCGCGGGCCAGGCCGAGCTCCCCGGGCTTCCACAGCAGGCGGCGCAGGGCCCGGCGGCGCCGGACGACGAGGAGGGGGGTGCCGGGCGGTCCGCACTCGCTGCGGTCCCAGGCGCGGATCCGGACGGGGAGCGGGGCTCCCAGAGCCTGTTCCGCGAGTGCGGAGAGCCGTCGAGCGGCGTCGCCCATGTCGCACACCTCCATGATGAAGTGTCAGGGAGCCTTCTCCCCGGCACCTGAACACCAACAGGCCGTGCTGTCCTACCCCGGCCAGGGTAGGCGAATCGGGCAACGCGAAGGGCGCCCACCCCACGGATTGGTGGACGCCCTACGGGTTGTACGGGGTTACGAGGTCTTGGCCTTCTGCGCCGTGTCCGCGTTGGACGCGGCGGCGGGCCGGGGAGCCGGCTTGGCGGCCTCGTAGAACTCCTCGCGCGGGTTCTCCATGGCACGCAGGGAGACGACCTCGCGCTTGAGGAACATACCGAGGGTCCAGTCCGCGAAGACGCGGATCTTCCGGTTCCAGGTCGGCATGGCCATACCGTGGTAGCCGCGGTGCATGTACCAGGCGAGACGGCCCTTGAGCTTGATCTTCATCTTGCCCATGACGATCATCGCCACGCCCTTGTGGAGGCCGAGGCCCGCCACCGCACCCTTGTTGGAGTGCTCGTAGGTCTTCTGCGGGAAGCCGCGCATCCCGGAGACCACGTTGTCGCCGAGGACCTTGGCCTGGCGCAGCGCGTGCTGGGCGTTCGGCGGGCACCAGGCGTTCTCGTTGCCGGCCTTGCGGGAGGCGACGTCCGGGACCTGGGCGTTGTCGCCCGCGGCCCAGATGTAGTCGGTGCCCTGGACCTGCAGGGTCTCGGAGGTGTCGACGTGGCCGCGCGGGCCCAGCGGCAGGCCGTAGCGGGCCAGCGCCGGGTTGGGCTTGACGCCCGCGGTCCACACGATGGTGTTGGAGTCGACCTCAAGGCCGTTCTTCAGCACGACGTGGCCGTCGACGCAGGAGTCCATGGACGTCGAGAGGTAGATCTCGACCCCGCGGCCCTCCAGGTGCTCCTTGCCGTACTGGCCGAGCTTGGGGCCGACCTCCGGCAGGATCTTGTCGGCGGCGTCGACGAGGATGAAGCGCATGTCCTCGCGCTTCACGTTCGGGTAGTACTTGGCGGCGTCGCGCGCCATGTCCTCGACCTCGCCGATGGTCTCCGCGCCCGCGAAGCCACCGCCGATGAAGACGAAGGTGAGCGCCTTGCGGCGGATCTCCTCGTCCTTGGTCGAATCGGCCTTGTCGAGCTGCTCAAGAACGTGGTTGCGCAGGCCGATGGACTCCTCGATGCCCTTCATGCCGATGCCGTTCTCGGCAAGGCCGGGGATCGGGAAGGTGCGGGAGACGGCGCCGAGCGCGATGACCAGGTAGTCGAAGGGCAGCTCGTACGCCTCGCCGACGAGCGGCGCGATCGTGGCCACCTTGCGGTCCTGGTCGATCGTGGTGACTCGGCCGGTGAGCACCTCCGCCTTCGGAAGCACGCGTCGCAGGGGCACCACGACGTGGCGAGGGGAAATGCTGCCGGCGGCTGCTTCAGGAAGGAAGGGCTGGTACGTCATGTACGAGCGCGGGTCGACGACCGTGACGGTCGCCTCGCCGAACCGCATCTTCTTGAGGATGCGGCGTGCCGCGTACAGGCCGACGTACCCACCGCCTACTACGAGGATCCGTGGACGCTCCGTGGTGCTCATGTTTCGAGTATCCAGCACGCACCGGAGGGGTGCTCGTGAGCCCCTTCACAAGGGGCGGGGACCTGTCTGCTACACTCCGCCGCCCCCGTGACCCATGCCATAGCGCCGCAATGGAACCAAGCGGGCCGCCCGGGCGTTGATCACCCCCGCTGAACTGGCCTTGAGGTGTGCGCGGCGACTGGACCACCCGCCTCCGGCGATCGGCATAAGCGTTTCTTTAACACGCCAGATACTGGACGGTTTCCGGTCGCGAAGGCCGTATGGGCCCCGGAAGGGGGCCTGAAGCCCTCTTTCCGGGGTCCTGGGACCGCCTTTTCATGTGAAGGATTTCACGAACATTCCTCGGCGGCGGGGTCCGAAGGGCCCTTTCCGGCCCCGGAACGGCCCCTTCCAGGCGTGCGGCGCGGTGGCCGGGCGGACCTGGATCAGGCGATGCTCCAGGCGATCCCGTCGAGGATGTCGTGCTCGCTGACGACGACCTCGCGGGCCCCCGTCCGCTCCATCACGGCCAGCAGGACGAGCGCCCCGGCGGCGATGACGTCGACGCGGCCCGGGTGCATCACGGGGATCGCGGCGCGCTCGGCGTGGGTGGAGGCGATCAGCTCGTCGGTGATCTCCCGGACGCGCTCCAGCGGGATGCGCGCGTGGTGGATGGCGGCCGAGTCGTACTCGGGCAGGCCCAGCGCGATCGCCGCGACGGTCGTGACCGAACCGGCCAGGCCGACCAGGGTGCGGGCCTCGGCCAGCGGCACGGCCTGCGCGGCGAGGTCCAGGGCGGCCTCGACGTCGGCCCGTATCGCCGCGATCCGGCCGGGGTCCGGCGGGTCGGTGACCGCGCCGTCCACCACCAGGTGACGTTCCGTCATGCGCACGCAGCCCACGTCCACGCTGCGCGCGGCCCGCACGTGCTCCTCGCCGACGACGAACTCCGTCGAGCCGCCGCCGATGTCCACCACGAGGAAGGGCTTGGCCAGGTCGTCCCGGCCGGCCAGCTCCCTGGTGGCGCCGGTGAAGGAGAACTCCGCCTCCTGGTCACCGCTGATCACCTCGGGCTCCACGCCCAGGATCTCCACGACGCCGCGCACGAAGTCCTCGCGGTTCTCGGCGTCCCGCGAGGCGGAGGTGGCCACGAAGCGGAGGCGCTCCGCGCCGAGCTCCTTGACGACCCCGGCGTACTCCCGGCACGCGGCGAAGGTGCGCTCCAGCGCCTCCGGTGCCAGGCGGCCGGTGCGGTCCACGCCCTGGCCGAGCCGGACGATCGTCATCCGGCGGTCGAGCTCCGTGAGTTCGCCCGTGGCGGGGTCGGCGTCCGCGACGAGGAGCCGGATGGAGTTCGTTCCGCAGTCGATGGCGGCGACGCGCGTCATGCGCACCCCTCGCCCGGCTCGCCGCAGGGGCTCACGCACGGGCCCTTGGCCCACCACTCCGGCAGCAGCGCCAGCGCCTCGTCACCGAAGGGGTTCACGCCGGGGCCGGCCACCAGCGAGTGCCCGACCAGCACGTGCAGGCACTTGACCCGGTCCGGCATGCCGCCGGCGCTCGGGAAGCCCTCCAGCACCTCGATCGCGTCGCGGCGCGCGAGGTAGTCCTCGTGCGCGGCCCGGTAGGCGGCGGCCAGCTCCGGGTCGGTCGCCAGCCGGTCCTGCATCTCCTTCATCAGGCCCGAGCCCTCAAGGGTGCCGATCGCGGAGGCGGCACGCGGGCAGGTCAGGTAGTACGTCGTCGGGAACGGCGTGCCGTCCGGCAGCCGGGGCGCCGTCTCGACGACGTCGGGCTGACCGCAGGGGCAGCGGTGCGCGATGGCGCGCAGCCCGCGCGGCGGGCGCCCCAGCTGCTCCTTGAACGCGGCGATGTCGGCGTCGGTCGGCTCGGTGGGCTCGGTCTTCGGAGGAGGGGTGTCCATGTGCTCGCTCGTGCTCGCTCGGTCTTGTCAAAGAATGTGCAGGGTCAGCGGTGGCCGTCGGAGCCGTCCACGCCGTCGAAGAGGTTGCTGTACCAGGGGCGGTCGGCGGCGCCCTCGTCCCTGCGCGGCCGGTCGGTGCCGCTGCCGTCCACCACGGTGTAGCCGGTCTCGCCGGGGCGCACGAAGTGCAGGTGCTCGCGCGCCTGCTGCTCCACGTACGCGGGGTCCTCAAGCCGGGCCTTCTCGTCGCGCAGCCGCTGGACCTGCTCGCGCGCCTGCTCGGTGCGGTGCCGCTGCTCGGCGATGTCCGAACGCTGGGTGACCCACTGGCGCATGGGGTAGGCGAGGGCGACGACGAGGGAGCAGACGACGAGGGCGAGCAGCGCCGCACGGCCGGTGAGCCGGCTGCGCCGCGGGGGGCCGGCGCGGTAGACGCGGGCCGCCGCGGGCCCCTGCACCAGCGCCGTGCCCAGCGCCTTGAGCCTGGTCGCGGTGGAGAACCGGTCCGCGCCCACGTCGCCTCCCCTGAAGAGTCCGCTACGAACGTACGTCCCCGGACACGGTACGGGACCGCGGCCGGGGACGTACGGCGACTGGCGAGAAGGTCAGCCCTTGAGGCTCAGCCCTTGAAGCGCGGGAAGGCGCTGCGGCCGGCGTACACCGCGGCGTCGTCGAGGATCTCCTCGATGCGCAGCAGCTGGTTGTACTTGGCGACGCGCTCGGAGCGGGCCGGGGCGCCGGTCTTGATCTGACCGCAGTTGGTGGCGACGGCCAGGTCGGCGATGGTGACGTCCTCGGTCTCGCCGGAGCGGTGCGACATCATGCACTTGAAGCCGTTGCGCTGGGCCAGCTCGACGGCGTCCAGGGTCTCGGTCAGCGAGCCGATCTGGTTGACCTTGACGAGCAGGGCGTTGGCGGAGTTCTCCTCGATGCCGCGGGCCAGGCGCTCGGGGTTGGTGACGAACAGGTCGTCACCCACGAGCTGCACCTTGTCGCCGAGCTTCTCGGTGATGGTGTTCCAGCCGGCCCAGTCGTCCTCGAACAGCGGGTCCTCGATGGAGACCAGCGGGTACGCCTCGACGAGCTCGGCGTAGTACTCCGTCATCTCGGCGGCGGAGCGGTCCTTGCCCTCGAACGTGTAGACGCCGTCCTTGTAGAACTCGGAGGCGGCGACGTCGAGCGCGAGCGCGATGTCCTGGCCGGGGGTGTAGCCGGCCTCCTTGATGGCTTCGAGGATGAGGTCCAGGGCCTCGCGGTTGGAGCCCAGGTTGGGGGCGAAGCCGCCCTCGTCGCCGAGGCCGGTGGACAGGCCGCGGCCCTTCAGGACCTTCTTGAGGGTGTGGTAGACCTCGGTGCCCCAGCGCAGGGCCTCGGAGAAGGACTCCGCGCCGATCGGCGCGATCATGAACTCCTGGATGTCCACGTTGGAGTCGGCGTGCGAGCCGCCGTTCAGGATGTTCATCATCGGAACGGGCAGCAGGTGCGCGTTCGGGCCGCCCAGGTAGCGGAAGAGCGGCAGGTCGGACGCCTCGGAGGCGGCGTGCGCGACGGCGAGGGAGACGCCCAGGATGGCGTTGGCGCCGAGCGAGCCCTTGTTGTCGGTGGCGTCCAGGTCGAACATGGCCTGGTCGATCAGGCGCTGCTCGGTGGCGTCGTAGCCGACCAGCTCCGGGCCGATCTGCTCGATGACGGCGAGAACGGCCTTCTCGACGCCCTTGCCCAGGTAGCGGTTCGGGTCACCGTCGCGGAGCTCGATGGCCTCGAAAGCGCCGGTGGAGGCACCGGACGGTACGGCGGCACGGCCCGTGGAGCCGTCGTCGAGGCCGACCTCGACCTCGACCGTGGGGTTGCCTCGCGAGTCGAGGATCTCGCGAGCTACGACGACGTCGATGGACGGCACGAGGGTCTCCTTCGTGTGTGCTGGAGTTCTGCAGCACGAGCCTAACGGGCGGCGGAGGCTGCGCCCGCCCTTGGACCGTTCCGCGGACCGAAAATTGGCACAAAAGCTGAAAGCACGGGACGAATCGCCGGTGTGTTCGCTCAACGGGGAACGGCGGGGAACGGACCTGCACGGGCGAACGCCGGAGCCCCGCTCCGATGCGGCTCGGGGGGAAGGCGCATCGGAGCGGGGCGGTCCCGCGGACGAGCGGAGACGCTCAGCAGGTGATCAGCTGAGGTGCAGCTTCTGACCGGGGAAGATCAGGTCCGCGTTGTCGATGATGTCCTTGTTGCGCTCGTACAGCTTCTGCCAGCCGCCGTCGACCTTCTTGGCGTCGGCGATCGAGCCGAGGGTGTCGCCCTGCTTGACCTCGTACTCGCCGTTGCCCTGCTTGACGGTCATCGGGGCGGGGGCGGCGTGCTTCGGAGCGGCCTGCTTCCGGGCCGGGGCCGCGCTCTCGGCGTCCTCGCCCTGCTGGGCGGGCTTCGCGTGCTTCGGCGCCGCGGGGCGCTCGGCGCGGTCGGCGTGGCTCTTGCCGGAGACCGTGCCGCGCTCTCCGCCGTTGGTGGACTTCTTCGAGGTCGTGGACTTCGAGGAGCCGGAGCCGGACACGTCGACGTTGGCCTTCGGGCCGCCGGCGGTCAGACCGCCCGCACCCGCGCAGCCCCAGGCGCCGGGGCCCTGCATGGCGAGGAGCTTCTCGGCGACGGCGATCTGCTGGGCCTTGGTGGCCTGGTGCGGGTACGAGGCGTACTTGGAGCCGCCCGCCGCGTCCCAGGAGGACTTCGAGAACTGCAGGCCGCCGTAGTAGCCGTTGCCGGTGTTGATGGACCAGTTCCCACTGGACTCGCACTGGGCGACCTTGTCCCAGGTGGAGACGGAGGCGGCGCTGGCGGAGGTAGCGACCATCAGCGGGGCGGCCACGGCGACGCCGGTGACGCCGGCGAGCGTGACGATGCGGACGGCCTTGGACGGACGACGGTGCTTGCCCTTGGACATAAGTCGGTTTCCTCACCGACGCCTACGAGGTGAGCTGTCGGGTTCGGGCTGTGAGTTTGCCCGGCCCGGTCCGCTCGCGCGGCCCGGGCTTCACCCCTAGCCGTCCCGCCCCTGCGGCCAGTTGGCCGTCGGTCCGGTCCGGCGCCTTACCTTGGTTCCCCCGCTCCTGCCAACGGCGCTTGCGCGACGACTCCCCCGGCCGCCGGCAGGATTCGGCGTGACGACCGTGGTGCTCGCGATGGCGAGCGGAGACGACGTTAAACACAGGCGGCCGACGGGTTCAAACCCCACTTTTCAGCCACAGTTGCCGGAAGTTACCTGCAGGAACCTCCTGTTTCCGCAGGTGAGAAGGGGTTTGTAAGGAACGGACGGGCCCCGTCCAGGCCGAAGTCAACGAGACCCATGTCTCACTTTCGACTGGAACGGACATTCGCCCCGAACCCCCCGACTATTTACGGATATCGAGCCGCTGACCAGGCTGGATGAGATCCGGATCGGATCCGACTGTTTTTTCGTTCTTCTGATAGAGCGTCTGCCATCCGCCGGAGACCGCGTGCTGCTCGGCGATGGCTGACAGGTTGTCACCGGGCCGCACGGTGTAGTCGTCCGTGGCGGGCAGATCCGTACGGCCGGCACCGCCGTCGCGCGAGGGGCGCTCGGTGGCGTCCGGACGGGTCGGCTCGGCGCGGTGCTTGCCGGTGCCGGGCTCGCCGGTCGCGTCGCCGGGCGTCTGCGCGCTGCCGGACGCGGGCTCGGCGGGCGTGCCGGAGGGGGTGCCCGAGGGAGTTCCGGAGGGGGTGCCCGAGGGCGTACCGGCGGGCGTGGCCGGCCCGTTGGAGGGCTCGGCCGAGGGGTCCTTGCGGTGCTTGCCGTCCGCCTCGCCCGGGGTGCCGGTCGCGGGGGCCGACGGGTCGGCGGTCGGGGAGGGCGTGCCGGGCGTCTGCGACTTCTCCGGCGCGGGCGTGGATCCGGGGGCCGGGGTGGACGGCTTGGGCGTCTCGTGCTCCGGCGTGGCGGGGGTGGTGCGCTCGGGCGCGGGCTTGTCGGTGGTCTCCGGTTCGGGCGTCTGGACCCGGCCGGGGTTCACGTCCGGTGCCGGGGAGCCCTTGGAGAGGCCGGAGCTGACGGCGCAACTGCGCCAGGCGTCGGGGCCCTGGGCCGCCAGGATCCGCTCGGCGACGGCGATCTGCTGGGACCTGCTGGCCAGGTCGGGGCGGGGGGCGTAGGAGATGCCGCCGTTCTGCTCCCACATCTCGTGCGTGAGCTGGAGCCCGCCGAAGAATCCGTTGCCGGTGTTGGCGCTCCACATCCGGCCGCTCTCGCACTGGGCGACCTTGTCCCAGGTCCCGGTGTCCGCGGCGGTGGCGCCGGTGGCCGCCATGAGCGGCATCGCGATTCCTGCCCCCGTCACCCCCGCCGCGAGCACGATGGCGGGTATCTGACGGGGGCGTCGATGTCTACCGTTGGCGAAACGCATGTGATGGCCTTTCGGGTGGCGGCTGATGTGGTCGTCGAACATAGCGACGGGTTCCGGCCCCCACAAGCCGGGTGTAGCCGAGGTCACGCGAAGGTCACAGCGGGTGATGGGGCGTCACTCGGGGCCCGTCGGCGGGGTGAATCCGACGGGCAGAGTGCGCAATCCACGCATAATGAGCCCCCCGCGCCAGCGCAGTTCCTCCGGGTCGACGGCCAGGCGCAGGTCGGGGAGCCGGCGCAGCAGGGTCGCGAGCGCGGTCTGTCCCTCCAGCCGGGCCAGGGGCGCGCCGAGGCAGTAGTGGATGCCGTGTCCGTAGCCGAGGTGCTGGTTGTCGCGCCGGGCGAGGTCGAGCGTGTCCGGGCCGGTGAACCGTTCGGGGTCGCGGTTCGCGGCGGCGAGGACGACCAGCACGGGGTCGCCCTCGGCGATGCGCCGGCCACCGATGACCAGGTCCTGGGTGGCGAACCGCCAGGTGGCGAGCTCCACCGGCCCGTCGTAACGCAGCAGCTCCTCCACGCCGGTCGCCAGCAGGGACTCGTCGCCCTCGTGCAGGGCGCGCTGGAGGCGCTCGCGCTGCCCGGGGTTGCGCAGCAGGGCGTAGGTTCCGTTACCGATCAGGTTCACAGTTGTTTCAAAACCGGCGAACAAGAGGATGAAGGCCATGGCGGCGGCCTCGTCCTCGGTGAGGTGCTCGCCGTGGTCACTCGCCCTGATCAGCCCCGAGATGAGGTCCTCGCCGGGATCCTCCCGTTTGCGGTGGATCAGTTCGGTGAGGTAGCCCCGCATCTTCTTCACCGAACGGGCCACGCCCCCGCGCGGCCCGCCGCCGTGGCGGATCATCATCCCGGCCCAGTCCCGGAAGTCGTCCTGGTCCTCGGCGGGGACGCCGAGCATGTCGCAGATGGCGTAGATGGGGAGCGGGAAGGCGAACTCGTGGATCAGGTCGGCCTCGCCCTTGGCGGCGAAGGCGTCGATGAGCCGGTCGGTGAGCTCCTGCACGCGGGGCGCGAACTCCGCGACCCGGCGCGGGGTGAACGCCTTGGAGACCAGCCGGCGCAGCCGGGTGTGGTCCGGGGGATCGATGTTGAGCAGGTGCGTCATGAGGTTGGCGCTGCGCTCGCCCGGGATGCCGACCTTGCCCTTGCCGTGGGCGCTCTCGGAGTGGTGCACGGGGTTCTTCGACAGCCGCTGGTCGGCGAGCGCCTGCCGGGCGTCGGCGTAGCGGGTGACCAGCCAGGCTTCCACGCCACTGGGCAGGGCGGTGCGGTGCACCGGGGAGTGCTCGCGCAGCCAGGCGTACGCCGGGTACGGATCGGCGGCGAATTCCCAGGTGAACAGGGGTGGGGCGGGGGGCGTACGGTTCTCGTGCACGCCCCGACGCTACCTAGGGTGTGTCGTCAGCGCGGGCCGCCCCCGCCGCTGCCGAAGGCGCCGCTGCTGCCCGGGTCCCACTTCTTGCGGTCCTCGGACCGCTCCTCGGGATGGCTGCCGGGGTTGTTGATCTCGTGCGGCAGCACCCGCTCCCCGTTGGCCTCCGTCTGCAGCTGGTCCGACTCGCGGTGCTCGGTGACGTAGCCGACGGCGCTCTCCTCGTCGTCATTGTGACCGGGCCCGTGATCGGGGGAGGCCGGCCCCAGGTCGTGCTCCTGGCGGGTCTGCCAGGAGCCCTGGCGGCGCTGCGGGTTGGACGGGGGCGGCGGCTCCCTGTCCCGCCACCGCTGTCCGTACACGAAGGCGAGGATCAGCAGGGCGCAGACGCACAGCCCCACGATGAAGGGGGCGGTGCCGCCGACCCAGTGCGGCAGGGCGAGGTCCATGTGATCGGTGCGCATGGATGTCGGGTACCCGGCGGCCGCCCTGTCAAGACTGCACGGGGGCCGAACGGGTGACCCGGAGCCCCCGCGGCCCCGTCCGTCACTCCCCCGCCGCCGCCTCCGCGGCCCGGATCGCGTCCCGGTAGGTGCGCGCCGCGGCCCGCAGGGCCGTCTCCGGCTCGGTGCCGGCCGCCTCCGCCCGTACGGCCAGGGCCAGCAGCTCGTAGCCGATGCCGTCGCCGGCAGGCAGGGGCACGTCGAGCCCCTCGGTGCGCACCCGGGAGGCCAGCTTCGCCGCGAGGGCGAGGGCCGGCTGGCCCAGCGGCACGCCCTCGGTCACCGACGCGCGGCGCTTCTCGGCGGCCTTGGTGCGCATCCAGTGCTCCTTGACCTCCTCGGGCGTCTCGGCGGACTCCTCGCCGAAGACGTGCGGGTGGCGGTGGATGAGCTTGTCGACGATGGTGGCCGCGACGTCGTCGACGGAGAACGGATCCTCCGGGTCGTCCTGGGCGATCCGGGCGTGGAAGACGACCTGCAGCAGCACGTCGCCGAGCTCCTCGCGCAGCGCCTCCCGGTCACCGGTCTCGATGGCCTCCAGCAGCTCGTACGTCTCCTCCAGCCCGTACTTGCCGAGGTCCTCGTGGGTGCGGATGCCGCTCCACGGGCAGACGGCCCGGATCCGGTCCATGACCTGGACCAGGTCGAGCAGGCGGGCACCGGGCAGGTCGTACGAGCCGGGGAGCAGCTCCAGCGCGGGCATGGACTCGCGGCCGGAGCCGGCCAGCCGGGCCAGGCCGTCGGTGAGGGCGGACTCCCCCTCGGCGGAGGTGAGCACGACCACGGTGCGCTGCCCGTCGCGGCAGTAGTCGACCAGCTCGCGGGCGGCGGGCGCGGCGTGCTCGACGTCGACGCCGGCTTCGCGCAGGTACGGCAGCTGCGGGTGACCGGCGTCGGCGCACACGACGCGCCCGGCCCCGCGCAGCGTCTGCCACGCGGGCCAGGACAGCAGGCCGGGGGCCACCCGGTGGCTGGTGGTGAGCAGGACGATGCGGCCGGCGGAGTCGGCCGCCCGGTCGCTCACGCTGTCGTTCACAGGGTCGTTCACGCGGTCGAGCCTAGGCGACCCGGTCCGCCGGGGCTCACGCCGGCTCTTGGGGGCCGGGCGCCGCGGCCGGCCGCAGCCACGGCTCCACCACGGCCCGTGCCGTGCCGCGCTTGGCGTCCCAGGTGCCGTAGCGCGGATTGACGTCGACGCGCAGGGCGTCGGAGGTCTTCATCAGGGCCTGGCCGGTGCGGGCCTTGCCGAGCTTGTCCTCCAGCTTGGCGCGGACGAGACCGGCCGACAGCTCCTCGTCGATCTGCCCGGGCGCGATGCCGGCCGCGAGGAAGCGGGCCTCGGTGGCGTCCGGGCCGCCGAGCATCCCCTCCACCTGGCGGCGCCGCTCCTGCACCTCGCGGCGGGTGACGTCCACGCCGTTGTCCCGGCCGGCCTTGCCGATGATCCGGTACTGGATCAGCCGGATCAGCGTGTCCTGGCCGAGCTGGGCGCTGCCCATCAGCAGCTGCGCCCCCTGCGGGGAGGAGCGCTGCGCCTGCCGCACGTCCGCGACCTGGCCCTGCAGCTCCGAGACGGTGATGCGGTCCTTGCCGACGACGGCCGCGGCCCCGGGGTGCGGCGCGGACCCGCACGCGGTGAGCAAGGGCGCCGCACCCAGCAGAGCGGCGGCGGAGAAGGAGAGCGCTGTCCTGCGGCGGATCATGAAGCCTCCCGGCAGAGATCGCAATCGAACAGGTACGGGCGTGGCCCCCTCGACGAGGGGCGGTGGACGGGCGAGACCTGACGTTGATCGATGGTAGGGAGTCGACGTGGCCCAAGTCACTGATTCGGCCAACGATTCGCGGGGCGCGCGGGGCACGGGCCCCCGCCCGCCCGGCCGGGGCCGTCGTAACGCTCCGGGCGAAGGCCGCATACTGCAAGACCAGCCCGTACGCCACCGGACAGAAGGACCGCCCATGGACTCGGCCACCGCCCCCGTCACGGCACACGGCCGGAGCGCGGCCGGAACCGGGCCGGCCCGGCGGTCACCGGCGGCACGGCTGCGGGCCCCGCGGCTGGACCCGTACTGGCTGGGCGGCGTGCTCTTCGTCCTCTACACCGCACTGTCGGTGTGCCGGCACCGGCGGATGCTGACCATGTCGTGGGACCTGGGCATCTTCGAGCAGGCCATACGCGGCTACGCCCACCTCCAGGCGCCGGTGGCCGACCTCAAGGGACCCGGCACCAACATCCTCGGCGACCACTTCAGCCCCGTCACCGCGCTGATCGCACCGCTCTACCGCGTCTTCCCCACACCGGTGACCCTCCTCGTCGTACAGGCCGCGCTCTTCGCACTGTCCGCCGTACCGGTCACCCGGCTCGCCGCCCACCTCCTCGGCCGCGGCCGGGGCCTGGCCCTCGGCGTCGCCTACGGGCTCTCGTGGGGGGTGCAGCGCGCCGTCGACTTCGACTTCCACGAGATCGCCTTCGCCATGCCGCTGCTGGCCTTCTCCCTGGAGGCCGTGGTGCGCGGCCGCTGGCGGGCCGCCGTGCTGTGGGCCGTGCCGCTGGTGGCGGTCAAGGAGGACCTGGGGGTCACGGCCGCGGCCATCGGCGCCCTGATCCTGCTGCGGGTGCGCGGCGGCCGGAAGAACCCCGGGGCCGCGGCCCTGGCCGCCGCCCTGACGGCCTTCGGCCTGGCCGCCACCGCACTGACCCTCGGCCTGATCATCCCGGGCTTCAACAACAGCGGCGGCTACGACTACTGGAACAAGCTCAGCGGCGGCGACGGCCCCGCCCCCGTCATCCCCGTCGACACCGCGCTGCGCACCCTCGCCTGGACACTGCTGCCCACCACCGGCCTGCTGGCCCTGCGCTCGCCGGTGCTCCTCGTCGCCCTGCCGACCCTGGGCTGGCGCTTCGTCTCCCACGACGACCACTACTGGGGCACCGACTGGCACTACAGCGCTGTGCTCATGCCCGTCCTCTTCATCGCCCTCGCCGACGCCCTGGCGGGGGCCGCGCGCAGCCGCCGCCCGTGGCTGCGCCGCTACGCCCACCAGCTGCCCGCCGCCGTGGTCGCCGCGGCGCTGGCGATGACCGCGTCGCTGCCGCTGTACGGGCTGACGCTGCCGGAGACGTACCGGATACCGGAGAGCGTCCGGGCGACCGAGCGGCTGCTGGAAAAGATCCCCGACGGCGCGGTCGTCGAGGCCGACGTCGCCCCGATAAGCCGGCTCGCGGGCCGCTGCCGCGTGCTGTGGATAGGTGACACCCGCGGCGTCGTCCCCGACTACGTCGCCCTGCGCCTGACCGACGGCCGGGCCCCCGCCGACCTGGCCGGCGACGCGCAGCGGATGCACCCGGGCACGGTGTTCACCGTCCTCGGCAGCGACGGCGGCCACGTCGTCCTCCGCAGGGTCGGGTAGGACCGCCGCGGGGCCGGGTGGCCGCCGTGGGCCTCAGCTGAGGATCGTCGTCAGGAACTCGCCCGTCCACGCCAGCAGTTCCCGGCCGACCAGCGGCTTGCCGCCGATGGGGCGGGTCGCCGGGCGCGGCACGAGGATCTGCCGGGTGGCGGGCTTCATGACCGTGCGCGGGTGGAGGCGCTTGAGGCGCAGCTCCTGGGACTCGCGCAGCTCGACCGGGCCGAAGCGCACGTTGGAGCCCTGCAGGGTGATGTCGTTGACACCGCAGGAGCGGGCGAGCATGCGCAGCCCGGCGACCAGCAGCAGGTTCTCCACCGGCTCCGGCAGCTTGCCGTAGCGGTCGGTGAGCTCCTCGCGGACGGCCTTGACGTCCTCCTCGCTGTTCGCCGAGGCGATGGCGCGGTACGCCTGCAGGCGCAGCCGCTCGCCGGGCGCGTAGTCGTGCGGGACGTGCGCGTCGACCGGCAGCTCGATCTTGACCTCCAGCGGGGCCTCCTCCTCGACGCCGCCCTCCAGGGAGGCCCGGTAGTCGGCGACGGCCTCGCCGACCATGCGGATGTAGAGGTCGAAGCCGACGCCCGCGATGTGGCCGGACTGCTCGCCGCCGAGCAGGTTGCCCGCGCCACGGATCTCCAGGTCCTTCATCGCCACGTACATGCCCGCGCCCATCTCGGTGTGCTGGGCGATGGTCGCGAGCCGCTCGTGGGCGGTCTCGGTGAGCGGCTTCTCCGGCGGATAGAGGAAGTAGGCGTAGCCGCGCTCGCGGCTGCGGCCGACGCGGCCGCGCAGCTGGTGCAGCTGGGAGAGGCCGAAGTTGTCGCCGCGTTCGACGATGAGGGTGTTGGCGTTGGAGATGTCGATGCCCGACTCGACGATCGTCGTGGAGACGAGCACGTCGAACTTCTTCTCCCAGAAGTCGACGACGACCTGCTCCAGCTGGCTCTCGCCCATCTGCCCGTGGGCGGTGGCGATGCGGGCCTCGGGCACGATCTCGCGCAGCCGGGCGGCGGCCCGGTCGATGGACTCGACGCGGTTGTGGATGTAGAAGACCTGGCCCTCGCGCAGCAGCTCGCGGCGGATGGCGGCGCCGATCTGCTTCTGGTCGTAGGGGCCCACGAAGGTGAGGACCGGGTGGCGCTCCTCCGGCGGGGTGGTGATCGTCGACATCTCGCGGATGCCGGTGACGGCCATCTCCAGGGTCCGCGGGATGGGGGTGGCGGACATCGTCAGCACGTCCACGTTGGCGCGGAGCTTCTTCAGCTGCTCCTTGTGCTCGACGCCGAAGCGCTGCTCCTCGTCGACGATGACCAGGCCGAGGTCCTTGAACTTGGTCTCGGAGGAGAACAGGCGGTGGGTGCCGATGACAATGTCGACCGAGCCCTCGCGCAGCCCCTCCAGCACCGCCTTGGCCTCGGTGTCGGTCTGGAAGCGGGAGAGCGCCTTCACCACGACCGGGAACTGCGAGTAGCGCTCGGAGAAGGTGCCGAAGTGCTGCTGCACCAGCAGCGTGGTCGGCACGAGGACGGCCACCTGCTTGCCGTCCTGCACGGCCTTGAAGGCGGCGCGGACCGCGATCTCGGTCTTGCCGTAGCCGACGTCGCCGCAGACCAGGCGGTCCATGGGGACGGACTTCTCCATGTCCTCCTTGACCTCGGCGATGGTGGTGAGCTGGTCGGGCGTCTCCGCGTAGGGGAAGGCGTCCTCCAGCTCCCGCTGCCAGGGGGTGTCGGGGCCGAAGGGGTGGCCGGGGGCGGCCATGCGGGCGGAGTAGAGCTTGATCAGGTCGGCGGCGATCTCCTTGACGGCCTTCTTGGCGCGCGCCTTGGTCTTCGTCCAGTCCGCGCCGCCGAGCCGGTGCAGGGTGGGGGCCTCGCCGCCGACGTACTTGGTGACCTGCTCCAGCTGGTCGGTGGGGATGTAGAGGCGGTCGCCGGGCTGGCCGCGCTTGGCGGGGGCGTACTCGACGAGGAGGTACTCGCGGGTGGCGCCCTGGACGGTGCGCTGGACCATCTCGATGTAGCGGCCGACGCCGTGCTGCTCGTGGACGATGTAGTCGCCGGCCTGCAGGGTCAGCGGGTCGATGGTCTTGCGGCGCCGGACCGGCATCCGGCCCAGGTCCTTGCTGGCGGACTTCTGGCCGGTGAGGTCGGCCTCCGTCAGCACGGCGATCTTGAGGGCGGGGTCGACGAAGCCGCTGTCGACGCCCGCGCAGGTGACGTGCACGACGGACGGGGACAGCTCGGGCAGGTCTGCGTCGAGGCGGGCGGGGATGCCCTCGCCGCCGAGCACCTCGGCGGTGCGGGCCGCGGGGCCGTGGCCCTCGGTGAGGAAGACGGTGCGCCAGCCGTCGGAGACCCAGCCCTTGGTGTCGGCCAGCGCGCGGGCGGTGTCGCCGCGGTAGGTCTCGGGGGCGTGCATGCCCAGCTTGAGGGTGTCGCCGTCCGCCTCCTCGTCCGCCGCGAAGGGGCTGACGGACCACCACATCATGCCGAGCTCGCGGGCGCGGTCGCGGACGTCGGCGATGCGCCACAGGGACGCGGCGTCCACGTCGATGGGCGCCTCGCCGCCGCCGGCCGTGGCCGCCCAGGACGCCTGCAGGAACTCCTGCGAGGTCGCCACCAGGTCGGCGGCCCGGGTGCGGACCCGCTCCGGGTCGCAGACGACGGCCATGGCACCGGCCGGCAGCACGTCCAGCAGCAGCTCCATGTCGTCCACCAGGGCCGGGGCGAGGGACTCCATGCCCTCGACCGCGATGCCCTCGGCGATCTTGCCGAGCAGCTCGCCGAGCTCCGGGTGCTCCTCGGCCAGGGCCGCGGCCTTCTGGCGCACGGCGTCCGTCAGCAGCAGCTCGCGGCAGGGCGGGGCCCACAGACCGTGCTCCGCGATCTCCAGGGACCGCTGGTCGGCGACCTTGAAGTAACGGATCTCCTCGACGTCGTCGCCCCAGAACTCGATCCGCAGCGGGTGCTCCTCGGTGGGCGGGAACACATCGAGGATGCCGCCGCGCACCGCGAACTCGCCGCGCTTCTCGACCAGTTCGACCCGGGCGTAGGCGGCCGCGGCGAGCGCCTCGGTGACCTCGCCGAGGTCGGCGCCCTGCCCCGCCCGCAGGCTGACGGGCTCCAGGTCGCCGAGCCCCTTGACCTGCGGCTGCAGCACGGACCGCACGGGCGCGACCACGACGCTGACGGGGCCGGCGGCCGGGTCGTCCTTGCTGGGGTGCGCCAGCCGGCGCAGCACGGCCAGGCGCCGGCCGACGGTGTCCGAGCGCGGGGAGAGCCGCTCGTGCGGGAGCGTCTCCCACGACGGGTACTCCACCACGCCGTCGGGCGGGAGCAGCGACCGCAGCGCCGCGGCCAGGTCCTCCGCCTCCCGCCCGGTGGCGGTCACCGCGAGCACGGGCCGCTGGGCGTCGCGCGCGAGGGCGGCGATGGCGAAGGGCCGCGCGGCGGGCGGGCCGACGAGGTCGATGTGCGGCCGGTTGCCGTCGCCCGCGGCCGCCACCGCCTCGGCGAGCGCCGGATCGTTGACGACCGCGTCGAGCAGACCGTGCAGGCTCATGAAGACTTTCCCGTCCCGGGAGTGGACCAGCGAACAACACGAAGCGCCCGACACGTGCGTACGGGCCGGGGTGTTCCCAGCCTACGACGGAGCGCCGACGGCCGCGGCCGGACGCGGGCCGGGCCCGGACGCACACCCCCGTGGTGCGTCCGGGCCCGGTGGTTTCCTTCCGGCACGGCCGGACGGGGCGGTCAGTCCGTCGCGATCGCGTTCAGGACGTTCATCCGGCCCGCCCGGAAGGCCGGGACCAGGGCGGCGAGCAGGCCCACCACCGCGGATCCGGCGAAGACGGCGGTGATCGTCGGCCAGGGGACGTCCAGCACGCCCAGCCCCTGCAGGGCCAGCAGCTGCTGGGCCGTGACGCCCCAGGCCATGCCCAGGCCGAGGCCCAGCAGGGCGCCGAAGAGGGCGATGACCACCGACTCCAGGCGGATCATGCGGCGCATCTGGCGGCGGGAGAGGCCGATGGCCCGCAGCAGGCCGATCTCGCGGGTGCGCTCGACGACGGAGAGGGCGAGGGTGTTCACGACGCCCAGCACCGCCACGATGATCGCCAGGGCCAGCAGGCCGTAGATCATGTTGAGCAGCTGGCCGACCTGGTCCTTGATCAGCTGCTTGTAGTCGGCCTGGTCACGGACCTTGACCTGCGGGTATTCCGCCACCGCCGCCTTGAGCGACTCGGCGGCCTCCTTGGCCTTGCCGTCGGCGGCCTTGGCGAGCACCATCGCGTCCAGCGGCATCTTGTCGGCCGGGAGGTAGCGCTTCGCGGTGGCGATGTCGGTGTACATCGCACCCTTGTCGATGCTGGTGTCGTCCGAGGTGATCGCGTTGACCTTGAGCTTGGCGGTGCGGCCGTCGACCATGGCGACGGTCAGCCGGTCGCCGATCTTGATGCCGTGGTCCTCGGCGAAGCCCTCGGGCACGGACATGGCGTCCTCGGCGTAGGCGTCGGCCAGCTTGCCCTTGACCGTCTCCGCCCGCACGTCGTCGGCGTAGGTGGGGCTCACGGCGGACAGGCGCTGGGTGGCGGTCCTGCCGTCGGGGGTGGTGACCTTGGCGTGGACGATCGTGTACTCGCTGAAGTGCGCGACGTCCCGGGCCGACTTCACGGCCGTGACCGCGGCGGGGCTCAGCGGCCCGTTCTCGCTCTGGACGATGAAGTCCGCGCCCACCGACTTGTCGAGCTGCTCGGTGGCCGAGGCGACCATGGAGGAGCCCACCACCGACAGCGCCGCGACGAGCGCGAGGCCGATCATCAGGGCCGATGCCGTGGCGCCCGTGCGCCGCGGGTTGCGCAGGGCGTTGCGCTCGGCGAGGCGGCCGACGGGGCCGAAGACGCGCAGCACCACCGTGCTGATGACGCGGACGACGAACCCGGCGAGCAGCGGGCCGACGACCACGAAGCCGACGAGGGTCAGCAGCACGCCGAGGCCCAGCATCCCCGAGCCCGCCGAGGCGTCGTCGGACTGCGCTGCGGCGACCAGGGCCGCGCCGCCCGCGGCGGAGAGCACGAGGCCGATGACGGCGCGCACCGTGCCGGCCTTGCCGTCGGCCGGGTTGCCGGCGTCGCGCAGGGCGGCCATCGGGGAGATCTTCCCGGCCCGGCGGGCGGGCAGGTAGGCGGCCAGGACGGTGACGACGACGCCGATGGCCAGGCCCACGACGGGCGTGGTGGTCTTGACGGTGAGCTCGGAGGTGTCGAGCTTCATGCCCATGGAGCCCATGAGCTCCATCAGCCCGACGGCGAGCGCGATGCCGCCGCCGATGCCCAGCACCGAGCCGACGACGCCGAGCAGCAGCGCCTCCACCAGCACCGACCGGTTGACCTGCTTGCGGCTGGAGCCGATGGCCCGCATGAGGCCGATCTCGCGGGTGCGCTGGGCGACCAGCATGGAGAAGGTGTTGACGATGAGGAAGATGCCGACGAGAACAGCGATGCCGGCGAAGCCGAGCAGCGCGTACTTCATGACGTCGAGGAAGGAGCCGACGTCCTTCTTGTTCTCGGCCTTGGTCTCGGCGGCGGTGTGCACGGTGTAGCCCGTGCCCACGGCGGCGGTGACGTCCTTCTTCAGCTGCTCGTCGCTGACGCCGGAGGCGGCTGTCAGCCCGTAGCTGCTGAACTCGCCCGCGGTGCCGAGCAGCTTGGTCTGCGCGGTGGGGGTGTCGAAGTAGAGGACGGCCGCACCGGGGTTGGTGGTCCTGTACGTGGCGATGCCGACGATCGTCACGGAGAAGTCACCGGGGGCGGCGATCACCCGCAGCTTGTCGCCCGTCGTGAGCCCGTGCTTGTCGGCGGTGTCCGCGTCCAGGACGGCCTCGGTGGCGCCGTGCGGCTCGTGCCCGCTGGTGATCTCGACGGACTTCTTCTGGCTCTCGTCCCAGTTGGTGCCGACGGTGGGGGCGCCGGAGGTGGGGCTGATGCTCTTGTTCTTCGCCGTCGCCGCGGTGATCTGCTGGCTGGTGGCGTGCGGCTCGACCTTGGCCACGCCGGGCACCTGGGCCAGGCGGCCCTGCAGGGAGGCGGGCAGCGTCTGCGGCTTGCCGGTCTCCTGGGCGTCGTCGTTCTTCTTCGGGGAGACGGCGACGTCGGAGGCGGTGGAGGCGAAGAGCTTGTCGAACGTGGCGTTCATGGTGTCGGTGAAGACGAGCGTGCCGCACACGAACGCCACCGACAGCAGGACGGCGATGGCGGACAGCGCCATGCGCCCCTTGTGCGCGAGGAAATTGCGGAAGGAGGTCTTGAGGACGGTCACGACACCCGTCCGCGGGCGTCGAAGTTCTTCATGCGCTCCAGCACCATGTCGGCGGTCGGGTGCTGCATCTCGTCGACGATGCGCCCGTCGGCGAGGTAGAGCACGCGGTCCGCGTAGGAGGCGGCGACCGCGTCGTGCGTCACCATGACGATGGTCTGGCCCAGCTCGTCCACCGAGCGGCGCAGGAAGCCGAGGACCTCGGCGCCGGCCCGGGAGTCCAGGTTTCCGGTCGGCTCGTCACCGAAGATGATCTCGGGACGGGCGGCGAGGGCGCGGGCGACCGCCACACGCTGCTGCTGGCCGCCGGAGAGCTGGTTGGGCCGGTGCTTGAGGCGGCCCGCCAGGCCGACGGTCTCCACGACGCGGTCCAGCCACTGCTTGTCGGGCTTGCGGCCGGCGATGTCCATGGGAAGCGTGATGTTCTCGATGGCGTTGAGCGTCGGCAGCAGATTGAACGCCTGGAAGATGAAGCCGATCCGGTCCCGGCGCAGCTGGGTGAGCTTCTTGTCCTTGAGCCCGGTGATCTCGGTCTCGTCGATGAATATCTGACCCGACGTGACGGTGTCGAGGCCGGCCAGGCAGTGCATCAGCGTCGACTTGCCGGACCCGGAGGGCCCCATGATGGCCGTGAACTGTCCGCGGGCGATGTCCACGTCGACGTGGTCGAGGGCGACGACCCGCGTCTCCCCGGACCCGTACGCCTTGAGGACCTGACGCGCCCTCGCCGCGGCGGCCGTACGCCCTCCACTGCCCCCGGTGCGGGGAATCGATACAGCCGTTGTCACGGTGGTCTCTCCTCTGGGTCTGCTGGGTGATGAACCAAGCCTGCTGGAGGGCAGGGGGCGGCCACGATGGTGCTGTTCCGTGTCTTCGGGGTGGGGCTGTCCCCACCCGGCCCCCGGCCGCCTCTATGAATCTAGGGACCGTCCGGGGCCCGCTCCTCCTGCTGCGGTACGACCTGCGGGGAGGAGAACGTACGGAGGTACCCCTAGGGGATGGCGCCCCGCGACGGGGCCCGGTCTCAGGGTCGGTACGCACAACAGCGGAGACGGCGCCCCTGCCGGGGTAACGAACGGCGAAGAATCCGTGAAGCCGGTCCCCGGGCAAGACAATTGGGGCTTGAGGGAATTAGTGTTCGGGTCTATGGCTGAGGGGGGCTGACGTGCGACCCCCTTCGTACGGCCGCAGGTCTCCCAAGGAAGCAGCCTCCGTGAAGATACTTCGAACTCGCGCGGCGAGCATTTCCCGGCAGGGACTGTGCGCCGCTCTGCTCGTCGCCGGCCTGACGACGGCCGCGGTCGGGGCCAGCCCGCCGCACCACGCCGGTCAGGGCGGCGACCCCTCGCCCGGCACGGACAACCCGCAGAGCCGGCCGCACGGCACTCCCAACCTCGCCCTGCCCGACCTGGTGCCCCGCCCGGGCGCCTCGGGCAAGCCCGACCCCAACGCAGGCCCCGGGGACGCCCCGGACGGCGCCACGGGCATTCCCGCGACCGCCCTCGCCGCCTACAAGAACGCCGAGAAGCTCGCGCAGCAGCGCTACCCGAGCTGCCACATTCCCTGGCAGCTCATCGCGGGCATCGGCAAGGTGGAGTCCGAGCACGCCGCGGCCTACGGGCTGCGTTCGGACGGGTACACGCAGAAGCCGATCCTGGGACCGAGACTCACGGGCGGTCAGTTCGCCGTCATCAAGGACACCGACGGCGGCCGCTGGGACGGCGACAAGGAGTACGACCGCGCCGTCGGCCCCACGCAGTTCATCCCCTCCACGTGGGAGGGGTACGGGGAGGACGGCAACGGCGACGGGGTCAAGGACCCGAACAACATCTTCGACGCCGCGGCCGGCACCGCCCGCTACCTGTGCGCGGGCGGCAAGGACCTGAACAACCCGGGCGACCTCGACCGGGCCATCCTCAGCTACAACCAGTCCCGTGAGTACGTCAACGCCGTGCTCGCCTGGATGCGCACGTACAAGAGCGGCAACGTCAGCGCGGTGCCCGACCCGGCTCCGTCGCGCACGGGCGGCGGTTCGTCCGGCAGCACGCCCTCGCCGTCGCGCCCGAGCGGCTCGACCGGCGGCCAGGGCACGAAGCCCACGGAGAACACCCGGCCGAACAAGCCCAGCACCCCGAGCAACTCCGGCAAGCCGAGCACGCCCCCGGCCCCCAAGCCCAGCGAGCCGGGCAAGCCGGGCGGCGACACCGGCACCACCAAGCCCACCCCGCCGGCTCCGGCCCCGGTCACCCGGCTCGACCGCGTGGGCGAGGGCACGCTGGAGGCCACGGCGGGCGAGGCGTTCAACCAGCGCCTCCAGGTGCGGGCCCTGGACCGCGACGGCAAGCCCGCCGCCGACGGCACCGTCGTCCGTTTCGAGGTCATCGGCCTGCAAACCGCCGCCCACTTCCCCGAAGCCGAGCGGATCGTCACCGTCCGAACCGACAAGGAGGGCAAGGCCACCGCGCCCGAGCTCCTGGCGGGCGACAAGCCCGGCCCCTTCACCGTGCGTGCCACGGTCGAGGGCAAGGACGGCGGGAGGATCGACCCGGTCGACTACGCCGCCACCGTCAAGGCCGCCCCCGCCCCGCGCGCGGACACGCTCAAGCGCGAGGGCACGGACGCCCTGAAGGCAGCCCCGAAGAGCTCCTTCACGCAGAAGGTCCAGATCAGGTCGCTGGCCAAGGACAAGCCCGTCAGCGACACGGCGATCACGGCAACCATCCTGGCCGCCGACGGCAAGACCCCGGCAAAGGCAGGCCCGTACGTCAAGGGAGCGGACGGCAAGCCCGTCCGCACGTTCGGCCTCCCCAAGACGGACAAGGACGGCCTGGTGACCCTGCCGGAGCTGTTCACCGACGAGCAGGCCGGCACGTTCATCCTGCAGCTGACCACCACCGACGGCGCGAAGCTCACCGTGGAACTCACCGTCACAGCACCGACCACCCCGACGACGCCGCCGCAGCCCGCCACCTGAGCGAGCGGTCCCTCCCGCCGGGTGTCCACCCACCGGCGGGAGGGGCCGGGGGCGGGGGCGGGGCGGGCCCTGGCAGGGGGCGTAGGGGTTATGTGCGGTGTCTTGCGGAGCACTGTTCACGCAGGACGGCTGCCGTAAATAATCCAGCCCCCAGAAGGGCCCGCCCCGACCCCGACCCGGCCCCGCCCTGTGGGCGGGCCCGAGCCCTCACCCGGCGTCAGCGTCCTCGGCGACCGGCTTCCCGGTCAGCGCCGCCAGACTGTGCCGGACGTGCGCCATGTGCGACTTGAGCTCCTCGCGCCGCTCCTCGTGCTCGCGCAGCACCCGCTCGGTGTCCCGGGCGATCCGCTCCTCCCGCACCCGCGCCTGGGCGATGACCGCCGCCGCCTGCGCCTCGGCGTCCTCCTGCCCGTGCCGGGCGGCCTCCTCCGTGTCGGCGTAGTGCCGCCGCGCGTCGCCGAGGGCCGTTCGCGCGTACTCCTCCAGCGCCGCCACGCGCGCGTCCATCGCCGCCTCGCGCTCGGCGATCTCACGGCCGGCCGCGTCCCAGCGCTCGGTGTGCTCCTTCTCCTGCTCGGCCAGGATCATGGAACAGCGCTGCCGCATGTCCTTCAGCGCCGCCAGCGACTCCGCGCGCCGTTCCTTGACCTCGTGGCTCACGGTCGTCCGCAGGTCGTCGGCGACGGTCTGCGCCGCGAGCTGCGCCTGCCGCGCCCACTCCTCGGCCTCCGCCCGCACGGCCACCGCGTACTCGTGCGCGGAGTCGCGCACCCGCCGGCTGTGTGCCCGGGACGCCTCCTGCACCTCCGCCGCCTCGGCCTCGGACCGCTCCCGCAGACCGGCCGCCTCCAGCTCGGCCGTGGTCACCAGGCCCTGGGCGCGCGGCCCCAGGGTCTCGTACGTCTGTGGTGGAAGCTTCGCCACCACTTGTGCGAGGCGCCGTACCTCGTCCTCCATCTCGCGTGCGAGGACGGTCAGGCGTGCGGCCCGCTCCCAGGCGGAATCCCGCTGCCGGGCGAACTCCGCCATCGCGCTGTCGACCTGCTCCGGCCGGTAACCGCGGCCTCGTACGACAGCGAAACCGTCAGGAGACACCGATGAACTCATCCTTGTAGCCCCTTATATCCGGAAATCCGGTATGCGACAGGTCTGGCGTCCATCATTCCCGGACAAACGAAGCGCCCATGTCGCGACACTCCGCGACACAGGACGCCCGCCCTCCGTCCCCCTGTGGACGGGGCCGAGCGCCCTGTGCCCTCCGCGCACGCCTGGCCGGCCGCTAGAAGAGACCGTCCCACATCTGCTCCAGGAGCACGGCCCACCAGTTCTCCGGAGTCGACAGTGCCGCCGGGTCGAGCGCGGCCAGCTGGTCCTGAAAGTCCACGGTCCAGCGCCCGGCCTGCTCCGGCGTCAGCCCGTAGCGCCAGCGCCACATCTTTCCGAGCAGCGCCAAAGAGCGTACGAACTGGGGAAGACTCGTGTTGACGAACTGGGGCGGCACGGGCCCGCCGTCCGGGCCCGCCTCCATGGGCACCGCCACGATGTGGGCCGTGCCGTACTGCACGCACAGCTGGCGGCCGTAGTCGCTGCCCATGACGAGGTACGAACCGGCGTCCGTCGCCGCCCGCACACCCCGCTCCGCCGCCAGCTCCGCCAGCGTCGGCACGGGGCGGCCCGCCTGGGCCTGGCCCCAGAAGAACGGTCCGAAGTCCACCGGCAGACCGGCCCAGACGAGCGTCTGCGCGACGACCTCGGGCACGCCCTGGCGCGAGACGGCACGCTGGTCGAACCGGAAGACGCCCTGCGGCCCGAACGCCTCGGCGAGCTCCCGCCCGATGACGTCCGGCCCGACCGGAGGCGCCGGCTGGATGTGGCCGGGGGGCGGCAGCGGCACCCGGTTCGGCGCGGGCCGCGCGGGCCCGTCCGCGACCTGGTGCAGTTCGCCCTGGTGCTCGACGAGGTGGCGCACGCCCTGCTGACGGGTGGCGTGGTCGCGCCCGTACGCCGCGGTGTGACTGATCCTCACCTGCGGCCAGGTCTCCCGGATCATGCGGGCGCAGTACCCGCCCGGCAGATCGCACGACTCCAGCTCGGTGTGCAGCTCCAGCACCTGCTGCGGCGGCACGTTCATGGACCGCAGCTCGTGCAGGATCTGCCACTCGGGGTGCGGGGTGCCGGGCGCACTGCGCCGGATGACCTGCTGCTCGGACCCGTCCTGGGCCCGGTACCGCAGGACGGCCATGTAGCCGGGCCCGACGGTGGGCACACCGGTGGGCGCGGCGGGCGGGTACCCGTAGGCGGGGGCGCCGGGGGCACCCGGGGCACCCGGGCCGCCGGGCAGGCCGGGCGTGCCCGGACCCGCAAGCATCGTCGCAGCGGCATGCACACCACCGGGCGCCTGGGGGGCTCCACCGGGCGCGGCCGGCGGAGTCGGCGCACCGGGCGCCTGGGGCGGCCGCGGAGCGCCGGGGGCACCCGGGGCGCCGGGCATGCCGGGCGTGCCCGGACCCGCGAGCATCGTCGCGGCGGCATGGACGCCACCGGGCTGAGCGGGGGCACCCGGCGGCGGAGTACCGGGCTGACCCGGGGCACCTGGAGCCTGCGGCTGACCGGGAACGCCCGCCGCCTGAGCACCCGGCTGACCCGGAGCACCCGGAAACGCAGGCGCACCCGGCGGCGGAGTGCCGGGCTGACCCGGGGCACCCGGAGCCTGCGGCTGACCGGGAACGCCCGCCGCCTGAGCACCCGGCTGACCCGGAGCACCCGGAAACGCAGGCGCACCCGGCGGCGGAGTACCGGGCTGGCCGGGGGCACCGGGGAAAGCAGGCACACCGGGCACCTGAGCACCCGGCTGACCGGGGGCACCCGGGAACGCAGGAGCACCCGGCGGCGGAGTACCCGGCTGGCCAGGGGCACCTGGAGCGTGCGGCTGACCGGGAACGCCCGCCGCCTGGGCGCCCGGCTGACCGGGGGCACCCGGGAACGCAGGAGCACCCGGCGGCGGAGTGCCCGGCTGACCGGGAGCACCCGGAGCCGCAGGCGCACCCGGCGCACCCGGCATGCCGGCGCCCAGGCTCGCCTCGTCCAGCTGGGACACCAGCTGCGTCCGTACGTACCGGCCGCCCGCAGGCGGGGACGCCGCTTCCGGGGCCGCCCCCGGGACGTCGAGCGCGGGTGCGATCGTCGTCCGCGGCAGCGCGCTGCCCTGTGGCATCAGTGCGGTCTTGGCTTCCGGACGGACGCCGGGCGGCGGGGTGTCGTCCAGGTCCGAGCCCGACAGGGCCGGGGCCAGCACGGTGGCGGGCAGGCCGACGGAACGGTCGTCGTCGTCCTTCGCCACGTCCGCCGCCGCCCACGCCTCGGACGAGGGGCCGGAATCCGCGTCCTGCGAGGACGGACGGCCCGTCACGTCCACGTCGGCCCACGGGGCGTCCGGCACGGCGTCCTGCACGTCGGCCTCCGGCGGGCCGGAGACACCGGCTGCGTCGCGCGCACCCGGCACCACGGCGTCACCCGAACCGGCCGCCGCAGGCGCCTGCACGCCCGGGTCCGCAGCCGGAGCCGAGGCCGCACCCGGAACCGCACCCGAACCCGAGGCCACGCCCGAGGCCGAAGCCGGCGCAGAAGCCGAAGCCGAAGCCGAAGCCGAAGCCGAAGCGTCGCCGGAACCCGAGGCCGGAGCCAGGGCAGAGGCCGCACCCGAACCCGCGGCCGGAGCCGCGCCCTGGTCCGAGCCCCAGCCCGAGCCCGAGGCCGCAGCCACACCCGAAGCCGAGCCCGGGGCCGGGGCCGGGGCCGAACCCGAGGCCGAAGCCGCACCCGAAGCCGCACCCCGGTCCGAGCCCGAGGCCGCGTCCGCGGCCCCCGCGGCCCCCGTGCCCCCCGACCTCCGGTCCGGGATCCCGATCGCGTCCGCCGCGTCCTGCAGCCACTGGGGCGGGCTCAGCAGGAAGGACGTCGCCTCCAGGTCCACTCGGCGCGGTGGGGCCGCGTCCGTGGTGCTCGGTGCCGGTTCGTCCACGGTGCCGTACTCCTCCTCGTACCGGCGGATCACTTCGCCCACCGGCAGTCCCGGCCACAGCGTCGTCTCGCCGCTGTCCCGGGCGATGACCATGCGGAGGCGGGCGCCGTCGCCGGTCGGGCCGTCCTCGCGGTCCTCCGCCCAGCAGACGAAGCCCAGGCCGAATTCCCTCACGCACACCTCGCGTTGGAGATAGGCCGGCACCTCGCCGTTGACCCAGCGCTCCGCGCGCTCCTGCGCCTGCGCGAACGTCACCATTGCGCCGCTCATCCCTCCACCGGGACGGCGTGCGCGAAGCCGCCGTCCACCATCAGGTTCGCCACGGTCTCCAGCTCCGGCGGTCCGCCCGCCAGGCGGGAGAGGAAGTCGTCGAAGTCCTCGCCGCAGGGCAGCATCAGCCGCTCGACCCGTTCGGTCACCGTCCAGCCGTCCCGGTCGCGGGCGTCGTCGTACGGGCAGAACCACACGGAGCCGAGGGCCTCGCCCTTGACCTTGACCGCGAGGACACCGCCCTGCACGAAGCCGACACCGAGGTAGTCCTTGGTGAAGTGGTCGCGCAGGCACTTGTTGACGTACACGAGGTCGTTGACGGCGGCCTCGTCGCGCACCGTGAAGAACGGCTGGTCCAGCAGCAGGCCCAGTTCGGCGTCGAGCGCGGCGCCGACGGGCGCGCAGCCGCCGGCCGCCTTCAGGAACGAGCGGTAGGCGCCGGGCAGGCGGTAGCCGAGGTCCTCCTCGACGCCCTGGACCTGTTCCTCCGTCACCGCGAGGTCCCGCTGCGGGAGGACGAAGTGCACCGGCCGGGTCTCCTGCAGCGGCCGCGTGCCGCGCTTGTCGTGGTCGACGAGGGCGGTGGCCAGGCCGCCGTGGTGCCGCAGCAGGGCCTTGACCTCGACCGGGACGAGCTCCAGCCGGCGCGTGCGGGGCACGTGGTGCCAGGTCCAGCCGTGCGGCGTCGCCACGGGCGGCAGGCTGGCCCACAGCTCGTGGCCGGCGGCGTGCAGGGCGGCGTTGGCCGACACGTAGTCGGTCAGGCGCAGCTCGTCGACGCCGAAGCCCTCCGGCGGTTCGGCGATCTCGGCGGCCGCCCGGGCGTACGCGGAGAAGTCCGGGTGGCCCTCGTCGTCGATCCGCACCCCCTTGGGGTGGCGGCTGCGCCGCACCGGGTCCGGGAAGTGCACGACCTGTCCGGCGTAGGCCGCGTTCGGTGGCGCGGCTTGGTGCCCGAGCCGACCTGTCGTCATGGCGGAAGCCCCCTGCTGACTGTGTCTCCTACAGGACTACTGAAGACCCGGACATGCGGCCGACGCCGGGAACACTCGTGGGCGACAGCCTATGCGGTGCCGCAGGAAGGGTGTCTCCGGCAACGGTCCGGGGCGGGCCCGGCGGGTGTGCCCGGATGCTTGCAGGTGCGTACGAAGCGGCACCAAGGGAGAGCATCCGGCGGCCGCTGCGCGACAACTCGTGACCTCACAGTGATCATTCGGCACACGCACCGCACGCAACACCGCCCTGCCTTTCACACCGGCCACCCCATTTGGCAGGCTGATCCCCGCAACAGGGGGATTGCACGGGAGGGAAGAACCGCCATGCACACGACCAAGGACCGCCGGCCCGCCGACGAAGGGGCCGCCACACCCGGCGATCCCCGGCTCACCTGGAGCTCCAGCGAGGACGCCGACCGGCCGCCGGCACTGCTGCACCGCCGGGACGGCATCCTGCCCGCCGTGGCGGCCGCCCTGTCCGTGCGCGGCGAGACCCTCACCTGCACCGCCGGAAAATCGGACCAACCACCCAGACTTCATCCTCTGGTCCAGGACTTCCTCGACACCCTCACCAACGAGCGGCGCGAGCGCTTCACCGGCCGCTGCCCCGAGGCGGTCCTCCTCACGCGCTACCTCACGGGCTTCGAGAGCGGCCGCAGCAAACGTGCGGCCCGCAAACCGCTCACCCACGGCGAGGCCCGCCGCGCCCTGAAGCAGTCCAAACTGACCGCCCGCCACATCCGCGAGGACGGCGACCCGCGCCACGGCGCCTACGCCGCGCCCTGCCGGTCCTGTACCGCGCTCCTGGCCCACTTCGGCGTACGGGCCGTCGAGGCCGGCGCCCCGACCAACGGCAGGAACTGACCACCACCCATGCGTGCTTTCGACCGCACCGCCGCCACCCGCTTCCCCGTCGCCGTCGACGCCGCCCTGCGCGAAGCCGGCTGGCAGCCCGGCCGCTGGGACATCAAGGCCGCCGAGAACTGGGCCGACGCGCTGCGCGCCCACACCTCCCCCGCCGGGCACCGGCACACCGTCTTCCCCGCCGCCGTCGAGGCGTGGGCCGAGTTCGGCGGACTGCACGTCACCCCGCCGGGACAGGGCCGGCACATCGCCCCCACGGCCTTCCACGTCGATCCCCTGCACGGCCTCCACCTCGCCCGCACCGTCGCCGACCTCGGCCGCGCGCTGGGCGCCGAGGTCTGCCCCCTGGGCCAGGAGCTGGACGGACAGGCACTCCTCGTCATCGACGCGCACGGCCGCGTCTACAGCCTCGACCACACCGGCGACTGGTACCTCGGTTCCGACATCGATCACGCCATCGGCACGCTCGTCACCGGAACCCGGCCCTCCCGCCTCTCGGCCGCCGCCCCCGGGCGCCGGGTGACGTGAGCGGAGCGGCGCTCAACGCCGGTCCGGTATCACCGCCGAGACCCGGAATCCGCCCGCGTCGGTCGGCCCGGACACGAAGACACCGCCCAGCGCCTTGACCCGCTCCTCCATGCCGACCAGGCCGTTCCCGCCGCTGGGCAGCCGCAGACCCGCGTCCGCGCCGCCGTCCGGCGGGCCGTTCTCCACCTGCAGCGCCACCTCGGCGTCCCGGTGCGCGAGCCGCACCACCGTCTTCGCGCCCGGCGCGTGCTTGTGGACGTTGGTGAGCGCCTCCTGCACCACGCGATAGGCGGTCTGCTCCACATCGGGGGCGTACGAACGCTCCTCGCCCTGGGCTGTCAGCTCCACCGTCATCCCGGCCGCCCGCGACTGGCCCACCAGGTCCTCCAGCCCGTCCAGGGCCGGCCCGCCGTCCCCGGCGTCCGGTGCGGGGCCGCCCGCCGCGACCCGTACCCGGGCCGCGGCCACCGCGGCCACGGCCGCCAGCCGCTCGGACTGCGCCGCCACCGGCTGGGGCGGCGCCGCGGCCCCGTCCGGGGCGGTGCGCAGCACGCCGAGCATCTCGCGCAGCTCCGTGAGCGCCTGCCGGCCCATGTCGCCGACGAGCCCGGCGTTCTTCGACGCCTTCTCGGGGTCCTTCAGGGCAACCGCCTGCAGCGCCGCCGCGTGGACGACCATCAGGGACACCCGGTGGGCCACGACGTCGTGCATCTCACGGGCGATGCGGGTGCGCTCCTCGTTACGGGCCCACACGGCCCGTTCCTCCGCCCGGTCGGCAAGCAGCGACAGCTCGCGCTCCAGCCCGTCCGCGCGCTCCCGCAGGCTCTCCACCAGGCGGCGTCTGGCCCCCACGTACAGGCCGAGCAGGACCGGCGGGGCCGTCAGACCGAGGGCCATCACCACCGAGAAGATGATCATCGCCCAGAGGCCGGGGTGGTAGCCGTCCTCGGCGGTGTCCTGGTGGAAGCGGGCCAGGGCCACCACCAGCGTGCCCGCCAGCGACGCCGCGGACAGCACGACGGTGATGCGGCGCGGCACCTCGGAGGCCGCCAGGGTGTACAGGCCGACGACGCCGAGCAGGAAGCCCATCTCGGCCGGCGTGGTGGCGATGGACACCAGCACCACGGCCACCGGCCACCGGCGCCGCAGCAGCAGCGAGGCGCCCGCCGGCACCCCCAGCAGGCCGCCGACGACGGGGGGTACCCCCACGTCGTGCGAGAAGGAGATCCCCTCCAGCAGACATTCCACGGCGGACGCCAGTGCCAGCACGGCGTCCAGCACCAGACTCCGCCGCCGCGTCCACCACCACGGCCCTGTGGGCGCGCCACGCGCGCCCTCCTCCGCGATTGCCCCCGTTGCGCTCATACCACCCAGACTACGGGCGGGTGCCACTGGATTTCCGGTGCGCACACCAGCACGCGGCACACATGAACGACGGCGAAACCGGCATTTTTCCCTCGAACTGCGGAATCGATCGCGGATTCGATCCGTCCGCCCGTACCGGGCGGAAACGCTGCCGCCATGGTCCACGCGAAGACGGAGATGCAGACCCGCGCCCGCGAGCTGCGGCTGGCGGGGAGGACGTACGACGAGATCGTGGCCGAGCTGGGGGTGGCGAAAAGCTCGGTGTCGCTTTGGGTGCGGGATCTGCCGAAGCCGCAGAAGTCGGCGGAGCAGATGCACGAGATGCAGGAAGCCCGCTGGGCTCCCCATCGCCGGGCACAGGCGGTCAAGCGCATCGAGACGAAGCTGGACGCCGCGCACGAGATCGGCAGGATGACGGACCGCGAGCTGTTCCTCGTGGGGGTGGGGCTGTACTGGTCGGAGGGTGCGAAGAGCAAGCCTCACCGGCTGAGTGAGCGCGTCACGTTCATCAACAGTGACCCGGACATGATCCAGGTCTACCTGGCCTGGTTGTCGCTGCTCGGCGTGCGGCCCGAGCACATTCAGTACCGCGTCATGATTCATGAGAATGCCGACGTCGCGCGGTCGGAGAGGTTCTGGGCCGACGTAGCCGGTGTCGACGCCGCGACCTTGAAGAAGACGACGCTCAAGAAACACAACCCCGCAACGGTCCGCAAGAACGTGGGCGAGAGCTACCACGGCTGCCTCGTCGTCGATGTACTGAAAAGCGCCGACCTCTACCGTCGCGTCGAGGGCTGGTGGTACGGCATAGTGGTGGGGGCCAAAGCGACGATCTAGGAATCGTCCGTTTTGGTGCGCTTTCCGCCGTAGTGTAATTGGCAGCACGGGAGCTTTTGGTGCTCTTCGGTCCGGGTTCGAGTCCTGGCGGCGGAGCTGGCAGTTCGAATGCAGAGGGTCCTGACCTCCCAGGTCGGGACCCTTCCGCGTTTCCCCCCTCTTACGCCCCGGTATCCTGCGGGTGTCCACCCCCTCGAAGCCGAAGGGCACACCCGTGAGCGCCAACCGCCCGGCAGCCGTCGTCGTCCTCGCAGCGGGTGAGGGCACCCGCATGAAGTCGGCCACACCCAAGGTCCTGCACGCGATCTGCGGCCGCTCCCTCGTCGGGCACGTCGTCGCCGCCGCCCGCGAGCTCGACCCCGAGCACCTCGTCGTCATCGTCGGGCACGCCCGCGAGCAGGTCGCCGGCCACCTGGCCGAGATCGACCCCGGCGTGCGCACCGCCGTCCAGCACGAGCAGAACGGCACCGGCCACGCCGTCCGCATGGGCCTGGAGGAGCTGTCGAACAACGGCATCGCCCTCGACGGCACCGTGGTCGTCGTCTGCGGCGACACCCCGCTGCTCACCGGCGAGACCCTCCAGCGCCTGTCCGCGACGCACACCGCCGACGGCAACGCCGTCACCGTGCTGACCGCCGAGGTGCCGGACTCCACCGGCTACGGCCGCATCGTGCGCGACGAGGCGACGGGCGCGGTCACCGCGATCGTCGAGCACAAGGACGCCACGGACGCGCAGCGCGCCATCCGCGAGATCAACTCCGGGGTGTTCGCGTTCGACGCGCAGCTGCTGACGGACGCGCTCGGCAAGGTCCGCACCGACAACAGCCAGGGTGAGGAGTACCTCACCGACGTCCTGGGCATCCTGCGCGAGGCCGGGCACCGGGTGGGCGCGGCCGTCGCCGGCGACCACCGCGAGATCCTCGGCATCAACAACCGGGTCCAGCTCGCCGAGGCCCGCAAGCTGCTCAACGAGCGGCTGCTGCACGCGGCGATGATGAGCGGCGTGACGGTCGTGGACCCGGCGACGACCTGGGTCGACGTCACCGTGACCTTCGAGGCGGACGCCCTGGTCCAGCCGGGCACCCAGCTGGTGGGCGCCACCCATGTGGCCACCGGCGCCGAGGTCGGCCCGAACACCCGTCTGACGGACACCTCCGTGGGGGCCGGCGCCCGCGTCGACAACACGGTCGCGGACTCCGCCGTCATCGGCGAGAACGCCACCGTCGGCCCGTACGCCTACCTGCGGCCCGGCACGCGCCTGGGCGCGAAGTCCAAGGCCGGGGCGTACGTCGAGATGAAGAACGCCGAGATCGGTGAGGGCACCAAGGTGCCGCACCTGTCGTACGTGGGTGACGCGACGATCGGCGAGTACACCAACATCGGCGCCGCGAGCGTCTTCGTGAACTACGACGGTGTGAACAAGCACCACACCACGATCGGCTCGCACTGCCGGACCGGTTCCGACAACATGTTTGTGGCTCCGGTCACGATCGGGGACGGCGCGTACACCGCCGCCGGCTCGGTCATCACCAAGGATGTGCCCCCGGGTTCGCTGGCGGTCGCCCGTGGCCAGCAGCGGAATATCGAGGGTTGGGTGGCTCGTAAGCGCCCGGGAAGCGCAGCCGCACAGGCCGCTTCCGCAGCTCGTCAGGCCACCGACGGCGAGCAGTGACCGTGACACCGGCACGCCGTGCGGGGCGTACCGTGATAAGCGCACACAAAGCGACATCCAAGGAGACTGTGCTGTGACCGGGATCAAGACGACCGGCGAGAAGAAGCTGATGCTCTTCTCCGGCCGCGCCCACCCCGAGCTTGCCGAGGAGGTCGCGCACCAGCTGGGTGTGGGCCTGGTCCCGACCAAGGCCTTCGACTTCGCCAACGGTGAGATCTACGTCCGCTTCCAGGAGTCGGCGCGCGGCGCCGACTGCTTCCTGATGCAGAGCCACACGGCCCCCATCAACAAGTGGGTCATGGAACAGCTGATCATGATCGATGCTCTGAAGCGCGCCTCGGCGCGGAGCATCACCGTGATCCTGCCGTTCTACGGCTACGCCCGTCAGGACAAGAAGCACCGCGGCCGCGAGCCCATCTCCGCCCGCCTCATCGCGGACCTGATGAAGACGGCCGGCGCCGACCGGCTCCTGACGGTCGACCTGCACACCGACCAGATCCAGGGCTTCTTCGACGGCCCGGTGGACCACCTGTTCGCGCTGCCGATCCTCGCCGACTACGTGGGCGCCAAGGTCGACCGCGACAAGCTGACCGTCGTCTCCCCCGACGCCGGCCGCGTGCGCGTCGCCGACCGCTGGTGCGACCGTCTGGGCGCGCCGCTGGCGATCGTCCACAAGCGGCGCGACAAGGACGTGGCCAACCAGGTCACCGTCCACGAGGTCGTCGGTGACGTCAAGGGCCGCGTCTGCGTGCTCGTCGACGACATGATCGACACCGGTGGCACGATCTGCGCCGCCGCCGACGCGCTCTTCGCGCACGGCGCCGCGGACGTCATCGTCACCGCCACGCACGGCGTGCTCTCCGGCCCGGCCGCGGACCGCCTGAAGAACTCCAAGGTGAGCGAGTTCGTCTTCACCAACACCCTGCCCACCCCGAACGAGCTGGAGCTCGACAAGATCACGGTGCTCTCCATCGCGCCGACGATCGCGCGGGCCGTGCGCGAGGTGTTCGAGGACGGTTCGGTCACGAGCCTCTTCGACGAGCTCGGCTGAGTCCTTTCCGGACAGGCGTAACGATCATGCAGTCGCACTGACGTACTGATCGATTTCTGGGCGGCCTCCCCGCCGGGTAGACTCATCGAGTTGCTCGGCGAGGGAGGCCGCACCGCTTTTCAAGCGCATGTGCGGCGGTCCGTTATCGACGCGCTCTTCGTAGCAGGCGGCCTGTCGTGGGCCGGGTAACGTCCACCCGAACTGCTCACGAGGAGTGCACCATGGCTGAGATCAAGCTCGCCGCCACCGTCCGCACCGACTTCGGCAAGGGCGCCGCCCGCCGCATCCGCCGCGAGGACCTGGTCCCGGCCGTCGTCTACGGCCACGGTGCCGAGCCGCTGCACGTGTCCCTGCCGGGCCACGACCTGATGATGGCCCTGAAGACCCCGGGCGTCGTCCTCTCCCTGGACATCGAGGGCCGCAACGAGGTCGTCGTTCCCAAGCAGATCCAGCGCGACCCGCTGAAGGGCTTCCTGGAGCACGTCGACCTGCTGGTCGTCAAGGGCTGATCCACGCCCTTCAGGGTTTTTCTTTCCGACCGCCGTCCCGCTCCACCGGAGCAGGGCGGCGGTTGGCTATGAAGGAGACATGCAGATGACGGACGACTCCAGCCCCTGGCTCATCGTGGGCCTCGGCAACCCCGGCCCGGAGTACGCGGGCAACCGCCACAACGTGGGCTTCATGGTCGCGGACCTGCTCGCCGAGCGGATGCGCGCCAAGTTCAAGGCCCACAAGGCGCGGGCCCAGGTCGTGGAGGGCCGGCTGGGCGCCCCGGGGCCGTCGAGCCGCCGGGTGGTCGTCGCCAAGCCGATGTCGTTCATGAATCTGTCGGGTGGTCCGACGGCCGCGCTGCGCGACTTCTACAAGGTGCCGGTGGAGCGGATCGTGGCCGTCCACGACGAGCTGGACATCGACTTCGGCCAGCTGCGGCTGAAGCTGGGCGGCGGCGACAACGGCCACAACGGCCTGAAGTCGATCACGAAGGCGATGGGGCCCGACTACTGCCGGGTGCGGTTCGGCATCGGGCGTCCGCCGGGGCGCATGCAGGTGGCGGACTTCGTGCTGAAGGACTTCTCCCCGACCGAGCGCAAGGACCTGGCCTTCGAGGTGGACCGGGCGGCGGACGCGGTGGAGACGCTGATCGTGGACGGTCTGGAGCGCGCGCAGGGGACGTACAACTCGTAGCCGGAGCTCGGACGCCGGACGGGCTGACAACGTCAGCCCGTCCGGCGTCCGAGGGCAAGCCGTGGCCTCAGCCGGTGTTGCGGAGGCCCGCCGCGACGCCGTTGACCGTCAGCAGCAGGGCCCGCGACATCAGCGGATCCGGCGCCTCGCCGCGTTCGGCTGCGCGGCGCTGGCGGTCGAGGAGGGTGACCTGGAGGTAGGAGATCGGGTCGAGGTAGGCGT
>NZ_BMVB01000022.1 GCF_014650495.1 Streptomyces cinnamoneus | reverse complement strand
CCACGCCTGATCGGTTAACTCATGCCGACGAACCACACACCACCAACGAGCACAACGACTTTGCGGACACGGCCTAGGACCGCGTCGCCCTCTCGCACTCGTCCCCGGAGGACTCGCCCCGCCCGACCGGCGCGCTGCGGTCGTACGGGTCGACCTCCGTGCCGGCTCCGTCCGCCCGGCGGTCCGTGCCGAAGGGCGGGGTGAAGTAGCCCGTGGGGGCGCCGCAGCCGCCGTTGGTCATGTGGTACTTGTGCGAGACGATCGAGAACGTGCCCGGCTCGGTGATCACCTTGTCGGGGTCGTCCCAGTTCAGGACCAGCTCGCGCCGGACGATCGTGCGCACGATCTCGTCGCCGCCGCCCGCGTCCGCGCGGGTGACCGGGTAGACGAAGGTGACGTCGGCGGTCACCTGGAGCGCGCCGCTCTCTCCCTCCCGGTAGGTGAGCTGGCCCCGGGTCTTCACGACGTCGCCGACCAGGCGGGTGCGGGAGGGCTGGAAGCGGCTGAAGAGGAGGAGAGGGTCGTTCTTCTCGCTCGGGGCCCGGAAAGCGGTCTTCAGAAGGTCTTGGACGTCCTTCTGGTGCGGGTTGATCAGTGCAATCGCCTTCTCGGGGCTCTCGCCCCGCAGCACCTCGCGGTCCAGGCCGGACGCGACGAGGAAGTCCCGGCTGCGGGCGAGGGCCCGCTCGACCTCGGCCGCGCTCATCCAGCCGACCGCCCCGGCCTTCGGCACGGTGATCCCCGCCGCTCCGTTCGCCCAGCTCGCCGCCGGCGAGCCGCGGAACGGCTCGTCCATGGTGGGGCGTTGGGCCGCCTCCGCCGGTGGCGCCTGGGTCGGGGCGTCGGCGCCGGCGAACAGGTCCACTATCCGCCCCGGCGCGAGCGCCACCACCAGCAGCACCAGCGAGGCCAGCAGCCCGACCACGTACCAGCCCGTGCGCCGCTTGGGCTGCGCGGGCGTGTAGCTGCGCCAGCCCTCCGGGCCGCGGTCGGGCTCCGCGCGCAGCCGCTTTGCCACATCGCGGGCCCGCGCCGACGGCTCCTTGGGCGCGTCGGCGACACCCGCCACCGACTCGCGCAGAAACCGCTCCCACTCCTCGTCGGACCTGGACGAGCCGTCCGGCTCCGTACCCGCACCCATCCCCAACCCCTTGTCAATCAGTAGTCCGCGGCCCACTCCCCAGGGACGCGCCCGCATGATGACACGGAGCACTGACAGTGAGGCCGACTGGGCGGACGGTGTGGGCGGTCAGCGCGCGGACGTTGCGGTGTCCCGCTTCACCGAACGGGCCGCCGAAGGAGGCTCGGTCCGGATCGCGCCTGGACGTGGAGATCACGGGGCTGGTCGGCACCTACACCGACCCGCGCCATGTGATCGCCTACGTGCCGCCCACTCGTAGACGTAGCGGTTGGCGGGACGGTCGAAGGCGACGGATACCGCGTGAGGCGGCAGGTCGAATTCCTGTTCCGTCCAGTGGAGGAGTGCCGCCGCCAGAGCCTCCGGCTGGTAGTCCGCTTCGGGGAACTGCACGCGGTGAACCGTGATGAGGGTGTGCGGGCCCGGTGCGGCAGTCGTGAGGGCCGGGGCGGCCAGGGTCAGGCCGTGGTGGAGCCAGGTCGCTTCGGCGGGGGACAGGCGCTTGCCCTCATGGTCCGTGGGGGGATGGGCGAGGACGGGGCCGGCGTCGAGCCATACCCCGTCCGCGACCTGCTCACCGCGAGCCGGCGGCCCGGGCGTCGCCGTCGCCGATGCCGTCAGCGCGATCCAGATGCCCCACGGGCCCCGAAGCAACCGGTACCGCGTCGTGCGCGGCGCCTCAAGCATCCGGGGACGGCGCCTCGGCGATGCCGATCGGGCAACTCACGCCCGTCCCCCACGGGGGTGTAGCCATGTGACCCATGACGACTCTCAAGGTGACACGAGCCGCGATCTACGTACGGATCAGCCAGGACCGGGGCGGAGCCGGTCTGGGCATCGCGCGCCAGGAAGAGGACTGCAGGGCGCTGTGCGCCCGTAAGGGGTGGGACGTCGTCGACGTCTACCCGGACAACGACGTCAGCTCGTATTCGGGGGCGCCCCGGCCGAAGTGGCAGGAGCTCCTGGAGGACATCGGCCAAGGGCTTGTCGACGCGGTCGTGTGCTGGCACGTGGACCGCCTCACGCGCTCACCGCGTGAACTGGAAGACGTGATCGACTTAGCGGACAGGCGCGGGCTGGAGCTGGCGACGGTCAGCGGTGAAATCGACCTGGCCACTCCGACAGGCCGCATGATCGCCCGGATGCTGGGCGCCGCAGCCCGCCACGAGGCCGAGCACAAGGCCGCACGTCAGCAGAGACAGCGCCGCCAGGCCGCGGAAGCGGGGAAGGTGGCCGGTGGCGGCAAGCGATCGTTCGGTTACGAGGACGACCGAATGACCATTTGCGAGAGCGAAGCGGAGTACGTGCGGGAGGCGGCTCGTCGGACACTCACGGGGGAGAGCCTGGCGAGCATCTGCCGAGACTGGAAGGGGCGGGGCGTCGTCACCGTTCTCGGGATTCCGTGGAAGCCCAGTGGGATGCGTCGCGTGCTCGCGTCCGCACGGATCAGCGGGCGCCGTGAACACACGCCGCGTAGTTCGTGGGAGGGCACTCGTCCGTTGCTGGGGGAGATCGTCAGCGATGCCGTGTGGCCCGGAATCATCAGCCATGAGGACTCGGATCGCTTGCGGGCGCTGCTGAGCGACCCGACCAGGCGCAAGCACCACGGCAGCGGACGCACCTATCTACTCTCGGGCATTCTTGTAAGGAGACCGCACTGCCCGGCGGTGGCTGAGGGGGAGCGGGCAGCTGCCGCGATGTGGCCGGGCGCGGTGAGGGCGCTCCGCTCAGCTCGCGTGTCGTCGTGGCCAAGCGTCCGGCTGACCGTGATCTGGGCCGTAGGTGCGCATAGAGGCTGCTCGCTGGTTCCGTAACAGGACTCGCTGGGCGTTAGTGCAAGAGTTCGCCCGCCAGCCGGGTAACTGCCAGCCCTTACAAGCCGCGTCGTCTGGCGAGTCAGCGGACTTTGTGAACTTTTTGACTCGACCGGCCGGGTCGTGCCGAGCCCGTCCGCGTTATCTGTACGCGGTGATCCATCCGCCCCGCCGTCCTGGGGCGAGTCATGCTCTCGGACCGATCCGACTTGCGAGAAAGACCTCATGTCTCAGCCCCAGATGTCTCAGCCCCAGTGGACGAACCCCGCGCCCAAGAAGCGCATGTCTACGACGAAGATCCTGCTGCTCGTGCTGGCCGGTGTGATGGCCTTGGCCTTCGCGGGCTGCACGGCATTAGTCGTGGGCGTGGGCAAGGCGGTCGACGATGAGGTGAGTGGTCAGCCGAAGAAGGTGTCGGGCAAGGGGGTCGACGACGGTAAGTCGGCGACGCTCGGCAGGGACATCGTGAAGCTCAACAACGGCCTGGAGGTCGCCCCAGGCATCCCGGAGAAGTACTCTCCGGACGAGACCGCTGCCTCCACCGACGCGTTCAACTACAAGGTTCGGGTGACCTTTACCAACAACGGCGACAAGGACATCGACCTCAATCTCGCCACCATCAAGGCCGCCACCGATGGCGGCGCAACCAAGGAGATCGTCGACAGCGTGAACAACGTCGGCATGCTGAACGGCGGCACCCTTGCTCCTGGCCAGACCACGAAGATGACGTTCGGCTTCTCGACGGAGAAGAAGCCGACGTACGTGAACGTGGATGTCACTCCGGGGCTATTCAAGACGGCCCACTTCACTTACAAGTTCTGATGGCCAGGACGACACGTAGAGGATGCCTGACGCTGCCCATTCAGGGCTTGGCCAGGCTGGCGGCGCTTGTGACGCATGGCAAGCCACCTCATCCGGCCCGCCGCAGCTCACCGGCGCTCCGGACGAGGTCCGCCACCGCCCTCACGGTCTCCGCCGGCCACAGCAGACGCACCACCCCCGACCCGTCCGCACGGGTCTGCGCCGAGCTCACCAGGCCCGCCGTATCCAGACCGGCAGCGGCAAGGGCGCCGGTCAGCTCTTCCGCAGCGTCGCGGGCCTCGCGCCAGCCGCTGACGTAGTCCACGCCGCGCACCCAGAGCACGGCATCCGGGTCGAACTCGCAGCCCGTCACCTCGAATGCCTCTTCACCCGACGCAGACATCTTCCACCCCTTCAGTCTTGGCTGATAACTGATCAAGGAAAGGGGCGCAGGCCAGCAACGCACGACGAGAGCCCCGGTACCATCGGCACCGGGGTCACCCGTGATTCCCTGCCGGACCGCCCCCAGGCCCGCCAAGGAATGTGGGGTGGTCCGGTTCTGCTGTTTGTGGTGCGGTCCGGTTCCCCAGGGGAGCTGAGGAACCGGACCGCTTGCTCCCTCCGACGCGGTGAGCCGTTCCGCCCGTGAGTCGGCGAATTAGGACGGACGCCGCTCATGAGCGGTCGCGTCGAAGGAGTCGAGGAGGCGGAACCGTCGTTCAGCCGACGTCGTCCGCCTGGTCCGGCAGGATCCTCCTCATCCGTGAGGCCCGGACGTAGTCAATCGCCGCGAACCTGAAATCCTGGTGATCAGTGGCCTCAGCGTGGCTGGTGGCCCACAGGTCCGCGTCGCTCGCGTCCGGCTCGGGCGCGGAGAAGTCCCGGCACACCCGGCACTCGACGAGATGACGCGGCGGGTTCAGCGACGGGGCCATCGGGTGCAGCATCCACTCGGCCGCTGGCTTGCTCATCAGCGGGCCTCCTGCCAGGACTTCCCCCAGCCGCGCTGAACCGTCACCTCGTGGTCGCGGCCGACACGCAACGGGTCCCCGCCCTTGAACACCACGACGATGTCCCGCCCGCGTTCGCGAACCGCCTTCACTTCCCGCCGCACGCGGCCGTCATCGACCACATCACCGCTGCGCAGCATGTACGCCAGCAGACGCATTACCGCCACCTCCCATCCGGCACGGTGATCACGGCCCACACCGACTTGCCCACGCCTCGCCGGGCGCTGACGCCCCAGCGGTCGGAGAGCGCCTCCACCAGGACCAGGCCACGGCCCCCCCGCCTCACCCGGGGTCCGCATCTGGGGGTGGCGCCGCTCGTCGGTGTCGTCCACGGCGAGCCGCACGCCCTCGGGGCCCCGGCAGAACGAGGTCTCGATGTCCCGCCCCCGCACGTAGGCGTGGGTGATCGCGTTTGTGACCAGCTCCGAGAGAACCAGCACCGCCGGTTCCTCGATCGCGGTCAGCCCCCACTCCGCCAGCGCCGCGCGCAGCTCATCGCGCGCCAGGCCGACGGATCGTCTGTGTGTCGTCCAGCGTTGTACACGGCGCGTCTCACCGCACCTGATAGCCGTACTGGCCCCACTCATAGGTCTCGACCGTCCTTCGAGAGCACGGATAAGTGACGTGAGCGCAGGTAGGGTCGCCGACACGAGGCAGACCCGAGCCCATGTGGCTCTGCTGTCGCTCACGCAGCGAGGATCGCGCCGGTGATCGGGACGGGGAAACCTCCCCCAAACCCCATTCTGGGACGTCCCGTAGGCGGTAGAACGTCCCTAGCGATGTCCCCGACGCCGGGAGAGACTGAGACGTCGAACGAGAGGCTTCGAGCCGCCATGGCCGCCGGAGGGTGGACGTACGCCACCCTTGCGGAGAAGACGGAAGTCGATCCCAAGTCCGTTGAGCGATGGGTGAATCAGGGGCGTGTGCCCCGCCGTGCGACGGCTGTGCAGGCGGCGGAGGCGTTAGGAGAAGACGTGCACGCACTTTGGCCGGCGCTCCGGCAGGCACGTGCCGCACGCGCTGTCAGTCCCGAGCTGGTCGCGCTCTACGACCAGCGCGCGGACGCTCCGGTGTCCCGCTACACCGACCTGTTCGCTCAAGCCCGCGAACACATCGACGTACTCGTCTATGCCGCCGTCTTCCTGCACGAGGCGTACCCCCGCCTGAACGATCTCCTTCGTGAGCGAGCCGCTGAAGGATGCTCGGTGCGGATCGCGCTGGGTGACGCCAACAGTGAGAACGTCCGGCAGCGCGGCGAGGAAGAGCGGTTCGGCCACGGCATCGAGTCCAGGTGTCGACTGGCCCTGATGCACTACCGGCCGTTGGCCGGGGTACCCGGCATCGAGATCCGCACCCACGGGACGACGCTGTACAACTCCCTCTACCGGGCAGATGATCAACTACTGGTCAACGCCCACATCTGGGGAGCGAACGCGTTCGCAGCGCCCGTCTGGCACCTTCGTCGCAACGGTGACGGAGGGGTCTTCGACACGTACGCGCAGAGCTTCGACGCGGTGTGGGCGACAGCGACGCCCGTCCAGGAGGAGTGATCGTGTCCCGCACCGAGTACTACGACGACCCGGAAGCCCCCGAGCCCAACAGCATGGTCGTCGCCGCGTCCGCTGTCGTGACCGACGAACAAGGCCGCATCCTGCTGCAGCGGCGGCGCGACAACGATCTCTGGGCCCTGCCCGGCGGTGGCATGGAGATGACCGATTCCCTCCCCGGCACGGCCGTGCGCGAGGTCAAGGAGGAGACCGGCCTGGACGTCGAGATCACGGGACTGGTCGGCACCTGCACCGACCCGCGCCACGTGATCGCCTACTCGGACGGGGAGGTACGGCGACAGTTCAACGTCTGCTTCACCGCACACGTGACGGGCGGGGAGCTTGCGATCTCCGACGAATCCACGGAGCTGCGATTCATCCATCCCGACGAGATCACCGAGCTCCCGATGCACCACACCCAGGAACTCAGGATCCGGCACTTCCTGGAGCGCCGGGAACACCCCTACCTGGGATGAGACCTCTAGGTGTACATGTATTCTCTCTCGAATTTGTCCACCTCGCGAGCGACGGTCCTGCATGTATCTCGAAATGCGTCAGGAGTTAGTAGTGCACTCCTCATGTTCTGCATGTAGTCCAGAACGTTGTTTCCGTTCGAAAACTTCTTGATGCACCAGAACCCGAGAGGCTTTCTGGCGTTCTCGCGGAGCGCGTAGACTAGCAAGGCTTTAGGAAAATCCCCAGGGTCATTTTCTTTTATGGCGGCCAGGCATGAAAACTCCCAGTATTGACCTTCATTGAATGGGGTAATCCAGACTCTCTGATGTGTTTCTTTTTCGTTGCCGGAAAAGGTGAAGTTAACCTCGGCGTGTGCGGGGTCGACCTCGGCTACCTTGATGTCGGCCTGATAGGCGAGAGTTGTAAGTCGATCGCCGAAGCTGCTCATTGAATCACACCTCCCGTGCATTTATAGTTAGCGAATATGTTTTATGGCCGACGCACACGTGGCCTTTTTCAATTCTCCTACTGTCAGGCTTCGTTCGCATCTGGAGCCGCCGCGGGCGGACTGGGTCATAGCCGCAACGGCTGGAGGCTTGGCGAGTGTTTCGCGGGGCCAGCTTCCAGGGTGTTGTGCTTAGTTGCGTTCGGGTCGGCGTGATCCCCTCGATGATCTTGGCCCCACCCTAGCCAAGCTAGTGCTGCTACCTGCCCCGTTGAGATTCGGCCCGAGCGGGAACGTCACTCTGAGGCTTGAGTGCGCTCGGGTGGGTAGTAGTACCTGCCGCGGTCGCGTGGTGGTTGATCAGGCTGCCACTGCCAGATGGACCGGCGATGGCGGCGGTGCAGGTCATGGTGAAGTCGCAGGCGTGTGAGCCACCGAATCTGCGAGGTGTCCTGGACGTACAAGGGGGTTGCCACGATGAGCCGTGGGAGGATTCGCGACTCGGGAATGTGGAGATCTACCCGAGCTAGCCCCTGTGCCCGTGCCCGATGCTTTGGTGCGTGGTGGCCTTCAATAACGTTAAAAACCCATCGGGCTACTTGATCAGGGCGGTTGATCCGTGGCGCTGCCAAGGCTTCCGCGGTCAGTGCTTCGGGGATGTCTGTGTGTCCGTGTGCATCGGCATTATTGATCTTAAGGATCAGGTCATGTAGCCATTCGGTGCCTGACCCCATCCTGCCTGCCGTCGCAGTCTTCTTGAGTAGATGTTCCGTAGAACCGCACAACATCAGATCGACAGGTATTCCATCCGGACTTCGCTCTCTCCGCAAAGAGCCGAAGAAGAGCACCACATCGTCGAGGTCGGGGAGGGCGCTGTCCTCGTGGGATGTGCTCCAGCCCATCTCTATGTCGAAGAAGATCCATTCGCCAGTCGCTAGCTCGGGAGCGTAGAAATGTGCTGCTTCACGCTCAAGCTGCCGTCGTACTTTCCGGAGCCTATGGAGTTCGGATTCGGTCGGATTCCGTGGCGGAGCGGGGGATAATGCCACCGATGCGACCTGTAAGTCCACTTCTGCGCTTACCGCTGGCATGCGGCGTGGGGGGCGTGCCGGAAAGAAGGCATCCAGTCTACGCCGGGAGAAGTAGATCATGTTGTTCCACCGCATGCATACTCCCTAGGCTCAGTGGCACCTGGATAGCGCTCATGGCATAGATCCTCAACGGCCCGCCGGATGGCTAGCCTTCCCAGCGTCGAGTGACTCAATGGTCAGGTCAACAAAGTGCTTAGAGCTCGTAACAGGATCATGGTCTGCGGTTCTTCAGGCGTCGCCAGCAGATGAGTCCGCACGCGAGTGAGGCAAGGGCGTCGTGCAAGTCGAGGCGTCGTTCCCATCGGATGCTGAGACGCTTGAACTGGTGGAGGAGGGCGAAGGTCTGCTCGACGACGTAGCGGAGCTTGCCCAGGCCGTGGATGTCGGGTGAGCCTTTGCGGGAGATGACCGGCAGGATGCCGCGTTTCCGCAGTTCACGACGGTTCGGATTGCTGTCGTAGCCCTTGTCTCCGAGTAGCGATTCGGGGCGCTTGCGGGGACGGCCGGGACGGCCGGCGACCGGCGGTATGCCGTCGACGAGTGCGAGGGTCCGGGTGACGTCGTTGACGTTGGCTGCGGTGGTGATCACCCTGAACGGGGTGCCGTTGCCGTCACAGATCAGGTGATGTTTGCTGCCGGTCTTGCGGCGGTCGACCGGCGAGGGGCCCGTCGCCTCGCCCCCTTTTTCGCCCGCACGTGGGAGGCGTCCACGCAGACGCGCGACCAGTCCAGTTCTCCGGCCGCGTTCAACTCGGCCAGCAGCAGGCGGTGCAGTGTGTCGAAGACGCCGGCCTCGTGCCAGCGGCCGAGGCGGCGCCAGCAGGCCTGGCCGGAGCCGAAGCCCAGCCCCAGTGGGAGCTGCTGCCAGGTGATGTTGCAGTGCAGCACGTAGAGGATGCCCTGCAGACACCGCCGGTCATCCACCGGACGAGGGCCCGGCGAACGCTCCGGCCACGGAGGCAGAACCGGCTCGACCATCGCCCACAAGTCATCGTCCACGATCCACGGCCTGATACTCACACTCTCACGAACGGCTGAATCGTCGTACGAGTCACGCCAGACCAGCAACGCTCACCAAGATCCTGTTATGAGCTCTTAGCCGCCGTCCGGCGCAGGCGCGATCCCCGTAGGGCACGCCCCGCCCCAGCCCTCCTCCGACGGGTCACCCAGCTTGACCCCCGTCCCCCCGATCCCGCAGTACCCAGCCGGGTTCTTCGCCAAGTACTGCTGGTGATGCGGCTCCGCGTAATAGAACGGCCCCGCCGGGAGGATCTCCGTGGTGATGGGGGCGTGGCCCGCCGTGGTGAGGACCGGCTGGTAGCGGTCGCGGGAGGACTCGGCCGCGGACTGGTCCTCGGGGGAGTGGGTGTAGACCGCCGAGCGGTACTGGGTGCCGCGGTCGTTGCCCTGGCGGAAGCCCTGGGTGGGGTCGTGGGACTCCCAGAAGAGCTTCAGCAGGGACGCGTACGGGATCCGGGCCGGGTCGTAGACCACCCGGACCGCTTCCGTGTGGCCCGTCAGGCCGCTGCAGACCTCGTCGTACGTCGGGTTCGGGGTGTGGCCGCCCTGGTAGCCGACCAGCGTCGTCCACACGCCCTCCGCCTGCCAGAAGATGCGCTCCGCGCCCCAGAAACAGCCCAGGCCGAAGTCGGCGACCGCCAGGCCCTGCGGGTAGGGGGCGGCCAGGGGGGTGCCCAGGACCGTGTGGCGTTCCTGGAGGGGGAACTCCGGCTCCGGGCGGCCCCTGAGGGCCTCCTCGGCGGTGGGCAGGCCGGTTTCGCGTCGTCCGAACAGCATCATGCTCCCTCCAACGGTCATCCCCTACGCGGAATTCCGGCCCGACTCCCAGCCCGCGACCGCCATCGCGCGGTACGCCGTGTACGCCGCCACCGGGTCGGCCTCGTACGTCCACGGCACCGCGCCGATGTGACCGTCCACCTTGCGCAGCTGCTCCAGGGCCTCGCCGTGGCGGTCGGCGCGCACCAGGAACCAGACCAGCAGATGCCGCACGTGCGGCAGCACGGGGTGGTCCTCCGGCGCGTTCGCCACCGCGAACTGTGCGCCCTCGATCGCCTGGCGGATCACCGCGCTCTGGAACAGGCTGCGCACCAGCTGCACGTCCGGCAGGTGGTCGTGGACCGCGAACAGCGGCAGCGCGGGCAGCAGGCTGCCCTGCGCGGCCGAAGCCGCCGCGCGCTGCGCGAAGGCGTCCGCCTGCTCCCGCGAGCCGTGCCACTTCGCGCTCCAGTACCGCAGCGCCGCCAGGTGCGCGCCCATGTGCTGCGGCGCCCGGGAGACCACCGTCTCCCAGACCGACTGGAACTCCGCCTCGCTCGCACCCAGGCCCCGGGCCACGCCCAGCTCGACGATGTACGGCACCGGGTCGCCCGGCGCCAGCAGGGCCGCCTCGGCGCAGACCGTGCGGGCCTCCTCCAGGATCATCCGGAAGTCCTGCGACGACGGGTCGCGCAGCGCCTGCTGGACCAGGAACTCGGCCTGCACCGCCGCGCCGCCCGCGTCCTTGGGCGCGACCACGCGCCAGTGCCGCAGCCACATCCCGCCCGTGCCCGGCGCCTCCGCCAGCTCCTGGGCGGCCGCCCCGGCCAGCGTCTGCACGCGCTGCCAGCGCAGCTCCGCCGCCTCGGTGGCCGACGTCCGGGCCAGCAGCTCGGAGGCCGGCTTCCAGTCCTGGGTGCGGCGCGCCTCCTCGACGGCCGCCAGCAGCTCCGGGTCCGGGCCGGGGAGCCGTACGTCCAACTGTCCGGGCGGGACGAAACCGAAGGCGCCCACCGGATCGACGGCCGCCCCGGCCCCGCGCACGGCGTCCTGCTCGGCGCGGCGCCGGCGCAGCGCGGGCACCGCCACGACGCCGCAGATCACGACGAGGGCGAGCAGGATGAACAGAAACTCCATGAGGCGTCCCGGAAAGCGAGAGAAACGAAGGTGGACGACGGTACAACGCGGCAAACCTGCGGATCGTTCATCCGCCGGTTACAAGTGAACAGGAGTGTTCGGGCGAACGGGCACTACTCTCGGATGAATGAGCGACCAGCACAGCTTCGAGACCCTCGCGATCCATGCCGGGCAGGAGGCGGACCCGCTGACCGGGGCCGTCGTGCCGCCCATCTACCAAGTCTCCACCTACAAGCAGGACGGCGTCGGCGGCCTGCGCGGCGGCTACGAGTACAGCCGCAGCGCCAATCCCACCCGTACCGCCCTGGAAGAGAACCTGGCGGCCCTTGAGGGCGGCGTCCGCGGTCTGGCCTTCGCCTCCGGCCTGGCGGCCGAGGACTGCCTGCTGCGCACGCTGCTGGCGCCCGGCGACCACGTGGTGATCCCGAACGACGCCTACGGCGGCACGTTCCGCCTGTTCGCCAAGGTCGTCGGCCGCTGGGGCGTGGAGTGGTCGGTCGCCGACACCTCCGACGTCGACGCGGTCCGTGCCGCCATCCGGCCGCAGACCAAGGCCGTCTGGGTCGAGACGCCCTCCAACCCGCTGCTCGGCATCACCGACATCGCGGCGGTCGCGGCCGTCGCGCACGAGGCCGGCGCCAAGCTCGTCGTGGACAACACCTTCGCCAGCCCCTACCTCCAGCAGCCGCTGGCCCTGGGGGCCGACGTGGTCGTCCACTCCACCACCAAGTACATGGGCGGCCACTCCGACGTCGTCGGCGGCGCCCTGATCACCTCCGACGCCGGCCTGGGCGAGGAACTGGCCTTCCACCAGAACGCCATGGGCGCCGTCGCCGGCCCCTTCGACTCCTGGCTGACGCTGCGGGGCATCAAGACCCTCGCGGTGCGCATGGACCGCCACACCGCGAACGCCGAGCGCGTGGTGGAGATGCTGCAGGCGCACCCGAAGGTCACGCAGATCTACTACCCGGGTCTGCCCGAGCACCCGCTGCACGAGGTCGCGGCCAAGCAGATGCGCGCCTTCGGCGGCATGGTGTCCTTCCGCGTCGCGGGCGGCGAGGAGGCGGCGGTCGAGGTCTGCAACCGCGCGAAGCTGTTCACCCTCGGTGAGTCGCTGGGCGGCGTGGAGTCGCTGATCGAGCACCCGGGCCGCATGACGCACGCCTCGGTGGCGGGTTCCGCGCTGGAGGTCCCGGCGGACCTGGTGCGCGCGTCGGTGGGCATCGAGTCGGCGGACGACCTGGTCGCCGACCTCGCCCAGGCGCTGGGCTAGCCGCTCGCCCGGCCGTCGGCCGAGGAGCTCGGCCGCCGCGCGCTCGCCCGAGCCCAGGCGCTGGGCCAGCCGTTCGGCGGGCCGTGCCGAGGAGTTCGGCCGCCGCGCGCTCGCCCGGACGCCCGGCCCGGCCGTTCGTTCGGCCGGGGCCCGGCCGGGCATGGGGCCGGATGCGCGCGCGAACGGGCGCCGGGCCGGCTGCTGAGCCACGCTCCGGGGCAGCCGCCCCGGCACACCACAGACCCGGACGGGCCGGGCGGGCCGACGAGGCCCGCACCGGCCCGTCGGCGCGTCGAGGGGTGGCACGGGTGCCGTCCCGCGTGCTCAGGACGCCGGCGGTACCTGCGCCGGCTGCGTGAAGTGGATGTCGGCCAGCGCGCCGTTGAAGCGGGTGAGCAGGGTGCAGAAGGACGTGCGCTCGTCCTCCGTCCAGCCCTCCGTGACCAGCTGCATCAGCTCGCGCCGGGAGGCGCGCACCTCCTCCAGGCGGGCCTTGCCGCGCGGCGAGAGCTGCAGGACGACGGCGCGGCCGTCCTCCGGGTGCGAGGTGCGCTTGACCAGGCCGGTGTCGACCAGCGGCGCCACCTGGCGGGTGACGGTCGAGGAGTCGATCCCCATGCCCGCGGCGAGCGCCTTGACGCCCATCGGGCCTTCCTGGTCGAGACGGTTGAGCAGCAGGTAGGCGGCGCGGTCCATGGAGTTGTGGACCCGGCCGACGCCGCCGAGCCGGGTCTGCTCGGCGCGGCGGGCGAAGACGGCCACCTGGTGCTGGAGGGCGTCGAGGACACCGGGGGCGAGGTCGGTCGTCATGTCCTGAGGGGTGGGCATGGCCTGGGGCTCACTTCGTACGGCGGGCAGGGAACGGACGGGGAACTGCTCAGAACGCTGGGAACTGCTCAGAATGGGGGACAGAGTACGCGCCCCGTCGCCCGCTCGTGCCGGGGCTTCGCAAACCGGTCGGTATGCATGTATCGGGCGTAAGCGGAACGCCGTATCCGTGCAGGTGAGCGGGGTTGCGCGGGATACTGGCCCCATGGCCGCACGTCCGGTTTCCCTCGCCGATGTGCGCCGCGCGCGGCGGACACTGGCCGGGGTGACCCTGACGACGGCGCTGGAGAGCAGCCGTCGTCTCTCCGCGCTGGTCGGTGCCCCGGTCCGCCTCAAATGCGAGAACCTCCAGCGGACGGGATCCTTCAAGCTGCGCGGCGCCTACGTGCGGATCGCCGGCCTCTCGGAGCGCGAGCGGGCGGCGGGCGTCGTCGCGGCGAGCTCCGGCAACCACGCGCAGGGGGTGGCCCTGGCGGCCGCGCTGCTCGGGGTGCGGGCCACGGTGTTCATGCCGCAGGACGCGCCCCTGCCGAAGGTGGCCGCCACCCGCGGCTACGGCGCCGACGTCCGCACGTACGGGCAGGTCGTGGACGAGGCGGTGCGCGGCGCGCAGGAGTACGCGCACGAGACCGGCGCCGTCTTCGTCCATCCCTTCGACCACCGGGACGTCGTCGCCGGGCAGGGCACGGTGGGGCTGGAGATCCTGGAGCAGTGCCCCGAGGTGGCCACCGTCGTGGCGGGGCTCGGCGGGGGCGGGCTGCTGGCCGGCATCGCGGTGGCGGTGAAGGCGCTGCGGCCCGACGTGCGCGTCGTGGGCGTGCAGGCGGCCGGGGCGGCCGCGTACCCGCCGTCGCTGGCCGCCGGGCACCCGGTCCCGCTCGCGCAGCCGGTGACCATGGCCGACGGCATCAGGGTGGGGCGGCCGGGGGCGGTGCCGTTCCGGATCATCCGGGACCTCGTCGACGACGTCCGCACCGTCTCCGAGGACGAGCTGGCCGCCGCGCTGCTGCTGTGCCTGGAGCGGGCGAAGCTGGTGGTGGAGCCGGCCGGGGCGGCTCCGGTGGCGGCGCTGCTGGCGGAGCCCGGGGCGTTCACGGGTCCGGTCGTGGCCGTGCTGTCCGGCGGCAACGTCGATCCGCTGCTGCTGCAGCGCGTGCTGCGGCACGGCATGGCGGCGGCGGGCCGGTACCTGTCGCTGCGGCTGCTGCTGACGGACCGTCCGGGTGCGCTGGCGGCGCTGCTCGACGTGCTCTCCTCGGCCGGCGCCAACGTCATCGACATCGGCCACGTGCGCACCGATCCGCGGCTCGGCCTGACGGAGGCGGAGGTCGAGCTGCACCTGGAGACGGCCGGTCCCGAGCACTGCGCGGCGGTGGGGGCGGCGCTGCGCGCGGCGGGCTACGCGGTGATGTCCTGAAATCCATGGGTTTCCGGGGAATTCCGCGGGCAGCCGAACGGCCGCACCATGCGCCGTCGCGCGGATATCCGGTTCCGTGCTTGAGGGCAGACTTCGCGGCGGGTTTTTCCGGTGGCATTCATTCAGAGGGCGGAACGGCCCCCGGGAACGTAAAATCATCCATTACGTCACCTTTAGCGGGGAGAACCTCCATGCCAGGCGCGATATACGCCGAGGGCCTGGTCAAGACCTTCGGCGACGTCACGGCTCTGGACGGCGTTGATCTCGACGTCCCGGAAGGAACCGTCCTGGGCCTTCTCGGCCCCAACGGCGCGGGCAAGACCACCGCCGTGCGCGTGCTCACCACCCTCATCAAGCCCGACCGCGGCAGGGCCCTGGTCGCCGGTATCGACGTACTGAAGAAACCCAACGAGGTCCGCCACTCCATCGGACTGTCCGGACAATTCGCGGCGGTCGACGAATATCTGACGGGCCGTGAGAATCTGCGGATGGTCGGGCAGCTCTACCAGATGAGCGCGCGCGATGCCAAGGCCCGGGCGGGGGAGCTGCTGGAGCGCTTCAACCTCGCCGACGCCGCCGACCGCCCGGCGAAGACGTACTCCGGCGGCATGCGCCGCCGCCTCGACCTCGCCGCCGCCCTGGTCGTCAGCCCGCCCGTGATGTTCATGGACGAGCCCACCACGGGCCTCGACCCGCGCAACCGGCAGCAGCTGTGGGAGGTCATCCAGGAACTCGTCGCCGGCGGCACGACGCTGCTGCTCACCACCCAGTACTTGGAGGAGGCCGACCATCTCGCGCACGACATCTGCGTGATCGACCACGGCAGGGTCATCGCCCGCGGCACCTCCGACCAGCTCAAGGCGCGCACGGGCGGCGAGCGCGTCGAGCTCGTCGTGCACGAGCGCGAGCACATCGCCTCCGCCCTCGACGTCATGCGCGCCTTCGGCAAGGGCGAGGCCACCGTCGAGCAGCACACCCGCAAGGTCATCGTCCCGGTCTCCGGCGGCGCCAAGCTGCTCGCCGAGGTCATCCGCGAACTCGACACGCGCGGCATCGAGATCGACGACATCGGGCTGCGCCGCCCGACCCTCGACGACGTCTTCATCTCGCTCACCGGGCACGTCGCCGAGGCCGCCGACGGCAACGGCGAGCAGGAAGGGGCCACGTCATGAGCGCGGCAGCCGACACCCTCTCCCGGCGGCCGGTTCCCACGGCGCGTGGCGGAGCCGTGCAGTCCGTGCGCGACTCCCTGGTCGTTGCCCAGAGGAACCTTATCCGCATGGCCCGGATACCCGAGGTGGTTGTCTTCGGCCTCGTCCAGCCGATCATGTTCGTGGTGCTGTTCAGCTACGTCTTCGGCGGATCGATCGCCGTCGGCGGCAGCACGGACCCGAGCCTGTACCGCGAGTTCCTGATGGCGGGCATCTTCGCCCAGACCGTCACCTTCGCCACCGCCGGCGCGGGGGCCGGCATCGCGGACGACATGCACAAGGGCCTCATCGACCGCTTCCGCTCGCTGCCCATGGCGCGCGGGGCCGTGCTCACCGGCCGTACGCTCGCGGACCTGGTGCAGACCGCCCTCACGCTCGTGGTGCTGGCGATCGTCGCCGTGATCGTCGGCTGGCGGATCCACGAGGGCGTGCTCAAGGCACTGGCCGGCTTCGCCCTGCTGCTCCTGCTCGGCTACGCCTTCTCCTGGATCGGCGCCCTGATCGGGCTGTCCGTGCGCACCCCGGAGGCGGCGACCTCGGGCGGCCTGATCTGGCTCTTCCCGCTCACCTTCATCTCCAACGCCTTCGTCCCCGCCGACAACATGCCCACGGTGCTGCGCACGATCGCGGAGTGGAACCCCTTCAGCGCCACGGTGCAGGCGGCGCGCGAGCTGTTCGGCAACCTGCCGCCGGGCTATCCGGTGCCGTCGGCGTGGCCGATGCAGCACCCGGTGTGGGCGTCGCTGATCTGGTCCGTGGTGATCGTCGCGACCTTCCGGGGGCTGGCGGTGCGGAAGTACCGCTCGGCCACGGCATGACGCGGGAGAGCCCCGGACCCATCGGGTCCGGGGCTCTCCGGCGAAGCGTCCGGCGCGGGGCTCAGCCCTGGTAGGGCTTGGCCTCCAGGATGCGGACCATGGCCTTCTTGCCGTTGGGCAGCTCGTACTCGGCGTCCTCGCCGATCTTCTTGCCGTTGACGCCGCTGCCCAGGGGGGACTGGGGCGAGTACGTCTCGATGTCCGAGCTGGCGTACTCGCGCGAGGCGAGCAGGAAGTCGAGCGTGTCGTCCGGGTCGCCGTCGAAGGCGATGGTGACGACCATGCCCGGGGCCACCACGCCGTCGGCCGCCGGGGCCTCGCCGACCTTGGCGGCCTCCAGCAGCTGCGTGAGCTGACGGACGCGGAGCTCCTGCTTGCCCTGCTCCTCCTTGGCCGCGTGGTAACCGCCGTTCTCTCGCAGGTCACCTTCCTCGCGGGCCGCCGCGATCTTTGCGGCGATCTCGGTGCGAGCGGGACCAGACAGGTACTCCAGCTCGGCCTTGAGCTGGTCGTACGCCTCCTGAGTCAGCCAGGTGACGTTGTCGCTGGTCTGGGTCACAGGTGCTCCTCGTCGGTACTGGGGAATGCTTGGGGTACATCGCGATAACAAATGAACGCCCTACTCAGAAGGGTGCACCTTCAAAGCGGGGCGAAACCACGAGCCTAACAATTACGTCCGTTAAGGGGGAAGAAGTAAAGGGGAGAAACCGCGCAAGAATCACGTCATTGCAGGTCAGCGCAGTGTGGTGTGAGACGTAGAACGGCGTGCTGCGGCGCATGCCGGAACGCGGGGCTCCTGTGGATCAGCCGCGGGAGGTGGTGCGGCAGCCTTCGAGCTCCGTGGCGGTGGCGCGTCCGATGGTACGGAAGGTGACCAGCTGGGTGAAGTGATCCTCGCGACGGTCGAGGGTGACGTCCTTGCGGGCCACCTCGCCGCCGTCCTCGCCGAGCGAGCGCAGCGTGCACACGCCGGTGGCGTCCTTCTCCTTGCGGATCTCCAGCACCGCCTGCACGGTGTCGTCCGAGACCGTCTTGGACCGCACGAGCTGGCCGCTCACGTCCGACTTCGTGACGTAGTGCACACCCGCCCAGCCGACGAACCCCAGCAGCGCGGCGAGCAGCACCCCGCCGACGATCTTGAGCTTGCGGTCGGCGCGTTCGTCCGCCGAGCGGCCGTAACGGCCCTCGGGCACGGCGGCTTCGCGCTCCGCAGCCATGATCGTTCCTCCCGGTCCTCGTTCGGCGGACGCGGAATGAAACGGCGCCCGTTTCGGTCACTATAGGAGGCGTCTCCCGCGACAAGTGACTGAGGATCGAGCCTTGACTGAGCAGCTGCGACTGATGGCCGTTCACGCCCACCCCGACGACGAGTCGAGCAAGGGCGCGGCCACGATGGCCAAGTACGTGTCCGAGGGGGTGGACGTGCTGGTCGCCACCTGCACGGGTGGTGAGCGCGGCTCCATCCTCAACCCCAAGCTCCAGGGCGACCCCTACATCGAGGAGCACATCCACGAGGTCCGCGCCAAGGAGATGGCCGAGGCCCGCGACATCCTCGGCGTCCAGCAGGAGTGGCTGGGCTTCGTCGACTCGGGCCTGCCCGAGGGCGACCCGCTGCCCCCGCTGCCCGAGGGCTGCTTCGCCCTCCAGGACGTCGACGAGGCCGCCGGCGCGCTGGTCAAGCTGATCCGCGAGTTCCGCCCGCACGTGATCACCACGTACGACGAGAACGGCGGCTACCCGCACCCCGACCACATCATGACCCACAAGATCTCGATGGTGGCCTTCGAGGCCGCGGGCGACCCCGAGCGCTACCCCGAGGCCGGCGAGCCCTGGCAGCCGCTGAAGCTCTACTACAACCAGGGCTTCAACCGCCCCCGCACCCAGGCCCTGCACGACGCCCTGCTGGAGCGCGGCATGGAGTCCCCGTACGGCGAGTGGCTGGAGCGGTGGCACACGATGGGCCGCGAGCGGACCCTGACCACGTACGTGCCCTGCGGCGACTTCTTCGAGATCCGCGACAAGGCGCTGATCGCCCACGCCACCCAGATCGACCCCGACGGCGGCTGGTTCCGGGTGCCGCTGGACCTCCAGCGCGAGGTCTGGCCGACCGAGGAGTACGAGCTGGCGAAGTCCCTCGTCGACACTTCCCTCCCCGAGGACGACCTCTTCGCGGGCATCCGCAACAATTGACCCCATGATGAGCGCGACCACTTCCCTCGCCGCCACCCACGTGGTGACGCTCGCCAAGGACCTCGACCAGAACAAGGTCACTCCTGGCGTGCTCGGTTTCATCGTCTTCGCCGTCATCGGAGGAGCCGTCTGGCTGCTGATGAAGAGCATGAACAAGCACATGAAGCGGGTGAACTTCGAGGAGGCCCCCGAGCCGGGCGCCTCCGGCGAGGGCCCGGTCGGCAAGATCGGCAACAGCACCGTCTAGATCGGTAACGGCACCGTCCAGGCCGCGGACGCCGCCCGGGACCGCCGGGCGGGTCAGGGGCCCGTCTTCCCCTTCCCTTGGGGAAGGATGGGCCCATGCCGAACCGTCTGGCGCACGAGACGTCCCCCTACCTCCTCCAGCACGCGGACAATCCCGTCGACTGGTGGCCCTGGGCCCCAGGGGCCTTCGCCGAGGCCCGCCGACGGGACGTCCCCGTGCTCCTGAGCGTGGGGTATTCGAGCTGTCACTGGTGCCACGTCATGGCCCACGAGTCGTTCGAGGACGAGCCGACCGCCGCCTACCTCAACGAGCACTTCGTCGCCGTCAAGGTCGACCGCGAGGAGCGGCCCGACGTCGACGCGGTGTACATGGAGGCCGTCCAGGCCGCCACGGGCCAGGGCGGCTGGCCGATGACGGTCTTCCTCACGCCCGACGCCGAGCCCTTCTACTTCGGCACCTACTTCCCGCCCGAGCCCCGGCACGGCATGCCCGGCTTCCAGCAGGTCCTGGAGGGTGTCCAGGCCGCGTGGCGCGACCGGCGGGACGAGGTGGGCCAGGTCGCCCGCCGGATCGTCCGGGACCTCTCGGAGCGGACGCTGGCCGTGGACACCACCCGCCCGCCCGCGGCCGAGGAGCTGCACTCCGCGCTGCTGGGCCTGACCCGCGAGTTCGACGGCGTGCGCGGCGGCTTCGGCGGCGCACCCAAGTTCCCGCCCTCCATGACGCTGGAGTTCCTGCTGCGCCACCACGTGCGCACGGGCTCGGAGGCGGCCCTGGAGATGGCGGCGGCCACCTGCGAGGCGATGGCCCGCGGCGGGATCTACGACCAGCTCGGCGGCGGGTTCGCCCGCTACTCGGTGGACGCCGGGTGGGTGGTGCCGCACTTCGAGAAGATGCTCTACGACAACGCCCTGCTGTGCCGGGTCTACGCCCACCTGTGGCGGGCCACGGGCTCGGAGCTCGCCCGCCGGGTGGCGCTGGAGACGGCGGACTTCATGGTCCGCGAGCTGCGCACCGCGCAGGGCGGCTTCGCCTCGGCGCTGGACGCCGACAGTGACGACGGGAGCGGGCGGCACGTCGAGGGCGCGTACTACGTGTGGACGCCGCAGCAGCTGCGGGAGGTGCTGGGCGAGGCGGACGCGGCGGTCGCGGCGGTGCACTTCGGGGTGACCGAGGAGGGCACGTTCGAGGAGGGCGCGTCCGTCCTGCAGCTGCCCGACACCGACCGGCTCTGGGACGCCGGGAAGATCGAGTCGGTGCGCGCCCGGCTGCTGGCGGCGCGCGAGCAGCGGCCGCGCCCCGGCCGGGACGACAAGGTCGTCGCCGCCTGGAACGGGCTGGCCATCGCGGCCCTCGCCGAGACCGGCGCCTACTTCGACCGCCCCGACCTCGTCCAGGCCGCCACGGACGCCGCCGACCTGCTCGTGCGGACCCACATGGACTGGCACGCGCGGCTGTACCGCACCTCGCTCGACGGCGTCGCCGGCGACCACGCGGGCGTCCTGGAGGACTACGCGGACGTCGCCGAGGGCTTCCTCGCGCTGGCCGCGGTCAGCGGCGAGGGCGTGTGGGTGGACTTCGCGGGCCTGCTCCTGGACACCGTGCTGGTCCACTTCACGGACGTCGACGGAGCGCTCTTCGACACCGCCGACGACGCCGAGATCCTCATCCGCCGCCCCCAGGACCCCACCGACAACGCCACGCCCTCCGGCTGGACCGCGGCGGCCGGCGCCCTGCTGACGTACGCCGCCTACACGGGCAGCACCGCGCACCGGGAGGCGGCGGAGAAGGCGCTGGGCGTCGTGCGGACGCTCGGGCCGAAGGCGCCGCGCTTCATCAGCTGGGGGCTGGCGGTGACGGAGGCCCTGCTCGACGGGCCGCGCGAGGTCGCGGTCGTCGGCCCGGCCGACCACCCCGTCACCGGTCAGCTGCACCAGACCGCCCTGCTGTCCACGGCCCCCGGGCTGGTCGTCGCGGTCGGCGAGCCGGACTCCGGGGAGGTGGCGCTGCTGCGCGGCCGCGGCCTGGTCGACGGCCGGCCGGCCGCCTACGTGTGCCGGAACTTCACCTGCGCGGCGCCGGTTGACGACCCGCGGGCCCTGGCCGCCCGGCTCGCGGACTGAGGCCGGGACGCGGACCGAAGGCCCGGGGCGCCGTGGTCCGCCCGGCGGGGCGCGGGGCGCCGGGCGGGCGCTCAGCGGGCGCTCAGGGGGGTACAGCAGGTCCGGCGGATGCAGCAGGTCCGGCGGGTGTAGCGGCCGCTCAGCGGGGCCGGCGGGTTCAGAGGGTCCAGCGGGCGCTCAGCGGGTCCGGCGGGTTCAGAGGGTTCAGAGGGTGAGGCCGCGGGTCAGGACGCCCAGGGTGCGGTCGAGGAGGGGCAGCAGCTCCTCGCCCTGGCCCTGGTCGACCCAGACCATCATCGCCTCCAGCATCGCCGCGAGGACGGCGGCGACCGCCACCCGCAGTTCCAGGTCGTCCGGCGAGCGGCCGGTGCGCTCGGCGAGGACGGTGCTCAGCGAGCGGGTGGACTGGGCCATGCCCTCCGCCGAGCGGCCGCGCAGCGCGGGCACGTCGTGGACGAGCCGGGCGCGCTGCCGGAGTTCGGCGTCGTCGGTGCGCAGGATGTGGCGCATGGCGTCCAGGACGCCCTGCCGGATGGCCTCCGGCACCGGCTCGTCGGCGGGGCGGGCGCGGATCGACGCCTCCATCGCGGGGTCGTACTCGTCGGTGAGCACGATGTCCTCTTTGGTGGGGAAGTAGCGGAAGACGGTGCTGGGGGAGACGTCCGCGGCCTCGGCGATCCGGTCGACGGACGTGGCGTCGTAGCCGTGCTCCGCGAAGAGGCGGTAGGCGGCGCTGCGGATCGCCCGACGGGTCTGGATCTTCTTCCGCTCGCGCAGGCCCAGGCGGGGGCCGGGCTGCGCGGCGGGGGAGGTCTGTGCGGGGGCCATGCACAGCATTCTCGGTCATCGGCCCGCGCCTGTGGCCGCCTGGGGATCTTGATGACCCGCTGATTGTCAGTGGGGTGTGTGACGCTGTGTGCGGGGCAGGGACCGGTCAGTGAACGATCGGAGGTAGTCATGATTGCCGCACTCAATGTCCTCGCCGTGCTGGTGGCGGGGCTGTGCGTCGGCGGGTACGTGCTGGCGGGGGAGCTGGCCGTGCTCACCGTGGTGCTGGCGGGCGTGGGCTCGCTGGCGTGGCGGGTGGCCGCGGCCTCGCGGCCGCGGCCGGGAAGAGCACGGCGCTCGCCGGGGGCTCTCCGCTTCCCCGGCGTGCACCGCTCCTCAGGCGTGTCCTCAGGCGTGCGAATAGGCCACGAGCGAGATGCCCACGTAGTGGGTGATGAACGCGGCCAGCGTGAGGGAGTGGAACACCTCGTGGAACCCGAACCACCGAGGTGAGGGGTTGGGGCGCTTGATCCCGTAGATCACGCCGCCCGCGGAGTAGAGCAGGCCGCCGACGATCACGAGGACGAGGACGGCGATGCCGCCCTTCTGCAGGAAGTCCGGGAGGAAGAAGACGGCGGCCCAGCCCATGGCGATGTAGCAGGGGGTGTAGAGCCAGCGCGGGGCGCCGACCCAGAAGACGCGGAAGACGATGCCGGCGAGGGCCGCCGCCCAGACCGCCCACAGCAGCACCTGCCCCCTGCTGCCGGGCACGAGCAGCATGGTCAGCGGGGTGTAGGTGCCCGCGATGATCAGGAAGATGTTCGCGTGGTCGAGGCGGCGGAGCACGGCGTTGGTGCGCGGGCTCCAGTCGCCGCGGTGGTACAGCGCGCTGATGCCGAAGAGCAGACAGGCGCTGAGCACGTAGATCGCACAGGCGACTCTGCCGCGGGTGCTGTCGGCCAGTGCCGTGAGGAAGATGCCGGCGATGAGCACCGCCGGGAACATGCCGGCGTGCAGCCAGCCGCGCAGCCGCGGCTTGACGAAGCCCGGGTCCTCGGTGACGGGGGCGTCGGGGAGTGCGGCGGTCGCGGCCGGGGAGGAGGCGGAGGGCGCGATTCGCGCTGCGTCGGGCGCGGGAGTCATGGCGCCATGCTACCTACGCCACCGTAGGTTACGGGCTGGTACCGCGTGGCGATGGTCACGGGGGTGCCCCCTGGACAGATCGGATGATGAGTCGGATGATCAAATGAGTGCGGGCGGCACCGGATGAGCGGTCACGAAGCGTCTGGGTCGCAGCCCCCAAGGGGCATACATGTGCAGAGACGGACCAAGCAGGGCATACCTATGGGCATCCCTATGGGACTGGTCCGTTCCACCCTCAACAGCTGACGCCGGGACCGCGGGTCCCGGCGGGACGGAGCGATCGTGGCGCGCAGCAGTGCGGCTCCCACCACCCCCACCAACCACCAGGAGCTGATCTCCTGGGTCGACGAGATTGCCGCCCTCACCCAGCCGGACCAGGTGGTCTGGTGCGACGGCTCCGAGGCCGAGTACGAGCGCCTGTGCGAGGAGCTCGTCGCCAAGGGGACCTTCCGCAAGCTCGACCCGGTCAAGCGCCCCAACTCCTACTACGCCGCCTCCGACCCCACCGACGTGGCACGCGTCGAGGACCGCACGTTCATCTGCTCCGCCAAGGAAGAGGACGCCGGCCCGACCAACCACTGGAAGGACCCCGCGGAGATGCGGGAGGTCTTCGCCGGCAAGGACGGCGACGGCGGCATCTTCCGCGGCTCCATGCGCGGCCGCACCATGTACGTCGTGCCCTTCTGCATGGGCCCGCTCGGCTCCTCGCTCTCCGCGATCGGCGTCGAGATCACCGACTCCGCCTACGTCGCCGTCTCGATGCGCACCATGACCCGCATGGGGCAGCCCGTCCTCGACGAGCTCGGCACCGACGGCTTCTTCGTCAAGGCCGTCCACACCCTCGGCGCCCCGCTCGCCGAGGGCGAGGCCGACGTCCCCTGGCCGTGCAACTCCACCAAGTACATCTCGCACTTCCCCGAGGACCGCGAGATCTGGTCCTACGGCTCCGGCTACGGCGGCAACGCCCTGCTGGGCAAGAAGTGCTACGCCCTGCGCATCGCCTCCGTGATGGCCCGCGACGAGGGCTGGCTCGCCGAGCACATGCTCATCCTCAAGCTCACCCCGCCGCAGGGCGAGGCGAAGTACGTGGCCGCCGCCTTCCCCTCCGCCTGCGGCAAGACCAACCTCGCCATGCTGGAGCCCACGATCTCCGGCTGGACGGTGGAGACCATCGGCGACGACATCGCCTGGATGCGCTTCGGCGAGGACGGCCGCCTCTACGCCATCAACCCCGAGGCCGGCTTCTTCGGCGTCGCCCCCGGCACCGGCGAGCACACCAACGCCAACGCCATGAAGACCCTGTGGGGCAACGCGGTCTTCACCAACGTCGCGCTGACGGACGACAACGACGTGTGGTGGGAGGGGATGACGGAGAAGTCCCCCGAGCACCTGACGGACTGGAAGGGCAACGACTGGACCCCCGCGTCCGGCACCCCGGCCGCCCACCCCAACGCCCGCTTCACCGTGCCCGCCTCGCAGTGCCCGATCGTCGCCCCCGAGTGGGAGGACCCCAAGGGCGTGCCGATCTCGGCGATCCTCTTCGGCGGCCGCCGCGCCTCGGCCGTTCCGCTGGTCACCGAGTCCTTCACCTGGCAGCACGGCGTCTTCCTCGGTGCCAACGTCGCCTCCGAGAAGACCGCCGCCGCCGAGGGCAAGGTCGGCGAGCTGCGCCGCGACCCGTTCGCCATGCTGCCGTTCTGCGGCTACAACATGGGTGACTACATGGCGCACTGGATCAAGGTGGGCGCCGACAAGGACCAGACGAAGCTCCCGAAGATCTACTACGTGAACTGGTTCCGCAAGAACGACGCGGGCAAGTTCGTGTGGCCCGGCTTCGGCGAGAACAGCCGCGTCCTGAAGTGGATCGTGGAGCGCCTGGAGGGCAAGGCCGAGGGTGTCGAGACGCCGATCGGCATCCTGCCGACCCGCGCCGCCCTCGACACCGACGGGCTCGACCTGCCCGAGGAGGACCTGGACTTCCTGCTCAAGGTCGACACCGAGGTGTGGCGCGAGGAGGCGGCGCTGGTGCCCGAGCACCTCAACACCTTCGGTGACCACACGCCGAAGGAGCTGTGGGACGAGTACCGCGCACTGGTCCAGCGCCTGGGCTGACGCCCCGGAGCATCCCGCTGCCGCACGCCGGCGCCCCCGCCCGACCGGGCCGGGGCGCCGGCGCGCGTCCGCGGGCGGTCACGCGTGCGCGCGGGGGATCAGAAGATCCGTACGATCTCCACCCGCGCGCTCCCGCTCTTGAACGTCGCGTCGCTGTGGGGCGCCAGCTTGGGCGTGCTGTAGGGGCCGTTGTTGGTGCGCTGCTCGTAGTACGTCGCCCGGCAGGTCCACTTACCGGAGTTCATCCTGGTCCGGTGCGCGTAGCCGGCGTCGTTCCAGATCTGCCCCGACCTGTAGAAGCCGTACCACTCGTACGGGACGGGGGCGTAGAGCGTGCAGTCCGAGGGCTCCGGCGGCGTGCGCATCTTGGTGGTCGGCCGGAACGGTGACGCCTCGTCGGCCGTGCCCGCTTCGTCGGCGGCGTCCGCTGTCCGTCCCTCGCGGTAGCCCGTGAAGGTGATGGTGCCCTTCGTGACGTCGATGTCGTAGGTGGCGGTCCTGCCCTCCGGCACCGCGTCGGAGGGGTTGCGCCCCACCCAGGTGAGCTCCTGGGGCTCGGGCGGCGCGCCGGGTGCCGCGACGGCGGGCGACACCGCCGCGAGGGTGGCCGGAACGGCAAGGGCGAGGGCGGCTGCGGCCAAGCGTGATCTTCTCAACGTCCTTCTCCCGTCAGCACATTGGAAAGGGTGCTCGACGGGAGAACGCGTGCACGAAAACGCAAGTGCCCACCTTTTCCGCCGTGTTCATGGCGGAATGGGTGGGCCGCGGAGCGCGCCCGGGCCGGGTCGCGAGGCTGCGTTCGTCAGGCCGCACCGGCGATGCCGAGCGCTGCCGCGTGGGCGTGCAGGCGTTCCTCGGCCAGGGTCGCGCCGGCCGCGTCGCCCCGCTGCGTCGCCACGACCAGTGCCTGTCCGGCCAGGGTGTGGGCGCGCTGGTGCAGGGCCGCGACGTGGCCGGGGCCGGCGGTCCGCGCGGTCGGGACCGCTCGCAGCGGCCTGCCGCCGTGCAGCCGCTCCACCCATCCGGCGAGCCGCGCCGCCGCCTCGTCCAGCGCGGCCGACGGCGTCAGGGCGCGCAGCTCGTCGGTGACGGTCAGCAACGCCATGAAGTGCCCGGCGAGCCGGATCTCCAGCTCCTCCTGGCGCGAGCGGTGAGGGCCGTGTGCGTGGACCGACTTCGTGCGGATCGGTTCGTACATGGATGGCCTCCTGAGTTACCTCTGAAGGCCATCCTAACTTAGACAGCGTCTAAAGTTATTGCCCGTAGCCGTCCAGGAAGGTGCCGATCCGGGTCACGGCCTCGGCGAGGTCCTTGGCGTTCGGCAGCGTGACCAGGCGGAAGTGGTCCGGCTCCGGCCAGTTGAAGCCCGTGCCGTGCACGACCATGATTTTTTCGGCCCGGAGCAGGTCCAGCACCATCTGCCGGTCGTCCTTGATCTTGTAGACCTTCGGGTCCAGCCGCGGGAACGCGTACAGCGCACCCTTGGGCTTCACGCACGTCACGCCCGGGATCTGCGTGAGCAGCTCGTGCGCCACGTCGCGCTGCTCCAGCAGCCGGCCGCCGGGCAGCACCAGGTCGTTGATCGTCTGCCGGCCGCCGAGGGCCGTGGCCACCGCGTACTGGGCGGGCATGTTGGCGCACAGCCGCATGTTGGCCAGGATCGTCAGGCCCTCGATGTAGCTGTCGGCGTGCGCCTTCGGGCCGCAGACCGCCATCCAGCCGCTGCGGTAGCCGGCGACGCGGTACGCCTTGGACAGACCGTTGAAGGTCAGCGTCAGCAGGTCGGGGGCGATGGCGGCGGTCGGGGTGTGCGTCACGCCGTCGTAGAGGATCTTGTCGTAGATCTCGTCGGAGCAGACGATCAGGTTGTGGCGGCGGGCGATCTCCGTCAGGCCGCGCAGCATCTCGTCGTCGTAGACCGCACCCGTGGGGTTGTTCGGGTTGATGATGACGATGGCCTTGGTGCGGTCGGTGACCTTGCGCTCGATGTCGGCCAGGTCCGGCATCCAGTCCGCCTGCTCGTCGCAGCGGTAGTGCACGGCCGTGCCGCCCGCGAGCGAGACGGACGCCGTCCACAGCGGGTAGTCCGGGGCCGGGACGAGGACCTCGTCGCCGTCGTCGAGCAGCGCCTGCATCGACATCTGGATCAGCTCGGAGACGCCGTTGCCGAGGTAGACGTCCTCGACGGAGAGCTCGATGCCCCTGGTCTCGTAGTGCTGCACCACCGCGCGCCGGGCCGACAGCAGACCCTTGGCGTCGCCGTAGCCGTGCGCGTCGCCGACGTTGCGCAGCATGTCCTCAAGGATCTCCGGCGGGCACTCGAACCCGAAGATCGCGGGGTTGCCGGTGTTCAGCTTGAGGATGCGGTGACCTGCTGCCTCAAGTCGCATGGCCTCCTCAAGCACCGGGCCACGGATTTCGTAGCAGACGTTGGCGAGTTTCGTTGACTGGATCACCTGCATGACGGCCACCATACGGGGACGCCCACCGGCGTGCGCGCCCTTTCCCGTGCCGCCGGACGCCCCCGCGGCGCGCCGCTCAGCCCGCCGGAGTGCGCCGGATCGTGCGCCCCGCGAGCACGTCCGTCCGGCGGCCGTCTTCCATCACAAAGCGCCCGGCAATCAGGACATAAGGAATGCCGGTCGGAAGTCGTCGTGGGGCTTCGAAAGTGGCACCGGCGGCCACGGTCGTGGGATCGAAGAGCACCAGGTCGGCGACGTGTCCCTCGCGTACGAGACCCCGGTCCGGCAGCCGGAGCCGGGCCGCGGGCCGCGACGTGAGATGCGCCACGCACTCCTCCAGCGGCAGCACCTCCAGCTCGCGCACATACCGGCCGAGGTAGTGCGGGAACGTGCCGAAAGCTCGGGGGTGCGGCTTCGCGCCGTGCAGGATGCCGTCGCTGCCGCCCGTGTGCACGCGGTGTCGCATGATCGCCCGGACGTTCTCCTCGTTCCCCACGTGGTACAGGATCGTCGACCCCAGCCGGTCCTCCAGCAGCAGCCGCCGGGCGGTCGCCCACGGCTCCTCGGCGCGCTCGCGGGCGCACCGGGCGACGGTCCGGCCGACGTACGGCGCGAGGACGGGGTCGATGACCCCGGAGATCTCGACCGTGTCCCAGTCGACGGGCACGCCGTGACAGCCGTCCGCGCCCTCCACCTCCAGGGCGTGCCGGATCCGCCCGGCGGTGGCGTCGTCGCGCAGCCGCGCCAGCACGGCCTCCGGCCCGCCCTCGCCCGCCCAGCCCGGCAGCAGCGCGACGAGCGTGGTGCAGCCGGGGGTGTAGGGATAGGTGTCGAGCGTGAGGTCCGCGCCGTCGGCGAGCGCGGCGTCCAGGAGGGCCAGCAGCTCGGGGGCCCGCCCCTCGTTCACGCCGAAGTTCATGACGGCGTGGGCCAGGTGCAGCGCGCAGCCCGCCGTGCGGCAGAGCGCGATCACCTCCTCGTACGCGCGGAGCGCACCCGCCCCGTACGAGCGGTGGTGCGGGCAGTAGTAGCCGCCGTACCGGGCCACGACCCGGCACAGCGCGGTCAGCTCGGCGTCGTCGGCGTACGCCCCGGGCGTGTACGTGAGCCCGGACGACATCCCCACCGCCCCCTCCGCCAGCCCGTCGGCGACCAGGCGCCGCATGCGGCCGAGCTCGGCGGCGGTCGCCGGACGGTCCTCCCAGCCGACGGCGAGCATCCGCACGGTGCCCTGCGGGACGAGGTAGGCGGCGTTGACGGCGATGCCCTGCCGGTCGAGCCGGTCCAGGTACCCGCCGACCGTGCGCCAGTCGACGCCGACGTCGTCGGCGTCGCCGTTCCAGCCGCCGATCGCCGTGTTCAGCTCGGCCAGCGTGCGCGCGTCGACGGGCGCGTACGACAGGCCGTCCTGGCCGAGGACCTCCAGGGTCACGCCCTGCGCGACCTTCGCCTCGTGCGCGGGGTCGCGCAGGAGGGCGAGGTCGCTGTGGGCGTGCATGTCGATGAAGCCGGGGGAGAGGGCGAGGCCGTCCGCGTCGAGGACCCGGCGGGCCGTGGGCCTGCGGCCCTCGCCCGGGCGGTGGACACGGACGATCCGGCCGTCGGCCAGGGCGACGTCGGCACGGTAGGAGGGGGCGCCGGTGCCGTCGATGACGCGTGCGTCGCGTAACACGGTGTCCATGGGCGGATACCTTCCCCCACCCCGCCCCTTCCCGAAACCGGGGCTTCGCCCCGGACCCCGACAGGGAAGGGACGGGGAAAGGGCGCGTTCGCGTTCGTCTGCGGGCCGGTGGGGGCCGGCCGTGCAGTTCCCCGCGCCCCTTGCAGGGCGGCTCAGAAGAACGTGCGGACGTACTCCGTCACCGTGCCGTCCGCCGTCGCCAGCGGGATCAGCGGCCACTTCTCGAAGACGGTGCACGGGTGGGACAGGCCGAGCCCCACCCAGTCGCCCACCTCCAGGGCCTGCGCCTCCTCCGCCACCGAGACGAACGCGTGCTGGTCGGCCAGGCGCGTCACCGTCAGCCCGGTGGCCGGCCGGAGGGACCCGTCGCGGGCGGAGCGGACGACCTGTACCTCCGGCAGGCCGAGGTCGTAGGAGACGTCGCGCTTGCCGGCGTTGAGGTAGGCCATGCCCGGCTCGGGGCGGGAGACGACCTGGGTCCACAGCCGCAGCGCGGGCTGCAGCGCGCCCTCCCCGGCGAGCCGGTTGAAGGGGGTCTTGTTCCGGTACTGCCCGTCGTCGTGGGTGACGTACGCGCCGCTGCGCAGCAGCTTGAGCACCGGCGCGGACAGCGGCGGCAGCTGCGCGAAGACCTCGGCGACGGCGTCGAACCAGGCGCTGCCGCCCGCGCTGACGACGATCTCCTCGACTCCGTCGAAGCGGCCCGCCTTGTCGAAGGCGACCGCCAGCCCGGTGAGCCGGAGCAGCCACGCCCGGACGGCCTCGCCGTCGGCGTCCGGGATCTCCGCCTCGTAGCCGGCGAGGCCGACCAGGCGGAGGGTGCCGGTGGCGGCGACGGCGTCCGCGACGCGCTCGCACTCCGCCTCGTCGCGCACGCCCGTCCGGGCGCCGTCGGCGCCGAGCTCGACGACGACGTCGACCGGACGGCCGGCGCCGGCCTCGCGCAGGGCGGCGTCCATCAGCTCGACGCCACGCACCGAGTCGACGTAGGTGACGAGCCGGAAGTCGGGGTCGGCGGCCAGCTCGGCCGCGATCCAGCGCAGGGCGGCGGCGTCGACGACCTCGTTGGCGAGGAAGATCCGCCGGACACCGAAGGCGCGGTAGACGCGGGTCTGCGCGGGCGTGGCGGCGGTGATGCCCCAGGCGCCGTGTTCCAGCTGACGCTCGAAGAGGCGGGGCGCCATGGTCGTCTTGCCGTGCGGGGCGAAGGCCAGGTCGTGCCCGGCGCTGTAGCGCTCCATGAGCGCGAGGTTGTGGTCGAGCGCCTCGGCGCCCAGGGCGAGCACCGGAGTGGTGAAGCCGCCGGTGAACAGGGAGCGGCGCTCGGCCGCCAGCTCGCCGACGGTCCGCCCGTCCGCGTCCGGGGGCAGCCCCTTGAAGCGGTGGTCCAGCCTCTCCTGGGCGAGGCGGGCGACGGCGTCGGTGGCGATGGCGGCTGCCATGGGGCCTCCCGGGTTCGTGGGGCGGTACGTACGGGGTGCCACGTCCCCATGACGGGCGCGCGGCACTGCCCGCTGTCTAACATCCCGCAAAGTGCCCGGTCAACGGCCCGATGGGGGCGGGCGGGCCGCTGGTGGGGCCCGCCCGCCGCGCTGCCGTCACCGGGTCACCACCAGGGCGTTACCGGCAGTACTGCGCCTCCTTGCCGATCGCCCGGTACATGCAGTCGGCGTTCTCCAGCAGTTGGAGCACCGCGTCGCGGTTGCGCGCCGTCTCGCGGTCGATCACTTCGTCGGGCGGGTAGAAGCCGCCGCCGGCGCCGCTGGAGCTCGGATACATCTCGAAGGTGTAGGCGAAGATCTTCTGGTTGCCCCACAGCCAGTCGTCGATCGAGCCGTCGGTGATGTACAGGTCGCTCGACTGCTCGGGGGTGTAGCCGTTGCTCGCGGCCATGGACTTGCCGACGGCCGCGAACGCGTCGCGGTCGTCCTGTGTCATGCCGGGCGCGGTGTCGTTGTACGTCCAGCCGAACGGCCACAGCACCAGTTCGCTGTAGGTGTGGAAGTCGATGGCGGCCTTGATCTGCTGTTTGCCGTCCACGACCCGGCTGCGGACGAAGTCGGCGACGACCTTGACCTCGGGGGCGGACTCGGGGGCGGAGCCGCGGTAGGTCTCGGAGCCGGTGCTGCCCGAGGAGCCGCCGCAGCATCCCCACTTGTAGTCCCAGTTGCGGTTGAGGTCCGTGCCGCGTGCGGACGAGCCGTTGTTGGGCTGGCGGTTCTTGCGCCAGCTGCGGTACGAGCCGGTGGCGATGTCGTACTCGCCGCCGTCGGGGTTGAGGTCGGGCACGACCCACACGACGCGGCTGTCGAGCATCTTGGTGACGCGGGCGTCGCTCCCGTACTTCGAGCCGAACTCCTTGAGCAGGTAGAGGGCCATTTCCACGGTCAGGTGCTCGCGGGCGTGCTGGTGGTGGGTGAAGAGCACCTCGGGCTTGGCCGCCGCGGTGCCGTCGGCAGGCTTCGTACCGGTGCTGGTGCCGGTGCCCGTGCCCGTGACCTTGACGGCGATGATGTCGCGGCCTTCGTACGACTTGCCGATGACCTGTTTGCTCATGAGGGAGGGATACCGGGCGATGTCCGCGTTGATCTCGGCCATCGCCTCGGAGTAGTTGTGGTAGTTCGCGTCCGCGGGCGGGAAGTCGAACGGCTCCGCCCTGCGGCCGTCGCTGCGGTCCGGCGGCCCGGGCAGGGCCCGTACGGTGTAGCCCATGCGCCGGACGCGCTCGGCCTGGGCGGTGTCCGCCGTGATGACGACGGAGCCGCTGCGCACGGCGTCGACGGACGCGCCGGTCGCGGCGACGGCGGTGCGCTGGGCGGCGGTTCTCGGCCCGGTGACCTCGTAGGAGCGCGTCCGCTCCTCGGTGCGGGAGGCCGCCGGCGCGGCCATGGCGAGCGTGAGCAGGACGGCGGTGGCGGCGGTCGCCACCTTGCCGTGCAGCCTGCGGGACCGGGGGGTTCGGGGCGTGGGGGGTCGCATGCGGCCGCCTCCTGGGGGTCCGTTCGTGCGACGAATGCGGTGGGTGAGCCTTCTCAGTGTTCGAGTGCTGGCATGAGCAGGTCAAGCAGCCGGATGCGGGCGAATCAGGCCAACTTCCCCGTCACTTTAGACAGGCCGATTGCCGCACTCCCTCACCGACACCAACAATGCACACGTCAAAACCGAGCACCTGTGATCGGAGAGGACCACCCCCCATGAGACGACCTCTCGTCAGCGCACTCGCCACGCTGCTGCTCACCGGAGCCACCCTGGCCGGCGCCGGCACCGCCCAGGCCGGCGCGGCCCCGCAGCAGCAGGAGAAGGCGGGGGCCACATCCAAGGCCGTCGACTTCGCCGGCACGGTGGCGCTCAGCAACTGCTCCGGCTCCCTGATCCGCCTGCCCGGCTCGGCCGACAACGACCCGGCCCTCGTGCTGACCAACGGCCACTGTCTGGAATCCGGCATGCCCGGCGCCGGCGAGGTCATCACCGACCAGCCCTCCAGCCGCACCTTCGGCCTGCTCAACTCCACCGCGGGCAAGGTCGCCACGCTGCGCGCCGTCAAGGTCTCGTACGCCACCATGACCGACACCGACATCACCGTCTACGAGCTGAACACCACCTACGCGAAGATCAAGCAGCAGTACGGCATCAGCGCGCTCGCCCTGTCGGCCGACCACCCCGCCGCCGGCACCCCGATCAAGGTCGTCTCCGGCTACTGGAAGCGGATCTACTCCTGCAACATCGACGGCTTCGTCCCCCAGCTCCGTGAGGCCGACTGGACCTGGAAGGACTCGGCCCGCTACACCCCGGCGTGCAACACCATAGGCGGAACGTCCGGTTCGCCCGTTGTCGACGTGAACACCGGCAAGGTCGTCGCCGTCAACAACACCGGCAACGAGAGCGGCGAACGCTGCACGATGAACAACCCGTGCGAGGTCGACGCCAACGGCAACGTGACCGTCCGCCGCGGCATCAACTACGCCCAGCAGACGTACGGCATCGCCAAGTGCTTCGCCGCCGGCAACAAGCTCGACCTCGGCCTGCCGGGCTGCGAGCTGCCCAAGCCGGGTGAGGAGGAGGAAGAGGGCGCGCTGCGCTGACGCCCGACCGCCGGACGGGCCGCGCCCGGCCCGTCCGGTGGCGCGCGTCCGCCCGCCCGGCCCGTCCGGCGACCACCGCTGCCCGTCCGGCGCCCCGCGCTACGGCAGCCCGTGGACGTGCGGGCCGACCGCGTTCGACCAGGCGTTGCCGCTCGCCGCGTCCCAGTTCGTCGACCAGGTCATCGCGCCCCTGAGGCCCGGGTACGTCTTCGCGGGCTTGAACGTTCCGCAGCCGGTGCCCCTGGTCAGGCAGTCGAGCGCGTCGTTGACCACCGAGGGCGCCACGTAGCCGCTGCCCGCGCCGCGCGGTGAGGCCGGCAGGCCCAGGCCGACCTGCGAGGGCGCGAGGCCGCCCTCCAGCTGGATGCAGGCCAGTGCGGTGAGGAAGTCCACCGAGCCCTGCGCGTACACCTTGCCGTCGCAGCCGTTCATCGAACCGCTGTTGTAGAACTGTGTGTTGACGACGGTGAGGATGTCCTTGATGTTGAGGGCCGTCCGGAAGTAGCCGGCCGACGTCGACTGCATGTCGAGGGTCTGCGGCGCCATGGTGATGACCAGCTTGCTGCCCGCCTTCGCCGACAGCGCGCGCAGCGCCTGCGTCATGTGGGTGGGGTCGATCCCGTTCTCCAGGTCGATGTCGACGCCGTTGAAGCCGTACTTCTGCATCAGCGCGTGGAGGCTGTCGGCGAAGTTGGCGGCGGACGCGGCGTCGTTGACGCGCACCGTGCCCCGCTCGCCGCCGACGGACAGGACGACGGACGTGCCGGCCGCCTGCTTGGCGGCGATGTCGGCCTTGAACTGCGCCTCGCCGTACTTGAGCGCCGGGTCGAGGGCGAAGGTGACGGCCCCGGGCACGGCCGTGGCCTCCGCGAAGGCGACGGCGATGATGTCGTACTGGCGCGGCACGTCGGCGATCTTCTGGACCGTGGCGCCGTTGGCGAAGTTCTGCCAGTAGCCGGTGACGGCGTGCCGGGGGACGTCCGGGCCGCCGCCGCTGCCCGCGGCCGTGGTGGCGGTGACCGCCGCGGACCTCGGGGACTCGCCGGCCGCGTTGGTGGCCGTCACCTCGAAGCGGTACGAGGTGGCCGGGGCCAGGCCGGTGACGGTGGCCGAGGCGCCGGTGACGCTCCGGTCCGCGGTGCCGCCCCGGTAGACGGTGTAGCCGGTCGCCCCGGGGACGGGGTTCCACGACAGGGCGACCGACGACGCCGTGACGGCCCCGGCGGTGAGGCCGCCGGGCGCGGCCGGCACGGGCTCGCCCGGGTCGCCTCCGCCGGGCCCGGTGAGGGTGACGTCGTCCGCGAGGTAGGCGGGCTGCCCGTACCAGCCGTGCAGGCGGACCGTCACCGAGGTGGTGTTCGTTCCGGTTGTGAAAGCGGTGGTGAGCCGCTGCCAGTCGCCCGCGCTCGGCGTCCACGTCGAGACGTCCGTGGTGCCGGTGCCGCTCGCGCCGAGGTGGACGTACGCGCCCTGGACCCAGGCGCTGAGCGTGTACGAGGAGCCGGGCCGCACGGCGACGGTCTGCGAGCACGTGGCGTTGTCCGCCCCGGCGGGGGCGGCCCTGAGTGCGGCCGTTCCGGAACGGACGGGGGAGGCGACGGTGGTGCCGCTGTCGCCCGAGCACGTCCAGCCGGCGAGGCCGGACTCGAACCCGGGGTTCTTGACGAGATTGACGTCTGCGGCGGTTGCGGCTGTTGCCGTGCCGGCGCCGGCGCCGGCACCGCTCACTGTGAGGGCGAGGACGACAACGGCGCTGCTCAAGCGGCGGAACCGACGGTACCGGCTGAATCTGTGGGGGACGCGTTCCACGACTGCCTCCGGTGGGAAGGGAGTTGGCGCGGTGATGGGGGTGGTGACGCGGGTGTCGACGAGGGAACGGTGGCCGCCGTATGCGCGTAAAGGTGGTCCATACCAATGCGTTCGTCAAGGGTCGGCGGGCCGTCCCACCGGGCCGTGGGGCAAACATCGAGGAACGGTTCTCAGCCGCTCCATTCGTGGATAAAGTGCGGAGGCACCAGCACCGGGCAGTATCGATCTGCGACCGCCGGAGCCCCCGCGGCCGGAGTGAACGGGGAAGCCGACGTGCCGATTGCGATAGCGGTCACCAGCGCCGACCTGGTGCTCCCTCCGCCCGGCGGACCCGCCCCGGCCGCCGCCGTGCTGCAGCCACCCGAGGCGCAGCCGCTGGAGACGGCGGTCACCCAGGCGGCCGTCCTGCTGGAGCAGTGCGGACATCTGGTCGTGCTCTACCCCGACACCCTCCCGGCCGCGTACGTGCGCCGTCTGCACACTGTGCGGTCCGTCCTGGAGAGCGACCGCGTCGCCCTCCTGCCCATGGGGCTGCCCCCGCTGGCCGTGGGCGTACTGGCCCGGCAGTTACGGCAGCTGTCGGTGTCCGACCTCACCCCCGGCGTGCTCGCCTCCGCCGCGCGCCTGCTCGCGCACTACATCTACGCCGGCGCGCACCTGTCCTCCGTCTCCCGCCTCGACCACGTCGACGTCGGGCTCGGCGCGCACCTCACGTCCCTGCTGCCCGGCGCCCACTTCGGGGTCCTCGTCAATCCGTCCCGCCGCATCGTCCGCACCGGCGCCGGCGAGGTCCCCGAGGGCCCCGGCTTCGCCACCCGCATGACCGTCGCCCGCGGCCGGCCCCGCCGGGGCGGCGACGACTGGGTCACCGACACCGTCGCCCCGCAGTGGCGGGTCGAGGGCGTCCAGGAGGTGCTCCCGCTGCCGGAGGAGTCCCGGCGCTGGTGGGGCACCCACCGGGCGGTCGAGTTCGCGGCCGCCATCCCCGATCCGTCCGTGCTGTACCAGCTCATCGCGTCCGTGCGGCGCGAGGAGTGCCACTGGTGCGGGCTCGAACTCATCGGCGACCGCTGCGGGTTCTGCTGCGCGCCGGTGGCCCGCGCCGGCGGGACGCACGCCCTCGACCCACCGGGCCCCGCCCGGAGCGCTCCGGCGCGGGTCGCCTCCCCGGCGCCGTCCAGCCGCTGAACCGCAGACCGGTCACATCCCGAACAGGCCACGAACGAGGTTCGCCGTCCCATGAATTCACGTCAGCGCCGCGGGATCATCCTGCTGCTCCTGTCGGTCCTGTGTGCCGTCGGCGCGTTCGCCGGAGTGTTCTCCGTCATCCACGACGCCGAGTCCAAGGTCGGCCCCGAGACCACCGCCTACCGGCTCCGGTCCGACGTCCCCGCCTACCAGGACCTGGAGCGGAAGACGGACGCGTTCGAGAAGATCTCCGTGCCCGAGCGCTGGCTCCCGCCGACCGCCGTCACCGACCTCTCCGCCCTGCGCGGCAAGATCACCGTCACGCCGCTGCGCAAGGGCTCGCTCCTGCAGACCGACATGATCGTCGCCCGGCCGGCGCTGGAGCCCGGCAAGCAGGAGATCGCCATCATGATCGACGCGGCGACGGGCGTCGCCGGCAAGATCAACCCCGGTGCGCGGGTGAACATCTACGCCACCTTCGACAGCAAGGAGCAGGGCGCCAAGCCCGTCTCCAAGGTCATCGTCAGCGGTGCGCAGGTCATGAACGTCGGCAAGCTCACCCCCTTCGACCGCGACCGGGACGGCGGCGGCAGCCGCACCACCGCCTCCAGCACCCGGCAGGCGGGCGAGGCCGTGCCGATCACCTTCGCGCTCGACACGCGGGACGCCCAGCGCGTCGCGTACGCGGAGTCGTTCGCCACGCACGTCCGGCTCGCGCTCGTCGCTCCCGGCGGCGACGCGGGCGTCAGCAGCGGGGACCGCACGTACACCCTCGACGGCGACAAGTAGCACGTACACAAGCAGCAACACGGACACCTTCGACGGCGACAAGTGATGGAGGAAGGCCCACGGTGACGATCAGAATCCTCCCGGCCGTCGGCGACCCGGACGCCGCCCGCGCCGTGAGCGGGCTGCTCGCCCAGCTCCCGGGCGTCGAACCGCTGCGGACGGCCGGCGACTCGACCCGGCTGCTCGACACCCTCGCCGTGCTGGCCGCGGCCTCGGTGGAGGAGCTGCCGGAGGTCGTCCTCGTCCACGAGCACGTGGGGCCCGTACCCGCCCTCGAACTCATCCGGGAGATCGCCCTGCGCTTCCCGGCCACCGGTTCCATCCTCATCAGCGCCGACGCCGGGCCCGCCCTCTACGCCGCCGCCATGGACTGCGGGGCCCGCGGACTGGCCGCGCTGCCGCTGTCGTACGAGGAGCTGGCCGCGCGGGTGCAGTCGGCCGCGCACTGGGCCACGGGTGTGCGCCGCCACCTCGGCGCGGGCGCGGCCCCGGACGGCCGGCCCGCCCCGGCGGGCGGCGGCACGCTCGTCGCGGTGGCCGGCGCCAAGGGCGGCGTCGGGACGACCGTCACCGCCGTCCAGCTCGCCCTCGCCGCCTGCGCCGCCGGGCGCAGCGTGGCGCTGGCCGACCTCGACCTGCAGTCGGGGGACGTCGCCTCCTACCTCGACGTGCAGTTCCGGCGATCGGTCGCCGACCTCGTGGGCATCGGCGACATCTCGCCGCGGGTCCTGCAGGACGCCGTCTTCCCGCACCCCACCGGCGTCGGCCTGCTGCTGGCCCCGGCGGAGGGCGAGCGCGGCGAGGAGGTCGGCGACCTCGCCTCCCGGCAGATCACCGCCGCCCTGCGCAGCCGCTACGACGTCGTCGTCGTCGACTGCGGCACCCAGATCACGGCCGCGGGCGCGGCGGTCATCGAGACGGCGGACGTGGCCCTCCTCGTCACCACGCCGGACGTGGTGTGCGTACGGGCCGCCAAGCGCATGGTCCGGCTCTGGGAACGGCTGCAGATCCGCAAACCCGAGGAGACGACGACGGTGGTCAACCGCCACACCCGCCAGGCGGAGATCCAGCCGCCCCTCGTCGCCCGCACCACCGGCACCCGCACCGCCCGGACGACCGTTCCGGCCGCCTACAAGGAACTGCAGGGCGCCGTCGACGCCGGCCGCATGCAGGACCTGGACGCCCGCTCCGGCGTCCGCCAGGCCCTGTGGACCCTGGCCGGCGAACTCGGCCTGGCCACGGCCCCCGCCACGGGCCTGCGGCGCCGCCGTGCCATAGGGGGCGGCGGGGGCGGTACGGGTGCCGGTGGGGCCGGTACGGGGCCGGACCAGCTGGCGCCGGTACCGGCACCGGGCCGCTTCCGGCGACGGGCGGCCGGCGACCGCGGTCAGATCGCCCTGGAGTTCGCGGGCGTACTGCCCCTGATCCTGGTCGCGCTGGCGGTGGTCTGGCAGTGCGTACTGGTCGGTTACACCTACTCCCTCGCCGGCCACGCGGCCGACAAGGGCGCCCGCGCGGGCGCGGTGGGCCGCGACTGCCCGGCGGCGGCCCAGTCGGACCTGCCACCGTCCTGGCAGTCCGAACCGACCTGCGCCGCGGAGGCCGGCGTCTACCGCGCGAGCGTCAGACTCCAGGTCCCGGTCCTCTTCCCGGGCACGCTCAACTGGCCCTGGCCGGTGGAGAGCACGGCGGGCATGGCGAGGGAGGACTGAGCGATGGCGTTACCCACCGCGCGCAGCGCGGTTCGGTCCCCGGCGCCCGGGCCCGGGCCCGGACACGACCCGGCACCGTCCATCCGCCCCCGCTCCCGCCCCTGCCCCCGTCGCGGTGACCGCGGCTCGGTCTCCGTCGAATTCCTCGGGTTCCTCCCGCTGCTCCTCCTGGTCGCCCTCGGCGGTGTCCAGCTCGGCCTCGCCGCCTTCGCCGCGCAACAGGCCGGCACCGGTGCCCGGGCCGCCGCCCGTACCGCCACCCTCGACGAGCCCGAAGCGGCCCCCGCCGCCGCCGGCAAGGCGGCGATGACGTCGTGGGTGGCGGCCGACGCAGCCGTCGCCGCCCCCGCCTGCGCCCCCGCCGGCGGGCAGGTCACCGCCACCGTCACCGTCGAGGTGCCGGCCCTGATCCCCGGCACGGGGTTCACCGTCACCCGCCGGGCCACCATGTCCTGCCCGGCCGCGGCCCTCGGCGGTGCCCCATGAGCCTGCGCGCCCGCATCGTTCCCCCCGAGGCCCCGCCCGACGGCGGCCGGGAGTCGGACCACCTCGTCCCCGTCTTCCGCGCGAAGCTGCTCGAAGAGATCGACCTCGCCGAGATGTCCGCCCTCGCCGCCGCCGAGCGCCGCTCCCGCCTGGAGCGCGTGCTCGGCCACATCATCAGCCGCGAGGGACCCGTCCTCTCCACCGCCGAGCGCGACCGCCTCATCAGGCGCGTCGTGGACGAGGCACTGGGCCTCGGCGTCCTGGAGCCGCTCCTGGAGGACCCCTCCGTCACCGAGATCATGGTCAACGGCCCCGACCAGATCTTCGTCGAACGGGCCGGCCGCGTGGAGCTCGTACCCGTCCGCTTCGCCTCCAACGAGCAGCTGATGCAGACCATCGAGCGCATCGTCTCGACCGTCAACCGCCGCGTCGACGAGTCGAATCCGATGGTCGACGCCCGGCTGCCGTCCGGCGAGCGCGTCAACGTCATCATCCCGCCGCTCGCCCTCAACGGCGCGACCCTCACCATCCGCCGCTTCCCGCGCGCCTACACCCTCCACGAGCTCATCGCCCTGGGCACGCTGGACGAGCACATGCTGATGCTGCTGGCCGCGCTCGTCCGCGCGAAGTTCAACGTCGTCGTCTCCGGGCCGACCGGCGCCGGCAAGACGACCCTGCTGAACGCCCTCTCCGGGCTGATCCCGGACGGCGAGCGCATCATCACCGTCGAGGACGCGGCGGAGCTGCAGCTGCAGCAGTCGCACGTCATCCGGCTCGAATCCCGCCCGCCCAACGTGGAGGGCAAGGGCCGCATCACCATCCGCGACCTCGTCCGCAACTCCCTGCGCATGCGCCCCGACCGCATCATCGTCGGCGAGGTGCGCGGCGGCGAGACCCTCGACATGCTGCAGGCGATGTCCACCGGCCACGACGGCTCGCTGGCCACCGTGCACGCGAACAGCGCCGAGGACGCGCTGATGCGGCTGCGGACGCTGGCGTCGATGTCGGAGGTCAAGATCCCGTACGAGGCGCTGCGCGACCAGATCGACAGCGCCGTGGACTGCCTGGTCCAGCTCGCGCGCAACGCGGACGGCTCGCGCCGCATCGCGGAGGTCGCCCTGCTGGACGCGTACGGCGGCGGCGCCGGCCGGTATGAGGGCTACGGGCACGAGGGCTACCGGCTCGTCACCGTCTGCCGCTTCGACCCCGAGCCGATGGGCGCGGACCGGGTCGTACGGGGCACGTTCGCGCACTTCCCCCTCCCGGAGCGGGCCGCCGAGCGGCTGCGGCTGGCGAACGAGGCGGTGCCACCGGCCTTCGGCGTGGCGGCGTTCCCCAGCGAACTCCACATCAGGGAGGCGGGGCAGAGGTAGGCAACAGCAGCCGGATGACCGGATGGCGACCGGACGACCGGATGACGACCGGATGACCGGATGACGACCGGACGACTGGACGGGACGAGAAACGAACAGGCACGGGAAGGAAACGAGGGACACAGGCATGAGCCAAGAGGAACGGGCATGAGCCAAGGGGCACTGGCCGCCGGCGGCGCGACCCTGCTCAGCGGCACGCTGGCCGTCGCGGGCGTCCGCGCGTACGTCACCGGCCGGGACCGCCACCAGGCCCTCGTCGACCGCCTCTCCGACGCCCCCGCCCCACCACCGTCCGGCGGCCGGCCACGCCGCTTCCGGTGGATCGACCACCGGCTGCGCACCACGCGCCCCGGCAGACGGCTGGAACGGCGGATCGCGTCGACGGGGCTGGACGTGACGGTGGGCGAGTTCGCCGCGTACACGGTGGGCGCGGCGGCGGGGCTGTGGCTGCTGGCCGCGGCGGTCCTCGCGCCGTTCTTCGGACCGCTGGCCGGGACCGTCGCCCTGTGGTCCGCCTCCGCCTTCCTCACCTGGCAGCGACGGAAGCGGATCGAGAAGTTCATCAATCAGCTGCCGGAGCTCTCCCGCATCCTGGCCAACGCCACGCAGGCCGGCCTCGCCCTGCGCACGGCCCTGGGCATGGCCGCGGAGGAGATGGAGGCCCCGGCGGGCGAGGAGCTCGCCAAGGTCGCCGACAAGCTCGCGGTCGGCCACTCCGTCGACGAGGCCCTGGGCGAGCTCGCCGAACGGCTTCCCTCGCGCGAACTGGTGGTCCTGGTGACGACCCTCGTGCTCTCCAACCGCGCCGGCGGCACGGTCGTCAGCTCGCTGCGGAACCTCACGGCGACGCTGGAGGAGCGCAAGGAGACGCGGCGCGAGGTGCGGACCCAGCTGTCCCAGGTGACGGTCACGGCATACGTCGTGCCGCTGATGGGCATCGGCACCCTGCTGCTGATGGACCGCATCGCACCGGGCTCCATCGAACGGATGACGGGCAGCTGGCCGGGACAGACGGCGGTCGTGGCCGCCTTCGTCCTGTACGGCCTGGGCTTCTTCCTCATCCGCCGGATGTCGAAGATCGACGTGTGAGGGGGCGGCCGCGGACATGGGGGCGGGAACGGGCATGGGACTGCTGCTGGCGTTGGTGGCGGCCGCATCCGTGGTGGGAATCTGCTACGGCATCGCACTCGTCCGCAGCGAGGCCAAGCTGCCGCCGGACCTGGTGCTCGCCCTGGAGGTCGGCTCCACGCGCACCACGGCCGTCGGCTCCGCCGTCGACCGGCTCGGGATGCGGTACGCACCACTGGTGCTGCGGATGATGGGCGAGAAGCGCGTGTCGCGGGTACGGCGGCGGATCGACCGCGCGGGCAACCCGGGCGGCCTGACCGTCGACCGCTACGCGGCGCGCCGCGCCGTCTACGGGATGCTGGGCTTCGGCGGCGCGCTCGTCATGCTGGCCAAGGGGCAGCCGCTGCTCGCCGTGCTGCTGGTCGCCTTCGGACTGTTCTGGATCGAGGTCGGCATCTGGGCGGCGGTGCGCGAGCGCCGGGACGCCATCGAACGGACGCTGCCGGACTTCCTGGACGTCCTCGCGGTCGTGGTGAGCGCCGGGCTCGGCTTCCGGCAGGCGCTCGACCGCGTCTCCGAGCGGTACGAGGGCCCGTGGGCGGACGAGCTGCGCATCACGCTGCGCCAGATGGACATGGGCGTCAGCCGCCGGCAGGCGTTCGACGAACTGCGCAGGCGCAACGACTCCGAGCAAGTCGCCCAGCTGGTCACGGCGTTGCAGCAGGGCGAGGAGCTGGGCGCGCCCATCGTCGACACCCTGATCGGCATCGCGACGGACATGCGCCGCACGGACGCCCAGCTCGCACGCCGCAGGGCGGCGCGGACGGTACCGAAGGCGACGATGGTCATCACGACGTTCATGGTTCCGGGGACGGTCATCCTGCTGATTGCGGGATTCTTCCTGGGATCGGGTACGGACTTCAGCTCCATCACGGGGGATTGAGGGACATTGACGACGCATGCGATGTCCGCGTCAGCCACGTCCTGGGCGTCCAGGACGTGGCCGGTGAGAGGAGACCCCCGCCATGCCGCACGCATCCCACGCCTCACAGCACATATCGCCGCACCACGCGGCGCCCTGCTCGACCTCTGCGGTGATCCTGGCCGTGGCGCCGCGGCCGGTCGAATTACGGAAACACGGTAAAGGGCTCGGCGAAGGGCCTTCGCGCCTGCAATCGGATGTGGGACAGTCGACGTCCGAGGGCGCGTCCGAGCGGGGGTGACTCATGGTGTCCCAACTGTCTTATGGGGGAAGGGAATGGAGTCGTACTCGCGCAGTGACACACCCGTCGGAAGGGGAAGATGATGGCGAAGCGTTTGCGGGGAGACCGCGAATGGCGCGAACGCGACCGGGGGCAGACCTCGATCGAATACCTGGGCATCATCGCCGTCGTCGTGGCGATCATCCTGGTGCTGATGACGACGGACTTCGGCACGATGATCGCGACCGCCATCACGAACAAGATCCAGCAGATCACCGGATGAGCCGATGAACCGCGCTGCTGTGGAGGGCGAGGACGCGGTCGGCGACGAAGGCCCGCCCCACGGGGACGCGGTCGGCGGCAGGGACACGGGCCAGGCGTTCCCGCTGTACATCACGGCGGTGGCGGCCCTCCTCTTCCTGGCGCTGGCCTTCTTCGCCGTGGGCCGGGCCGGGGCGACCAAGAACGGCGCGCAGACCGCGGCCGACGCGGCCGCACTGGCGGCGGCCCAGGACTACCGGGACCAGCTCCACACCGGCCTGCTGGCGGCCCTGGGCGCCGGAGGCGACTGGGCGGGCTGGCTCGCGGGCCTGGGCGCGGAGCCCGGCAGGGCCTGCGGGGCGGCCGCCTCGTACGCGGGACTGAACGGCGCCGGGCCGGGGATCGCCTGCGACCAGGGTGAGGCCCCGGGCCTGTTCACGGTGACGGTCACGTCGGCGGGGACGGTGGGGGACTCGGTGGTTCCGGGCACCGGGAGCAAGCACGCCAAGGCGACGGCGAAGGCCGGGGTGGTGCCGCGCTGTACGGCGGAGCCGCCGAAGCCGAAGCCGGAGCCTTCGAAGCCGGAGCCGCCGAAGCCGGATCCGTCGGGGACGCAGTCGCCGTCGCCGGCGCCGTCGCCCACGGGCGAGCCTCCGAAGCCTCCGGGCCTAATCCTCAGATGCGACGGCAAGACGCTGGTCATCGACCCTCAGCATCCCGGCACGGTCAGGGCCACGGACCTGTACGCCGTGCACCTGGCGGACTGACCCCGTCGACCGTCGGCCACCCACCCACCGACCGTCCACCCGACCAACCGTCCACCGACCGACCAGCAAAGGAACGTACCCATGAGTTCGAGGATGGCCAGGGCCGCCGGAGCGGCGCTCGCGGTCGTCATATCCCTCGCGGTGGCCGGTTGCGGGGGCGAAGGCGACGGCGGCGAGAAGAAGACAGACCTGGACGCGCCGAAGGGCTCGGCGGCCCCCCGTTCCGCCGGAACGCCGGCGGGCGCACCGGAACCCCGGCCCAGCACGACCATCGGCGAGCTCAAGGGCCCGGACGGCATCGTCGTCACCCTCCACTCGGCGGTGCGCGACAAGGGCGGCTTCCTCACGGTCGACGGCACGGTCACGAACCGGGGCGGCAAGCCCTTCACCTCGCTGACGTGGCGCTCGAAGGAGACGGAGCTGAAGTCGCAGTCCTCCGTCTCCGGGGCGTCCTTGATCGACCAGGCGGGCAAGAAGCGCTACCTCGTCCTGCGCGACACCGACGGCGAGTGCCTGTGCACGACGGGCCTGGTCAACATCCGTCCCAACGAGAGCCGGGCCCTCTTCGCCCAGTTCCCGGCGCCGCCCGACGAGGTGAAGGACGTGGACTTCCAGCTGCCCACGATGCCGTCCGTCCGCATCAAGATCTCGGGGTGAGGGCGCGATGCGGATGACGATCGCGGCGGTCCTGTTCGCCACGGCGCTGGCCCCCTCGCTGGCGTACGCGGACAGCGGCCCCGGCAGCCCCGCGAACACGACCCCGCCGGTACGGATCGACGCGGGCGCACACGGCCTGAAGCTCCGCTCGGGCGCCAAGCTCGCGCCCGGGCGCGTCCTCGACATCAAATCCGTCGTGGAGACGGACGGCGGCGAGGAACGCCGCGAGGACACGAACGTCAACGTCACGTTCGCCCTGCAGGCCGAGGTCCTCTTCGACAAGGACAGCTCCGACCTCAGCGCCCCGGCGACGGCCCGCATCGGCGCCATCGCGGCCGAGGTCAAGAAGCAGCGGGCCACCGCCCTGCGCATCTTCGGCTTCACCGACAACCTCGGCTCGGCCGACCACGGCGTGGCCCTCTCCAAGGAACGCGCCAACGCGGTCCAGCGCCAACTCGCCAAGGACCTCGGCTCCTCCGCCATCCACTACGAGATCCGCGGTTACGGCGAGCAGTACCCGATCTCCGACAACGCCACGGAGGACGGCCGCCGCAAGAACCGCCGCGTAGAGGTGAGCTTCCCGCGGCGGTGATGCGGCGGAGGAGAGAGGCGGAGGAGAGAGCCGCCCGGTCAGGACCCTCCACAAGGGTGAAGATCGGCGAAGTCCCGCTGGCCGGCGATGAAGGTGTCGACCTTTTCGTCCAGGATGCCGAACTTGATGATGTTCCCCTTGGACGTGGCGACGGTCGACCCGAGGACGATCTCCTCGTGCCGGTCGTCGAGGTGACGGGAGCCGATCGACCCGGTGCCCGAGCGCATGGCGTCCAAGCGTGAGGTGCCGCGGTGGACTTCGGAATCCGTGGAAAGGGATTCGGAGGCGGAGGGCAGCACGTAAATCGCTACGAGCTTGTCCTGTGCGAAGCGCAGGATCAGCCCCTGCGGCCCGCCGTCGACCGCCAGGTCCTTGCAGCGCGGTCCCCCGGGGCGGTCCGGTATCGATGCCCCGACCACCTTCTCCGCCTCGGCCCGGCTCAGACCCAGCCGCAGGGGGCCCATGCCTTCGTCGGTGATCGCCTCGTGACTCAGGTCGACCTTGGCGCCGCCCGGAGTGCTCGGGGCGGACGTGGTGCCCTGGGGCGCGGATGTGGTGCCCTGGGGCTCCGGACGGGGGCTCTCCTCCTGCCCGGAGCAGGCGGCGCTGCTCAGCATCACCGAAGCCGCCAGCGCTACCGCGGCGGCCGCATGGGATCGTTTCACCGTCATCACCTGCCGTACGGGCGGCCTGGCTGGACGACCTGCCATCCCAGGGCAGCACGGAAACCGGGGCCCCGCAATTCTGCGAGGCCCCGCGTCAGCCGATCAGCGCGTCGAAGAACGTCACCGCCGGCGCGGACGCACCGGCCCCGGCCAGGACCGCCTGCGCGGGAGACGCGCCGCCGAGCCAGGTGAGTATCCCGGCGCCGATGCCGGTGAGCGTGCCCAGCAGCAGGATGAGAGCTGCCCGCAGCGTGAGGAGCGGACCGTTGTTCGTGCCGTTGCCGTTGCCGTTGCCCGTGCCCGTGCCGTTCATTCGGCTCCCTTCTCCGCCACCACTCTGATGGCGACGGGAGGTGTTGCGGAACGGAAACACCTCTGTTTCCGCAGGTGGCAACACTTGTCCTGCCGAACGTGCAGCGCACGCGCGCGTGAACCGCCACCGTGGACGTGTACGGCAGTTGGCCGGACACCGACCCCAAGGAGGACGGGATTGAACGGGGACTTCGGCAACGACGGCATGTCCTTCGACGACACCGACGGCACCCACGACACCGAGAACGTCAAGGGACTCGCACCACTCCCACCGGGCCTGCGGCACGAGAACCGGGAGTTCGTGCTCGCCATGCGCCGTCTCTTCGGTCAGACCAAGAAGTCCCTGCGGGAGTTCGCCGCCTACCACCACTTCAGCCCCGCCTCCGTCTCGCGCTACCTCAGCGGCAAGCGGCTCCCGGACAAGGTCTTCGTCGACGCCCTGCTGAAGTCGGCCTGCCAGGCCCATCAGGTCCCCCTCACCCCCGAGGTGCAGGAACACGCCTACCGCCTGCACCGCGAGGCGCTGTTCAGCGAGCAGCCGGCCCGCTACCGGCTCCAGATGGAGAGCGACAAGCTGGAGGAGGCCATCCTCGCCCGGGAACAGGCCGAACTGGCCATCCGCGACCTGAAGTCCAGTGTTTCCGACCAGAAACACGAGCTGGAACGGCTCGAACAGCAGAAGCGCGAAATCACCCGCACAGCCGCCCGGGAACGCGCCTACAGCTCCGCCGAGATCGAGCACTACCGCGGCCGCGAGCGCGACCTCGAAGCCCAGTGCCACGAGCTCCGCGAGGAGATCGACCGTCTGGAGGCGGAGCTCACCCAGGCCGAGTACGAGCGCGACGAGGCCCAGTCCCGGTGCCGGGAGCTGGAGGACAAGCTCGCCGTCGTCGAGGAGGACGCCGACCGCGAGGAGCTCCAGGCCCGCGTCGACGAGGTCCGCAGCGAGATCTCCGCCGCCGACGCGCAGGCCGCGGCGCGGGTGGCCGACCTCCAGCGGGCCGAGCAGGAGGCCGAGGAGATCCGCCTCCAGGCCGTCGCCGACGCCCACGCCAAGCGGGAGGAGGCGGACGCCCTCTTCGAGGAGACCCGGAACAAGGCCGCGCAGGCCGCCGCCGACTTCGAGACCAACCTCGCCAAGCGTCGCGAGCAGTCGGAACGGGACTTGGCCTCCCGCCAGAGGAAGGCGGAGAAGCGGCTTGTGGAGATCGAACTCCAGGCGGAGCAGTTGCGGAAGGCGACGGACGTGCTGGCGGTGAAACGGGCAGACGAGGAGGCGCGCGCGGCGCGTACGGCGCTTGCGGAGCCGGTGAGGGCCGCACCGTCCACGGCATCGGCTGTACGCGCGGACAGCGCCGCCGCCCGGCCGGCCCCGGCGTCCTCACCCGAGGCGATCCGCGCGGTCAAGCCCTTCTGGTTCGCCGTACCGGGGCCCCGGCATGCGGTCGGTACCGACGGAGGCCCGGGCTTCATGCTCACCCCTGGCACGTGGTACCTGGCCGTGGCAGAGAAAGGTACCGCCCTGATCGCCGAGGACCGGGCCACCGGCAAGCGGGGGATGCTGATGAACACGGACGGCATCCAGCGGTCGTTCTATTGATCCTTTACCCATCGGTCGACCAACTGTTTCCGCAGGTCAACTAGCGTCTTGCTCATGAAGCTGATCGACCTGAAGACCACTGCCGCCGCCCTTCCCCGCGAGTGGAGCTCGCTCGTGCTGGGGCACGTAGGCTCCGCCTGCGTGAAGGTGCTGCGCATGAACGAGCTGCCCGTGGAGGAAGAGACCCACGATGCGGCCGAGGCCCTGCTGGTCCTTGACGGGCAGCTCGCCCTGGAGGTCGACGGCGAGGAGGTGCGGGTGGGCCCGGGCGAGCTGTACGTGGTCCCGGCGGGCACGCCGCACGCCGTTCGCCCGGGGAGTTGCGGAACGCTCGTGATCGTCGAAGTCAGTCCTTGAGCAGGTGGTCGGCCTTGCCGGCCTTGATGTCGCGGATGAGGGTGCGTAAGGCTTCGCGGGTGTCGGTGACGTAGTGGTCCTCGGCCCCGGTGACGGCTATGTAGGCGTTGCCGAAGGCGTCGGTCCCTATTCGGAAGCAGTTGTTTCCGGTACCGCAGAACGGCTCTTCCCAGCGGATGTGGTGCATGGCGGGTCTCCCTTTAGAGATCAGATGCGATGCGATGGATGAAGTCGCGAGATTGCGATGGGTCGAGTGCCGCCTGATCCATCCAGTCCAGCTGGGCGCGGAAGCGGGCGAGCTGCGACTCGGCGTACCAGAAGGATGGGCCACCGGCGGAATCGAGTTGCACGGTGTCGAGTTGGGGGACCGGACCTTCGGCGAACAACATCGCATGTCCCGCACCAGGGAACGCGCCAGTCTCGACCGGTACCACCCGCAGCGCGATGTTCTCGCGCTCGGACATGACGAGCAGGTGGTTCAGCTGCTCCTTCATCACCGTCTTGCCGCCGAACTGCATACGCAGCGCCGCCTCGTGGATATAGCCCGTGTAGTCGAGTGGGTCCTGCTCCCGTTCGATGACTTGCTGGCGTTGCATCCGGTGCGCCACGTGAAGCTCGACCTCCAGCCGGGGGCGGGGTGGGAGCACCCCCTCGAAGATTGCGCGGGCATAGCTCTCCGTCTGGAGAAGGCCCGGGAGATGCATCACCTGTGACGTCAGTAGTCGGGCGGCGTGCCACTCCAGCTCGGCGATGTCCAACAGCCCAATGGCCAGCTCCCCGCGGAAGCGTTCCCACCAACCACGCTCACGCTCATTCGACATGGCGGCAAGAGCGTCGATGTACTGCTGGTCAGCGCAGGCGTAGTGGCTGGCGAGAGTCCTGAGTCGCTCAGGTGTGATGACACGGATGCCGGACTCTATGTTGGAAATCTTCCCGCGGTCGAGGCCGAGCAGTCCAGCGGCGTACTCGGTTGAAAGCCCCGCTGCGGTGCGCATCCTGCGGAGCTCGAACCCCAACCGTTTCTGGCGTTCTGTGGGTGTGGTCCTGGGTGGCATGCCTCCCTTCCTACAGCGTTCGGGAGTGATGACCCTTGTAAGAGGCGAAGGTTCACCCCTTCGGGTAGATGCCACTCCGTGAGTGGCGCCGCGCCACCGGCCCTCGCTAACTTCAATGCCGCACCGCCAGAACGCCCGGCGCCAGCCGGAAGCGCATCGCGCGAGCGGACCAGCATCCTCCTGCCCTGGGAGAGGTGTGCTCGCGTCAGGGAGACAAGCCACCGGCACGTACCGGCGAGGCGGGCGTACTCATCCCACCCCACTCGGGAGCTGCCGCATGTCATCCGTCAGCCTCTGCCCGCTGTCCACCCCGGCCTCGCAGGAGCCGGCCGATCACCTCCCTCACCCCGTCCCCCTCCGCGACCCGGAGAGCCTCGCCTACAGCTACGCCATCCCCGGCGAACCGCACGCAGCGGCCGTGGCGAGGCGGCACGTGCACACCGCGCTCCGGGCGCACGGTCTCAACGGACTGGAGGTACCGGCCCTGCATGTCGTGGGCGAACTGGTCGCATGCGCCGCACTGTTCGAGCCCGGAAAGATCCTGTACCTGACCCTCGGCTGGAAGGACGACGGCATCCGCATCGTCCTGTGGGACCCGCACACGAACCACGCCGATCCGGACTACAGCGCCCAGTGCACGGCGCGGCGGAACAAGATGCTCTACGTCCTGGCCTGTGTCGTGCACGAGTGCGGCGGCAGCTGGGGGATCGACAAGCCTGCGCCGATGCGGGAGGGCACCAGGGTGTGGGTGAACATCCCGCGGGAAGGCGGTGCCTGGTTCTCCTAGTGACCCGCTTGCCGGAGAGCGATATCCCGTCGCCTGTCGGCCCAGGCGTAGGTGGGGTTGAGTTCGAGGGCGGCGGTCAGGTCGGCGACGGCCTCGTCGTAACGGCCCGCCTGCCGGTGAGCTTCTCCCCGGGAGGCGAGGGCCCAGGCGTAGGCGGGCCTGAGGGCGAGGGCAGCGGTGTAGTCGGCAATGGCCTGCTCGCAGTCGCCCGCCCGCTGGTGGGCTTCTCCCCGGGAGGCGAGGGCCCAGGCGTAGGCGGGCCTGAGGGCGAGGGCGGCGGTGTAGTCGGCGATGGCCTGGTCCAAGCGGCCGGCCTGTTGGTGGGCCGCTCCGCGGGAGCCCAGGGCCCAGGCATAGGCGGGGTTGAGTTCGAGGGCTGCGTCGAAGTCGGCGATGGCCCGGTCGATACGACCGGCCTGCCGGTGGGCGTCCCCGCGGGAGCCCAGAGCCCATGCTGCGTCATCGTGGTCGAGATCCAGGGCGGCGGTGAGGTCGGCGACGGCTTGGTCGAGGCGGCCTGCCTGCCGGTGGGCCTCCCCGCGGTGCGCCAGGGCGGAGGCGTTGCGCGGATCGATGGCCAGGGCACGGTCGAGTTCGGCTACGGCTTCGTCGTCGCGGTCGGCGTAGTAGAGGTGCCGACCGCGGTAGGTATGGGCCCAGGCCCTGGCGGCGGTGTCGAGACGGCCGTGGGCCAGCAGAGCGTCCAGGGAGGCCAGGGCGGGATCGTCGTCCGTGGTGGCGCTCTGGAGGCGGTCGGCCCAGGAGGAGAGCGCGGGGTCGGTGGTGTCGTGGGCCGCTTGGCCAAGGACGTCCGTCCATTGCCGCAAGGTCGCCGTGTCGTGTCCGGCGGCGTGGACGGCTTGTGCCAGAGCGGCCGGCAGCTGGGCGGCGGGGTGTGCGCACAGCCGGTGGTAGATCTCGTCCAGGTGGTGCCGGCGCCACCGGGGATCGGACCACCGCTTGGCCGGGGGGAGGCCCCGCTCGGCGGTGGCGCGCCAGGCGGCGTGGGCGTCGGCGAGCCGCAGGTGCGCCGTCGTCCAGCGCTGCGGGGAGTGGGTGCGCTGCTGGCGGACCATGCTCGCGCGCACCACCGCGTGGTACTGCTTGAAGTCGCCGCGGCCGCTCACGAACGGCTGCCCGCACAGCCATCCCCACAGCCCGCGCGCTTGCTGCGGCGCGGCGGCGGCGAAGACGTCCTCGTTCAGCTGCGGCGCCAGCGCGCAGGCCAGCACGGCCTCCCGCTGCTGCGGGTCGCCGATCCACTGCACGAAACGTTCGACCGCCACGTCCACCACGTCCCCGCCCGCGTGCACGTCCTTGGCATCTGCGGGTCGGGCGAGCGCAAGGAGGTCGACGAGCAGCGGCAGTCCCATCGACAGGTGGAGTACGGCCTCCACCACTCCCGGCTCCGTCACGCCCCGCGCGGCCAACAGCACCCGCGCCTCTCCCGGGGTGAACCCCTCCAGTGGCACGTCCACCACGAGCGCCCGCCACGGTGCCCATTCCCGTTCCGCGAGTTCGTCCCGCCCGGCCAGCACCACCATCACGTTGACCGGCAGCGGCCCGAACCCGTCCTGCAGCAGATTCCGCAGCCATTCGTCCAAGTAGCGGCCGGTCTGCTCCCAGGTGTCGAAGAACAACACCACCCACGTGTGCTTGCGGCACAGCCGGACCAGCTCGGAGACGAACGCACGGCTCAGCCCGGTCGCGTCACCCTCGCGGGTCCGGCGGGCTCGGGCCCGGGCACCGGCCCGGAGCCGGTCCAGGCCCGCAGCGGCGGTGTCCGGGTTCACCATCGCGGTCACCACACCGGCGCCCGGGATCAGCGATGCTGCCCCCAGCGCAGTCTGTGCGGCCACCCGACTCGGGACCGACGGTTCACGGCCCTCCCTGAGCGCCGGATCGGCGGCCGCCTCCTGCTCCCGGCGGTACTGTTCGACCGCCCGGTCGAACTCCTTGAGCGGGTCGGCAGCCTGCTGGGCCAACTGCCGCGCCAGGTCCACCAATGCCTGGTGCACGCCGTGGACATCGTTTTCGTCCAACACCGCGGTTACCGCACCCGCCCGCCGGGCGGCCTCCTGCCACTGCCGCAACAGCGTGGACTTGCCCACCCCGCCCACGCCGCGCACATGGAAGAGGAACTCGGCCGGATCCACCTCGGACGTCGCGTCCTTCGCCAGGTTCTCCGCGAACAACGACAGCTGCGCACTGCGGCCCACGAACTGCGCCCGCATGCGCTGCCGGACCAGCGCACCGCGCGTACGGCCCTGAGGTTCAGCCCCCGACATGCCGTCACCCCCGATCGGCTCCGTCCCCACGGACTTGGGTCCCGGCTCCGCCAGCAGTATGCCGCCCCAGGTACGCGGCACAACCGGTCGCGCCCGTCGCTGATCCCGGGGAGGATGGGCCTGCCCGGGGGAGAGGCAGGTGAGCGGTGAGGGAGGCGGGACATGAGGGGCGGGCTCGTCGTGGGGACGGCGGCGTTCAGCGTGTTCATGGGGGCGGCGGGGGCGGGGGCCGTGGAGAGGGCGGACGGTGCGGTGCCGTACCGGACGGCGCCGGGAGCGACGGCCGTGCAGGGCTCGGTGAGCAGCGCGGACGGACCGTCGCTGAAGGCCGGCGGTGTGTATACGGACAGCCTCAAGCCGGGCGAGAGGAAGTACTACACCGTTGAGCTGGACGCACAGTCCAGTGCGTACGTCTCCGCCGTCGCCGCCCCGGCGCCCGGCAGTTCGATGGGGCTGAAGGACGGCATCGACGTCTCCTTGCAGGCGGCGGACGGGGCGTCGTGCGGTACCGGGCGGCACCGGTCGTTCCTGTCGGCCGGAGGTGCCTATCCGGTGGCCGACTACGCCGAGCGCATCGTGAAGGCCGGCGGGGCGTGCGGGGCGGCAGGGACGTACCGGTTCGTGGTCGAGCGGGGGGACGCGGGCGGGGGCGACGGGGCGCCGGTGCCGGTGGAGCTGAAGTACGTGACGGAGCCGCCGCAGAGAGGCGAGAACGACGGTCCGACGGTGCCCGGGAGCTGGAGTTCGCAGGCGCCGTCCGAGCTGCCGCGGGGGGAGGCCGAGCGGGTGGTGGGCGGGACCGGGTTCAACGACGCCGCCGAGCTGCGGGCCGGGGTGTGGAAGGACGAGCTCAGGCCGGGGGAGACCCACTTCTACCGCGTCTCGGTCGATGCCGGTGAACAGCTCTTCGCCGACGCCGAGTTCGGTGCCGCGCCCGCGCCCGGGCCGTTCGTGGTGAGCGGGGTGCGGGTGGGGCTCAGCAATGCGGCACGGGGGTACGTGATGAACAAAACCGGCCCTTACCAGGGCAAGGCCGCGACCGTCTCCCTGGCCACGCCCCCGGCCGCGTACGGCAGTGGCACCGGCGGCGAGGCGGCGCGCGGCATGCGCTTCGCCGGCTGGTACTACCTGCAGGTCAGCCTGAACCCGAAGGTGCGGCAGGCCGGCGGGGTGCCCGTGACGCTGAGGGTCGAGGTCGCGGGTGCGCGCAAGGCGGACCAGGGGGCCGGGGCCGGGAAGGCGCAGAACGGCGTCGGCGGCGAGCTCGTGGCGGCGGCCGGGAGCAGCGGCCGGCAGAACGGGCGGATGCGGATGCTGGGGTACGCGGGCATCGGCACCGGATCGGCGCTGCTGGTGGGGCTGGGGACCTGGACGTTCATCGCCCGGCGTCGGGACAGCTGATGCCGCTTCCCGGCAACCCACCTTGCGGCGTTCCGCTGCCCGGCGCTCCGCCTCCCGGCGTGATCTCGACGCGCGTCCCGGGGCGCAGCCCCCACTCGGCCATGCGCCCCGCCTCCGCCTCCAGTACGTGCCGCGCCCGCACCCGCGGCAGGCCCAGGCGGCCGGGGGGCATGGTCCGTACGGCCAGGGCGACGAAGTCACGGCTCAGGTAGGCGACATCGAGGGGGAAGCGCATCCCGAAGGTGTGGACGCTGCCGGCCGGGGTGAGGAGCAGCGCGCCCTGCACGCCGTCGCGGCCGAGGAGGCCGCGCGTGCGGGCCCGGTACGAGGCCGCGATCTCGATCGGGACCACCGGTCCGCCGATGATGCGGAGTTGGGCCTCTCCATCCGTCCACCTGGGCATACGGCACTTTATCCACAGGCCCGAGCGGAGCGGGGCGATCGTCCGTAATCTCGGGGCATGTACTCGCTGTTGATCGTCGCTGCCGCTCTGTACGGCGCCGTGGCAGGGGTGTTGGTGCCGCGCGCCCGGTACCGGCTCGCGGTGGAGCCGGAGGAGGGGTGGCGGGACGCCGGGCCGTGCGGACATGCGGTCGGGAGATGGGTCGGGCCGGCGCGGTGCGCCGTGTGCGGAGGGAGGTACGGGCCGGGGGCGCTGTGGCCGGCCGCGGTGACGGCCGTGGTGTGCGGCGGGCTCGCGATGGCGGTGGGGGTGCGGCCCGAGCTCGCGGTATGGCTGGCGGTGACGCCGGTGTGCGTGGTGCTGGCGGTGGTGGACTGGTCGGTGCGCCGGTTGCCGGACATCCTGACGGCGCCGCTGGCGGTGGGGGTGGCCGGCCTGCTGGGCGTGGCCGCGCTGATACCCGGGGCGGCGGGGTCGTGGCCGCGGGCCCTGCTGGGCGGGCTGGCGCTGAGCGGCGGCTATCTGGTGCTGCACCTGCTGCATCCGGCCGGGCTGGGGTTCGGCGATGTGAAGCTCGCGGTGGGGCTGGGGTGCGTACTCGGGTGGTACGGGTGGTGGGTGCTGGCCCTGGGTGCCTTCGCCGGACTGCTGCTCGGGTCGGTCTACGGGACGGGCGTGCTGCTCGCCCGGCGGGTGGCGGTGATGCCACTGGGGCCGTTCATGATCGCGGGGGCATGGCTGGGCGTACTGGGGGGAGCGTATTGGACCGGGTGATCCAAAAGCTGTTACGGTCGTTTCCATGGCCCGACCGAGGAAGTTCGACGAGGAACAGGCGGTGGACGCCGCGCTGGAGGCGTTCTGGACCACCGGGTACGAGGCGACCTCGACACAGGAGTTGTGCGAGGCCACCGGCCTGGGCCGCAGCAGCATCTACAACACCTTTCACAGCAAGCGCGATCTCTTCCGACGGGCCCTCGCCCTGTACATCGACCGCAGGACGGGCGAGCTGACCGAGCTGCTCGACACCGATCTGACGATCCACGCCAAGATCGGCACCTTGCTGGAGCGCGTCGTCGCCGAGGAGAGTGAGCACGACCGGGGCTGTTTCTTCGTCAACAGCGCCATCGAGCTTGCCGATCGCGATGCCGAGGTGGCGCAGGAGCTGGAGCGGGACTACCGGCGCCGGCTGGACGCCCTCACCGCGGCCATCGAGTCCGGCCGGCGGGACGGTGACGTCGACCGTGCCAAGGACGCCCGCGCGCTGGCCCACTTCGTGATCGCGACGATCGGCGGCATCCGGGTCTCGGCCCGGGCCGGCGCCGACCGTGCCGCCCTGGAGAGCGTCGCCCGCACCGCGCTCACCGCGCTCTGACCCGTCGCACCCCGGCGCCCGGGCGTGAGGGGCCCGGCGCGCGGGGCCCTTCCACGCCCGCGCCCATTCATGCCCAGCCATGCCCGTGTTTTGAACCAATCGATACAAAACAAGGAGATCCATGCCCCGCGCCGTCTATGTGCTGGCCCTTGGCGTGTTCGCCATGGTGACCAGCGAGTTCGTCGTGGCCGGCCTGATGCCGCAGATGGCCGACGGCCTGGACGTCGGCATTCCGGACATCGGCTATCTGATCACCGCCTTCGCGGTGGCCATGGCCTTCGGCGGGCCGTTCCTGACCGTGGCCGTGCTGAAGCTGCGCCCGAAGCCGGCCCTGACGGCGCTGTTCGCGATCTTCCTCGCGGGCAACGTCCTCGCCGCCACCGCCTCCGACTACGCCGTCATGGTCGTGGCCCGCGTCGTCACCGGCGTCGCCTCACAGGCGTTCTTCGGGGTCGCCCTGTCGATCTGCGCCCAGCTCACGCGCCCGGAAGTGCGCGGCAGGTCCGTCGCCGTCGTCCTGAACGGGCTGATGCTCGGCACCCTGCTGGGTCTGCCGCTCTCCACGCTGATCGGAGAACATCTGGGCTGGCGCGCGGCCTTCTGGGCCATCGCCGCCCTGACGGTCGTCGCCGCACTGTGCACCGCCGCCGGGGTGCCGTCGCTGGAACACGCCGACGGCGGCGGTGGCCTCCGGCAGGAACTGGGCGTCTTCCGGAACCCGCGGCTGTGGCGGGTGCTCTCCACCAGCACCTGCGTCATCGGTGCGACCTTCTGCGCGTTCAGCTACCTCAACCCGATCCTCACCGAGGTCACCGGCTTCGCCCCCGGCACCGTCCCCCTGCTGCTCGTCGCCTACGGCGCCGCCACGGTGATCGGCAACTACGTCGTCGGGCGGCTCGCCGACCGGTACGCCGTGCCCGTACTTCTGTGCGGTCTGGTGCTGAACGTCCTGTTCCTCGCCGGATTCGCCCTGTTGGCCCATCGCGCCACGCCGGCCGTGGTGTTCATGTTGGGCATCGGTCTGGTCGGCGTGACCATGAATCCGGTCATGGTCACGCGCGTCCAGCGGACCGGCAACGCCCGGCCGCTGGTCAACACCATTCACTCGTCCTTCATCACCCTCGGCATCATCATCGGCTCCTCGCTCGGCGGTCTGACCATCGACCGGTTCGGCCTCCGCTCACCGCTCTGGCTCGGGGCCGTCATGGCGGTGGCGGGTGTCGCCACCCTGCTCCCCGACCTTCCGTTGCGCGGTCGCTCACGCCGCATAAGGGATGAAACGCAGGAAAAGCAGGCGATACGGGCATGATCGCTTCGGAGCGTCACTGATCGACGCACATGTGACGTCCATGACGTCGGGAATCACGTCAAGCCGATGATGACTTTGCAAGACGTTTCCAGAGAGCCCGGTAGGGATCATTCCGTTCAAGATCGGAATGGCTGGTTCTCCGCTGTGGGCCCAGCATTGAAGGGTTCCGCGGACCTCGAAGCCGCCCTGCGCACCGTGCCGTTCAAGATCAATTCAATGGCCACAAGTCAGCGCGCCACGCATTGTCACCCTCACCGATGCATGAAGCACGGCCCCGGACCGGTTATGGTGGAAACCCCCCCTCGGGCCGGTCCGTATCCCCCCCACGGACCGGCCCGTTTTCTTTCCCCCTTGTCACGCTCCGTGTCGAAGCGTGCGGGGATCGCGAGTTGATCGTGAAGACACGCCGGGCCCGGCCCGTGCCGGCCTTGAGTTGATCTAGGAATCTCCCCGCCGGGCCCAGATGTTGACGCCCTCCGTGCTGATCGCCAGGGCATCGATTTCGGCCAGCTCCGCCTTCTCCAGCGGCGGCGCGCCCAGCGCGGCGACGTTGGCCTCCAGCTGTGCCACGCTGGAGGCGCCGATCAGCGCCGACGTCATGCGCTCGTCCCGCAGCACCCAGCTCAGCGCCAGCTGCGCCAGCGACTGGCCCCGGCGCTGTGCGATCTCGTTCAGCCCGCGCAGCCGGCCGACGACCTCCTCGGTCAGCAGCGCCGGGTCCAGCGACGTCCCCCGGGAGGCCCGGGAGCCCTCCGGGATGCCGTGGAGGTACTTGTCGGTGAGCATCCCCTGCGCGAGCGGCGCGAAGGCGATGCAGCCCATGCCCTCGTCCTCCAGGGTGTCCAGCAGCGCGTCGTCCTCGGTCCAGCGGTTGATCATCGAGTAGGACGGCTGGTGGATGAGCGCGGGCACGCCCATCTCCCGCAGCAGGCGCGCGGCCTCCCGGGTCTGCTCGGAGCTGTACGACGACACGCCCGCGTACAGCGCCTTGCCCTGCTGGACGGCGGACGCCAGGGCGCCCATCGTCTCCTCCAGCGGCGTGTGCGGGTCGAAACGGTGCGAATAGAAGATGTCGACATAGTCGACGCCCATCCGGGCAAGCGAGGCGTCGAGGGACGACAGCAGGTACTTCCGCGAGCCCCATTCGCCGTACGGGCCGGGGTGCATCAGGTAGCCGGCCTTGGTCGAAAGGATGATTTCGTCCCGGTAGGGACGGAAATCCTGGGCCATCAGCTTGCCGAGGTTCAGTTCGGCGGAACCGGGCGGCGGGCCGTAGTTGTTGGCCAGGTCGAAGTGGGTGACCCCCAAGTCGAAGGCCCTGCGCAGGATGGCCCGCTGCGAGTCGAGGGTGCGGTCGTCGCCGAAGTTGTGCCACAGTCCCAGGGAGATGGCGGGCAGCTTGAGCCCGCTGCGGCCCGTACGCCGGTACTCCATGGAGTCGTAGCGCGTCCCGGCCGCGCGGTAGAGCGAAGGATCGGTCATGTGCTTCTGCCTATCACGCTCCTGTGACAGGCCGAGTTGGGTCCTCGCGACACGCTGGCAGTAGTGTGGCGCCTTCGGGGCGACCGCCGAGGCATGGAGGGGCAGGAAGAGTGAAGTTGCGCGACCTGGTGTACAGGCTCTACGCACGCCGGGTGGAAGGCCGCCTCGACCATGCCCAGGTGCCCAAGCACATCGGCGTCATCCTCGACGGCAATCGCCGCTGGGCCCGTGCCGACGGCCGCACGCTGGAGCAGGGCCATCAGGCCGGCGCCGACAAGATCTCCGAGCTCCTCGGCTGGTGCGCCGAGACCGACGTCGAGGTCGTCACGCTCTGGATGCTGTCCACGGACAACCTGGACCGCCCGGCGGACCAGCTCGGCCCGCTGCTCACCATCATCGAGAACACGGTGCGCGACCTGGCCGCCGACGGCCGCTGGCGCGTCCACCACGTCGGCACGCTCGACCTGCTGCCCGGCCGGACCCAGACCGTCCTGAAGGAAGCCGAGCAGGCCACGCTCGACGTCGACGGCATACTCGTCAACGTCGCCGTGGGCTACGGCGGCCGTCAGGAGATCGTCGACGCCGTGCGCTCCCTGGTCCTGGAGGCCGCGGACCACGGCGATTCCTTCGAGGAGCTGGCGGAGAAGGTCGACATCGACCACATCACCAAGCACCTCTACACGCGCGGCCAGCCCGACCCGGACCTCATCATCCGCACGAGCGGCGAGCAGCGGCTGTCCGGGTTCATGCTCTGGCAGAGCGCGCACTCCGAGTACTACTTCTGCGAGGTCTTCTGGCCCGCGTTCCGCAAGGTGGACTTCCTGCGGGCGCTGCGCGACTATGCGGCGCGCCATCGGCGGTACGGGAACTGACGGGGTCGCGCACGAGGGCGTTCCTGGCTGGGGGTGCGGGGGTCGTCCCCCGTAAGGCAGGGGCTGCGGGCGCTGCGCGACTATGCGGCGCGCCATCGGCGGTACGGGAACTGACGGGGTCGCGCGCGGGGGCCTTCCGGCTGGGGGTGCGGGGGTCGTCCCCCGTAAGGCAGGGGCTGCGGGCGCTGCGCGACTATGCGGCGCGCCATCGGCGGTACGGGAACTGACGGGCCGCGCACGAGGGCGTTCCTGGCTGGGGGTGCGGGGGGCGTCCCCCGTAAGGCAGGGGCTGCGGGCGCTGCGCGACTATGCGGCGCGCCACCGGCGGTACGGGAACTGACGGAACGCCCGTCCGGGCGAGGACGGGTTCGGCAGTACGAGCAACGGTGGAACAATCGTTCACCTGCTCGTCGCATATGCCGTTGCATGGGCAAGCGGTCCAGCGGGAATATCCCCTGCAGGCCGACGGTCGGAACTGGGACCGTCGCTCTGCCAGCGGGCGGCATGGGGCCGCCCGCCCGGGAGGCCCTTTGCACCAGGACGACGACCGGACGGACCGAGCGGACCCGGGGGCCCGCACGGCCGCCGCGGCGGGCCGGTCGACCGGTCACCCTGGAAGGGCCAGGACCCGGCCCGTTCCCCGCACCCCCGTTCCTCACAACGGCGGTGCGCCCTTACCTCTGCACGAGGGGGTTCGTCCACCCGTGGTGACCAGCAAGCAGCGCCGTGATGGCGACCGGCGCACCTATGTCCTCGACACCAGCGTCCTGCTGGCCGATCCAGGAGCCATGTCCCGCTTCGAGGAGCACGAGGTCGTGCTGCCCGTAGTGGTGGTCACGGAGTTGGAGGCCAAGCGGCACCACCCCGAGCTCGGCTACTTCGCCCGCAAGGCGCTGCGCCTGCTGGACGAGTACCGGGTGCAGTTCGGCCGGCTCGATGCCCCGCTCCCGATCGGCGAGCTCGGCGGCACGATCAGGGTGGAGCTGAACCACTCGGACCCGGGCATACTGCCCGCCGGCTTCCGCCTCGGTGACAACGACTCGCGCATCCTCGCGGTCGCCCGCAACCTCCAGGCCGAGGGGTACGACGTCACCGTCGTCTCCAAGGACCTGCCGCTGCGGATCAAGGCGTCGGCCGTCGGACTGCTGGCCGAGGAGTACCGCGCCGAGTGGGCCATCACCGACTCCGGCTGGACGGGCATGGCGGAGCTCACCGTCACCGCCGAGCAGGTGGACGAACTGTACGCGGCCGAGCGCGTGTACGTTCCCGCCGCCGCCGAACTCCCCGTGCACACCGGCCTGGTGCTGCAGTCCGAGCGCGGCAAGGCCCTGGGCCGGATGGCGGCGGACGGCTCGGTGCGGCTGGTGCGCGGCGACCGCGAGGCGTTCGGCATCCACGGGCGCAGCGCCGAACAGCGCGTGGCGCTGGACCTGCTGCTGGACCCCGACATCGGCATCGTCTCGATGGGCGGCCGTGCCGGCACGGGCAAGTCGGCGCTGGCGCTGTGCGCCGGCCTGGAGGCCGTGCTGGAGCGCCGGCAGCACCGCAAGGTGATGGTCTTCCGGCCGCTGTACGCCGTGGGCGGCCAGGAGTTGGGCTACCTGCCCGGCAGCGAGGCCGAGAAGATGAGCCCGTGGGCCCAGGCGGTCTTCGACACGCTGTCCGCGGTGACCACCGCCGAGGTCATCGAGGAGGTCGTGGGCCGCGGCATGCTGGAGGTCCTGCCGCTGACCCACATCCGCGGCCGGTCGCTGCACGACGCGTTCGTCATCGTCGACGAGGCGCAGTCGCTGGAGCGGAACGTCCTGCTCACGGTGTTGTCGCGGATCGGCGCCAACTCCCGGGTGGTGCTCACCCATGACGTGGCACAGCGGGACAATCTGCGCGTCGGGCGGTACGACGGCGTGGTCGCGGTCGTGGAGCGGCTCAAGGGCCACCCCCTCTTCTCGCACGTCACGCTCACGCGTTCCGAGCGTTCGCCCATTGCGGCGCTGGTGACCGAAATGCTGGAGGACGGCCGCATCTGAGGGTTCCCGGCCGTTACGTGACGGGGCGGCGCGCGGCAAAGCCAAGGAGCTTAGCCGCGCGCCGCCGTGCCGTGCCGACGTTTCCGTGAACGTGCAGGACTAAACGGACTGTGAGCTTTCACACGTGACCGGGAATTGCCTCGGAGCCTGGCGTTCGGGCAGAGTCTGCATCCTGTCAGGCCCCGCATACGGCACATGAGCCCCTCTGGGGGCGGTGCTTCACCAGCAAAACTGAACAGCGTCGCCGTATGCCGCCCGAGCACATGCGGACCTCCTTCGCGGGAGGGCCCACCGGGTCAGTGCCTCCAGTGACCGGCCGGTCCGTTCGCGGGCCGGTGCAATCGGAGGCCAGTGCCAGGGGCACGATCGCGTCCGCGAGGTCACCTATGCGGGCGATGCTGGAAGGAAACCGTGTGAGCCGGATTTCGGTCCGGGGATTCGCCGTGGCTTCTGCCACCGCGGTCACCACCGTAGGCGCCGTCGTGGGTGTCGCTGCGGGCAACGAGCAGGCCACGACCGACCGGGTCGAGGCAACCGCTGCCGACGCGACGCTTCTCGCGGACATCCCCGCAGGACAGAACGTCCAGGCCCAGACCGCTTCCCTCACGCAGCAGGCCGACACGCAGGCCCAGGCCGCCGACGCCGCCGCGAAGAAGGACGCCGAGGAGTCTGCGCGCAAGCAGGCTGCCGAGGACGCCACCGCGAAGAAGGAAGCCGCGGAGGCCGAGGCCAAGAAGAAGGAGGCCGAGGACAAGGCCAAGGAGCGCGAGAAGGAAGACGACGTCGCCAGCCGTTCGGCCACGCGCGACTCCTCCTCTTTCGCGGTCAAGGGTTCGTACTCGGTCGCCGAGGTCAAGGCCATGGCCCGGCAGATGATCCCCTCCGACCAGTTCCAGTGCTTCAGCAACATCGTGAACAACGAGAGCACCTGGGACTACACCGCCACGAACCCCTCCTCGGGTGCGTACGGCCTGGTCCAGGCGCTGCCCGGCACCAAGATGTCCTCCGCGGGCGCCGACTGGCGGACCAACCCGGCCACGCAGATCAAGTGGGGCCTCAGCTACATGAACGAGCGCTACGGCAGCCCCTGTGGCGCCTGGTCGTTCTGGCAGGCCAACCAGTGGTACTAGGCGGTACCGCCTGAGCTCCATTGCTCCGTACAGCTGTCGAAGCCCCCGTCCGAACCGGCCGGGGGCTTCGTCGTGTCCTGATACAGGTAACGTCGACGCGGATGGTCACGGGGGAGTGGGGGTAGAGGAAGAAAAATGTCCAGATTGCCACAATGGGTCGGCGGCCTCGGCAAGGGGCTGATACGGCTCGCCGACCGGCTCGACGCCCGCAAGGCGGGTGCGGAGCCGGAGAGCGGGTCCAGACCCGTGCCCGAGCCCACGCCCACACGTCCGCACGTCCCCGCGCCCGACCCGGCTCCGGCCGCCGTGCCCGCACCCGAGACCGTCACCCCACCGCCCGGTGGCGCAGCCGCGCGGCAGGACCCGGTCGCCGCCGTCCCCTGGGGGATGCGCGTCGCGGCCGAGGTCAGCTGGCGGCTGCTGGTGCTGGCCGGCACCCTGTGGGTGCTGATGCGGGTGATCAGCGCCGTGCGGCTGGTGGTGCTGGCCTTCGTCGCCGGCCTGCTCATCACCGCCCTGCTGCAGCCGACGGTCGGCTGGCTGAAGCGACGCGGCGTGCCGCGTGGCGTCGCCACGGCCATGACCTTCGTCTCCGGCTTCGTCGTCATGGGCCTGGTCGGCTGGTTCGTGGTGTGGCAGGTCACGGAGAACCTCGACGACCTGTCCAAGCAGGTCCAGCACGGCATCTCGGAGCTGAAGCGCTGGCTGCTCAACAGCCCGTTCCACGTCACCGAGGACCAGATCAACAACATCGCCGACAAGCTCAGCGAGGCGATCGGCACCAACACCAAGGACATCACCACCGCCGGCATAGAGGGCGTCCAGGTGATCATCGAGGTGCTGACGGGCATCCTGCTCGCGATGTTCAGCACGCTCTTCCTGCTCTACGACGGCCCCCGCATCTGGCAGTGGCTGCTCAGGCTGGTGCCGGTCGCGGCCCGCCAGGGCGTGGCGGGCGCGGGCCCGCGCGCCTGGACGACGCTGACGGCGTACGTGCGGGGCACGGTGATAGTGGCCCTCATCGACGCGATCTTCATCGGCATCGGGCTGTTCTTCCTCGACGTGCCCATGGCCGTGCCGCTGGCCGTCTTCATCTTCCTGTTCGCCTTCATCCCGCTGGTCGGTGCGGTGGTCTCCGGCGCGCTGGCGGTCGTCGTGGCGCTGGTGACGCGGGACGTGTTCACGGCGGCGATGGTGCTGATCGTGGTGCTCGCGGTGCAGCAGATCGAGGGCCACGTCCTGCAGCCCTTCATCCTGGGCCGTGCCGTGCGCGTCCACCCGCTGGCCGTGGTGCTCGCGGTGGCCGCCGGCTCGATGGTCGCCGGCATCGGCGGCGCGGTGGTCGCGGTGCCGCTCGTGGCGGTGACCAACACGGTCGTCGGCTACCTCCACGCATACGCGAAGGAGAACGCGGCCCGCACCCGCCCGGACACACCCCCGGAGGAGACCCCGGCCACCCCGGCCGTGCCCCCGCCTCCTGCGTGACGCGCTCCGCGTGACGTGCTCCGCGTGACGTGCGCGCACACATGACGAAGCGGGCCCCGACCTTCGAAAGGTCGGGGCCCGCTTCGTTGGCTTCAGCCGGGAATCAGCCGTTCAGTACGGCCTCGGCGTCCAGGGTGGCGCCGACGGCCTGCAGGACCGAGGCGATCTTGAACGCTTCCTGGATGGTCTCGCGCTCCACGCCGGCCTTGCGCAGCACCTGCTCGTGGGAGTCGAGGCACATGCCGCAGCCGTTGATGGCGGAGACGGCCAGGGACCACAGCTCGAAGTCGACCTTCTCCACGCCCGGGTTGCCGATGACGTTCATCCGCAGGCCCGCGCGCAGGTTGCCGTACTCCGGGTCCGACAGCAGGTGCCGGGTGCGGTAGTAGACGTTGTTCATCGCCATGATCGCGGCGGCGGCCTTGGCGGCCGTGTACGCCTCGGGCGACAGGTTGGCCTTGGCCTCGGGCTCCAGCTCGCGCAGCACGATCGGCGAACGGGTCGCGATCGCGCAGGAGAGCACGGTGCCCCACAGCTGCTGCTGGGGAAGGTCGGAGTTGCCGATGACCGAGCCGAGGTTCAGCTTCAGGTCCTTGGCGTAGTCCGGTATGGCGGACTTCAGCTCATCGAGGGCCATGGGGGATCAGCTCACTCGCCCGCGAGGAGCTTGACGGCGTCGAGGGTGTCCTCGCCCTTGTTCCAGTTGCAGGGGCACAGCTCGTCCGTCTGCAGGGCGTCGAGGACCCGCAGGACCTCCTTGGGGTTACGGCCGACGGAGCCGGCGGTCACCATGACGAACTGGATCTCGTTGTTCGGGTCCACGATGAAGACGGCGCGCTGGGCGTAGCCGTCCTCGCCCTCGACGCCGCAGGCGGCCATGAGCTCGTGCTTGGCGTCGGCCAGCATCGGGAAGGGCAGGTCACGCAGGTCGGCGTGGTCCTTGCGCCAGGCGTGGTGCACGAACTCGGAGTCGCCGGAGACACCGAGGATCTGGGCGTCACGGTCGGCGAACTCGTCGTTCAGCTTGCCGAAGGCCGCGATCTCGGTCGGGCACACGAAGGTGAAGTCCTTGGGCCAGAAGAAGACGACCTTCCACTTGCCCTCGTAGGTCTTGTGGTCGATCTGCGCGAAAGCCTTGTCCGCGTCGAGGTCCACACAGGCGGTCAGGTCGAACTCGGGGAACTTGTCACCGACAGTGAGCACGCGCTCTCCTTGCAACGGGAAATCCCCGTTTGCGGGGTTTCCTGCGGGTTGGACGAGGACAACCCTGCCACAGGAGGCATTGATAGCGGAAATAGCTAGACTGGGTTGTGTTGATCGGAGGTAGTTATCAATGTCGTCCATACCCCTGGCGCGGCCCCGCCAGCCCAGCCTTGCTCAGCTGCGTGCGTTCGCCGCCGTGGCCGAGCACCTCCACTTCCGGGACGCCGCCGGCGCCATCGGGATGAGCCAGCCCGCCCTGTCGGGGGCCGTCTCGGCGCTGGAGGAGCTGCTCGGAATTCAGCTTCTTGAGCGTACGACGAGAAAGGTGCTGCTCAGTCCCGCGGGTGAGCGGCTCGCCGCCCGGGCCCGCACCGTCCTGGAGGCGGTCGGTGACTTCATGGAGGAGGCCGACGCGGCCCGTGCGCCCTTCACGGGCGTGCTGCGGCTCGGCGTCATCCCCACCGTCGCGCCCTACCTGCTGCCCACCGTCCTGCGCCTGGTCCACGACTCCTACCCGGACCTCGACCTCCAGGTCCACGAGGAGCAGACCTCCTCGCTGCTCGACGGCCTCGGCCAGGGCCGGCTCGACCTGCTGCTGCTCGCCGTGCCGCTGGGTGCGCCCGGCGTAGCCGAACTGCCGCTGTTCGAAGAGGACTTCGTCCTCGTCACGCCCTGCGACCACTGGCTGGCCGGACGCAGCGACATCCCGCGCGACGCCCTGCGCGAGCTGGACCTGCTGCTGCTCGACGAGGGGCACTGCCTGCGCGACCAGGCCCTCGACATCTGCCGCGAGGTGGGGCGCACGGAAGGGGCGCCGATGACCACGAGCGCCGCCGGGCTGTCCACGCTCGTGCAGCTGGTCGGCGGCGGCCTCGGCGTCACCCTGCTGCCGCGCACTGCTCTGCGCGTGGAGACCGGCCGCAGCGACCGGCTCGCCACCGGCTACTTCGCCGAGCCGGCGCCGTCGCGCAGGATCGCCCTGGCCATGCGGTCGGGTGCGGCGCGGCAGGGCGAGTTCGAGCAGTTCGCGGACGCGCTGCGGAAGGAGCTGCGAAAGCTGCCGGTGCGCATCGTCACCGGCTGACTGCGCCGACTCCGCCGCCTCCGCCGCCTCCGCGCGTAAGGGGCGCCGTCCATGGGCGGCGCCCCTTACTTACCCTTGTGCGGACGGGAGTTACTCCGCCCGCAGCCCCTCCGGGCGCATCATGCGCCCCGCGCGGCGCGTCGCGCTCGCCGCGCAGGTGGACGGTACCGATCGCCTGCCGGACGCCCGGGACCGCGCGGAACTTCGGCACAGGCCAGACCGCCCAGCAGGGCCGGCTCGGGACGCATCGGGTCGCCCCCTGGTGCCCGCCGAAGGCCCTGATGCGTGCGGCCCCGTCCGGCTCGTGCTCGTTGCGGAGGGTGAGCGTGTCGCTGCCGGCGTCGTAGACGAGCTCGTCGGGGCCGGCCAGCCCCTTCTCACCGATGGTGCCCACGATGCGGCCGGGCAGCCGCTCGTGCAGCAGCCGGCCGCCGCCGGAGTCGAGGCCGCGGCAGCCGGGGGAGGGGCCGGGGCCTACTCCTGCGGATCCCGCTTCGGCGGGCGGCCCCGGCGGCGGATGGCGCCCGCGTCGCCCGGCAGCCGGCCGGCGTCCGCCAGCGCTTTCCGCAGCAGGAACTCGATCTGCGCGTTCGCGCTGCGCAGCTCCTCGCCGGCCCAGCGGGCCAGGGCGTCGTGGACGAGCGGGTCGAGCCGCAGCAGCACCTGTTTGCGCTGCTGCGGCCGCCGGGGACGGTCCTCCGTCACTGGTAGAGGGTGCCGGTGTTCAGGACGGGCTGGGCGGCCCGGTCACCGCACAGCACCACCATCAGATTGCTGACCATGGCCGCCTTCCGCTCCTCGTCCAGCTCCACGAAGCCCTGCTCGTTGATCCGCTCCAGTGCCTGCTCCACCATGCCGACCGCGCCCTCGACGATCAACTGGCGCGCCGCCACGACCGCGCCGGCCTGCTGGCGCTGCAGCATCGCGGAGGCGATCTCGGGCGCGTAGGCCAGGTGCGTGAAGCGCGACTCGATGATGCGCACGCCGGCCGCCGCGACCCGCTCGTGCAGCTCGGCGGCGAGCTTCTCGGTGATCTCCTCGGCGTTGCCGCGCAGCGAGAGGGCGTCCTCGTCGTGCGCGTCGTAGGGGTACTCGATGGCGATGTGCCGCACGGCCGCCTCGGTCTGGGTGGCGACGAACTCCTGGAAGTCCTCCACCTCGAACATCGCCTGCGCGGTGTCCTCCACCCGCCACACCACGACCGCCGCCAGCTCGATGGGGTTGCCGTAGGCGTCGTTGACCTTCAGGACGGCGGTCTCGTGGTTGCGGACCCGGGTGGAGATCTTCTCGCGGCTGGTGAAGGGGTTCACCCAGCGCAGGCCCTCGGTGCGGATGGTGCCGCGGTAGCGGCCGAAGAGCTGCACGACCTGTGCCTGACCCGGCGCCACGGTGTTCAGCCCGCACATCGCGATGATCGCGGCGAGGGCGACGACGATGCCGACGGGGATGAGGGCGACGGAGGCCGGCTTGCCGAGCACGGCCCCGGCGACGACCAGGCCGGCGCCGCCGAGCAGGCCCACCAGGCCGAGCAGAAGGGCGAGCCCGCCGCCGATGTCGCTGGCGGGGAGCTCACGGACCGGCGGCCGCGACGACGTGTCCGGCGTGATGGCTGGTGCGGTGCCCGCGGTGGTGTCGGACATGGGATTCCCCCTGTTTCTGCTGCGGTGCGCGGCGGTCGCCGCACCCCCGAACGCTGTCTATCAAAGTGATAGCACATTATTGCCCTGTACGGTTTCCCGCACTGCGTCGTCCCCGGTTCCCGCCGACCGGGGTGCTGTATGTCACGTCCGTTATTGCCGTGATCGATGGGCGTTTGGCGGCAGATGCGGTGTTAGCTTCGTGAGCTGGGTTGGGGGCGGACGGACTGGAGCTACGGGAGAGATGGGCCGAGCGGACGCGCGACGAGCGCAGAAGAAGGGCAGTCGCCCTGCAGAGGGTGGCGGGAAGCCCAAGAAGAAGGGCATACGCCGGTTCTTCACCTGGAAGTTGCTGCTGGCCTACTTCCTGGGTGCGATAGCCCTGGGAATGGGTGCGTTCTACGCGCTGTACCTGTACGTGGACGTACCCGGTAAGGGCAACGAAGCGGCGAAGGCGCAGAGCAACGTCTACAAGAACCAGAAGGGCGAGATCATCGCCCGCCTCGGCGAGGTCAACCGCGAGGAAGTCCCGCTGACGAAGGTCCCCCAGGACGTCCAGCGTGCCGTCGTCGCCGCCGAGAACAAGAACTTCTGGACCGACCCGGGCGTCGACCTCAAGGGCACCGCGCGCGGCATCCTCAACACCGTGATGGGCCGCGGCAAGCAGGGTGGTTCGACGATCACCCAGCAGTACGTCAAGAACTACTACCTGGACCAGCGTCAGACCGTCAGCCGCAAGGTGAAGGAACTGATCATCTCGCTGAAGGTCCAGGACGAGAAGCCGAAGGAAGAGATCCTCGCCGGCTATCTGAACACCAGTTACTTCGGCCGCAACGCCTCCGGCATCCAGGCCGCCGCCCGCGCCTACTACGGCAAGGACGTCGAAAAGATCACACTGGAGGAGGGCGCCTACCTGGCCGCGCTCCTGCAGGCGCCGAGCCAGTACGACTGGGCGTCGGCCTCCGAGGCCGGCAAGCGCAACGTCGAGGCCCGCTGGAACTACGTCCTCGACAAGATGGTCGAGCAGAAGTGGCTCGACCCGGCCAAGCGCCAGTCGATGAAGTTCCAGCCGCCCGGCCAGCCGAAGCCCCCGCAGGGTCTCACCGGCCAGAACGGCTACCTGGTCCAGGCCGCCCGCCAGGAGATGATCCGCGACCTCAAGCGCCAGGGACGCCCGGAGGGCGACTTCGCGGCCGGCGGCTGGACGATCACCCTCAGCATCGACCCGAAGAAGCAGGCGGCGCTGGAGAAGGCCGTCAAGAAGCAGCTGACCGACGACCTGGACCCGAAGGCCCGTGAGGTCGACGGCCACGTCCAGCCCGGCGCCGTGTCCGTGGACGTGAAGACCGGTCAGGTCGTCGCGATGTACGGCGGCCAGGACTTCATCAAGCACCAGACCAACAACGCCACCCGCGGGGACTACCAGCCGGCCTCCACGTTCAAGCCGCTGATCCTCGCCTCGGCCCTGCAGAACGGGTCCAAGACCCAGGACCGCAAGCCGATCACGTCCTCCACCCTCTACGACGGCACCGACAAGCGGCCCGTGGTGGACAAGGGCTCCCCGGTCGGCTTCGCCCCGGAGAACGAGGACGGCTACTCGGAGACCCCGGTCACCGTCCAGAAGGCCATGAACAAGTCGGTCAACTCCGTCTTCGCGCAGATGGCCGTCGACGTCGGTCTCGCCAAGGTCAAGAAGACCGCCGTCGAGCTGGGCATGAAGGGCGACTTCGAGGAGGTTCCCTCGCTGTCGCTGGGCTCCATGGGCGCGAGCCCGCTGGAGATGGCGGGCGTCTACGCGACCCTCGACAACCACGGCAAGAAGATCAACCCCAGCATCATCAAGTCCGTGTCCTGGAAGGGCGAGGCGTACAAGCTCCCCAACCCGGTCACCGACGAGCGCGTGGTCTCCCGCAACACCGCCGACGGCGTCACCGGCGTCATGACGGGTGTGGTCGACGACGGTACGGCCCATGTCGTGGCCAGCTCCCAGTACCAGGTCGCGGGCAAGACCGGTACCTCCGACGACGACAAGTCCGCCTGGTTCACCGGCTACACCCCGGGCCTCGTCACCTCCGTCGGCGTGTTCGGCGAGGGCCCCGGCGGCAAGCAGGTGACCCTGCAGAACACCGGCGGCAACGGTCGTGTCAACGGTGGTTCGTACCCGGCCCACATCTGGGCCTCGTACATGTCCTCCGTCTTCGACGACGACGAGGACAAGTCCAAGTTCGACCTGGACACCGAGGACGGCTTCGTGCCGCCGGAGGCCCCGGCCGGCACCCCGTCGGCGGGCCCGTCGGGCGGCGCCTCCCGCGGCCCGTCGTCCTCGCCGTCGACGCGCTCGCAGTCGCCCTCGACGCCCTCGACGCCCTCCACGCGGCAGAGCACGTCGGGCAAGCCCACCCCGCCCACGAACAAGCCGACCCCGCCGGTCCCGCCCACACCGCCCAATCCGACCAACACGGGCACCACGGGCGACGCCGGCAACCGCCCCAACGGCGGCAGGCTGTCGTAGGGCCCCGGCCCGGCGAACACCGGCACCACGAAGAACCGGCCGCCCTCCCCACGAAGGGGAGGGCGGCCGGTTCCGTTCGTCCGCGCCGCGCCGCGGGCCCTCAGCGCCCCTGGGGCGGTAAGGCCAGCTCGAACCACACGACCTTGCCCGTGCTCAGCCGCGTGGCACCCCAGCGCCGGGCCAGCTTGTTCACCAGGTACAGACCCCGGCCGCCCTCGTCCGAGGGGCGGGCCTGGCGCAGCCGTGGCAGCTGCGGCACGTCGTCGCCGACCTCGCAGCGCAGCACGTCGGTGCGCAGCAGCCGCAGCGTGATCGGCCGCTCGGCGTACCGCACCGCATTGGTGATGACCTCGCTGACCAGCAGCTCCACGCTGTCCGTCAGCTCCTCCAGGCCCCAGCGCGTCAGCGCCCGCCGGGCCAGCCGGCGCGCCTGGCGGGCCGTCTGCGGCCGCGGGTCCAGGAACCAGTACGCGACGTCGCTCGGCGCGATGCCCTCGAAGCGGGCCGCCAGCAGGGCGATGTCGTCGTCCCGGTCGCCGGGGCCGAGCATGCCCAGCACCTCGTCGCACAGCGGCTCCAGCGGAGGCGGTTTGGGGCCGGTCAGCCGGGCGGTGTCGATCAGCCGCTCACGCAGCTGCTCTATGCCCGTCCAGACGTCCCGTATCCGCGACTCCACCAGGCCGTCGGTGTAGAGCAGCAGCGTCGCCCCGGCGGGCGCGTCCAGCTCCACGGCCTCGAAGTCCACGCCGCCCACGCCGATCGGCGCGCCCGGCGGCACCCGCAGCACCTCGGCCCGGCCGCCCCGGTGCAGCAGCACGGGCGGCGGATGACCGGCGTTGGCGATCACGATGCGGTGGGCGACCGGGTCGTACACCGCGTACAGGCAGGTGGCCATGCGGTCGCTGCCCAGGCGCTGCGCCTGCTCGTCCAGGTGGTGCAGCACCTCCTGCGGTGGCAGGTCCAGGCCGGCCAGGGTCTGCGCGGTCGTCCGCAGCTGGCCCATGATCGCGGCGGAGGTCATGGAGTGCCCCATGACGTCGCCGACGACCAGCGCCACCCGGTTGCCCGGCAGCGGGATCGCGTCGTACCAGTCACCGCCCACCCGGGCGGTCTCGGCGGCCGGCAGGTAGCGGCTGGCGAGCCGCACGCCCGTGGGCTGCGGCAGGGAGTCGGGGAGCATGGTGCGCTGCAGCTCGTCCGCGATGTAGACCTCGCGGCCGTAGAGCACGGCCTTGTCCACGCCGAGGGCGGTGTGCGTGGCCAGCTGGGCGGCGACGAGCAGGTCGTCGCTCTCGAAGGCGGGCCGGTCCAGGCGGCGGATGAACACCGCCGCGCCGATCACCCGGCGCCGGCCGCGCAGCGGCGCCAGGATCGTGCGGTGCTGCTCCGGTACGTGCCGGCCTTCGCCGAGCAGCTCCGGCAGGGCCGCCCGCGCGGCTGCGGAGTCCCCGAAGACGGGCCGGACTCCCCGCAGCACCTCCGCGAGCGGCCCGCCTATGCGCACCTCGCACCGCTCCGCGGCCTCGACGGCCAGCTCGGGCCCGGGGTCGGGCCGCTCCTGCGGGCCGTCGGCGTCGTCCAGGCCGCGCACGTACTCGGGCAGCCGGTCCGTGCGCCGCAGCCGCAGCACCACGGGTCCCACGGGCCGCTCGTCGCCCACGGGAAGCGGGTCGCGCAGGTAGACGAGGATCGCGTCGGCGAACGTGGGCACGGTCGCCCGGCACAGCCCGAGCACGATCTCGTCCAGGTCGATGCCCCGCGCGATGCGCCGGGTCGCGGCGCCGACGAAGCGCAGCCGCTCCCCGCCGTGGCCGCCGTGCGGCGGCGGGGCGTCGCCGCCGGCACGGGCTCCGGCGCGCGGGCCGGGACCGGCACCGCCGCCGACGCCGTCCGCCGCGTTCACCGGCTCCGCCACGTTCACCGGATGCGCCGTGTCCACCGGCTCCGCGGGGTTCACCGGAGGCTCGGCGTTCACCGGATGCGCCGCGCAGCCCCCGTCCGCGGGACGGGCACCGGGCGGGACGTGCGCCCCGGACTCCCCGGCCGCCGCGGGTGCCCGGCCCGGCCGTGCCGGCTCCTCAGCGGCCCCGGCCGGGGCATGGGGTCCGTCGTCCCCGGGCAGGGCGGAGCGCGGCTCCTCGCGGGGCGTCTCGCCGGCCCGCCGGGCCGGCCGGTGCGCGGGAGCGGCCGGCTCGCCCGCCGTGCCCTCCGCCTGCCGGGGCAGCCGCGCGGCGACGCCGGGCACGTCCGTGCCGGAGCGCGGCGCGGCGGTGCGCTGTCTTCCGTGGGAGTTGGGATGCTCCGTCACGCGTGGGGTTCCATCCGTCGGGGCCGTGCGCACACACGCGGTCAGGCGCGGCGCAGGTTGAGGAAGAGCTGGATCTCGGGTGGTACGTCCGTACTCGCCGGGGCGTACGCCAGCGAGCTCTCCCCGGCGATGTCGAATCCCGCGTCGCGCACGACCTGGCGCAATTCGTCCCGCAGGTAACCCGATACCCGGATCGTGCTGCCCAGGAACGGGATCGCGTAGTCGTCCACGTCCGCCTCGACCATCGAGAGCGCCAGCAGCCCCCCGGGTCTGAGCAGGTCGTGCAGCATCCGCAGCGCGTGCGGGATCTCCGGACGCGGCAGCATCAGCAGGGCGAAGAAGGCGGTGATGCCGTCGAAGGTGCCCAGGTGACCGTCGCGCAGACCGGCGAGGTCGCCCAGGTGGAAGGTGGCCTCCGGCACGTGGTGGCGGGCCAGGTCCAGCATGCCGGGGGAGAGGTCGTTGCCGACGACCGTGTGGCCGGCCTCCACGAGCTGACGGGCGGTCGGCAGACCGGTGCCGCAGCCGACGTCGAGGATGCGGGAGCCGGGCGGCAGCGCGGCGGACAGCCAGGCGCCGGCCGCGAGCTGGCCCTCCTTGTGCGGGAACGCCTCGTCGTAGCGGTCGCCGATGGCGTCGAACGCCTCGGCCTGGCCGCTGCGGTCCAGCCCTAAGAGGGCGTAACCGTCGTAGTCCCGCTGATCGTCACCGCTCACGGCTCCGCCCTTCCTGTGACTGTGACTGTCCTTCATCGTGCCGTGCTGTGCAGTATCGCGGAGGCCGATCCTACGGTTGTCCGGCGGGGGACCGGCAAGCGGTTGGCGCCCCCGTTCACGCCCCGATGCGCGCCGGCGTGCGGTCCCAGTCGTCGGGCAGCGCCGGCACCGTCCACGCCGGGTCGGGCCGCCAGCTCTCCCAGCCGTCGGTGAAGGGCGCGCCCCAGCGCTCGATCAGCTCGACGGCGGCGCGCCCGGCGGCCCGCACGTCCTCGGCCTGGGCGGCGGTCATCAGGCCGGCCTGCTGTGCCTGCGCGAACTCGTCCTCGTCCTTCCACTCCCAACTGCGGTCGGGGTAGACGGCGATGTCCAGGAAGTGGTCCTCGGAGTCGACGCCGCCGGCCCAGCGCACGAGCGGTTCCTCAAGGTTCACGTACCAGTTCCTGAAGCGCCAGTCGAGGTCCCAGAAGAGCCAGACCGACCAGGGTTCGCCGGGCCGCGCGAGCTTGAGCACGCCGGGCCCGAACCAGCGGGTGACCTCGGTGGTCCGGGGCTTGGTGTAGCGCGTGGCGAGGGGCTCGCGGTGGACGGGAGTGCCGTCGGCGAGCAGCGGTTTGACGCAGTCGGTGCCCGGGGCCATCCAGACGGCGAGCAGCTCGCGGGTGTCCTGCACGACGGTGACGGGGCGGCAGATGTGGATGCTGCGCGCGGAACGGGGCCGGGCGTTGCCGCGGTAGCGCCAGAGGATGTGGTCCCCCGGAGCCCAGTGCTCGCCTGCCGCCGTTCCTGTCGAATCCCTCGTCTCCGCTGCCATGCGCAGATCTTAGGTGCCCGTGTCACGGATGCGCCGTGACGTGCGCCGCAAAGGTACGGTCCAGCGGCGCACGCCGGGGGTCACGGACGCGTCATGCGCAGGACGTCCAGGGCCTCGTCGAGCTGCTCCCGCGTCAGCAGCCCACGGTCCACGTAACCCGATTCGAGGACCACCTCACGGATCGTCTTCCGCTCGGCGAGGGACCTCTTGGCCACCTTCGCGGCCTCCTCGTAGCCGATGTAACGGTTCAGCGGGGTGACGACGGACGGCGAGGACTCCGCGTACTCGCGGGCCCGTTCGGCGTTGGCGGTGATGCCGTCGACGGTGCGGTCCGCCAGCAGCCGGGAGGCGTTGGCGAGCAGCCGCACGGACTCCAGGAGGTTCTTCGCCATCACCGGCAGCATCACGTTGAGCTCGAAGTTGCCGGCGGCGCCCGCGGTGGCGACCGTCGCGTCGTTGCCCGTGACCTGCGCGGCGACCATCAGCACGGCCTCGCAGATGACCGGGTTGACCTTGCCCGGCATGATCGAGGAGCCCGGCTGGAGGTCGGGCAGGTTGATCTCGGCGAGGCCGGTGCGCGGGCCGGAGCCCATCCAGCGCAGATCGTTGGCGATCTTGGTGAGGCCGACGGCGATGGTGCGCAGCTGCCCGCTGGTCTCCACCAGCCCGTCGCGCGCGCCCTGCGCCTCGAAGTGGTCGCGGGCCTCGGTCAGCGGCAGCCCGGTGGCCCGTGCGACCTCGGCGATGACGGCGGCGGAGAAGCCGGGCGGGGTGTTGATGCCCGTGCCCACGGCCGTTCCGCCCAGGGGCAGTTCGGCGAGCCGGGGCAGGGAGGCGCGCAACCGCTCGATGCCGTAGCGGACCTGGGCGGCGTAGCCGCCGAACTCCTGGCCCAGGGTCACGGGCGTGGCGTCCATCAGGTGCGTACGGCCGGACTTGACGACCTCCGCGAACTCCCCGGCCTTGCGCTCCAGGGCCGCCGCCAGGTGCTCCAGCGCCGGGACCAGGTCACCGGTGACGGCGGCGGTGGCCGCGATGTGGATGGAGGACGGGAAGACGTCGTTGGACGACTGGCTGGCGTTGACGTGGTCGTTGGGGTGGACCGGGCGGCCCAGGCGCTCGGTGGCCAGGGTGGCGATGACCTCGTTGGCATTCATGTTCGAGGACGTGCCCGAGCCGGTCTGGAAGACGTCGACGGGGAAGTGGTCGTCCCAGCGGCCCTCGACGACCTCGCCCGCCGCGGCGACGACGGCGGCCGCCACATCCTCGTCGAGCACGCCCAGGCCCGCGTTCACCGTCGCCGCGGCGGCCTTGATGTGGCCCAGCGCCGCGATGTGCGCGCGCTCCAGGCGCTGCCCGCTGATGGGGAAGTTCTCCACCGCCCGCTGGGTCTGTGCACGCCACTTGGCGTGGCCCGGGACGCGCACCTCCCCCATCGAATCGTGTTCGATCCGGTCCTGCCCACTCTCGGTCATCGTTTTCTACCTCCTGACAAACACAGCGTTTGTCTCGTTCAACGTGTTCCCAAAAGGCACTACCGCCTAGTAAATACCGCGGGTAACAACTGAACTCGGGGAGACTCCATGACACGCAGACCCACCCTGCGATGTTCCCTCGCCGCCCTCGCGGCCTTCGCCGCGGCGCTGGCCGGAACCGCCGCCACCGGCCCCACCGCCCAGGCGGCGCCCCGCACCGGGGCCGCCACCACCGCCCCGCTGACCCCCGAACTGGAGGCGATCCGCGCCGCCGAGGCCCAGAAGCTCTACGGGGACCCCGCCCAGCGCCCCCTGGCGGAGCGCAAGACCTCGCTCGTCTCCCTCGGCGACAGCGAGATCTCCGGCGAGGGCGTCGGCACGTACGAACCGGGCACGAACGGCCCCACCAACTGGTGCCACCGCTCGCCCGACGCGGCCATCCACCGCACCGCCATCCCCGCCGACGTCACCTACAACGTCGCCTGCTCCGGCGCGTCCACCGTCAACATCCGCATCGGCGGCAGCAAGCAGTACGCGGACGAGCTCGTCCAGAGCGACAACCTCGCCGTCAAGGCCCGCAACACGCGCGTCAAGATGGTGCTGCTGGTGGCCGGTGCCAACGACGACCTGCAGTTCGGCCCCGTGATGACCGACTGCGTCACCCGCTACCTGACGCTGCAGGGCCCCTGCGAGCCGAAGTACGCCCCCGGCTGGCAGGCGCGCGTCGACGGGCTGGTGCCCAAGGTCGAGCAGACCGTACGGGACCTGCGCAAGGTCATGACGGACGCGGGCTACGCCGACGCCGACTACAAGCTCGTCGTCATGGGCTACCCGAGCCCCATCGGACCCGACTTCGAGGACAACCCCGACTTCCCCGGCAAGATCCCCGGCGGCTGCGTCGGCCACACGTCGGACTCGGCGTGGGGACGGAACGTCGCGGTGCCCGCGTTCGAGCGGGGGATGGCACGCGTCGCGCGCGACACCGGCGCCCTCTTCCTCGACAACTCGCGCCTCTTCCACGGCCACGAGGTGTGCATGGAGGACACCTGGGCCCGCGGCCTGTACATCGACCTGACCAACCCGATCCCGCCGAACGAGAACTCCGTGCGGCAGTCCTTCCACCCCAACGCCCGCGGGCACGGCGCGTTCGCGTCCTGCCTGACCCAGCTGTACCAGTCGGGCTACGGACAGGCCGGCTGCGCCGACCCGGCGAGCACCGGAAAGCCCGTGCTGTACAAGGGCGGCTGGGACGACGCCTTCCGGCCGCTGAAGAGCGCGGCGACGGGCTCCTGCGTGGACGCCTACGGGGCGGCCTCCGCCAACGGGACGCAGGTGGGCGGCTGGCCGTGCTCCGGGAGCCGGAACCAGCAGTGGTGGTTCGACGGGCAGCGGGGGTCGCTGCACAGCGGGCTGACGCACGACCGGTGCGTGGACGTGCCGGGCGGTGCGTATCGGGCCGGGGCGGCGGTGGGGCTGTGGAACTGCCATGGTGGGGCGAACCAGCGGTTCGTACTGAACGGTGGCACGTTCCGTCCCGCTTCGGCGCAGGACCTGTGTCTGACGCTCGCGTCGGCGAAGGATCCCGTGCGCCTGCAGAAGTGTGACGGCTCGGCGTCACAGCGCTTCGCGTAGCCCCCGACCCGCCCTTTCACCGTTTCTTCCGGGGCGGGCCCCCGGGCCCCCGGCCGCGCTGCGCGCGGTGTCCTCGATCGCCGGCCGGGCTGAAATCAGCCCGTCCGGCGATCGAGGACCGGGGTCCGGGGCGGAGCCCCGTCAGTTACCGCCGCGCACCGGGATCGACGTGAACGTCGGCGCCGGGGCGGGGTCCACGAAGAAGTCGTTGCCCTTGTCGTCCACGACGATGAACGCCGGGAAGTCCTCGACCTCGATCTTCCAGACCGCCTCCATGCCGAGCTCCTCGTACTCGACGACCTCGACCTTCTTGATGCAGTCCTGGGCCAGGCGCGCCGCCGGGCCGCCGATCGAGCCGAGGTAGAAGCCGCCGTGGGTGCCGCACGCGTCCGTGACCTGCTTGCTGCGGTTGCCCTTGGCGAGCATGACCTTCGAGCCGCCCGCGGCCTGGAACTGCTCGACGTAGGAGTCCATGCGGCCGGCCGTGGTGGGGCCGAAGGAGCCGGAGGCGTAGCCCTCGGGGGTCTTGGCCGGGCCGGCGTAATAGACCGGGTGGTCCTTGAGGTACTGCGGCATCTCCTCGCCCGCGTCCAGCCGCTCCTTGATCTTCGCGTGGGCGATGTCGCGCGCGACGACCAGCGGGCCGGTCAGCGAAAGGCGGGTCTTGACCGGGTACTTGGTCAGCTCGGCGAGGATCTCGTCCATCGGGCGGTTGAGGTCGATCCGGACGACGTCGCCCTCCGACTCCAGGTGCTCGTCCGTCGTCTCCGGCAGGAAGCGCGCCGGGTCCTTCTCCAGCTGCTCCAGGAAGACGCCCTCGGGGGTGATCTTCGCCAGTGCCTGGCGGTCGGCGGAGCAGGAGACGGCGATGGCGACCGGGCAGGACGCGCCGTGGCGCGGCAGGCGGACGACGCGGACGTCGTGGCAGAAGTACTTGCCGCCGAACTGCGCGCCGATGCCGATCGTCTGCGTGAGCTCGAAGACCTTCTCCTCCAGCTCCTTGTCGCGGAAGCCGTGGCCCAGCGGGGAGCCCTCCTCCGGCAGCTCGTCGAGGTAGTGCGCGGAGGCGTACTTGGCGGTCTTGAGCGCGAACTCGGCGCTCGTGCCGCCGACGACGATCGCCAGGTGGTACGGCGGGCAGGCGGCCGTGCCCAGCGAACGGATCTTCTCCTCCAGGAACTTCATCATGGAGGTCTCGTTGAGGACCGCCTTCGTCTCCTGGAAGAGGAAGGACTTGTTGGCCGAGCCGCCGCCCTTGGCCATGAAGAGGAACTTGTAGGCGCCGCCGTCGGTCGCGTACAGCTCGATCTGCGCGGGCAGGTTGGAGCCGGTGTTCTTCTCGTCCCACATGGTGAGCGGGGCCATCTGCGAGTAGCGCAGGTTGAGCTGGGTGTAGGCGTCGAAGATGCCGTGCGAGAGGGCCTTCTCGTCCTCGCCCTCGGTCAGCACGTTCTGACCGCGCTTGCCCATGACGATCGCCGTGCCGGTGTCCTGGCACATCGGCAGCACGCCGGCGGCGGCGATGTTGGCGTTCTTCAGCAGGTCCAGGGCGACGAAGCGGTCGTTCGGGGACGCCTCGGGGTCGTCGAGGATCCTGCGCAGCTGGGCGAGGTGTGCCGGGCGCAGGTAGTGCGAGATGTCGTGCATCGCCTCGGCGGCCAGCTTCCGCAGCGCCTCGGGCTCCACCTTCAGGAAGGTGCGGCCGTCGGCCTCGAAGGTGGACACGCCCTCGGAGGTGACCAGACGGTACGGAGTGTCGTCCTCGCCCAGGGGCAGGAGGTCCGTGTAGGCGAACTCTGAGCGGGCGGACTGGGCAGACATCGCGGCGTTTCCCTCACTCTGCGGATTTCGTTGCCGGCTTCCTCGGCGGCGTCAACCAGGGTAGGCCGCCCGGAGGCCGGTGGGTTTGTGAGGTAAGGCTCAGTACGTGACCCGGCCACGCGCCACTATCGCGATCTATCGCGTTTGGCTACTCTGCTGCTGTGGATGCAGTGGACAAGTCATCACCATCACCCGAAGAGCGCGTCTCGCTGACCAAGGCCGCCACGGCGCCGGCCGCAGGGGCCGCGGGAGCCGCGCTGCGCGCCTCCGACGCCGACCGCGACCGGACCGCCGAGATCCTGCGCGAGGCCCTGGCGGAGGGGCGGCTGACGACCGAGGAGCACGCCGAGCGGATCGGAGCGGTCTACGAGGCCAGGACGCACGGCGAACTGGAGCCGCTGGTGCACGATCTGCCGACGGGGCGGCCGTCCGCCGCCGGACCTGCCCCCGTGCGCCCGTACGACGCCTCCGTGCGCCCCGGGATGGGTGCGGCCGAGAATCTGGTCGCCGTTTTCGGTGGTGCCACCCGCAAGGGGAGGTGGCGGGTGCGGCCGCGCATGAACGCATTCGCGCTGTTCGGCGGGGTCGAGATCGACCTGACCGAGGCGGTATTCGAGCAGCGGGAGGTCGTCATCAATGCCTGCGCCGTCTTCGGCGGCGTCGACATCAAGCTCCCGGAAAACATCTCCGTGCGCTGCACGGGCACCGGCGTCTTCGGGGGCTTCGACGTGAAGACCGGCGAGGCCCCCGACCCGGAGGCACCCGTCGTCGTGGTCGCGGGTTTCGCCTTCTTCGGCGGCGTCGAGGCGCGTCCCAGGCGGGGCAAGCGGCTGAAGAACCTGCGGGCGGCCAACTGACCGTAACCTCACGGCAACCGACGGCATTCCGCTCATGGCAACGGTGTGAATAAGCTCGCGCACAGCGGGTAAAGCTTGGTGCATCGTCTCTCGTACGGCTGCGGGTGCGAATGGCCGTGCACGTCGAGGCGGGCAAAGGTGACTCAATCGGCCAAGCAAAGCCGTCGTCAGGAGTGGACCGTGCTGCTACCGCATCAGCCCCTGCAGGAAGCCGCCGTACCGTCCCAGCGGATTTCCGCTCGGGAACAGGCCGGCCCCTGGCATTCGGAGGCGGTGTGCCGCCGGGATGAAGCCGGGCTCTTCTTCGCACCATCAAAGGAACCCACGGCCGCCCGTCTTTCGCGCGAGGAGGCCGCCAAGCGCGTCTGCGCCCGCTGCCCGGTCATGGTCGAGTGCCGGGAGCACGCGCTGTTGCAGCCCGAGCCGTACGGCGTCTGGGGCGGGCTCACCGCTGCCGAGCGCCGCGTCGTGCTCGCCCGCCGACGGCGGCGCGAGGCCGAGCTGCAGCGTGCCACGCGCATCGCCGCGGCGGGCTGAGCGCCCGCCGTTCGCCGACTGTTACCAACGGGCCGGGCCCCGCCGTCCGACGGCGGGGCCCGGCCCGTTGGTGCGTGCCGCCTGCGCAGTGCGTGCGGCGTGTGCGGCGCGTGCGGTGCTCACTGGATGCGCCGCGTGACGCGCGTGCCGTGAGGGTCGCGTGCGCCGCGGGTGCCGTGAGGGCCTCGCGTCAGCTGGGGCGCTCGAAGTCGACCGAGCTGTAGGCGCGCAGCTTCGACAGCCGGTGCTCGGAGTCGATCAGGCGGATCGTGCCCGACTTGGAGCGCATGACCAGCGACTGCGTGGTGGCCGTCTCGCCCCGGTAGCGCACGCCGCGCAGCAGCTCGCCGTCGGTGATGCCGGTCGCCACGAAGAACACGTTCTCGCCGCTGACCAGGTCCTCGGTGTGCAGGACGCGGCCGAGCTCGTGGCCGGCGTCGAGGGCGCGCTGCCGCTCCTCGTCGTCCTTCGGCCACAGCTTGGCCTGGATGGTGCCGCCCAGGCACTTCATCGCGCAGGCCGCGATGATGCCCTCGGGCGTACCGCCGATGCCCAGCAGCAGGTCCACGCCGGTGCCCTCGCGGGCGGCCATGATGGCGCCCGCCACGTCGCCGTCGGAGATGAACTTGATGCGGGCGCCCGCCTCGCGGATGTCCTTGACGAGGCCGTCGTGACGGGGGCGGTCCAGGACGACGACCGTGACGTCCTCGACGGAGGAACGCTTCGCCTTCGCGATGCGGCGGATGTTCACGCCCACGGGCGCGTCGATGTCGACGAAGTCGGCCGCCTCGGGGCCGGTGACCAGCTTGTCCATGTAGAACACGGCGGACGGGTCGAACATGGAGCCGCGCTCGGCCACGGCCATCACGGACACGGCGTTCGCCATGCCCTTGGCGGTCAGCGTGGTGCCGTCCACGGGGTCCACGGCGACGTCGCACTCCGCGCCGGTCCCGTCGCCCACACGCTCGCCGTTGTAGAGCATCGGGGCGTTGTCCTTCTCGCCCTCGCCGATGACGACCACGCCGTTCATCGACACGGTGTGGATCAGCGCGCGCATGGCCCGCACGGCCGCGCCGTCCGCGCCGTTCTTGTCGCCACGGCCCACCCAGCGGCCCGAGGCCATGGCCCCCGCCTCGGTGACCCGGACGAGCTCCAGCGCCAGGTTGCGGTCGGGCGCCTCCGGGCTGACTTCGAGCTGGGACGGCAAGTGATGATCGCTCATCGGGGCGCACCTTTCTGTACGGCTGACGGCCGTGGGGCCCCTCCTTCCCCGGGTGGGCCAGGAGGGTGAGGGTGCTGATGACTTTATCGGTTCATTGCCAGAGTGAGCAGGCCGCCCCACGCATGAGCGGCGTCAGGGTTCGGGGCGCGAGCCCCGTCGCACGCGCGTCGCACCCGGTCGCACGCAGGTCGCCGTCAAGATCCCCGGCGCCATGGGGGACGATGGGGGCGTGGCAGGTAGGAACGGCAAGACGCAGACGATTCGGAACATGCTGCTGTCGATGGCGGTGGTCATCCCCGTGGCGGGGCTGAGCTATCTCTTCATCCCGCACGACGAGAGCAAGGATCCGATCAAGACGGTGAACTACCGGGTGGAGCTCGACACCGCCCGGCGTGCGGCGCCGTACGCGGTGGCCGCCCCCGTGGGGCTCGGCGACGGCTGGCGCGCGACCTCGGTCTCGTACAAGGCGCGCGGCAAGGACGGCTCCGAGTGGCACCTCGGCTTCCTCGACCCGCAGAAGCAGTACGTGGCGGTCGAGCAGAGCGACGGCCCGGCGCGGCCCTTCATCGACAACGTCAGCCAGCATGCGGAGAAGGCCCACGCGACGACCAAGGTGGGCGACACCACCTGGCAGCGCTACGAGGGGCCGAAGTACAACGCCCTGGTGCGCGAGGAGAGCGGCGTGACCACGGTGGTCACGGGGACCGCGTCGTACGAGCGGCTGACGCAGATGGCCGCCGCGCTCAAGGCCGAGAAGGCTGACGCCGGTAAGGCGAGCACCTCGGGCTGACGAGCGCGACGGCCGGGTGGCCCGTCCTGCCGGGGGGGGGGAGTGGCGGACGGGCCGGCCTGCCGGCCCCTGGGGGGGGGTAGGGGTGGCAGGCGGTCGTGACGATCAGGCGGTCGTGACGATCAGACGGTCGTGACGGCCTGGTCGAAGGACAGGCGCGGCGAGCGCGGGTAGAAGGCGTCCTCGGCCGGCTTGCCGATGTTGATGACCATCAGCGGCGTGTGGTCGTCGTCCAGGAACTCCTTCTGCACGCCCGCGAAGTCGAAGCCGGTCATCGGGCCCGCGGCCAGACCGGCGGCACGGATGCCGAGGATGAAGTAGGCGGCCTGCAGGGCGCCGTTCAGCGCGGCGGACTGCTCGCGGACCGGGCGCTCGCTGAAGAAGAGCTCCTTGGCCTGCGGGAAGTGCGGCAGCAGCGCCGGCAGCTCCTCGTGGAACTCGTTGTCCGCGGCGAGGATCGCGACCAGCGGCGCGGTGCGGGTCTTGGCCTGGTTGCCCTCGGCCATGTGGGAGACCAGGCGCTCGCGGGCCTCCTCCGAGCGGACGAGGACGATGCGCAGCGGCGACTGGTTGAAGGCGGTCGGCGCGAGCTTGATCAGGTCGTAGATCGCCTGGACCTGCTCCTCGGAGACCGGCTCGTCGGTGAAGGCGTTGGCGGTGTGGGCCTCGCGGAAGAGGAGGTCCTGGGCGGTGGCGTCAAGGGCGAGAGTCATGGCTTCACCATAGTCCGGAGTTGTATTAATTTTCAACTAAATCCGGGGTGGGTGAGAGCCACCTCACGTCGGGGGTGGGGGCGGGGGCGGGTGTGGCCCCTCTGGGCCGGGCGGGAGCGCGGGTCCGGGCTGGGCGGGAGCGGGGTTTCGGGGTTCCCCTCGGCCCCCTCAGTCCGCCTCCGGGCCCTCTCCCTCGGCTTCCTCCTGTGCCAGCGCCGCGTCCAGCCGGGCCCGGGCGCCGTCCAGCCAGCGGCGGCACACCTTCGCCAGCTCCTCGCCGCGCTCCCACAGCGCCAGCGACTCCTCCAGCGTCGTGCCCCCGGCCTCCAGCCGGCGCACGACGTCGATCAGCTCGTCCCGCGCCTGCTCGTAGCCCAGGGCGTCCGTTGCGCCCGCGTCCGTCGCGTCCGTAGTCGTCGCCATGGCCACCAGCCTAGGCGGGCGGTGTGACAGCGGTGGGTGAGGGCAGGGCGCGGACTGCGAACTCGCCGTCTGCCACGCGCGCCCGCAGTTCCTCGTCCGGGGCGACCTCGTCGGCCGCGCGGACCACGTGGCCGTCCGCGTGCTGCAGGACCGCATAGCCGCGCCGCAGCGTCGCCGCCGGCGACAGCGCGACCACACGCGCGTGCGTGTGGGTCAGCTCCGACGACGCCCGGTCCAGCAGGTGGCCCAGCGTGCGGCGGCCACGGGCCACCAGCGCGTCGATCTGCTCCGCCCGCTCGTCCACCATGCGGTGCGGCCGCTCCATGCACGGGCGCGCCCGTGCCGCCGCCAGGCCGCGCTCCTCGCGGTCCAGGTGCGCCGTCACGCAGCGCAGGGCGCGCTCGCGCAGGTGGCGGACGCGGGTCAGCTCCTCGCCCACGTCGGGGACCACCCGCTTCGCCGCGTCGGTGGGCGTCGAGGCGCGCAGGTCGGCGACCAGGTCGAGGAGCGGGGTGTCCGGCTCGTGGCCGATCGCCGAGACCACGGGGGTGCGGCAGTCGGCCACCGTCCGGACGAGCTGCTCGTCCGAGAACGGCAGCAGGTCCTCCACGCTGCCGCCGCCGCGCGCCACGATGATCACGTCGACGCCGGGGTGGGCGTCGAGCTCCTTGACCGCCTCGATGACGTTCGGCACCGCGTGCACGCCCTGCACGGGGACGTTGCGGACCTCGAAGCGGACGGCGGGCCAGCGGTGCCGGGCGTTCTCCAGCACGTCGCGCTCGGCGGCGGAGGCGCGGCCGCAGACCAGGCCGATGAGCTGGGGCAGGAACGGCAGGGCCCGCTTGCGGCCGTCGGCGAACAGGCCCTCCGCGGCGAGGGACTTCTTGAGCTGCTCCAGACGCGCCAGCAGCTCGCCGACGCCGACCGGGCGGATCTCGGCGGCGCGGAGCGAGAGCTGGCCGCGGGGGGCGTACCACTCGGGCTTGGCGTGCACGACGACGCGGGCGCCCTCGGAGACGACGTCGGCGACGCGGTCGAAGACGGCGCGGTAGCAGGTGACGGAGAGGGAGACGTCGTGGGAGGGGTCGCGGAGGGTGAGGAACACGACGCCGGCGCCGGGGCGGCGGGAGATCTGAGTGATCTGGCCCTCGACCCAGATGGCACCGAGGCGGTCGATCCAGCCGCCGATGAGGCGGGAGACCTGGCCTACGGGGAGCGGTGCGTCTGGGGTCGTGTTCGCAGCCATGCGGTCGAGCGTAGCGGGGGGTACCGACAGGGGGCTTCGCCCGGCGGTCGGCGGTGTGGACGGTGCCCGCTGTTCGTTGTGGGGCGGGGCCGGGGCGGGGGCGGGGCCTTCTGGGGCTGGATTATTTACGGCGGCGCGCCCCGAACGTCGTTCCCGCCCCGCATGCCGCCGCAAATAACCCTTACGCCCCTGCCAGGCCCCGCCCCCACCCCGGCCCCTCCGGGCGTCCTAGGGCATTCCGTCATCGGTGGTCGGTCGTCCGGCGGCGGCGCCTTGCGTGCTGGGCCGTGAGGTACGTCAGGCCGGCCGCCAGCCACACCGCTCCGACCAGCTGGGCCGTCCATGCTGCCTCGACGATCACCGCTGTCACCACCGCCAGGCCCAGGAGGGGGATCGTCACGTGCCGCACCGGGTTGATGCGTCCGTTGTGTCTGCGGACGCAGAACCACCCGATCACCGAGACGTGCAGCAAGGCGAAGGCCACCAGTGCGCCCACGTCCACTACGGACACCAGGCGGTCCAGGCCGTCGTCCCGGCGGGCCGCCCAGACGGCGGCGAGCAGCGTGACCGACGCCGAGGCCAGCAGGGCCGGCCGCGGTACGCCCGAACCGGAGTCCACCTTCGACAGGAGGGCCGGCAGCCGGCGGTCCCGGGCCATCGCGAACAGCAGGCGGCCCGCGGCCGCCTGGCCGGCCAGCGCCGCGAAAGCCGCGCCGATCGCCTTGCTCGCCGCCACCAGGTCGTGCAGCCACGGGCCGGTGGCCGCGTCGACCGTTTCGTAGAAGGCCGCGCCCTGGGTGGAGGGGTTCGCTGCCAGATCGGTGGGCGACATGGGGGCCAGGAGAGCGGCCAGGTAGGTCTGGAGGGTGAAGAGCACGCCTGCTGCGGCCAGGCACGTGACCACCGCTCGCGCCACCTTCTCCGAGCCGCCCGCCGCCTCCTCGGCGAACGACGCGATCGCGTCGAAGCCCAGGTACGACAGGACCGCCACGGACACCGCGCCCAGCACCGCCGCCGCCTCGAAGCCCCCCTCCCCGGTCAGCGGTGACAGCCAGCCGCGGCGGGGGCCGTCCTGGGCGAGCGCCACCGCCGCCGCGACCACGAAGGCCGCCAGCACCGCGATCTCCATGGCGAGCACCAGGAAGCCCGCCAGTGCGGCCGCACGGACGCCGGACAGGTTCAGGCCGGTGGTGACGACCACCGCCAGTGCCGTCCACACCCACTGCGGGACGGCCGGTACGAGCGCGTGCATCGCGATGCCCGAGAAGAGGTACGCGACCGCCGGGATCAGCAGGTAGTCCAGCATCGCCATCCAGCCCGCGACGAAGCCGGCCCCCTCGCCGAGCCCCACGCGCGCGTACGTGTAGACGGAGCCCGCCCGGGGTGCCACGCGCACCATCTGCGCGTACGAAAGGGCCGTCAGGGCCATCGCGGCCGTGGCCACGACGTAGACCAGCGCGACCGCCCCGTGCGACCTCGCGTCGAGCGTGCCGAACACGCCCACGGGCGCCATGGGGGCGATGAAGAGCAGACCGTAGACGACCAGGTCACGGAAGGTGAGCGTGCGGCGCAGCGTGCCGTCGCCGTCGGCGGGGACCGGTGGGGACATGTCGCCAGTATTCGGGCGCCGCACCGGCCCCCGGCCGGGCCACGCCGGTGGGTGCGGGCCCTTACGATGGACCGCATGACTGGTACTCCCGCCCGCAAGGTTCTGCTCGCCGCCCCCCGTGGCTACTGCGCGGGCGTGGACCGTGCCGTGATCGCCGTCGAGAAGGCGCTGGAGCAGTACGGCGCCCCCGTCTACGTGCGGCACGAGATCGTCCACAACAAGTACGTGGTCAAGACGCTGGAGCAGAAGGGCGCGATCTTCGTCGACGAGACGGAGGAGGTGCCCGAGGGCAACATCGTCATCTTCTCCGCACACGGTGTCGCCCCCGTGGTGCACGAGGAGGCCGCGCGCGGCAAGCTCGCCACGATCGACGCGACGTGCCCGCTGGTGACCAAGGTCCACAAGGAAGCCATCCGGTTCGCCAACGACGACTACGACATCCTGCTGATCGGTCACGAGGGCCACGAAGAGGTCATCGGGACCAGCGGTGAGGCCCCGGACCACATCACCCTCGTCGACGGGCCGGAGGACGTGGCCAACGTCGAGGTGCGCGACCCCGACAAGGTCGTGTGGCTCTCGCAGACCACCCTGTCGGTGGACGAGACCATGGAGACCGTCGACGCCCTCAAGGGCCGCTTCCCCAACCTGCTCTCCCCGCCCAGCGACGACATCTGCTACGCCACGCAGAACCGCCAGATCGCGGTGAAGCAGATGGGCGCCGAGGCCGATCTGGTGATCGTGGTGGGGTCGAAGAATTCGTCGAACTCGGTGCGGCTGGTCGAGGTGGCGCTGGGGGCCGGTGCGCGGGACGCGCACCTCGTCGACTACGCCGAGGAGATCGACGAAGCCTGGCTGGAGGGTGTCTCCACGGTCGGTGTGACGTCGGGTGCCTCCGTGCCCGAGATCCTCGTCCAGGGCGTGCTGGAGTGGCTGGCGCAGCGCGGCTACGCGGACGTCGAGGTGGTCAAGGCCGCCGAGGAGTCCATTACCTTCTCGCTGCCCAAGGAGCTCCGCCGCGACCTGCGCGCGGAGGCCGCCGGGCTGGTCGCCTCGTCCGAGGGGTGACGCCCCTTTCCACGCCGTAGCGTGTCGGTATGAACGTATTCGGCGTGGACATCGGCGGATCGGGCATCAAGGGCGCTCCGGTGGACCTGGAGCGCGGCGACGTCGCGGAGGAGCGCTTCAAGGTGCTCACTCCGCACCCCGCCACCCCGGAGGCCGTCACCGACTGCGTGCAGCAGGTGGTCCGGCACTTCGGGCTGCCGGTCGGACCGGTGGGGGTGACGTACCCCGGCGTCGTGGTGAACGGCACGACGCGTACCGCCGCCAACATCTCCAAGCACTGGATCGGCCAGGACGCCGCCGGGCTGCTCACCGAGCGGCTGGGCACACCGGTGACCGTGCTCAACGACGCGGACGCCGCCGGGCTGGCCGAGATGGCGTTCGGCGCCGGGCGGGGCCGGACGGGCACCGTCGTCGTGCTGACCTTCGGCACGGGCATCGGCAGCGCGGTCTTCAGCGGCGGCCGGCTCGTGCCCAACACCGAGCTGGGCCACCTGGAGCTGCAGGGCCACGACGCGGAGACCCGCGCCTCCACCCGGGCCAAGGAGACCGAGGACCTCAGCTGGAGCCGCTGGGCCAAGCGGGTCGGGCGCTACCTCGCCCACGTGGAGATGCTGCTGTCGCCCGAGCTGTTCGTGATCGGCGGGGGCGTCAGCCGCAAGGCGGAGAAGTTCCTGCCGCTGATCGAGGGCGTCAGCGCCGAAATCGTGCCCGCTCGTCTGGAGAACAACGCGGGGATCGTGGGTGCTGCGATGGCCGCTTCCGCAGCTGGGCCCGGGCCCGCCGCCGCGCCTTGATCAGCAGGACCCTGCGGACCAGTGCGATCAGCGCGGCCAGCAGCGTGCCCGCGTAGAGCCAGCCGGCGTTCAGCGACAGCAGTGTGACCAGGCTCATCAGCCGGCCGCCGAGCCCGCCCGTGCCGTCGCTCAGCGGCAGGACGCCCACGGCGAAGGCGATGGGCACGCTCACGGGCGCGGTCATCACCTCGGCCGGGCGCACCCACAGCGCGCAGGCCGCGCTGCCGAGCACGAAGAACACGTCGTAGACCCTGGCGCTGCCGTCCAGCAGCGCCGAGTCGGCGACGCCGATCCCCAGCATGGCCAGGGCGGTGAGCAGGCCGCTGCCCAGGCCGGTCAGCCGGGGGGCCGGGGGGCGGTCCGGCGACGGGACGGGGCGCCCGGGGCGGGGGCGCCGGAGGGCGCCGCCCTGGCGCTGCCCCAAGGGTGCGGAGGGGCGGGGCACGGGGGAACCGCGGCGGACCTTGCGCTGGGGGATGCGCGTGCTGGGTTGCTCCACCGCACCAAATTAGGCGGGCGCGGACGGGGAAACCGGCGCGGGACACGCAGTTTGAGCCACCTTGGCCATGCGTTCGAGGAATCGTCCGCACGGGGCCCGTGCGCGGGCGGGACCCGTAGACTGGATGACCGGGCGCGTCACGGGGCGCGGAACCCTCGCTACTACGGGAACAACGGGAAGTCGCCACGTGTCGCTCACGATCGGAATCGTCGGTCTGCCGAATGTCGGCAAGTCGACCCTGTTCAACGCCCTGACCAAGAACGACGTGCTGGCGGCGAACTACCCGTTCGCCACGATCGAGCCCAACGTGGGCGTCGTCGGCGTCCCGGACGCGCGGCTGACCAAGCTGGCCGAGATCTTCGGTTCGCAGAAGGTCCTCCCGGCCACCGTCGACTTCGTCGACATCGCCGGCATCGTGCGCGGCGCCTCCGAGGGCGAGGGCCTGGGCAACAAGTTCCTCGCGAACATCCGCGAGTCCGACGCGATCTGCCAGGTCATCCGCGCCTTCAAGGACGAGAACGTCGTCCACGTCGACGGCAAGGTCTCGCCCAAGGATGACATCGAGACCATCAACACCGAGCTGATCCTCGCGGACCTGCAGACCATCGAGAAGGTCCTGCCGCGCCTGCAGAAGGAAATGCGGATCAAGAAGGACGTCGCCCCCAAGGTGGCGGCCGTCGAGGCGGCCAAGGCCCTCCTGGAAGAGGGCACCACCCTCTTCTCCGCCGGCATCGTCCAGGGCTCGGCGAAGGCGGAGCTCCTGCACGACCTCCACCTGCTCACCACCAAGCCCTTCCTCTACGTCTTCAACGTCGACGAGGACGAGCTGACCGACGACGCCTTCAAGGACGAGCAGCGCGCCCTGGTCGCCCCGGCCGAGGCCATCTTCCTCAACGCCAAGCTGGAGGCCGACCTGGCCGAGCTCGACGAGGAGGACGCCATGGAGCTCCTGCAGTCCGTCGGCGCCGAGGAGCCGGGCCTGGCCACCCTCGCCCGCGTCGGCTTCGACACCCTGGGCCTGCAGACCTACCTGACGGCCGGCCCCAAGGAGTCCCGCGCCTGGACGATCAAGAAGGGCGCGACGGCCCCCGAGGCCGCCGGTGTGATCCACACCGACTTCCAGAAGGGCTTCATCAAGGCCGAGGTCATCTCCTTCGAGGACCTGGTCGCCACCGGCTCCGTCGCCGAGGCCCGCGCCGCCGGCAAGGCGCGCATGGAGGGCAAGGAGTACGTGATGGCGGACGGCGACGTGGTGGAGTTCCGCTTCAACGTGTAATCGTCTCGTTACTGCGTGTTGGCTAGTTTTGTCAAGCATGCAGGTAGAAAGGGGTCGGACTCTCTCGAATCCGATCCCTTCTGCATTCCCGTGCTGACTTGGTGCTGACTTTCAGCTGCTTCGGGGTGGCGTGAGCTTGTCGAGGTCCAAGCTGATCTCGAAGGGCACCGGGCGCTGGAGGGTGCCCCGGAAGATGCCGGCGGGCGCGTAGACGCCGGTGGGTTCGTCGAGCTCGTAGACGTGGACGACTGGTGCTCCGTCCTCGTCCTCGATGCACCAGTAGTGGGGGATGCCGGCTTCCGCGTACTTGCGGAGCTTTACTGTGCGATCGCGATGGGCGGACTCGGGCGAGACCGCCTCCACGACGAGCTTGACGTCCTCCGGGGCGTACCAGGTGCGGTCGGGGTCATAGGTCAGGTTCGTCAACAGGAGGTCCGGCTCGGGCCGGTTGCGGGCATCGAGGCGAATCGTCATCTCACGCTCGACCTCGAAGCCGTCCGGCGCCTGCGCCATGAGGTTGGTGGTCAGGGCGGTGACGAGGCGGCCATGCCAGGACCGCTGGGGCGACATCATGAAGACGAGGGCTCCGTCGATCAGCTCGGTGTGGCGAGGTGCCTCGGGGAGGCGGTCGAGGTCCTCCGCGAACCAGCCTTCCGCGCGCGGCGGGCGCATCCAGTCGGGCAGTGCGGTCATGGCTTCACGGTAGCGGCCCGCAGCTCAGGCTGGAGAGCCAACGATCCCGGTCCGGGGGTTTTCGGCAACTTGTCGCGCCATGACCGGCCACACACCTAGCATCCGGCCATGAGTGACTCATCGGTCCAGATCGCCACGGTGGTCATCTCCGTGGCAGCTCTCGTCTTCTCGACGACGGCCGCGTTTTGGGCCCTCGTCTACAACCGGCGCCAGGCCAGAGCAGTGGCCCAAGCCAACGCCCTCACAGAGAAGGCGCAACGCGAGCAGGCGGAGCCGTACGTCATCGTCGACATCAGGCCTCGTATCCCCGGGTCGTCGCTGCTCGTGCTGGTGGTCGAGAACATTGGTCAGACCTTGGCCCGCAACGTACGCATCTCAGTGAACCCTCCGTTGCAGACCACTCTCGGGTCCGAGCGGGCCGCGACGCTCAACCGCGCTGTCAGTCGCCCCATCGCCCCATCGCCACCTTGCCTCCGAAGCGCCGAATCCCTTTCGTCATGGACATGGGTCATCAGCTGTTCTCCTCGGAGCTGCCCAAGATCTACGAGTTTCGGGTGGAAGCGGATGGACCGTTCGGCCGTGTGGACTCGCTCATCTACACGGTGGATCTTGAAGCCCTCCGAGACAGTGCTCTAGAGACCGACTCGGTGGAGTGGAGTACCCATCAGATTGCGAAGCATCTCAAGAGAAGCGCAGACGCGCAGGAGGAGCAGTCGCGCTCCGTCGAAGCGCTGAGCAGTGAGGTCCGGAAGCGGCTTGGGCGGCAAAGTTCGGAGCAGGCCTCAGGTGTGGAGGTCCCTGAAGTGGTGGAACCCGCCCTCTCTGAGATCTCCATGCGACCGCTGAGTGATGACGACGGTCCCGCGTAGAAGGCGTCGACGCAATCCCGTGCTGATTCTGCGCTGACTTGGACCCTGCAGAACCACGTTTCTGCAGGTGGGAGCGTTGCGCTATGCGTTCCGCTTCAACGTGTGACCGATGCATTACTGCAAGGGGCCGGCTCCTCAGGGGGCCGGCCCCTTCGTCGTCACGGTGCTTCGAGCAGCGGCTCGAAGGCGGACTCCTCCTCACCGGGAACGTGCGGGAGGAACCCGTCGGGGGCGGTGCGGGCGGCAGTGGCGAGGAGGCGGTCCAGGACTTCCTGCTCGGTGGCCGGGGGGAGCCGGAGGGCGGCGAGGAGACGGTCGCGGACGGCAGGGTGATCCGGGTGGTCGTCGAGGTAGTCGGCGTTGAGGACCGGAGGGCGGAAGCCGGCCAGGGCGTCGTGCCAGGACGGGAGGACGACGGCGAGGGTCAGGGCCTCGGCGAGGGACTCGCCGACGAGGGAGGCCCGGCCCTCGGAGTCCGTGTAGAGGACGGCGCGGGGGCCGTCGGGGACGGCCGGGCCGCAGAGGTAGTGGGTGCCGCCCGCGTTGCAGCCGGCGACGGGCTCCACCGGGAGGCCGTTGGGCAGGGCGATCGGCTCGATCGGATCCGTGCGGGCGAGGTCGAACTCGCCGTCGCCGGCCAGGTAGGAGGCGACCTCGGGATGTGCGGCGATCCTCTGCAGCAGTGCGTCGTCCGAGAGGACGGCCGGGTTGAGGGCCCCTGCGATCGCAGGGGTCAACGGGTGTCCGGCGAGGACGTGGCGGACGGCGTCGAGGGGGACGGGGCGCTCGTAGTAGTCCTCGAAGTGGGCCTGGACGGCCTCGGGGGAACGGTCGGTGAGGAGACGGAAGAGGAAGCCGGAGCCGTCCGGGTCCTCGCTGCCGGTGGGGAAGGTGATGGCCGAGCCGGTGCGCCAGACGGTGTCACCGGTCTCCCGCCACAGGCAGACGGTGACCCGAGGCGCGCCGATCCCCTCGTCATGGAAGGCGGGCTCGTCCAGGAGCGGGCGCAGCGCGGCGGGCACTTCGTCGATGACACCGGGCCAGACCTGCTCGTCGTCCGTCCCGTACGGGCTCATCTCCGACTCGTGGTCGAAGCCGCGTATGAGCACGCCGGCGGGGGTGAAGTGGACGGAGAAGTCGTCCCCCGAGCCGTTCTCCATCAGGGCCGCCTCCTCGCCGTGGCCCCGGGCGGTGTCGAAGGTGTACTGGCAGAACCGCGGATCGTCGCCGATCGTCGTGTCCAGGACGGCCAGGGCGCGCAGATGGGCGCGGAGCTGGACGGGGTCGGGGAGAAGGGCGGCGGTCTCGTGCGCAGTGCTCATGGCGCCATGGAAGCAGCCGCCACTGACAACCGTGGGGGCCGGGCTCTGCCGTGTCCGGCCCCTTCGTCGTCCCCGTGGCCGGGAATAGGCCGGTGGCCCCGCGGTTGATCACGGACAGGAACAGTGCCTTCGGGCAGGACTGTTGACAAGGGGGATCCGATGTCGTACCCGGAGTATCCGGAGCAGGTCTATCACCGTGACGAGGGCGAGGTCAGCGCGGTCTTCCGGACCGTGGACACCCCGCCCGAGCTGGGCGTGGCCGGCGGGGACGCGATGCACTACCTGGCCACCAAGGCCACGACGAAGGGCGAGTTCGGGCTCTACCGCGTGGAGATGAGCCCGAAGGCGGGCGGGCCCAAGACGCACTTCCACAAGACGATCTCGGAGTCGTTCTTCGTGCTCGACGGCACGGTCCGGCTGTTCAACGGGGTGGAGTGGATCGACGCCAGGAAGGGTGACTTCCTGTACGTGCCGCAGGGCGGGCTGCACGCCTTCCGCAACGACTCGGACGCGCCCGCCGAGATGCTGATGCTCTTCGCTCCGGGCGCGCCGCGCGAGGAGTACTTCGAGGGGCTCGCGGCCCTCGCGGACGCGACGGACGAGGAGCGCACGGAGTTCTTCGTGCGCCACGACTCCTACTTCGTGGAGTAGGGGAGTGGCGGAGCGCACGCTCCGTGGGCGCGCGCCGTAGCCGCATTCCTTGCATAGATGCGGATGTGCCTCCGGTGCGTGCTCGGCGCATGTGCCGAGTGGATCTCGGGTGGGCCGGTCTGAGCTGGGGCTCGCCGCGCCGGGTAATGCCTTGGCCAGAAGTTGCGGACCGCAACCGTCGGTTGCCAAGCTGTTGCGGACTGTCAACCCTTTGGGAGTGGACGTGGCCTTCGGTGACCAGCCCGCATACCTTCGCGTCGCCGGCGATCTGCGCCAGAAGATCGTCGCCGGCGAGCTGCCGCCGCACACCCGGCTACCGTCCCAGGCGCGCATCCGGGAGCAGTACGGGGTCTCCGACACGGTCGCCCTGGAGGCCCGCAAGGTGCTGATGGCCGAGGGGCTGGTGGAGGGGAGATCCGGCTCCGGGACGTACGTCCGCGAGCAGCCGGTGCCGCGCGCCGTGGTCCGTACGGGGTACCGCGCGGTCGGCGAGTCCACGCCCTTCCGGCAGGAGCAGGCCGACGACCGGGTCAAGGGCACCTGGGAGTCCCGCAGCGAGCAGGGGGTGGCCGACGCCGTCACCGCCCGGCGGCTGCGGATCGCGGTGGGCGACCGGGTGATGCGGACCGACTACCTCTTCCGGTCCGCGGGTGAGCCGTGCATGCTCTCCACCTCCTGGGAGCCCCTGGCCCTCACCGGCCGCACGCCCGTGATGCTGCCCGAGGAGGGCCCGCTGGCCGGGCGCGGTGTGGTGGAGCGGATGGCCGCCATCGACCTGATCGTGGACAACGTCACCGAGGAGGTCGGCGCCCGCCCCGGGCTGGCCGAGGAGACGCTCGCCCTCGGCGGGGTGCCGGGTCACTGCGTGGTGGTGGTGTCGCGGACGTACTGCGCGGGCGGCTGCCCGGTCGAGACCGCCGACGTCGTCATGCTGGCCGAGCGCTACCGGGTCGCTTACCACCTGCCCGTGAAGTAGCCGTGAACCGAACATGAACTGACTCGGAAGTCAGTTGAACAGAAGTCCGGAAACGCCTCCCGCTGGTCCGTACCAGCGGGTAGGAAGTGTCTCCTATGTCCCGTTCCGTCCTCATTCGGAATAGGTCCCTCCGGTGTTGCAAAACTCACATCGTCCCAGGTCAGGGCCTTTTGGCAGAACCAACTCGGCCAAATCGCCCGTACGATGGCGCGGTTTGCGTCCTGCCCGTGGGGGAGTAGAAGGAAAAGGAGATCCGGGGTTTGAGCACCGAACAGGGTTCCCACTCGAATTACCGCCGGACCCTCGGCACGACGGCTCTGACCGCCGTCGGCCTCGGGTCGATCATCGGCTCCGGCTGGCTGTTCGGTGCCGAGCGTGCCGCCGTGCTGGCCGGCCCGGCCGCCATCTTTGCCTGGGTCATCGGCGCCATCGTGGCGCTGACCATCGCGCTGACCTACACCGAGCTCGGCTCGATGTTCCCGAAGGCCGGCGGCATGGTGCGGTACGGCCAGTTCTCGCACGGCTCGCTGGCCGGCTACATGGCCGCCTGGGCCAACTGGATCGCGATCGTCTCCGTCATTCCCGGCGAGGCCACCGCGTCGATCCAGTACATGAGCTCGTGGAAGTTCGACTGGGCGGGCAAGCTCTTCGACGGCAAGGAGCTCACCGGCACCGGCCTCGCGGCCGCCAGCGTCCTGGTGGTCTTCTACTTCTTCCTGAACTGGTTCGCGATCACCCTGTTCGCCAAGACGAACAACGCGATCACCGTGTTCAAGGTCGTGGTGCCGGCGCTGACCGCGGGCGCGCTGATCTTCGCGCACTTCGACACCAGCAACGTCGGCTCCGCCCACGGCGGCTTCGCCCCCAACGGCTGGAGCGCCGTCTTCAGCGCCGTCGCCGTCGCGGGCATCGTCTGGGCCTTCAACGGCTTCCAGTCGCCGCTCAACATGGCCGCCGAGGCCCGCAACCCCGGCAAGTCGCTGCCGAAGGCCGTCGTCGGCTCCATCCTGATCGCGCTGGTCATCTACATCGCGCTGCAGGTCGCCTTCCTGATGGCCGTCCCCGCCGCGGACCTCTCCGGCGGCTGGAACACCCTGGCCTACAAGTCCCCGCTGGCGGACCTCTCCATCACCTGGGGCCTGAACTGGCTGGCGCTGCTGCTCTACGCGGACGCCTTCATCTCCCCCTCGGGCACCGGCATGATCTACGCGGCCACCACCTCGCGCATGATCAACGGCGTCCAGGAGAACGGCCACCTGCCGAAGGTCTTCGGCAAGGTCGACCCCAAGACCGGTGTCCCGAAGCCGGCCCTGCTGCTCAACCTCGTGATCTCCTTCGTCTTCCTGGCCGTCTTCCGCGGCTGGGGCTCGATCGCCGAGATCGTCGGTGTGGCCACGGTCATCTCGTACATCACCGGCCCCGTCGCCGTGATGTCGCTGCGCCGCATCGCGCCGGACATGAAGCGCCCGGTCAAGCTCAAGGCCATGCCGGTCATCGCCCCCATCGCGATGATCTTCGGCTCCCTGGTCATGTACTGGGCCCGCTGGCCGCTCACGGGCAAGGTCATCTTCATCATGGCCATCGGCCTGCCGATCTGGGCCTGGTACGAGCTGCGCAAGCCCTGGGCCGAGCTGAAGCCGCACCTGCAGGCCGGCGCCTGGATGGTGACCTACCTGCTGGTCATGGCGTTCGTCTCGTGGGCCGGCGGCACCGAGTTCGGCGGCAAGGGCTACCTCGCCCCGGGCTGGGACATCGTGGTCGTTGTCCTGATCGCCCTCGCCTTCTACGCGTGGGGCGTGCAGAGCGCCTGGCGCAACCCGACGCTCGTCCAGGTCGAGAAGGAGATGGCCGAGGCTCCCGTGGCCGAGGAGGCCGACGAAGCGGAGCTGGCGAAGGCCACGTAACCCTTACGGGTGGCCGAATGCGTACCTCTTCGTGAAAACCCGTATCCGCTGCGTAAAGGTCGGGCGTACGCTCGGGCATATGCGGACTGCGGTTTCTTCGGAAGTCACCGAAGGGCGTGCGCCGGTGCGCGCGGCGACGGCGGGAGGGCAGGAACGATGACTGACACCGGACCGGTCCTGCCCTGGCTGGTCATCCGCCAGGACGAGAACGGCAACCGCTACCGCGTCGGGCGCTACGCCACCAGAACGGAAGCCGAGCGCGTGGCCGACCGGCTGGACGCCCACGGGCGCCAGCAGCTCTACATAGTCGAGAGGGTCGGCCGCGCGGTCACCTAGCCGCTTCCTGGGGAGGCCGGCGCGCGAGGCGCGCGACTTCTCCAGGTGTGCGCCCCCGGGGCGGCGCCTTCCCAGGCCCGGCGCCGTCCCGGGTCCGCTGCCCCGCACCGTAGGCTTGGCCTCCATGACGACGGTGCGTGTGGTGGTGGGCGGAGCGGTGTTCGACCGGGGGCGGCTGCTGGCCGCGCGGCGCAGCGCCCCTCCCGAGCTGGCCGGCCGCTGGGAACTGCCCGGCGGCAAGATGGAAGCCGGCGAGACGCCCCGGGAGGCGCTCGTCCGGGAGCTGCGCGAGGAGCTCGGCATCGAGGCCGAGCCGCTGGAGCGCATCGAGGGGGAATGGCCCCTCAAGCCCGGCTACGTCCTCCAGGTCTGGACGGCCCGGCTGCTGGCGGGGGAGCCCCGCCCTCTTGAGGACCACGACGAGCTGCGCTGGCTCACCCCCGACCGGATCGACGAGGTCGACTGGCTGGAGCAGGACCGCCCCGCCGTGGCGCTGGCCGCAGGGCTGCTCGCCGCCGCGGACGCCGTTCCCCCTGGCCCCCGCTGACCTGCGGCGCCTCCACTTCGTGCGCAGATGCGCCTACGCCGAATGCGGCACCCGCGACGGACAGAGCCCGGCGGGGAAGATAGGCAAGCCCCCATACCGGGTATGTGCTGATTATTATCCCCAAAGCCGGACATGACGGTGGGGTCGCAGCGGTCTGGGAAGTGGTCGGCGTGAGCGAGAGCGCAGGGACCCTGGCATGGACGCCCGGCTTCGCCGAGTGGAGCTTCCCCGCCGAGGCCGGCGCCGTGCGCACCGCCCGCACCCTGGTGCGCGACACCCTGCGCGAGTGGGGGCTCGACGGCGTCACCGACGTGACGGTCCTGCTGGTCAGTGAGCTCGTCACCAACTCCCTGCGCTACGCCAGCGGGCCGATCGGCGTGCGCATGTACTCCCACGCCGGCCCCACCCTCCTCGTCGAGGTCTCCGACCCCCTGCCCGACCTGCCCCGCGAACGCGTCGCCGGCGCCGACGACGAGGGCGGACGCGGACTGCAACTGGTGGCCCTGGCCTCCAGGCGCTGGGGGACCCGCCCCGGCACCACCGGCAAGACAGTGTGGTTCGAGCTGAGCCTGCCCGGTTAGTAACCCGGGGAGGAGACATAGCGGGATGAGACCGTGCTGTGATCGTGAAGTCCGTGTTCCGAAGGGCCCCTGTGCTGGATACTCGGCCTTCTGATGCCGGTGCGAGCACATGAGCCGGAGGGGACGGGCACGTGAGCGAAAAGCCAGCGGGTACTGCGGGCAGGCCAGAGGGTACGGACGCCACGCTGTGGCAGAACAGTCCGCCCGGCTCCCTCTACGACTACATCCGCGTGGCGTCCTTCTCCCTCGGCTCCGACGGCAGGATCGAGCAATGGAGCGAACGGGCCGCCGAACTCTTCGGGATAACGGCCCGTCACGCCGTCGGCAAGGACCCCCTTGAGGTGTTCGCCCCCGCCGACGTGCACCAGGGGTCGCCGCGCACCGGCGCACCCTTCCTCGCCGAGGGCGGCCTCGACGGCCGGGCGTGGACCGGCCTCGTCCCGTACCAGCGCGGCGAGCGCCACAGCGGCCTGGCCGAGATCTATGTGATGCCCAGTGAGAACGCCGCCGGCGACCGCGCCGCGCTCTGCGTGGCCGTCGACGTCCGGGCGCTGCGCGGAATAGAGACGGACATCGCCGCCTCGGAAGCCGTTTTCGGCCAATCTCCGCTCGGCTTCTTCTTCTTCGGCACGGACCTGACGCTGCTGCGCGTCAACGAGAGTTTCGCCCAGACTTTCGGCCGCCCCGCCGCCTGGCACCGCGGCCGCACCCCGCACGACTTCCTGCCCCGCACCGAGGCGGAGCGGCTGACCGCCGCCCTGCGCCAAGTCCTCGACACCGGCAGGCCCGTGGCGGACATTCAGCTCGTCGGGCCGGTGCCCGGGCACACCGAGCGGCGCCGCTGGTCCGTGGCCCTGTACCGGCTGCACAGCGGCAGCGGACGGCCGATCGGCGTGGCCGCCATCGCCACCGACGTCACCGGCCGCCGCCGTGCCGAGCGGGAGGCTGCGGGCGTCCGGCGCAACCTGGCCCTCCTCAACGAGGCGGGCGCGCGCATCGGCAACTCCCTCGACCTGGAGACCACCGCCCGCGAACTCCTCGACGTCGCCGTCCCGCAGTTCTGCGACCTGGCCTCCGTCGACCTCTACCAGGGCCTGCTGGCCGGCGACGAGGCCCCGCCCGGCCTCGCGGACGGCAGCGCCGAGCTGCGCCGCGTGGCGTACTCCAGCGCCGTCTCCGGGGCGCCGGTCGACCCCGACGACAAGCCCATCCAGGTCGGCGAGGTGCACCGCTACCCCTTCCACTCGCCCTGCGCCCAGGCGCTGCGCACGGCGCACGTCCAGGTCGTCCCCGGCCGCGAGGGCGAGGAGGGCGGCTCGGAGCTGGGCGCGGTCGTGCAGTCCACCCTGGCGGTGCCGATGGTCGCGCGGGACACGGTCGTGGGCCTCGCCCAGTTCTCCCGCACCAAGGGCAGCGAGCCCTTCGGCGAGCGGGACACCGCCCTGGCCGTCGAGCTCGCCGCACGGGCCGCCGTCTGCATCGACAACGCCCGCCTCTACCGGCGCGAGCACGAGCGCGCCCTCATCCTCCAGCGCAGCCTGCTGCCCCCGGGCGACCCGGAGGCCGCCGGCGTCGAGATCGCCTGCCGCTACCTGCCGGGCAACGCCGCGACGGAGGTCGGCGGGGACTGGTTCGACGTCATCGAGCTGCCCGGCCACCGCACGGCGCTCGTCGTCGGCGACGTCATGGGCCGCGGGCTGCGCGCCGCCGTCGCCATGGGCGAACTGCGCACCGCCGTGCGCACCCTGGCCATGCTCGACCTGGAGCCGGCGGAGGTCCTCTCCGCGCTCGACGAGATCGCCCACGGCCTCGGCCGGCCCGGCGGCAAGCAGTCCGCCTCGCGCGGGGTGCGCGGCAGCGTCCGTCCCGCCGACCTCTCCGAGGTCTACCTGGCGACCTGCGTCTACGCCGTCTACGACCCCGTCACCCGGCGCTGCACCGTCGCCAACGCCGGCCACCTGCCGCCGGTCCTCGTCGAGGCGGGCGAGCCCGCCATGCTCCTGGACGTGCCGCCCGGCATGCCGCTGGGCGTGGGCGGCGAGCCGTTCGAGGAGACCGAGATCGAGCTGCCGGACGGCGCGCTGCTCGCCCTCTACACCGACGGCCTCGTCGAGTCCCGCGACCATCCCCTGGACGAGGGCCTCCAGGCGTTCCGCGACGCCCTCACCGACCCGGAGCGGCCGCTGGAGGACGTCTGCGACCACGTCCTGAGCGCCCTGGACACCCACCACGGCGAGGACGACATCGCCCTGCTGATGGCCCGCCTGCGGGGCCTGAGCGAGGGATGCGTCGGCGACTGGACGCTCCCGCCGGAGCCGCGCTCGGTCGCCCGCGCCCGGGAGCTGGCCCGCGAGCAGCTGGAGACCTGGGAGCTCACGGATCTGGTCGACACCACCGAGCTGCTGGTCAGCGAGCTCGTCACCAACGCCCTGCGGTACGGGGAGGGCGAGATCCGGCTGCGGCTGCTGCTGGACCGCACGCTGGTGTGCGAGGTGTGGGACGGCGGCCACGTCCAGCCCCGGCGCCGCCGTGCCCGCGACACGGACGAGGGCGGGCGGGGCCTGCAGCTGGTCGGGCTGCTCAGCGCCGCCTGGGGCAGCCGCCGCATTCCGCACGGCAAGACGGTCTGGTTCGAACTGGGGCTCCCGGACGGCGAGTCGCCGGCCCCGGACGCGGTGGAGGCGCTGCTGAGCCTGTACTGACCTGCCGAGGCGGCCGCTCCGGCCGGGGCCGGCGGGTTCAGCGCGCCAGCCGGCCCCGCGTCGCCCCGCCGCCGAACGTGGCCGGCAGCAGGCCCGCCAGGATGATGCCGCCCAGCAGGGCGCCGCCCAGGATGCGGGTGGGGTGCGGGGCCGTCGGGGCGTCGTACTCCGTGACGTTCTCCCCGGCCAGCGCACGGGCCTCCTGGGCCAGCTCGGCGGCCCGGAGGGCCTCCGCGGCCGCCGCGGGGCCCGTCACGCGTGCCAGCAGCCGCTCCGCCTCCGCCAGCCGCGTCCGCGCCCGGCACCCGATCGCGCCCCGGTGCGTGGCGATGTAGTCGCGCGCCGCCGACACCTCGGCGCGGGCGACGAGCACCGCGCGCGCCGGGCCGGCCGGCACGTTCGTCGTGGTGAGGCCGTGCGTGTGGCGCAGCACGGCGGAGGTGAGGGTGCGGGCCTGGGAGAGGGCGGCCTCGGCGGCCCGCAGGGAGACCGCGGCGTGGTCGGTGTCGTTCGTGGTGATCGCGGCGTGGGCCTCGGCGAGGGCGGTGTCGGCGAAGGCCAGGCGGTCGCGGGCCTCGCCGGGGTGGGCGGCGACGGGGGCGAGGACGTGGTCCGGCCGGTAGGGGGCGAGGGCGGCCAGGACCGCCTCGGCGGTGGCGACGCGCGGCGCGATGGTGCGGGCCATCGCCTCGGCCTGGGCGAGGATCAGGGCGCCGTTGGCCTTGAGGTCGCGCAGCCGGTCGAAGGCCGCCGACTCCGCGTCGAGGCGCCGGTTGGCGCTGGTGCAGCGCGAGCAGATCTCGTCCAGCATGTGCCGGCGTATGTCCTGGTCCACGAAGGGCGAGTCGTCCAGCCGCTGCCGCAGCCGGAAGGCGTCGGCCAGCTCGCCCCGGGCCCAGTCCACGGCCTCCGCGAACGGCCGGGTGGCCGCCTCGCCCAGCTGGGCCGTCGCGAAGACCAGCTCCTCCGCGCTCGTGCGGACCGCGTCGTCGGTGCAGACGAGGTTGACCGCCGCCTCGGCGGCCAGTTCCGGCAACGGGGTGAGGGGCTGGACCATCCGGGTGAACCCGGGCCGCGTGGTGGCGGCGAGGACCGGGTGGTCCCGTGCCGCGGCCCGGCGCCGCCGGGCGGCCCGCGCGCGCCGCGACCGCCGGGAACAGGCGTACAGCCCTGTCAGGCACAGGGCGATGCCCCCGGCGATCGGCACCCAGACGCCCTGCTCGCCGGGGACGAGGCCGTCACCGCCGGGGTCGGCGGCGCCGGGACGGATGACGGGCGTGCGGACCGGCTCGCCCTGCAGGACGGCCCGGTAGCCGTCGGCGGCGCCGACGGCCGCGCCGGCCCAGTCGTGCTGGGCGAGCGCGGGCTCGATGGCCGTGGTGGCGACCTCCTTGAGCTGGGCCTTGCGGAAGCCGGAGCCCTTGTCGGCGGAGACGGCGTACTGGCGCGCATGGGTGGCGATGGCCAGCAGCACGGCGCGGGGGCCGAGCCCGTTGCGGTCGGCGGTGGCGTCCGCCCAGCCGCGTCCGGGGCGACCGGAGAAGTCACGGACGTAGGTGACGTAGAGCTGGATGTGCTGGGAGGCGTGCAGGCGCTCCAGCGCGGCCTCGACCTGCCCGCGGCGGCGGCCGAGGGCGCCGACGGTGTCGGTGATCCGGCCGGAGGCGTCCAGGTCGAGGGGCGTGTCGGCGCGCGCGGCGGGCGCGGGGGGAATCAGGAAGGCGCACAGCGCGAGGAGGGCGCTGATCATGGCCCAGCTGGGCGCCCTCGGCCCCCACCACCAGGAAAGCCGCGTCACATTTTGGAGAGTATGACCGGATTGGCCGATCCGCTACCGGGAGGGAGGAGGGTTCTACGCAGCGTGTTCACGCCCGTTTCCGCAGTCCCGGACGGCACGCCCGGGCGGCTGTGCGCCCCGGGGGCGCAGCGCTCCCGGGGCCGCACACCACCCCCGCGCTACGTGCCCTGCCGGCGGCGGATCTTGTTGCCCAGCCAGACCAGCGGGTCGTACGAACGGTCGACCACCCGCTCCTTCAGCGGGATCAGCGCATTGTCCGTGATCTTGATGTGTTCGGGGCAGACCTCCGAGCAGCACTTGGTGATGTTGCAGTACCCCAGCCCGTGGTCCTCGCGGGCCCCGCGCCGGCGGTCGACGCCGGCCTCGTCGGCCGCGTCCAGCGGGTGCATGTCCAGCTCGGCCACCCGCATCAGGAAGCGCGGCCCGGCGAAGGCGCCCTTGTTCTCCTCGTGGTCGCGCACCACGTGGCAGGTGTCCTGGCACAGGAAGCACTCGATGCACTTGCGGAACTCCTGGATGCGGCCGACGTCCTCCTGCTGCATCCGGTACTGCCCGGGCCCCAGCTCGGCCGGCGGCACGAAGGCCGGGACCTCGCGCGCCTTGGCGTAGTTGTACGACACGTCCGTCACCAGGTCCCGCACCACCGGGAAGGCCCGCATCGGCGTGACCGTGATGGTCTCCGCCGGGTCGAAGACCGACATCCGGGTCATGCACATCAGCCGCGGCCGCCCGTTGATCTCGGCGCTGCACGAGCCGCACTTGCCGGCCTTGCAGTTCCAGCGCACCGCCAGATCGGGCGCGGCGGTCGCCTGCAGGCGGTGGATGATGTCGAGGACGACCTCGCCCTCGTTGACGGCCACCTCGAAGTCGGCGAGGCCGCCGCCGTCCGCATCACCCCGCCACACCTTGAAGCGGGCCTGATAACTCATGACGTGAGCTCCTCGTCGGTCAGGTACTTCGTCAGCTCTTCCTTCTCGAAGAGCGCCATCAGGTCCGGCCGGATCGGCGGCGTCTCGCACCGCTCCAGGCGCACCAGCCCCAGCGCCGAGTCGGTCACGGCCTGCTGGGCGGACTCGTCGGCCAGCCGGCAGACCAGGTTCACGCGCCGCCACCGCCGGTCCATCCCCGGGTGGTCGTCGCGGGTGTGCCCGCCCCGGCTCTCCGTGCGCTCCAGGGCCGCCCGCGCCACGCACTCGCTGACCAGCAGCATGTTGCGCAGGTCCAGGGCCAGGTGCCAGCCCGGGTTGAACTGGCGGTGGCCCTCCACCCCGGCCCGCCGGGCCCGGGCGCGCAGCCCGGCGAGGCGGTGCAGCGCCTCCTCCATCTCCGGGGCCCGCCGGATGATGCCCACCAGGTCGCCCATCGCCTGCTGCAGCTCCTGGTGGAGGGTGTAGGGGTTCTCGGGCGCCCCCTCCTCCTCACCCGGGACACCGCCCTCCGCGCCGAACGGGCGCAGCGCCTCCGCCTCGGCCAGCTCGACGTCGGCGTCCGCGACGGCCGGTGCGGCGCCGGTGGCGAAGCCGGCCGCGTAGCGGGCCGCGTGCAGCCCCGCGCGGCGGCCGAAGACCAGCAGGTCGGACAGGGAGTTGCCGCCGAGCCGGTTGGAGCCGTGCATGCCGCCCGCGACCTCGCCGGCCGCGAAGAGGCCGGGCACCCCGCTCGCGGCGGCGGTGTCCGGGTCGACCTCGATGCCGCCCATCACGTAGTGGCAGGTCGGGCCGACCTCCATCGGCTCGGCCGTGATGTCCACGTCCGCCAGCTCCTTGAACTGGTGGTGCATGGACGGCAGCTTCCGCTTGATCATCTCGGCCGGCATCCGGGTGGAGACGTCCAGGAACACCCCGCCGTGCGGGGAGCCCCGCCCCGCCTTGACCTCGGCGTTGATGGCGCGGGCCACCTCGTCGCGGGGGAGCAGCTCGGGCGGTCTGCGGTTGTGGTCGGGGTCGGTGTACCAGCGGTCGCCCTCGGCCTCGGACTCGGCGTACTTCTCCTTGAAGACGTCCGGTACGTAGTCGAACATGAACCGCCGGCCCTCGCTGTTGCGCAGCACCCCGCCGTCACCGCGCACCGACTCGGTGACGAGGATGCCCTTCACGGAGGGCGGCCAGACCATGCCCGTCGGGTGGAACTGCACGAACTCCATGTTCATCAGGCGGGCCCCGGCCAGCAGGGCCAGCGCGTGCCCGTCGCCGGTGTACTCCCAGGAGTTCGACGTCACCTTGAAGGACTTGCCGATGCCGCCGGTGGCCAGCACCACCGCCGGGGCCTCGATGACGAAGAAACGCCCCGACTCGCGCTCGTAGCCGAAGACGCCGCTCACGCGCCGGTTGTCCTTCAGCACCCGGGTGACCGTGCACTCCTGGAAGACCTTCAGCCGGGCCTCGTAGTCGCCGTACTCCCGCTCGTCCTCCTGCTGCAGCGAAACGATCTTCTGCTGCAGGGTGCGGATCAGCTCCAGGCCCGTACGGTCACCCACGTGCGCCAGGCGCGGGTACTCGTGGCCGCCGAAGTTGCGCTGGGAGATGCGCCCGTCGGGCGTGCGGTCGAAGACCGCGCCCCAGGTCTCCAGCTCCCAGACCCGGTCCGGGGCCTCCTGGGCGTGCAGCTCTGCCATCCGCCAGTTGTTGAGGAACTTGCCGCCGCGCATGGTGTCGCGGAAGTGCACCTGCCAGTTGTCGTTGTGGTTGACGTTGCCCATGGATGCGGCGATGCCGCCCTCCGCCATCACCGTATGGGCCTTGCCGAACAGCGACTTGCAGATGACCGCGCAGCGCAGCCCCTGTTCGCGCGCCTCGATGGCGGCACGCAGTCCGGCGCCCCCCGCGCCCACCACGACGACGTCCCAGGACTGCCGGTCCACCCGTGTCATTCGAAAGGGTCCCTCTCCTAGAAGAAGCGCGGATCGTCGAAGGCGCCGCTGGCGACCAGGTACACGTACAGGTCGGCCACCGCCACGCTCACCAGCGAGGCCCACGCCAGCTGCATGTGGCGGGCGTTGAGCGCGCTGACCCAGCCCCACATGCGGTAGCGCACGGGGTGCTTGGAGAAGTTCCGCAGCCGGCCGCCCACGATGTGCCGGCAGGAGTGGCAGGAGAGGGTGTACGCCCAGATCAGCGCGATGTTGGCGAGCAGGACGAGCGTGCCCAGCCCCATGTGGCCCCAGGCGCCGTCCGCGTCGCGGAAGCCCAGGACGGCGTCGTAGGTGAGGATGCCCGCCACGATCACCGCGAAGTAGAAGAAGTAGCGGTGGACGTTCTGCAGGATCAGCGGGAAGCGGGTCTCGCCGGTGTACGTGGCGTGCGGCTCCGGGACCGCGCAGGCCGGGGGCGAGGCCCAGAAGCCCCGGTAGTACGCCTTGCGGTAGTAGTAGCAGGTCAGCCGGAAGCCCAGCGGGAAGATCAGGATCAGCAGCGCGGGCGACAGACGCCACCACGAGCCGACCAGCTCCCAGTCCGCGCCGCCGTTCATGTCGACGCAGTTCGCCGCGAGGCAGGGGGAGTAGAACGGCGAGACGTAGGGCGCCGCGTAGTAGGCGTCACCGGCGAACGCGCGCCAGGTGGAGTAGGCGACGAACGCCAGCAGTCCGGCGGCGGTCGCGGCCGGCGTGAGCCACCAGCGGTCGGCGCGCAGGTGGCGGGCGGGGATCGCGGCGCGCGAGGCGTGGTGGACGCCGCGCGCGGGGTGGTCGTCCGCGGCGGCGGAGACTTCGGGATCGGTACCAGTGGCCAAGGGGGGCTCCGGAAAGGAGGGGGACGGTGGGGCCGGCCGCGGCCGGGGCGCGGGTCAGGGCACGAGCCCGTGCTGGGAGCCGAGCCCCTCCTCCTCGGCGCCCGCCCACAGCGAGGCGTCGTAGGGGGTGTCGGGCACGGGCACCATCTGCGTCAGGCCGGGCCGGCCGGCGTGCGGGGGTTCCGCGGGGGCGCCGGCCCGCAGCAGGGCGAGGCTCTCGCGCAGGTGCCCGGCGTCGGTGCGCAGCCGCCGCACGTCCAGCACACCCTTGCCCAGGTGCTTCTCCAGCCGCCCGATCGCGCGGTCCAGGTCGTCGAGGCACCGCTGAACAGCAGTCAGTTCTTCTTTGACGGACATGATGTGGCCTTCCGCGTCGGGGGTTGCGGGTGGCGCCCGGTCATGCGACTGAGAGTGTCGCGCGTCACACCCCTCCAGGGGAAGATAGCCGTCCCGATCGCGGCTTCGCGGGAGCGCATTCGCTGCGACCCCCTTTGGCCGTCCCTGCGTTCGCCCAGGTGGGTGGCGTGCGGGCGCTGGGCGACGTGTCGGCGCCCGTCCGCGCGGGGCGTCGCTTTCAGTTGACGCCGTCTGTGCACGATCTTGGACCGGACCGGCGGAGGTAGCCCCATGTCGTCCCAGCACACGCGGTCCCGTACGCGCCTCCGTTCCGCCGTTCTGCTCACCGCGGGCCTGCTCCTGCCGCTGCCGCTCCTCACCGGCTGCGGCGCCGGCGACGACGAGGCCGACGGCCCCGCCGCCCCCCAGGACATCGCGGCGGCCCCGCGCTCCAAGGTCGCCGACAAGGGCACCCTGACCTGGGCCGTCGACGCGCTGCCCGCGACCTACAACACCTTCCAGGCGGATGCGGACCAGGCGTCCCAGCGGGTCGCCGGCGCCGTGCTGCCCACCCTCTTCACGCTCGACGGCCGCGGCCGGCCGCAGCGCAACCCCGACTACCTGGCCTCGGCCTCCGTCACGCAGCGCGAGCCGCGCCAGGTCGTGGTCTACAAGCTCAACCCCAAGGCCGTCTGGAGCAACGGCACCGCCATCACCTCCGCCGACTTCGAGGCCCAGTGGAAGGCGCTGCGCGGCAAGGACAGCGCGTACTGGACGGCCCGCAACGCCGGCTACGACCGGATCGACCGGGTCGAACGCGGTGCGAACGCCCAGGAGGTCAAGGTCACCTTCGCCAAGAACCACGCCGACTGGGCCGCGCTCTTCACCCCGCTCTACCCCCGGTCGGTGATGGGCAGCGGCAGCGCCTTCAACGACTCGGCGCGCAAGGAGCTCAAGCTCGCCGCCGGGCCCTTCGCGGTGGGTGGTCGCGACGCCAAGCAGGGCACGCTGACGCTCGTGCGCAACCCCCGGTGGTGGGGCGAGCGGGCCAAGCTCGACCGGCTCGTGCTGCGGGCCGTGCCGCCGGAGCAACGGGTCGCGGCACTGGCGAGCGGGAAGGTCGACATCGCCGAGATCACCCCGGGCGCCGCGGAGCGCATCACGAAGGCGAACACTCCGTCGAAGAAGGACCGCTCCGACAAGGGCCGCCCGGGCATCATCGCGCCGCCCGGCGCGAGCCCCGGCGCGGCCCGCGCGGAGGGGCGGTCCGACCAGGGCCGGCTGGACGGTGCGAACAAGCCCGCCGCCGCCGATGTGACGGCCCTGCGCGGCCTGGTCGTACGCCGCTCCCTGGAGCCCGCCTACACCCAGCTCGCCCTCAACGGCGCCTCCGGACCGCTCGCCGACGAACGCGTCCGGCGGGCCATCGCCCGGGCCGTCGACCGCAAGGCCATCGCCGAGTACGTCCTGGCGCCCCTGGGGCTGCCCGCCCAGCCGCTCGGCAGCCACGTCCTGGTGGCCGGCCAGCAGGGGTACGAGGACACCAGCAGCGCGATCGGCTCCGTGGATCCCAAGGCGGCCCAGGCCCTGCTGGCGGACGCCGGCTGGAAGGCGGGCCACGGCGCGGCGCCCCAGAAGAAGGCGGCGGGCAGCGCGCCCGGGGTCAGGGCGAAGGGCCGGCCGGCGGATGACGACGACGACCCGGACGGGACCGACGACGACGTGGACGGGCTGGAGGACGAGACGGGCACCGACGACAAGGGCTCCCTCGACACCGGCGACAAGGCCGGGGCCTCCCCGGCCCGCTACAAGGACGGCAAGAAGCTGACCCTCCGCTTCGTCCTGCCGAAGGGGGCCGGGGCCGAGCCGCTGCGCGCGGTGGGCGAGCGCATCGCCCGCCAGCTCGACGCCATCGGGGTGCGCACGGAGGTCATCAAGGTCGACGACGCCTCCTTCTTCAAGGACCACATCGCCTCCGGCGACTTCGACCTGGCCCTCTACGGCTGGCCCACCGGGGCCTTCCCGGCCACCGACGCCCGGCCGATCTTCGCCAAGCCGCAGCCGGCGCCGGACGGATCGCTGATCGTCGAGCAGAACTACACCCGGGTCGGCACCGACCAGATCGACCGGCTCTTCGACCAGGCGTCGACGGAGCTCGACGCCGACGCCTCGCACGACCTGATGGCCCGGGCTGACGCCCGCATCTGGGCCGCGGCGGGATCGATCCCGCTGTACCAGCGACCCGAGCTGGTGGGGACGCGCAGGACGGTCGTGAATGCCGGGGCCTTCGGTCTCGCCAGCCCGCGTTACCAGGACATCGGCTACCGGCGCTGACGGCTTCCCCCACCCTCCCGCCGATGCGTCGCCGGGCGGACCGATCGCACCCGGCCCGCCCCCCGATTGCGGACGAAAGCCGCAGGTCAGAGGGGCCCGGACTGGCCTGAGGCGGCCGAATGCGGCCGCGCCCCGTACCATGGAAGAGGCCGCGGCGTGTTCTGCCCGGCAGGGCGCGCGTGCCGGACCGTACGCGCCGCCATCCACGATTCCGGGAGAAGCGCCGCCAGTATGCCCACGCGCCACGACATTCGTAACGTCGCCATCGTCGCCCACGTCGACCACGGCAAGACGACCATCGTCGACGCCATGCTCAAGCAGGCCGGCGCCTTCGCCGCCCACCAGCTCGACTCCGTCGACGACCGCGTCATGGACTCGAACGACCTGGAGCGTGAGAAGGGCATCACGATCCTCGCCAAGAACACGGCGGTGAAGTACCACCCCAAGGACGGCGGGGACCCGATCACGATCAACATCATCGACACCCCCGGCCACGCCGACTTCGGTGGCGAGGTCGAGCGCGGTCTGTCGATGGTGGACGCGGTCGTGCTGCTGGTGGACGCCTCCGAGGGCCCGCTGCCGCAGACCCGCTTCGTGCTCCGCAAGGCGCTCCAGCAGCGGAAGCCGGTCATCCTCTGCATCAACAAGACGGACCGCCCGGACTCCCGCATCGACGAGGTCGTCAACGAGACGTACGACCTCTTCCTGGACCTGGACGCGGACGAGGACCAGATCGAGTTCCCGATCGTCTACGCCTGCGGCCGTGACGGCATCGCCTCGCTGACCAAGCCGGAGGACGGCACCGTCCCCGCGGACAGCACCAACCTGGAGCCGTTCTTCTCCACGATCCTGGAGCACGTCCCGGCCCCGGCGTACGAGGAGGACGCGCCGCTCCAGGCCCACGTCACCAACCTCGACGCCGACAACTTCCTCGGCCGCATCGCGCTGCTCCGCGTCGAGCAGGGCGAGCTGCGCAAGGGCCAGACCGTGGCCTGGATCAAGCGTGACGGCACGATCTCCAACGTCCGCATCACCGAGCTGATGATGACCGAGGCCCTCACCCGCAAGCCCGCCGAGGTGGCCGGCCCCGGTGACATCTGCGCCGTCGCCGGTATCCCCGACATCATGATCGGTGAGACCCTGGCCGACCCGGAGAACCCGGTCGCGCTGCCCCTGATCACGGTCGACGAGCCCGCGATCTCCATGACCATCGGCACCAACACCTCGCCGCTCGTCGGCCGCGGTGGCACGGGCAAGGGCGCGGACGCCAAGTCCGCGGTCAAGGACCGCAAGGTCACCGCCCGCCAGGTCAAGGACCGTCTGGACCGCGAGCTGGTCGGTAACGTCTCGCTGCGCGTCCTGGACACCGAGCGCCCCGACGCCTGGGAGGTGCAGGGCCGCGGTGAGCTGGCGCTGGCCATCCTGGTCGAGCAGATGCGCCGTGAGGGCTTCGAGATGACCATCGGCAAGCCGCAGGTCGTCACCAAGGAGGTCGACGGCAAGACGCACGAGCCGGTCGAGCGCCTCACGGTCGACGTCCCCGAGGAGCACATGGGCGCGGTCACGCAGCTCATGGGCACCCGCAAGGGCCGCATGGACAACATGTCGAACCACGGCTCCGGCTGGGTCCGCATGGAGTTCGTCGTCCCGTCCCGTGGTCTGATCGGCTTCCGCACGGAGTTCCTGACGAACACCCGCGGTACCGGCATCGCCCACTCCATCCACGAGGGCCACGAGCCGTGGTTCGGCGAGCTGAAGACCCGTAACAACGGTTCGCTGGTCGCCGACCGCGCCGGTGCCGTCACCGCCTTCGCGATGACGAACCTCCAGGAGCGCGGCGTGCTCTTCACCGACCCGGGCACCGAGGTGTACGAGGGCATGATCGTCGGCGAGAACTCGCGCGCCGACGACATGGACGTCAACATCACCAAGGAGAAGAAGCTCACCAACATGCGCTCCTCCTCCGCCGACTCCTTCGAGGCGATCGTCCCGCCGCGCAAGCTGTCGCTGGAGCAGTCCCTGGAGTTCTGCCGCGACGACGAGTGCGTCGAGGTGACCCCGGAGGCGGTCCGCATCCGCAAGGTCGTCCTGGACCAGAAGGAGCGCGGCCGCACCGCTTCCCGCGCCAAGCGCTAAGGACCACCGCGCCGGGCGCCGATGCCCACCGCGCCGCAGACGGCCCGCCGTCCCCCGCCACCATGGCGGGGGACGGCGGGCCGTCGCCGTTCCCGGGCGGGGGAGCGACTACGCGATCCGTCCGGGCGGCCTCGTGTGCCGCTGATCGCCCCGCCGATCGCCCGCCGATCACCCTCTGATTGACCGCTGATCGTCCGCCGATCGTCCCGTCAAAAGCGGATCCTGACCTTCCGGTTGTGTCCGTTCCCGGCGGGCCGTCCGGAAGTCGGTCCGGTGAATCCGGATGTTGTGTTAACAGTCCGTTTCGCGTGTGTCTGTCTCCGATCGCTTTGTCCATATTTTGGGCCTGTGTCGGTGATCGATGTGACCAAAGCGAGACCCTTTAAGTGTGGTTTACAGGACGGACGTACTTAATAGTTGGCTTCACTGAGCTCGGGTCAATGGGTCACGCGCTGTGGGGAGCGCCGACTCACGAGCACACTGAAGGTGCCGGTTCCGTCTCCGCTGTCAGGGGTGTCAGCGTGGGGCCGGTGCCTCTCTTGTAGTGATTTGTGGACTCTTGAGGAGGCATACCCATGCGCGGTGCCAAGAGCGCAAAGTGGGTCGTTGGCGCCATCGTCGTTGCGATGGCCGCGACCGCTTGCAACGGCGGCGGAGACAGCAAGAGCAGTTCCGGTTCCGGCGGTAAGCCTGCGGGCTACGTGTCGGTCGACGTCGGTGAGCCGCAGAACCCGCTCTACCCGACGGACACCAACGAGACGCTGGGCCACTACGTCATCACCGCCCTCTACTCGCCGCTCGTGAAGTTCGACGACAAGGGCAAGATCCTCAACGTCGCCGCCGAGTCCATCACCACCGAGGACTCCAAGACGTGGACGATCAAGCTCAAGTCGGGCTGGACGTTCCACAACGGCGAGAAGGTCACCGCCCAGTCGTATGTCGACGCCTGGAACTGGGGCGCCAACATCAAGAACAACCAGAAGAACAGCCTCTGGTTCAACGACATCAAGGGCTACGAGGACGTCCACCCCGAGAAGGGTGACCCCAAGTCCGACAAGATGTCGGGTCTGACGGCCAAGGACGAGCTGACCCTCAGCGTCGAGCTCAAGAACCCGGTCCCGTACTTCCAGTACAAGCTCGGCTACGTCCCCTTCATGCCGCAGCCGCAGGCGTTCTTCAAGGACCCGAAGGGCTTCGGCCAGAAGCCGGTCGGCCAGGGCCCCTACAAGTTCGAGAAGTGGGACCACAAGAAGCTCATCCAGGTCGCCGCGTACGACGGCTACAAGGGTGACGACAAGCCCAAGAACAAGGGCGTGCAGTTCAAGCAGTACTCCACGGTCGAGGCCGCCTACCAGGAGCTCATGTCGGGCAACCTCGACCTGATCCGCCAGATCGGCCCCAAGGACCTGCCCAAGTACAAGTCCGACCTGGGCGACCGGGCGATCGACAAGCCGTACGCGGCCGTTCAGTCCATCGTCCCGGCCTTCTACAGCGAGCCCTTCAAGGGCATCGACCCGAAGGTCATCCAGGGCCTGTCGATGGCGATCGACCGCCAGACCATCACCAAGACGGTCCTCAACGGCACCCGCACGCCGGCCACCAGCTTCACCCCGCCCGGTGTCGAGGGCAACCAGAGCGACCTGGGCGTCGACGTCTTCAAGTTCGACCCGGCGAAGGCCAAGGACCTCATCAAGGAGGGCGGCGGCGTTCCGGGCAACAAGATCTGGATCCAGTTCAACGGCGACGGCGGCCACAAGGAGTGGATCACGGCCGTCTGCGAGAACATCCGCCAGAACACCGGCGTCGAGTGCCTCGCCGACCCCAAGCCGGACTTCCAGGCCGACCTCGACCTGCGTGACCAGAACAAGGTCAAGGCGATGTACCGCGGTGGCTGGGTCGCCGACTACCCGCTGAACGTCAACTTCATGCGTGAGCTCTACAAGACCGGCGCCGAGGCCAACAGCGGCCGCTTCTCCGACAAGGGCATCGACGAGCTCATGGAGAAGGGTGACAACGCCAAGACCCTGGAGGAGTCGGTCAAGCTGTACCAGGAGGCCGAGAAGGCCATGGTGCAGAAGATGCCCTCCATCCCGCTGTGGAACTACCGGATCAACGGTGGACACTCCAAGACGACCGACAACGTCGTGGTCGACTACCGCGGTGACTACGTCATGACCGAAGTCACCCCCAAGTAGTCCGTCGCGGAGTCATCCCGCATCCGGTTCCCCCGCATCCCCCGCAAGCCGGTACGGGGCGGGAAGGTACCGGGGACCGCTCCCGCAGTGCCCGGCACTGCGCGAGCGGTCCCCGGTGCCGTCGTATCCACATGGAGGCACCATGGGGCGCTATGTCGCGCGGCGACTGCTCCAGATGATCCCGGTCTTCATCGGGTCAACCTTGCTGATCTTCCTCATGATGTACGCCCTGCCCGGTGACCCGGTGCGGGCCATGTGGGGAGAACAGGCCATCGACGAGGCGCAGATCGCCTCGATCAAGCACGATCTCGGGCTCGACCTGCCGCTGTGGCAGCAGTACTGGAACTACGTCAGCGGACTGTTCCAGGGCGACTTCGGCACCCAGATCGCCAGCCAGCGGCCGGTCGCCGACGTCATCGCCGACGCGATTCCGGTGACCCTCCGACTGGCGCTGTTCGCCTTCGTCTTCACCGTCGTCGTCGGCATCAGCCTCGGCGTCCTGGCCGGCCTGAAGGCCGACCGCTGGCTGGACAAGGGCGTGCTGTTCTTCACCCTGCTGCTGGTCTCGGTGCCGTCCTTCGTGCTCGGCTACCTCTTCCAGTTCATCTTCGCGATGAAGCTGGGCTGGCTCACCCCGACGGTCCAGAACTCCGAGGACTTCGGGCAGTTGTTCATGCCCGCCATCGTGCTCGGCTCGCTGTCCCTGGCGTACGTCACCCGGCTGACGCGCACCTCCATCGCGGAGAACAAGCGCGCCGACTACATCCGCACGGCCGTCGCCAAGGGCCTGCCGCGCCGCCGCGTCGTCGGCATCCACCTGCTGCGCAACTCGATGATCCCCGTGGTCACCTTCCTCGGCACCGACCTGGGCGCCCTGCTGGGCGGCGCGGTCGTCACCGAGGGCATCTTCAACGTCCAGGGCATCGGCCGCGAGATCTACGAGGCCCTCAACCGCCACGAGGGTTCGACCGTCGTCGGCATCGTCACGTTGCTCGTCATCGTCTATCTCTGCGCCAGCCTGATCGTCGACCTGCTTTACGCGGTCCTGGACCCGAGGATCCGTTATGCCTGAGGCAACCGAGGGCGCCGTCGTGGCCGGAGCCGCCACCGAGACGACCGTGAGCACCGTGACGACCGCGGGCGGCGCCGGCGGAAGCGGCGGTTCGGTCGGCAAGCCGCGCAGCCTGTGGAGCGACGCCTGGGGCGACCTGCGCCGCAACCCGCTGTTCGTGGCCTCCGCGGTCCTCATCCTGCTGCTGCTGACGATGGCCTGCTTCCCGAGCCTGTTCACCAGCGCCTCGCCGCGCAACGGCGACCTGACCGGGGCCTTCCTCAAGGAGCCCGAGTACGGCAAGGTCTTCTCGCCCGAGTGGCTCGGCTACGACGGCCAGGGCCGCAGCATCTGGGCGCGCCTGGTCTACGGCGCCCGCGCCTCCGTGATCGTCGGTGTCGTCGTCACGGGCACCGTCACCCTCTTCGGCGGCCTCGTCGGCATGCTCGCCGGCTACTTCGGCGGCTGGGCCGACAGCCTGCTCTCCCGCCTGACCGACGTCTTCGCGGGCATCCCGTTCCTGCTGGGCGCCATGGTCGTCCTCACCTCGTTCGAGGTGCGCACGGTCTGGGTGGTCTCCGCCGCCCTCGCCGTCCTCGGCTGGACCCAGATCGCCCGCGTCATGCGCGGCTCGGTGATCTCCATCAAGCAGCAGGACTACGTGATGGCCGCCAAGGCGCTCGGCGCCGGCACCGGCCGCATCCTGCTGCGCCACATCCTGCCGAACGCCGTCGCGCCGGTGATCATCGTCGCAACCACCGCGCTCGGCGGCTACATCGCCGCCGAGGCCACGCTGTCGTACCTCGGCATCGGCCTGGCCGACCCGGCGATCTCCTGGGGCATCGACGTCTCGGCCGGCAAGGACCAGCTGCGCAACGCGCCGCACGTCCTGCTCTTCCCGGCGCTGATGGTCTCGATCACCGTGCTGGCCTTCATCATGCTCGGCGATGCAGTGCGCAACGCCCTCGACCCCAAGCTGCGCTGAGGGAGGCGTACGTGACCACCATCGAGAAGAACGCGAAGGTCCCCGAGCCCCGCAAGGCCGGCGACAAGGGCACCCCGCTGCTCGAAGTCCGCGACCTGCACGTGGAGTTCCACACCCGCGACGGCGTCGCCAAGGCCGTCAACGGCGTCAACTACACGGTCAACGCGGGCGAGACGCTCGCCGTGCTCGGCGAGTCCGGCTCCGGCAAGTCCGTCACCGCCCAGGCCATCATGGGCATCCTCGACATGCCGCCGGGGAAGATCCCGCAGGGCGAGATCCTCTTCCGCGGCCAGGACATGCTGAAGATGTCCGCCGAGGAGCGCCGGAAGATCCGCGGCAGCAAGATCGCCATGATCTTCCAGGACGCGCTGTCCTCCCTGAACCCGGTCCTGACCGTCGGCTACCAGCTCGGCGAGATGTTCCGCGTGCACCAGGGCATGTCCAAGAAGGACGCCAAGGCCAAGGCCATCGAGCTGATGGACCGGGTCCGCATCCCCGCCGCCAAGCAGCGCGTGAGCGACTACCCGCACCAGTTCTCGGGTGGCATGCGTCAGCGCATCATGATCGCGATGGCGCTGGCCCTGGAGCCGGACCTGATCAT
>NZ_BMVB01000021.1 GCF_014650495.1 Streptomyces cinnamoneus | reverse complement strand
TCCACGGCACGCTGACCACCGCAGCCATCGTGATCTGGCTCCGCGATCTCATCAAAGAGCCATCGGACACGCCCTAGCCCGCTCTTGGCTCCGTCCCCGCGCTTCCCTCGACCGACCCCTCTGGTCCGTATGCCGGCGGGGGTGGGCACGACATCACCGCACACTCGCCGTCGCTTCAGCTGCGGCTGAGGCGGGAGAGGACACCGAATCGTGAATACTCGTGCCGCTGCGCCCCGGTTCGCCGGGCCGAGCCCGCTCGGAGAAAGCGGCTTCCGTACCGGCGTCGGCTGGCACCTGCAGGCGCTCGGCAGGGGCAAATGCGCCGAGGCGCGCCCGCAAGGTGACGCTTGTAGCGGGGGTGACCAGACCGGTCACGCCGGCGAGCAGCACCAGCATGGGCAGACTCAGCACCAGCCCCATGCACGCCGTTGCTACGCCTTGCACCACCCACGCCGCGCAGTACACGCCCATCCAGCCGCTTGGGCGCCGATTGCTGGCAAGAGGGTTGCCCAGCAGTGCCCCGACGCCCACAGCAGCGGTCACAAGCCCGTAGACGGCCGCCCCAGCGCCGTACCGGGTGGCGAGCAGTGCCGGCATGCCGACAGCCGTCACGGCCGAGCAGAACAGCGCAACACCGTGCAGCCCGATCGCGAGGCCGACGCGGGGGTGCGCGCGAACCGTCGGCCAGGCTCGGACCGCCGGCCGCGCCCCGCCGGACCGCTCCGCCCCATCACCCCCGGCCGCCATGGCGTACCGCCGCGCCAGCCAGCCGAGCGCCACCGCGGATACCGCGAACGTCACCCCGTTCAGCGCGAAGAGCTGCACCTCGGATACGACGAGCAGCAGCAGACCGATACTCGCCGGACCCGCGATCCGGGCAATGCGCCCCGTGAGGTCGAACAGTCCTGTGACCTGTTGTACCCGCGCGGGCTCGACGAGATCTGGAACCAGCGCGCCGAGGTTCGGATCGAACAACGCTCCCAGAGTGCCGAGCAGCAACACCCCGACGAGTAGAAACGCCACGCCCTGCACGTCCGGTGACCACAGGAACGGCAACGCGACCGCGACCAGCGCCCGGGCCGCGTCGACACACGCCAGCCGCCCGAACGTCGAGAACCGTGCGACCGCATGGCGTCCGGCGGTGCCGAGCACGACGTACGGCAGCGACTCGACGACCGCGACCAGCCCCATGAGCGACGCCGAGCCGGTCGCGGCGTAGACGACCCACATCACCGCGAGGGCGTACAGCCGATCCCCGAGCACGGACAGGCTCTGTGCGAGCCACAGCACCAGTACGGGCCGCTGCCGGAGCAGCCGCAGGTAACTCACGTGCCCTCCGAGCCGGGGCGTAGGGACCGGAAGCGCTCGCCCCGGTGGAACCGGCGCCCACCCTAGGCCCCTCCGGGCGCACCGGGCCCGCCGATCTCCGACACCTCACACGAATGCGGCAGGGTCCGCGCGACACAGATCGGCTCTGCCCTACGACCGATGTCGCAGGGCAGGAACGAGGGGTCACCCCCTGTGCCCCGCGGGCACACTCAGGGCACAAGAACCAGGAAGACCCCGGAAAACGGCGGCAACTACTGAGGGTAGTTTTCGCACGTCATCCGGGCTTTTCTCGGATCAACGCAGGTCAGACGATCAATCGAGCGGTTCGCTCAACTACCGCTAGGCACGCGCCGCAGCACCCGGCTCCGGCCGGGGCCCACGACGCACGAGGCCGGGAACTCCCGTTCCCGGCCTCGTGCGTTGTGCCCTTCCTGTGGTCAGCGCGTGGCGAACGGCCGGTCCGTCGGGACGATTTCGCGACCGAGCGGCATCAACGAGACCGGGATCAGCTTGAAGTTGGCGATGCCCAGCGGGATTCCGATGATCGTCACGCACAGCGCGACGCCCGTGATGATGTGACCGAGCGCCAGCCACCAGCCCGCGAAGACGATCCAGATGACGTTGCCGATCAGCGAGCCGGCGCCTGCGTCGCGGCGTTCGACCGTCGTCCGGCCGAAGGGCCACAGGGCGTACGAAGCGATGCGGAACGACGCGATGCCGAAGGGGATCGTGACGATCAGGATGCAGCAGACGATGCCGGCCACCACATAGCCGAGCGCCATCCACAGCCCGCAGAGGACCAGCCAGACAATGTTCAGGATGAACCTCATGATGATTAGCCTCCCACGTGACCGGTTCTCCGACCACTGAGACGCCGGAGCCTTGATCGGCGGTTGCGCGCCCGTGCTGGTGGGAACCCTGATCCAGCCCCTAAGGGAGCGCTCGGGGTGGTGTGCGACGGCCCTGGGCGGGTGTCCCGGCGGGCCCGGGGCGACGGGTGTTCGGACGGTAGGGTCCCCCCCATGGACATGCCTCCTGATAGTCGGCTCGGCCTGGACATCAAGCGCGCCGAGCACGCCCTCATGTCCGCCAAGAGCGGCGCGGTCAAGGCAGCCGACCTGACGGTCGCCCAGTACGCGGCCCTGCTGGCCCTCGCACAGAATCCGGGCATGTCCGCCGCGGCGCTGGCCCGCGCCTGTCTGGTCACCCCGCAGGCCATGACGGCCGTCCTCAGGAACCTGGAGGGACGCGGCCTCATCGAGCGGTCGGCGCACCCCTGGCACCAGAAGATGCTGGAGACCCGGCTGACCGACGCCGGGCGGCAGGCCGTCGAGCTGGCCGACCGGCAGGCGGTACGGATCGAGCGCCGGCTGGCCGACGCATTCACCGACGAGGAGCGCGACAGCCTGCGCGCCCTGCTGGCGCGCTGCGTCCAGGCCATCCGCAGCGACGGCTGAGACGGGCCCCTCGCCCGGACGGCGCACCACCGCGCGCGGTGCGGCCTCCCGTGTGGTCAAGGTGGGTGGTCCAGCCCTTCCGGCTGGGACGACGACTAGGGACGAGGAGCTCCCATGCGCGCACACCGAACGACCCGCGGTGCCGTGGCCGTCATGGCCGCGGCGCTGGCACTCACCCCGGCCGTGACCGGCACCGCCCGCGCGGCGGCACCGAAGGACATCGACATCCAGACCTGCATCGACGGCGGCGGCATCCCCCGCGTCGACCTCGATCCGCAGGGGGGCGCCCTGTCCCCCGCGCTCAAGGTGGTCTGCGAGGGCGGAAAGTACAACGGGCAGCCCATCAACACGTGACCCGGCAGCGGCCCCGCACGACGGCCTCACGCCCGGCCGCTGCCCGGCGCCGGCGCGCCGGGCAGGGGCCGGGCGCCGGCGAGCAGACGTTGCTGCCAGTCGGAGGGGGGCAGAGGGCGGTCAGAGGGTGCGGTCGCCCGCCATCTGCTCCAGGCGGCTGATGCGCTCCCCCATCGGCGGGTGCGTGGAGAAGAGCTTGGACATGCCCGCCCCCGCCCGGAACGGGTTCGCGATCATCATGTGGCTCGCCGTCTCCAGCCGCGGCTCCGGCGGCAGCGGCAGCCGCTGCGTACCGGCCTCCAGCTTGCGCAGGGCGGAGGCGAGGGCGAGGGGGTCGCCGGTGAGGCGGGCGCCGGAGGCATCGGCCTCGTACTCGCGGGAGCGGCTGACGGCCAGCTGGATGAGGGAGGCCGCCACGGGACCGAGGATCATCACCATGATCATGCCGATGATGCCGGGGCCCTCGTCGTCGTCGGAACGGCCGACCGGGATCAGCCAGGCGAAGTTCACGAGGAACATCACCACCGAGGCGAGCGCGCCCGCCACCGACGAGATGAGGATGTCGCGGTTGTAGACGTGGCTGAGCTCGTGGCCGATGACGCCGCGCAGCTCGCGCTCGTCGAGCAGGCGCAGGATGCCCTCGGTGCAGCAGACGGCGGCGTTGCGCGGGTTGCGGCCCGTGGCGAAGGCGTTGGGGGCCTCCGTCGGGGAGATGTACAGGCGGGGCATGGGCTGGCGGGCGGCGGTGGAGAGCTCGCGGACCATGCGGTAGAGCTGGGGAGCCTCGAACTCGCTGACCGGCCGGGCCCGCATCGCCCGCAGGGCGAGCTTGTCGCTGTTCCAGTAGGCGTAGGCGTTGGTGCCGAGCGCCACCAGGACCGCGATGATCAGGCCCGTACGCCCGAACAGGCTGCCGATGACGATGATGAGCGCGGACAGGCCCCCGAGGAGCACGGCTGTCCTGAGCCCGTTGTGCCGGCGGTGCACGGTACGCCCTCCAAATGGTGCAGCAGGGGAACCCTTGAACCAGTGGAACCTTTCGAACTGGTCAACGCCAGACGAGGGCCGCTAGTTCCCTTGTGCACGCGGACCGGAGCCGCGCCATTCGGGTGACGCAGCTCCGGCGGGCGGCTACAGCAGCGCCTGCGAGGCGAAGCGCAGGACCAGTTGCGGGGCGCCGGAGAGGACCACGCCCAGGGCGGCGGCCAGGGCGATGGCCGCGGTGAGGGGCGCGGGGACGTGCAGCCGCGGCTGCACGGCGCGCCCGCCGCCCTCGGCGGCCGCCTCCGCGCCTTCCGCGCCCTCGGCGTCCTCTGCGCGGCGGAAGAGGACCGCCGTCCACTGCAGGTAGTAGTACAGCGCGATCACGACGTTGAGGGCCATGACGACCGCCAGCCAGCCCAGCCCCGCGTCGACCGCGGCCGAGAAGACCGTGACCTTGGCGAAGAGGCCGATGATGCCCGGCGGCAGGCCCGCCAGGCAGAGCAGGAAGAAGCCGAGGGCGAGGGCGGCGAGCGGGCTGCGGTGGTAGAGGCCGCGGTAGTCGGTGATGCGGTTGTCCGGGCTCGTACGGGCGACGAGGGCGGCGACCGCGAAGGCGCCGAGGTTCACGGCGGCGTACATCAGGGCGTACGCGACGGTGGAGCCGATGGCGTTGCCGGGCCCGTCGGCGTAGCCGGCGGCGGCGATCGGGACGAGGAGGTAGCCCGCCTGGCCGACGGAGGACCAGGCCAGCAGGCGTACGGCGCTGTGCCGGCGCTCCGGGCGCTGGCGGAGCGCGGCGACGTTGCCCGCGGTCATGGTGAGTGCGGCGAGGACGGCGAGGGCGGGGGCCCACACGTCGGAGTACGTGGGGAAGGCGACGACGGTCACGAGGATGAGGCCGGTGAAGCCGACGGCCTTGCCGATGACCGACAGGTAGGCGGCGACGGGCAGCGGTGCGCCCACGTAGGTGTCGGGCACCCAGAAGTGGAAGGGGGCGGCCGCGGTCTTGAAGGCGAAGCCCACCAGGGTCAGGGCGACGCCGGCCCGGGCGAGGACGGCCAGGCGCGGGTCGACGTCGGCGAGGCCGTCGGCGACCTGGGTCAGGTGCAGGGTGCCGGTGGCCGCGTAGACGAAGCTGATGCCGAGGAGGGTGACCGCGGTCGCGGTGACCGAGGAGAGGAAGAACTTCAGCGCCGCCTCGGCGGAGCGCGCGTCGCCGCGCCGCAGGCCGACGAGGGCGAAGGCGGGCAGCGAGGCCACTTCGAGGGCCACGACGAGCGTGGCGAGGTCGCGGGAGGCGGGCAGCAGGGCGGCGCCGGCCGCGGAGGACAGCAGCAGGAACCAGAATTCGCCCGCGGGGAGTTTGAGATCGGCGATCGCGTGAACGGACACAAGCGCCGTGAGCAGGGCACCGCCGAGCACCAGGAGCTGGATGACGAGCGTGAAGTGGTCCGCCGTGTAGCTGCAGGCGTCGCCGGCGTCCGTGGCCGTCAGGCAGAAGGTGGAGCGGTCGCCGTCCAGCAGCGGCAGCAGGCTCAGCGCGGCCAGGGCGAGGCCGGCCACGGCGAGCCACCCGAGCACCGGCTTGCGGTTCTCGGGGAGGAAGAGGTCGGCCACCAGGATCACCAGGGCCACGACGGCCGCGACGGTGGGCGGGGCGATGGCGAGCCAGTCGACGGACTGGACCAGGGAGCCCATCACTTGCCTCCTGCGAGGAGCTGCTGAACGGCCGGGTCGGTGAGGCCGAGGAGGGCCGCGGGCCAGAGTCCGGCGAGGACGGTGAGGACGACGAGGGGGGTCCAGGCGGCGAACTCGTAGCTTTGGACGTCGGCGAACGGGCCGGGCCCGGAGGGGGCGGTGGCGGGCGTCACGCCGTCCCCGTCGCCGTCGCCGCCCATGCACACCCGGCGCACGACGACGAGCAGGTAGGCGGCCGTCAGCAGCGTTCCGAGACCGGCCAGGGCCATGAACGTGAGGAACGCGGGGCGGCTGAGGCCGTCGGCGGGGCGGAACGAGGCGAACATCGCGAGCATCTCGCCCCAGAACCCGGCGAGGCCGGGCAGTCCCAGGGAGGCGACGGCGCCGAAGGCGAGGAGCCCGCCGAGGCGCGGGGCCCGGCCGTAGAGCGCCGCGCCGGTGGTGCCGGAGAGGCTGTCGAGGTCGCTGGTGCCGTAGCGGTCCTTGATGGCGCCGACGAGGAAGAACAGGAGGCCGGTGATCAGGCCGTGGGCGATGTTGGCGAAGAGCGCGCCGTTGACCCCGGTGGGGGTGAGGGTGGCGATGCCCAGGAGCACGAAGCCCATGTGGCCGACGGACGAGTAGGCGATCAGGCGCTTGAGGTCGCCCTTGGCGCCGCTGCGGGCGAGGGCGAGGCAGACCAGGGAGCCGTAGACGATGCCGACGGCCGCGAAGGCGGCGAGGTAGGGCGCGAAGGTGTGTGCACCGTCCGGCGTGATCGGCAGGACGATGCGGACGAATCCGTACGTGCCCATCTTCAGCAGCACGCCCGCCAGGAGCACCGAGCCGACGGTCGGGGCGGCGGTGTGGGCGTCGGGCAGCCAGCTGTGCAGGGGCCACATCGGGGCCTTGACGGCCAGCCCCACGCCGATGGCCAGAACGGCGATGAGCTGCGTGGTGTGACTGAGCGACGACCCGTTGTCAGTGGCGAGTGCCACCATGTCGAACGTGCCGCCCTTGATGCCGATGAGGAGGAGGCCGAGCAGCATCACGACGGAGCCGAGCAGCGTGTAGAGGATGAAGCGCCACGCGGCGCGCTCACGGCCCTCACCGCCCCAGCGGGCGATGAGGAAGTACATCGGGACGAGCACCATCTCGAACGCCAGGAAGAACAGCATCAGGTCGAGGACGGCGAAGGTCGCGAGGGTGCCGGACTCCAGGACGAGGATCAGCGCGACGAATGCCTTCGGGGACGGGCCCGCGGGCATGCGGTGGTAGCTGTACAGCGCGCAGAGGAAGGTCAGCAGCGCGGTCAGGACGAGGAGGGGGAGCGAGACGCCGTCCACGCCGAGGTGGATCCGGATGCCGAGGGCGGGGATCCAGCTGATGTCGGTGGTCGCCTGCATGCGTGCCGGCTGGTCGTGGTCGAAGCCGGCGGCGAGGGCGACGGACAGGGCGAGCACGGCGCCCGTGACGGTGACGCCGTGCCGGAGCACGGCCTGCTCGGGGCTCTTGCCCTTCAGGCCGGGCGGGGCCGGGAGCAGGGCGGCGACGGCTCCGACGAGGGGGACGACGACGATCGCAGCGAGGAGGATCTGCATGACGGTATGACTCACGGTCAGGCTCCGGTGGCTACGAGAACGGCGGCGACGGCCAGGACGACGGAGCCGGCGAGCAGGGCGCTGAGGTAGGTCTGCACGTTGCCGGTCTGGGCGCGGCGGACGGCCGCGCCGAGCAGGCCGGGGGCGGCACCCGCGCCGCGCACGTACGTCTCGACGACCTCGCGGTCGAGGAAGTGGGCGAGGCGGGCGGCGCCGCGCACGGGCCGGACGAAGAGTGCGGCGTAGACGGCGTCGAGGTGGAAGCCGCTGACCGCGTGGCGGTGCAGGGGGCCGAGCAGCAGCCTGCTCGGGTCGCCGGGGTCGCAGGCGGCGGCGATGCCGCCGTACGCCTGCTCGTGGGTGGCGATGGCCTCGATCTCGGAGACGGCGGGGGCCGCTTCCGGGTCGGCGGCCACGGCGCCCAGGGGGGCCCGGGCGGTGGCCACGACGGTCTTGCGCCAGGCCGCGTACATGACGATCACGCCGGCGAGGGCGCAGCCGGTGGAGAGGACGGACGTGGTGAGCGTCGGGGTCAGCGAGCCCCCGTCGAACCAGGCGGGCAGCTTCCAGGCGGCCAGCCCGAAGGCGACGGTGGGGAGGAAGAGGACCCACAGGACGCCGTTCATGGCGAGCGGCTCGCGGCCGTGGCCGGCGGCCTCGGCGCCCTTGCCGTGGAAGGCGAGCAGCCACAGGCGGGTGGCGTAGCCGGCGGTGAGGAGGGCGGTGACGAGGCCGGCGACCAGGACGGTCCAGCCCGCCGCGGCGGGGATGCCGTGCCCGTTGCCCTGGGCGGCGTGCTCGGCGGCGCCGAGCACGGCCTCCTTGGAGAAGAAGCCGCTGAAGGGAGGGATCGCGGCGAGGGCCAGGAGACCGGCGGTCATCGTCCAGTAGGCGTCGGGGATGCGCTTGGCCAGGCCGCTCATGCGGGCCATTGCGGCCAGCGAGTTCGTCCCCGCCGCGTGGATGATCACGCCTGCGCAGAGGAAGAGGAGGGCCTTGAAGGCGCCGTGCGAGATGAGGTGGAAGACGGCCGCGCCGCGGTCGCCGACGGCCAGGGCTCCGGTCATGTAGCCGAGCTGGCCGACGGTGGAGTAGGCGAGGACGCGCTTGATGTCGTCCTGGGCCAGGGCGGCGAGCGCCGAGCCGACCATCGTGACGGCGGCCATGACGGCGAGCACGACCAGCGCCGCCGTGGAGGCGGCGAAGACGGGGAGGAGCCGGGCGACGACGTAGACGCCGGCCGCGACCATCGTCGCGGCGTGGATCAGCGCGGACACCGGGGTGGGGCCGGCCATGGCGTCGGGCAGCCAGGTGTGCAGCGGGAACTGCGCGGACTTGCCCGCGACGCCGGCCAGGAGCAGCAGGGCGACGAGCGTGGGGTGGTCGATGCCGCCGGAGACGGCGGTGGTGAGGATGCCGTTGATCCGGAACGTTCCGGCGTCGGCGGCCAGCGCGAAGATGCCGATCAGGAAGGGGACGTCGCCGAGCTTGGTGACCAGGAACGCCTTGAGGGAGGCGGCCCGGGCGGCCTCGGTCTCCCAGTAGTGGCCGACGAGGAAGTACGAGCAGATGCCCATGATCTCCCAGCCGACCAGCAGCACCATCAGGTCGCCGGAGTAGACCACCAGCAGCATCGCGGAGGTGAAGAGGGAGACGAGCGCCGCGTACGAGGGGTAGCGGGGATCGTCGCGCAGGTAGGCGGTCGAGTACAGCTGCACGCAGGTCGCCACGGTCCCGACGAGCACGGCGAGCAGGACGGCGAAGCCGTCGAGGTGCAGGGCGAGGTCGATGGGCACGGACCCGGTGGGGGTGAGCCGCGTGGCGGCGTCGATGGCCGCGTCGCCGCCCCCGCCCTGCCGCCAGGCCACGACGACGGCCAGGACGGCGGCGGCGAGCGTGGGCAGCACGGCCAGGGGCCGGGCGAAGCCGGGGGCGCGGCGGCCCGTCAGCAGCCCCGCGATCGCGCCGAGGAACGGCAGGAGGAGGACGAGTACGGCGGTGGTCGTGGTGCTCACGCGGCGGCCTCCGCCTTCTGCTCACGGTCGGCGGGTTCGGTCGCTGCGTCCGGCGCCGTCTCGCTGAGGTCGCGGAGCCGGTCGATGTCGGCGGTGCCGCGGTTGCGGTGGACGAGCAGGACGATCGCCAGGCCGATGCCGATCTCGGCAGCGGCGATGGCGATGGTGAAGAGGGTGAGGGCCTGGCCCGCGTGGAGCTCGTCGCGCAGCCACACGTCGAAGGCGACGAGGTTGAGGTTGACGGCGTTGAGCATCAGCTCGACGGACATCAGGACGAGGATCGCGTTGCGCCGGGCGAGGACGCCGTAGAGGCCCACGCAGAAGAGGAGGGCGGCGAGGACGGCCGGGTAGACGAGATGCATCAGTGCTCCTCGTTCTTCCTGCGGGACAGGACGATCGCGCCGACGAGCGCGGCGAGCAGCAGCACGGACAGCGCCTCGAACGGCAGCACCCAGTGCCGGAAGAGGATCTCTCCGGTGACCTCGGTGGTGCCCTGCGGCGCGCCGTCGAGGTCGATCCAGGTCGCGCGGAAGGCGTCGACGACCACCCAGACGAGCGACGCCGCCGCGGCGGCGGCCACGGCGAGGGCGGCCCAGCGGTTGCCGGAGTCCGCGTCCGGGGAGCGGCCGATGGGGGCCTTGGTGAGCATGAGCCCGAAGAGGAGGAGGACCACGACGGAGCCGACGTAGATCAGGACCTGCACCCAGGCGATGAACTCCGCCGTCAGCAGGAGGTACTCCACGGCGAGCCCGCCGAGGGCGACCACCAGCCACAGGGCGGCGTGCACCAGCTGCCGGGTGGTCACGCTGACGACGGCGGCGCCGAGAGTGACGATGCCGACCAGCAGGAAGGCGATCTCGACGCCGGTCGGGGAGAGGAAGCCGTGCGCGTGCGGGTTCGCGGCGAGCACGGCGGTGGCGATTCCGGTGCCGGATCCGGTGCCGGTCATGCCTCTCCCTCCTGTTCCTTGGCCTGGGCCTGTTCCTGGGCCTGTGCGGCCAGCTTCTCGGCCGTCTTGCGGGCCGCCGCGATCTCCTTCGGCTCCTCGGCCGCCGGGTCGAGCGCGGGCGGCTCGGGCACGGTCCACATCCACTCGCGGAGCTTGTCGCGCTCGTGGGTGAGGTCGTGGATGTCGGTCTCGGCGTACTCGAACTCCGGCGACCAGAACAGTGCGTCGAAGGGGCACACCTCGATGCAGATGCCGCAGTACATGCACAGCGCGAAGTCGATCGCGAAGCGGTCGAGGACGTTGCGGCTGCGTTCGCGGCCGCCGGGGGTGGCGGCGGGCACCGTCTCCTTGTGGGAGTCGATGTAGATGCACCAGTCGGGGCACTCGCGGGCGCACAGCATGCACACCGTGCAGTTCTCCTCGAACAGCCCGATGACGCCGCGCGTGCGGGGCGGCAGTTCGGGCTGGACGTCGGGGTACTGCGCGGTGACCGAGCGACGGGTCATCGTGCGCAGGGTGACGGCCAGGCCCTTGGCCAGGCCGGAGCCGGGAATGGGCACTACTGGGTCACCACCTTGACGACGCCGGTCAGCGCGATCTGCGCGAGGGCGAGCGGAATGAGGACGGTCCAGGCCAGCTTCTGCAGCTGGTCCTCGCGCAGCCGGGGATAGGTCACGCGCAGCCAGATCACGACGAAGGCCAGCACCGCCGTCTTGAGCAGCGTCCACAGCCAGCCGAGGCCGTCGGCCCCGAAGGGGCCGTGCCACCCGCCGAGGAAGAGGACGGTCGTCAGGCCGCAGAGGACGACGATGCCCGCGTACTCGGAGAGGAGGAACATCGCGAAGCGCAGGCCCGTGTACTCGGTGTACGCACCGAAGATGATCTCCGAGTCGGCGACGGGCATGTCGAACGGCGGGCGCTGCAGCTCGGCGAGGCCGGCCGTGAAGAAGACGATCCCGCCGACGATCTGCCACGGCACCCACCACCAGTGGAACGCGTCCACGATGCCCGGCAGCGAGACGGTGCCCGCGGCCATGGCCACCGAGGCGGCGGTGAGCACCATCGGCAGCTCGTACGCCAGCAGCTGGGCGGCGGTCCGCAGACCGCCGAGCAGCGAGAACTTGTTCGCCGAGGCCCAGCCGGCCATCAGCGAGCCGAGAACGCCGACGCCCATGACGGCGAGGACGAAGAAGATGCCGGCGTCGACGAACTGGCCGACCGCGTTGCCGGGGCCGACCGGGATCGCGACCAGCACGAGCAGGTAGGGGAGCAGCGCCACGGCAGGTGCGAGCTGGAAGACCCTGCGGTCCGCGCCCGCGGGCACGATGTCTTCCTTCTGCGCGAACTTCACACCGTCCGCGACGAGCTGCGCCCAGCCGTGGAAGCCACCGGCGTACATGGGGCCGAGGCGGCCCTGCATGTGGGCCATGACCTTGTGCTCGGTCTGCCCGATGGCGAGCGGCAGCACGAGGAAGACGACGAAGACGCCCAGGAGACGCAGAACGACGTCAAGAGTGTCGCTGCTCATGCGGGCTCGCCTCCGGCGGGGTCGGTGTCGTCGTTCTCGGGCGCGCCGGTGGGCCGCCGACGGGCCGCGTCGGCGGGTGCGTCCGGCCTCTCGGCCGCGTCAGGGGCCGCACCGGCGGGTGCGTCCGGCGCCGCCGGGCTGCGCCGCGGGGGCTCAGCGCCGTCGCGGCGGGAAGAACCGGGCTCAGCAGCCCCTGCCGGGGCCTCCGGCCTCTCGGCCGCGTCGGGGGCCGCACCGGCAGGTGCGTCCGGCGCCGCCGGGCTGCGCCGCGGGGGCTCAGCGCCGTCGCGGCGGGAAGAACCGGGCTCAGCAGCCCCTGCCGGGGCCTCCGGCTGCCCGGCGGTGTCGGGGGTCGGCTTTGCCGGGGATTCGTCGAAGGCAGGGCGGGCGTGGTGCCAGGGGGCGTCGGACGAGCGCGGGGCCGGGCGGGTCGGGACGGCGGGCTCTTCGCCGCCCGTCCCCTCTTCCACGCCCCGGGTCCCGGTCTGGCTCGCCGAGCCGTCGGCCGCACTGCGCGTACGACGCGGCACCGGCGCGGCGCCCTCGGCCTGGCTCGCCGAGCCATCCGCCGCACTCCGCGTACGACGCGGCACCGCCTCCGCTCCCGCCTGGCTCGCCGAACCCTCCGCCGCGCTGCGCGTACGACGCGGCACCGGCGCGGCGCCCTCGGCCTGGCTCGCCGAACCCTCCGCCGCACTCCGCGTACGACGCGGCACCGCCTCCGCTCCCGCCTGGCTCGCCGAGCCCTCGCTCACGCTGCGGGTGCGGCGCGGGGTGGTCTCCGCGCCGCCTTCCGTCGGGGTGGCGCGGCGGCCGGCGGGTGCTGTGCGGGGGGTGCGGGCCGGGCGGGCGGGGGCCGGGGGGAGCTGGCCCTTGAGGGGGCCCCACTCGTTCGGGTCGGGGACTCCCGGCGGGAGCATCTGGCGGCGCTTGGGGCCGCCCTCCGCCGACTCGCCGGGCTCCTTCGCCCCCGGCCACGCCTTGACCACGCGCGCCGCCAGGACGAAGTCCTTGCGCAGCGGGTGGCCCTCGAAGCCCTCGGGCAGCAGCAGCGGAACAAGGTGCGGGTGGCCGGGGAAGTCGATGCCGAACATCTCGTGCGTCTCGCGCTCGTGCCACGCCGCACCGGCGTAGACGCCGACGGCCGTGGCCAGCGCGGGAGCCTCGTGCGGCACGGTGGTGCGCAGCAGCAGGCGGCGGGTGGCCGCAGCGCCTTCGCCGCCCGGCAGCGCCGCGACGTGGGCGCACACGCAAAAGCCCGTGCCGGGCTCGTCGACGGCGCTCAGCCAGTCGAAGAAGGTGCAGCCCAGCCGGTCCCGTGCCGTTTCGAGCGCGGCGATCCACCGCTCGGCCGGGACGTCGACCGTGAGCAGCCCGTACGCCTCCGCGGCCGTGGCGCCCTCGCCGAACAGGTCCGTGGCCGTGCCCGGCAGCCAGGCCACCACAGCCTCCGCCGGCTCCATCGGTTCCGTCGGCTCCGTCGGCTCCGTCGGCTCGCTCATCGCTCCGTCTCCCCGGAGTCCGGCGCCGCGCCCGGGGCCGGGGCAGGCGGGGGGCTCACCAGGCCGCTGCGGAGCTCCGCAGCGGAGGCCCGGCCGCCGCCGACGGAGCCGTAGCGCTCGCCCAGCGACTCCTGCGCGATCTTCTCCTGCAGCTTGATGATGCCCTGCAGCAGCGCCTCGGGGCGCGGCGGGCAGCCCGGCACGTACACGTCCACCGGGATGATCTGGTCGACGCCCTTGGTGACGGAGTACGAGTCCCAGTAGGGGCCGCCGCAGTTCGAGCAGGCACCGAAGGAGATCACGTACTTCGGCTCGGGCATCTGCTCGTAGAGCCGCTTCACGGCCGGGGCCATCTTGTCCGTCACCGTGCCGGAGACGATCATGAGGTCGGCCTGGCGGGGGCCCGGCGCGAAGGGGATGACGCCGAGCCGGATGAAGTCGTGGCGCGCCATGGACGCGGCGATGAACTCGATCGCGCAGCAGGCGAGCCCGAAGTTGAAGACCCACAGGCTGTAGCGGCGGCCCCAGTTCAGGACCACCTTCATGGGCTCGGGGGCCAGGCGGGCCAGCGGCCCGAGGCGGCGGGGCTCGGGGAGGTCCACGGCGGGTGTCACGTCCACTCCAGGACGCCCTTCTTCCATGCGTACAACAGGCCCACGGCGAGGAAGCCGAGGAAGATGAACATCTCCACCAGCGTCGCTCCGCCGAAGCCCGGCGCGGCGAACACCGTCGCCCAGGGGAACAGGAAGATCGAGTCCACTGCGAAGATCACGTAGAGGAAGGCGTAGACGTAGTACCGCACCTGGGTGTGCGCCCAGCCCTCGCCCACGGGGTCGACCCCGCACTCGTACGTGAGCAGCTTCTCGGGCGTCGGAACCACCGGTCGCAGCAGCCGTGCGGCCCCGAAGGCCACGGCGACGAAGAGCACGCCGACGACGGCGAGCAGTCCGACCACCGCATAGCTGTGGAAGTAGTCCGCCGCGAGCTGGACATCGGCGCTCCTGGTGCGCACGGTCGCCTCCGGCACGTCCGCCCCTCGCTCCCTGTCCTGTTTGTTCGACGATCTGTACGCACGCGAGTCTAGGCCCTGCCGGGCCGAGGGTGAGCAGCGCTGCCATGCCGGAGGTGGGGTTATCCCTACACGTGCGCACCCATGACCCCCATGGCGGGGGGTGGTCCGGTCCGGGCAGGCTTGGCCCATGACCGCCCAGACCGCGACCAGCGGAATCTCCACCGAAGCCGCCCCCGAGAACGACGACCGGCTGCCTCCCGTCCGCTTCGCCTTCGGCCGCGGGACGTGGAAGGAGGTCGCGCACCTCCTGCTCAATCTGCCCGAGGGGATCATCGGTTTCCTCTACGTCTCCCTCTGGCTGTACGCGGGCGCGGCGCTGTCGATCACCGTGGTCGGGCTGCCGCTGCTGGCGGCCGGGCTGACGGGCGCGCGGGTCCTCGGCGCGCTGGAGCGTCGCCGGGCGCGGGCGCTGCTGGGGCTTCGGGTCGACGAGCCGAGCCGGCTGCCGCGGACGATGCGCCGGGGCGGCGACAGCGGCTTCATGGGCCGGCTGTGGACGCTGCTGAAGGACCCGGTGGCGTGGCGGAGCACGCTGTATTCGTTCATACGATTGCCATGGGGCGTCCTCACGTTCGGCGTCATCATGGTGGCGTTGTTCGTGGGCTGGCCGGTTCTGGGCCATCTTGCGCGGGGGCTGACGAACGTGGACCGGGCGATGGTGCGCGGCCTGCTGTCGCCGTCGAGCGAGCTGGAGCGGCGCATCGCCGAGCTGGAGCAGGACCGCGGGGTGGTCGTGGACACCGCCGCCGCCGACCTGCGCCGCATCGAGCGCGACCTGCACGACGGCGCCCAGGCCCGGCTCGTCGCCCTCGCCATGGGGCTGGGCCTGGCCAAGGAGAAGCTCCTGGAGGACCCGGAGACGGCCGCCAAGATGGTCGACGAGGCGCACGGCGAGGTGAAGCTCGCCCTGCAGGAGCTGCGCGACCTGGCCCGCGGCATCCACCCGGCGATCCTCACCGACCGCGGACTGGGCGCGGCCCTGTCGTCGGTGGCGGGGCGCTGCACGGTCCCGGTGACGGTGGCCGTGGACCTGCCGGCCCGGCCGGCGCCCGCGATCGAGGGCATCGCCTACTTCACCGTCTCCGAGCTGCTGCAGAACATCAGCAAGCACAGCGGGGCGCGCTCGGCCGGGGTCGAGCTGTGGCGGCGTGCGGACCGGCTGCTGATCCAGGTCCGGGACGACGGCAGGGGCGGCGCCTCGACCGGTTCCGGAAGCGGGCTGGCCGGGCTCGCGGAGCGGCTCGGCTCGGTGGACGGCCTGTTCGTCGTGGACTCCCCCGCCGGCGGCCCCACGGTCGTCACGGCGGAGGTGCCCTGGCGGGACCGTACGGCCGGCTGACCGCACCCATCGGCCCCCAGCCGAAGGCCCCCCGCCCCCGGGGGGTGGGGACAACCCCACCCCCAGGACACCGACCCGCCGCATGGTCCGCGCCCGCCCCGCGGAGGAGCCTGGAAGCAGCACAGGGGGCAGGACCCACCGACCGCACGGACGAAGGACGGCGAGGACGAGGACATGGCGATCGACTACGGAACGCACCGCACGGCCGGGAGGGCGCCCGGGCGTCACCGGGTGCCCGCGCTGCTGCGCGCACCGCTGGAGGCCCGCACCTGGGGCGCGTTCGTCTACCTCATGGTGGGCCTGCCCGTGGGCGTCGTCCTCTTCTCGCTCGTCCTCACCTTCACCACCCTCGGCTTCGGCCTGCTGATCACGTTCCTCGGCGTGCCGGTCCTGGCGGCCACCCTCCTGATGGCGCGCGGGCTGGGCGCCTTCGAGCGGGTCCGGGCCCGCGGGCTGCTGGGCCTCGACGTGGCCGGCCCGGGGCCCGTGCGCCCGGCGCGGCGCGGCGGCCGCGGCGCGGAGGGCGGGGCGCTGAGCTGGATGATGGCGGTCCTCAAGGACGGCGCGGCCTGGCGCCACGTGATCTACGCGCTGGTCCAGCTGCCGTGGTCGATCTTCGCCTTCACGGCCGCGTTCACGATGACGAGCGTGAGCTGGCTGCTGTTCCTCTACCCGGCGTACATGTGGATCTACCCCACGTACACGGACCAGCCGGGCATGCAGCTCTACGGGGACTCCGACGGGAAGGCCGTCTACCTCGACAACCCCTTCGAGACCGGGGCCGCCTGCGCCGCCGGCCTGGTCCTGGTGCTCCTGATGCCGTGGGTCGTGCGCGGCCTGGCGCAGGTGAGCGGGCTGCTGGTGACGGGGCTGCTCGGGCCGTCGCGGCTGACGGCGCGCGTGCGGGAGCTGGAGGAGGACCGCGGCGTGGTCGTCGACACCGCCGCCGCCGACCTGCGCCGCATCGAGCGCGAGCTGCACGACGGTGCCCAGGCCCGGCTGTCCGCCCTCGCCGTCGACCTCGGCGTGGCGAAGGAGAAGGTGCTGCAGGACCCGCAGGGCGCGGCGCGGATGGTCGACGACGCGCACGGCGAGGTGAAGATCGCGCTCAAGGAGCTGCGCGACCTGGCCCGCGGCATCCACCCCGCGATCCTCACCGACCGCGGCCTCGGCCCGGCCCTGTCGGCGCTGGCCGCCCGCTCCGGGGTGCCGGTGGCGGCCGAGGTGGACCTGCCGGCCCGCCCGGCGCCCGCGATCGAGGGCATCGCCTACTTCACCGTCTCCGAGCTGCTGCGGAACATCGGCAAGCACAGCGGGGCCCGGTCCGCCCGCGTGGACGTGTGGCGCTCGGCGGACCGGCTGATGATCCAGGTGTGGGACGACGGCCGCGGCGGCGCCCCGGCCGCCGGCGGCAGCGGGCTGGCCGGGCTCGCGGAGCGGCTGGACTCGGTCGACGGCCTGCTGGTGGTCGACTCCCCGGCCGGCGGTCCGACGACCGTGACGGCGGAGCTGCCCTGGCGCGGCTGACCCCCCGCCGCGCCCCCGCCGCGCCTGCCGCCGACCCGCCCCGCGCAGCCGGGCCGGCCCCCCCCCCCCGGCCCCGCACCCCTCTTCCGGCCCCGGAGCTCACCGCTCCGGGGCCGGAACTGCGATGCTGGTGCGGGTCCGCGCGTGGTGCGCGGGCCGTACCGGCGTGTTCTGGGGGCAGTGGATCGTGATGGTGGAGGACAGCGTGCGGGTGGTCATCGCCGAGGACTCGGTCCTGTTGAGGGAGGGCCTCACCCGGCTGCTGACCGACCGGGGGCACGACGTCGTGGCGGGCGTCGGCGACGCCGAGGCCCTGATCAAGTCCATCACGGAGCTCGCCGACGAGGGCGCGCTGCCGGACGTCGTGGTCGCGGACGTGCGGATGCCCCCCACCCACACCGACGAGGGCGTGCGGGCGGCCGTCCAGCTGCGCCGCGACCACCCACAGCTGGGGGTGCTGGTGCTCTCGCAGTACGTGGAGGAGCAGTACGCGACGGAGCTGCTGGCCGGCAGCAGCCGGGGCGTGGGCTACCTGCTCAAGGACCGGGTCGCCGACGTGCGCGAGTTCGCGGACGCGGTGGTGCGGGTCGCCCGGGGCGGCACCGCGCTGGACCCGGAGGTCGTCGCCCAGTTGCTGGGCCGCAGCCGCAAGCAGGACGTGCTGGCGGGGCTCACCCCGCGCGAGCGCGAGGTCCTCGGTCTGATGGCCGAGGGACGGACCAACTCCGCCATCGCCAAGCAGCTGGTCGTGAGCGACGGCGCGGTGGAGAAGCACGTCAGCAACATCTTCCTGAAGCTGGGGCTGTCGCCGAGCGAGGGCGACCACCGGCGGGTCCTGGCCGTGCTGACCTACCTGCGTTCGTAGGGCCCGGACGGCCGCGCTCCTGACGCGGCATCACCTGGCCGGGCGGCAGGCCCTAGGTCCAAAGGATGAGTAGCCCCTGACAGGAAGCTGCCTTCGAAGTACGGACCACGGGCCTGCCAAACCATGACATTCAGGGGTAGATCCCCGTCACTCACTGCCGTATATCCAGTGATCCCTCCCGTGAAGGCCGACCTTGCCCACGTACGATGGCCATGGGAACGCCGGTCGGCGCCACCGAGTGCGCGGCGCCGCCATGAGGGAGGTCCGAAGCAGTGACCAGCAAGGTCAGCAGCCCGGCCGAACAGGCCGATTCCGTGGATCCACGCGGTGAGACCGCACCCGGGGCCGACACCCCGGGCGGCGTCAAGGAAGTGCGCCGGCTCGACCGGGTGATCATCCGGTTCGCCGGTGACTCCGGTGACGGCATGCAACTCACGGGAGACCGCTTTACCTCCGAGACGGCGTCGTTCGGCAACGACCTGTCCACTCTCCCCAACTTCCCCGCCGAGATCCGCGCGCCGGCAGGCACCCTCCCGGGCGTCTCGTCCTTCCAGCTGCACTTCGCCGACCACGACATCCTCACGCCGGGCGACGCGCCCAACGTGCTCGTGGCCATGAACCCGGCGGCCCTCAAGGCCAACCTGGGCGACGTGCCGCACGGCGCGGAGATCATCGTCAACACCGACGAGTTCACCAAGCGCCCCATGGCGAAGGTCGGTTACGACAGCAACCCGCTGGAGGACGGCTCCCTGGACGCGTACAACGTCCACCCGGTGCCGCTGACGACGCTGACGATCGAGGCGCTCAAGGAGTTCGGCCTCTCCCGCAAGGAGGCGGAGCGCAGCAAGAACATGTTCGCGCTCGGCCTGCTGTCGTGGATGTACCACCGGCCGACGGAGGGCACCGAGGCGTTCCTGCGGAAGAAGTTCGCGAAGAAGCCGCAGATCGCGGAGGCGAACGTCGCGGCGTTCCGCGCCGGCTGGAACTTCGGCGAGACGACGGAGGACTTCGCGGTCTCCTACGAGGTCGCCCCCGCCACCGCCGCCTTCCCGCCCGGCACCTACCGCAACATCTCCGGCAACCTCGCGCTGTCGTACGGCCTGGTCGCCGCCTCCCACCAGGCCGATCTGCCGCTCTACCTCGGCTCGTACCCGATCACCCCGGCCTCGGACATCCTGCACGAGCTGTCGAAGCACAAGAACTTCGGCGTGCGCACCTTTCAGGCCGAGGACGAGATCGCCGGGATCGGCGCCGCGCTCGGCGCGGCCTTCGGCGGCGCGCTGGCCGTGACGACCACCTCCGGGCCCGGCGTCGCCCTGAAGTCGGAGACCATCGGCCTCGCGGTCTCCCTCGAACTGCCTCTGCTGATCGTCGACATCCAGCGCGGCGGCCCCTCCACCGGCCTGCCCACCAAGACCGAGCAGGCCGACCTGTTGCAGGCGATGTACGGGCGCAACGGCGAGGCCCCCGTGCCGATCGTCGCCCCGCGCACCCCGGCCGACTGCTTCGACGCGGCCCTGGACGCCGCCCGGATCGCGCTCACCTACCGCACGCCGGTCTTCCTGCTCAGCGACGGCTACCTCGCCAACGGCTCCGAGCCCTGGCGGGTCCCCGAGGCCGACGAACTGCCCGACCTGCGCGTGCAGTTCGCCTCCGGCCCCAACCACGAGCTGGCCGACGGCACCGAGGTCTTCTGGCCGTACAAGCGCGACCCGCAGACGCTGGCCCGCCCGTGGGCCGTGCCCGGCACCCCCGGCCTGGAGCACCGCATCGGCGGCATCGAGAAGCAGGACGGCACGGGCAACATCTCCTACGACCCGGCCAACCACGACTTCATGGTCCGCACCCGCCAGGCCAAGGTCGACGGCGTCGCCGTCCCCGCCCTGGACATCGACGACCCCTCGGGCGAGGCCCGCACCCTGGTGCTCGGCTGGGGCTCCACCTACGGGCCCATCACGGCCGCCGTGCGGCGCGTCCGGACCGGCGGCGACCACGTCGCCCAGGCCCACCTGCGTCACCTCAACCCCTTCCCCGCCAACCTCGGGGAGATCCTGCGGCGTTACGACACCGTGGTCGTACCGGAGATGAACCTCGGCCAGCTCGCCACCCTGCTGCGGGCGAAGTACCTGATCGACATCCGCTCCCACACCCAGGTGAGCGGAATGCCGTTCAAGGCCGAGCAGCTCGCAGATGTGCTGAAGGAGGCCATCCATGGCTGAGACGACGACCGAGCCGACGATCGAAGCGCTTTCCCTGGTCCCCAAGGCCGAGGCCCTGCAGTCCATGAAGGACTTCAAGTCCGACCAGGAAGTGCGCTGGTGCCCCGGCTGCGGCGACTACGCCATCCTCGCCGCCGTCCAGGGCTTCATGCCCGAACTCGGCCTGGCGAAGGAGAACATCGTCTTCGTCTCCGGCATCGGCTGCTCCTCCCGCTTCCCGTACTACATGAACACCTACGGGATGCACTCCATCCACGGCCGCGCCCCCGCCATCGCCACCGGCCTGGCCTCCTCCCGCCGCGACCTGTCGGTGTGGGTCGTCACCGGCGACGGCGACGCGCTGTCCATCGGCGGCAACCACCTCATCCACGCGCTGCGCCGCAACGTCAACCTCAAGATCCTGCTGTTCAACAACCGGATCTACGGCCTCACCAAGGGCCAGTACAGCCCGACCTCCGAGGTCGGCAAGGTCACCAAGTCGACCCCGATGGGCTCCCTGGACGCGCCCTTCAACCCCGTGTCGCTGGCCCTCGGCGCCGAGGCGTCCTTCGTGGCCCGCACGGTCGACTCCGACCGCAAGCACCTGACCGAGGTGCTGCGCCAGGCCGCCGCCCACCCGGGGACGGCGCTCGTGGAGATCTACCAGAACTGCAACATCTTCAACGACGGCGCCTTCGACGTCCTCAAGGACAAGCAGCAGGCCCAGGAGGCGGTCATCCGCCTGGAGCACGGGCAGCCGATCCGCTTCGGCGCACAGAGCGAGAAGGGCGTCGTCCGGGACCGCGCCACGGGCGACCTGAAGGTCGTGACGGTCACGGCGGAGAACGAGGCCGACGTCCTGGTCCACGACGCCCACGCCGCGTCCCCGACCACCGCCTTCGCGCTGTCGCGCCTGGCGGACCCGGACACGCTGCACCGCACGCCCATCGGCGTCTTCCGCAGCATCGACCGGCCGGTGTACGACGCGCAGATGTCCGACCAGCTCGAAGCCGCGATCGAGCAGAAGGGCAAGGGCGACCTGGCCGCGCTGCTGGCCGGCAACGACACCTGGACGGTCGTGGGCTGACCTCCCCGGCGGCACCAGCGCCGGACGGGCTGCATCCGCGGCCCGTCCGGGGCGTCTGACGGGCCCGCGGCCGGGCACCCGGTCTCATATGGTCATGCCCGCCCGCGATGCCGCCACCGCCCCCGAGCCCGTCGTCCGCGACCGGCTCGCCTACCGCGTCAAACGGCTCCTCCTGGGCCCACCGCTGGTCACCGAGCAGCTCGCCCGGGAGAAGCTCTCCAACCCGATGGCGCTCGGCGTCCTCGCCTCCGACTGCATCTCCTCCACCGCGTACGGCAGCGAGGAGATGCTGCGCATCCTCGTACCGGTCGCCGGAGTGGCCGCGTTCACCCTGCTGATGCCGGTGACCGGGGCGATCCTGTTCGTCCTGCTGCTCCTGACGTTCTCCTACCGCGACGTCGTCTCCGTCTACACGCGCGCCGGCGGCTCGTACGTCGTCGCCCGCGAGAACTTCGGGCCGCGCGTCGCGCAGATCGCCGCGGTGGCCCTGCTCGTCGACTACATCGTCACGGTCGCCGTGCAGACCGCCGCCGGCACCGACGCGCTGATCTCCCTCGCCCACCTCACCGGCAAGGGCTACACCGGCCTCGACCACCTCAAGCTGCCCATCACGGCCGGTGTGGTGCTGCTGCTGGCGTACGGGAACCTGCGCGGAGTGCGGGAGGCCGGGCGGACCTTCGCCGCCCCCGCGTACCTCTTCATGCTCGCGGTCGCCCTGATGATGACCGTCGGCCTCGCCCGGGCCCTGGACGGCGGACTGCCGCACGCGGACGTGCACGCACCCGGAGCGGTCCCCCTGGGCTCGCCGGGGACGGGATGGCTGTACGGGGTCTCGCTGTTCATGGTGCTGCGCGCCTTCGCCAACGGCGGCTCCTCGCTGACCGGCCTGGAGGCGATCTCCAACAGCGTCTCCGCGTTCCGCCGCCCGCAGGGCGTCAACGCCCGCCGCACCCTGACCGTCATGAGCTGCGTCCTGGGCGTCATGGTGCTCGGCGTCTCCACGCTCGCCCACTACACGCACGCCATCCCCTACGAGGACGGCAACCCCACCGTCATCGCCCAGGAGGCCCACCTGGTCTTCGGCGACGGCTGGCCGGGCACGGCGGGCCTGGTGTACGTCCAGCTCGCCACGGCGCTCATCCTCTACACGGGCGCCAACACGCCCTTCACCGGCTTCCCCTTCCTGGCCAGCTTCGTCGCGGAGGACCGCTTCCTGCCCCGGCAGCTGATGCGCCGCGGCCACCGGCTCGCCTTCTCCAACGGCATCATCTGCCTCACGGTCGTCTCGCTCGCGCTGCTGCTCGTGACGCGCGCCAACGTCGACAAGCTCGTCGCGCTGTACGCCATCGGCGTGTTCACCGGCTTCACCATGGCCGCCGCCGGAATGGCGGCGCACTACTGGCGGCGCCGCGAGAGCCACTGGAGGACCGCGGTGAACCTCGTCGCGGCCGTGGTCTCGGCGCTGGTGGTCGCCGTCTTCGCCGTCACCAAGTTCACCGAGGGCGCCTGGCTGGTCGTGGTGGTCTTCCCGATCGGCGTGTGGGCGCTCATCCGCATCAACCGCGAGTACCGCGAGGAGGCCGCCGCGCTGGAGAACGTGCCCGCCTACACCACGGACCGGCCGCACTGGCGGCGCCACGTCGTCCACGTGCTCGTCGACAACCTCGACCTGGCCACGGTCAAGGCGCTGCGCTACGCGCACGAGCTGCGGCCGGACGAGGTGCGGGCCGTGCACGTGGTGACCGACGAGCCCCGGGCGCGGCGCCTGGCCGAGCGCTGGGACGCCTCCTCCGGCACGACCGTGCCGCTGGAGCTCGTCGACTGCCCCGACCGCCGGCTGCGGCACGCGGTGGCGGCCCTGGCCGCCCGCGCCACGGCCGATGGCACGACCGCCCTGACGCTGCTGATCCCCCGGCGCACGTACACGTTCCCGCTGGGCAGGCTGCTGCACCGCGACACCGGAGAGCAGATGGCCAAGGCGCTCCAGCAGGTGCCGAACGTCGCGGTGACGGTGCTGCCGTTCGACGTCTCGGCGGCCATCGAGCGGCTGCGGGCGGCCGACCGCTCCGGCGGGTCGTCGGCGGCCCACGGAACCCTGTCATGACCGTCATGCGATACGCGTATGACACATCCCCGGGTGCGGCGTTACCTTCGCAAGGTCGTCGTGGGCATCGGCGCCCCCTGGGAGGAAACGCGTGGAGCCGCAGAAGTCGAGGAACGAGACCCGCACGGGACTGCTGTGCGGCGTCCTGGCCTATGGGATCTGGGGGCTGTTCCCCCTCTACTGGCCGCTGCTGGAACCGGCGGGCGCGCTGGAGATCCTCGCGCACCGCATGGTGTGGTCGCTGGCCGCCGTCGTGGTCGTCCTGGCGATCACCCGGCGCTGGGCGTGGATACCCCCGCTGCTGCGGCAGCCGCGGCGGCTCGGGATGGTCGCCCTCGGAGCGCTGGTCATCTCCGCGAACTGGGGGATCTACATCTGGGCCGTGAACTCCGGCCACGTCGTCGAGACGTCCCTGGGCTACTTCATCAACCCCCTCGTCACCATCGGTCTCGGCGTCCTCGTCCTGCGCGAGCGGCTGCGGCCCGCGCAGTGGGCCGCGGTGGCGGTCGGCGTGGCCGCCGTGGTCGTCCTGGCCATCGGCTACGGCAAGCCCCCGTGGATCGCGCTCGCGATCGCGGCCACCTTCAGCACCTACAGCCTCGTCAAGAAGAAGGTCGGGCTGGACGGGCTGGAGTCGATGGCGGCCGAGACGGCGGTGCAGTTCCTGCCCGCGCTCGGCCTGTTGCTCTTCCTCGGCGCGCAGGGCAAGTCGACGTTCGCCGCCGAGGGCGTGGGCCACTCCCTGCTCCTGCTGGGCACGGGTGCCATCACGGCGCTGCCGCTGATCTCCTTCGGTGCGGCGGCCGTGCGGCTGCCGCTGTCGGTGACCGGCATGCTGCAGTACCTGGCCCCCGTCTTCCAGTTCGCCCTCGGCCTGACCGTCTTCCACGAGGCGATGCCGGCCGAGCGGTGGGCCGGCTTCGCGCTCGTCTGGCTGGCGCTGGCGATGCTGACCTGGGACGCCCTGCGCACGGCCCGTCACGCACGGGCGGAGTTGAGGGCCGCTCAGGAGCGCGCCGCAACTGGTAACACAGAAAACACAATTGCCCCTCAGGCAACAGAAGCCACAGCTCAGCACAGCTGACCCCGCGCCCGATATCCGGAAAACGGTGTTCGGTGTCCGAAATCCGCCCTTGACGGGACTTCGGGGGGCCCTCAACATCATGGCCACGTCAAATGGAGTTGGGAGCCCCCCATGCGTGACCTCAACGGACCCACCCTGCCCCGAAGATCGCGACGCACCGCCGCCCTGCTCACCACCGGCGCGGCCGTGACCGCCACCCTGCTCGGCGTCTCCTCGGTACCGGCGAACGCGGCTCCCACCGCCGCAGCCGCCGGCCGGAGCGCCCGCACCGCCGCAGCACCCGACATATCCGTCGCCAACGTCAAGGCGCACCTGGCCCAGCTGCAGTCGATAGCCAACGCCAACGGCGGCAACCGTGCGCACGGCCGCAGCGGTTACAAGGCGTCGATCGACTACGTGAAGGGCAAGCTCGACGCGGCCGGCTTCACCACCACCGTCCAGCAGTTCACCTCGAACGGTGCGACCGGCTACAACCTCATCGCCGACTGGCCGGGCGGCGACGCGGGCCACGTCGTCTTCGCCGGGTCGCACCTCGACTCGGTCTCCCGCGGCGCCGGCATCAACGACAACGGCTCCGGCTCCGCGGGCATCCTGGAGGTCGCCCTCACCGTGGCCAAGCAGGGCTACAAGCCCGACAAGCACCTGCGGTTCGCCTGGTGGGGCGCCGAGGAGCTGGGCCTGGTCGGCTCGCAGAACTACGTGCGCCAGCTGCCCGCCGCCGAACGCCAGAAGATCGACGCGTACCTGAACTTCGACATGATCGGGTCGCCCAACCCCGGCTACTTCGTCTACGACGACGACCCCCAGCTCGAAGGGGTCTTCAAGGACTACTTCGCCGGCAAGAACATCCCCACCGAGATCGAGACCGAGGGCGACGGCCGCTCCGACCACGCGCCCTTCAAGAACGCGGGCGTCCGTGTCGGCGGCCTCTTCAGCGGCGCGGACTACACCAAGTCCGCCTCGCAGGCGGCCAAGTGGGGCGGCACGGCGGGACAGCCGTTCGACCGCTGCTACCACTCCTCGTGCGACACCACGGCGAACATCAACGACACGGCGCTGGACAACAACAGCGACGCGATCGCCCACGCCGTCTGGACGCTGAGCGGCGGCTCCACGACCCCGCCCGGCGGCGGCAAGGTCTTCGAGTCCACGTCGGCCCTCGACATCCCCGACGCGGGGGCGGCCGTCGAGTCGCCGGTCACCGTCGGCGGCGTCACCGGCAACGCGCCCTCGGCGCTCAAGGTCGGCGTCGACATCCGGCACAGCTACCGCGGTGACCTGGTCGTCGACCTCGTCGGGCCGAGCGGGAAGACGTACCGGCTGAAGGACGCGAGCAGCAACGACTCGGCCGCGGACGTCGTCGCGACGTACACCGTCAACGCCTCCGGCGAGCACGCCGACGGCACCTGGAAGCTGCGCGTCCAGGACGTGGCGGCGCAGGACACCGGCCGGATCAACGGCTGGAAGCTCACCTTCTGACGGTGGCGGGCGCCGGGCGGGCACTCCCCGCCCGGCGCCCGCTCACACCGTGATGTCCTTCGTCGTGAAACGGGCCCACGCCGCGGACCCGAAGACGGCCACGTACAGCGCCTGCAGGCCGAGGTTGCGCAGCAGCTGGTCCCAGTAGACCGGGTCGCGCAGCAGGTCGGCGAAGCTCAGCCAGTAGTGCGGGAAGAGATACGGCTGGATGGCGCTCAGCTGCGGGAACTGGTCGAGGATCTGGACCGTGATCAGCAGCCCGACCGTGGTGGCCATGGCCGCGATGCCGCTGTTGGTGAGGGTGGAGACGAACAGGCCCAGCGCGACGATGCCCGTCAGCGAGAGCGCCACCACTCCGGCGATCAGCAGCGTGCGCAGCAGGCCGTCCGTGAACGAGACGGTCGTGCCGCTGATCAGCGTGACCTCGCCGAGCGGGAAGAGCAGCGCCCCCACCGCGAGGGCCGAGGCGGCGACGACGAGCGTGGCGACGCAGCAGAAGGCGACGGTCGCCGTGAACTTGGCGAGCAGCAGCCTCGTCCGTCCGGCGGGGGCGACGAGGAGGTAGCGCAGCGTGCCGGCGCCGGCCTCGCCGGCTATGGAGTCGCCCGCGATCACCCCGATCGCCATCGGCAGGAAGAACGGCAGGGTCGAGGCGAGCGAGGTGAAGACCAGGAAGAGGCCGTTGTTGGTGACCTGACTGATGAAGGCCGGGCCGGAGCCGTCGCCGTGCCCGACGGAGCCGCCGTCACCCGTCTCGATCTTCACGGCGATGCCGACCAGCACCGGCACGGCGGCCAGCACGCCCAGCAGGGCGAGCGTGCGCCAGCGCCGGAAGACGGTGGTCACCTCGCTGCGGAAGAGCGAGAGCCCCCACAGCCGCCGGGCCGCCGCCGGGGCGGCGCCGCTCATGCCGGCCGGCTCAGCCCGCGACATCGAAGCCCTCCCCGGTGAGGGCGACGAAGGCGTCCTCCAGCGAGGCCCGTTCGGTGCCGAAGGCCCGTACCCGCACCCGGGCGTGTACGAGGGCGGCGTTGAGGTCGGCGAGCTCCACGGCCGGACCGGCGGGGAGCTCGCCGGTGACGCGCTCGTCGTTGACCGTCAGGTCGTTCACTCCGTGCTCCTTGAGGACGCGGACGGCTTCCGCGGTGTCGGGGGTGGTGACGGCGAGCCGGCCCCGGGCGGAGGAGGCCAGCTCGTCGACGGGCCCCTGGGTCAGGAGCCGGCCGTGCGCCATGACGGCGGCGTGCGTGCAGACCTGCTCGATCTCGTCGAGCAGGTGGGAGGAGAGGAAGACCGTGGTGCCCTCGGCGGCGAGCCCGCGCACCAGGGAACGGATCTCGCGCATGCCCTGGGGGTCGAGGCCGTTGGTCGGCTCGTCGAGGACGAGCAGCTCACGGGGCTGCAGCAGGACGGCCGCCAGGCCGAGGCGCTGCTTCATGCCGAGGGAGTACGCGCGGGCCTTCTTGCCCGCGGCGGAGGTGAGCCCGACCCGCTCCAGGGCGTGGCCCACCCGGGCCGCGCGGGTGCGGGGGTCGGCCGTCGGGTCGGCGGCGTCGAACCGCACGAGGTTGTCGCGGCCGGAGAGGAAGCCGTAGGGCGCGGGGCCCTCGATGAGGGCCCCCACCCTGGGCAGCACGCTGCGGCCGGCGCGCGGCATGTCCTCGCCGAGCACCCGGGCGGTGCCCGAGGTCGGCTCGATCAGGCCCATGAGCATCCGGATGGTGGTGGTCTTCCCCGAGCCGTTGGGCCCGAGGAAGCCGAAGACGCTTCCCCGGGGCACCACGAGGTCGAGGCCGTCGACCGCGAGCTGCCCGCCGCCGTAGCGCTTGGTGAGCGCACGTGTCTCGATCACCGGTCCCCCGGCGGCGGCCTGCTCCTCCATCGCGTCCCCCGTACTGCCGTGTGCGCGGCTACTTCGCCGCGTTGGCCGCCTTGACCAGTGCGTCCTTGGAGACGGCGCCGACGAAGACCTTGCCGTCGTCCGTCATCAGGGCGTTGATGACCCGGGTGCTGAAGACCCGGCCGGAACCGAAGTCGCCCGAGACCTTGGAACCGAGGCCGTCCAGCAGCTTGCCGGCGGCGTCGCCGTTCTTCCCGGCGTCCTTGAGCGCGCTGCGGTCCTTGCCGGAGACGATGCCACCGGCCTCCTTGCCCGCGGTGAACTGGGCGATCGAGGCCCAGCCCTCGCCGGTGACCTTGGCCGCCCCGTCACCGCCGGCGCCCGGCAGGCCCAGCGCCCCGGTCAAGCCGCTCTGCTGGTCGCCGCGGCCGGCGTGCTTGCCGTCCTTGCCGGCCTTGCCGTCCTTGTCGCCGCCCTCCGTCACCTTGGCGCCCTTGGGCGGGGTGAAGGAGAAGGTGTCCGCGCCCGGCTTGCCGAAGTCGACCTTGGTGAAGGCCGCGTCGACGACGGCCTTGCCGCCGCTCTTGGGCGCGAGCGTGAACTTCAGGGGCACGCCGTTCTTCGCGTCGACCGCGATGCGCACCGCACCGACCGTCGACTCGCCCTGCTTGGGCGTGAGGACCAGCTGGTAGGCGTCCCGGCCGGCCACCTTGGCCGTGCCGTCGACGGTGAGGGTCGTCGTACCGCCGGCCGCCTCGACGACCTTCTTGGCCAGCTCCTGCGGCGAGGCGCCGCGCAGGTCCTTGGGCGTCCCCGCGGCCTCGCGCTTGCCGTCCGGACCGCGCTGCGGCGCCTTGGAGTGCAGCGCGGTGTTGCCGGCGCTGTCGTAGGCCCAGACGTCGTCGCCGTTGCGGATGACGCTGTACTCGGCGGCGCGCTCGACGAGCGAGACGCGCTGCTTGTCGGGGCCGTCCACGGCCACGCGCAGCGTGTGCGTACCGGAGGCGAGTTCGGTCAGCTTGCTCTCGGGGGAGGCCGCCGTACCGCCCTTCTTGCCGCCGTGGCCGCCACCGCTCTCCAGACCGAGGCCCGACGGCAACGACGGCAGCCCCAGATCCGTGGTGATCTTGACGGATCCGGACATCTGCTGGGTGTCCGACGCAGCCATTTTGGCTATGAGGTCCTGCGCGCTGATCTTGGGCAGATCCGGGTCGCCGGTGCTCGCGAGCGCCGAGCCGATGCCGATCGTCGCGGCCGCAACGCCGGCCACCGCGACCGGTACCGCGTAGCGGACGGCCTTGCGGCGGCCCTTGGCCGCGCCGCGCCCGTCGGCCGCGTCGGTGCCCGGTGTCGGTTGGATCCGTGCCATGTGCTCTACCTCCGTCGTCGGCGGCGGTCTTTCGCGTCGTGCACTCGCCCACACCTAGGCTCATTGTGGCCCGACCGCTCGGTGGTGGCGCGGGAGTCCGGGGATTCCCCCGGAGAAGACGCATTCCATTCCACCAAAGGGGCACCGCTCCGTCGTCAGCCGACGGGATCAAGTAGCCGTACGCCTCCGGTATGACGCCCCCTAGGGGCGCCTCTACCGGAAGGCGGAGTCCGGCCTGGCCAGGGGCGCTTGGGGCGGCTCAGCCGGCCCGGTGGACCACCGCGTCGCAGAGCTGCTCCAGCGCCGCCTTGGCGGGGCCGTCGGGCAGCGGCGCCAGCGTCGCGCGCGCCTCCTGGGCGTAGCGGACGGTGTCGCGCCGGGCCTGCTCCAGGGCCGGGTGGACGCGCAGCCGGCGCAGCACCTCGGCGAGCAGCTCGTCGTCGGCGAGGTCGCCGTCGAGGAGCTCGCACAGCCGGAGGTCCTCGGGCGAGCCGGTGGCGGCCGCCCGGGCCCGCAGGTGCAGCACGGGCAGGGTCGGGATGCCCTCGCGCAGGTCCGTGCCCGGGGTCTTGCCGGACTCGTGGGAGTCGCTGGCGATGTCCAGGACGTCGTCGGCGAGCTGGAAGGCGACGCCGAGCCGCTCCCCGTAGTGGGTGAGGATCTCGACGACCCGCTCGTCGGCGCCGGACATCATCGCGCCGAAGCGCCCCGCGACGGCGATCAGCGAGCCGGTCTTGCCGGCGATGACGTCCAGGTAGTGCTCGATGGGGTCGCGGCCGTCGCGCGGGCCCGCGGTCTCCAGGATCTGGCCGGTGACCAGCCGCTCGAACGCCTCGGCCTGGATGCGCACGGCCTCCGGGCCGAGGTCGGCCAGTATGTGGGAGGCGCGGGCGAAGAGGAAGTCACCCGTCAGGACGGCCAGCGAGTTGCCCCAGCGGGCGTTGGCGCTGGGCACGCCCCGGCGCACCTCGGCCTCGTCCATCACGTCGTCGTGGTACAGCGTGGCCAGGTGGGTGAGCTCGACGACCACGGCCGACGGCACCACACCCGGGGCGTACGGGTCGCCGAACTGCGCGGCGAGCGCGACCAGCAGCGGACGGAACCGCTTGCCCCCGGCCTGCACCAGGTGCTGGGCGGCCTCGGTGATGAAGGGCACGCCGCTCTTGGTGGCCTCCAGGAGACCCTCCTCGACGGCGGCCAATCCGGCCTGGACATCGGCTTCAAGAGCCTGGTCCCGCACGCTCAGCCCAAAAGGCCCGACGACGGTCACGAGGGGTACTCCTGTCTGCCTGCGAACACGGGGATTGTCGATGTGTCGCTGTCTTCACCAAAAGTCAGCGTATCCGGTCGGCTCTCGATCACCGTGGGCGCCGTCCCCTTCGGACGCCGACACCGGGTACGACCCGGCCCCCGCACGCGAACGCCGGACGGGCGAATTCGGCCCGTCCGGCGTTCTGGGACATTTCGGAAGCCCTACAGCTGCGCCACCGCCCGGGCCAGCCGCGGCGAGGCGTACTCGGTGCCGCACACGAACCGCATGACCGGCCCGTAGCTGGCGGCCGCCGGCAGCCCCGTGAAGAACAGCCCCGGCACCGAGGAGCGGTAGCCGGCGCCCAGCCGGGGGCCGCCCGCACTCACCGCGAGCCGGGTGCGCAGCCCGGGCCCGAGGAAGTCCAGGGCCGCCACGTCGACCCGGTAGCCGGTCGCCGCGATGACGTGGTCGGCGCGCAGCTCGTTCTCGGGCCCCTCGGTGTCACCGGAGAGGGTCAGCACCGGACGCCCGGATTCCACCCGTGCGCGCACGATGTGCTTGCCCTCGGTGACCTGCACCCGGCCGATGAACCGCTCCCGCAGCCACCAGGCGCCCAGCGGGCCCAGCACCCGGCGCACCAGGAACGCCCGGGTCGGCGCCGGAAGATGCCGGAAGCCGTCCGCGTGGTACGAGAACGCGTACAGCGACCAGGCCCGGCCGAAGGGGGTGTCCGGCCTCAGCGGCGGCTGCCCGTCCGGCGCCGCCCCGAACCGCACCGCGCCGCGCCGCCGCGCCAGGATCCGCACCGCGCCGGCGCCCGCCTCGGCCAGCAGCACGGCGGTCTCCAGCGCGGACTGCCCGGCACCGACGACGACCACGTCGCGCCCGGCGAAGACCGACAGGTCGCGGTGCTGGGAGCTGTGCGAGATCGCACCGCCCGGCGAGGGCCCGTCCGGCACCGCCGCCGCCAGCTCCGGCGGCAGCTGCGCGAAGCCGCTCAGGCCCGTGGCCACCACCACGGCGCGCGCCGCGAACTGCTCCCCCGAGTCCAGCTTCAGCTCGAAGCCGGAGCCCGAGGTGCGCCGCTCGACGGCCACCACGCGCTCCCGCTCCAGCCCGGGCACCAGCCGCTGCTGGAACCACAGCCCGTAGCCGGCGAAGGTCTCGACGGGGATGGCGTCCCAGTCGGACTCGTAGCGCCGCTCCCCCACGTCCTGGCAGTAGTCGAAGAGGGTGTGCCCGGGCTGCGGGGCGTCGATGTTCGAGGCGACTGGGGTGGATTTGAGCAGCATCCCGGCGGGCATGTGCTCCCGCCAGCTCACCATCGGCGAGCCGAAGACGCGCGTGGGCACATTGCGCGCCTTCAGGTGAGCTGCGGTCGAGAGGCCGTACGGACCGGCCCCGATGACGGCTACGGGAAGTGTCACGGGTCCCCTCCCAGGGCGTTGCCCGGAGCGCGGCCGGGCGACGGTTTCAGCGGCGTACGCGGTGTTCGGTCGGCGGTTCGGTCGGCAGTTCAGTCGGCTGTTCAGTCGGATCGCTCGGCGACGGCGGCGGCCCGGCGCCGGGAGCGCCACAGCTGCCACAGGTGCCGCACGCCCGGCCGCACGAACCGGGCGAGCATGGTGAAGAACGGCTTCATGTCGTCACGGGCGGCCCAGGCCAGCTCCGTGCCGCTCGCCCGGGCGGGGGCGTGGGGGGTGGTGTAGCCGCTGCGACGGTAGGCGGCGAAGGCGGGCAGGTCGATGTTCTCCACGACGAAGCGGCGGCCCGTGAGCTGCTCGGCCTCCGGGACGGGCCGTCCCGTGAGGTCCAGGTGCTGGGCCCGGACGACGTCGATGCCGGCTTCGTTCTCGAAGAGCCGGAACTGCGCTCCCATCCGGGGGTTGAAGTCCAGGAGCTTGTACCGGCCGTCGCGCCGGTCGAAGCGCCAGTCCAGGTCGATGATCCCGCAGAAGCCGATCTGCTTGATGAACTGTGCCGCCATGGTCGCCAGTTCGGGGTTGTCCACCACGTAGGCGTTGGCGGTCATGCCCGCGTGGGGCGGCCAGGAGCGCACCTTGACGCCGGTGAACATCGCCAGCGGGGTGCTCTCCGCGTCGAAGTAGGCGTGCACGATCCAGTCCTCGGCCTCCTCGCGCGGCAGGTACTCCTGCAGGATCACGCCCGGGGACGGGCCCCAGCCGCGCGCCAGCTCCAGCAGCTCGCGCGGCCCGCCGATGCGGGTGGTGCCGGCCACCGCGGGGTGCCGGCGCCGCTCGAACGCCTCGCGGTTCTTGGCCACCAGCGGGTACGTGGCGACGGAGGCGTACTTCTCGATCTCCTCGTACGAGGCAGGGAAGAGCGCCGACGGCGAGGGCACGCCGTGCTCCGCACACAGCTCGTGCAGCCCCTGCTTGCTCGCCAGCCGGCGCGGCAGCCGCGGCTCGACGGGCGGGAAGAGGAAGGAGCCGGCGAGCGCCTCGGCGTGCTCGGCGATCAGCACGGCCGCCTCCTCGTCCGTGGGGATCAGCACCGCCGGGCGGCCGATCCGCCGTCCGATCCGCAACAGGCCCGCCACCAGCTCCTCGGGCCGCTCGGTGCCCGTCGTCGGCCACACGAAGCCGGAGTGCAGGTAGCGGGAGAGGGCGGCAGGGGTCCATCTGTCCTCGGTGACGGCGTACATCGGGACGCCCAGCCGGCCGAGGCTGCGGATCGCGCCCACCCCGCCGTGGTGCAGGGGATAGTCGCCGATCTTCACAATCAACCCTGGAACGGACCGGTCCGCCGCTACGGGCGCGCTCCTGCTCGCCACCAGCACCCCCCTCGGCCACCCAGCCTCAGCGGCCCCCCACTGTGTGTGACCCGACTTAGGACGCTACTTCGGAATCGCTGAGTCCAGCAAGGAGTTACCGGACATTGCCCTCCCTTTGGACTCGCTCGGACACCCCCGGACACCCCTTGCCCAGGAGCGGTCAACACGTAATGTGTGGATCGATCCGACCGGCCCACCGGCCGCCCCGGTCGTACCCGTCTCCACCAGCCCGTCGGCATGCCCAGGAACAGAAGGCGAGGCAGCGTCCCATGCCCCAGCACAGCCCCCTTGAGCCGGCCGAAGGCGACCCCTTCGGCGCGCACACCCTCCCGTACGGCGTCTTCACCACCCCGGACGCGCCCGACCGCCCGCGCATCGGCGTCCGCTACGGCGCGTACGTCCTGGACGCGGCCGCCGCGGCCGCCGCGCACGGCTCCGCCCACGCCGGCCTGCTGGACCAGCCCACCCTCAACCCGCTGATGGCCGCGGGCCGGCCGGTCTGGCAGGAGGTCCGGTCCGAGGTCCGCGGCTGGCTGTCGGACGAGGCGCACTTCCACCCGCTCGACCGGGTGACGCTGCACCTGCCGTTCGAGGTCGCCGACTACGTCGACTTCTACGCCAGCGAGCACCACGCCGGCAACGTGGGCCGCATCTTCCGCCCCGATGCCGACGAGCCCCTCACGCCCAACTGGAAACACCTGCCCATCGGTTACCACGGGCGCGCCGGCACGATCGTCGTCTCCGGCACGGACGTCGTCCGTCCGCAGGGCCAGCGCAAGGCCCCCGCCGACGCGACCCCGTCGTTCGGCCCCTCCCTGCGCCTGGACATCGAGGCCGAGGTCGGCTTCGTCGTCGGCACCCCCGCCCCCGTCAACACCCCGGTGACGCTCGGCGCCTTCCGCGAGCACGTGTTCGGCGTCTGCCTGGTCAACGACTGGTCGGCGCGCGACATCCAGGCGTGGGAGTACGTGCCGCTCGGCCCGTTCCTCGGCAAGTCCTTCGCGACCTCCGTCTCGGCGTGGATCACCCCGCTCGACGCCTTCGACGAGGCCCGCACGGCGCCGCCGGAGCGCACCCACCCGCTGCTGCCCTACCTCGACGACTCCGGCGCCGAGCCCGGCGGCATCGACCTGCGCATCGAGGTGACCGTCAACGGCGAGACCGTCTCCCGGCCGCCCTTCTCCGCCATGTACTGGACGGCCGCCCAGCAGCTCGCCCACATGACCGTCAACGGCGCCTCCCTGCGCACCGGCGACTTCTACGCCTCGGGCACGGTCAGCGGCCCCGAGCCCGACCAGCTGGGCTGCCTGCTCGAACTCACCCAGGGCAAGGGCCCCTACCTGGCCGACGGCGACGAGGTCACCCTCACCGCGTGGGCACCCGGGCCGGACGGCGCCCGCATCGGCCTCGGCGAGGTCACCGGCCGCATCGTCCCGGCGCCCGCGGCGCCACCCGGTTCGTGAGCCCGGAGGCGGGCCTGACGCTGCCGGAGGAGCTCCTGCTGCTCGCGCACGCCCCGGCGGACGGCATGAAGCTGTGCTCGCCCCGGGACCTGGCCTACGGCCTGGCCGGGGCGGTGCTCGCGGAGCTGGAGCTGCGCGGGTGCGTGCGGGAGGAGGACGGGCGGCCCGTCCCCGCCACCCCCGTCCCGCAGGCCGACCCCCGCCTCTCCGTGCCGCTGTGGCAGCTGGGCAAGCAGGGTCCCAAGACCGCGCAGTGGATAGCCACCGCGGCCCGGGACCAGGAGCAGTCCTGGGTCATGGGGCTGCTGGAGCGACGCGCCGTACGGGTGCACCGGCAGCGCGTCGGCAACGGCATCGTCCCGCGGCTGCACTATCCCGTGGACGCGGTCGACCTCACCACCCCGGCGCGCACGGCCCTCGACGCGGCGCTGCGCGCGGGCTTCCCCGACCCGCGCGCCCGGGCGCTGGCCGCGCTGGCGTCGGCCATCGGCATCACCCGTGCCCTCTACCCGGGCTGGGGCGGACGGCACGACCGCAAGGCGATGCGCCGCCTGCGGCGCGAGCACTGGATCTCCGCCGCGGTGTACCGCAAGGTCACGATCCAGTCCGGCTCGTCCGGCGGCGGTGGTGACGGCGGCGGAGGGCACGGCTGCGGCGGAGGCTGTGGCAGCAGCTGCGGGGGCGGCTGCGGCGGAGGCGGCGACTGACCGCTGCTAGCTTGTCGTGTCCAGTTCCAGCCGGGGCTGGGCACGACGAAGGAGAGAGCGCACGTGCGCAAGGCAGTGCAGATCACGGGGGCGGCGTTCATCGCCGCTGTGCTGATGACCGGTTGCAGCAAGAGCAGCGACGGCGGCGACAAGAAGGCCGACACCAAGCCCGGCGCGGACGCCCCGGCGCAGACGCCGGGCGGTTCCGGGAAGCAGGAGACCCCGGCGGACGAGCCGGGCAAGAACAACGTCTCGGCCGCCGACCTCGCGGGCGGCTGGTCCAACGGCGGCAAGCTCGCCGACAAGAGCATGCTGATCCTCTCCTTTGCCGGAAGCCAGGTCATGCTCAGCGGCAAGACCGCCTGCTCGGGCACCGTCGTCGACAACGCCCAGCCGGTCACCATCAACATCAAGCACTGCCAGGACGGCAGCACCGACTACGCCACGGGCACCATCAAGAACTTCAACGGCAAGTCCTTCACGGTGGCCTGGGCCTCCGGCAAGGAGGACAAGATGAGCAAGGCCGTGGGCGGCGACGGCAAGCCCGCCCTGCCCGGCGGCATCCCGGCGAAGCCCAGCAGCTGAACTCACCGGCATCCGCACGCGCAGGCATGCCGCCGCCCGGCGCCCCTCCACGGGGGCGCCGGGCGGCGGGTGGCGGTGTGCGCGGCGGCTACCGCACGAACGTCCCCGCCTGGCCCGCCAGGTCCAGGAAGTACTGCGGTGCCACTCCGAGGAGCACGGTGACCGCGACGCCCACGGCGATGGCCGTGGACGTCAGCGGGCTCGGCACGGCGACGGTCGGGCCCTCGGTCCGCGGCTCGCTGAAGAACATCAGCACGATCACCCTGATGTAGAAGAACGCGGCGATCGCCGAGGACAGCACGCCGACGATGACCAGCGGCGCGGCCCCGCCCTGCGCCGCCGCCTTGAAGACGGCGAACTTGCCCGCGAAGCCGCTCGTGAGCGGGATGCCGGCGAAGGCCAGCAGGAACACCGCGAACACGGCCGCGACCAGTGGCGAACGGCGGCCGAGGCCGGCCCACTGCGTCAGGTGCGTGGCCTCGCCGCCGGCGTCGCGCACGAGTGTCACCACCGCGAACGCCCCCAGCGTCACGAACGAGTAGGCGCCCAGGTAGAAGAGCACCGAGGAGATGCCGTCGGGGGTGGTGGCGATGACACCGGCGAGGATGAAGCCGGCGTGGGCGATGGAGGAGTAGGCCAGCAGCCGCTTCACATCGGTCTGGGTGACGGCCACGATCGCGCCGACGAGCATCGTGACGATGGCGACGGCCCACATCACCGGCCGCCAGTCCCAGCGCAGTCCCGGCAGGACGACGTACAGCAGCCGCAGCAGGGCGCCGAAGGCGGCGACCTTGGTGGCGGCCGCCATGAAGCCGGTGACCGGTGTGGGGGCGCCCTGGTAGACGTCGGGGGTCCACATGTGGAACGGCACCGCACCCACCTTGAACAGCAGGCCCATCAGCACCAGTGCGCCGCCGATCAGCAGCAGTGCGTCGTTGCCCATCGTGCCGGCGAGCGCCGGGTCGACGGTGCGGGTGGTGCCGCCGACGACCTCGGCGATGCCGGAGTAGGTGACCGTGCCCGCGTAGCCGTACAGCAGCGCCACCCCGAAGAGCAGGAACGCGGAGGAGAAGGCGCCGAGGAGGAAGTACTTGACCGCCGACTCCTGCGAGAGCAGCCGCTGACGGCGGGCCAGGGCGCACAGCACGTACAGCGGGAGGGAGAAGACCTCCAGCGCGACGAAGAGCGTCAACAGGTCGTTGGCGGCGGGGAAGACGAGCATGCCGCCGACCGCGAAGAGCATGACCGGGAAGACCTCGGTGGTCGCCAGACCCGCCATGACGGCCTTCCGCTCGGCGTCACCGCCGGGCACCGTGGCGGCCTGTGCGGCGAAGGAGTCGACGGGCCGGCCGTTCGCCGCGGGTTCGAGCCGGCGCTCGGCGAAGGTGAACGCCGCGACGAGGCCGACGAGGAGCACGATGCCCTGCAGGAAGAGCGCCGGGCCGTCGACGGCGACCGCGCCCATGGCCGCGACGTGCGCCTTGTCCGAGCCGTAGCCGCCCGCCGCCAGGGCGACGACGGCCGCGAAGGCGGCCGCCAGGCCGACGACGGTCAGCAGCAGCTGGGCGTGGTAGCGGGCACGGCGCGGCAGGAACGCCTCGACGAGGACGCCCAGGACGGCGGCGCCCAGCACGATGAGCGTCGGCGAGAGCTGGGCGTACTCGATGTGCGGTGCGGGGATCTTCTTCGGCGCCTCGGCCGCCGCCAGTGTCCACAGGCTGTGGACAGATGCTGCGTGGCTCACTTCGCGGCCTCCACATCGTTCACACGAACATCAGGCTGGGGGTCGCCCTTCTCCACCTGCGACATCGTGTGCTCGACCGCCGGGTCGATCATTTGCGTCAGCGGCTTGGGGTAGATGCCGAGGAAGAGCAGCAGGGCGATCAGCGGGGCGACGACGACCAGCTCGCGCACCCGCAGGTCCGGCATGCCGCGCACCGCTTCCTTCACCGGGCCGGTCATCGTGCGCTGGTAGAGCACGAGGACGTACAGCGCGGCGAGCACGATGCCGACGGTGGCGATCACGCCGACGGCCGGGTAGCGGCTGAAGGTGCCGACCAGGACGAGGAATTCGGAGACGAAGGGGGCGAGGCCCGGCAGCGACAGCGTGGCCAGGCCGCCGACCAGGAACGTGCCCGCGAGGACCGGCGCCACCTTCTGGACGCCGCCGTAGTCGGCGATGAGCCGCGAGCGGCGGCGGGAGATCAGGAACCCGGCGACCAGCATCAACGCGGCCGTGGAGATCCCGTGGTTGACCATGTAGAGCGTGGCGCCGCCCTGGCCCTGGGTGGTCATCGCGAAGATGCCGAGCACGATGAAGCCGAAGTGGGAGATCGAGGCGTAGGCGATCAGGCGCTTGATGTCCCGCTGGCCGACCGCCAGCAGCGCCCCGTAGAGGATGCTGATCAGCGACAGCACCAGGATCACCGGCGTCGCCCACTTCGACGCCTCCGGGAAGAGCTGGAGGCAGAAGCGGAGCATCGCGAACGTGCCGACCTTGTCCACCACCGCGGTGATCAGGACCGCGACGGGGGCGGTGGCCTCGCCCATGGCGTTGGGCAGCCAGGTGTGCAGCGGCCACAGCGGTGCCTTGACGGCGAAGGCGAAGAAGAACCCGAGGAACAGGGCCCGTTCGGTGGTGGTCGCGAACTCCAGCTCCCCGTTCGCACGGGCCTGGACGATCTCGGTGAGGGAGAAGGTGCCGGTGCCCAGCTGGTGGGCGGTGACCGCGTAGAGCCCGATCACGGCGGCCAGCATGATCAGGCCGCCGACGAGGTTGTAGAGCAGGAACTTCACGGCGGCGTACGAGCGCTGGGTCGCCGTCTCCGCCTCCGGGCGCTCCCCCGCCCGGTCGCCGAAGCCGCCGATGAGGAAGTACATCGGGATGAGCATGGCTTCGAAGAAGATGTAGAAGAGGAAGACGTCGGTGGCCTCGAAGGCGATGACGACCATCGCCTCGACCATGAGGATCAGCGCGAAGAAGCCCTGGGTGGGCCGCCAGCGCGTCGACTTCGTCTCCAGGGGGTCGGCGTCGTGCCAGCCGGCCAGCACGATGAAGGGCACCAGCAGCGCGGTCAGCGCGATCAGCACCACCGCGATGCCGTCGACGCCCAGCTCGTACCGCACCCCGAAGTCGGCGATCCAGGCGTGCGACTCGGTGAGCTGGAAGGGGCCCTTCGCCTCCGGGTCGAAGCGCACGAGCTGCACCGCGGCCAGCAACAGGGTGGCGAGCGAGAAGGCCAGCGCGAGCCACTTGGCGGCCGTGCGCCGCGCGGCCGGGACGGCGGCGGTGGCCACCGCCCCGAGGGCGGGCACCGCCGCCGTGGCCGTCAGCAGGGGAAATGACATGACTAGACCGCCCTCATCAGCAGGGTCGCGGCGACGAGCACCGCCGCACCGCCGAACATCGAGACCGCGTACGAGCGCGCGAAGCCGTTCTGCAGCCTGCGCATCCGGCCCGACAGCCCGCCGACCGAGGCGGCGGTGCCGTTGACGACGCCGTCGACCACGGTGTGGTCGAGGTAGACCAGGCTGCGGGTCAGGTGCTCACCACCGCGGACGAGCACGATGTGGTTGACGTCGTCCTGGAGCAGGTCGCGGCGGGCGGCCCGGACCAGGACGTTGCCGCGCGGCGCGGTGACCGGCACCGGAGCGCGCCCGTACTGCGCCCAGGCGAGCGCGACGCCGACGAACAGGACGACCATGGTGGCCGCGGTGACCTGCACGGCCGTGACCGGCGAGTGGCCCTCCGCGTGCCCGGTGACCGGCTCCAGCCAGTTCAGGAAGGCGTCGTTGAGGCTGAACAGGCCGCCGGCGAAGACGGATCCGAAGGCCAGCACGATCATCGGGACGGTCATCGTCCGCGGCGACTCGTGCGGGTGCGGCGGCTCGCCCGCGGCATCCGGCTGCCACCGCTTCTCGCCGAAGAACGTCAGGATCATCACGCGCGTCATGTAGTACGCGGTGATGGCCGCGCCGAGCAGCGCCGTGCCGCCCAGGATCCAGCCCTCGGTGCCGCCCTTGGCGAAGGCCGCCTCGATGATCTTGTCCTTGGAGAAGAAGCCGGACAGGCCGGGGAAGCCGATGATGGCGAGGTAGCCGAGGCCGAACGTCACGAAGGTGACCGGCATGTACGACCGCAGGCCGCCGTAGCGCCGCATGTCGACCTCGTCGTTCATGCCGTGCATGACCGAGCCGGCGCCGAGGAAGAGGCCGGCCTTGAAGAAGCCGTGGGTCACCAGGTGCATGATCGCGAAGGCGTAGCCGATCGGACCGAGCCCGGCGGCGAGGATCATGTAGCCGATCTGGGACATCGTCGAACCCGCCAGGGCCTTCTTGATGTCGTCCTTCGCGCAACCGACGATCGCACCGAAGAGGAGCGTGACCGCGCCGACCGTGACGACCGCCGTCTGGGCGTCCGGCGCCCCGTCGAAGATCGCTCCCGAGCGGGTGATCAGGTAGACGCCGGCGGTCACCATCGTGGCCGCGTGGATGAGGGCGGAGACCGGGGTGGGGCCCTCCATGGCGTCCCCGAGCCAGCTCTGCAGCGGCACCTGGGCCGACTTGCCGCAGGCGGCGAGCAGGAGCACGAGCCCGATGGCGGTCAGCTTGCCCTCGCCCGCCCGGTCCGCGCCCTCCAGCACCGGCCCGAAGGCGAACGTCCCGAAGGTGGTGAACATCAGCATGATGGCGATCGACAGGCCGACGTCACCGACGCGGTTGACCAGGAACGCCTTCTTCGCGGCCGTGGCCGCGCTGGGCTTGTGCTGCCAGAAGCCGATCAGCAGGTACGAGGCGAGGCCCACGCCCTCCCAGCCGACGTACAGCAGCAGGTAGTTGTCGGCGACGACGAGGAGCAGCATCGCGGCCAGGAAGAGGTTCAGGTAGCCGAAGAAGCGCCGCCGGCGCTCGTCGTGCGCCATGTAGCCGATCGAGTACAGGTGGATCAGCGAGCCGACGCCCGTGATCAGCAGCACGAAGGTCATCGACAGCTGGTCGAGCTGGAAGCCGACGTCGGCCCGGAAGTCCCCGACGGGCACCCAGCTGAAGACGGTCGTGCCCAGCTCGCGGTCCTCGCCGTCCCGGCCGAGCATGCCGGCGAAGAGCACCGCGCCGATGACGAAGGACAGCGCGGCGAGCAGCGTGCCGATCCAGGGGGCGCTGCTGTCGAGCCGGCGGCCGCCGCAGAGCAGCACGCCGGCCCCCAGCAGGGGCACCAGGACGAGCAATCCGATGAGGTTCTCCACCGTCAGGTCCCCTTACAGCTTCAGCAGGCCGGCGTCGTCGACCGAGGCCGAATGGCGGGAGCGGAAGATCGTCACGATGATCGCGAGACCGATCACGACTTCGGCGGCGGCCACGACCATCGTGAAGAACGCGATGATCTGGCCGTCGAGGTTGCCGTGCATCCGGGAGAAGGTGACGAAGGCCAGGTTGCAGGCGTTGAGCATCAGCTCGATGCACATGAAGATGACGATCGCGTTCCGCCGGATGAGCACACCGGCGGCGCCGATGGTGAACAGCAGGGCCGCCAGGTAGAGGTAGTTGACCGGATTCACTGGGCGCCTCCCTGCGAGTGCGAGCGGTCCTCGCGCCTCTCCAGCCACTTCTCCGACCGCTGCTCCAGCGCCGCGAGGTCGGCGAGGGCGTCGCCGGAGACGTCGCGGACCTGGCCGCGCGCCCGCAGCGTGGCGTTGACGCTGAGCTCGGACGTCGTCCCGTCGGGCAGCAGGCCGGGGACGTCCACGGCGTTGTGCCGGGCGTAGACGCCGGGCGCGGGCAGCGGCGGCAGGTGGGCGCCGCGCACGCGGGCCGTCGACCGCTCGCGCTGTGTGGCGGCCCGCTCGGTGCGCTCGCGGTGGGTGAGGACCATGGCGCCGACGGCCGCCGTGATGAGCAGGGCGCCGGTGATCTCGAAGGCGAAGACGTACTTGGTGAAGATCAGTGCGGCCAGGCCCTGGACGTTGCCGCCGGAGTTGGCCTGTCCCAGGCCGTTGAAGTCGCGCAGCGAGGCGTTGGCGATGCCGGCCATCAGCAGGACGCCGAAGCCCAGTGCGCACAGCCCGGCCAGCCAGCGCTGACCCCTGATCGTCTCCTTCAGCGAGTCCGCGGCGGTGACGCCGACGAGCATCACGACGAACAGGAACAGCATCATGATGGCGCCGGTGTAGACGACGATCTGCACGATGCCCAGGAAGTAGGCGCCGTTGGCGAGGTAGAAGACCGCCAGGACGATCATCGTCCCGGCGAGCGACAGCGCGCTGTGCACCGCCTTCTTCATCAGCACCGCACCCAGCGCGCCCGCCACGGCGACCACCGCCAGGATCCAGAACTGGACCGCCTCACCCGTCGACGTCGTCGAGGCGGCGGCGGCGAGGCTCATGCCTCCACCTCCTCGTCGGTGGCCCGGGCCGCAGGCCCTGATGCGTGCTGTTCGCCCTTGGAGAGCGCCACCTGCCGCTCCGTGCCCGGCGCGGCCTCGGTCACCAGGCCCCGGTAGTAGTCCTGTTCGGTCATGCCGGGGTAGATCGCGTGCGGGGTGTCGACCATGCGGTCCTCCAGCCCCGCCAGCAGCTGCTCCTTGGTGTAGATGAGCGATTCGCGGCTGGCGTCGGCCAGTTCGTACTCGTTGGTCATCGTCAGCGCGCGGGTCGGGCACGCCTCGACGCACAGGCCGCACAGGATGCAGCGCAAATAGTTGATCTGGTAGACGCGGCCGTACCGCTCGCCCGGGGAGTAGCGCTCCTCGTCGGTGTTGTCCGCGCCCTCGACGTAGATCGCGTCGGCCGGGCAGGCCCAGGCGCACAGCTCGCAGCCGATGCACTTCTCCAGGCCGTCGGGGTGCCGGTTGAGCTGGTGGCGGCCGTGGAAGCGCGGCGCCGTGTGCTTCTTCTCCTCCGGATACTGCTCGGTCAGCCGCTTCCTGAACATGGCCTTGAAGGTCACGCCGAAGCCGGCCACGGGATTCTGGAAGGGGGCCCGGGGGGCGTCCCCCCGGGAAGGCTCGCTAGACACCGTCGGCCTCCTTTCGGTCACTCTGAGTGTCCACCCCGCCACTGACAATGAGTTCGCGGTCCTGGCGCGACCGGCGCCGCGGGACGGGCGGGAGGGTCTGACCGGGCAGCGGCGGCACGGGGAATCCGCCCGCCATCGGGTCGAACGCGGGCGCGGGTGCGGGCCCCTCGGCGCCCTCCCCGGCCGGCTCGCCGTCGCCGTCCCGGCCCCCTCGGAAGATGTCGAAGAGGAGCGAGGCCAGCAGCACAACGAGGACCCCGCCGCCGACGTACAGCAGGATGTCCTGGAAGTCGTAGTTCTCGTTGCGCAGCGCGCGCACGGTGGCGACGAGCATCAGCCACACCACCGAGACCGGGATGAGGACCTTCCAGCCCAGCTTCATCAGCTGGTCGTAGCGGACCCGGGGCAGCGTGCCGCGCAGCCAGATGAAGAAGAACAGCAGCAGCTGCACCTTGAGGACGAACCACAGCATCGGCCACCAGCCGTGGTTGGCGCCCTCCCAGAACGCGGAGAGCGGGTACGGGGCCTGCCAGCCGCCCAGGAAGAGGGTGGTCGCGACCGCCGAGACCGTCACCATGTTCACGTACTCGGCGAGCATGAACATCGCGAACTTGATGGACGAGTACTCGGTGTTGAAGCCGCCGACCAGGTCGCCCTCGGACTCCGGCATGTCGAAGGGGGCGCGGTTGGTCTCGCCCACCATCGTCGCGATGTAGATGAGGAAGGAGACCGGCAGCAACAGCACGTACCAGCGGTCGTGCTGGGCTTCGACGATCGCCGACGTCGACATCGAACCGGAGTAGAGGAACACCGACGCGAAGGCCGCGCCCATCGCAATCTCGTACGAGATCATCTGCGCGCAGGACCGCAGTCCGCCCAGCAGCGGATACGTCGAGCCGGACGACCAGCCGGCCAGCACGATGCCGTAGATGCCGATCGAGGCGACCGCGAGGACGTAGAGCACCGCGATCGGCAGGTCGGTGAGCTGCATCGTCGTGCGGTGCCCGAAGACGGAGACCTCGTTGCCGGCCGGGCCGAAGGGGATCACCGCGATCGCCATGAAGGCCGGGATCGCGGCCACGATCGGTGCGAGGACGTAGACGATCTTGTCGGCCCGCCGGACGACCACGTCCTCCTTCAGCATCAGCTTGATGCCGTCGGCCAGCGACTGCAGCATGCCCCACGGCCCGTGCCGGTTGGGGCCGATGCGCAGCTGCATCCAGGCAACGACCTTGCGCTCCCACACGATCGAGAAGAGCACCGTCAGCATCAGGAACGCGAAGCAGAAGACGGCCTTGACGACCACCAGCCACCACGGGTCCCTGCCGAACATCGACAGGTCCTCGGCAGCGAGCCGAGTCAGCTCAGGGTTCACGAGCGCATCTCCCGTCCCTCGGTCCCCCGGTCCTCGCCGCTCCCCGCGGCGATCCGTACGAGCTCGCCCGGCACCGCCCCGGTGTCCGAGGCGACGCCGCCGCCCACGGAATCCAGCGGCAGCCACACCACCCGGTCGGGCATCGGCGTGATCCGCACCGGCAGCCGCACCGTGCCCGCCGGCCCGCTCACCGCGAGCACCTCGCCGTCGGCCACGCCCGCCTCGGCCGCCGTGGCCGCCGAGAGCCGGGCGAACGCGGCGTGCCGCGTACCGGCCAGCGCGTCGTCGCCCTCCTGCAGCCGGCCCCGGTCCAGCAGCAGCCGGTGCCCGGCCAGCAGCGCCTCGCCGTCCCGGGGGCGCGGCAGCGCCCGCCCGGGCTCCGCCGGACCGGCCGCCCGCTCACCGCCCCACCGGCCCAGCGCCGCCATCTCCGCCCGCACCGCGGGCAGATCGGGCAGCGCGAGGGGGACGTCCATCGCCTCGGCGAGCATGTGCAGCACCCGGGCGTCGGGCAGCGCGTGCCGCCGGGCCAGCTGGTCGGGCTTGATCGCGGTCTCGAACGGCCGGGCCCGGCCCTCCCAGTTGAGGAACGTGCCCGCCTTCTCCACGACGGCCGCGACCGGCAGCACCACGTCCGCCCGGTCCGACACCTCGCTCGGCCGCTGCTCCAGGCTGACGAGGAAGCCCACCGCGTCCAGCGCCTGCCGGGCCCGCGCCGGATCGGGCAGGTCCGCGACCTCCACGCCGCCCACGAGCAGGGCGCCCAGCTCGCCGGTGGCCGCGGCCTCGACGATCTGGCCGGTGTCCCGGCCGGGGCTGCGCGGCAGCGAGCCCACGCCCCACGCCGCCGCCGTCTCCTCGCGCGCCCGCGGGTCGGTGGCCGGCCGGCCGCCCGGCAGCAGCCCCGGCAGGGCCCCCGCCTCGACGGCACCCCGCTCGCCCGCCCGCCGCGGCATCCACACCAGGCGGGCGCCGGTCGTCGTGGCCGCGGCGACGGCCGCCGTCAGGGCGCCGGGCACGCCCGCCAGGCGTTCGCCGACGACGATCAGCGAGCCGTCGGCACGCAGCGCCTCCGCCGCCGCACGGCCGTCCGCGTCCAGGCCCGACGCGTCCGCCAGTGCCCGCAGCCACTCCGGCTCCGTGCCGGGCGCGGCCGGCAGCAGCGTGCCGCCCGCCTTCTCAAGGCCCCGGGTCGCGTGCGTGGCCAGCGCGAACGTGCGCTGACCGCGCCTGCGCCACGCCTTGCGCAGCCGCAGGAAGACGCCGGGCGCCTCCTCCTCCGCCTCCAGCCCCACCAGCAGCACCGCGGGCGCCTGCTCCAGGGCCGTGTACGTCACCCCCGTGCCGTCGAGGTCCCGTCCCCGGCCGGCGACGCGGGCCGCGAGGAAGTCGGCCTCCTCGCCGCTGTGCACCCGCGCCCGGAAGTCCACGTCATGCGTGTCGAGCGCCACGCGCGCGAACTTGGCGTAGGCGTACGCGTCCTCCACGGTCAGCCGGCCGCCCGGCAGCACCCCGGCCCGGCCCCTGGCCGCCGCCAGCCCGCGGGCCGCCGCCTCCAGGGCCTCCGGCCAGCTCGCCGGCTCCAGCACCCCGTCGGCGCCCCGCACCAGCGGCGTCTCGAAGCGCTCCGGCCGCTGCGCGTAGCGGAACGCGAAGCGGCCCTTGTCGCACACCCACTCCTCGTTGACCTCGGGGTCCTCGGCCGCGAGCCGGCGCATCACCTTGCCCCGCCGGTGGTCCGTGCGCATCGCGCAGCCGCCCGCGCAGTGCTCGCAGACCGTCGGCGAGGAGACGAGGTCGAAGGGGCGGGCGCGGAATCGGTACGCCGCCGACGTCAGCGCGCCCACCGGGCAGATCTGGATGGTGTTGCCGGAGAAGTAGGACTCGAAGGGGTCGCCCTCGCCCGTGCCCACCTGCTCCAGCGCCCCGCGCTCCAGCAGCTCGATCATCGGGTCGCCGGCGATCTCGTTGGAGAAGCGGGTGCAGCGCGCGCACAGCACGCACCGCTCGCGGTCCAGCAGGATCTGCGGGGAGATCGGCAGCGGCTTGGCGTAGGTGCGCTTGTGGCCCTCGAAGCGGCTGTCGGCCTGCCCGGCGGACATGGCCTGGTTCTGCAGCGGGCACTCGCCGCCCTTGTCGCAGACCGGGCAGTCGAGCGGGTGGTTGATCAGCAGCAGCTCCATCACGCCGCGCTGGGCCTTCTCGGCGACGGGCGAGGTGAGCTGCGTCCTGACGACCATGCCGTCGGTACAGGTGATGGTGCAGGAGGCCATCGGCTTGCGCTGGCCCTCCACCTCGACGATGCACTGCCGGCAGGCGCCCACCGGGTCCAGCAGCGGGTGGTCGCAGAACCGCGGGATCTCGATGCCCAGCAGCTCGGCGGCCCGGATGACGAGCGTCCCCTTGGGGACGGAGATCTGGATGCCGTCGATGGTGACGGAGACGAGATCCTCCGGCGGAACCGGCGCGTTCCCTCCTCCGGAAGGGGCGGACGTGGTGATGGTCATGCGTTCACCCCCAGGTGAGCGTGCTGGTGGTTGGCGGGGCCGTCGGCCCAGACGGTCGACTTCGCCGGGTCGAACGGGCAGCCCCGGCCCTTGACGTGCTGCTCGTACTCGCCGCGGAAGTACTTCAGCGAGGAGAAGATCGGGCTCGCGGCGCCGTCACCGAGGGCGCAGAAGGATTTGCCGTTGATGTTGTCGGCGATGTCGGCCAGCTTGTCGAGGTCGGCCATGCGGCCCCGCCCCGCCTCGATGTCGCGGAGCAGCTGCACCAGCCAGTAGGTGCCCTCGCGGCAGGGCGTGCACTTGCCGCAGGACTCGTGGGCGTAGAACTCCGTCCAGCGGGTGACGGCCCGCACCACGCAGGTGGTCTCGTCGAAGCACTGCAGGGCCTTGGTGCCGAGCATCGAGCCCGCCGCGCCCACGGCCTCGTAGTCGAGGGGCACGTCCAGGTGCTCGTCGGTCAGCAGCGGGGTCGAGGAACCGCCCGGGGTCCAGAACTTGAGCCGGTGGCCGGGGCGCATGCCGCCACTCATGCCGAGCAGCTGGCCGAGGGTGATGCCCAGCGGCGCCTCGTACTGGCCGGGGTTCGCGACGTGGCCGCTGAGGGAGTAGAGCGTGAAGCCCGGGGACTTCTCGCTGCCCATCGAACGGAACCACTCCTTCCCGCGGGCCATGATCGCGGGCACGGAGGCGATGGACTCGACGTTGTTGACCACCGTCGGGCAGGCGTACAGGCCGGCGACGGCGGGGAAGGGGGGCCGCAGCCGGGGCTGGCCGCGGCGCCCTTCGAGCGAGTCGAGGAGGGCCGTCTCCTCACCGCAGATGTACGCGCCCGCGCCCGCGTGCACGGTGATGTCGAGGTCGAGTCCGCTGCCGAGGACGTTCCGCCCGAGGTAGCCCGCCGCGTACGCCTCGCGCACGGCCTCGTGCAGCCGCCGCAGCACGGGGACGGTCTCGCCGCGCAGGTAGATGAAGGCGCGGCTGGAGCGGATCGCGTAGCAGGCGATCACCATGCCCTCGATGAGCGAGTGCGGGTTGGCGAAGAGGAGCGGGATGTCCTTGCAGGTGCCCGGCTCGGACTCGTCGGCGTTGACGACGAGGTAGTGCGGCTTGCCGTCCCCCTGGGGGATGAACTGCCACTTCATGCCCGTGGGGAAGCCGGCGCCGCCCCGGCCGCGCAGCCCGGAGTCCTTGACGTAGGCGATGACGTCGTCGGGGGTCATCGCCAGTGCCTTGCGGGCGCCCTCGTAGCCGTCGTGGCGCAGGTAGGTCTCCAGCGTCCAGGAGCGGGGCTCGTCCCAGAAGGCGCTGAGGACGGGTGAGAGCAGCTTCTCGGGGCTGGTCTCGAAGATCTCGGGCGCCATGGTCATCCTTCCCCCTCCTCGGTGACCGGTCCGCTGGGGTGCTCGGGGTCCGAGGCGGATGTCTGCGGTGGAGACTGCTGCGTCCCGGAGGGACTCGATGAGGGGTGGTGGTCGGGCGACGGGCGGGAGTCGTGGGAGCTGGGGTGCTCGGGCGGGCGCTCGCCCTGCGGGGGCTCGCCGCGCGGCGGGCCGACCCGGGCCGGGCCGCTCTCGCCCTTGGCCAGCCGCAGCCCGGCCAGGGAGGCCGGTCCGGCACCGCCGCTCGCCTCGACGGCACCGGGCCGCGGGTCGGGGAAGCCGGCCAGGATGCGGGCCGTCTCCCTGTACGTGCACAGGGGCGCACCGCGGGTGGGTTCGACCGGGCGGCCGGCGCGCAGGTCGTCGACGAGGCGCGTGGCGCTCTCGGGCGTCTGGTCGTCGAAGAACTCCCAGTTGACCATGACGACGGGCGCGAAGTCGCAGGCCGCGTTGCACTCGATGTGTTCGAGGGTGACCTTGCCGTCGTCGGTGGTCTCGCCGTTGCCGACGCCGAGGTGGCGCTTGAGGGTGTCGAAGATGGCGTCTCCGCCGAGCACCGCGCACAGGGTGTTGGTGCAGACACCGACCTGGTAGTCGCCGCCGGCCCGCCGCCGGTACATGGTGTAGAAGGTCGAGACCGCCGTGACCTCGGCCGTGGTGAGCCCGAGCAGCCCGGCGCAGAAGCGGATGCCGGTGCGGGTGACGTGCCCCTCCTCGGCCTGCACCAGGTGCAGCAGCGGCAGCAGGGCGCTGCGGCCGTCGGGGTAGCGGGCGATCACCTCGCGGGCGTCCGCCTCCAGCCGGGCGCGGACGTCAGCGGGGTAGTCGGGGGCGGGGAGCTGCGGCATCCCCAGCTGTACATCGCTCACTGCCCCTCCTCGTTCGCTTCTCCGCCCGCGCGGCGCAGAGGTGCGGGCGTCACGGCTGTCTGCGGCCCGGCGGCCGCGCGTGCGTCGCTCACCGGTCGACGCCTCCCATCACGGGGTCGATGGACGCCACGGCCACGATCACGTCGGCGACCTGGCCGCCTTCGCACATGGCCGCGACGGCCTGGAGGTTGGTGAAGGAGGGGTCGCGGAAGTGGACCCGGTAGGGCCGGGTGCCGCCGTCGCTGACCACGTGCACGCCGAGCTCGCCCTTGGGGGACTCCACGGCCGTGTACGTCTGCCCCGGCGGCACCCGGAAGCCCTCCGTCACCAGCTTGAAGTGGTGGATCAGGGCCTCCATCGAGGTGCCCATGATCTTCTTGATGTGGTCGAGGGAGTTGCCGAGGCCGTCCGGGCCGAGCGCCAGCTGCGCGGGCCAGGCGATCTTCTTGTCCGCGACCATGACGGGCCCCGGCTGGAGCCGGTCCAGGCACTGCTCGACGATGCGCAGCGACTGGCGCATCTCCTCCAGCCGGATCAGGAAGCGCCCGTAGGCGTCGCAGGTGTCGGCGGTGGGGACGTCGAAGTCGTAGGTCTCGTAGCCGCAGTACGGCTGGGCCTTGCGCAGGTCGTGCGGGAGGCCGGCGGAGCGCAGGATGGGGCCGGTGGCGCCGAGCGCCATGCAGCCCGCGAGGTCGAGGTAGCCGACGTCCTGCATGCGGCCCTTGAAGATGGGGTTGCCGGTGGCGAGCTTGTCGTACTCCGGCAGGTTGCGGCGCATCTTCTTCACGAACTCGCGCACCTGGTCCACGGCGCCGGGCGGCAGGTCCTGGGCGAGGCCGCCGGGGCGCACGTAGGCGTGGTTCATGCGCAGGCCGGTGACGAGCTCGAAGATGTCGAGGACGAGCTCGCGGTCCCGGAACCCGTAGATCATGATCGTGGTGGCGCCGAGCTCCATGCCGCCGGTGGCGATGGCCACCAGGTGGGAGGAGATTCGGTTCAGCTCCATGAGCATGACCCGGATGACGGTGGCGCGGTCGGGGATCTGCTCCTCGATGCCCAGGAGCTTCTCGACGCCGAGGCAGTACGCCGCCTCGTTGAAGAACGGCGTCAGGTAGTCCATGCGCGTCACGAACGTGGTGCCCTGCGTCCAGTTCCGGAATTCGAGGTTCTTCTCGATGCCGGTGTGGAGGTAGCCGATGCCGCAGCGGGCCTCGGTGACCGTCTCGCCGTCGATCTCCAGGATGAGCCGGAGCACTCCGTGGGTGGAGGGGTGCTGGGGGCCCATGTTCACGACGATGCGCTCGTCGTCGGCCTGCTTGGCGGCCGAGGCGATCTCGTCCCAGTCGCCGCCGGTGACGGTGTAGACGGTGCCCTCGGTGGTCTCGCGGCGGCCGGCGGGGGCTTCGTGCGGGGTGGAGGGGGTGGACATCAGCTGTACGACCTCCGCTGGTCCGGAGCCGGGATCTGGGCGCCCTTGTACTCGACGGGGATGCCGCCGAGGGGGTAGTCCTTGCGCTGCGGGAAGCCCTGCCAGTCGTCGGGCATCATGATCCGCGTGAGCGCCGGGTGGCCGTCGAAGACCAGGCCGAAGAAGTCGTACGTCTCCCGCTCGTGCCAGTCGTTGGTCGGGTAGACGGAGACGATCGACGGGACGTGCGGGTCGGCGTCGGGGACGCCGACCTCCAGCCTGATCAGCCGGTTGTGGGTGATCGAGCGCAGGTGGTAGACGGCGTGCAGCTCGCGCCCCTTGTCGCCGGGGAAGTGCACTCCGTCCACGCCCGTGCACAGCTCGAAGCGGAGCGCGGGGTCGTCGCGCAGGGTGCGGGCGACGAGCGGCAGGTGCTCGCGGGCGATGTGGAAGGTGAGCTCGCCGCGGTCCACGACGGTCTTCTCGATCGCGTTCTCCGGGAGCAGCCCCTGCTCCTCCAGGGCGCCCTCCAGCTCGTCGGCCACCTCGTCGAACCAGCCGCCGTACGGCCGGGCGGTGGAGCCGGGCAGCCGTACGGTGCGGACGAGCCGGCCGTAGCCGCTGGTGTCGCCGCCGTTGTTCGCGCCGAACATGCCGTGGCGGACGTCGATGACCTCGCCGGAGTCCTCCCGCTGGGCGGGGACCTGATCGGCGGGGGTGCCTTCGTGCTCGCTCATCGGAGCAGCCCCTTCATGTCGATCAGCGGCAGGGCCTTGAGCGCCGCCTGCTCCGCCTCGCGCTCGGCCTCCTCGCGGTGGGCGCCGAGCTTCTCGGACTGGATCTTCTTGTGCAGCTTGAGGATCGCGTCCAGGAGCATCTCGGGCCGGGGCGGACAGCCGGGCAGGTAGATGTCGACCGGCACGATGTGGTCGACGCCCTGCACGATCGCGTAGTTGTTGAACATGCCGCCGCTGGACGCGCAGACGCCCATGGAGATCACCCACTTGGGGTTCGGCATCTGGTCGTAGACCTGCCGCAGCACGGGCGCCATCTTCTGGCTGACCCGGCCCGCGACGATCATCAGATCGGCCTGGCGGGGCGAGCCGCGGAAGACCTCCATGCCGAAGCGGGCGAGGTCGTAGCGGCCGGCGCCGGTGGTCATCATCTCGATGGCGCAGCAGGCGAGGCCGAAGGTGGCCGGGAAGACGGACGCCTTGCGCACCCATCCCGCGGCCTGTTCGACGGTGGTCAGCAGAAAGCCGCTGGGCAGCTTCTCCTCTAGTCCCATGTCGGCGCGCCCCCTAGTCCCATTCCAGGCCGCCGCGACGCCATACGTAGGCGTAGGCGACGAAAACGGTGAGCACGAAGAGGAGCATCTCCACGAGCCCGAACAACCCCAGGGAGTCGAAGGTGACGGCCCAGGGGTAGAGGAAGACGATCTCGATGTCGAAGACGATGAAGAGCATCGCCGTCAGGTAGTACTTGATCGGGAAGCGACCGCCACCGGCCGGGTGCGGGGTCGGCTCGATGCCGCATTCGTACGCCTCGAGCTTGGCGCGGTTGTACCGCTTGGGGCCGATGATCGATGCCATGACCACGGAAAAGATCGCGAAGCCTGCACCGAGGGCTCCCAGTACGAGGATGGGCGCGTAGGCGTTCACCGCTCCTCGCTCCTTCCAGTCTGTCGACGCTGACTGCTGGCTGACCGGGCCCTGCGGCGTGCCCACCGCCCCTCGCCGGCGAGCCGGCCGGCTCCGCGGGGTGGCGCGAAGATCACCAGCATGTGAGGCAGTTCACAAGCCCGGTTCGACTGCATCCTATGCCCGTCGGTCTGTGATCTGCGACACGGCGAACACGACCGCGTTTGTGATCTCCACCACCTGACGAACGATCATCAAGTCGGATGAGCGGTGATCTTCATACGCGAAGCGGTTGAGTGATCACTAGAGGTGACATTCCGAGGCTCGGACGCTGGTCGGAGGGGGTCCGGAGCGGGTGAGGCATTATCAAGCCATGGCGCGTTCAGGCAAATTGGCGTGATCATCCGTCAACTGATAAAGGGGGGCCTCTCCCTGGGGCGGCGGCCGCCCGCGGGGCACCTCCGGCCGCGGGAGGGTCCGGACCCGTGCGGGGCGGGCGTTGCGTGAGTTCCGCCACGCGCCGAGAGGTTCGCGGTCCGGTTTTCCTGGGTAGCCTCGACGCGCGGACCATAAAGGTGATAAGACGTCCGCTCGGCAGCCGAACGGTCGTCAAATGCCGTGATGAGGCGCCTGATCGCCCTTGCGGCCGGACCGTGCGCCGTGACCCCCTCGTGACCCGGAGGCCCGGATTCTGGGCGCGTCCACGCCAATTGTGACGCACGTCACTTATCTTGAACTCAACCTGCGCGGCCTGATAGTCCGTTGTCCATGTCCCCGAACGCGCACATAACCAGCCACCGGAAGCCCCGTCGCCCCGCGACCCAGTCGTGGGTCGTCCGCACGGGTGTTGCCGGTGGCGTCCTCAGCACCCTGGCCGTGGCCGGCACCGCTTCCGCCACCACCGCCGAGAAGCCCACCGAGGCGACTGCGGAGATGCCCGCGTTCAACGCGGAGCTCTCCGCCTCCATCGCGCAGAGCGCGGTCGCCACGCAGCAGACCGCTGTGGACTACCAGGTCCGCGCACAGGTCGAGGACGCCCTCGACCAGGCCAAGGCCGACGCCAAGAAGGCGAAGGAAGAGGCGGAGCGCAAGGCCGAGGCCGAGCGCAAGGCCAAGGAGAAGCGCGAGGCCGACGAGGCCCGCGCCTCCCGCGACAGTGAGCGCGGCTCCCTGGGCACGAAGTCCACCGCGGACTCCTCGTCCTCCTCCACCGCCACGGGCAGCTCCGCGGCGCTGGTCAACTTCCTGCGCGCCCAGGTCGGCAAGGCCTACGTGATGGGCTCCACCGGCCCGTCCTCCTACGACTGCTCGGGCCTGGTCATGGCGGCCTACAGCCAGATCGGCATCGACCTGCCGCGCGTCTCGCAGGACCAGTCGACCGCCGGCACCCAGGTGTCGACCTCCAACCTCAAGGTCGGGGACATCCTCTACTGGGGCTCCGCGGGCAGCGCGTACCACGTGGCCGTCTACATCGGCGGCGGCAAGTTCATCGGCGCGCAGAACCCGAGCACGGGCATCGTCGAGCGCAGCATGAGCTACTCCCCGCCCACGGGTGCCGTCCGCGTCATGTGACGCGCGTGCGCCCGGCGCACACGAACACGGAAGGGCCGCCGTTCCCCCCGCTCGGGACGGCGGCCCTTCGGCATGCCGGGTGCCCACCCCCGTTGTCCACGGGCACCCGGTCCCCCCTGTGCCGGTACGTGGAGTCTGGGGCGCGGCCGGGCGGCAGGGCAAACCCCTTCGGCAGAGGTCGAATCCGTCGGGCCGCGCACGGGCCGGCCGGGCCGCGAGTGCGCAGGCGGGGGACGGTGCGCGCCCTCATGAGGCCGCCCGCCGCGCGGGGGCGTTCGCGCGACGGGCGGGGTGCGGGGCCCTCACAGGTCCTTCACCGCGAGCCCGTTCCGTACCCAAACGGAACTGGACTCCCCTCATTACTTCCGTAAAGCCAACACGCCGAAACGACGCGAAAGCTACCCGAAAGGGTGAATCCTTTCGTTCGGTCCCGAAGAACCCCTACGAGCGCGGCGCCACCTTGCTCAGGCCGTTGATGATGCGGTCCATCGCGTCGCCGCCCGTCGGGTCGGTCAGGTTGGCCAGCATCTTCAGCGTGAACTTCATCAGCAGCGGGTGGGTCAGCCCGCGGTCGGCCGCCAGCTTCATGATCTTCGGGTTGCCGATGAGCTTCACGAACGCCCGGCCGAGCGTGTAGTAGCCGCCGTAGGTGTCCTTGAGGACCTTCGGGTAGCGCTGGAGGGCCAGCTCCCGCTGGGCGTGCGAGGCGCGGGCGTGGGCCTGGACGATCACGTCGGCGGCGAGCTGCCCGGACTCCATCGCATAGGCGATCCCCTCGCCGTTGAACGGGTTGACGAGCCCGCCCGCGTCACCGACCAGCAGCAGGCCGCGGGTGTAGTGCGGCTGGCGGTTGAAGGCCATGGGCAGGGCGGCACCGCGGATGGGACCGGTCATGTTCTCCGGGGTGTAGCCCCAGTCCTCCGGCATCGAGGCGCACCACGCCTTGAGGATCTCCCGCCAGTCCAGCTCCTTGAAGGAGGCGGAGGTGTTCAGGACGCCGAGGCCGACGTTGCTCGTGCCGTCGCCCATGCCGAAGATCCAGCCGTAGCCCGGGAGCAGCCGGTCCTGGGGCCCGCGCCGGTCCCACAGCTCCAGCCAGGACTCCAGGTAGTCGTCCTCGTGGCGCGGGGAGGTGAAGTACGTCCGGACGGCCACGCCCATCGGACGGTCCTCGCGGCGGTGCAGGCCCATGCCGAGGGAGAGCCGGGAGGAGTTGCCGTCGGCGGCGACGACGAGCGGCGCGCGGAACGTGACCGGGGTCTTCTCCTCGCCCAGCTTCGCCTCGACGCCGGTGATGCGGCCGGTGCGGTCGTCGACGACGGGGGCGCCGACGTTGCAGCGCTCGTACAGCCGGGCGCCGGCCTTCACGGCCTGCTGGGCGAGCTGCTCGTCGAAGTCGTCGCGCTTGCGGACCAGTCCGTAGTCCGGGAAGGAGGCCAGCTCCGGCCAGTCGAGCTCCAGGCGGACACCGCCGCCGATGATGCGCAGGCCCTTGTTGCGCAGCCAGCCGGCTTCCTCGGAGACGTCGATGCCCATGGCCACGAGCTGCTTGGTGGCGCGCGGGGTGAGGCCGTCGCCGCACACCTTCTCGCGCGGGAAGGCCGTCTTCTCCAGGAGGAGGACGTCGAGGCCGGCCTTGGCCAGGTAGTACGCGGTCGTCGAGCCGGACGGGCCGGCCCCGACGACGATCACATCAGCGCTGTGTTCGGTAGGGGACTCGGTCACGGCGGCTCTCCCGTTCGGCGAGGGACTGGTCGCCGCCGAGTCTATGAGCCGGACGGGAACGGAAGGTCGGCGACCGCCGTTCCCGTCCGTTCCCGTCTGCCGTTCCCGTCTGCCGGCCGTCTGCCGGCCGGCTGCTCCGGCCCGGCCCGGCCCGTTGCCGTACGCGGCCGGAGGGGTCAGCGCACGTCGTACGGGCCGACCCACCAGAACTGCAGGGCGGTGTCGAAGATCTTGCGGGCCTCCGGGTAGAAGCGCTCGCGCTCGGAGAACATGATCGCGTACTCCTTGCCGCTCTCGTCCACGTACGCCTGGTTCAGGGCGTGCATGACCTCGCCGTTCTTGTCCTTCCAGGTCCACTCCCACAGGGCGCCCGGACGGCCCATGAAAGTGTTGGCCGTCATCTTGAGCTGCCGGTACTCCTCCTGCGCGGAGACCTGCTTCTCCATCTCCTGGAAGTGGTCGTACGACGACTTGCCGCCGCTCGGCCCGATGCCGATGCGGATCTGGCCGGGGCCGGTGGGGCCGTGGTAGTCGATCTGGTTGTTGCCGCGGTTCTCGCGCTGCCAGTACTCGGGCACGGCGAGGGAGAAGCCCTCGGGGGAGGTCATCCGCTGGTAGCCCTTGGGGGGCTCGCCCTGGGGCGGGCGGGGCCTGGCGGCGGAGGCGGAGGCGGACGGAGCCGGGGAGCCCGACGGGGCGCCCGAAGGCGCCGGCCCCTGCTGCGGGGCCTGCGGCGAGGCGGAGGCGGCCGGGTCCTTGGCACTGTCCTTCGCGTCGCGCTCCTGCAGGAGCATCACTCCGGCGGTACCGACGCCCCCGACAAGAAAGGCCGCCAGCCCGATGGCCACCCACATCAACACCCGACTCCCGGCCCGCACCGGCTTTCCGGCACCGGCCCCGGCCCCGGCGGCGCCGATGGCCTGCGGGGGCAGCACCGGCTGCTGAGCGGTGACCCCGGCGAGGGCGGAGGGGGTGGGGGTGGGGGCGGAGGCGGAGGCAGTGGGGCCGAAGGCCCCGGCGGGGGTTCCGGGGGCGGTCCCGGCGGGGGTTCCGGGGGCGGTCCCGGCGGGAGCCCCGGCAACGGTCCCCGCGAGGGTCCCGGGGGCGAGCTGCCGACCGGCCGCCGGGTCGAGGGCGGAGGGGGTGGAGGCAGCGGGCGCCGCGGAGGCGGCGTGCGCGGGCTGCGGGGCGGTGGCCCCGGCAGGGGCGGGCTGCTGGGCGGGCGTCCCAGCGGGAGCCGAGGCGCCACCGGACTGCTGGCCGGCTGCACTGACCGCACCCGTGGGCGACGCAGCAGGCGCCGACTGCGGGCCGGTCGCCCCGGCAAGGGCGGGCTGCTGGGCGGGCGTCCCAGCGGGGGCCGAGGCGCCACCGGACTGCTGGCCGGCTGCACTGACCGCGCCCGTGGGCGACGCGGCGGGCGCCGACTGGGGGGCGGTCGCCCCGGCAAGGGCGGGCGTCCCAGCGGGGGCCGAGGCGCCACCGGACTGCTGGCCGGCTGCACTGACCGCACCCGTGGGCGACGCTGCAGGCACCGACTGCGGAGCGGGCGTCCCGGCAAGGGCGGGCGTCCCGGCGGGAGCCGAGGCACCGCCCGGCTGCTGGCCGGCTGCACTGACCGCACCCGTGGGCGACGCAGCAGGCGCCGACTGGGGGGCGGTCGCCCCGGCAGGGGCCGAGGCGCTGCCCGGCTGCTGGCCGGCTGCGTTCACCGCACCCGCGGGCGGCGCAGCAGGCGCCGACTGCGGGGCCGGAGCCACCGGGGGTACGGCTGCGGGGAGGGGCGCGGTGGTCGGCGCAGCCGGCCCGGGGTGGGCCGGCGGTACGGCCGGCCGGGCCGGCACCGGCGACGCGGCGGCGCCGGGCGCCGTGCCCGGCGCCATCGGTACGGACGCCGGCGCAGCCGGCATCGGCGGGTGGGGCAGGACAGCCGTGCCGCGGGGGCGGCCAAGGGCGGCGGACAGGAGGATCGCTCCTGCCGTCCACAGGAGGCCGAACAGCAGGAGTTCGCCCGCGTTCGTCGCGACCTCGCCCTCCATGCCGCGCGAGCGGTACGAGAACGACGTGCCGCTCGTCATCTCCATCGCGCCGCCGGAGAAGAACGACAGCAGCCACAGCGTCGCCAGGAAGAACACGCCCGACAGCGCCTGCTCCACCCGGTCCGCCGAGCGGCGTGCGGCCAGTACGGCCAGGATCACCGCGCACGCGATGCCCACCAGCACGGCGCCGGCCTGGGCCCAGCCGCCCGCCATGTCACCGAGCTCGGTGAGGCCCAGGGTGTCGCTCTTGTGCCGGCCCTGCTCGGTGTTGGAGCCCTCCACACCCGCGCCCCAGGACAGACCGAGCGCCATGAGGCCGAGGTTGATCAGGAAGGGCAGCGCCCCGGCCCATGCCCAGTCGCCCGCCTCGTCGGGGTGCGCGGCGATGACCACGAACACGATCAGGCCGCACAGCGCGACCGACAGCCCCAGGGCGCGCAGCGCGGTGCCCCACGCCCGTACGGCCACCCGTGCGCCGGCGCCCAGACGCGCGGCCGCCTCCTCGCGGCACAGCACCGCGCCGCTCACCGCACCCGCCAGCGCGCCCGCGAACAGGGCGGCAAGCACAGGGGTGGTGGAGACGGTCACCATGTCGAGGTCCGGCTGCCCGCAGAGGCCCAGGACCAGCACGACCGCCGCGTTCAGCAGCGCGATCCGCAGCGTGGCCTCCGCGCCGCCGCCGCTACCGGCGGGACGCGAGCGGCGCAGTCGCCGGGCGCCGACGGCCACGGCCCCCGCCCACAGGGCGGTGATGGTCAGCGGCCAGAAGGACAGCGAACCGCTGCCCCGCACGAACAGCGACAGCAGGCTGCCGCCACTGCGCATCTCCACGTCCAGGCTCGCGCCCAGGCCCTGCAGCAGCAGGGCGATGACGACCTGGAAACGGTCGGACCAGTTGGTGAGCCCGGCCTCCTCGTAGCCGTCGGGGGACGGCAGCGATATCGCGAGCGCGAGGACCAGCAGCAGACCCGTCGGCCAGGCCGCCGCCTTCGCCGAACCCGCCCAGTCGCCGCCGAAGGCCCGGCGCAGGAACAGCGTCCCGCGCGAGGGCGGGGCGTACGGGGCGTGGCCGGGGGCGTACCCGGGCCCCGGCGGGGCGAACGGCGGCGGCGGAGCAGCCGGTGGCCCGGCCGCCGGGTGAACGCCGGGCGGAGCGACGGCAGGCGGAACGGCCGGCGGACGTGACGGCGGTGCGGACGGCATCGCGGGCGCCGCGGACGCGGCCGCACCGGCACCGCCCGCGGTCGCCGCCGCGGCAGCCCCCTCCGCCTCCGGCCGCTCCTTGCCGCACTTCATGCAGAAGCGCGCCTGAGGCACGAACTCGGAACCACAGGCGGGACAGAACGAGGGCATAGGGCCTCCGGAACTCGGCTTGATCTGGGCTGTGGAAAACCAAGATCGTACCGATGTCCGGGAGCCGGGCCATGACAACAGCGAGACGCGCAATAAGCGCGCCCCGTCCGGGATTTACGGGATTCAGGCGTTAAGCGGCTTGGTGCCGCGGTGCAGCGCGACGACGCCACCCGTCAGATTGCGCCACGCGACCTTCGACCAGCCGGCCTGCTGCAGCCGGGCGGCGAGCGCAGGCTGGTCGGGCCACTCGCGGATCGACTCGGCGAGGTAGACGTACGCGTCCGGGCTGCTGCAGACCGTGCGGGCGATCGGCGGCAGGGCGCGCATCAGGTACTCGGTGTAGACCGTGCGGAACGGCTCCCACGTGGGCTGGCTGAACTCGCAGATCACCACGCGCCCGCCCGGCTTGGTCACGCGCAGCAGCTCGCGCAGCGCGGTGTCCGTCTCCTGGACGTTGCGCAGCCCGAAGGAGATGGTGACGGCGTCGAACACGTCGTCCGCGAAGGGCAGCTTCGTGGCGTCCCCGGCGGTCAGCGGCAGCCAGGGGTTGCGCTTCTTGCCCTCGCGCAGCATGCCGAGGGAGAAGTCGCACGGCACGACGTACGCGCCGTCGGCGACGAAGGGCAGCGAGGAGGTGCCGGTGCCGGCGGCGAGGTCGAGGACCTTCTGTCCCGGGCGGGCGGCGACGGCCTGCGCCACGGCCTTGCGCCACAGGCGGGCCTGGCCGAGCGAGATGACGTCGTTGGTCAGGTCGTACTTCGCCGCCACGTCGTCGAACATCGCGGCGACTTCATGCGGCTGCTTGTCCAGGGATGCTCGGGTCACGACCCCATTGTTCACCACGGTCCCCACGGCTCCCCTGCGGGGCTTTGGACGGGGACGGCTCGCCCGGGAAGGACCGGTCGCCCTGCGGTGCCGACTGCGCTCGCTCCTGTGGGCCCCCACCCCGAGGACTGCCGGCCCCCTGCCCGTCGCCCCCTCGGCAACACGGCTTACCTGCCGGCAGTGCGCGTCCCTGCGGCCCGTCTGCACGACTGGGCCCTCCACCTCGCACCGCGGGACGACCGAAGCGGCCGTCCCCGCGTCGTTCATCCTGCCGGGTGGAAGGGGTGGGGGCGGCTCCCCTTGATGGGGTCCTGACGTGCGGCGATGTGGTCCTTACGGATCACTGACGGTGGCGATCCTGCCGTCGTTCAGAGCTGGAGCAGTGCCGTCAGATCGATCTCCAGAGGGAACGGCAGGTCCGTGACCAGCTTCTCCCGGTGCACAGGGTGCAAGGGCGCGGGGATGTAGGACCGCTCCCCGACCGGCAGCCAGAACTCGTGAACGGCGAGTCGCCGGTCCTCCTCCAGCTCGATACGCCAGTAGCAGGGCACCCCGGCTTCGGCGTACAGCACAGGCTTGCGGATGCGGTCATCGCTCCTGGAGCCCCTCGAAACCACTTCCACCGCTAGCTTCAGCTTGTCGACAGGGGTGCACTCAGCGGAGAAAAGGTCCAATCCAGTCACGTCGAACACGGTCACGTCGGGCTTTCGGACATGATCTTCGGCCAGCATGACGCAACGCTCGACATTGACCCCGTACCGTGCGGGTGCCGCGTCCGCGAGCCGACGGGACAGCCCGTCCCGCACGACGTCGTGCCACAGCTTCGTCTGCCCCCGAACCACGATCGCTCCGTCCACGAGTTCCCAGTCGAAGGGCAGCTCCAGTTCCTTCACCTGGTCGAAGCTCCAGCCATCGCCAGGCGGGAACATCCAGTTGTCCGGCGTGGCAGGTACTCCAGGCCGACTGATAGTCATCACTGCTCCCATGGACGCGAGTGTGGACGCGGATGCGGATCGCGGTCCCATATACGACGGTAGCGTCACCCGAAGTAATGAACGGGCTCCCGCGCCGCCGTCTCAGCGGCGCCTGAACACCAGGCGCCCGTCGAGGACCGTCACCAGCGCCCCGCCGTCGTCCGCGAACACCGCGAAGTCGGCCGGCCCGGACACCGTCAGTGCCCCGGGCTGCGCCGCGGGCGGCAGCACCCGGATGCCCGACCGCGCGACGGCCGTCCGCACCGCAGCCCGCGCGAACGGTCCGGACAGGGCCGTCGTCCCCGCCGCCAGCAGCCGCTGCACACCGCGCCGGGCGCTGTGGCCCCAGCGGGTGTCCGTCATCTCCAGTGCCGCGAGAGCCGCCCCGGTCAGGGGCTCGGCGCCCAGGGCGTCCGCCTCGCGGGGGTCCGGGTGGTACGCGGCCTCCAGGTACGCGGCGGCGGACGGCTCGTACCGGCCCGGCGTCAGGACGCCGTCCCACTCGCGCACGCGCGCGTGCTCGCCGGCTGCCGCACGCACCTGCTCGTACGAACCGATCGCCGTGATGCGGCTGCCGGAAACGGCGACGGCGTAGCCGCCGGGCGCCGACAGGAGCTCGCCGTCCTCCGTCAGCCGGACCGCACGGACGCGGTGGACCGTGGACATCGTCCGTCCGTCCTGACCGTTCCGCCCGTCAGCTCGCCTCGACGATCTTCAGCTCCGGGTGCGCCGTGCCGCCCTCGATCGCGGTCGACGACAGGTGCGAGACGACGCGGTCGTCGACCGGGTCGTTCGCCGGGTCGTCGTGCACCAGCAGGTGCTCGTACGTCGTCGCGCGCTGCGCGGGGACGCGGCCCGCCTTGCGGATGAGGTCGATGAGCTCCATGCGGTTGGAGCGGTGCCGGGCGCCGGCCGAGGAGACGACGTTCTCCTCCAGCATCACCGAGCCCAGGTCGTCCGCGCCGTAGTGCAGCGAGAGCTGGCCCGCCTCCTTGCCGACCGTCAGCCACGAGCCCTGGATGTGGGCCACGTTGTCGAGGAACAGGCGGGCGACGGCGATCATCCGCAGGTACTCGAAGACGGTGGCCTGCGTCCGGCCCTTCAGCACGTTGTTCTGCGGCTGGTAGGTGTACGGGATGAAGGCGCGGAAGCCGCCCGTGCGGTCCTGCACGTCACGGATCATGCGCAGGTGCTCGATGCGCTCGGCGTTGGTCTCGCCGGTGCCCATCAGCATGGTGGAGGTCGACTCGACGCCCAGGGTGTGGGCGAGCTCCATGATCTCCAGCCAGCGCTCGCCGGACTCCTTCAGCGGCGCGATGGCCTTGCGCGGCCGCTCCGGCAGCAGCTCGGCGCCGGCGCCGGCGAAGGAGTCCAGGCCGGCGGCGTGGATGCGGCGGATGGCCTCCTCGGCCGAGACGCCCGAGATGCGCGACATGTGCTCGACCTCGGAGGCACCGAGGGAGTGGATGACGAGCTGCGGGAACGCCTTCTTGATCGCCGAGAAGTGCTCCTCGTAGTACTCCACGCCGTACTCGGGGTGGTGACCGCCCTGGAACATGATCTGCGTGCCGCCCAGCTCGACGGTCTCCGCGCAGCGGCGCAGGATGTCGTCCAGCGGCCGGGTCCAGACCTTGTCGCTCTTCGGCGGGGCGAAGAAGGCGCAGAACTTGCACGCCGTGACGCACGAGTTCGTGTAGTTGATGTTGCGCTCGATGATGTACGTCGCGATGTGCTCGGTGCCGGCGTAGCGCTTGCGGCGCGCGGCGTCGGCGGCGGCGCCCAGGGCGTGCAGCGGGGCGGACCGGTAGAGGTCGAGCGCCTCCTCCGGGGTGATCCGGCCACCGGCTGCGGCACGGTCGAGGACCAACTGAAGGTCGGCGTTCTCGGTCACCGGGCGTCCCTTCGGAGGGGGTATGCGAATACCGGCCCAGCCTACGCGAGGGCTCTTGGCGGGCCGGAGACCGGGCCGGGGAGCGGACGTTCGGGCCCGGACGGTCAGCCGCCGGTCCTGGTGAGGGTCGCGGTGGGCCGGCCGCCACCGGGGTCGTCGGAGGTGAAGGCGAGCTTGCCGCCCGGGGCGAGCGTGTACGTCACGGTCGCCTTCGCGCCCGTGCAGAGGGCCTGCTTCTCACCGTCGGTGACCTCTTCCAGAGTGATCCTGCTGCTGGTGGCCGAGAGCAGCTTCGCCTTGGCGCGGCACTCCATGACGCCGAGGATCGAATAGCTCGTGCGCACGACGTAGGCGTCCTTGCCGCCGGCGGTGACGGTGCTCGTCATCGTGCCGTTGGCGGTGCCGTCGGACTGGACGACGGAGCCCGTCCAGGTGCCGAGGAACGCCTGCGGGACGGTGGCACGGGGCTCGCCCGGGCCCGGGTTCGGTGCGGCGGTGCTGCCGGTGGAGGGCGGCGAGGGGGTCGCGGCCGGTTTCCCCGCCTCGGGCGCGCCCCGCTCGCCGCCGGGCAGCACGTCGAAGACGAACAGCGCCGTCGTGGCGGCCGCCAGGGTGCCCGCGACGGTCAGCACGAGCGTGCAGCCGACGCGCCGGCCGCGGCGCCCGGCGGAGCCGGCCGACGCGCCGACGGACAGTGCGATGCGCCTGCCGTCGCGCCTCCCGTCGGGTTCGGTGGCAACCGGCTCGGGCCCCGGGGGCACCGCCCCCTCGCCACCCCCGGCAGCCTTCCGCCACCACCCGGGCCGCCGCCCCGGACGCCCCTCCGACGCCCTGCCCGCCCCCGGCGGAGACGATACGAATTCCGCGGCGGCCCCCCGCCCCTGCCCGGGCACCCGGCCGGGGTCGCCCCCCGACGGAGACGGAACGAAGTCCGCGGCGGCCCCCCGCCCCTGCCCGGGCACCCGGCCGGGGTCGTCCCCCGACGAAGACGGAACGAAGTCCGCGGCGGCCCCCTGCGGAAGAGGCCCGAAGCCCGGCGCCGACCGCCCCGGCCCCGGCCCCGCCCCCGGCCCGTCGGGCCGCGTCAGTGGCGGGCCGCTCGCCTCCAGGTCCAAGAGCTCCACCGCCTGCCGGCTGACCCGCTCGACCAGGGGCGCCGGCAGCCAGCCGGAGCGTACGAGGCCGTCCGCGCCCTCCGTCGCGGCGAGGCGGCGGGCCACCTCCGCCGGGGACGGGCGGTCCGCCGGGGGCTTGGCCAGGCAGGCCGCGGCCAGCTCGCGCAGCGGGCCCGCCAGGCCCGGGCCCAGCACCGGCTCCTCGTGCACGACCTTGTAGAGCAGGGCCGCCGAGCTGTCCCCGGTGAAGGGCGGTTCGCCCGTGGCCGCGTACGTCAGGACCGCGCCCAGTGAGAAGACGTCCGCCGCGCCCGTCACGTCCCGGCCCAGGATCTGCTCGGGCGCCATGTAGCCCGGCGAGCCGATCGAGACGCCGGTGGAGGTCAGGGACGCGGTGCCGTCCGTGGCCCGGGCGATGCCGAAGTCGATCAGGCGGGGGCCGTCGAGGGCCAGCAGCACGTTCGACGGCTTCACGTCGCGGTGCACCAGCCCCAGCGCGTGCACCGCCGCCAGCGCCTCCGCGAGGCCCGCGCCCAGCGCCCGCACCGTCCGCTCCGGCAGCCGGCCCACGTCGGCGACGGCCTGGGTGAGCGAGGGGCCCGCCACATAGCCCGTCGCCACCCACGGCACGCGCGCCTCGGGGTCCGCGTCCAGGACGGGCGCGGTCCACGCCCCGCCGACCCGCCGGGCCGATTCGACCTCCCGGCGAAAGCGCGCACGGAATTGCTCATCGAGGGCGAAATGCGGATGTACGGCCTTGACGGCGACGGTACGGCCGCCGGCGCTCCGCCCCAGGTACACCCGGCCCATGCCACCCGCACCGAGTCTGCCCAGCAGCCGGTACGCGCCTATGACCTGCGGATCTTCCTCCGACAAGGGCTGCATCGGGCCTTTCGCCTCCCCCTGGAAGGGGGCCTTCCGGCCCCGAATTCGAGCCTATGACTCAATTCACGGGGCCTCTCAGGAACCCCGCACCCTGATTTGCCCATCCACTAGGACGGAACAAACCGTCATGTCCTTCGGGGCAGCAGCATCATCCGGAGCGACGCGATGACGCACCAACCCAACGGGGGCTACCAGCCCAACGGGGGATACCGGCAGCAGAGCGGCGGTTACCCGCCGCCTCCGCCCGGCTACCAGCAGCAGTCCCACCCCGGTGGCGGCTTCGGCGGCCCCGGCGCCTACGGCGACCCCGGGGACCACGGCGACTACCCGCCCAACGGGTCGTACCAGTCCCAGGGCCGGCAGCGCGCTTCCCGCGCCAAGAAGTGGACGATCATCGTCGCGTCCATAGCCGTGCTGGGCCTGATCGCCGGCGGCGTCATGAAGTACCTCGAGTTCGGTCCGTTCTCCACCAAGGGCGACCCGGTCAGCTTCGGCCAGGGCGAGAACAAGGGTGGCGGCCAGGCCGGCGGGACGAGCGGCGAGAAGTCCGGCGACTCCAAGACGCTGATGCCGACGGGCCCGGCCGCCCCGTTCAAGAACGCGAACACGCTGGGCGACGGCACGGAGATCGGCGTCGTCACCCTGGAGGGCCCGAAGTCCGGCTTCAAGGGCAAGGTCTGGGTCTGGGCCCCCAAGCAGTACAAGGACCCGAAGTACGCGAAGAGCGGCTTCCCGGTCATGATCGCGCTGCCCGGTGGCCCCGGCTACCCGAACAACTACTGGATGGGCACCGACCTCGGCCTCCAGCAGAGCATCAGCAAGTGGTCGCAGGAGGGCAAGAGCCTGCCCTTCATCCTGGCGATGCCGGTGCTGAACCCGGACGACAAGCACTACTACGACGGCAGTGACATCCCCGGCCAGGCCAAGATGGGCACCTGGCTGACGGAGGACGTGCCGGACCTGGTCAAGCAGAACTTCCGTACCCTGAAGTCGCGTGACGGCTGGTGCTTCATGGGTTCCTCCTCCGGTGGCTTCGCGGGCTTCAAGGCCGTGCTGAAGCACCCGGACAAGTTCAAGGCCGTGATCGCCTCCGGCCCGGACATCGTCCCGGACTCCCCCCTGTGGAAGGGGCACGAGCAGGAGATGGCCGAGAACAACCCCGAGGTGCTGGCCAAGCGGCTGATCGACACCAAGGGCCCGGACGTCTACGTCGCCTTCCAGGTGGGCACGGCCGAGCCGCCGATCGTGATGAGCCAGGTCAAGAAGTTCCAGGCGCAGTACGGCAAGGGCCCGGTGCACACGATGCTGCGGGAGATCCCCGGCGGCAAGCACAATGCCAAGACCTACGTGCCGAACATGGGCGAGGGGCTGATCCAGTACATCAGCCAGCACATGGAAGGCCCGACGCCCTCCTCCTGACGCCCGCCCGCCTCCTGACGCGGCCGACGGCGGGGCCGTCCGCCGGACCCCGGTGGTTCCACGGGAGCCCGGCGCCGCCCTGCCGGACGCACGAAGCCCTGATCCCTCCCCGGAGGGGTCAGGGCTTCAGCAGTTCCACGTGCACGTCGGCGGGGAAGCCCGTCGTGGGGCCGGTGCGCCGGGCGAACTCGGCCACGCCGGCCAGCTGGTCCGGGCCGAAGCGGAAGTCGAGGGTGGTGAAGTAGCGCTCCAGCAGGCCGGCGTCGAACGCCTCCCAGCGGGCCGCCTGCTCGGCGACCTTGGTGACCTCCTGCAGGGACACGTCTCGGGAGGCCAGGAACGCCTCGTGCACCTTGGCCACGATGTGCGGCTCGCGCGCCAGGTAGTCGCGGCGGGCCGCCCACACGGCGAAGACGAACGGCAGGCCCGTCCAGTCCTTCCACATCTGCCCGAGGTCGTGGACCTCCAGGCCGAGCCGGGGCGCCTCGTGCAGCGAGGCCCGCAGGGCGGCGTCGCCGATGAGCACCGCCGCGTCCGCCTCCTGCATCATCGCGCCGAGGTCGGGCGGGCAGGTGTAGTAGTCCGGCGTCACTCCGTAGCGCTCGGCGAGCAGCAGCTGCGCCAGCCGCACCGAGGTGCGCGAGGTGGAGCCGAGCGCGACCCTGGCCCCGTCCAGCCGGTCGAGCGGCACCTGCGAGACGATCACGCACGACATGACGGGGCCGTCGCAGCCGACGGCGATGTCCGGCAGGGCGACGAGGTCGTCGGCGTTGCGGAGGAACTCCACGAGGGTGACGGGGGCGATGTCGAGCTCTCCCCGGATCAGCTGTTCGCTGAGCTTCTCGGGGGTGTCCTTGGTCAGATCCAGATCGAGCAGCGTGCCGGTCCGGGCGAGACCCCAGTAGAGGGGCAGGCAGTTGAGGAACTGGATGTGGCCGACGCGGGGACGGGAGCTGAACCGCCGGGCCGCGTCGACGGCGATCGCTGCATCTGAGGCTGAATTGTCCACATCCGGAGGCTAGCCCCGGCGTCCGGGGGCTGCTGGGCCGGGGTCCCGCCGATTCGAGCCCGACCAGCGATCTTTTCCCGTGGGAAGGGCCGGAAAACCCGCCCTGGGCGTGATCTTCGACTCCTTCCGCGCGAGAACATCGCGTGCTAGGCTCGCCGCAAGTTGCAGTTTGGTTTCCCTTGCAGTACAGAGCCTGCGGAGCATGTGACCCCGCAGGCTTTTGTAGTTTTCAGACTTCTCGCAGGTTCTGGAGCAGGGCAACCCTTTGGCCCAAGGAGGGCTTATGGCTACCGGAACCGTGAAGTGGTTCAACGCTGAAAAGGGCTTTGGCTTCATTGCCCAGGACGGCGGGGGCCCCGACGTCTTCGTCCACTACTCCGCGATCAACGCCTCTGGCTTCCGCTCCCTCGAGGAGAACCAGCAGGTCAACTTCGACGTCACGCAGGGCCCCAAGGGCCCGCAGGCGGAGAACGTCACCCCGGTCTGATCCTCGGATCCTTCCGGTGCGACGCCCAGCCGATCGCGGCTGATGTGCTGTACCCAAGGAGCCCTGCCTTCCGCTTCGGCGGAAGGCAGGGCTCCTGCCTTTTTCCGGACCGCACCCGGCCCTCACGTCGCCTTTCCGGCTTTTCCGGCCGGGATCACGGGGAAACTGGTTTCACTGCCGAACCATTTATCGCTCCCGTTCGTACAACGCATCGATTTCCGCGGCATAACGTTCGTTGATCGCCGCCCGCCGGACTTTGAGCGTGGGCGTGAGCGTCCCGTTCCCGACGCCGAAGTCCTCCTCCAGGACGGTGAACGCACGGATGCGGGACGGCCGGGCCACCTGCTCGTTGGCCGCCTCCACCGCCTCCCGGCACAGCTCCCGGACGGCCGGGTGCCGGGCGAGCCCCGCCTCCCCCGGCTCCACCCCCTCCCGGGCGGCCCACGCCGCGACCTCCTGCGCGTCCAGCGTGAGCAGCGCCACCGGGTACGGGCGCCGGTCGCCGATCATGACGGCCCGGGAGATCCAGCGGGAGTGCTGGAGCGCGAACTCCACCGGCGCCGGGGCGAGGTTCTTGCCGCTCGACGTGATGATCAGATCCTTCTTGCGGCCGGTGATGCTGAGGTAGCCGTCCGCGTCCAGGGTGCCGATGTCGCCGGTGTGCAGCCAGCCGTCCGCGTCCAGCGCCTCCGCCGTCGCGGCCGGGTTGCCGTGGTAGCCGGCGAAGACGCCCGGCCCCCGCGCGTACACCTCCCCGTCCTCCGCGATCCGCACCTCGCACCCGTCCACCGCCCGCCCCACCGTCCCGTGGCGGACCGCGCCCCGGTGGTTGAGGGTGATGACCCCCGACGACTCGGTCATGCCGTACCCCTCGAAGACCGCGACGCCGCAGGCCCGCAGCAGGTCCAGGGTCTGCGGCGCGATGGGCGCGGCCCCGGTCAGCGCCCACCGCAGCCGGCCCCCGAAGACCGCCCGCACGGGGGCGAACAGGCTCGCCTCCGCCTCCTCCCACGCCGCCCGCAGCGGACCGGCCGGCTCCTCGCCCCGCGCGCGCAGCTCCGCGACCGCCAGCCCCGCGCGGACGGCGGCGGCCAGCCGCTCCGGGCCGCCCGGCCCCCGCGCCTCGGCACGGGAGACGACCATGGCGTGCACCTTCTCGAAGAGCCGGGGCACCGACGGCAGGTGGGTGGGCCGGACCTCGGCCAGCTCGCCGACGACGTCCTCGACCCGGCCGCCGAAGTAGCACAGCGTGCCGCCGCGGCGCAGCGCGGTGAGCTCGATCAGCATGCCGAGGACGTGGGCGAGCGGCAGGTAGAGGTACGTGGTGTCGCCGGGGCCGCCCTCGGTGAGGTGGGCGGTCGCGTCCTGGTTGGCGACGATGTTGCCGTGCGTGAGGCAGCAGCCCTTGGGCAGGCCGGTGGTGCCCGAGGTGTAGATGACGGTGCACAGGTCCTCGGGGCGGCGGGCCGCGGCGCGCCCGAGCAGCTCCTCCAGCGGCACCTGGGCCGGCAGCCGCCCGAGGACGAGCGCGCCAGGGTCGTGGACGGGGCCGTCGTCGTCGATGAGCACCACGTGCCGCAGCGCCGGCAGCTTCGGCCGCACCGCCTCCACCCGTACCGCCTGCGCGGCGTTCTCGCAGATGACGACCGAGGCGCCCGAGTCGCCGAGCACCCAGGCCAGTTCGGCCTCGCCGGCCGTCGGGTAGACCGGCACCACGACCGCCCCGGCGGCCAGCACCGCGAAGTGGGCGTACGTCCATTCCGGCCGGGTCTCCGCGAGGATCGCCACCCGGTCGTCCGGGCGCACCCCCAGCGTGATCAGACCGCGCCCGGCGGCCCGTACGGTCTCGCGCAGCCGGTCGTAGCCCGTCTCCACCCAGCCCCGGTCGCCTTCCCGCGCGCGGTGGCGCAGCGCGGGCAGCGCCCCGTACTGGTCAGCGGTCCATTCGGTGAACTCGGCCAAGGTGTCGGGCCGTTGCCGCATCATGCCTCCCCGGGTGAGCCTCCCCCGACGCTACGAAGCGCGCCCGCCCCACCGGGATGACCGGAATCGTCAGCACCGCTGACCCGGGCGCTCAGCGGGGGTTACCGTGCAGGACATGGGCAGCCCGGGGATCACCGTGCACCACCTGCGGGCCGCGCTCGGCGGCGCGCGGCGGCTCGGCCTCGACACCGTGCCCCTGCTGCAGGGCGCGGGCATCCCGCCGCTGCTGCTCGGGGACGACACGGCGCAGGTGACGGCCGAGCAGTTCGCGCGGCTGGTGCGCGGCCTGCACCGGGCCACCGGCGACGAGTTCCTCGGCCTGGGAGCGGCGCCCAGCCGGCCCGGCACGTTCGCCATGATGTGCTGCACGTGCCTCGCCTGCCCCGACCTGGGCGCGGCGCTGGAGCGGGCGGTGCGCTTCTACGGCCTCTTCCCCGGCGGCCCGGACCTCGGACTCGAACGGCAGGGCGGCGAGGCGGTGTTCGCCGTCCGCAACGACCTGCACGGCCACCCCGAGGGCGCCTTCCTCGCCGAGTGCATGATGACGCTCTGGCACCGGCTGGCGGGCTGGCTGATCGGACGGCGGATCCCGCTGCGCTGGGCCCGCTTCGCCCACCCCGCCCCGCCGTACGCGGCGGAGTACCCGCTGATGTTCGGCTGCCCGGTGCGGTGCGGGGCGAGGCCGTCCCCCACGGCGGCGGCCGGCTTCGACGCGCGGTGGCTGGCCGCGCCCGTCGTCCGCGACGAGGAGGGCCTCGGCGAGCTGCTGCGGCAGGCCCCCGCGGGCCTGCTGAGCCGGCGCGAGTACGGCACGACGGTGGCCGAGCAGGTGCGCCACGCCCTGCTGCGCTCACTGGGCGAGGGCCGGCCGGCCCGGCTGCCGGAAGTGGCCCAGCTGGCGGCGCGGCTGGCGGTCAGCCCGGCCACGCTGCGGCGGCGGCTGCAGGAGGAAGGGACCTCCTACCGGCGGCTCAAGGACCAGGTACGGCGCGACGCGGCGATCACCGGCCTGGCGGAGGGCCGGGAGCCGATCGCCCAGCTCGCGGCCCGGCTGGGCTTCTCCGAGGACACCGCCTTCCACCGGGCGTTCCGCCGCTGGACGGGTATGACTCCGGGGGCGTACCGGCTCCACGGTCAACGAAGCTGAGCTTCCCGGTCAGCACCCGCTTACCGGCCGGTCATTAGCGTCGGCCCGAACCGCTGGAGCACCACGGGACAGTTGGGAGAGCCCATGCACCTGCGCACCAGAGCCTTCGCCGCGCTCGCCGCGCTGGCCGTCTCGTTCGGCCTGGCGAACGGCACCACGTCCGCCGCCCGTGCCGCCGGGCAGCCGGCCGGCGCCCCCGGCGACATCGTCACCGCCGCCCCCACCTCCTTCCACCCCCTGCCCGGTCAGCCCACCCGCACCAAGGCGTGGCACATCACCTACCGCTCCACCACCGCCGAGGGCACCCCGAACGTGGTCTCCGGCACCGTCATCGTCCCCCAGGACGGCCGGACGGGCCCGCGTCCCCTGGTCACGTACGCCGTCGGCACCGTCGGCCTCGGCGACGCCTGCGCGCCCTCCGCGGGCTTCCCGTACGGCACGACCCTGGAGGCCAACCTCATCCAGCAGCTGACGCTGCGCGGCTGGGCCGTGGCGGTCACCGACTACGAGGGCCTGGGCACCCCCGGCGACCACACCTACGCCGTCGGGCCCGCCGAGGGCCACGCCGTCCTCGACGCGGCGCGCGCGGCCCAGCGGCTGCCGCAGGCCGGGCTCGGCCCGGCGTCGCCGGTCGGCATCATGGGCTACTCCCAGGGCGGCCAGGCCAGTGGCTGGGCGGCCGAACTCCACGACTCCTACGCCCCCGAACTGGACGTGCGGGGCACCGCCAGCGGCGGCGTGCCGGCCGACCTGCTGAAGACCGCGGACCACAACGACGGCGGCATCGGCGCCGGCTTCCTCCTCATGGCCGCCGCCGGCCACGACGCCGCCCACCCCGAACTCCGCCTCGACACCTACCTCAACGACAAGGGCCGTTCCCATGTCGCCTACATGAAGAAGCACTGCGTGGTGATCAACACCGTCGCGGGCCTCTTCAAGCGCATATCCGACGTGACGGTCAGGAACCCGCTGGACGCACCGGACTGGCAGCGCGCCCTGCGCGCCTCCACCCTCGGCACCCACGCCCCGCGGCACCCCGTGTACCTCTACCACGGGGTGATCGACGAGCTCATCCCCTACGCGGTCGGCAGGCAGCTGCGCGCCGACTGGTGCGCCAAGGGCGCGAACGTCCACTGGAAGTCGCTGTCCCTGGGCGAACACATCCTGGGTGTGATCACCGAGTCGGTCCCCGCGGCGAACTGGCTGGCGGACCGCTTCGCCGGTGAACCGGCGTCCGGGAACTGCCGGTAGTCCGGCAGCCGGCTCACCCCGGCGCCCCCGGCCCCGCGCACGGGCCGGGGGCGCTCAGTCGTCCCCGTACAGGGCGTCGATCTCCGCCGCGAAGTCGGCGGCGACGGCTGCCCGCCGCACCGTCCCCGAGGGCGTCAGGTGGCCGCCCTCCTCGGTGAGGTCCGCCGGCAGGACGGCGAACCGCCGGACCGCCCCGGCCTGCGGCACCGCCCGGTTGGCCTCCGCCACCGCGGCCCGCAGCCGGGGCGGCAGCGACGCGTCGACGGGCACGCCGGCACCCGGCGCGATCAGGGCCACCGGGTACGGCCGGCCCTCCCCCACCACCACGCACCGGCCCACCAGCGGGTGCCGTTGCAGCCGCTCCTCCAGCGCTCCCGGCGCGATGCGGGCCCCGTCCGCGGTGACGATCAGGTCCTCGCGCCGGCCGGTGACGGTGAGGTAGCCGTCCTCGTCCAGCGACCCCAGGTCGCCGGTGGCCCACCACCCGCCCGTCGTGGCGGGCACCACGGCCTGCTGCGCGGCGTCCCAGTAGCCGGCCAGCACGTGCCCGCCGCGCACCTGCACCTCGCCGTCCGGCGCGATGCGCACCGCGGTGCCGGGCAGCGGCCGGCCCACGGTGCCGGCGCGCGGGCCGCGCGGCGGGGTGAGGGCCGCGACACCGGTGGTCTCGGTCGGCCCGTACCCCTGGAGGACCTCCACGCCGGCGTCCGCGCAACGGGCGGCGAGCCGGCCGCCGAGCGGGGCGCCCGCGCCGATGACGTGCCGGACCCGGCCCCCGAGCGCCCTCCGGACGCCCCGGCAGGAGCCGATGCCGGGCACCTTCGCCAGGACGTGCGGGGCGGCCGCCACGAACGTCGGGCCGAAACCGGCCAGATCGGCCGCCAGGTCCTCGCCCTGCAGCGACGGCGCGTGCCCCAGCCGCACGCGCGCCCGCAGGCACCCCACGGCGATCACACGAGCGAGGATGTGCACGTACGGCAGGAAGAGCAGCGTGCCGGCCCGCGTCCGGCCCTCCGGCGCGAAGACCGGATGCAGCAGCTCGGTCAGGTTGTCGGCGGCGGCGAAGAAGTTGGCGTGCGTGAGGACGCAGCCCTTGGGCCGGCCGGTGGTGCCCGCGGTGTAGGCGATGGTGGCGATGTCGGCCGGGGTGCGGGCGGCGCGGCGCGCCGTCACCGCCCCGTCCGGCACGCCGCGGCCGGCGGCCGTGAGCAGGCCGACCGCCCCCGCGTCGATCTGCCAGACGTGCGCGAGGCCGGGCAACGCGGCGCGCCCGGCGCCGAGCAGCCGCAGGTGCGCGGGCGTCTCGACGACGCACGCCGTCGCTTGGGACCCGGCGAGGACCCACCGCACGCCCGCGGCGGAGGAGGCGGGGTGGACGGGCACGGTGACCAGGCCCGCGGCCCAGGCCGCGAACTCCAGGAGCGTCCCTGCGCAGCGGGTGCGGGACATCAGGGCGAGCCGGTCGCCGGGGCGCAGACCCTGCGCGATCAGCCCCTTGGCGACGGCCAGCACCTCGGCCGCGAAGCGGGCGGCGCTGACGTCCCGCCACAGCCCGCCGGGCTGCCTGCGCCCGAGGACGACGGCGGCGGGGTCGGCGCGGGCGTTGACGAAGGGCAGGTCGCCGAGCGAGCCGTCGTGGACGGGCGCCGCCAGCGCCGGCACGGACGCCTCGCGCACGACGCCGTCGACGACCGTCGTGCGGGGCGGGACGAGAAGAGGCAGGGCTGCGCTGCGCGGTACGGACATGGGCGGCTCCCGTCGGACCGGCCCGCCACGCTACGCCTGCCCGGCCGGGCCGGCCAGAGGGCCTCCCGGTCCGCGCGGGGCCCGGCGGGAACGCGCCCGGGCGGAGCACCGGCCAGGGGGGACCGCCCCGGGGCGGCCAACCGCCGCGCCTGCGGCGGCGGGCGCCCGAGCGGGCCGCGCCGCCGGAGCCAGGCGGGGGCGGTTGCCGCGCCCGGCGGGCCCACGGTGCCCCCGGCCCGACGGGACCCGCCGGGCCGCGTCGGGGGGGGCTTTGGGGGGCTGCCCCCGAGGGCCTCAGGGGCGGGCGGCCTGGGTCCAGCGCCGCCCGCTCATGAGGCTCTCCAGCCCCACCCACACCACGTTCATCAGCATGGCCGCGGTCTCGCTCTCGGAACGGCCGGCGTCCGCGCCGGCGTTGGCCCAGCCCGCGAGCGACTCGGCCGCACCGACCAGGGCGTGGGCCAGTCCGGCGGCCTCCGTCGGCGGCACGGCGCAGCCTGCGGCCTCGGCTGTCTCCTCGATCAGCCGGGTGACGAGACCGGCGATCTCCTGCCGCAGCTCCGCGACCACGAGCGCGAACGGCTCCCCGTGCGTGCGGGCCTGGCAGCTGAGGACCGCCCAGCCGGCGGGGTGCTCGGCCGTGTGCGCGAAGAAGGCGAGCAGCCCGTTCCACAGCCGCCGGTCCGCGGGGACGCCCGGCACGATCACCGCCCGCAGGGCGGCCGTCAGCGCGTCGGCCTCACGCCGGATGCACGCGCTGAAGAGGTCTTCCTTCGAATGCAGGTAGAGGTAGACCAGCGGCTTGGACGCCCCGGCCAGCTCCGCGATCTCGTCCATGGACGCCGCGTTGTACCCGCGCCGGGCGAACACCTCCACGGCGGCGTCGAGCATCTGACGCTCCCGCACCTCGCGGGGCATCCGCTTGACCTTGCCGCCGGCCCTGCGCTTGCTCGTGGGCCGTACCGATTCCACAGAACTCACGACATTCATGACAAAAGCCCCTCCTCCCCGTCACGTTACCGGCAGGTAATATCACGGGGAGCAGGGGCGTCAAGGGTGGCGATCAAGCCGCCGGGGGTGGCGATCCGGCCGTCAGGCCGCCGCGGGCTGCGGCTGCGGCTCCAGGTGCGAGCCGTCCGCGGTCTCGTAGGCCGCGCGGTCGAGGATCCCCTCGCGGGAGGCCACCAGGATCGGGACGACCGACTGGCCGGCCACGTTCGTCGCGGTGCGCATCATGTCCACGATCGGGTCGATGGCCAGCAGCAGACCCACGCCCGCCATCGGCAGGCCGAGCGTCGACAGGGTCAGGGTCAGCATGACCGTCGCGCCGGTGAGGCCGGCGGTGGCGGCGGAGCCGATGACCGAGACGAAGGCGATCAGGACGTAGTCCTTGACCTCCAGCGGCACGTCGAAGACCTGGGCCACGAAGATCGCGGCGATGGCCGGGTAGATCGAGGCGCAGCCGTCCATCTTGGTCGTCGAGCCGAACGGCACCGCGAAGGACGCGTAGTCCTTGGGCACGCCGAGGCGCTCGGTGACCTTCTGCGTCAGCGGCATCGTGCCGACGGAGGAGCGGGAGACGAAGGCCAGCTGGATCGCGGGCCAGGCACCCTTGAAGAAGCGCAGCGGGTTGACCTTGGCGACGGTGGCCAGCAGCAGCGGGTAGACGCCGAACAGCACGATGGCGCAGCCGACGTAGATGTCGGCGGTGAAGGTCGCGTACTTGCTGACCAGGTTCCAGCCGTACTTGTAGGCGGCCGTGCCGACCAGGCCGAGGCTGCCCAGCGGGGCCAGGCGGATGACCCACCACAGCACCTTCTGCAGCAGCTCCAGCACGGACTCGCTGAGGGTGAGCAGGGGCTGGGCCTTCTCGCCGACCTGCAGGACGGCGACACCGGCGACGGCGGCCATGAAGACGATCTGCAGCACGTTCAGCTCGGTGAACGGCGTGATGACGTCGGTCGGGACGATTCCGGTGAGGAAGTCCAGCCACGACCCCTTCTTCTTGGGGTCGCCGCCGTCGGCGGCGGTGAGGCCGGTGCCGGCGCCCGGGTCGGTCAGCAGGCCGATGGCGAGGCCGATGACGACCGCGATCAGCGAGGTGACCATGAACCAGAGCAGGGTGCGGGTGGCCAGCCGGGCGGCGTTGGAGACGTTCCGCAGGTTGGTGATCGACACCAGGATGGCGAAGAACACCAGCGGCGCGACCACGACCATCAGCAGCTGGACGAAGATGCTGCCGGTCTTGTCGAGGGCGGTCTGCAGCCAGCCGATGTCACCGCTCTTGGCGGCCCAGCCGAGCAGGGCGCCCAGCACGAGGCCGAGCAGAATCTGGGCCCAGAAGGGGACGTTGGGGATGCGCGATATGCGCCCGCGCGTGGCGGACGCCGGGTTGGACGGGGGCGTCGACATGCCGACCACGTTAACACCCGCACTTTGAGGGTCTCAAAGAAGAACTTTGAGGCGCGCGATGCCCGAAATGCGCCGACGCCCTGTCGCGAAAGGGGTATTCCGCGACAGGGCGTCGAAGTGGTGTGAGAAGGGTTACGCGCCGGGCGCCTGTGCGCCGTCCTCCTGGCCGGCGCTGGCGTTGATCCGGGCCTTGGCCCGGTCCACGCGCTCGACGATCTGCTCGGACATGGCGTCGCGCTGCTTGCGCAGCAGGACCCAGCTGAGCGGCGCGGAGAGGATGAGTGCGAGCAGCACCATCCAGACCAGGTTGGAGTCACCGACCCCGAGCGGGATGACGTGCGCGTAGCACAGCACCCACACCAGGGCGAAGCAGGCGACGAGCAGGCCGATCCGCAGGGCGGTGTAACGGAGCGACGCGTACTTCTGGCTACTCACGGACGGGTCCTTCTTCTCGACGGCGACCAGGGGGGGTGCATTCAGTACAGCACGACCCGAAGTGGATCTCAGAGGCGCATCGCCTGCGGCGTCTCGCGCAGCGAGGCGTCCGGCCCGGGGTACTCGCGGATGACCTCGTAGCGCGTGTTGCGCTCGACCGGGCGGAAGCCGGCCTCGCGGATCAGCTCCAGCAGGTCGTCACGCGTGAGCTTGTTGGGCGTGCCGTAGTTGTCCGCATCGTGCGTGATCTTGTACTCGACGACCGAGCCGTCCATGTCGTCCGCACCGTGCTGCAGCGCGAGCTGGGCGGTCTGCACGCCGTGCATCACCCAGAAGACCTTCACGTGCGGCACGTTGTCGAACAGCAGCCGGGAGACCGCGAAGGTCTTCAGGGCCTCGGCGCCCGTCGCCATCGACGTCCGCGCCTGCAGCCGGTTGCGGACCTTGCCGTCCTTCATGTCCACGAAGTCGTGCTGGTAGCGCAGCGGGATGAAGACGTGGAAGCCGCCGGTCTCGTCCTGCAGCTCGCGCAGGCGCAGCACGTGGTCCACGCGGTGGCGCGGCTCCTCGATGTGCCCGTAGAGCATCGTGCAGGGGCCCTTGAGGCCCTTGGAGTGCGCCAGGCGGTGGATGCGCGACCAGTCCTCCCAGTGGGTGTCGTGGTCGACGATGTGCTGGCGGACCTCCCAGTCGAAGATCTCCGCGCCGCCGCCGGTCAGCGACTCCAGGCCGGCGTCGATCAGCTCGTCGAGGATCTCGTCGGCGGGCAGGCCGGAGATCTTCTCGAAGTGCTGGATCTCGGTGGCGGTGAACGCCTTCAGGGAGACGTTCGGCAGTGCCTCCTTGAGCGCCTTCAGCGAGCGGGGGTAGTAGCGCCAGGGCAGCGTCGGGTGCAGGCCGTTGACGATGTGCAGCTCGGTGAGGTTCTCGCTCTCCATCGCCTTGGCGAGGCGGACGGCCTCCTCGATGCGCATCGTGTACGCGTCCTTCTCGCCCGGCTTGCGCTGGAACGAGCAGTACGCGCACGACGCCGTGCACACGTTCGTCATGTTGAGGTGGCGGTTGACGTTGAAGTGGACGACGTCGCCGTTCTTCTGCGTCCGCACGTGGTGCGCCAGACCGCCCAGCCAGGCCAGGTCGTCGGACTCGTACAGCGCGATGCCGTCCTCGCGGGTGAGCCGCTCCCCGGCGAAGACCTTCTCCTCCAGCTCGCGCTTGAGCCCAGCGTCCATGGGTTGCGCCCGCCTCTCCTGATGCTCGGGATGACCGCTTCGAGCGTACTCCCCCGCTTTTACGCGTCCTCGGGCAGCTCGCCCACCCGGTTCTCCCACTTGGTGGAGAGCACGATCGTGGTGCGGGTGCGGCTGACGCCCTTGGTGCCGGACAGCCGGCGGATGGTGCGCTCCAGCCCGTCCACGTCACCGACGCGGACCTTGAGCATGTACGAGTCGTCGCCGGCGATGAACCAGCAGTCCTCGATCTCCTCCAGGTCGCGCAGCCGGCGCGCCACGTCCTCGTGGTCGGCGGCGTCCGAGAGCTGGATGCCGATGAGGGCCGTGACCCCGAGCCCGAGCGACGCGGAGTTGACGGTCGCGCGGTAGCCCGTGATGACGCCGGCCGCCTCCAGGCGGTTGATCCGGTCCGTGACGCTCGGCCCCGACAGGCCCACGAGCCTGCCCAGCTCCGCGTACGAGGCCCGGCCGTTCTCCCGCAGGGCCTGGATGAGCTGCCTGTCCACCGCGTCCATTGCCTGGCACCTTTCAATAATCAGCGAACTCGCCGGTTTACGTGTAGAATCTAAGGCATACGAGGTCTCAGACCCCGGAAATCTTTCACCAGATCAGCGAATCAACGACGATCCTTCGATCCTCAGGAGTGAAGCCCCCGTGTACACGATCGAGATGGCCTACGCCCGTATGCGCGAGCTGCAGGACCTGGCCAACCGCTCGCGTGCCCACCAGTCCCCCGAGCCGCGCGCCGCCAGGGCGAAGATCCGCCTGCCGCGCGCGAAGAAGCGCTAGCTCTCACCGCGAGCCCCGCTCGCACTCGCACCACCGAGCTCTCCTTCCCAACGGCGGTACAGCCGGTGCGGCACCCCTGCCGCGTCCAGCACCCGCCCGGCGACGAAGTCCACCAGATCCTGGATGTGCGTCGCCCCCGCGTAGAACGCCGGCGAGGCGGGCAGCACCACGGCTCCCGCCTCGTCGAGCGCCACCAGCTGCTTGAGCGTCTGACCGCTGAGCGGCGTCTCCCGCACCGCGACGATCAACGGCCGACGCTCCTTGAGCGTCACGCTCGCCACGCGCTGCAGCAGATCCTTCGACAGGCCGAGCGCCACACCCGCCACGCAGGCCGTGCTCGCCGGCACGATGAGCATCCCCCGCACGGGGTACGAGCCCGACGACGGACCCGCTGCCAGATCACCCGCCGGCCAGTACCGCACACCCGAGACGTCGGCCTCGAAGTGCGGCTTCCCGTCCGCCCCCAGCGCCAGCCAGGCGCGCAGGTCCTCCTGCCAGTGCGCATCCCGGAAGCGGATCCCGGTCTCGTCCAGCAGCGTCAGCCGCGCGGCCCTGCTGACCACGAGGTCCACCGCCTCACCGGCCGCCAGCAGTGCGCGCACCACGGCGGCGGCGTAGGGCGTCCCGGACGCACCGGAGACGCCGACCACCCAGGGCCGGCGGGGGCTTCTGTCTTCGTAGGGCTCCACGCCCCGAGCCTATCCGGAGGCATTCCTCATCAAGATGTCGCGAAAGCCCTTTGACATGATCGATCGCTTTGCACTTAAGTGACCTTTTGTCAAGGACCGTCAATGGGGGAGCGCATCATCCACACCACCCGTAAAGCTCTTGTCGCCGCCGGCGTCGTGGCGCTCGTCGCCGCGGGTTCCACCGCCTGCGACCCGAGCAACAAGCTCAGCACCGCCGCCAAGGTCAAGCAGGCGTTCGACAAGCTCGGCGAGCAGAAGTCGCTCACCACGGAGATCGGCCTCGACGGCGGCGCCGAGAAGATCTTCGCGGCGATGAAGGACGCGGACGACTTCACCCGCGAGGACGCGGACATGCTCGCCGCGATGCGCCTCACCTACGCGTTCGGCTCCGACAAGCCGCTCAAGGACGCCACCGCCGACGACAAGGGCTTCACCTACGACGTCCGGCTGGCGCGCAAGGACGCCAAGCCGCTGTTCGAAGCCCGCCAGGTCGACGGCAAGAGCTACGTGCGCCTGGACCTGAAGGCGGTCGCCGGCTTCGCCGAGCGCCACGGCAAGGACAAGTCCAAGAGCTCCGCCCGCGGCACGCAGGCCATCGACAAGCTGCTGAAGCAGGCCGACGAGCTCCCCGCGTCCCTGGCGAGCGTCAAGAACGCGCTCAAGGGCGACTGGATCAGCATCGACCCGGCGTCCTTCGAGGAGTTCGCCAAGTCCATGGGCAAGGGCGGCGACAGCAAGAGCCCCAAGCCGGACCCGGAGACCCAGAAGCGCGCCTACGAGGCCCTGCAGCGCGCGCTGACCGACAACGCCAAGGTCAAGGACGCGGGCAAGAAGGACGGCGTCGACCACGTCACCGCCACCCTGCCGGCGAAGAAGATAGCCAAGGACTTCGCCGAGGGCCTCAAGCCGCTGAAGGACAAGCTCGGCGACAAGGCCGGCAAGCTCGACAAGCTCACCCGCGACGCCGACAAGGCCCCGGACAAGGACGTCACCCTCGACCTGGCCATCAAGGACGGCATGCTCGCCGGGGTGACCTTCGACGTCGCACAGCTCGCCGACGAGAAGGACAAGGACAAGCCCAAGGGCCCGCTGCCGGTCGCCATCGGCTTCAAGAAGGGCGGCGGCGACAACCTCAAGGTTCCCTCCGGCGCGCAGGAGCTCAAGCCGCAGGACCTGATGGGCGCGGCCATGTTCGTCATGGGCGGCGGCCGGGCCGGCGGTGCCGGCGGCGACAGCCCGTTCAAGAGCGAGAGCCCCTTCAAGAGCTCCGACCCGTTCAAGAGCGACGCCCCCTCCAAGAACGGCGACCCGTTCGCGGACGACCCGTTCAAGGGCATCTGAGCGGACCCCCTGTACGCCGAAGGGCGGCCCCCTCCCGGGTGGGCCGCCCTTCGGCGTACGTACGGCGGGCGGGCCGTCAGAGCGTCAGGCCCCGCACCAGCAGGTCCAGCAGCGCGCACAGGAACAAGGCGATGCCGATGAAGCCGTTGACGGTGAAGAACGCCCTGTTCAGGCGGGAGAGGTCACCCGGCTTGACGATCGAGTGCTCGTAGAGGAACGCCGCCGCGACCACCGCCAGGCCCACCCACCAGAAGACACCCGCGTGGGTGATGAGCCCGTACCAGGCCAGCAGCCCCGTGGTGATCGCGTGGCACACCCGCGCGCCGTACAGCGCGGCCGGGATGCCGAAGCGGGCCGGGGTGGACTTCACGCCGTGGGCGCGGTCCGCGGCCACGTCCTGGCAGGCGAAGATCAGGTCGAAGCCGCCGATCCACACGCCGACCGCGAGGCCCAGGACGACCGCGTCCCAGGACCACTGCCCCGTCACCGCCAGCCAGGCGCCGACCGGACCGATGGCCTGGGCGAGCCCGAGGATCGCGTGCGGGAAGTTCGTGAACCGCTTGCCGTAGGGGTAGACCACCATCGGGATGACGGCGAGCGGGGCCAGCGCCAGGCACAGCGGGTTGAGCAGGGCGGCCGCGCCGAGGAAGAAGACGACGGCGATCAGCGCGCCGGTCCACGCCGAGCGCACGGACACCGCGCCGGTGACCAGCTCGCGGCCCGCGGTGCGCGGGTTACGGGCGTCGATCTCGCGGTCGATGATGCGGTTGCAGGCCATGGCGAACGTGCGCAGGCCCACCATCGCCACCGTCACCAGGAAGAGCCGCCCCCAGTGGATGTGCTCGTCCTTGAGGAACATCGCCGTCAGCGAGGCGATGTAGGCGAAGGGCAGCGCGAAGACGGAGTGCTCGATCATCACGACGCGCAGGAAGCCGCGGGCACGGCCCAACTGCGGCGCGGCGGCGGCGGAGGCGCTCACAGCCCGTACTCCTTCCACCGGCGGTCGACCTTGGCCGCCGTCTGCGGGTCCGACTCCACCATCTGGGGCCAGCCCCCGTCACGGGTGTAGCCCTCCTCGGGCCACTTCGCCGTTGCGTCGATGCCCGCCTTGCCGCCCCAGAACTGCTGGTAGGAGGCGTGGTCGAGGTGGTCGACGGGGCCCTCGACGACGGTGAGGTCGCGGGCGTAGTCGGTGTTGCCCAGCGCGCGCCAGGACACCTCGTGCAGGTCGTGGACGTCGCAGTCGGAGTCCACCACGATGATCAGCTTGGTCAGCGACATCATGTGCGCGCCCCAGATGGCGTGCATGACCTTCTGCGCGTGCTTGGGGTACTTCTTGTCGATCGAGACGATCGCACAGTTGTGGAAGCCGCCGGACTCCGGCAGGTGGTAGTCCACGATGTCGGGGACGATCACCTTGAGCAGCGGCAGGAAGAAGCGCTCGGTGGCGCGGCCCAGCGGGCCGTCCTCCGTCGGCGGCCGGCCGACGACGATCGACTGCAGCAGCGGCCGGCGGCGCATCGTGACGCAGTCGATGGTGAGCGCCGGGAAGTCCTCCTGCGGCGTGTAGAAGCCGGTGTGGTCACCGAACGGCCCCTCCGGCAGCATCGTGCCCGGCTCCAGCCAGCCCTCGATGACGACCTCGGCGTTGGCCGGCACCTGCAGCGGCACCGTCTTGCAGTCGACCATCTCGATGCGCTTGCCCTGGATGAAACCGGCGAAGAGGTACTCGTCGATGTCGCCGGGCAGCGGCGCGGTGGACGCGTACGTCACGGCCGGCGGGCAGCCGAAGGCGATGGCGACCGGCAGGCGCTCACCGCGCTTGGCGGCCACCTGGTAGTGGTTGCGGCTGTCCTTGTGGATCTGCCAGTGCATGCCGATGGTGCGCTTGTCGTGGCGCTGGAGGCGGTAGAGGCCCAGGTTGCGGACGCCGGTCTCGGGGTGCTTGGTGTGGGTCAGGCCCAGGTTGAAGAACGAGCCGCCGTCCTCCGGCCAGGTGAACAGGGCCGGCAGCGTGTCCAGGTCCACGTCGTCGCCGGTGAGGACGACTTCCTGGACCGGCGCGTCCTTGACCTTCTTCGGCGGCACATGGGCCATGGCGCCCAGCTTGCCGAACGCCTCGCGCATGCCGATGAAGCCCTGCGGGAGCTCCGGCTTGAGCAGCCCGCCGATCTTCTCGCTGATCTCCTCGTAGGACCTCAGCCCGAGCGCCTTCAGCAGGCGCCGGTCGGTACCGAAGACGTTCATGGCCAGCGGCATCGCCGCGCCCTTGACGTTCTCGAAGAGCAGCGCGGGACCGCCCGCCTTGTTCACTCTGTCGACGATCTCCCCGATTTCCAGGTACGGGTCGACTTCCGCCGTGATGCGCTTGAGATCGCCATCGCGCTCCAGTGCCCGGAGGAACGAGCGAAGATCGTCGTAAGCCATGCGTTCCAGTATCGAGCACGCACTACCCTGGACCCGTCACGGGGGCCGCACAGTGGCCCGCAGCACCGCACTCCGGGGGCCGTCGCCATGCTCAGGTATCTGCCGTTCCTGCTGATCCTGGCGTTGTGGATCTACGCCTTCGTCGACTGCCTCAACACGCCGGAGAACGAGGTGCGGGGCCTGCCGAAGCTGGCGTGGGTGTTCATCATCCTGCTGTTCGGCGAGGTGCTCGTGGGCCCGGTGGCCTGGCTCGTGGCGGGCCGCCCGCGCGCCGCCCGGGCACAGGGCCCGCGCACCCAGCGCTGGGTGGCGCCCGACGACAACCCGGAGTTCCTGCGCTCGCTCAAGCGCGACGACGACCCGGGCCACGAGGGCCCGAAGGGCTAGCCCGTGCCGCGCTCGTAGTGCTCGCGCAGCTCGCGCCAGCGGTCGGGCGTCCACGTGGACCAGTCGGCGGGGTGCCCGCCGAGCGCCTGCAGCAGGTACTCGAAGTGGTGGTGCCACCCGGCGAGGCAGTCCAGGCGCTCGTCGTCGGGGCCGGCCAGCTCGTTGGTGAAGTGCAGCAGCGTCCCGCCGACCCCCAGCGGCCCGGGCTCCAGCTCGAAGCGGACGCGCCCGTGGATGTCGACGGTGTACTCCGCCAGCCGCGGCGGATCCCACGCGGTCACCCGTCCGGGCGCGACCGTGGCGTTGCCCTGGGGATCGGTGTTCTGCCAGCGCAGGGTGATCGCGCCGCCCTCGCGCTGCTCGAACGGCTCGGCGACGGCCAGCCACGTCGGCAGCCCGTCGGGCGTGGCGACGGCGGCCCAGACCTCGTCGACGGGGTACGGGATCGACAGCTCGTAGCGCAGGGTGTGGATGTCGCCCTTGGTCTCGGACGCACCGTAGGGGGAGGGGATCTCCATGACTCCAGCTCTAGCACGCCCGAACGCAGGGCGCGCGTTAGTCGCGGGGCCAGAGAGATGTATCGATGGGAATCTCGGGGTAGGGCAGGGTGAACTTGCTCTTGAACGTGTACGTCGTCTCGTCGGTGTACTCGTCGTCGCCCGGCGCGTGGTAGACGTGGACCAGCCCGGTCTTGGGGTCCGCGATCAAGTACGTCGGCACGCCGGCCACGGCGTACGTCTTCAGCTTCGCCCCGAAGTCGTCACGCCGGCTACTGCGCGACACCACCTCCGCGACCAGATCCAGGTCCTGGTACCGGTAGAGGTCCTTCTCGTTCTTCCGCGCCCCCTCCCTGACCAGCGCCACGTCGGGCGCGAACCCATTGAGGCAGCCGGGAAAGTCGACACGAACGTCCCAGAGGATCCCCGGGTAATCCATGCCCCTAGCGTCTTCGAGAGAACGCGTGAGCATCCGGATGATCGTGGAATGCGTTTCACGCTGCGGGTTCAGGACGATCTCCCCCTCGATGATCTCCGCCCGATACCCCTGAGGCACATTCATCGCTTCGATGAGGTCGAACATCTCATCAAGCTCAGTCGAGTCCTTCACGGCCACCATCAGGCACCTCCCCTGTCGGATCTCCGAGTCTACGAACCCACCACACCCCCACGCTCGCACAAAGGCCCGCTTCCCCCGAACGAGGGAGCGGGCCTTCGCACACGCGCGCGGCACGTCTGTGCGCTCACACCCCCGCGTAGGAGTGCTTGCCGCTCAGCAGGATGTTCACGCCGTAGTAGTTGAACAGGTAGCAGGCGAAGGCCACCAGGGCCAGGTAGGCGGCCTTGCGGCCCTTCCAGCCGGCGGTGGCGCGGGCGTGGAGGTAGCAGGCGTAGGCGACCCAGGTGATGAAGGACCAGACCTCCTTGGGGTCCCAGCCCCAGTAGCGGCCCCAGGCGGCCTCGGCCCAGATCGCCCCCGCGATGATCGTGAACGTCCACAGCGGGAAGACGGTGGCGTTGATGCGGTACGCGAACTTGTCGAGCGTGGCGGCCGACGGCAGGCGGGACATGACGTTGCCCCAGGCCCCGTCGCCGTCGCGGCCCTCGGCCAGCTTGGCCTCGTAGCCGTCGCGGAAGAGGTAGAAGAGGCTGGAGCACGCGCCGACCCACAGCGCCGCGCCGGAGAGGATCGCGCAGGAGACGTGGATCCACAGCCAGTAGGAGTGCAGGGCGGGCACCAGCTGGTCGCTGTCGGTGTACAGCACGGAGACGGCGAGGCCCAGGTCGAGCAGGATCGACGTGGTCAGCGGCAGGCCGAGCCAGCGGACGTTCTTCTTCGCGGCGAGCAGGCCGAGGTAGACGCCGACGGCGGCCATGGCGAACGTCGTGGAGAACTCGTACATGTTGCCCCACGGCGCGCGCTCCACGGACAGCGCACGGGTGAGGACACCGCCCACGTGGAGGGCGAAGGCCAGCACCGTCAGGGAGACGGCGATGCGGCCGTACAGGTCGCCCTTCTCGCTGGTGCCGGCGGCGCCGGGGCCGTCGGGCACGTCACGGCTGCCGGGGGCCGAGCGGGTGACCACCTTGGGGCGCTCCAGGACGGCCGTGCCGCCGCCCTGCCCGGCCTTCTGCACGGTCACGGTGACCGACGGCGCGGCCTCCGCGGTGATCGCGGCGGCGGTGCGGCCGACGGTGCTGCGGCTGCCGAAGACCCACTCGGCGATGTGCGCGAGGAAGGCCAGGGTGTAGACGGCCATGGCCGAATACACCAGCACGTTGCTGATGTGGGCCAGGTTCTCGTTGGCTGCGGCGGCGAGGATCACGCGCGCGCTCCTTCGGACGGTTCGGCGGGGGCTTCGGGGTCGGTGTCCGCGCCGGCCGGGGCGGCGGGCGGGGCGTCGGGCTGCAGGGCGCCGGCGAGGGAGGCGAGCTCCTCGGGCAGCCGGGCGGACTCGCTGCGGCCGAGGCCGGCCAGCTCCACGACCGTACGCCCGTCCTCGCCCGCCACGGCGCGCACCCACACGCGGCGGCGCTGGATGAACAGCGAACCGGCCAGACCGATCAGCGCGGCGACCGCGCCGGACAGCGCGAGCTCGTTGCCGGGCTTCTGGGAGATCTGGAAGGTCGCCCACTGCTTGATGCCGTCGAAGTGCAGCTCGCCCGCACCGTCCGGCAGCTTCATGGTGTCGCCGACCTTGAGGATCTGCGCGAACTTCTTGCCGTCCTCGTCGGTGAACTGCTTCATCCGCGAGATGTCGAGCTGGTAGACGTTCTGCGGTGCGCCCGCGTCGACGCCGAGGTTGCCGCGGTAGGCGGTCAGCACCAGCCGCGGATTGTCCAGGGCCGGGAACTGGGACAGCATCATGCCGGTCTTCAGGTCCAGGGTGGGCACGAAGTTGCCCTTGAAGCCGAGGTCGCTGTCCTTGCCGTCCTTGTCCTTGTAGGCCGGCACCTTCAGCACGGAGGTCTCGGTGACGTTGCTGTCCAGCGGCAGCGAGGGCACCGGGCCCCGGAAGACGAGGGTGCCCTGGCCGTCGCGGACGCTGACCATGGGGGCGTAGCCGTGGCCGATGAGGTAGACCTTCGAGCGGTCCGTCTCCAGGGGCTCGTTGACCTTGATGGTGGCCTTGCGGGGCTCGCCGTCGGGACCGTTCCAGTACGTGACGTGGGCGGCGTAGTCGCGCGGGGTGCCCTTCTGGGGGCCGGTGCGCTCGTAGCTGCCCGAGAAGCTGTCGAGGTCGAAGCGGAACTTGTCGAGGTCGTCGGCGTCGAACAGCGCGCCGGACTTGAAGTCGTCGTACTGCGTGAGCGTGTTGGAGAAGCCGTCGCCCTCGACGACGAGCTTGCCGCCCTCGGACTTCCACAGCTGCCCGGAGGCGAACGCCACGAGCATGACGATCAGGGCGACGTGGAAGAGGAGGTTGCCGGCCTCGCGGAGGAAGCCCTTCTCCGCCGCGACGGCGTCCTCGCCGCGCTCGGTGCGGAAGCGCCGGCCCTTCAGGAGCCGGTGTGCGGCCGCGAGGACCTGCTCGGGGGCGGCGTCGGTGTGCCACGTGGCGTGCGCCGGCATCCGGGTGAGGTTGCGGGGCGCGCCCGGCGGGCGGCTGCGCAGCTGGCCGACGAACTGCCAGGTGCGCGGCACGATGCAGCCGATGAGGGAGACGAACAGCAGGATGTAGATCGCGGAGAACCACACCGAGCTGTAGACGTGGAACAGCCCGAGCTTGTCGTAGAGCGGGGCGAGCGTCTCGTGCTTGCCGCGCCACTCCTCGGCCTTGACGGCGTCGACGGAGGTCTGCGGCACGAGGGAGCCGGGGACCGTGGCGAGGGAGAGCAGGAACAGCAGGATCAGCGCGACCCGCATCGAGGTCAGCTGGCGCCAGGTCCAGCGGACCCAGCCGAGGGCCTCGCGGCCGGACCAGGCCAGCAGTCCCAGGGCGCCGGGCTGCCGCACGCCGCCGAACGAGCCGGGCACCGCCTGCCCGGTGTCCTCCGTGGGGGCGGTGGACAGGGGCGCGGCCGGGGCGTCGGCCTCGGGCTCCTCCTGCGTGGAGGGGGTGCTATCGGTCTTGGCCATTGATCAGATCCCGGGGGTGTATTGCGACGACCACGTCTGAAGGTCCTGGACCATGCTGTCCCACCATCCTGTGACGAGGAGCAGGCCGACCACGACGAGCATGCCGCCGCCGAGCCGCATGACCCATGCGTAGTGCCGCTTGACCCAGCCGAAGGCGCCGAGCGCGCGCCGGAAGGCGACGGCGGCGGCGACGAAGGGCAGGCCGAGGCCCACGCAGTAGGCGACGGTGAGCAGGGCGCCGCGTCCGGCGCTGGCCTGGTTCGAGGAGAGCGAGAGCACGGCGGCCAGCGTCGGGCCGATGCAGGGCGCCCAGCCGAGGCCGAAGAGCACGCCGAGCAGCGGCGCGCCGATCAGGCCCATCGCCGGCCGGGTGTGGAAGCGGAATTCACGCTGCCCGAAGAGGTTGAACACGCCCATGAAGCCCAGGCCGAGGACGATCGTCAGGGCGCCGAGGACCGTGGAGATCGTGTCCTTGTACTCCAGCAGGGTGGTGCCGAAGAAGCCGAAGAGGGCGCCGAAGGAGACGAAGACGGCGCTGAAGCCGAGGACGAAGAGCGAGGCCCCGGCGACCATGCGGCCCTTCCGGGCCTCGGCCAGGTCCGCGCCGCTGACGCCGGTGACGTACGACAGGTAGCCCGGGACGAGCGGCAGCACGCAGGGGGAGAAGAAGGAGACGAGCCCGCCGAGCACGGCGACGGGCAGGGCCAGCAGCAGCGCCCCGGACAGGACGGTCTGGTTCACCTCGCCCGCGGCGAGGGTGGTGAGGGCGGTCACGGGGTCACTTCTCCGCGACCAGCGGGTCGAGGGTCTTGCGCAGTTCCTCTTCGCCCAGCGGCTTGAGCGCCCGGGCGGCGATCCTGCCGTCGCGGTCGATGAAGATCGTGGAGGGGATGGCCTGCGGGTTCAGGCTGCCCTTGGGGAAGCGCAGCAGGAGCTTGCCGGAGGAGTCGTACAGGCTCGGGTAGGGAACCTTGAACTCCTTCTCGAACGCCTGGGCGGGGACGGGGTCGGGGTCGCGGGTGTTGATGCCGACGAACTCGACGCCCTTGGCCTTGTAGTCCTGGGCGGCGGCGACGAGGTACTTGGCCTCGGCGCGGCAGGGCGCGCACCACGAGCCCCAGACGTTGAGGACGACGACCTTGCCCTTGTGGTCCTTGGCGACGTTGAGGGACTTGTCGTCGAGGGTCTTGCCGGACAGCTCGGGCGCGTCCTGCCGGGCGTCCTTGTCCTCGACGACGTCGACGCCGCCCGTGCCCTGGACGAACTGGGTCTGCCCGCCTCCGCCGGAGGTGCTACCGGAACTGCACGCGCTCAGCGTCAGCGCCGCAAGGGCTGCGGCGACGGCGGCCGGCACGGTGGTACGACGGCGGGAAGGGTGGCGTCGAAGGGCGCGGCAGGCACTCATGTGAAAAGTTTCGCATGCGCAGTTTAGGGATCTTCTTCACCCCCCTCGTCCCCCTCGTCCTCGTCCGCCGACTTCACCGGCTTCGGGGACTTCGGCGGCTTGGTGGGCCGCTCGGGCTTCGGCGGTGTTTTCGGGCCCGTTTTCGGGCTCCACTTCTCCCCCACGTCCAGGGTGCGCAGCCCGGCCAGTACCGCGGGGTCCTGTACGTCCAGCCAGTCGACGAACTGCCGGAACGACACCAGGCGGACGTCCTTGCGCTTGTCGTCGGCGATGTATTTCAGCGCCTCCTCGACGGCGTCCATATAGATCCCCCCGTTCCATTCCTCGAAGTGGTTCCCGACGAAGAACGGCGCCCGGTTCGTTTCGTAGGCCCGGTCGAAGCCGGCGATGTACGACTCGGTGGCCTGCCGGCGCCAGGCGGAGTAGTGGTGCGAGGGGCCGCGGGTGGAGTTCTGCGACTGATTGGCGAGGATGTTGTAGTCCATGGAAAGGACCTCGAAGGAGTGACCCGGGAAGGGCATCTGCTGCAGCGGCAGGTCCCACAGCCCGTGCTTCTTCCGCGGCCACACCTGGAGTCCGCCCGGGGAACTGGCGTCGTAGCGCCAGCCGAGTTTCGCGGCGGTCGGCAGCAGATTGCCCTGGCCCAGGAGGCAGGGGGTGCGGGCGCCCACGAGTTCCTTGCGGTAGTCGAAGGGCAGCGGTTCGAGATCGTGGAATCCGGTGTTCGTGCGCCACCGGGTGACGAACGAGACGGCCTGCTCGATCTCGTCCTCCCACTCCTCGGGCGTCCAGTGGGCCACCGATCCGCTTCCCTGGCAGAAGTGGCCGTTGAAGTGGGTGCCGACCTCGTGGCCCTCCAGCCAGGCCGCGCGCATCTGGCGCAGGGTCTCGCGAATGTGCTCGTCGGTGAGGTAGCCGATGTCGGAGGCGCCCCGCGGGTTGTTCGGCGGGTCGTAGCGCCGTTTCTTCGACTCGGGCAGGAGGTAGATCCCGGAGAGGAAGAAGGTCATCCGGGCGCCATGGTCGCGGGCGAGCTTGCGGAAGCGGGGGAAGAGGCCGTTGCCGACCTCTCCGGCCCCGTCCCAGGAGAAGATCACGAACTGCGGGGGCTTCTCGCCCCGCTCCAGCGGCACGGGCTTGGGCGGCTGATGGGGCTGTTTGCCGTAGTCGGCGGTGGAGCCGTCACCGATCAGCCGGGGCTTGAACGGGGGGTTGGCCTTGGCTCCGGGGGCCCCGGCGCCCGGCTCCTCACCAGCGGTGGCCGAGGAGCAGCCGACGGCGCCGCCGAGCGCGGCAGCCGCTCCCACCCCCCATCCGAGCAGACTCCGTCGGGTGATGTCACGACTGTCGCGCATGTCGGCTCCGTCCCTGCTCGTCGCGCCCCGTACCATATGCCGTCCATATAAATGGACATTAGGTACGAGGGCGCGTCGAACTACGACGGTTGCGCTCTTTTCAGGGCCTTCACCGCATTTTCGGTTGCAGAACGACGGCCCCTTCGCGCGGGCGTACGACCGCCTACGCCCCGAACGCCTTGGCGCCGCCCTTGACCGGCTTCGCGCCCGCCAGGAGATGAGCCGGCACCAGATCCCGCGCCGGCTCGCTGTACCCCACCGAGACGATCCGGTCGCCCCGGTAGGTGAACGTCGTCAGGCTCGCCAGCGTGCACTGCCGCTTGCGCGGGTCGTGCCACAGCCGGCGCTTCTCCACGAAGCTCCGCACGATCCAGATCGGCAGCTGATGGCTCACCAGCACCGCCTCGTGACCGCGCGCCGCGTCCTTCGCCGCGTCCAGCGCCCCCATCATCCGCACGACCTGCTCGACGTACGGCTCGCCCCACGACGGACGGAACGGATTCGTCAGGTGCTTCCAGTTCGCCGGCTTGCGCAGCGCCCCGTCACCCACCCCGAACGTCTTCCCCTCGAAGACGTTCGCCGCCTCGATCAGCCGCTCGTCCGTCGCCAGGTCCAGACCGTGCGCCTTGGCGACCGGCGTCGCCGTCTCCTGCGCCCGCTCCAGCGGCGACGCGACCACGTACGTCACGTCCCGGTCGGCCAGGTGGTCCGCCACCCGGTCCGCCATCCGCCGGCCCAGGTCCGACAGGTGGTAGCCCGACCGGCGCCCGTAGAGCACCCCGTCCGGGTTGTGCACCTCGCCGTGGCGCATCAGATGGACGACGGTGATGTCGCTGTCCTTGCTCACTTGCCCTCCTCCGTCGCCCCGGCGGCCGCCCGCGCCGCGGCCGGCAGCGCCGCCGCCACCCGCTCGACCGCCGCCGCGTCGTGCGCCGTCGAGACGAACCACGACTCGAACGCCGACGGCGGCAGGTACACGCCCTGCGACAGCATCGAGTGGAAGAACGCGTTGAAGCGGAACGCCTCCTGCTTCTTCGCCTCGTCGTAGTTGGTGACCGTGGCCTCGGTGAAGAACACCGAGAACATGTTGCTCGCCGTCTGCAGACGGTGCGCCACGCCCTCCTTCGTCAGCGCCTCGCCCACCAGCGTGCCGATCTCGGCGGACACCGCGTCCACCCGCTCGTACGCCGCCTCGTCCAGCAGCCGCAGCTGCGCCAGGCCCGCCGCCGTGGCAATCGGATTGCCCGAGAGCGTGCCCGCCTGGTAGACGGGGCCCGCCGGCGCCAGGTGCGCCATCACGTCGGCCCGGCCGCCGAAGGCCGCCGCGGGGAAACCGCCGCCCATGACCTTGCCGAAGGTCATCAGGTCCGGCTTCACGCCGTCGATGCCGTACCAGCCGGCCCGGCTCACCCGGAAGCCCGTCATGACCTCGTCGGAGATGAACAGCGCACCGTTCTGGGCACAGGCGGCCTTCAGGCCCGCGTTGAACCCCGGCAGCGGCGGGACCACGCCCATGTTGCCCGGCGAGGCTTCCGTGATCACGCACGCGATCTCACCCGGGTGGGCGTGGAAGGCGGCGTGCACGGCCTCCAGGTCGTTATAGGGCAGCACGATCGTGTCGCCGGCCTGCGCGCCCGTCACACCGGGGGTGTCCGGCAGGCCGAACGTCGCCACACCGGAGCCGGCGGCGGCCAGCAGGGCGTCCACGTGGCCGTGGTAGCAGCCCGCGAACTTGATGACCTTGGTGCGGCCGGTGAAACCGCGGGCCAGCCGGATCGCCGACATCGTCGCCTCGGTGCCGGACGACACCAGCCGCACCTGCTCCAGCGGCTCGATCCGGGAGACCATCTCCTCGGCCAGCGCGACCTCGCCCTCACCGGGCGTGCCGAAGGACGTGCCGCGGGCGACGGCGGCCTGCACGGCCGCGATCACCTCGGGGTGGGAATGGCCGAGAATCATCGGCCCCCAGGAACACACGAGGTCCACATATTCCCGGCCATCCGCGTCGGTCAGGTACGGACCGGAACCGGAGACCATGAACCGGGGCGTACCGCCCACGGCGCGGAACGCGCGCACCGGAGAATTCACGCCACCGGGCGTCACGACCGACGCGCGGTCGAAAAGCGTCTGCGAGACTGGGGCTTCATATGGGTAGCTCACGCTAGCCATGGTCTCAGAGCCCGCCGGCAAGTCGTGGCCGGGCGTTTCGCACGCCGTCCACGGGGGAGGTCTCTGAGACGATGATCGGGTTGCGCGGCGGGGGCTGTGCCGCCTAAAAATGCGGTCGGGTGGAGATATGCATCGCGGTGGCGGACTGGGCGAGGGCACTGATGACCTGGGGCCCGAGCGAGCCGAGCGGGCCCACAAGGGACGCCACCGGCGCAAGGAACAACGCGAGGAATACAGCGCAAGCGGGAGTGGCCGGGTGGGGGTGACCTACAAATACTTCGGGGCGCCGAATGGCGCCACCGCCGCCCGCGTGCCCATTTCCATGCGCCCCGAGGAGCTCGGCGGTGACGAGCTGGGTATGGGCGGCATGTTCACCAAGATCAAACCGGAGACGGTGGCCGCAATGGTCCTCACCGGTATCGAAGGCATACCCCTGCACAAGGTCCCCCCTCTCGAACTGGTCGTTCTCCACCCCGACTACGCCGTGGTCAAGCTGCCCATGACCGTGGTCGACCCGCTGCGCGGCATTGGCGAGGAATCGGTGGGCGCCGCGGCCTTCATCTGGTCCACGGTCCCCGACCGCGGCGGGCCGCGCGACGCCTTCGACGTCTACCAATTGCTCCACGAATGGCAGGACTTCTCCCACCGCCTCCACGAGGCCGGGCACCAGCCCTACTGCCTCGTGTGGCCGTAGGCCCCCGCCCACCCGTCCCCCACCCGTGAACCCGCACCGATGCTGATCGTCCGCTCCACCGCCCTCTTCCTCCTCGCCGCCCTGCTGGAGATCGGCGGCGCCTGGCTCGTCTGGCAGGGCGTGCGCGGCGGCCCCTTCGGGCAGGGGCGCGGCGGGGCCTGGATCGGGGCCGGGATCGTCGCCCTCGGGCTCTACGGATTCGTCGCCACCCTCCAGCCGGACGCCCACTTCGGCCGGATCCTCGCCGCGTACGGCGGCGTCTTCGTGGCCGGCTCCCTGGCCTGGGGCATGGTCGCCGACGGCTACCGGCCCGACCGCTACGACGTGGCCGGCGCGCTGATCTGCCTGGCCGGAGTCGCCGTGATCATGTACGCGCCGCGCGGCCGCTGACCCTCCGCGGCGTCCGGCCTATGCTGCCCACAGACCACGCCAGCCCCAGGAGGCCCACCATGAGCACCCGCACCGCCGTCATCACCGGCGCCAGCAGCGGCATCGGCGCCGCCACCGCCCGCCGCCTGGCCGCCGCCGGCTACCGCGTCGTGCTCACCGCCCGCCGCGAGGACCGCATCCAGGCCCTCGCCGAGGAGCTCACGGCCGCCGGCCACGAAGCCGTCCCCCACGCCCTCGACGTCACCGACCGCGCGGCCGTGGACGCCTTCGCGGCCACCCTGGACACCGTGGACGTCCTGGTCAACAACGCCGGCGGCGCCATCGGCGCCGACGCCGTCGCCACCGCCGACCCGGCCGACTGGCGCACCATGTACGAGGTCAACGTCCTCGGCACCCTCAACACGACCCAGGCCCTGCTCCCCCGCCTCGTCCGGGCCGAGGGCACGATCATCGTCCTGTCCTCCACCGCCGGCCTCGCCACCTACGAGGGCGGCGGCGGCTACGTCGCGGCGAAGCACGGCGCCCACGTCCTCGCCGAGACCCTGCGCCTGGAGCTGTGCGGCAAGCCCGTCCGCGTCGTCGAGATCGCCCCCGGCATGGTGCAGACCGACGAATTCGCCCTCACCCGCTTCCGCGGCGACAAGGACAAGGCCGCCGCCGTCTACGCCGGCGTCCCCGACCCGCTGACCGCCGACGACGTCGCCGACACCATCGACTGGGCCGTCTCCCGCCCGCCGCACGTCAACATCGACCTGCTCGTCGTCCGCCCGCGCGCCCAGGCGTCGAACTACAAGGTCCACCGCGAGGGCTGATCTCACCCCTGCGACCGCAGTCGCAGGCCCCGGGACCGATGCGAAAATGATCATCACGGGTTAGCGTCGTACGCGCAGGCCGCCCCAGACCGGGCGGCCCCTACGCCCCAGGGGGACCCATGCGTGTCATCGCCTTCGACCACCTCGTGCTCAACGTCTCCGACATCGAGCGCTCGCTCGCCTTCTACACCGGCCCGCTCGGCCTGGAGCCGGTCCGCGTGGAGGAGTGGCGCGCGGGCAAGGTGTCCTTCCCCTCGGTCCGGGTCAGCCCCACGATGATCATCGACCTGTTCGCCCGCGAGCGCGGCGAGTCCAACGTCGACCACATCTGCCTGGTCGTCGAGCCCCTGGACTGGCAGGAGGTCGTCGCCTCCGGCACCTTCGAGGTCGTCGACGGCCCCGGCCCCCGCTTCGGAGCCCGCGGCACCGCCGAGTCGCTCTACGTCCTCGACCCGGACGGCAACACCGTCGAGCTCCGCTGGTACCCGCAGGACGCGTGAGCGGAAGCGGCGCTTACCCCTAGCGGTGCGCTCGCCAGTTCGAGTGACGCCCTGCCGTTTCGCATACCCGAGCGGCAGGGCCGGCCGACGATCGGGCCATGACGTTCATGGACCTCGAAGACCCGCGATATGCGTACATGTTCGGCTTCCTGCAGGCGGACGGACACCTGCACGCGGGTACCCGGCAACGGGGGCAGCTGAGCGTAGAGATCAGCTACCGCGACATCGACATACTCCGCACGTTCCAAGAGCTGTGCCCCTACAACAGCACGATCAGAGAACGCACGAGGAAGACCAACTTCTCGGAGAACCACCGCTCCGCGATCTGGACGGTATGCGCGCTGGAGGCCAGGGAACGCCTCGTCGAGCTCGGCCTCCCCTACGGCAAGAAGTCCGCACGCATCACGCCACCACGCGTTCCGTTCTCGCAACGGGACTACCTACGCGGCATCATCGACGCCGACGGCGCCGTGGGCTTCACGGCGCAGGGCCTGCCGTTCGTCGCCCTCAGCACCACGAGCACGGCGATCGCCACCTACCTGTGCCGCTACACCAAGCTGACGCTCGACATCCCCCGCCTCACCAGCCGGAACGCCCGCGACGGCGCGTACAACATCATGTACATGCGCGAGACGGGCGTCGCGCTGGCCGACCACCTCTACTCCCCGGGCGGCCTGGCCCTGGAGCGCAAGCGTGCGGCCGCCGCCGAAGTGGCCGCCTGGGTCCGCCCGGCGCACATGCGTCCGCCCCGGCCTCGCCGAAGCTGGACACAGATGGAAGATCGCATCCTGCTCGACGCACCCTCCATCGCGGAGGCAGCCGAACAGCTCGGCAGATCGGAGCAGTCCTGCAATCTCCGGCGCTGGCGCCTGCGCAAGAAAGCACAAGGCCAGGCCGACTGACCGGACCGAGGGGCAGGCGCCCGGCGCCTGCCCCTCTACCGTGTCAGCCCTTCACACAGATGACCTGCTTGAGCTTCGCCACGACCTCGACGAGGTCCCGCTGCTGCTCCATGACCTGCTCGATGGGCTTGTAGGCGGCCGGGATCTCATCCACCACGCCGCGGTCCTTGCGGCACTCGACGCCCTGCGTCTGCTCCGCCAGGTCCCGCTCGGAGAAGAGCTTCTTCGCCTTGTTCCGGCTCATCCGGCGGCCTGCGCCGTGCGAGGCGGAGTTGAACGAGTCCGCGTTGCCCAGGCCGCGCACGATGTACGAGCCGGTGCCCATGGAGCCCGGGATGATGCCGTACTCGCCGCCGCCCGCGCGGATCGCGCCCTTGCGGGTGACCAGCAGGTCCACGCCCTCGTACCGCTCCTCGGCCACGTAGTTGTGGTGGCAGGAGATGACCTGCTCGAAGGTCGGCTTGGCCTTCTTGAACTCCTTGCGGATGACGTCCTTGAAGAGCGCCATCATGATCTCGCGGTTGTGCTTCGCGTACTCCTGCGCCCAGAACAGATCGTGCCGGTAGGCGGCCATCTGCGGGGTGTCCGCGATGAAGACGGCCAGGTCGCGGTCGACCAGGTTCTGGTTGTGCGAGAGCTTCCGCGCCTCACCGATGTGATACTCGGCGAGCTCCTTGCCGATGTTCCGGGACCCGGAGTGCAACATGAGCCACACCGCCCCGGACACGTCAATACAAAGTTCAACGAAGTGGTTTCCGGATCCGAGCGTTCCCATCTGCTTCAGCGCCCGACTCTGACGGAATTTGACCGCCTCCGCGACCCCGTCGAACCGCCCCCAGAAGTCGTCCCAGCCCGCCGTCGGCAGGCCGTGCAGACGGCGCGGGTCCACCGGGTCGTCGTGCATCGAGAAGCCGACCGGGATCGCTTCCTCGATCTTCGAGCGCAGCCGCGACAGATCGCCGGGCAGGTCGTTGGCCGTCAGCGACGTCTTCACCGCCGACATGCCGCAGCCGATGTCGACGCCGACCGCCGCCGGGCACACCGCGCCCCGCATGGCGATCACCGAACCGACCGTGGCGCCCTTGCCGAAGTGGACGTCCGGCATCACGGCGAGGCCCTGGATCCACGGCAGCGTGGAGACGTTCCGCAGCTGCTGCATCGCCACCGGCTCGACCGTGGCGGGGTCCGCCCACATGCGGATCGGTACCCGGGCGCCGGGCACCTCGGTGTAGGACATATCTACCTCATTCCCCCGAAAAACATGGATAACGCAAAAGCCGGAACTATCAGCTCATCCACGACAGCGGGACGGCAGACGCGGCAGCGCGTGCGGTACACATTGTGTCCAGCCGTCGCCGGGCGGCGGCAACCGGATTTCGGCCGAAGGGAGCCACGGACAGTGCAGCGAAGGGCATACGCACCGGCAGCCGCACTGGCCGCGGTGGTGCTGTCGGCAGGGCTCGCCGGGTGCGGCGGGGGCGGCGGAGCGGGCGGCAAGGGCATCGACGCCAAGGCCGGACAGTCCGGCTCCTCGGTGCCCGCGGGCCCGCCCGGGAAGTACCACAGCCTCCCCGAGCCGTGCGGTTACGTCAGCCCCGGCACCCTGCGCCGCATGCTGCCGGGCGCGGGCGAGGGCGACGAGGAGGAGGCCAAGCGGCTCCTCAAGGGCCAGGCGGCCATCACGTACGACACCGACCGCCGCGTCGGCTGCCGCTGGAAGCTGGAGACGCCGGCCGGCACCCGGCACCTGACCGTGGACTTCGAGCGCGTCGTCTCCTACCAGCCGGGGATGAGCGACGAAGCCCGGGCCAAGCAGCTGTACGAGCGCCAGGCGGTCGCCGCGAACATCCCGAACGCCAAGCCCTCGGCCGGCGCCTCCTCCCCGAACGCCAAGCCCTCGGGGAGCGCCTCCCCGGGCGCGAGCGCCGGCGCGCAGAAGGACGCGGGCCCCGCACCGCAGCTCGGCGACGCGTCCGCGGCCCCCTCGGCTCCCAGCTCCGCCCCGGCCTCCCCCTCCGCCGACCCGCGTCTGGCACCCCGCATCCTCGACGACCTCGGCGACGACGCGTTCGTCAACGACCGGGTGACCGCCACCGGCACCGGCGTGCACCGCGACGTCACCGTCGTCTTCCGCTCGTCCAACGTCCTCGTGACGATCGCGTACGACCAGTGGACGACCGACAAGCAGCACGTTCCCAGCAGCCAGGACCTGCAGGGCAAGGCCCAGGGCCTGGCCCGCGAACTCGACGCGGGGCACTTCGGCAATTAGCCCGGCGAGTAACGACCCGCTTCGGCCGCCCCCGGGCACGGTCCGCGTACCGTGCCCGTAAGCACCGCCGGACCCGGGCGCGGCCCACCGGCCCGCACGCCCCGCGACACTCCCTCCTAAACGAGCGAAGGACCCATGCACCGACGAACAGCCCCGCGACTCGCCCGAATCCTCGCCTGCGCCGCAGTACCGGTGATGCTCGTCGCCACCGGCTGCTCCTCGGACGGCGACTCCGGGTCCAAGAAGGAGTCGGGCAAGCCCACGAAGGCGGCCACTCCCTCTTCCGCCCCCTCGGCCAAGGCGGCGAAGTACGCCAAGCTGCCGGAGGTCTGCAAGACGGTCGACGAGAAGACGATCGAGAAGCTGGTGCCCAAGGCGGAGAAGAAGGAGGGCAACGCCCTCAACACCAGCGACACCAACGACACGGCGAGCTGCTTCTGGAGCGGTCTGAACGACGCCGACGTCAAGGACCTGCAGTACCGTTCGCTGACCGTCTCGCTCAAGCGCTTCGCCGCCGACCCGACGCTCGGCTCGGGCGAGAAGCGGGCCGAGGGGTTCGCGGAGCAGCAGGCGACGAAGGCGACGACGCAGGACGGCGCCAAGGATGCCAAGACGGAGAAGGTCAACGGCATCGGTGACAGCGCGACCGTGGTGAGCACGGAGACGAAGAAGGACGACAACGACTTCAAGAACCAGACCGTGGTGACGCGGACTGCGAACGTCGTGGTGACGGTCAAGTACACCGGTGCGGGCTACGAGGGTGCGAAGTCGCCGAACGCCGACGACATGAAGAACGGCGCGCAGGACGCGGCCAAGGAGGTCGTGGGGGCGGTCGCCAAGGCGAACCAGTAGCCCTGGGGCGTACGACGAAAGGGCCGCCGCCCGGTGATGATCACCGGGGGGCGGCCCTTTCGTCGTGCTTCGTCGTGCCGGGTCAGGCGGCGAGCAGCTTGCGCACGCGCTCCTGGCCGACCGCGAGCAGCAGCGTGGGCAGGCGGGGGCCGGTGTCGCGGCTCACCAGCAGCTGGTAGAGCAGGGCGAAGAAGGCGCGCTGGGCGAGCTTGAGCTCGGGGGTGGGCTTGGCGTGGGGCTCCAGGCCGGCCTGGACCTTGGGTACGCCGTAGACGAGGGCGGTCAGGCCGTCGAGGGACCAGTGCTCGTCGAGGCCGTCCAGGAGCAGGCGCAGGGATTCGCGGCCCTGCTCGTCGAGGGAGCCGAGGAGCTCGGTGTCGGGCTCGGAGCGGACGACGGTGCGCGACTCGGCCGGGACCTGGGTGTTGATCCAGTGCTCGGCACGGTCGAGGCGGGGGCGGACCTCGTCGAGGGTGGTGACGGGGTGGGCCGGGTCGAGGTCGCTGAGGATGCGCAGCGTCTGCTCGTCGTGGCCGGCGGTGATGTCGACGACGGAGGCGAGGGTGCGGTAGGGCAGCGGGCGCGGGGTCGTCGGCAGGTCGCCGGCGGCCGTGCGGACGGCGCGGCTGTGGGCGGCGGCGTCGGCGGGCAGGACGGTGCCGTCGGCGACCTTGGCGTTCAGCTTGTCCCACTCGTCGTAGAGCCGCTGGATCTCCTGGTCGAAGGCGATCTTGAAGGACTGGTTGGGGCGGCGGCGGGCGTAGAGCCAGCGCAGCAGCGGGGCCTCCATGATCTGGAGCGCGTCGCCCGGGGTGGGGACGCCGCCCTTGGAGGAGGACATCTTGGCCATGCCGCTGATGCCGACGAAGGCGTACATCGGGCCGATGGGCTGGTCGCCGCCGAAGATCGGGCCGACGATCTGGCCGCCGACCTGGAAGGAGGAGCCGGGCGAGGAGTGGTCGACGCCGCTGGGCTCGAAGACGACGCCTTCGTAGGCCCAGCGCATGGGCCAGTCGACCTTCCAGACGAGCTTGCCGTGGTCGAACTCGCTGAGCAGGACGGTTTCGCCGTGCCCGCAGGTGCAGGTGTAGGTGAGCTCGGTGGTCTCGTCGTCGTACGCCGTGACCGTGGTGAGGTCCTTGTTGCAGACGGTGCAGTACGGCTTGTACGGGAAGTAGCCCGCGCCGCCCGCGCTGCCGTCGTCCTCGGCTGCGGCGCCGGAGCCCTCGGCGGCTTCCAGCTCGGCCTCGTCGAGGGGCTTCTGCTGCTGCTTCTTGGCGGGCTTCTGCTTGGTGCGGTACTGGTCGAGGATCGCGTCGATGTCACCGCGGTGCTTCATGGCGTGCAGGATCTGCGCGCGGTAGGCACCGGAGGTGTACTGCTCGGTCTGGCTGATGCCGCGGTACTCGATGCCCAGCTCGTCCAGGGCCTCGATCATGGCGGCCTTGAAGTGCTCGGCCCAGCTGCCGTAGGGGCTGCCGGGCGGGGCGGGGACGGCGGTGAGCGGCTTGCCGATGTGCTCGGCCCAGGAGGGGTCGATGCCGGCGGGGACCTTGCGGTACCGGTCGTAGTCGTCCCAGGAGAGGACGTGGACGCACTCGTGGCCGCGGCGGCGGATCTCGTCGGCGACCAGGTGCGGGGTCATGACCTCGCGGAGGTTGCCGAGGTGGATCGGGCCGGAGGGCGACAGTCCCGAGGCGACGACGATCGGTTTGCCGGGGGCGCGGCGCTCCCCTTCGGCGATGACCTCGTCGGCGAAACGGGAGACCCAGTCGGCCTCGGTGCTCTGAGCCTGAGCCACGGCACTTCCTTCCTTACGGTCCTGGCATGACCATTGTCCCAGACGGAAGGGGTGGGTTCGGGGTTGCCCGTGCGGGCGCGAAATCCCGGCGGTGCTGTGGTACGTGCATGGGATACTCGGTGTGTCGAAAATGCCGCCTACCGGAATGGCACCCATCCCATGGCTTCGGTTCCCTCTCTCGCTTCCACGCTCCACCAGCGCATCGCGGACGCTCTCTTGGCTGCCCTGCCGGAGGCCGGTGCCGCGGACCCGCTGCTGCGACGAAGCGACCGGGCCGATTTCCAGGCCAACGGCATGCTGGCGCTGGCGAAGAAGCTGAAGGGCAATCCGCGCGAGTTGGCGGCGAAGGTCGTCGAGGGGCTGCCGTCGGGTGAGGGTCGGCTGGTGCAGGAGGTCGAGGTCTCCGGGCCGGGCTTCCTGAACATCACCGTCTCGGACAAGGCGATCACCGAGACGCTGGCGGCGCGTGCCGCGGACGACCGGCTCGGTGTGCCGCTGGCGCAGGAGCCGGGCACGACGGTCATCGACTGGGCGCAGCCGAACGTGGCCAAGGAGATGCACGTCGGTCACCTGCGGTCGGCGGTGATCGGCGACGCGATGGTGAAGATCCTGGAGTTCACGGGCGAGAAGGTGGTCAGCCGTCACCACATCGGTGACTGGGGCACCCAGTTCGGCATGCTGATCCAGTACCTGATCGAGCACCCGCACGAGCTGGACCACAAGGCCGCCGGGGGTGACGGCGCGGCTTCCGGTGAGGAGGCCATGTCCAACCTGAACCGGCTGTACAAGGCGGCGCGGGCCCTGTTCGACGCGGACGCGGAGTTCAAGGAGCGGGCGCGTCGCCGGGTGGTGGACCTGCAGGCCGGGGACGAGGAGACGCTGGCCCTGTGGCAGCGGTTCGTCGACGAGTCGAAGATCTATTTCTACTCGGTCTTCGGCAAGCTGGACATGGACATCCGTGACGAGGACGTCGTGGGCGAGTCCGGTTACAACCACATGCTGCACGAGACGTGCCGTCTGCTGGAGGAGTCCGGTGTCGCGGTGCGTTCGGAGGGTGCGCTGTGCGTGTTCTTCGACGATGTGAAGGGCCCGGACGGCAAGCCGGTGCCGCTGATCGTGCAGAAGTCGGACGGTGGCTTCGGCTATGCCGCCACGGACCTGTCCGCGATCCGTGACCGGGCGCAGAACCTCAAGGCGAGCACGCTGCTGTACGTGGTGGACGCCCGGCAGTCGCTGCACTTCAAGATGGTCTTCGAGACGGCCCGGCGGATGGGCTGGCTGAACGACGAGGTGCACGCGCTGCAGCTGGCGTTCGGCACGGTCCTGGGCAAGGACGGCAAGCCGTTCAAGACCCGTGAGGGCGAGACGGTGCGTCTGGTGGACCTGCTGGACGAGGCGATCACGCGGGCGACGGACGTGGTGCGGGACAAGGCCGAGAAGGTCGGCCTGACCGAGCAGGAGATCGCGGAGAACGGCCGGTACGTGGGCATCGGCGCCGTGAAGTACGCGGACCTGTCCACGTCGGCGATCCGCGACTACAAGTTCGACCTGGACCAGATGGTGTCGCTGAACGGCGACACGTCGGTCTACCTGCAGTACGCCTACGCCCGTATCCGTTCGATCGTTCGGCGGGCGGGCGACGCGAAGCCGGTCGCGCACCCGGAGCTGGCGCTGGCGCCGGCCGAGCGTGCGCTGGGTCTGCACCTGGACCAGTTCGGCGAGACGCTGGCCGAGGTGGCCGCCGGGTACGAGCCGCACAAGCTGGCCGCCTACCTGTATCAGCTGTCGTCGCACTTCACGACGTTCTACGACCAGTGCCAGGTGCTGAGCGAGGAGAACGCGCCGGAGGTCGTCGAGAACCGTCTGTTCCTGTGTGACCTCACGGCGCGCACGCTCCACCAGGGCATGGCGCTCCTCGGCATCCGTACGCCCGAGCGCCTCTAGCCGGCGCGGGGCCCGTCGCCCTGCCCGTCATCCCGTGCCCGCTCCGAGCTCGAACCAGATGAGCTTGCCGACCAGCCCCTGGGGCTGGTCGCGCAGTGCGAAGCCGCCCCAGCTGTCGGCGCACCACTGGACGAGGCCGAGTCCGCGGCCCTGCTCCGCGGCCTCGGTCTCGGCGTCGGGCAGGGTGACGCGGTCGAGGGCGGGCAGGCGGGGGTTGGTGTCCCAGACGGCGACGCGGACGCGGTTGCCCTCGCGTTTGACGCGCACCGAGGCGGGGCCGTCGGAGTAGCGGTAGGCGTTGGTGACGAGCTCCGAGGTGAGGAGCTCGGCGGTGTCGGCGAGTTCGAGGAAGCCGTGCTCCTCGAAGATGGTGCGTAGTGTGCGTCGTGCGATGCACGGCGCCATGGGGTCGGAGGGGACCTGGAGCGTGTACTCCCAGTCGTCCGTCAGTTCCGGTTCATGGCTCATGCACGCCTCCGCAGCGTAAGCGTCCCGATACACACGGTAGTCATGGTCCGAGTGCATACCCACCCCCCCGGCCGTTTCCACGAGAGACGACCTGTGTGGGTGACGATCGTGAACTATGCGCCTCGTCTTGCGTGAGCTGCGCAAACACGTCGGGGTCGCACCAGCGCACATGACGATGGCGGCGTTCCCCGGCCGGTGGGCCGGGGAACGCCGCCATTGCGCTGCGTCACGGACGCCGCGGGGTGCGCCCGTCGGGCGTCAAGCCGCGGTGACGGCCCGGGCGGCCTCCGTCGCCCAGTACGTCAGAATCATGTTCGCGCCGGCGCGCTTGATGCCGGTGAGCGTCTCCATGATCGCGCGGTCGCGGTCGATCCAGCCGTTCGCGGCGGCCGCCTCGACCATCGCGTACTCGCCGGAGATCTGGTAGGCGGCGACGGGCACGTCCACCGACTCCGCGATCTTCGCCAGGACGTCCAGGTAGGGGAGCGCCGGCTTGACCATCACCATGTCGGCGCCCTCGGCGAGGTCGAGCGCCAGCTCGCGCATCGACTCGCGGAGGTTGGCCGGGTCCTGCTGGTACGTCTTGCGGTCGCCCTGCAGCGAGGAGCCCACGGCCTCCCGGAAGGGGCCGTAGAAGGCGGAGGCGTACTTGGCGGTGTAGGCCAGGACGGAGACGTTCTCGTGGCCGGTCTGGTCGAGGGCGTCGCGGATGACGCCGACCTGGCCGTCCATCATGCCGCTGGGGCCCACGACGTGGACGCCGGCGTCGGCCTGGACCTGGGCCATCTCGGCGTAGCGCTCCAGGGTGGCGTCGTTGTCGACGCGCCCCTCGGAGTCGAGGACGCCGCAGTGGCCGTGGTCGGTGTACTCGTCCAGGCACAGGTCGGACATGATGACGAGCTCGTCGCCGACCTCGGCCTTCACGTCGCGGATGGCGACCTGGAGGATGCCGTCGGGGTCGGTGCCGGCGGTGCCGAGTCCGTCCTTCTTGGCCTCCTCGGGCACGCCGAAGAGCATGATGCCGGAGACGCCCGCCTCCCGCGCCTCGACGGCGGCCTTCCGCAGGGTGTCGCGGGTGTGCTGGACGACGCCGGGCATCGCCGAGATCGGCACCGGCTCGGTGGCGCCCTCCCGCACGAAGGCGGGAAGGATCAGGTCGGCCGGGTGCAGCCGGTGCTCGGCGACCATGCGGCGCATGGCCGGCGTGGTGCGAAGGCGTCGGGGGCGGGACCCCGGGAACGTGCCGTACGTGGTGCTCAACTCCGTGCCCTTCTGCGCGATCCGGGCCGCCGCTCGCTCGGGCGGGTGACCGGGTCGCCGGCCTCCAGGGCCGCGTCGCGCCGGGCCGCACCGAACTCCGCGAGCGCCTCGGCCAGCTTGTGCACCGAGGGCTCGGGCGACAGCACGTCCACCCGCAGGCCGTGTTCCTCCGCGGTCTTCGCGGTGGCGGGGCCGATGCAGGCGATGACGGTGACATTGTGCGGCTTGCCGGCGATGCCGACGAGGTTCCGCACGGTGGAGGAGGAGGTGAACAGCACGGCGTCGAAGCCGCCGCCCTTGATCGCCTCCCGGGTCTCGGCCGGCGGCGGCGAGGCGCGCACGGTCCGGTAGGCGGTGACGTCGTCGACCTCCCAGCCCAGCTCGATCAGGCCGGCCACCAGGGTCTCGGTGGCGATGTCGGCGCGGGGCAGGAAGACGCGGTCGATCGGGTCGAAGACCGGGTCGTAGGGCGGCCAGTCCTCCAGCAGGCCGGCGGCGGACTGCTCGCCGGACGGCACCAGGTCGGGCTTGACGCCGAACTCGATCAGGGACTTGGCGGTCTGCTCGCCGACGGCCGCGACCTTGATGCCGGCGAAGGCACGCGCGTCGAGCCCGTACTCCTCGAACTTCTCGCGCACCGCCTTCACGGCGTTGACGGAGGTGAAGGCGATCCACTCGTAGCGGCCGGTGACCAGGCCCTTGACCGCGCGCTCCATCTGCTGCGGGGTGCGCGGCGGCTCGACGGCGATCGTCGGCACCTCGCTGGGCACGGCGCCGTACGAGCGGAGCTGGTCGGAGAGCGAGGCGGCCTGCTCCTTGGTGCGCGGCACCAGGACGTTCCAGCCGAAGAGCGGCTTGGACTCGAACCAGGACAGCCGCTCGCGCTGCTCGGCAGCGCTGCGCTCGCCGACCACGGCTATGACGGGCTGCCCGCCGTCGGCGGACGGCAGCACCTTGGCGGCCTTCAGCACCTGCTGCAGCGTGCCGAGGGTCGCGGTCCAGGTGCGCTGGCGCGTGGTGGTGCCGGCGACGGTCACGCTCACCGGGGTGTCGGGCTTGCGGCCGCCGGAGACCAGCTCGCCCGCGGCGGCGACGACGGAGTCGAGCGTGGTGGAGACCACCGCGGTCGCCTCGCTCGTGCCGACCTCGGCCCAGCACACGGCGGTGGCCGTACGGGCGTCGACGAACCGCACGTCGCCGCCCCGGCCGTCGCGCAGCGGCACACCGGCGTAGGCGGGCACGCCCACGGCCGTGGCGACGCCCGGCACGACCTCGAAGGTGATGCCGCCGTCGGCGCAGGCCAGCATCTCGTCGGCGGCGTTGCCGTCCAGGCCGGGGTCGCCGAGCACCGCACGGACGACCCGCTTGCCGCTGCGCGCAGCCGTCATGACAAGATTGGCGGTGTCCCGAAGGACCGGCACGTCGGCGTTCTTTGACGACTCGTCAGTAACCGTCGGGGCCGGCACGTCCACGGTGCTGCGCGCATGCGTGCGCACCACGTCGAGCACCTGCGGATCGGCGATGAGGACGTCCGCGGCGGCCAGGGCCTCCACGGCGCGCAGCGTCAGCAGTCCCGGGTCTCCGGGGCCGGCACCGAGGAAGGTGACGTGCCCGTGCGCGGGGTGGTTCGGGGCGGTGGGGTTCAAAGTGCTCGCTCCCCCATAAGACCGGCCGCACCCTTGTCGAGCATCTCGGCGGCCAGAGCGCGGCCGAGAGCAAGGGCGTCCTCCTCGGACGCGGGTACGGGACCGGTGGTGGACAGCTGCACCAGCGTCGAGCCGTCGGTGGTGCCGACGACGCCGCGCAGGCGCATTTCGGTGACAACCTGCTCCTCGACCAAGAGGTCGGCCAACGCGCCCACAGGGGCGCTGCAGCCGGCCTCCAGGGCGGCGAGCAGGGACCGCTCGGCGGTCACGGCGGCCCGCGTGTGCGGGTCGTCGAGCTCGGCGAGCGCGGCGGCGAGCGGTGCGTTGGTCGCGGCGCACTCGATCGCCAGGGCCCCCTGGCCGGGGGCGGGCAAAACTGTGTCGGGCTCCAGGAACTGGGTCGCCTCGCCGATCCGCCCGATGCGGTTCAGCCCGGCGGCGGCCAGCACGACCGCGTCCAGCTCGCCCTGGGTGACGAACCCGATGCGGGTGTCGATGTTGCCGCGGATCGGCACGGTCTCGATCTCCAGACCGAGCTCGCGCGCCCACGCGTTGAGCTGCGCCATGCGGCGGGGCGAGCCCGTGCCGACGCGGGCCCCGCGCGGCAGGGTCTCGAACGTCAGCCCGTCGCGGGCCACCAGCGCGTCGCGCGGGTCCTCGCGGCGCGGGATCGCGGCCAGGACGAGCTCGGCGGGCTGCGCGGTGGGCAGGTCCTTCAGCGAGTGCACGGCGAAGTCGATGTCGCCCGCGAGCAGCGCGTCGCGCAGCGCGGAGACGAAGACTCCGGTGCCGCCGATCTGCGCGAGGGACTCGCGCGAGACATCGCCGTACGTGGTGATCTCGACGAGCTCGACCGGTCGCCCGGTGAGCTGCCGCACGGCCTCGGCCACCTGCCCTGACTGGGCCATGGCGAGCTGGCTGCGGCGGGTTCCCAGCCGCAGCGGCGCCGTGGATGAGGTGTCGTTCATGCCGACTCCCGTGCTGTGGTGTGCCTGTCGGCACGCGTGTCCGCCCGGCTGACGGCGGCGACCGCCTGCGGGTCGAGGTCGAAGAGTTCCCGCAGCGCATCGGCGTAGCCGGCGCCGCCGGGGGTGGAGGCGAGCTCCTTGACCCGCACGGTCGGCGCGTGCAGGAGCTTGTCGACGACGCGGCGCACGGTCTGCGTGATCTCCGCGCGCTGCTTGTCGTCGAGGTCGGGAAGGCGGCCGTTGAGACGGGCCATCTCGCCCGCGACGACGTCCGCGGCCATGGTGCGCAGGGCGACCACGGTGGGCGTGATGTGCGCGGCCCGCTGGGCGGCGCCGAAGGCGGCGACCTCGTCGGAGACGATGGAGCGCACCTGGTCGACGTCGGCGGCCATGGGGGCGTCGGCGGAGGCGTCGGCGAGCGTCTCGATGTCGACGAGCCGGACGCCGTCGAGGCGGTGCGCGGCGGCGTCGATGTCGCGGGGCATGGCGAGGTCGAGCAGGGCCAGGCGCGCGTCCGTACGGGCGGCGCCGTCGGTGCCGGCCGGGCCGGCGGCACAGGGGCCGGGGGCCGCGGCGCAGGGGCCCGCGTCCTTGCGGCCCGCGAGCGCGGCCCGTATGGCGTCGGCGGTCAGGACCAGGCCCGTCGCACCGGTGCAGGAGACCACGAGGTCGGCGAGCACGAGCTCGTCGGCGACGGCGTCCATCTCCACGGCCGAGGCGGTCAGGCCCGCAAGGACTCCGGGCGCCCCGGGCTCGGTGAGGATCTCCACCAGGCGCTGCGCCCGCTCCAGCGTGCGGTTGGCGACGGCCACGTGCGCCACGCCCGCGCGCGCGAGGGTGGCCGCGGCGAGGGAGGACATCGAGCCGGCGCCGATGACGAGGGCACGCCGGCCGGCCGCCCAGTCGGCGACGGCCGCGCCCTCGGCGAGCTGCTCCAGGCCGAAGGTCACCAGCGACTGGCCGGCCTTGTCGATGCCGGTCTCGCTGTGGGCCCGCTTGCCGACCCGCAGGGCCTGCTGGAAGAGGTCGTTCAGCAGGCGGCCCGCGGTGTGCAGCTCCTGGCCGAGCGCAAGCGCGTCCTTGATCTGCCCGAGGATCTGGCCCTCGCCGACGACCATCGAGTCCAGCCCGCACGCCACCGAGAAGAGGTGGTGGACGGCCCGGTCCTCGTAGTGCACGTAGAGGTAGGGGGTGAGCTCCTCCAGCGGCACGCCCGTGTGCCGGGCGAGCAGCGTGGACAGCTCGGCGACACCGGCGTGGAACTTGTCCACGTCGGCGTAGAGCTCGATGCGGTTGCACGTGGCCAGCACCGCCGCCTCGGTGGCGGGCTCGGCGGCCAGCGTGTCGTGCACGAGCCGGGCCTGCGTCTCGCGGGTGAGGGCGGCCCGCTCCAGCACGCTCACCGGAGCGCTGCGGTGGCTGAGGCCGACGACCAGGAGGCTCATGCCGGCATCACGGCGGGAACCTCCCCGTCCGGTCCCTTCCGGGCACTGGTGCCCGCGGCCGCCGCACGCGGCTGCGCCGCCGGCCGGGCCGCGAGGTCCGCACGCGGCGCGCCGGCGGGGGCGGGGGTCGTCTCCTCGCCGGCCTTGCGCTGCTCGTGGAAGGCGAGGATCTGCAGCTCGATGGAGAGGTCGACCTTGCGCACGTCCACGCCCTCGGGCACGGCGAGCACGGTCGGCGCGAAGTTGAGGATCGAGGTGACACCGGCGGCCACCAGCCGGTCGCAGACCTGCTGGGCTGCACCGGCGGGGGTGGCGATGACGCCGATGGACACGCCGTTGTCGCTGATGATCGATTCGAGCTCGTCGGTGTGGCGCACGGGCAGCCCGGCGACCGGCTTGCCGGCCATGGCCGGGTCGGCGTCGATCAGCGCCGCGACACGGAAGCCGCGGGAGGCGAAGCCGCCGTAGTTGGCCAGGGCGGCGCCGAGGTTACCGATACCGACGATCACGACGGGCCAGTCCTGCGTCAGGCCCAGTTCCCGCGAGATCTGGTAGACGAGGTACTCGACGTCGTAGCCGACGCCGCGGGTACCGTACGAGCCGAGGTAGCTGAAGTCCTTGCGGAGCTTGGCGGAATTGACGCCGGCAGCGGTCGCGAGCTCCTCGGAGGAGACCGTGGGGACCGAACGCTCGGAGAGCGCGGTCAGCGCACGCAGATACAGCGGAAGCCGGGCGACGGTGGCCTCGGGGATCCCTCGGCTTCGGGTCGCCGGTCGGTGAGTTCGGCCAGTTGCCACGGTGCTCCTGCGGGTAGAGCGGGGCTGTAGGCGGCGCCTTGTCCCAGGACCGCCCCGTCGAACGCAGGCTATGCCTTTGTGAACGCGTGCACAAAGATGGTGTCCGTTTTGCCCCGGCAAAGTGATGGGTGTCACGCGGTGATTCGGCCCGTTCCGGGAACCATGGTCCGCACCGCCGCGACTGCAACGCCCGTCACAGGAGCACCACAGGCGCAGGGACGGGGACATGGCCGCTCACTCCTCACCGCGCTGCGTCGTCCCGGGGGCCGGCCCCCGGCCCCCGGCCGGAAAAAATCCCCGGACACCAATAAATCGCCCACGATGGTAGTCGACTCAGGCACCTAATCCGTCCGTGCGGACGGCCGCACGGACGCCTTCCGCACGCCCCGCACGCTCCACCGCGGAGGCGGCACAATTGCCCTCATGAGCCCGCTCCTGCGCCGCACCGCCCGCAAGAATCCCGCCGACAGCGTCGTCACCCTGATCGGCAAGCCCGGCTGTCACCTGTGCGACGACGCCGAGGCCGTCATCGCCGAGGTCTGCGGCGAGCTCGGCGCGCGCTGGGAGAAGAAGGACATCACCCAGGACGAGGAACTGCACCGCAAGTACTGGGAGCAGATTCCCGTCGTCCTCGTCGACGGCGCCCAGCACGACTTCTGGCGGGTGAACCCCGCCCGGCTGCGCAAGGCCCTCGGCGGCTGAGCACCACCCGCCGGGCGGTGGGTAACCGGACCGACGCACAGAGTTCACGCCATCGCACCGTCCCGACTTCCGGTTACCCCGAACAAACTGGCTATGCTCGCGGCATGGCCGCACTCGGATGGCTCACCCACCGCAGGCGCTCCGCGACCGCACGCAGCGTGCTGGCAGGCGAGGCGGCGGCGGAGGCAGCCCGCAAGTCCGCGCAGGAAAACGAAGAGGCACTGGCCGAGGGGGTCCCCCTGGGGGCCGAGGAGCCGGAGCCGGAATTCCCCGTGGCGGGCGACGAGAGGGCCGCCGCGTTCTTCGACCTGGACAACACGGTCATGCAGGGCGCCGCCATGTTCCACTTCGGCCGCGGCCTCTACAAGCGGCACTTCTTCGGCAAGCGCGAGCTCGCGCGCTTCGCCTGGCAGCAGACGTGGTTCCGGCTCGCGGGCATCGAGGACCCCGAGCACGTGCAGGAGGCCCGCGACAGCGTCCTGTCGATCGTGAAGGGCCACCGCGTCTCCGAGCTGATGACCATCGGCGAGGAGATCTACGACGAGTACATGGCCGAGCGCATCTGGCCCGGCACCCGCGCGCTGGCCCAGGCCCACCTGGACGCGGGCCAGAAGGTGTGGCTGGTGACCGCCGCCCCGGTCGAGACCGCCACCATCATCGCCCGCCGCCTGGGCCTGACCGGCGCCCTCGGCACCGTCGCCGAGTCGGTCGGCGGCGTCTACACCGGCAAGCTCGTCGGCGAGCTGCTGCACGGCCCCGCCAAGGCGGAGGCGGTCCGCGCGCTCGCGGCCGCCGAGGGCCTGGACCTCGCGCGCTGCGCGGCCTACAGCGACTCGGCCAACGACATCCCGATGCTCTCGCTCGTCGGCCACCCCTACGCGGTCAACCCCGACAGCCGGCTGCGCAAGCACGCCCGCGAGCGCGGCTGGCGGCTGCGCGACTACCGGACGGGCCGCAAGGCCGCCAAGATCGGCATCCCGGCCGCGGCCGGCCTGGGCGCACTTGCGGGCGGCGCGGCCGCCGGCATCGCCCTGCACCGCCGCCGCCGCTGAAGCGGCCCCGGAACCACCGCAAGAGGACCACTCCCCGGGGCGCCGGAACCCCCGCAGAGGGACCGCCGCCGGGCCGCCGAGGCGCACCCCGGCGTCACCCTGCCCCGTCACTGGAACGGGCGACAGCTCCGGCGCGCCTCCTCGCCACGGCCCGTAACCGGTCCGACCGCACAGGCAATCCTGTTGTCATACCCCCACATGGCCCCCGACAGTCCTGCGGTGTCCGGATTGCCACAACACGCTGCCCAATCGGCCACACCATCGGCAAATTCAGTCAACTTCCTTTCGCAGTTCGATATTTGATCGGTCACGAACCGGCGGCAGATCGAACGGAAACGATGATTTGAGCAACTCGGTGTAGCGCTGCCTGTACGAAGGGTTATTCTCCTCAAACGCAAGCCGGTACCTGCTTGTCCCTATGACGAGTGAACGGTCCGGCACTGCACGTGATGGAAGCTCTGCCTCTGGGAGTCCCGTGTACCCACACGTCGGGGTTGACGCCTCGGGCCTGGCTACGCTGCGCGCAGCGGTCGTCGACCGCCTGCGCGGCTTCGTCCCCACCGCGTACGCCGTCCCTGCCTTCGCCACGCTCGCCCCTGCCGTAGCGGGGGGTCCTGCCGGCCCCTGCTACGCCCTCGCCGAGAGCAGCGCGGCCGTCGGCAGACGCGCCCGCCGAGCTTCCGGCACCGGTACGTCCACCACCACCCGCCGCCCCAGCGCAGACAGCGACAGCGCGCGGATGCTCGACCTGGTCGAGCGCGCCCAGGCGGGCGAGGCCGAGGCGTTCGGCCGCCTCTACGACCAGTACGCCGACACCGTCTACCGCTACATCTACTACCGCGTGGGCGGCCGGGCGACGGCGGAGGACCTCACGAGCGAGACGTTCCTGCGCGCCCTGCGCCGGATCGGCACCTTCACCTGGCAGGGCCGCGACTTCGGCGCCTGGCTGGTGACCATCGCCCGCAACCTCGTCGCCGACCACTTCAAGTCCTCGCGGTTCCGGCTCGAAGTGACCACGGGGGAGATGCTCGACGCCAACGAGGTCGAGCGCAGCCCCGAGGACTCCGTCCTCGAATCCCTTTCCAACGCCGCCCTGTTGGAGGCGGTGCGCAAGCTCAACCCCCAGCAGCAGGAGTGCGTCACCCTGCGCTTCCTGCAGGGCCTCTCGGTCGCCGAGACCGCCCGCGTCATGGGGAAGAACGAGGGCGCCATCAAGACCCTGCAGTACCGGGCCGTGCGCACCCTCGCACGTCTCCTCCCGGACGACGCACGCTGACCCTGCGCCGACCCGATGCCCGACGTCACTCCCCCGCGGCCACCTCGCCCCGGCCGCGTAACCCGACTGCCGCGCCGCTCGTTGTCCGGGGTGCAGACTTCCCCATGCCACGTCATGCCGGTATGCACTCACTCGATCGAGTGGATGTTCTCAAGGCATGCAACCCTTCAGGTGCCGAGGGGAGTCGACCGTCATGACGAGAGGAGGTGCCGCCTGTGATCGCGAACGTATCGGCGCACCGGCGGGCGAACGCCTTCGCCCAGGCCCTGGAGGACCAGGACGTCCAGGGTGCTGCGGCAGCACAGTCCGGCCCAGCGGCGGAAGACGCCGAGCAGGCAAAGCTGTTGGCCCTCGCGAGCGGGCTCGGTGAGCTGCCGTCCCCCACGCTGGACCCCGAGGTCAAAACGGTGCAGCGGGCGCAGCTGATCGCCGCCATGGAGGCCCAGTTCGGCGGCGCCGGCGTCCCGGAGCAACGCTCCGTACGGGGCGCCCACCGGGCGAGTCCGCTGAGTCGGCTCCGGCCGCGCTCCCGCTGGTCCAAGGGACTGGCGGCCGGCGGTCTCACGGTGGGGGTCGCGGCCGGTGCGTTCGGCGGCGTCGCGGCGGCCAGTTCCAACGCCCTGCCCGGCGACACCCTCTACGGCCTCAAGCGCGGCATGGAGGACCTCAGGCTCGGCATGGCCGACGGCGACTCCACCCGGGGCGGGCTCTTCCTCGATCAGGCCACGACGCGGCTGCAGGAGGCCCGTCGGCTGATGGAGCGCGGCCGCTCCGGCGAGCTCGACCAGGAGTCCCTGGCGGAGATCCGCCGGACCCTCTCCGGCGCCCGGCACGACGCCGCCGAGGGCCACCGCCTGCTGCACGGGGTCTACCAGCGCGACGGCTCGCTGGGCGCGATCGAGCGCCTGTCGACGTTCGCCTCCTCCCAGGGCGAGGGCTGGAGCAGGCTGCGCGACCGCCTGCCCGACCAGCTGACCGACGTCGCCGACGACGTCAGCTCGGTCTTCGCCGCCATAGACGATGAGGTCGAGCCGCTGCGCTCCCTGCTCCCCGACGACAAGCACGGCAAGAAGGGCCCCGGCAGCCGGGAGAGCGGCTCCTCGCACGGTGCGCGGGAGAGCGGCGGCCACTCGGCCCCGTCGTCGAAGGCCCCGGCCGCGTCCGACGGCAAGCGCGCCGGCAGCAAGCCCCCGCAGTCCTCCCCGGGATCCGCCGAGGAGCGCCAGGGTCTCCTGGGCGGCACGGGCCTGCTGCAGCCCGCGCCGAGCGACAGCGCCGGCTCCGAGCGTCCGTCGCACGGCAAGGACGGCAAGCCGTCCAAGCAGCCGGACATCACCATCCCGCCGCTGCTCCCGGACATCCTCCCGGGCCTCGGTATCCGTGGGGACGACGACAAGTAGGCGACGACAGCAGGCGAGGTCGCGCCATGGTGGCCGGTACTCCTTCCGGAGCACCGGCCACCATGGCGTACCGGGCCGGAACGGCGCCGGCAGAACGTCAGAAGAACACCGAGCGCCGCTGCACCAAGAGCTTGTACAGCGTGTGCTGAATCGTTTCCCGCACCTGGTCGGTGAGGTTGAACATCAGCATGGGGTCGTCCGCCGCCTCCGGCGGATAGCCGTCCGTGGGGATCGGCTCCCCGAACTGGATCGTCCACTTCGTCGGCAGCGGCACCAGCCCCAGCGGCCCGAGCCAGGGGAAGGCAGGCGTCAGCGGGAAGTACGGGATGCCCAGCAGCCGCGCCATCGTCCGGGAATTGCCGAGCATCGGGTAGATCTCCTCCGCCCCGACGATCGAGCACGGCACGATGGGCGCCCCGGCACTCAGTGCCGTCTGCACGAAGCCGCCCCGCCCGAAGCGCTGCAGCTTGTACCGCTCGGAGAACGGCTTCCCGATCCCCTTGAAGCCCTCCGGCATCACGCCCACCACCTCGCCGCGCTCCAGCAGCCGCTGGGCGTCCTCGGCGCAGGCCAGGGTGTGCCCGAGCTTGCGGGAGAGCTCGTTGACGACCGGCAGCATGAAGACGAGGTCCGCGGCGAGCATCCGCACGTTCCGCCCGGCCGGGTGGTGGTCGTGCACGGCGGCCTGGAGCATCAGTCCGTCGACGGGCAGGGTGCCGGAGTGGTTGGCGACGATCAGCGCCGCGCCCTTCTCCGGGATGTTCTCGATGCCCTTCACCTCGACCCGGAAGTACTTCTCCTTGAAGGGCCGCAGCAGCGACATCATCACCTGGTCGGTGAGCTCCTGGTCGTACCCGAAGTCGTCGACCTCGTAGTCGCCGGTGATCCGCCGTCGCAGGAAGTTCAGCCCGTGGGCGACCTTCCGCTCCCAGCCCCCGCCCTGTCCGGCCCCGTCGCCCGTGGCGGCCGCCCGTTCGGCCTGTCCGGCCGCGGCGGCCGCGGTCTGTGGCTCCTCCTCGCGCTGGGCCGGCACGGGCGCCAGCGGCGCCTTCGCCCGCGTCGTACGGGCCGGGCCCGTGCGCTTCGCCCGCCGCTTGGACCGCGGTTCCTCGCCGAACGGAATGACCTTCGCATCGGCCATGGTGCGTGCGCTCCTCAGTTCTGGCCGCGGCCGGCAGGCATCAGCGCGGCGATCCGGTCGACGGTACGGGCGAGGGTCTCGGGCGGCAGCAGCCCCGCCGCGCGGCTGCGGGCGAAGTCCGCGAACGCCTCCGCGGTGGTGTAGCGGGGGTGGAAGCCCAGCGTCTCGCGCATCTGCGTGGTCTGGACGACGCGGCCGTGGGTGAGCAGCCGGATCTGCTCGGGCGAGAAGTCCAGGGCCCCGACCGACCGCAGCGCGGAGCCGACCCAGGTGACGGTGGGCAGGAAGAAGGGGAGCGTGGGGCGTCCGAGGCGCCTGGCGGCCTGGGAGAGCAGCAGGACGCCGTCACCCGCGATGTTGAACGTGCCGCTGTTGAGCGTCCCGCGGCGGGGCTCCCCGGTGGCGATCCGCAGCACCTCGATGGCGTCGTCCTCGTGCACGAACTGCAGCCGGGGGTCGAAGCCGAGGACGCTGGGCAGCACGGGCAGCGAGAAGTACTCGGCGAGCGGTGAGTCGGCGCAGGGCCCCAGGACGTTCGCGAAGCGCAGCACGCACACGGCGACGTCGGGCCGCCGGCGGGCGAAGCCGCGGACGTACCCCTCGACCTCGACGGCGTCCTTGGCGAAGCCGCCGCTGGGCAGCGACTTGGGCGGCGTGGTCTCGGTGAAGACCGCGGGGTCGCGGGGCGCCGAGCCGTAGACGCTGGTGCTGGACTTCACCACCAGCCGCTTGACCGCCGGCGTCTTCTGGCAGGCACCGAGCAGCTGCATGGTGCCGATGACGTTGGTCTCCTTCACCACCGCCCGGCTGCCGCGCTTGCCCAGGGGGGTGCCGTTGACGTCCATGTGGACGACCGTGTCGACGCCCTGCTCCGCGAGGACCCGGCCGATCGTGGGCTGGCGGATGTCCGCCCGTATGAAATCGGCCCCGCCGAGATGGTGCTCGGGTGGCACTGCGTCCACCCCGATGACGCGGTCGACGTCGGGCTCGCGCTGGATGCGACGGACGAAGCGTCCCCCCAGCTGCCGTGCGACTCCGGTGACGAGCACGACCTTGCCCAAGATCAGCGCCTTCCTTCCCCTCGCCCGGCGAGCGGTACGCCCGCCCGGGCGGTGCCCTGTGGCGGCCACCGTAGCGGGTCGTTGTTGCACTGTGATGACCGCCGGACGGGGCGGGCGTCATTTCAAGCCGTAGCGAAAGTTTCACTCACCGCAACGCACCGCAGCCCTCCCGCCGTGGACCGGCGGGAGGGCTGCGGGACGTTCACAGCGGCGTTGCCTACTTCTTGTTGCGACGCTGAACGCGCGTGCGCTTGAGCAGCTTGCGGTGCTTCTTCTTGGCCATCCGCTTACGCCGCTTCTTGATAACAGAGCCCACGACTACCCTCGCTTACATCGATTCACTCGGTGCGGGGCGTCCGAGCCCACACGACCTACATCGGGCCAGCCTACCCGGCGCCGGGCGATCAGCGTAATCCGAGGTGCCTCTCAGGCGGTTTCCACCCCCACGTAGGACTCTCGGAGGTACTCGTGCACCGCTTGTTCTGGGACCCGGAACGACCTGCCCACCCGGATCGCCGGCAGATGACCACTGTGCACCAGCCGGTACACGGTCATCTTGGAGACTCGCATCACCGAGGCGACTTCCGCCACGGTCAGGAACACGACCTCGTTGAGAGGCCTTTCGCCAGCAGCCATGACACACCTGAACCTTCCGCACATGACGCGCACCGGCTTCCCCTCCGGTGACTCCTCGTCGCTGCGCGCTCACTCCCCAGGTTAGGGGCGGGTGATACGAGTGGGGAAGAGGAGCAGCCATCGGCCGCCTACTGTGACAGACACGCTCGATTGAGTACATAGCGAGTAAGCGGTCGGTAGTAATCAGACCGCACAGTGTCATCAAGCGGAACGGCCACGGACACCCGCCCCTCGGCCTCTCCGACGAACAGCGCAGGGTCGTCCGAGTCGGCCAGCCCGATGGCCTCAAAGCCCAGCTGACCTGCCCCGCAGACCCATCCGTGGTCCCCGATGACCATGGCCGGCAAGGGCCCGCCGCCGTCCGCCGCGGCCGCCAGCACATGCCGAACCGGGAGGGGTGAATGCGTATGCGCGCCCGGCTCACTCCCGGCGGCGCGTGCGCCGGGTTCGCGCACCATCGCGACTCCTCGAAGGTAGTCAAGACGGTAAGTACGTACGCCGAACCGGGTCGTTATGTCGACACTTTGCCCCTGCGCCGGGGTGAGGACAGTGCATCCCGCCGCCGAGAGACCCACCGCCAACCCGGCGTAGAAGCCCAGGAGCCGGTGCGGGTGACCGGTGCCCAGCAGCACCGGCGAACCGGTCGCGGCCACGGTCGCGAGGCGGTCCGCGAAGGCATCGAGTGCCACCAGCGTGCGATCGGGGTCGATCACATCATGCCCTGAAGTGTCCTTGGGATCGGCCGAAACTCCACACCTCTCACCCATCAACCGCAACAAGTCGCCGAAGCGCCAGTCATATTTCGGCTCCAGACCGATCAGCACCCGGGGGTCGCGGGCCGCGAACATCCGGTACCGCCGCAGGCTCCGCTCCCGTGGCGTGGCCACGGTGCCCGCCAGACCGGCCGTCAGCAGATGGGTGCGCAGGGCGCTCCTGGTGGGGACAGGGGTCAACACGGGTTGATGCTCGCCGACCGCCGGACCCACCGCGGCACTTTCCCGGCCGCCGTCCCACGTGCGGGCTAACGGCCCGCCGCCGCACCGCACTCAGGGCAGCAGGCCGTGGGAGGGGAACACCGCCCGGCGGGTGGCGAGGACCGCCTGGTCGAGCCGGTCGGCCGGGTCGTAGCCGGACGCGGCGAAGTCCCGCCACTCCGGGGTGCGGCCGTCCGTCATCCGCAGCGGCCCCAACTGCCGTGTCCGCCGGAAGACTTCGTGACGCCACTCCTCCGGCACCGCCGCCGCCGGATCCACCGGCCGCCCCGCGGCGATGCCCACCAGATGCGTCCACGAACGCGGCACGACGTCCGTCACCGCGTACCCCCCGCCCCCCAGGGCCAGCCAGCGGCCCTCAGCGTGCTCGTGGGCCAGGGCGTGGCACGCCTGGGCCACCAGCCGCTGCGCGTCGACGGAGACGGCCAGGTGCGCCAGCGGGTCCTCGAAGTGCGTGTCCGCCCCGTGCTGGGTCACCAGCACCTGCGGCCGGAAGGCGGCAAGGAGGTCCGGCACCACGGCGTGGAACGCCCGCAGCCAGCCGGCGTCCCCCGTCCCCGCCGGCAGCGCGACGTTGACCGCGGTGCCCTCCGCGCCCTCGCCGCCCGTCTCCTCGGGCCAGCCGGTCTGCGGGAAGAGCGTGCGCGGGTGCTCGTGCAACGAGATCGTCAGGACGCGCGGGTCGTCCCAGAACGCCGCCTGGACGCCGTCCCCGTGGTGCACGTCGACATCCACGTACGCCACCCGCGCGGCGCCGAGTTCGAGCAGCCGCGCGACGGCGAGGGCCGCGTCGTTGTACACGCAGAACCCGGACGCCCCGCCCGGCATCGCGTGGTGCAGCCCGCCGGCGAAGTTCACCGCGTGCAGGGCCGCTCCGCTCCACACCGCCTCGGCCGCACCGACCGACTGTCCCGCGATCAGCGCGGCCGCCTCGTGCATCCCCGCGAACGCCGGATCGTCCGGGGTGCCGAGCCCGTACGAACCGTCCGCCGACCCGGGGTCGGCGGAGGCGGCCCGGACGGCCGCGATGTAGTCCGGCCGGTGCACCAGCCGCAGCGTCGACTCTCCCGCAGGGGGCGCCGACACCGTACGGGCCACCCGGTCCAGGCCGTACGCCTCGACCAGCCGCATGGTGAGCGCGAGCCGCACGGGATCCATCGGATGCCCGGGGCCGAAGTCGTAGCCCACCACTGCCTCGTCCCACATCACCTGTGCCCGGCCGCCGCTCATGGGCGACACCGTAATGGATGACCTGCTGCGGGATGCCGAGGAGGTGGGCACGCTCAACGCAAAGGCGACCCCTCAACGCAAAAATGCCGCAGGCCCCGGACTTCTCAGTCCAGGGCCTGCGGCTTTCACAATTTGTTCGGCGGCGTCCTACTCTCCCACAGGGTCCCCCCTGCAGTACCATCGGCGCTGAAAGGCTTAGCTTCCGG
>NZ_BMVB01000020.1 GCF_014650495.1 Streptomyces cinnamoneus | reverse complement strand
CGGCGGCCCGCGCGCTCGCCGACGTGGTCGCCGAGGACGAGCTCAACGCGAACTACATCATCCCCAGCGTCTTCAACGACAAGGTCGCGGGAGCGGTCGCGGGCGCCGTCCGGGAGGCCGCCAAGGCCGCCGGAGCCGCTGTGACGGCCACCACGACGGTCTGACGCACGGCGCGTCGAGTGGCGCGACGCTCCTGGGCCCCCCATAAGGTGTCGGGCAGGCATCGGGCCGCAGAAATGCGGCTGCATCCGAGGCTGTGGCGCTGGCCGTGGCGCTTTCCGTGTGACTCTCCAGGGTGCCGGATTGGCTTTCCCGCCACTGGTGGGGGCAGGATGCGTAACCGGGCGGGAGGGTCTGGCAAACGGACCCGGGTCCGGGGACTGTCCGAGGGCCCTGGCAGCATCGGCTTCGATCTCACGCCTCATTGGCAAGAAGAACACGGGAGTACAACATGAACCGCAGTGAGCTGGTGGCCGCTCTGGCCGACCGCGCCGAGGTGACCCGCAAGGACGCCGACGCCGTTCTGGCCGCCCTCGCCGAGACCGTCGGCGAGGTTGTCGCCAAGGGCGACGAGAAGGTCACCATCCCCGGCTTCCTGACCTTCGAGCGCACCCACCGTGCCGCTCGGACCGCGCGCAACCCGCAGACGGGCGAGCCGATCCAGATCGCTGCCGGTTACAGCGTGAAGGTCTCCGCGGGCTCCAAGCTCAAGGAAGCCGCGAAGGGCAAGTAAGCCTCGGGCGCTGCGACCAGCGCCTCGAATGCCTGAAAGGGCGGCCGTCCCGGTCCGGGGTGGCCGCCCTTTTGCCGTCCATGAGGGCCTGTCAGCCCCGTGACGGGCCGTGGAACACCAAGAAGCCCGTACGGACCATCGAAGGTCTGTACGGGCTTCAGGCGGCCTTACGGGGCGTCAGTCGGCGTGGCCGCCGCCTGGAACCCCCGGTCGGGCGTCAGTTGGCGTCGCCGCCGGGCATCTCCACGTTGGCACCCAGGTTACGGAGCTTCTGCATGCTGTGTTGTCCCGGGGGGTGACCCCCGGACCCCCAGCCGGGGGTCGGGCGTCAGCTGGCGTCGCCGCCGGGCATCTCCACGTTGGCACCCAGATCACGGAGCTTCTGCATGCTGTGTTGTCCCGGGGGGTGACCCCCGGACCCCCAGCCGGGGGTCGGGCGTCAGCTGGCGTCGCCGCCGGGCATCTCCACGTTGGCACCCAGATCACGGAGCTTCTGCATGAAGTTCTCGTAGCCACGGTTGATCAGGTCGATGCCGTGGACCCGCGAGGTGCCCTCCGCGGCCAGGGCCGCGATCAGGTACGAGAAGCCGCCGCGCAGGTCGGGCACGACCATGTCGGCACCCTGCAGCTTCGTCGGGCCGGAGACGACCGCCGAGTGCAGGAAGTTGCGCTGACCGAAGCGGCAGGCGGAGCCGCCCAGGCACTCGCGGTAGAGCTGGATGTGGGCGCCCATCTGGTTGAGCGCGGACGTGAAGCCCAGACGGGACTCGTAGACCGTCTCGTGGACGATCGACAGGCCGCTCGCCTGCGTCAGGGCCACGACCAGCGGCTGCTGCCAGTCGGTCTGGAAGCCGGGGTGGACGTCCGTCTCCAGCGCTATGGCGTTGAGCGAGCCGCCCGGGTGCCAGAAGCGGATGCCCTCGTCGTCGATCTCGAAGGCACCGCCGACCTTGCGGTAGGTGTTGAGGAAGGTCATCATCGACCGCTGCTGCGCGCCGCGGACGTAGATGTTGCCCTTGGTGGCCAGCGCCGCGGACGCCCAGGAGGCCGCCTCCAGGCGGTCGGACAGCGCGCGGTGGTTGTAGCCGCCGAGCTTGTCGACACCGGTGATCCGGATGGTCCGGTCGGTGTCCATGGCGATGATCGCGCCCATCTTCTGCAGCACGCAGATGAGGTCCTCGATCTCCGGCTCCACGGCCGCGTTGGACAGCTCCGTGACGCCCTCCGCCAGCACGGCGGTCAGCAGCACCTGCTCGGTCGCGCCGACCGAGGGGTAGGGCAGACGGATCTTGCAGCCGCGCAGCCGCTGCGGGGCCTCCAGGTACTGGCCGCCCTCGCGCTTCTCGATCGTCGCACCGAACTGGCGCAGGACCTCGAAGTGGAAGTCGATCGGCCGGCCGCCGATGTCGCAGCCGCCCAGGCCCGGTATGAAGGCGTGGCCGAGGCGGTGCAGCAGCGGGCCGCACAGCAGGATCGGGATGCGCGAGGAGCCGGCGTGCGCGTCGATGTCGGCGACGTTGGCGCTCTCCACGTACGTGGGGTCCAGCACCAGCTCGCCGGGCTCGTCACCGGGGCGGACGGTCACACCGTGCAGCTGCAGCAGGCCGCGCACGACGCGCACGTCACGGATGTCGGGGACGTTGCGCAGCCGGCTCGGACCGTGCCCGAGCAGCGCGGCGACCATGGCCTTGGGGACCAGGTTCTTCGCGCCGCGGACGCGGATCTCTCCCTCAAGCGGAGTACCGCCGTGGACAAGCAGGACATCGTCAGGGCCGGTCATGGATCTCGCGTTCCTGGAGTTGGGCAGGGGGCAAGAAGAAAGGGTAATGGGACCGGAAGGCCGATCTGCCGCCCCGGAGGGGCGTTCTGCACGTCATGGGTTTGTCACAACACTCTGCGTATATGGAATGGTCGCTACCGGTTATCACCGCGTCGCTGCCGGTCATTTGCGCGGGCGCTGCTCTCGTACGCCCCCCTGCCGCCCCCGCCACATCGCCGCTGTCCACTCCCCGAACCGCCCCGGAATGGGGGATCATGGCGCCATGGCCGAGGTGTCCTCGCTCACAGGACGACTGCTCGTCGCGACACCGGCGCTCGCCGACCCGAATTTCGACCGTGCGGTGGTGCTGCTGCTCGACCACGACGAGGAGGGATCCCTCGGCGTGGTCCTGAACCGGCCGACCCCGGTCGGGGTCGCCGACATCCTCGAATCCTGGGCCGCGCTGGCCGGGGAGCCGGGCGTGGTCTTCCAGGGCGGGCCCGTCTCGCTGGACTCCGCCCTGGGCGTGGCGGTGGTGCCGGGGGAGCCGCACGACCAGGACGGCACGCCCGGCGCCGACGACGGCCCCCTGGGCTGGCGCAGGGTGCACGGCGCGATCGGGCTGGTCGACCTGGAGGCTCCGCCGGAGCTGCTGGCGACCGTCCTGGGCTCGCTGCGGATCTTCGCCGGCTACGCGGGCTGGGGCCCGGGACAGCTGGAGGACGAGCTCGTCGAGGGCGCCTGGTACGTGGTGGAGTCCGAGCCGGGCGACGTGTCGTCCCCCGATCCGCAGCGGCTGTGGCGGGCCGTGCTGCGGCGCCAGCGCAACGAACTGGCGATGGTCGCCACCTATCCGGACGACCCGAGCCTCAACTGACGGGGTCCGGCCCCAGTACCCTTGGGGACCATGAGCACTCTTGAGCCCGAGCGCGGGGCAGGTACCGGCACCCTCGTAGAGCCGACACCGCAGGTGTCGCACGGCGACGGCGACCACGAGCGCTACGCCCATTACGTCCAGAAGGACAAGATCATGGAGAGCGCGCTCTCCGGCTCTCCGGTCGTGGCCCTCTGCGGCAAGGTCTGGGTACCCGGGCGCGACCCGAAGAAGTACCCGGTCTGCCCGATGTGCAAGGAGATCTTCGACGGCATGGGCGCCGGCGGGGACGACAAGGGCGGCAAGGGCGGCAAGGGCGGCGACAAGAAGTAGCCACCGGCTGCTCAGCCCGGGCTTTCGACGGCTCCCGGGGCGCGGGATCGCGCTCCGGGAGCCGTTTGCGTCGAGGGGGCCGTGCGCGTCGGCAGGGCCGTTTGCGATGACGGAGCCGTTTGCGTCGACGGGAGCCGTTTTTGCGTTGACGGAGCCGTTGGTGCTGACGGAGCCGTCGGTGCTGACAGGGGACCCTCGGTGCGGCTCTTGGCCGACGGGGGCCTTGCCCCGCGCCTGCCGCACGGCTAGGACGGACGCATGCACGAGCTGATCCCCTCCCCGCGGCGGGTCGCAGACATCCCGCCCTCCGGTCTGTACGTGCTCGACGACGAAACGCTGATCGAGGCCGGGCCGGGCACGGAGGGCGTCGCGCGCTGGTTGCGTACGACCGTCGGGGCCGCCACCGGCCTGCCGCTGGAGCCCGGCGGCGACAGCGACAACCGCATCGTGCTGACCGTCGACCCGGCCGTCGAGCGGCAGCTCGGCCCCGAGGGCTACCGCATCGTCGTCGACGGCTACGCCCTGCGCATCGACGGCGGCAGCGCGGCCGGCCTCTTCTGGGCCGCCCAGACCTTCCGTCAGATGCTCGGCCCGGAAGCCTTCCGCCGGGCACCGGTGAACCCGCGCCGCGAGTGGACCGTGCCCCGTGTCGTCGTCGAGGACGCACCCCGCTTCGCGTGGCGCGGCGTCCTGCTCGACGTCGCCCGGCACTTCATGCCCAAGGACGGCGTCCTGCGCTACCTCGACCTGCTCGCCGCGCACAAGCTCAACGTCCTCCACCTCCACCTGACGGACGACCAGGGCTGGCGCGTCGAGATCGAGCGCTACCCCCGGCTGACCGAAGTCGGCGCGTGGCGCGCCCGCACCAAGGTGGGCCACCGGGCCTCGCCGCTGTGGGACGAGCGGCCGCACGGCGGCTACTACACGAAGGACGATATTCGCGAGATCGTCGCGTACGCCGCCGAACGGCACATCACGGTCGTCCCCGAAATCGACGTCCCCGGCCACTCGCAGGCCGCCATCGCCGCGTACCCGGAGCTGGGCAACACCGACGTCATCGACACCACCGCCCTTTCCGTCTGGGACACCTGGGGCGTCAACCCGAACGTACTCGCCCCCACTGACAACACCCTCGCCTTCTACGAGAACGTCCTCGCCGAGGTCCTCGAACTCTTCCCCTCGCCCTTCGTCCACATCGGCGGCGACGAATGCCCCAAGGAGCAGTGGAAGGCGTCGCCCGCCGCGCAGGCGCGCACGGCGGCGGAGGGGCTGGCGGACGAGGACGAGCTGCAGAGCTGGTTCATCCGCCACTTCGACCGGTGGCTCGCCGGGCGCGGGCGACGGCTCGTCGGCTGGGACGAGATCCTGGAAGGCCGGCGGCCGGGAGGGAGCCTGTCGCCCGGCGCCACCGTCTCCTCCTGGCGCGGCTTCGCCGGCGGCATCGCCGCCGCCCGCGCCGGCCACGACGTCGTCATGTGCCCCGAGCAGCAGGTCTATCTGGACCACCGGCAGGCCGCCGGCCCCGACGAGCCCGTACCCATCGGCTACGTCCGCACCCTGGAGGACGTCTACCGCTTCGAGCCCGTGCCGCCGGAGCTGACGCAGGAGCAGGCCGCGCACGTCCTCGGCGCCCAGGCCAACCTCTGGACCGAGGTGATGGAGACCCAGCAGCGCGTCGACTACCAGGCGTTCCCCCGGCTGGCCGCATTCGCCGAGACCGTGTGGTCCGCCCTGCCCGCTCCCGGCCGGCGCGACTACGCGGACTTCGCGCGCAGGATGGGCGCGCACTACCGCCGCCTCGACGCCCTGGGCGTCGACTACAGGCCGCCCGGCGGCCCGCGTCCGTGGCAGCGCCGGCCCGGCGTGCTCGGACGCCCGATCGAGGGTGCGCCCCCGATCGTGTGAGGCGCGCGGCAAGGTGACGAACCGTGGGGCGGGGCCCTGGCACGGTGGTCCTTCACACACTGCCGTAAGCCGCCGTAAGCCGTACAAGGATCCCCGAAGCATGGCAATGCGCCCACAATGCTCACAGTGGAGAGAGTGCCCCAACTCGGACTTTCCTCCCGAGCCGGGACGGCCCGGCGGTTCGCGGACCCTCGCGACGGTGCACCCGGAAGATGTGCCAGAGTTGCCACGTCCGGGCCGACAGCACGTACCGTACGGCGAGACCTGGCGGAACAGTCGGGACCACCGGGGAAGGGGCAGCTGGGTTGACCACGCACGCACCGCAGGCGGCGCACACGGTGACGTTGCCGGGCTCGCTCGACGAAGCCGTGGCGGCGCTGTCCGCCATGCCCACCGCCGTGCCCGTCGCCGGCGGCACCGACTTGATGGCCGCCGTCAACTCCGGACTGCTGCGACCCGCCGCCCTCGTGGGCCTCGGCCGCATCAACGAGATCCGCGGCTGGCAGTACCAGGACGGCGCCGCCCTGCTGGGCGCCGGCCTCACCCACGCCCGTATGGGCCGCCCGGACTTCGCCGCGCTCATCCCGGCGCTCGCGGCCGCCTCCCGCGCCGCCGGCCCGCCCCAGATCCGCAACGCCGGCACCCTCGGCGGCAACATCGCCTCCGCCGCGCCGACCGGTGACGCGCTGCCCGTGCTCGCCGCGCTGGAGGCGTCGCTCGTCATCGCGGGCCCCGGCGGATCGCGCCGCGAGATCCCCGTGGGCCGGCTCCTCGCCGGCCTCGACATGCTCCGGCCGGGCGAGCTGATCGGCTACGTCCGCGTGCCCCTGCTGCACGCCCCGCAGACCTTCCTCAAGGCCACCGGCCGCACGGGCCCGGGCCGCGCCATCGCCTCCGTCGCCGTCGTCCTCGACCCGGCGCGGCGCAGCGTGCGCTGCGCGGTGGGCGCGGTGGCGCCGATGCCGCTGCGGCCGTTCGACGCGGAGCGCTGGGTCTCCTCGATCGTCGACTGGGACGGCGAACGCACGCTCGCCCCGGACGCCCTCACCGCCTTCGGCGACTACGTCGCGGCCGCGTGCATCCCCGACCCGGCCCCCGCGCAGTCCGCCCTCGACGGCACCGAGCCGGGTACCCTGCCGCCGGCCGTGCTGCATCTCCGTCGTACGGTGGCGACTCTGGCCCGCCGAGCACTGGGGAGGGCACTCGCGTGAGTGACGAACAGCAGCGACACAGCCATGTGCCCACGCCGGGCGGGGGCGGCTGGCAGCCGATTCCGCAGGGCGCCGGGCTCGACGCGGAGGGCACGACCTTCCTCCAGCTCCCGCCCGAGCTCCTGGCCCACCCGGGCCCGGCGGGCGGCACGGACTCCTGGGGTCCGCTGGCGGCGCCCGGTACGGGCTACACGCCGCCGGCCTATCCGCCCCCCGCTCACACCGCGCCCGCGGCGGACCCGTGGCAGCAGCACGTGCCCGCCACCGCGCCGGAGCCCGTCGCCGAGCCGGTCCCGGCCCCGGCGGGGGCGAGCCCGTGGGACGCCTACGACACGTCCTACGGCCAGCACCTACCGGGCACCGGCGACGGCACCGTTGCCGACCCGTACGGCACGAACGGCCTGCACGGCATGGACGTGCACGGTACGGACGGGCACGGCATGGACCTGCACGGCATGGATGCTGCCCCGGGTCCGGACGCGCACGGCATGGGCGGCCACGGTACGAACGGCCACGGCCACGGCATGGACGTGCACGGCACGAACGGTCACGGCACGGATCTGCACCACGGAATGGATCCGCATCACGGCACGGATCTGAGCCACGGAACGGATCCGCACGGCGTCGACGCGCAGGGCGTGGGCGGCATGGCCGACACCGCGGAGTGGGCCATGCCCTTCGCCGTGGAGCCCGGCGACGGCGTTGCGGAAGCGGTGCCCGCCGCGGTGCCGGGAGCCGGTCCCACCGGACCGTGGACGGTCCCGGCCGCCGGGGACGACGCGGTGGACGAGTCCGGGGAGTACGCCCTGGGCGGCCCGGACGTGCAGCGCGGCTACGGCCTCGGACCGGTCGACGCCGTCACCGGTACGGGCGAACATCCCGTCGCCGAGTGGACGGGCGAAGCAGAGGCCGGGGACGAGCCCGGCCCGCCGGCCCCGGCCGACGGCGCGGGCGCCGAGGCACCCGCCCTCGACGCGGAGCCGCAGCCGGCACCCGAGCCGGAGCCCGCCCCCCTGTCCGTACCCGTGCCCGAACCCCGCGCGGAGGCGGAGCCGGACGTACGACCGGAAGCCCAGCCGGAACCGGCAGCGGAAGCGGAGTCCGGCGCCCCGGCATACGCCGACGCCGGGCACGGGCCCGACACGTACCTGCCGGTGGACGACCACGGCCACGAACAGGGCCACGAAGAGGGCCACGGCCACGGCCACGGTCTCGACCAGGCCCACGCGCTGCCCCTCGCGCACAACGAGCACCCCTGCGCCTCGTACGTCCTCAGCGTCAACGGCACCGAACGTCCGGTGACCGACGCCTGGATCGGCGAGTCGCTCCTGTACGTCCTGCGCGAGCGCCTCGGCCTCGCCGGGGCCAAGGACGGCTGTTCGCAGGGCGAGTGCGGCGCCTGCTCCGTGCAGGTCGACGGCCGGCTCGTCGCCTCCTGCCTCGTACCCGCCGCGACCACCGCCGGCTCGGAGATCCGCACCGTCGAGGGCCTGGCCACGGGCGGGCAGCCGTCCGACGTGCAGCGGGCGCTCGCCGAGTGCGGCGCCGTGCAGTGCGGCTTCTGCGTGCCCGGCCTCGCCATGACCGTGCACGACCTCCTAGAGGGCAACCACGCGCCCAGCGAGCTGGAGACCCGGCAGGCCATCTGCGGCAACCTCTGCCGCTGCTCCGGCTACCGGGGCGTGCTCGACGCCGTGCGCCAGGTCGCCGACGAACGCGCCGCCGCGGCCGCGGCCCTGGAAGAGGCCCAGGCGGAGCAGCAGCCGGAGACGGAAGCGGCACACATCCCGCACCAGGCGGGTCCCTACGGCGACGGCAGCGGCGGCGACAGCGGCACTGGAAGGGCAATGGCATGACGGGAATGGGCGGGACGGCCGGAATGGGCGGGACGGGGGGCACGACGGGCGCGGGCGACATCCCCGCCTCCGTCCTCACAGCCTCCGCCGTGCCCCCCGCCGCCACCGAGGCGCCGCTGCGCGGCCTCGGCGTGTCCCTCCCGGCCGCCGACGCGGCCGCCAAGACCCAGGGCACCTTCCCCTACGCGGCCGACCTGTGGGCCGAGGGCCTGCTGTGGGCGGCCGTGCTGCGCTCCCCGCACCCGCACGCCCGCATCGTCTCGCTCGACACGTCGGCCGCCGCGTCGATGCCGGGCGTACGGGTCGTGGTGACGCACGCGGACGTGCCCGGCGACGCGGCCCACGGCCGGCGCATCGCCGACCGGCCCGTCTTCGCCTCCGACCTCGTCCGCTACCACGGCGAGCCGATCGCCGCCGTCGCGGCCGACCACCCCGACACCGCCCGGCTCGCGGCCGCCGCCATCGCGGTCAAGTACGACGTGCTGGAGCCGGTCACCGACCCGGAGCAGGCGTTCGCCGCCGAGCCGCTGCACCCCGACGGCAACCTGATCCGCCACATCCCGCTGCGCTTCGGCGACCCGGACGTGGTCGGCGAGGTGATCGTCGAGGGCCTGTACCGCATCGGCCGTCAGGACCCGGCACCCATCGGCGCCGAGGCCGGCCTGGCCGTACCCCGCCCCGACGGCGGCGTCGAGATCTACACCGCGTCCACCGACCCGCACGCCGACCGCGACCTGGCCGCCGCCTGCTTCGGCCTGGAGCCCGAGCGCGTCAAGGTCGTCGTCACCGGCGTGCCCGGCGCGATGGGCGACCGCGAGGACGCCGGCATCCAGCTGGCGCTGGGCCTGCTGGCGCTGCGCACGGGCCACCCCGTGAAGCTGGCGGCGACCCGCGAGGAGTCCTTCCTCAGCCACGCCCACCGCCACCCGACGCTGCTGCGCTACCGCCACCACGCCGACGCGGACGGCAAGCTGCTGAAGGTCGAGGCGCAGATCCTGCTCGACGCCGGCGCCTACGCCGACTCCTCGTCGGAGGCGCTGGCCGCGGCCGTCGCCTTCGCCTGCGGCCCGTACGTCGTTCCGCACGCCTTCGTCGAGGGCTGGGCCGTCCGCACGAACAACCCGCCCTCCGGCCACGTGCGCGGCGAGGGCGCGATGCAGGTGTGCGCCGCGTACGAGGGCCAGATGGACAAGCTTGCGGCGAAGCTCGGCCTGGACCCGGCCGAACTGCGCATGCGCAACATCATGGCGACGGGCGACCTGCTGCCGACGGGCCAGACGGTGACCTGCCCGGCCCCCGTCGCGGAACTCCTGCGCGCGGTGCGCGACTACCCGCTGCCGCCGCTGCCGGTGGACGACCCCGAGGACGACTGGCTGCTGCCCGGCGGCCCCGACGGCGCGGGCGAGCCCGGCGCGGTGCGGCGCGGCGTCGGCTACGGCGTGGGCATGGTGCACATGCTGGGCGCGGAGGGCACGGACGAGGTCTCGACGGCCACGGTCAAGGTCAGCGGTTCGGTGGCCACGGTCATCTGCGCCGCCGTGGAGACGGGCCAGGGCTTCGCGACCCTCGCCCGGCAGATCGTCCAGGAGGTCCTGGGCATCGACGAGGTGTACGTCGCCCCCGTCGACACCGACCAGCCCCCGTGCGGCCCGGCGGCCCACAGCCGCCACACCTGGGTCTCGGGCGGCGCGGTCGAGCGGGCGGCGAGGATGGTCCGTACGCAACTCCTGCAGCCGCTCGCCCACCAGTTCGGCATGTCGACGGAGCTGCTGACGATCGCCGACGGCAGGATCACCTCCTACGACGGCGTGCTGAGCACGACGGTCGCCGAGGCCCTCGACGGCAAGGAACTGTGGGCCACGGCCCAGTGCCGCCCGCACCCGACGGAGCCGCTCGACGACACGGGCCAGGGCGACGCGTTCGTGGGCATCGCCTTCTGCGCGGTGCGCGCGGTGGTGGACGTCGACGTCGAGCTGGGCTCGGTGCGCGTGGTGGAGATGGCGGTGGCTCAGGACGTGGGCCGCGTCCTCAACCCGGCGCAGGCCAGGGCGCGCATCGAAGCCGGCATCACCCAGGGCATCGGCGCGGCGCTGACGGAGAACCTCCGCACCAACGCCGGCCAGGTCCGCCGCCCCGACCTCACCTCGTACGCCCTCCCGACGGCGCTGGACGTACCGGACATCCACATCGTCAAGCTGGTCGAGGAACGGGACGTGGTCGCCCCCTTCGGCGCGAAGGCCATCAGCGCGGTGCCGGTCGTCACGTCCCCGGCGGCGGTGGCGGGCGCGGTCCGCGCGGCGACGGGCCGCCCGGTCAACCGCCTGCCGATCCGCCCGCAGACGGCGGCGGCCGCGCCGGAGGCATGAGTACCCATACTCAGGTGAGTGTCACCGCCCGTCAGTAGTCTTGTCCGCGACCAAGATTCGTACGGACAGGGGAATGGGGCGGACGTGGGCTCGGGCTCGGGTGGGGACGCGAGACTGCTGAAGACGGAGCTGGACTCGCTCAAGGGCTTCAAGGCCCAGGTGGACGAACTCCTGACGTTCCTCCAGGGGTCCTGGGCGGCCCCGCAGCGCATAGCCGAGGGCCACCTGGTCCCGGCCCAACTGGGCAGCGGATTCGCCGAGGTCGACTCCCTCTCCAGCGCCTACAGCGAGGTCCACGGCCAGCTGAAGACCCTCTCCCAGCTCCTGAACGACCAGATCGAGGCCCTGGGCACGGCAGTCCACGCGGCCCGCGTCGGCTACGCCAACGTGGACGCCGACCTGCGCAGCCGCATGTGGGCCATCCAGGCCCGCACGAAGGAGCTGTACGAGCCGGGGCTGGACCCGAACGCGCGGGCGGCGAAGTCACGCGCGGCCTCGCACGCCCCGACCCCGCCCCCGGCAGCGCACAGCAGCAGCGAAGGCGGAATCTGATGACGACTCCTCCGCCCCCGTCCGGCGGCGTCAGCCCCCTCATCCACCGCCCGAGCAGCGGCCTGTTCACGACGTCGGACTTCGAGTCGATGACGCACGAGCAGCTGCGCGCGATGGTGGAGCACGCCCGCCCGGCCGAGACGGCCCAGCTGGGCGCCAAGCTGACGGTGGCCGCCGTGGCCATCACGAAGCTCGGCGAGCAGCTCAAGGAGCACATGGCGGCGGTGAAGTGGGAGAGCCTAGGTGGCGACGCCTTCCGCGAGTGGGGCGCCGACATGGCCAACGCGACGCTGCGCCTGGGCGAGTTCAGCCAGAACGCGGGCACGTGGATGACGCACGCGGCGGAGACGCTGTCGAGCGTCAAGTCCTCGATGCCGGCGGTATCGGCAGCGTCCAAGACCACGCTCGACTCGTACCGCAGCAACAACCCCGGCCAGGTGGGCGCGGTCCCGCCCCCGTCGGTGACGGACCAGAGCGGGGGCCTGCAGAAGGCGGGCCCGTCGCAGAAGGAGGCGTACGCGGCCCAGCAGCGGCTGGACGCGGACCGCGCGGAGGCGGCCCAGCTGATGCGGAAGCTGGCGGAGTCTTATGCGTGGTCGGCGCGGAACATGGCGGGGGCGGAGCGGCCTACGTTTCCGCCGATGCCGTTGGGGGATCCAGGGAACGTCGACGGCTGGGCGTACATGGGACCAACAGGTGGCGGTGGTTCACAGGGCGTTCCTGCCCATGGAGCTGGGGACAGGCCAGCTGGCTCTCAAATTGGCGGAGGCGGGAGCGCGGGATATCTGCCGGTGACGGCAACTGATCCCTCCGGTGTGGGTGCACGCGACGGTAGTCGCCTGTCAGCAGGCCACTACCCGAGAACGGTACCGGCATCTATGGAAGTCGACGGTGGCGTCGCAGTGCCTCATATCCCGGTCCGGCCCGCCACTGAGCCAGCGGCGCCCTCGCCCACTAACAGCGTGCCGGGCAACAGCCTTCCCCTGCCACTGGCCCCGGGCGCATCCCCCGCGGAGGCAATCGGTCGCGTGACGGCAGGGCTGGGCGGAACACCGAGCAAGGTCGGACCGTACCGAACGGGTGTCCCGGGTGCCCCGGGTCGCGGCCTCGTTGGTGGAGGCATCCCAGCCGTCCCGGGAGTGCCTACGGACGGCGTGGTTGGTGGCCGGCCGACACCTCGCATGCCAGGAGCAGTAGCCCCGACTCAGGTACCGCGGGGAACGGTCATCGGATCTGAGCCAGGTCAAGGCCGGGCTCAGATGGGCTACGGCGGAGCACATGCAGTGCCTCCTGCCGGCGCCGCCGGTAGCGGCAGGGGAAGCGGCGTCTATGGGCGGCGGCTAGCGACTGAGCCCGGAGGGGTCGTTGGAGGTCGTGGGCGACAGCCGGCTGGGACGTCGGGAGAGCGCGTGTTTACGCAAGGCGGCTCCGGCCTGGTAAGGGCTCCCGGCGGGAGCAGCCCCAGCCAGGAGCGTAGCGCCTCTCGCCAAGGACAACGCCCCGACTACCTGACTGAGGACGAGGAGACGTGGTCGCAAGTGAACCGTCGCGTCGTTCCTCCCGTTGTTGACTGAGGCCGGAACGGATATGCATCGAAACTTCCCCGTAGGTGGGCGTAGTTGGAGAAATGCGCTGTGCGCTGGGGCTGCGTTTCTCATGCTCGTCATCTGTATCGAACCGGCCCAGGCAGACACTGTCCGCTCTCAGCAGTGGCATCTGGATGCGATGCATGCTGAGGAGATGTGGAACAGAACAACTGGCGCTGGCGTGACAGTGGCTGTTGTTGACAGTGGCGTTGACTCGAAACTTCCGGACCTCGAAGGGCAAGTCCTTCCCGGAAAGGACTTCTCGGGCATGGAAGGCGATGCTCAATCGGACTACGACGGTCACGGATCGGCGATGGCTACTCTCATCGCAGGAACAGGGAAGGGCAATGGCGGCGATGGTTCATTCGGACTCGCCCCGGGCGTCAAGATCCTTCCTTTGCGAGTGGCAACCGATAAGGCCGTCGGGCTGGAGGTGCTAGCCGGTACATCCGTGACTTCGGCGATCCGCTACGCGGCAGATTCCGATGCCAAGGTCATCAACATTTCACTGGCAGGCCGGGTGGAGAGCGCAGAGGAAGCCAAGGCCGTTGAATATGCCATCTCAAAGGGCAAGCTGATTTTTGCTGGTGTCGGCAACTCGGGCGAGAAGGGCAACCCAGTTGTCTACCCAGCAGGGCACCCAGGGGTGGTGGGCGTAGCCGCAGTTGATCAGGACATCCGGGCCACAGCGGAGTCCGAACATGGTCCGCAGGTAGACCTTGCCGCCCCCGGCGAAAACATCATCGCCACCTGCAGGGGTGGCACCGGCCTCTGCCGAAGGCACGGCACCAGCGACGCTACCGCCCTGGCCTCCGCCTCCGCCGCTCTCATCTGGTCCGCCCACCCCGACTGGACCGCCAACCAAGTTCTCCGCGTGCTCATCAACACCGCCGGCGGCCCCAAAAGCGGCGAGAAGCGCAGTGACTTCATCGGCTACGGCGTCGTCCGCCCCCGCATCGCCCTGAAAGACCCCGGCGACCCGGGGCCCGCGAACGTGAGCCCGCTCCCGGAACTGGCTACCGCCTCACCGACCCCGGCCCCCACCACCGGAGGCACCGGCGCTCCCCAAGCCGCCGCCGGCAAGAGCGACGGCAGCACCAAGCGCAACGTCCTGATTGCTGGCATCGCCCTGGCCGCCGTGGCGGTGATCGGCGTTCCTCTGCTCATCTTCGCCACACGCCGCCGCACACACCCATCCCGGTAGACGTCACCGAGACTCTGCCAGCCACTGCCCCCACCTACCCATCACCGAGGCCACGATGACGGATGCCCAAATCCCCCAGCAGAGCAAGGAGGCCCACATACTCCTGGCCTCCGCCGGCTCCGGAGGCGGTGGAGGTGGGGACGTTCACAAGGCGAGTGTTTGGCCCTGGACCACCGCCGGCGGCGTCGCCGGTGAGCTGAACCAAGGCATGGACACGGCCCTCAGGGACCTGAGCCATGCCCACGACGGGATCAAGTCGGGAACCGCGGGCTTCGCGAGTGCGGCCGCTCTGAGCGCCATTCTCGGGGGCTGGGAAGCCCGCCTCAGCGCTGTTCGCGACGAGTGCAAGCGTCTCGACGGCGACCTGAAAAAGGCAGGTACGGCTTTCGGTGAGAACGAAGTGCAGGTCAAGGCGTCGTTCCAAGCGACTGGTTCCAGGATCAACGACTACAACAAGCCCTGGACGCCCAGCGTGTCGAAGGCGGGGAAGTGACGCCGATGGTCACCATCGAAGAGCTCGCTAACCTCGATACCGTCAAGTTCACGAAGGCGGCCGCCGGTTGGAGTGCGGTGAGCCATCGTGCCCAAGCATATCGGGAGCGCGTAGACCACGACATGCTCAGCAAGCTGCGCGCCACACAGCAAGGCTCTGCTGCGTCCGCGGTCTTGCGTGATCTTGACAGGTTGAGCAAGAACTACCAGTACATCCATGCTGAGGGCGGATTGATCCGTACGGCTCTCAGCGGACTTGCCGAGGAACTGGCAGGTCCGCAGCGAAAGCTCAAGCAGGCACTTGAAGAAGCGCAGGGACTGAAGTTCACGGTCAGGCCTGACGGTTCAGTCGAATACCCGAAACCCCAGGGGACTCCGTCTCCGCTTCTCCCGACACCGGCTGCCTCCGGTGCCATGCCCTCGCTGATGAAGCCGGACAGTGCCCCGGACCCCAACCAGGCCAAGGCTCAGGATATCGCCAACCGAATCGGCGATGCGCTCAAGGAAGCGAACGAGATTGACGGTCGCTTCGCCAGAGCCCTGGCCAAGCTGAGGACGGACGCCGACCTCAAAAACACCGACTGGGCGGATGTCGCGCGGGACCTGAGTGATGTCCAAGCGGCTACGGCCAGGCATCCATCCGATCTGAAGAGTCGAAAGGGGAAGTCCCCCAAAGAGAACGCTGAGTGGTGGAGCAAGCAGTCGGGGGAAAGAAAAGAAGAGCTTATTACGCTATTCCCTGACCAGGTCGGCAATCTTGATGGGATCCCCTCCGCAGTACGTGACAGGGCGAATCGAGAATACCTGCCCATTCTGATGGGGAAGTTGGAAGGGCGGTCGGATGGCAAGTCCACTGAGCAACTTGAAGGCCTCAAGGTAATTGATGAGAAGCTGAGATCCGGGTCCCAGCCTCCCATGTTCCTCTTGGGTATCAGCGATCAGGGGAATGGTCGCGCAATTATTTCTTATGGCGACCCTGACACGTCAAAGAACGTCTCTGCCTATGTGCCAGGCCTAGGTACGAAGCTGGATAAAGACTTCGCTGACGGGTGCGTGGAGCGTGCGCAGCAGACTGCCCTTGAGGCCCAAAAGTACAACAAGTCGAGTGCGTCCATTGTGTGGCTCGGATACGACGCGCCACTCATGGGTACCGATAGAGGATTCTCTAATGCCGACGTTGCCATGGACGGGAAGGCAAAGGACGGGGCGCGGGATTATGACCGGTTCCTCGACGGTGTTCACGCTACGAGTCAGAACAGAGACTTGCACGTGACAGCTATCGGGCACTCTTACGGTTCCCTTACTGTCGGGATGGCCTCTCAGCGTCCGGGTGGCATTCCGGCAGATGACGTTATTATTCTCGGTAGTCCAGGCACTGGTGTTGACAAGGCATCGGACCTCGGCGTCGGCAAGGATCATGTCTTTGTGGGCGCTGCGGAAAATGATCCAGTGTCCAAGGCTCCTTCCTGGAAGGATGTAACTGCTACTGGCGTCGCTACGTATCTCTTTGGCCCGTGGGGAGGTCGCCTTGCCCACGAGGCGGCGGGGGCGGCGGGCGAGGACGACGAGAACTGGTTCGGCAAGGATCCGGCGAGCAAGGCATTTGGCGCCCGTAGATTCAAAGTGGACGACGGTCCCGTGCCGGTGATGGGAGGTCATGGATTTATGCCCGGCCATTCCCAGTACTTCGATCCAGGGAGGGATCCGCAATCAGCGCGCAATATCGGCGTCATAGTTGCTGGTCGCTCAGACCTCATTACCCCGGAGAAGCCGCGATGAAGTTCCGCACGGCTGTTATGCTGATCACTGCTTTGGCGTTGTCCGGTTGCGGGGCTGATGGCTCCGGAAGCGAGCGTGAAGGGAAAGCTGGCATGGATATGCGGCAGGGTGCTGACCGGGCCGACAGGATCCTCGACGAGACGCTGACTGCCATCGATCCTTCGATTAAATGGACGCATGGTGAATCGACGCAGGGAGGCTGCGGCGGCTCAACCAGTGGCTCTGTCACCCGTCGGCGCGCGGTCATGACCATAATCTCCGAAGAGCGGCGTGGCAGTTTCCTCGGGGTCGTCGAGCGTCACTGGCGCAAGAGCGGCTACAGCATTACCGGGGCGAGCGCCCACAAGGAGAACCCGGCGATATTCGCTTCGACTCCGGACGATTTTCGGATGAGCCTGGAGTTCGGCGACAAGGGGCAAGCATTTTTCGACCTCGTGACGCCCTGCCTCGAAAAGAGTGATGTGTCCCCGCCCAAGACAGAGCCAAACGGTCCAAATTATGCAGGTTCCGACATTCCGTATCCGGACCAGCGGTCGGACTTCTGGTCGGCGAAGGCTCCGGTGGCACCTCCTGCCGGGTAGCAGGCATCGACTCATGCCTTGAGTGGGGCTGCGACGCCTAGCGCTTCGCGTAGTCGGCGAAGCCTTACCGGTCGACGAAGAGGTACGGGTCGTCGCCGAAGCCCCAGGCGTCGTGGCCGGGCGGGCAGATATGGAACCAGAGGGCTGTGGGGGGGCAAGGATGTCGGCTTCTAGGGTCAGTTCAGCCACGGGAAGAGAGAGAGTGGCACTGGAAGACCGGCGTGGACTTCGTCGTGCCGTCGGACCGATGATTCGGTGCCCATTAAACGGTCGAAATGGCGTGAGGTCGTTTTCCATGCGTACGCGAACCATTGCTGCTTTGCTGCTGACTCTTACCTGTGTGACGGGGTGCAGTTCTATGGGTGTCGAGCCGGATAAGTCTGAATCGAGCTCACGCTCACGTGACCTGAAAACGGTTCACCCCAAGGAGGCCATGAAAGTAGTGGGCAGCCTGTCGAGTGGGGTGTTGGACAGCACGGGCCTGCAGGGTGAGGCCACAGCCGGCGGTCCGGCGATACAGACCGTCGACAAGCGGGAGGGCGACTACTCGGTCCAGCACGACTGGTCGATCTGGAAGATGTCGCCAGATGCCTTGACGAGCGGCTTCGAGCGGCTTCGTCAGGAACTTCCTAAGCGCGGCTGGAAGATCACACACTACGGGCCTGCAAACTCCAGAGCGCAGCAGCTTCAGATCAAGGCGCGCCATGAGAAGGACGGCTCCTTCCTCGCCGCCGAGCTTCTGATCAGGAGCACGAGGCAGGGCGCCGACGCCACATCATCCAAGACGGATCTCATTAACTTCACAGTCTCTTCCCCCACCTATAGGGCGCCCGAGGGCGTCGACCCCAATGGCTACTGACGCCTTCACGACAACAGCCCACCGCACCCCCAGGCTCCCCACGATGACCGACTCGCCGCCCAGCCACTCGCCCCTTACGCATCAGATAGCCGCCGTCCACGCCCACCAAGGCCACCCCGCCGCCCTCGTCGGTGAGTTCCGGCGTGCCGCCGTGCTCGTGCCGTTCGACGAGGCGGGCGGGCTCTGGTCGGTGGAGTTCGGCGGCATCCGCTGGGTCTGCGCGTTCACGGACGAAGCGGCTCTGGCCCGGTTCGCGGTGGTGCGCGGTCTGGCCGAGGACGGGGAGTGGCGGTATCGGTCCGTGCTCGGGGCGCGGTTGTTGGATGTTGTCGTCCCGCAGGTCGGTGGGCCTGCCGGAGTGGCCCTGGACGTCGGGAGTGAGCGGCCGATGATGTTCCCGCCGGTGCGGGGGATCGTGCCGGACGAGGTCGCGTTGGACGTCCCGGAGAATCGTTTCGTCAACAGCGTCAACAGCGTCAACAGCGTCAACAGCGTCAACAGCGTCAACAGCGTCAACAGCGTCAACAGCATCAACAACGTCGAGGGGGCGGGAGCACAGTGAGCGGTGGCGGTGGCGGCGACGGCATAGAGGCGAGCAAGGCCGCCCTCAGGGACGTGGCCAAAAGCATCAACGCCGCGATCGGCGAGATGAAGACGGTGTCGGGGCCGGGCGCGGCCGCCGTGGGGCGCGGCTTCGACGAGCTCGCCCTGTCCGGCCTGGTGGCGGGGCACGAGGGCCTGGCGGCCTCGCTCAAGACCTTCTGCAACCGGTGGGACTGGGGAGTCCGTGCCCTGGTCCAGGACGCGAGCGAGTTCGCGCACCGCGTGGGGCTGGCGGCGGGCTACTACCAGGAGGTCGACCAGTACTTGAAGGACACCTTCAAGGTCACCGTCAACGCCGCCATGGGCAACCCGCACCTGACGGAGGACCAGGTAGAGGCCATGTCCGTCAAGGACGTGCTCGCCGACAACCCCGTCACGGCCATCCGTGACGCCGACTACAGCGACGAGTCCTTCGCCACGGCGGGCAAGAACGCCAAGGAATCGTGGTCGAGGACGGTGGACGACCTCAAGAGCAGCACCGTCGTGCCCGGCAGCCCGCAGTCCGGCTACAAGCTGGCCCGGGACGTGGCGAGCAAGATCGAGGACTACCGGTGAGCGGCCCCTGGGACCTGGCCGAGCAGGGCTTCAACAAGGCCGGAGAGCTCGTCGAGAAGGGTTTCGACAACACCAAGAAGGCGGCCGGCAAGGTCGTCGACAAGGGCACCGACTTCGTCGCCGACGGCCTGGACATGGTCGGTGCGCACGGGACGGCGGACAAGGTCGAGCGCTGGGGCGACGAGACCGCCTCGGACCTCGGTGCCGTCGTCGGTGAGCATCAGCTCGGCCAGAGCGAGGACCCCAAGGAGCTGCTGCACGGCGACGTCGGGCAGATCGAGGCCACCGTCACCCACCTGCGTAACTTCCACTCTTCCTTCAATGGCACCCACGACGCCTTGCAGCAGGTCCGTGCGACGGGCTGGAAGGGCGAGGGCGCCGATGCCTTCACCACCGCCTTCGTCGAGCAGCCGAAGAGGTGGGCTCAGGCCGCCGACGCCTTCGAGGCGGCAGCCCGGGCCCTGGAGTCGTACGCCCACACCGTCACCTGGGCGCAGACCCAGGCGAGGGAGGCGGTACAGCTGTGGAAGAGGGGCCAGGAAGCCAACAAGAAGGTGGTAGACGACTACAACGCCAAGGCGATCGCCTACAACCTGAAGCTCAGCCACGCCCAGGACCCCGGCCCCCGGCCCGAGAAGCCCGGCCAGCCCGGTAAGGCCGACATGGAGGAAGCCCAGCGGCTGCTGGCCGATGCCCGCAGGCAGCGTGACGCGGCCGCGGACACCGCGAAGTCGACGATCGAAGGCGCGGTCGCGAACGCGCCCCGGACCCCGAAGTTCTCCGACCGGATGAAGGCCGACGCCCTCGACCTGCGCGACGGCGGCATGGTGGAGGGGATGCACTACGCCGGCGGCGCATTGCGCGCGGGTACGGACATGGTGCGGACCGCCCGCAGCGTGAACCCGTTCGACATACACAACCTCACTCACCCCGCGGAGTACGCCACCGGCCTTTCCAACACCGCGACGGGCATTCTGTCCATCGCATCGCACCCCGAACGGCTGCCCGGCGCGTTGCTCGGCGACGGCTGGGGCACGGACCCCCGCGAGGCGGAGGGCCGGCTCGGCGGCAACATCGCGTTGGCCCTGGCCACGGGCGGCGGCAGCGCCGGTGCGCGGGCAGGGGTGGCGGCGGGGACGAGGAGGGCGACACAGCAGGCAGCCGAGGCCGCGGCCACCAGGAGTGAGCAGGCGGCGGCCGGGAGCGGAGCACGCGCGGCCGGACGGGGCGCGGCCGAGAGCGGCACCCGCACGGCTGGGCGGGAGGCCACCGAGGGCGAAGCGCGCGCAGCGACGCAAGAGGCGGCCGAGAGCACCACCCGTATCGCCGGACAGGATGCTGCCGAGAGCGAGGCCCGTGTGGCGGGTGCGACGCAGGAGGCAGCCGAGTCCGGCGCGTCGAAGGCCGGCCCGCACGACGGAGCGGGAGCGGGGCCGGGAGCGGAAACCGGCGCCGAGAAGGGCGCGGCACGGGCGCACGCCGACGAGAACCCGGAGGCCACGGGGCAGGCGGACGGACAGAAGGCCGTCGGCAATACGGACCCGGTCGACCTCGCCACGGGGTACATGTTCCTGCCCCAGACCGATGTCTCCTTGCCGTCGGCCCTGCCGCTCCTCTTCACCCGCCGCGTGCATTCGCACTACCGGGCGGGCCGCTGGCTGGGACGTTCGTGGGCGAGCACGGCGGACCAGCGCCTGGAGATCGACTCCCCGGGCGTGGTGTTCGTCTGCGAGGACGGCAAGCTGCTCAGCTACCCGCATCCGGCGCCGGGCGTTCCGACACTGCCGACGAACGGCCCGCGCTGGCCGCTGAGCTGCGCCGAGGACGGCCGCGGCTACGTCGTCACCGACCCGGGGAGCGGGCGCACGTCGCATTTCGCACCGTACGGCGGCGAAGAGATGTGCCTGCTGGAGCAGGTGACGGACCGGAACGGCCACTGGATCACCTTCGAGTACGAGGCCGACGGCACCCCGATCGCGATCGCCCACAGCGCCGGCTACCGCATCCGCATCACCACCGAAGCCGGCCGCATCACCGCGCTCCACCTCGCGGGCGGCGGTCCCGACGGCTCCGACGCGGAGCTGATCCGCTACGGCTACACCGACGGCAACCTCACCGACGTCGTCAACTCCACCGGCCGCCCGCTGCGCTTCGGCTACGACGACCGGCGCCGGGTCACGTCGTGGACCGACCGTAATGGCAGCCATTACACGTACGAGTACGACGAGCGCGACCGCTGCGTCTTCGAGACCGGGGCCGAGGGCCACATGGCGGCCCGCATCGAGTACGGCGAACCGGATCCGCGGACGGGTCTGCGGACGACGACGCTCGTCGACGCGACGGGGCAAACCCACCAGCACGTCTTCAACGACGCGATGCAGCTCGTCGCCGAGGTCGACCCCAACGGCGCGGTCACGCGCATGCAGTGGGACCGCCGCGACCGGCTGCTGTCGCACACCGATCCGCTGGGCCGCACCACCGCGTACCGCTACGACGCCGACGGCCGCCTGACGGCCGTCGTACGTCCGGACGGGCGCGAGGCCACGGCGACGTACACCGAGTACGGCCGACCGGAGACGGTGACCGGCGCGGACGGGACCGTCTGGCGCCACACCTACGACGCGGCGGGCAACCGCACGTCGACGACCGGCCCGACGGGTGCGGTCACGCGCTTTGGCTACGACGAGGCGGGCCATCCGGCGTCGGTCACCGACGCCCAGGGCAACACGACGCACCTGCGGTGCGACCGCGCCGGCCTGCCGGTCGAGGTGACCGACCCGCTGGGCGGGGTGACCACGTACCGGCGTGATGCCTTCGGCCGGGTGACGGCCGTCATCGACCCGCTCGGTGCCATGACGCGCATGCAGTGGTCCGTGGAGGGCCATCTCGTCCGCCGTGTCGAACCGGACGGGGCGTCGCAGTCGTGGACGTACGACGGTGAAGGCAACTGCATCACGCACACGGATGCGGTGGGCGGCGTCACGACGTACGAGTACACGCACTTCGACAAGATGTGCGCCCGGACCGGGCCGGACGGCGTGCGGTACGAGTTCGAGCATGACGCGCTGCTGCAGCTGACGCAGGTCAGGAACCCGCAGGGCCTGACGTGGTCGTACGCCTACGACCCGGCCGGACGGCTCGTGTCCGAGACGGACTTCGACGGCCGGACCCTGACGTACGCCCATGACGCGGCCGGGCAGCTCATCGCCCGTACGAACGGGCTGGGGCAGGAGATCACGTACGAGCATGATGTGCTCGGCCGGACGGTGGCGAAGAACGCGGACGGTGCGGTCACGACGTACGCGCATGATGCGGCAGGGCGGCTGCTGGAGGCGGCGGGGCCGGACGCGACGCTGGTCTACGGCCGGGACCGGTTGGGCCGCGTCAAGTCGGAGACGACGAACGGGCGGACGCTGACGTTCGGGTACGACGAGCTGGGCCGGCGGACCCGTCGCGTCACCCCGGGCGGGGCGGTCAGCACGTGGACGTACGACGCGGGCGGGCGCCGGGCGTCGCTGACGGCGTCGGGGCGTACGTTCGACATCGAGCACGACGCGGTGGGGCGGGAGATCGCCCGGCACTTCGGCGAGGACGTCACGCTGGCCCGGGAGTGGGATGCGGCGGGCCGGCTGCGGTCGCAGGCGGTGACGGCGGGCGGGACGTCGGTGCAGCGGCGGAACTACCGGTACCGCCGGGACGGCTACCTCGCGGGCATCGACGACCGCACCTTCGACCTGGACGCGGCGGGCCGCGTGACGGCGGTGACCGCGCCGGACTGGCAGGAACGGTACGCCTACGACGAGGCCGGCAATCAGACGGCCGCGTCGTGGCCGGCGGACCATCCGGGCGCGGAGGCACAGGGCACGCGCGAGTACGCGGGCACGCGCATCGTGCGGGCGGGGCGCATCCGCTACGAGCACGACGCGCAGGGCCGGGTGGTCCTGCGGCAGAAGACCCGCCTGTCGCGGAAGCCGGACACGTGGCGCTACGAGTGGGACGCGGAGGACCGCCTGACGGCGGTGGTGACGCCGGACGGTACGCGGTGGCGGTACCTGTACGACCCGCTGGGGCGCCGCGTGGCGAAGGAGCGGCTTTCGGAGTCGGGCGAGGTCACGGAACGGGTGGACTTCACCTGGGACGGCCCGACGCTGGCCGAGCAGACGACGACGTCGAGGGAGCTTCCGAACCCCGTCACCCTGACGTGGGACCACGACGGCCTGCGCCCGGTGTCCCAGACGGAACGAATATCGGCGGCGGATGCGCCGCAGCACGAGATCGACAGCCGCTTCTTCGCGATCGTCACGGACCTGGTCGGCACGCCGACTGAGCTGGTGGACGAGTCGGGCACGGTGGCGTGGCGCACGCGCGCGACGCTGTGGGGCACGACGACGTGGCCGCGTGACAGTGCGACGTACACGCCGCTGCGTTTCCCGGGCCAGTACTTCGACCCGGAGACGGGGCTCCACTACAACTTCCATCGGCACTACGACCCGGAGACGGGGCGGTATGTGTCGGTGGATCCGTTGGGGCTGGCGCCGGCGCCGAATGCGGCGACTTATATCCACAACCCTCATGTGTGGGCGGATCCTCTCGGGCTTGCACCGTACGCTGAAGACGAAGTGCCCATTTTCAAGGCTCCAGCCAGAGGGAAGGGGGAGTATCACAATCAAAATGGCTATCTGGAGGAGGACTTCCCCGGAGGGCCTCATGATCCTTATCAGAACGGGATGGCCTACTTTGCTCAAAAGCGAGAACTTGCCGAGAAGTATGCTGCTCACTACGGGGAGGGAGTGATCGAAGTGCGAATCCCGGCGGGCGAATATGAAGAGCACTTCCGGAAGTTCGAGCACCCTTACGAGGGTGGGCCCTTGGTCGAGCTCGAAATCCCGAACACGCATGTGGAAAGACTTAATCAGTACCCGAGGGAGTGGCATCGATGATCGATGAAGAAATTTGGATTGCAGCCAAGGAGTGCTTTCCGGTCGGGGCGAATGTCCACGGAACGGTGGAGAAATGCCTGCCATTCGGCTTCTTCGTCAAGCTTCCTGGGTTTCCGGGTGGCATGGCGGTCGTGGATGCAATTGCCTATCTTCCGCACGGGGTCGTCGTCGATCCGTCGCTTTGGCCGTCACCTGGTCAAAGCATTGATGTCGAGGTTGTTTACCATGTGGATCGCCACCGCCAGATCAAACTACGTGTAGGTGGCGAAGAAGTCGATTAATGCGACCGTGGTCACAGTGAGTGGACTGTGGAATCGCGGGTGAGGGCGGGTGGTGCTCCCGAGGGAGTCAGGGCAGCCTTGAGTGAGACGGACGCGCTCGACGGCGATGTGAGCTGATCTTTCAGGAACATCTAGCGCTTCGCGTAGTCGGCGAAGCCCTGCCAGTCGATGAAGACGCACGGGTCGTCGCCGACGACCCAGGCGTCGTGGCCGGGTGGGCAGATCATGTAGTCGCCCGGGCCGAACTCCGCCTCTTCGCCGTCGTTCATCACGACCTTCATGCGGCCCGCGATGACATAGCCCGTGTGCGAAGCCTCGCAGCTGTCCGTTCCCGCGATGGGCTTGACGTGCTTCGACCACTTCCAGCCCGGCTCGAACGTCGCCCGGCCCACCGGGACTGTGCCCACATTCACCAGTTCCAGGCGTCCCTTCCCTTCCTCGAAGGGGCGGACCTCCTCCGGCGAGTCGAAGCTCTTGCGTACGAGACCGGCCACGGCGACTCCTTCTTGAGCAGCGGGCAGCAGTTACCTGTGGCTGCTGGGCGACTCTGTCGAAGCTAGTCGTGGGTGTGGCCGGCTGCGAGGTGTGAGGGCCGGGCGAGTGACGGGGCGGTCAGAGCAGGTGGTCCAGTTCGCCGCGTTTCGCCGCCTCTATCAGGTTGCGGAGGCCCTGCGGGGTGGTGCGGATCAGTTCGTCCGGGTGCGTTGTCTCGCGGAGTATCGGGGTGCCGTCTGCTGTGTGGCCGATCTGGAGGCAGGCATTGCCTCCGCCTGCGCAGAACGGCTCCTGCCACTTGATCTCGGACATCATCTTCCCTTCGGGTTCAAAGTTCTTTGGCGATGCTGTGGATCAGGTCCCGGGTCTTCTCGGGGGAGAGGCACTTGGCCTCGGTGCGTTCCAGCAGGCCGCGGTAGTTCTCCAGCTGGAGGTCCGCGCTGAGGAAGACTGTCGTGTGTGCGGCGTCGAGCTGCACCGTGTCGAGTTGCGGTACCGGCCCGTGGGCGTAGAACACCGTCTGTCCGGCGCCCGGGAAACTGCCGGCGGCGAAGGGGACGGACCGCACCTCGATGTGCTCGCGTTCGCTGACCGCCAGGAGATGTTGCAGCTGGGCGCGTGCGACCTCGCGGCCACCGAACTGCATGCGCAGCGCGGCTTCGTGGATGATTGCAGTGAACTGCGCGGGATGCTTCCTGTCGAGCACTGACTGTCTGCGCATCCGGTGTTCGATGCGGATGTCCAGCTCGTGGGCGGGCAGCGGCGAAACGGCCTCTTCGAAGATGACGCGTGCGTGGTCCGCTGTCTGCAATAGCCCGGGAATGTGCACGCTGGAACAGGTTCGCATCGTCCGGGAGTTGTGCTCCAGTTCGGCGATGTCGAGGTAGCCGGGTGGCAGCGAGCCCCGGTATTCCTCCCACCAGTTCTTGTCGCGTTCGTCCGCCATCGCGACCAGTGCTTCTACGAGCCCTTCGTCCGCGCAGCCGTAGTTACAGGCCAGAGTGCGGAGGCGGTTGGGGGTGATGCCGACCCGACCCGCTTCCAGGTGGCTGACCTGGTACGCCTTGATGTCGACCACCGCGCCGGCCTCTTCCGCGGTCATGCCAGCGGCTTCGCGCAGCTTCCGCAGCTCGGCACCCAGGCGGCGCTGACGCTGGGTCGGATGGCTCCTCGACGGCATGTGCCCTCCTCGCGATCTACGTGCAGCATGCCGTGTGGGCCGCCGTTGGTCCACCGACAGGGTTGTCTAGTCGGACAAGGTTGTCTGGCTCTGCTGTTGGCGCTACCTTCGGTACCGCTTCGCTCACACGCCGTGGCGCCGGAAGTGCACCGCGTGGGCATGCCCTCCTTCCCTGGGTGGGGTGTGCCCGCGCCCAGGGAGGCAGGCCACCGGTCCGCTGTCCGCGTGCGAGAACTCCCTTCTGTCCTCTGGAGTCCGCGCATGAGCAACAACGAAACCTGCCCCGCCGCCAGTTCGCCCCGTATCGAAGCACCACCCTCAGGCCCCACCCGCAGCAACCTCAACTACTCCCTCGGGCTGCCCGGCGGCGCCTACACGCTCGGCATGGCCCGCAGCGTCGTCGCCCGGTTGCTGGGCGAGCACGGGCTGGGCGACATGGCCGAGCTCGGGGTGCTCGCCGCGTCCGAGTTGCTGGGGAACGCCTTCGTCTTCACGCCCGGGCGGGACGTCAGCCTCGCCGTGCGCTGGCGGTTCGGGGTGCTGCGGGTGACCGTTTTCGACGAGCATCCCGAGCATGCCGAGAGCAGCGGGGCCGGGCGGGCCTGTCGGGCGTACCGGCGCGAGGCGCTCGGGCCGTTGGAGGCCGTCGTCGACGAGTGCGGGGGCGTTCTCGGGCTGGCGGCGGCCGACAAGCCCGTCGGGGGCAGCAAGCTGTGGGTCGTCGTGCCCCGTGAGGCGGGGGCGCGCTATGCCGCGTTGTGAGCCGTGCGCGCACCGGGCCGGCTGGGGCGAAGGCGCCCGGCCCGGGGAAGTGCGGTGTCTCGCGTGCGGGGTGCGGCGGTTCCGGGACTACGGGGCCGTACGGCCGCCGGGGCTGGCGCACGTCCTCGTACCGTCCGCACGAGCGAGGGGCGTCGCCGATCGGGCCGCCGCCCGGAGCATCGCCCTCGCCATGGGCCGCCCGGTACGGCGGTCCGCCCTCAGTGCCCCGCGTAGAGGTACAGCGCCAGCGCCACCGGCCCCGGGCAGGCCAGGGCCCCCGTGACGGCCGAGCGGGCGGCGGGGGAGAGGCCCGCGCGCTTCAGGGCGTACCAGACCCCCGTCAGGACCGCTGCCGCCGCTGCCAGGATCCCCAGCACCTGGAGGAGGAATCCGCCCGCCTCCGCGGGGTGTTCCGCCGCGGCGCCCCACACGGCGATCATCAGCACCACTACCAGGCAGAGGCCCACGGCGTGGAGCGTGATCACCCACAGGGTCGCTGCCAGGACGGTCAGGAAGCGGTTGTTCTTGGTCTGCACGGCAGGCGTCCTTCCGGCTGCTAGCGGAGCGACAGCACCCAGTGGGCGTCGTCGCGGTAGTCCGTCGGGGAGCAGGTGAAGTCGAGGTCGGTCGAGCCCGGGGGGACGTTGACGTGCAACTTCACCGTCACCTTCTGGTGGGGTGCGAGGTCGTCCGGGAACCAGGGGTTCTTGCGGTCGAACGTCGGGCTCATCGGGCCGGCCGGCGTGAGGTTGCCCGGCAGGACCTTCTGTTCCATGTCGATCCCGTTCGAGGCCAGCCGGACGGACTTCTTCTGGTCGTTGACGTACGTCACCGCGAACTCGTACGTCAGCTCGTCCTTCCCCAGGGCGACGTCCCCGGGGAGGTTCGGTACGCGGCGGGCCTTGCCCACCGTCACCCTCAGGCCGTCCCGGTAGCGGGCCGTCTGACCCGCCGCCAGCGGGGTGCCCCCGTACTTCGCGCCCTTCGAGACCAGGTCCTCGGGCCTGTCGTGGAGGTGGGAGAGGCCGTTGACGAACCACGCCGTCAGGCCGAGGCAGACCACCGCCACTGTCGTGCCCACGATCAGCCCGGCGAGCGCCGGCCCGCCCTCGTCCGTCTCGCCGCGCTTGACCCTCCCCCGCCCGATCAGACCGCAGATCGCGGCGGCCAGACCGATGAGGATGGCGAAGGGGATGCCGATGACCGTCAGGGAGGCCAGGACCGCCATGACGGCCAGCCCCAGCGCCGCCATGCCCACGCCGTTCGGCTGCTTCGGCGTGAGATCGGGGAGGCGGTCCGGCCGCGGCTTCGTCGTCATGCAGTGATCACACACGCCGGCGGGTGCTTCCCGGCAGCGGTCGCCCACTCAAACCGGACTGAGTAGCCGTACCCATGCCGGCCCTCCGTAAGGTACGCAGGCACGGGGGCACGCCCCGTGGCACGGGTGGATCGAGATGAGTGGGTTGAGCAAGAACACGGCGGTCGACGCCGAGCAGATGATCGCCGAGGCGCGGAAGGCGTTCTTCGTGATGTTCGGCTTCCTGGCCGTCGTCTGGGCGCTGCAGCTGGCCAACTGGGGGAGCGACTACGATCTCGCCCGCCGCTACGCCGTGGTCGCCGGCGATGCCGAGCGGCTCCCCGGCATGCTCACCGCACCCTTCCTCCACCTGAGCTGGGCGCACATCGAGAGCAACTCCGGGCCGCTCTTCGTCTTCGGCTTCCTGGCCGCCTACCGCGGGGTGGCGCGCTTCTTCGGGCTCACGGCGCTGGTCGCGGTCGCCAGCGGGCTCGCGATCTGGTTCTTCGAGCACGACGGCGTCGGCACGGTCGGCGCCAGCGGGCTGGTCTTCGGGTACTTCGGGTACGTGGTCGTGCGCGGGTTCTTCGACCGGCACCTCATCGACAGCCTCGTCGGGATCGTCATGGGCGCCTCGTACGCCTACACCCTCACCCTCACGGTGCCCGGCACCCCCGGCATCAGCTGGCTCGCCCACCTCGGCGGGCTCGTCGGGGGCGTCATCGGGGCGTGGGTCTTCCGCGACCGGGGGACGACGCGGACGGCCACCCCGCGGGCCACCGCCCCGGCCGTCACCGGTGGGTCCGCGGAGAACCCCCGCGCCGACCTGCACAAGGAACTGCGCGACCTCGGGCTGCTCTGAGCGGGGGCGGGCGAGCCCGGGGCGGGTGAGCCGGGACGGGCATGGAGGCCGTGGCGGGAATCGAACCCACGTAACTCGCTTTGCAGGTTTGTCCGTGCTGATCAGGACGGTATTCAGGGGCGTTCGACGGCGTTCATCGCTGTGCCCGTGCCGTGAATCTCAAGGGTGGACGGACGGTTCTGGACGGTCGCGTACGGCGATGAATGAGACGGAAACTGAGACGGGCCGCACCCCCGGTAGGATCACGGCCCGCCATCGTCCGTGCTGGTCAGGAATGACGCGACGATACGGCTGCTGACCATTCGCAGAAGGCCACGGCAGCGTCGTCGCCCGACTTGTAGCGAGGCCACCGAACCCCCGTGGGGTCCGTTGCCTCGACCTTGCGTACCGTCTCAATGAGCTCCGTCGGTCCGCCTGAACGGAGCGACGCGAAGACCTCGTCCCAGGTAGCCATCTGGTACTCGGTCACGAGCCGGGACGCCCCGTCCGACATTACTGCCGCCGCCTGTACCCCCGTGAGCGGGGTAGCCCCAGTCAGGGCGTGGACGGCTGCCTCCGGGGTTGCCGCGGCGACCCAGTACCCCTCTGCGGTGTTCCGCACCTTCCGCTGTTCGGTCACGAGGTGTCGTAGCGCGTCCTTGTGCTCCGGCGTGTGGGTTTCGTACTGCTCGACAGCCGTCCGCAGCTCCGGAAGCACGTCATCAACCCGCAGGTCAGTGATCGCCGAGTACCCCTCGCGAGTCTCGAAAATAACTGGTGAGTCTGCGAGAACAAGGTGGTCAAGCACATCGTCTCGTTCTCGCAGGATTGCGACGGTGGCGGACGGTGTGCCTGGATTGGCAAGGTCGCATTGGGGGTGCATGGCTGCGACCTGTTCAAGGGCTGAGCCCAATGCGTCCGTGAGTGAGCGGGTGGGATCGGCAAGAGCGGTGATGAGTGCGCCGCCCAAGTGGCTGACGTACCACGGGACGCCGTGGCGGCAGCCGGTGTCCAGCCCGGCCGTGCTCAAGCCGTCCAGCACGATAGCCATCGTCGGCGTGCCGGCTACCCAGTCCTCATTGGGGCCGGACCCGCCCGGACGGGTGTCGATGGATACGCGCATGATCAGCCCTCGTGTCGGTACAGCGGAGTAACGCGGCGGCTTTCCTGCACCTCAAGCGTCTTCGGGTCGTAGCGACATGAGATGAGCGTGGAGAAGCGCTTGGTGCGCACCTCGCGGTACAGCTCTGCAAGATTGTTCTCAAGGTAGTGAACAACCCCGTTCGCTCCGATGGCGTGGATCCCGGCGATGTACAGGAAGGTGCCCTTGCCGTCCAACCTGGGCAGTCTGCCCAGGTAGCCGACGTCTCCGGCGGAACCGTCTTCATCCGACGGTGACCGGTACTCCTTCCCGGCTCTCTGGTCTATCAGGTGCCAAGCGCGATCCTTGGCAAACCGTAGGTTGTCGTCCCCTTCAAGGACCTGGGCGATGATCGGCGACAGTCGCGGACCGCAGATGACCACGTGGTTGTCACGGTTCAGGTTGACAATGCCGGTTGGCGGGATGACCTCGTAATCGGCATCCAGCTTCATGCCACCGAGCAGCTTTCGCAGGTTCTCGAAGTTGTTCAGGTCCTCGCGAGTGATGACCTCGCTGGGGCTCTGGTCTGCTCCCTTGCCTGCCTCGTACTTGCCACCGAGGGATACCGTCACTCGATCCGTGCCGAAGAATGCCCGTTCTGGCGGCGGGCCGGCGGATGCCAGCTGCCCGACTCGTCCGCGACTCACCCCGAGACGGGACGCAATCTCGGCCTGCGTCATGCCGGAAGCCTGAGCTTCCTCGATGGCCTCGCGGCGGACCCGGGAGAGCTCCAGGACCCATCCCTGATACGTCGCCATCAGGTCGATTGCTGCTTTGGCTCGGTCGACGGGGTCCGGGGTCTCGGTGACCCGCTTCATGTCGTCGTGCACGGTTCTCCAATCGCCGCCTAGGGGGGCTAGCGAACCATATCGCGAGAGGGGGTTGCGCGCACGCCTCGGGTTGCCTACCGTACCTATCAAGCAAGGCCGCAACCCCCCCTAAGCAACGAGGGGATGCGTCGTTGCAGCTGTTTGACCTGCACAAATAGCGTCCGGAGGAGAGCCCGCAGGGGTGCGTACGAAGGAAGCGCTCGTGCCTTGAGAACTCAACAGTGTGCTGAGGGAAGCCCGTCCCACCTCCGCGAGCAAGAGGACGGGCGCGCGCGGTTCTGCCCCGTGCGTGGCACAGAGCAATCCCTTCTGAGCAACCGCCTCGATGGTCGTAGGCCGGGTTCGACTCCCGGCCGGGGCGTTGGCCCTCATCTCCGGATGCGGCGGCACTCCCGGACAGGACAGCCTGCCGCTTCCGGTCTTCCACCCGACAAAGTCAAGGAGTTCATCCATGACCGAGCGCGTCTTCGACTCCGCCACCTCCGGCCCGATCGTGCTGGGCATCTCGCTGCCGGTCGGCAGCATTCGCGTCCGGGTCATCGACAACCTGACGACCGCCCGCCTCGTGCTGCGCACAGACGATCCCACGGGACCGGCTGCCGACGCTGTGAACCGCGCCCGCAGCACGCAGGACGGCCAGGCGTTCGGCATCGAGGTTCCGGAGATGCCCGGCAACGTGATGGTGCAGAGCCATCGCGGCAACCGCATCGTGCAGACCTTCGGCACCGTCTACGGCTCGATGACCGGCGTGACCATCATCAACGGCCGCGTCGTCTCCGGAGGCACGAACGCCATGCAGCCCGTCAGCCCGATCGAGGCCACGGTGTTCCTGCCCCCGAACTCCTCGATCGCGATCGTCTCGCAGTCCGCCGATGCGGCGGTCTTCGGCTACGTCGATCGAATGGAGTTCCGTTCGATCTCCGGCGGCTTGGACGCCAAGGGCGCCCGGGAGCTGCGGTCCAACACCACCTCTGGCGACATCCGCGTCGGCCGCGTGACCGAGCAGATCGCCGCACAGTCGGTCTCCGGTGACATCGAGGTGGTCTTGTACGACGGTCGCGGCGCCACCCTGAGCACCACTTCCGGTGACATCACGGTGCAGGCCACCAACGATGCCGACGGGCACGTCAGCGCGAACAGCGTCTCCGGCGACGTCCGCATCTCCGGTGCCCGGCACCTGAACGTGTCTGCCAACACCGTCTCCGGCCGCGTTCGCAACCGCTGACCAGCACCACAACCCCTCGATTCCCGCACGTCGCGGGGCGGTCGCACTCCCGGACAAGGACAGCCGACCGCCCCGCGCCCTTCCCGACGTAGCAAGAGGAGAGATCCATCATGCGTATGCGCAACTTCGTCGCCGGCCAGGAAGCGCACGGCGACATGGAGTTCGCGGAACTGGCGCTCGGTATCGACACCGACCTCTTCCGGGGCCCGCTGGAGGGCGAGACGGACGAGGAACGCGCGGCTCGCCGGGACGCGGCCGGTGACATCCTCGCCGACCTGCGGCGTGAGGCGGTGGCCGGTGACGAGATCGCCGCCTGGGATGCGCTCTACGCCGACGCGCTGACCCGGACGCTGCCGTTCCTGCGCGGTGCCCGGGGTCGCCAGCAGGGGACGGGGGCCGCGGCGTGAGCGAGACGCGGGCGTCCCTAACGAAGGTGCAGGGCGCTGTTCTGTCGGCCGCGTTCGTGCCCATGCTCGCGACGGGAGTGGTCGGCGCGATCGGCACGTACAGCAACATCGGGCACGCCTACGGCAAGGGCACCGCGCTCGGTGCGCTCGGTGCCGGCGAGGGCGCCACGGCCGTTCTCGCCCTGGTGCTGCTGGGGCTGACCATGCTGGGCCAGTCCTCGCCGCACGTCGTGCGTCTGGGTCTGTGGGTGCTGCCGGCCGCAGCCGCCGTCATGGGGGCTATGGCCGCGCCGGACCCGGGCCGGACCGTCGTCTACGCACTGACCCCGATGGGCATGTCCGTCTCGGCGGAAGGCATGGCGTTCCTCGCCCGCCGGATCGTCGTCCACACCGACGGGCGCGACGCGGAGAACGAGCGGCGCACGGCGGACATCGTGCAGGCCCTGGCCTATCACCGGGCCCGCGCCGCCCATCACCCGGCCAAGTGGGTGAGGAAGCGATCCGATCGAGCATCGTGGCGTCTCGCCCGCAAGGTGGGAGTCGGGGACGCGGCGTTGGGATCGAGGTTGCTGGGCGTCCAGCGCGACCGGATCACCACTGGTGCGGATGCCGCACTCGCGTCGATGTTCGGCACCACCACCCCGATTCCTGCCGCACTCACGAATGCGAAGAAATCTACCGAGACCGAGAGGAATCGGTCTACGGCTGGCCTGCACGAATCGACCCCGCCGCCCCGGGTCACGCTGACCCGATTGAGCGTGCCGGAACCGGTCGCGGTCGACCTGGGTAAGTCGACTTTTCCGCTCAAGTCGGTGGGGACGATCCCCGCACCGGTCCCGATCCCGGCACCGGTCGCGCGGGTGGTCCCGGCGGTGTCGAGTCGGCCGCGGCGGGCGACGGGACGGGTTCCGCAGGTCGCTCGATCGAGTCGCCCCAAGCGCACTCCGGATCAGTTGCTTGCCGAAGCGCGGTCGGCCACGGCCGGCTGGGCGGACGCGCAGATCACCGCTGAGGGAATCCGCCGCGAGGTGCACACCTCGCCGGAGAACGCCCGCAAGCTGCGTGACGCTCTGCGTGCCGAGCGCGCCACCGGGGTGGTGACGTCGTGAATACCCTGGCCGCGCTCTTACCCGCCGTTCCGCCAGTCATCGGGTGGGCGGTACATGCCCGGTGGTTGTACGGACGGCTGACCACCGCCCGCCGCGACCCGCTCACCGGGCTGTGGACGCGGGACGCGTTCGCCCATCGGGCCCGCCACCTGGTGCGCGACCCCCGCGCCACGGTCGTGCTGGCGGACATCGACCACTTCAAGCAGATCAACGACACCCACGGCCACGCGGCCGGTGACGCACTCCTTGCCACGGTCGCCGCCCGACTCGCCCACGGCACCACACCCGGCGGTGTCGCGGGACGGCTTGGCGGGGACGAGTTCGCCGCCGTCGTCATCGACCGCGACGGCACCGTCGCCGACCAGCTGGACACCCTCACCCGCGTCCTGGCCCGACCGGTGGACACCGCCCCCGAGGTGCACACCACGGTGTCGCTGGGGTGGGTACGGGCCGCTGACCACCCGGGCGAGGACCTGTCCGCGCTGCTGCGCCGCGCCGATGAGGCTATGTACGTGGCCAAGCGGTCCGGCCGGTCCGGTCCTCGCCGGGCCCGCCTCGGGCGCCTGCTCGGGTCGGTGGCCGGTCGCCGTCCGGGACGGCGCGGCGCGGCATGAGCACGCTGCCTGTCTTCCGGTGGCGTCTGGCCCCGGACGGCTACGCCACCCGCCGTCAGCTCAGGGCGGCTGGTCTGCGCCCGGGTGGGCAGGGCGTGGCCGCTCAGCTCGAACGGCCACGCCGCCGTCGGCCGCCGTTGGTGGCCTACCTCTACCGCATCGAGCACGCCAGGCCGGTGCGCCCCATGACGCCCGCGAAATGGGCGGCCCTAGCCAAGGCCAACGCCGCCCGCCGCACCTGCCCGCACTGCCGCCACGACGCCGGATACGTGATCCCGGCCACGCTCGGCATGTGCGTGGCCTGCGCCTTCCCCGAGCCCGCCGAATCCTTGAGGAGTGCCTGATGGGCAAGCCTGACACTCGCGGTATCGACCGCGAGATCCAGAAGACGATGCGCAAGCTGGAAGCGGTCCGGCGGGGCGAGATGTGGCCCCTGAACACGGCGGAGCGTCGCGCCATGCTGGGCGCGCTCGCCGGAGGCTCGTACCGGGTTCTGCGCGGCAGGAGTACCACCCGTGCGGACAACCGGCTGGAATCCGTGTCGGACGCCGCGATCACCCGGCTGACGGCTGAGATCACCGCGCTGCACATCGAACGTCAGCGGATCGTGCGCGAGGCCGCCGCCGACAAGGCTGCCAAGAAGTCCTCCCGGTGGTGGTAACGCCCCCGGCGCGCACTGCATGAGCCACCTGCCGGGACGGCCCCCGCCCGTCCCGGCCCCCCTTCCCGTATGCCCTTTTCTGCCTCCGGTCGTGGGGCGTTGAGGAGACGTCGCGCATGTCCGAGAACGTCATTCACCTGCATAAAGACACCACCCCCAGCGAACCGACGGTGCTTACCGTCGTCCCGGACCCTGCGCCAGCCCCACCTGTGCCGCTGTGGGTCCGCTCCGGCCGCGCGGTGAAGACCGCCGTCACACACGAGAGCACGCGCACTGCCGCCCGCGCGGTTGTCCGGCACAGCCTGTATGTGGCGGGCGGCGCGCGGATCGTGGCCCGCCGCACCTGGGACGGCCGTACCGCTGCCCGCTACGAGCGCAACCTCCGGGCGGCGGAAGCCGCGGGGAACTACGAGGCGGCGATGGAGTGGGAGGAGCGCGGTCAGCGCTTCCGGGAGGCGCGTCACCGCCGCCGTATGGACCTGCTGCACTCGCCCGTGGACGCCGCGAGGGGTGCCCTGGTCGGCACTGGCATGGGCATCGGCTCCCTGGTCGCTCTTGGGGTCGTCCTGGCCATCGCGAACAAGGACGTCACCGATGTCGTCACCCCCATCATGGCGGTCATCGAGTTCATCCGCCTGATGATCGTGATCGTTCAGATGGTGTGGGGCCCGCTGGTCACCCTGGGGCCGTTCCTGGTCTTGTTGGGGCTGTGGGCAGTCGGGAGCAAGCAGCAGGCTGCCCCGCAGTGGGCTCTTCCGGCGCACGTCCGCAACGGCGAAGGGGAGCCGATCACCCCGTCCATCGTGGTCAAGGCCCTGCGTGACCTAGGCGTACCCGCACTGCGTAACGCGATCAAGGAAATGGGAGACGCCGGTGCCTCGATGCTGTCCCCGATCGTGATTGCCGGATGCGGCGTTGAAGTCGACGTCACCTTGCCTTCGGGCGTGTCGACGAACGAGGTTCAGCAGCGGCGCAGGAAGCTTGCCGAGAACCTGAGCAGGCACGAGCACGAAGTGTTCATCACTATCCCGACTGCAGCGCGCACGGTGCGGCTGTGGGTGGCTGACTCCGGCGCACTGGACGAACCGATCGGCCCGTCCCCGCTGACCACGGACGAGACACTGACCGCCGACTACGCCAAGGGTCGCGCCCCGTGGGGTCAGGACCTGCGCGGCGACGCGGCATCGCTGAGCCTGTACCAGCGGCACCTTCTGATCACGGGGTTGTCCAACCAGGGCAAGACCGCCGCGCTGCGCGCGCTCGCCTTGTGGCTGGCCCTCGATCGGTCGGTTCAGTTCTTCCTTGGGGATCTCAAGGGCGCGGGCGACTGGGCCATGTTCGACGGGCTCGCCCGGGTGCTCATTCAGGGCCCGACGGATGAGCACGTGATCGAGGTGACCGAGATGGTTGAAGGCGCGGTGGACGAGATGAATCGCCGCCTGCAGGCGCCTCCCGGGACGCAGTTCCCGCCGCTGATCGTGCTGGTCGAGGAGGCGCAGGTGGCGTTCATGTGCCCGGCCGTCGACGAGGAGAAGCGCCCTTACGGCGGTTCGAAGGCCAAGTCTCGGTACTTCACCGCCGTCCGCAAGATCCACAACCAGGGCCGTGCCGTGAACGTCCTGATGTGGCAAGGCACGCAGGACCCCACCGACCAGAACCTGCCCAAGCTGGTCCGCGAGGGGGCACACACCCGAGCTTCCCTCGCGCTTGGTACGGAATCGCAGGCGCGGATGGCGCTCGGAGACAAAGCCGTCGACGGCGGCGCGGCGCCGAACCTGCTGCGGCCTGGTCTGGACAAGGGCACGGTCGTCGTCGCCTCCGACGGGATCGAGATCCCGGCCGGCCAAGCGTCCATCACCGTTCGCACCCACTACATCGACACCGAGCAGGCGCACGGGATCGCTGACCGGGCGAAGGCGCTGCGAGACGGAGTCGCCACCCTGCACGCGATCGAGCGGGGCGAGGAACGTGACCCGCTCGCCGACATCGCAGCCGCCCTTGGCGACGCGGCCCGGGTGCCGACCACGGACGTTCTCAAGCGGCTCGCCTCCCTGAACGAGGACGCCTACGGCACGTGGACGAATGGTGACCTTAAGCGCGTCCTGGAGGCCCACGGGGCGGAGCCGTACAAGTCCGACGGTCGCATGGTCGTCGCCCGCGAACGCGTCCTGCGCGCCCTCGCCAACCGCGGCGACGACGGTTCCGTTTCCGCCTCCGGGTAGAGGGAGGCGCACCCCCGCGGGTCAGGGAGACAGGGAGAACTCCCTGAACCTCTCCCTGCCCCGCTTCCCTGGCCCTGACCTGCGCGAATGATCACTCAGGGAGGCAGGGAGGCGCGCAGGCCAGCACCCTCGAAACCCCCTCCACACGCCCCCGGTTAGGGGGTGGTTCCGCCTCCCTGCCCGTCCACCGGAAGGGATTCCGCATGTACCCCGACCACACCGACCGGACGCCCGCCGTACGGGCCCCGGAGGTACACCAGCCCACCCCCATCACCCCAGCCGCGGCCCCGTACGCGGCACCCCTCGCCGCGGTTCAGCCGCACGGCGTGCCGACGGTCGCGAGCGTCGTGCTTCCGGACGGCCGTGTCGTCACCGGCTACGCCATCGAGCCCGTCAAGCCGGAACCGGTCGCGGTCAAGCCGGTCGTCTCCCGCGCGGCGGTGAACGTCGCCCTCGGGGGTGTCGGCTTCCTCGCCGTCGCCGGCGGGCTGCTCCTGCTGACCACGTTCATCACCGCCCTGACCGCGCTCATCACTCAACTGGTCATCCTCGCTGCCGTCATCTTCGGCGGATGGATCGCCGTGCAGCTCTTCGGTGGCCGCGGCCACGGCGAGGGCGGGGCGACGGTCAACATCCGCAAGGCCGTCTTCAAGCGCAACCACTTCCACAGCTGACGCCTGAAGGAGACCCCTCGTGATCCCTGACCCCACCAGCTTCGACGACTACTTCGACGCCTTCGACTGCGAGGTGTGCTACCCCTCCGACGGCTCCGACCCGTTCGACTACCCGCACTGCTGTCTGTGCGGCGCGGACGGCAGCAGTGAACGCCCCGACTGCGTCTGCGACCGGTAGCAACGCCCGAGGGCGGCGGCACTCCCGGACAAGGACAGCCCGCCGCCCCCGGTCTCCCCATCCCGACGTAGCAGAACAGGAGACATCCAGCATGACACCTGACTGCAAGGCCCGGTGCCCCCGCACCGAGAATCGCCCGGACGAGAATCACCTGCATACGGCCCTGGAGCTCGCGGCGGCCGGTGTCCCGACGCTGCCTCTGAGGAAGGGCAAGGTGCCGTTCGGGAACTGCCGTGCATGCAAGGGGAACGCGTGCGGCGGACGGCCGAACATGAAAAATTCCGGTCCCTGCGAGTGCGCCAGCGTCTGCCACGCCTGGGCCGCAGCCACCACCAACCCCCGCGTCCTCACCTCGCCGGCGTGGGCGTCCGCGTGGCGCGAGGCGGCGGCCGTCGCCTATCACCCTGGCGGGGCGGGGCTGACGGTGGTCGACCTGGACGACGCGGCAGCCGTCACATGGGCCTGCGAGACCCTGCCCGCCACCCGGACCGTGCAGACGACCCGCGGCGAGCACTGGATCTACCGGGGCACCATGCAGTCGTCCAACGCGGTTCGGCCGGGCGTCGACATCAAGTCGCTCATGTCCTATGTGCGGTGGCTCGGCCCCAGCACCGGCACTGTCACCGATCTGCCCGGCACCGTGTGCGCGCTGGCCGTGAAGAAGCCCCCCACGGCCCGGCCTGTAGTCACCGTGCCCGTCCTCGCCGACGGCGGGGCGTGCCGTCACCGCACGCCCGCCTATCTGGACCGGGGCATCGCCATGGCCGAACAGAGCATCACCGAAGCTCGCAGCGCCGTCCACACCACCGTCTACCGCACGTTTCTCGCCGTACTGTCCGCCCATGGTCGGTGCGGCTGCCTGACCGACGCCCACATCACACGGCTGTTCACTGCCGCGCAGGCCAAGGGTGAATCCCTGTGGCACTGCATCGCCGCGTGGAACAACGCCCGCACCAGGCTCGGACTGTGACCATGGTCGACGACGACAAGAGTCCGGCACGCGAGGTCATCACCGACTACGCGCAAGCGCACTTCCGGTACTTCCGCACCGCCGACGGGACCGTGTACGCGCAGAAGAATGGCCACCCTGTGGCTCGCCCGATTCGCTCGCAGGGCACGACGGGAAGCCACCGGCAGGAACTCATGGTCGGTCTCTTCCGCGACGGGCACGGCGTGTTCAACGGGACTGCGCTCAAGGAGGCGTTGGACTTGATCGAAGCACTCGCGCTGACCGAAGACGTTCAGCCCGTCCACATCCGGGTCGCCCCCGGATTCGACGGCGCGACGTGGCTGGACCTGGGCCGTAACGACGGGCAGTCCGTGCGCATCCACCCCTCTGGCTGGGACCTCGCCGTCCCTGACCCGCGCGAGGTGTGCTGGCGGCGCACCCAGCTCACCGGGGAACTTCCCCTGCCGGTCAAGGACACCGACGGCAAGGGCATTGATCTGCTGCTGAGGCTGTGCAACTTCGCCACTGCGCAGACCGAGTGCCTGGCCGTCGCCTGGCTCATCGGCTGTCTCGGCCCGTCGGTGCCCGTCCCCGCCCCCTTCCTCACCGGCCCCCAGGGAGCGGGCAAGTCCACCGGCGGGCGGATGCTCGTGCGGATCATCGAGGGCATGAGCGGAGACCTGCGCCGGGCTCCGAAGGATGAGGAGAACCTGATCGCGGCGGTGGCTGCCGGATGGGTCACCGCCCTGGACAACCTCTCCCACATGACGCCGGACCTGTCGGATGCGATGTGCTGCATCGTCACCGGCGCCGAGAACGTCAAGCGCGCCCTGTACACCGACGGGGACGTGGTCCGTGCCCGCTACCGCCGCCCGATGCTGCTGACTGGCATCGACGTGGGCGTCATCCGGCCCGACCTCGCCGAACGCCTCTTGCCCCTGCGCTTGGAACGCCCGCGCGTGCGGCGCACCGAGGCGGAGCTGTGGGCGGAGTACGCCGAGGCTCTGCCGGTCGTTCTCGGCTCCTTGCTCGATCTGGCGGTCAAGGTCCGCGCGGCACAGGCGGAGACCCCTACCGACCTGCGGATGGCGGACTTCGCGCACCTGTGCGCGCAGCTCGACGCGGCAACCGGCTGGGGAACGCTCGCCGCCTATCGGGCGAGCCTGGACGACCTTAACGACGACGTGATCGAGGGCGACTTACTCGCGCAGACCGTCCTGCGTCACGCCGACACGATCGAAGCGGGCGCAGCGCAGCGGATGACCTCTACCGAGTGGCTGCACTGCCTCAGTCGCCTCTACAGCGGCGACGATCTGCGTCCCCTGCCCAAAGGCTGGCCGACCACGGGAAAGGTCCTTTCCGACCGTCTCAAGCGCCTCCAGCCGACCCTTGCCGCTCGGGGCGTGCTCATCGACTCGGGCCGCACCAGCGAGGGCCGCTACCTCGAAATGACCCGCGCGCAAGCCCCGCCGCCACACGAGGCGAAGCGGATGTTCTGACCGCGTCGCACGATCGTGGAGACAAGCAAGAAGAGCACCACGCGCCACGACCAGGCTGCTCTTCTTGCTGTTCGGCGGCAGCGCCGCCGCTCGATGGTCGTGCCGCGAAGCGGCTCCTTCTTCACGCTTGAAGCGGCACCGCACCACAACAGATACCACCCCTCTTTGTCCGAAGGGGAAAGACGCTGCGTCATCTGCGTCATGCGCTCGGAGAGAACGGCCCCTGACCTGCGGCTGGAGGGATGACGTAGACGCCGGGTGTCTGCGTCATGCTGCGTCATCCGCGTCACTGGATGACGCAGCCCACGACGCGCCAGTGACGCACGCCCAAACCGCTGTGTCACGCAAAGGTGCAGGTCAGAAGCCCGAATGACGCTGATGACGCAATGACGCGGGAATCCGCACTTCGGACAGCGCGCCCCAGTCGAAGGGAATCTCCGCATGGACACGGCCGACATCGCCGCTGTTGATTCCACCCTCGTCCTACTCACTGTCGAAGAGGCCGCCCGCCGACTCCGCATCGGCCGGACCACGTGCTACGGGCTCATCCGCTCCGGAGAGCTGGAGTCCGTACCCGTCGGCCGTCTCCGCCGCGTGCCGGCCGACGCGCCGGCTGCGTACGTCGCCCGCCTCCGCACCGCACACCGAGCCGCCTGACGACGCCCGGGGCGGCGGCACTCCCGGACAGGACAGCCCGCCGCCCCGGTTCCATCCCGACACGCACGAAACAGGAGCCTGCCAGTGGCAGAGGAAAAGAAGAAGCGCACTCGACAGCCGAACGGCCGTAGCACGATCTACTTCGGCAAGGACGGCAAATGGCACGGCCGCGTCACTGTCGGCGTCCGCGACGATGGCACGCCGGACCGCCGCCATGTCGAACGCAAGACGAAGACCGAGGTAGCAGAGGCTGTCCGAGAGCTGGAGAAGCAGCGTGACGCCAAGGCCGTGCGGAAGCCCGGCAAGGCGTTGACGGTCAAGGCGTGGTTGACCCACTGGATTGAGAACGTCGCGCCCCTCGCCGTGAACGACAACACGATGGTCGGGTACGGCGTGGCCGTCCGCAAGCACCTCATTCCCGGCTTGGGGGCTCACCGTCTCGACAGGCTCAAGCCAGAGCACATCGAGGTGTTCTACGCCAAGATGCAGGCCAACGGCAGCAAGCCCGCGACCGCTCACCAGGTGCACCGGACCTTTCGCACCGCGCTCAATGAGGCTGTACGGCGCGGCCACCTCGGGAAGAACCCCGTTCAGTTGGCCAAGGCCCCGAAGGTGGGCGAGTACGAGGTGGAGCCTTACACCGTCCAAGAGGTACAGCGTCTACTGAAAGCCGCTGACCAGCACCGTAGCTCCGCACGTTGGGCCGTGGCCCTCGCACTCGGACTACGACAGGGCGAGGTGCTGGGCCTGAAATGGGAGGATATAGACCTCGACAGTGGATTTCTGGTGGTCCGCCGTAGTCGCCACCGGCCGCAGTACGCGCACGGGTGCGACGAACCCTGCGGACGCAAGGCCGCGGGGTACTGTCCGCAGAAGAGGCGCACCAACCCGGAGACGTCCACCACTAAGTCGCGCGCTGGCCGTCGCGCGGTCGGTCTGCCGGAACAGCTCGTTGATCTGCTGCGAGCGCACCGTTCGGCGCAGGATGCGGAGCGGCAGGCGGCCGGGGAGCGTTGGACGGAAGGCGGTTGGGTGTTCCCCGATGCTCACGGCCGCATCCCTTCCCACCGCGAGGACTGGACTCAGTGGAAGGCTCTACTGGTTGCGGCGAAGGTTCGGAACGGGCGTCTGCACGATGCCCGCCACACGGCCGCCACGGTTCTGCTCATCCTCGGTGTACCCGAGCGTGCCGTGATGGGTCTCATGGGGTGGTCGACGACCGCCATGGCGGCTCGGTATCAGCACATGGTGGACGCGGTGCGGGCTGACGTGGCGAGGCAGGTGGACGGTCTGATCTGGAAGTCCGTGACGGACGGCCCGGACAATGACGGGGTAGCGGCCGACTAACTGATGCCATAGGTAAAGCGAGCGGGTGGGCGCGACGGTCTTCCACCCGGAGGATCGTCCTGCCCGCAGCTGAGTCCACGGCGGCCAGACACTGTGTGAGCGAAGCCCGGGCCGGAGTAAGAGCCCCGCGCACGGGAGTCGCCCGAGCCCGAGCGAAGGTCGGCTTGTGTGAAGGAATCGTCCCTGAGAACTGCTGCGAATGGCCTTGCCGGACGTTTCTACGCGCATCCACCTGGGGCTTTCAATGTCCATGCCTGACTGCAAGCCAACTTCCGTTCGAATTGCAGTTATTAGTGCGATTATTGGGTCGATGCTTGCCGCCGTGAGTAACGCCACAAAAGCCCATCCGGATTGGGACTTTCGGTGAGACCTGAGTCAATATCCATTCCACGACAAGCCCTCGCCACAGGCGACGGGGCGGTCCGGTCGTAAGCCGAGTCCTGCCGGCGTCCGGATGACACCGTCGTGTCCATGGAGCGGTAGGAGTGGAGGATCCAAGCATGGCGGGTCGCCGGAATGGTCAAGTCCTGGCCGGACCGAGTAGCCCTTGGGGTGAAGCCGCAGCAGCGGCCGGACAACTTCGCAGGTCCGAACCCGACAGGTCACCCTTCATAGGCGGCTGACGAAGGCAGAGCCAGCCATGACGGCAATGCAGAACGGCCCGGAGGTCTCGGGGCCTGATTCCGGTAGCGGAAGCGGCAGCAACGAGGCCAAGAAGATCCGGAAGTTCGAAGCCGTGATCATCATCCTGGTGGGGATCATCGGTGGAGGCTTTGCGGGCGTCGTCCGGCGGACGATGGATCATGCTTCGTACTACGAGGCGATCAGTACGGGGGTTGTGGCAGCGATCGTGCTGCCCGGCTTCATCTTTGGGGTTATGCGGTACATCAGGGGACAGTCCTGACCTAGCGGTAGGTGTGTAACTTCACCTGGCCTCCCACCACCATCCGGGTCGGCTGGGCAATCATGCGGTGATCCCGTATGCGAAATATCGGCGGACACGCGAGAGGCTCTGGCTTACAAGCCAGAGCCGCTTTTTGTGGTTGTTCTCCGCTGTGGTCGCCAGCGTCGTCGGCCAACTGAGACGGGAACTGAGACGGATGGGCCGAGAGGTATCCACTTGTGGGGGGCGCTACTCTCGGTCTCGCCTGGTCAAAGCACTGGAGGCCGTGGCGGGAATCGAACCCACGTAACTCGCTTTGCAGGCGAGCCCCTAAGCCACTCGGGCACACGGCCATACCGAATACATCGAAAACGCCGAACGTCATCGAACGTCTCGGCGACGACTTCGACCATACGGCCCTCCCCGCCCCGCATCAATGGCGCCTCCGGCCCCGTCACATGACCGACATGTCCCGTTCACGAGGCTTCACGAGGCGGCTTCACGAGGCCCCGCCTCACACCGCCAGGAACGACTCCACCAGCGGGCGGAACATGTCCGGCTCGTCGATCCACGGGTAGTGGCCCACCTCGTGCAGCGGGCGCAGGACGGCGCGCGGGAAGGACGCCGCCACCGCCTCGCCCGCGCGCAGGCCGGTGACGGCGTCGCGGTCGCCCGTCACCACGAGGACGGGGCAGTGGACGTCGCGCAGGCGGCGCAGCAGGTTCAGGCGGGCGGTCTCGTCGACGCCCTGCCAGAAGCCGGCGCGGGGGACGGGGTTGAGCTGGTCGGGTTCGCGGGCGGCGTGGGCGCGTTGGGTGCGGGTCCAGCGGGCGTAGGCCATGGGGGCCGCGCGGAGGAGGAGGGAGCGGACCTCGGCGAGGTCCGTGGCGCCGGGCAGGGAGTGCACGGCCACGTAGGCGTCGACCCACCACTCCTCCGTCGCGCGGGACTCGAAGATGTCCTCGGCGTCCGTGGGCAGTTCGCCCTGGAGGCGGGAGCCGGGGGCGACCAGGACCAGGTGGGTCAGGTGGTCGCCGTGCGCGGCCGCGTACGCCTGGGCCGTCGCGCAGGCCGCGTCGTGGGCCAGCAGGGCGAAGCGGTCCAGCTCCAGGTGGTCGCGGAGCGACTCCAGGTCGTCGGCCAGGGCCGGGAAGGCGTAGGCCGCGGGGTTCGCGGGTGAGGGAGAGGCGCCCGTGCCGCGGCTGTCGGGGACGATCAGGGGGCGGCGGGCGTCGAGGCCGGCGAGGTTCTCCAGGTACGCGGCGTCCCGGCCGGGGCCTCCGGCGAGGCAGACCAGCGGCGGGCCGCCCTCGCCGTTGTCCTCTCCCAGCACCCGGTAGTGCAGTTCGGCCGCGTCGTACGAGACGTAGTGTGGCATAAGTCCACCATGGCGGATATGTCCCTTGATCCAGAAGTAAGCCACCCGCACCCGCCCCCGGATCCCAAATTCCGCTTATGATTCCGGCGTGTTCGACTCCCGGCACATCAAGACGTTCCACGCGGTCGTCACCGCGGGGTCCTATTCGGCTGCCGCCCGCGCGCTCGGCTACACCCAGCCCGCGATCACCCAGCAGATGAAGGCCCTGGAACGGGTCGTGGGCACCCCGCTGTTCACCCGGGTCGGACGGCGCATGCGGCTGACCGAGGCCGGCGAGGCGCTCGCCCGGCACGCGGAGGTCATCCTCGACAGCCTCACCGCTGCGCAACGGCAAATGAGCTCGCTGACCCGGCTGCGCGCGGGCCGGGTGCGGGTGTGCGCGTTCCCCAGCGCGGGGGCCACGCTCATACCCGAGGCGCTGGCCCGGCTCGCCGCGGACCACCCGGGCGTGCGCGTCGAGCTGCAGGAGGGCGAACCGCCCGACTCGCTGCGCCGGCTCGTGCGCGGCGAGTGCGACATCACCCTGGCCTTCACCTATCCCGGCCTGCACGAACAGGTCCCCGAGGAGCTCGTCGAGATACCGCTCTTCGAGGATCAGCTGACCGTCCTGCTGCCCATAGGGCACCCGCTGGCCCGCCGCCGCGCCGTCAAGCTCGCGGACCTGGCCGAGGAGCGCTGGATCGCCGGGTGCCTGCGCTGCCGCACCAATTTCCTGCACGAATGCGCCGAGCAGGGCTTCGCACCCGACATCGCGTTCACAACGGACGACAACCTCGTCGTGCAGTCCCTCGTCGCCGAGGGGCTGGGAGTGGCGATGATGCCGGGGCTGGTGTTGTCCTTCCTCCGGCACGACAAGATCACCGGACGGGCCCTCGACCCGGCCTGCCGCCGCCAGGTATCGGCCTACGTCCTGCGCGAGCACCTCCGGATCCCGGCCACGGCCCTCGTCCTTGACGAACTGAAGGCCGTCGCCGCCCGCCGGGTCGGTTGCTGAGAGTGCCGACGCGTCCATAAGCCCACGTTGGGAACCCGGCAAAAGACTGTCGTTGGACGTGATGGATCAGTGGCCCGACGCTGCGGGTATGACCACACCTACCGCAGCCCCGACGACCGCGCGCCTCGACCAGCTCGTCGGTGACGTCCGGGAGGCCGTAGGCCGCGGCCTGCCGCCCGACACGACGGCGTACCTCGTCGGTGAGCGGCTCGCGGCCCACCTCGGCGCCCCCGACCTGCTCACCCCCGAACAGCGCGAGGGCGACCCCGAGCGCTACCGGCAGCACATCCTGCACGCCGAGACCGACGGCAGTTTCTCCCTCGTCGCGCTCGTGTGGATGCCCGGCCAGCAGACCTCCGTCCACGACCACGTCTCCTGGTGCGTGACCGGCGTCCACGAGGGCACCGAGAGCGAGCGCCGCTACCGGCTCGTGCCCGACGGCACGACCGCCCGCCTCGTCGCGACCGAGGACGTGGTCAACCACCAGGGCGACGTCTGCGGCTTCGCGCCGCCCGGTGACATCCACCGGGTGCGCAACGCCTGCTCGTCCGTCGCCATCTCGATCCACGTCTACGGTGCCGACGTCGCCCGCCTGGGCTCCAGCGTCCGGCGCGTCTACGACCTGCCCGCCGACGAGCTCTGATGGCACTCCTCAGCTCGCACAAACCCACCGGCAAGCCGGCCGGAGCCCCCGCCGCCTCCGCCCTCGGGGCGAAGGCGGCGCCCGGCAAGCTCCCCGGCCTCGCCATGGCCGCCGCCGGCGTGGGCCTGGCATGGTCGGTGCACCGGCTCGTCCCCGCCGTGCCCATGCTCACCGCGGCCGTCGTCCTCGGCATCGCCGCCGCGCACCTGCCGGTCGTGAGGCCCCGGGTGCGCGGCATCGGCAAGCCCGGGCTCACGCTGGCCGGCAAGCGGCTCATGCGGATCGGCATCGTGCTGCTCGGGCTCAAGCTCAGCCTGGACGACGTGCTCGGGCTGGGCTGGGCCACCGTGGCGATGGTGTTCGCGGTGGTCGCCGCGACCTTCTTCGGAACGCTCTGGCTCGGCCGCAGGCTCGGGCTGCGCGGTGACCAGCCGCTGCTGATCGCCACCGGCTACTCCATATGCGGCGCCTCCGCGATCGGCGCCGTCAGCGAGGTGTCGGGCAGCGACGAGGAGGACGTGGCCACGTCGGTGGCGCTGGTGACGCTCTGCGGCACCCTCGCCATCGCGGTCCTGCCGCTGCTGCACCACCCGCTCGGCCTCGACGACGCGCAGTTCGGCCGCTGGGTGGGGGCCGGCGTGCACGACGTGGGACAGGTGGTGGCCACCGCGCAGACCGCAGGTCCCGCCGCCCTCGGCGACGCGGTGCTCGTCAAGCTCATGCGCGTGGCCCTGCTCGCGCCGCTCGTCGCGGCGGTGGCCGTCTCCGTGCGCAACCGCCGCCGGGCCGCCGACGCCGTCGAGGCCGCCGGTGCCGGTGCGGCCGGCGGGGGCGTCCCCGCTCGGACGGCCGGCAAGCGGCCGCCGCTCGTGCCGCTCTTCGTGCTCGGGTTCCTCGCCATGGTGGCCGTACGGACCACCGGCCTGGTGCCGGGCAGCGCGCTCGACGTCGCCCAGCACGCCCAGGAACTGCTGCTCGCCGCCGCCCTGTTCGGCCTCGGCAGCGCGGTGCACCTGCCGACCCTCACCCGCACCGGCGGACGGGTCGCGGCGCTCGGGCTGTGCTCGTGGGTGGTCATCGCCGGGGCGTCGTACGGGGGCGTGCTGCTCACCACCTGAGCTCTGCGACCCAGAGCTCCGCAGGACGTGGGGGGAACCCAGGAGGGGACGGGGCCCGGCCGTGTGCCGGGCCCCGCCGGGTTCACTGCGCGTAGACCTCGGTCATCTCAGTGATCTTGTTGCCGGAGCCGACGGTGACGTCGTAGAAGTTCGCTCCCCAGCAGAACTCGTCGCCCTTCGTCTTCTGCGCCTGCCCGCCGTCGTACTGCTTGCTGTCCGGGTCGGCGCACGTCTTCACGTGCGCGATGCCGGTCTTCGGGCCTTCCTTGTCGGTGCGGGCCTGCTGGCCCTGGTCCTTCGTGATCACCGTGACCTTGGCGTCGGGGGAGAACGAGTAGGTCTTCAGTGCCCCCTCCGGACGGTAGGCGGCCCCGCTCGCCGTCGGGTTGCACTTGGCGTCCTTGGCGACGACGTTGTTCATCGCGCCTTCGACGTTGCTGACCCAGACGACCTTGTGGCCCTGGGCGAGGGTCGGGCAGTTGCCCCTGCTGCCGTTGCCGCCCCGGTCGTTCCGGCGGCCGCCGGGACGCGCGCCCTGGTCGGGCTGCTGGGGTGCCTCGGCGACCTGCGAGGGCTCGGAACCGGACTCGGCGCTTTTGTCGTCCTCGGGTCCGCAGGCGGTCAGCCCCAGTGCGGCCGAGACGAACAGAGCGGTGGCGAAAACGTGCCGGATGGAAATGATGTTCCCCAAATAATCATGCTGCACGGCCCGATGGGCGTGCGACGTGCGTAAGTTGACCGGCCGTCAGCGCAGAGCACGCCGCCGGAAAGTGGTCTAGTCCAGTCTAAGTCATGGGCATGGCAAGGTTGTCCAGCGTGGTCTCCGGCACAGGGCCTTTGACCTAGGGCCTACGGACGACAAGAGTCCGTTCCCGGGCCAGGCGCGCACCGCCTCCCGGCTCCCTACGCTGACTCCATGACCGCCCCCGACGCAGACGCCGCCCCGTCCGTCCCCGTCCCCGGCCTCGGCGCAGCCGCCGAACACACCGACTCCACCGACACCACCGGCGGGGTCCTCGGCCGCCGCCACCGGGCCCTGACCCTCGGCATCATCTCCGTCGTCTCCCTCATCGCCTTCGAAGCCAGCGCGGTCAACACCGCGATGCCGGTCGCCGCCCGCGCCCTCGACGGCATCGGGCTGTACGCCTTCTCCTTCTCCGCGTTCTTCACCGCGAGCCTGTTCGCGATGGCCCTGTCCGGGGAGTGGTGCGACCGCTCCGGACCGCTCGCACCGCTCTTCACCGGCATCGCCGCCTTCGGGGCCGGCCTGGTGGGCGCGGGCACGGCGCAGCAGATGTGGACGTTCGTGGGCGCCCGCGGCCTGCAGGGCACAGGCGCCGGGCTCGTGGTCGTCGCGCTGTACGTCGTCGTCGGCCGGGCCTATCCGGAGCGGCTGCGGCCCGCGGTCATGGCCTGCTTCTCCGCCGCCTGGGTCCTGCCCGTCATCGTCGGGCCGCTGGTGGCCGGGACCGTGACCGAGCGGATCGGGTGGCGGTGGGTGTTCCTGGCCATCCCCGTCCTGGTCCTGCCGCCCGTCGCCGTGATGCTGCCCGCCCTGCGCGCGCTGCCGGCCGACGACCGCCCCGGCTCGATGGACCGGCGCCGGATCCTGCTGGCGCTCGGCGTGGCCGCCGGGGCCGGGCTGCTGCAGTACGCCGGGCAGGACCTGCACCCCCTCGCGGCCCTGCCCGCCGCGGCCGGGCTCGCCCTGCTCGCCCCGTGCGCCCTGCGGCTGCTGCCGACCCGGACGTTCCGGGCCGGGCGGGGACTGCCCTCGGTCGTGCTGCTGCGCGGCATCGCCCAGGGGGCGTTCCTGGCCGCCGAGACCTTCGTACCGCTGATGCTGGTGACCGAGCGCGGGCTGTCGGCCACCCTCGCCGGGCTCTCGCTCACCGGCGGCGGCCTGACGTGGGCCCTCGGCTCGTACACCCAGAGCCGGCCCCGCATGGAGCCCCACCGCGAGCGGCTGATGAGCCTGGGCATGCTGCTGATGGCGCTCGCCGTCGCGCTGGCGCCCCTCGTCCTGATCGGAGCGGTCCCGGTGTGGGTGGTGGCCCTCGCGTGGATCATCGGCGGCTACGGGATGGGCGTGACGCTCTCCAGCGGCACGGTGCTCACGCTGCGGCTGTCGCGCCCGGGCGAGGAGGGTACGAACTCGGCGTCGCTGCAGGTGTCGGACGCCCTGGGAAGCATCGTCATGGTGGGGCTCGCGGGTGTGCTCTTCGTCTCGTGCGGGGGCGGCGCGGTCACCGCCGCGGAGGGCGCGCAGGCCGCTCCCCGGGGTGCGTTCGTCGCCGTGTTCGCGCTCGCGGCGGCCTGCGCGGTGGCCGGCGCGTACGTCGCGACGAGGGTGCGCCCGCGGGCCTGGAGCGGGTCCGACGGGCCCTCCGGGGCCCGCCCGCGGCCGCCCGCCCGGGACGGCCGGGCGGCCGGGGAAGCGGGTGTGTGAGCTCCGTCCCACACCCGGGTGAGGGCGGGTCGTCCCACCCGGGTGCCGGCGCGGACGCGGGTAGGCTTGCGCGCTGTTGCCGATCGCCGACCCTCCCCCAGCCACCGCCGGGGGTACCCACAGACGGAGACCGTGACTACCACCACAGCGAACCACCACCTCTCGCCCGCCTTCCCCGGCAGGGCCCCTTGGGGTACCGCCAACAAGCTGCGCGCCTGGCAGCAGGGCGCCATGGAGAAGTACATCCAGGCGCAGCCCCGCGACTTCCTCGCCGTGGCCACCCCGGGCGCCGGAAAGACCACCTTCGCGCTCACGCTCGCCTCCTGGCTGCTGCACCACCACGTCGTCCAGCAGGTGACCGTGGTCGCGCCCACCGAGCACCTGAAGAAGCAGTGGGCGGAGGCCGCCGCCCGCATAGGCATCAAGCTCGACCCCGAGTACAGCGCCGGTCCGCTGGGCCGCGAGTACCACGGCGTCGCCGTCACCTACGCCGGCGTGGGCGTGCGGCCCATGCTGCACCGCAACCGCTGCGAGCAGCGCAAGACGCTCGTCATCCTCGACGAGATCCACCACGCCGGTGACTCCCGCTCCTGGGGCGAGGCGTGCCTGGAGGCGTTCGAGCCGGCCACCCGCCGCCTCTGCCTGACCGGAACGCCCTTCCGCTCCGACACCAACCCCATCCCCTTCGTCACCTACGAAGAGGGCAACGACGGCATCCGCCGCTCGTCCGCCGACTACACCTACGGCTACGGCAACGCCCTGGCCGACAACGTCGTGCGGCCGGTCATCTTCCTCTCCTACAGCGGCAACATGCGCTGGCGCACCAAGGCCGGCGACGAGCTGGAGGCCCGGCTCGGCGAGCCCATGACCAAGGACGCCGTCTCGCAGGCGTGGCGCACGGCCCTGGACCCGCGCGGCGACTGGATGCCGAACGTCCTGCGCGCCGCCGACCGGCGGTTGACCGAGGTCCGCAAGTCGATCCCCGACGCCGGCGCGCTCGTGATCGCCTCCGACCAGGAGTCGGCCCGCGCCTACGCCAAGCTGATCCGGGAGATCACCGGCGAGGGCGCCACGCTCGTCCTCTCCGACGACAACGGCGCCTCGCAGCGCATCGACGACTTCTCGCAGTCCGACTCGCGATGGATGGTCGCCGTCCGCATGGTGTCCGAGGGCGTGGACGTGCCCCGCCTCGCGGTCGGCGTGTACGCGACGACGATCTCCACGCCGCTGTTCTTCGCCCAGGCCGTCGGCCGCTTCGTGCGCTCCCGTCGGCGCGGCGAGACCGCGTCCGTGTTCCTGCCCACCATCCCCATGCTGCTCGGCTTCGCCAACGAGATGGAGGTCGAGCGCGACCACGTCCTCGACAAGCCGAAGAAGGAGGGCGAGGAGGATCCTTACGCCGAGTCCGAGAAGGAGATGGACGAGGCGAACAAGCAGCAGGACGAGGACACCGGCGAGCAGGACATGCTGCCCTTCGAGGCGCTGGAGTCCGACGCGGTCTTCGACCGGGTGATGTACAACGGCACCGAGTTCGGCATGCAGGCCCACCCGGGCAGCGAGGAGGAGCAGGACTACCTCGGCATCCCCGGCCTGCTGGAGCCCGACCAGGTGCAGCTGCTGCTGCAGAAGCGCCAGGCCCGGCAGATCGCGCACAGCCGCCGGCGCCCGGACGAGCAGGCCGACCTCCTCGAAATCCCCGCCGAGCGACGCCCGGTGGTCACGCACAAGGAGCTCCTGGAGCTGCGCAAGCAGCTCAACACGCTCGTCGGTGCCTACGTGCACCAGAGCGGCAAGCCGCACGGCGTGATCCACACCGAGCTGCGCCGCGTGTGCGGCGGGCCGCCGAGCGCCGAGGCCACGGCGGGGCAGCTGACCGAGCGCATCAACAAGGTGCGCGAGTGGGCCACGCGGATGAAGTGACCCGAGCACATGACGACGGCGGGGCCCGGACGGTGAGTCCGGGCCCCGCCGCGCGTTCGGACGGGTTTTTCGGACCCCGGCGTGATCAGCCCTGCTCGCCCGCGCGGCGGCGCGTGGCGACGACGAGGCCGGCGCCCGCGATGATCGCGGCCGCGCCGCCCGCGGCGATCCACGGGGTGGCCGGGTCGGAGCCGGTGGAGGCCAGCTGGGTCGTGGCGCCGCCGGTCGTGCCGCCGGAGGTGCCGCCGGTCGTGCCGCCCGTGGTGGTGCCGGCGGCCGACTGGGTGGAGCTCGGCGTCGCCGAGGCGGACGCGGAAGCGGAGGCCGAAGCGGAGGCGCTCGCGCTGGCCTTGGGGCTGGGGGACGTCTTTCCGGTGGCGGTGGGAGCCGGGCCGGTGCTCCGGGACGGGTCGGGCTTGACGTCGGCCCGGACCGAGAACGCCTGTTCGGCCGTGGAGGTCACCTTCTGCTCGTCGACCACCCGGAAGATCGCCTTGTGTCCCGGGGTCTTCTTGCCGATGCGCAGGCGCAGGTCGAACGCCGCCTTCTCACCCTTCTTCAGCTGGTGCTCGCCGAGTGAGCCCTGGACGGTGAAGGAACGTCCCTCCTCCCGGCTCTCGGTGTAGCCCACGAACAGGTCCGCCTTCACCCAGTGGCCGTCGGGGCCCGTGCGGTAGTACAGCTCGGGGATGTAGTCCGCCGCCTTGGTGGCGTCGGGCTTGGCGGGGAGGTAGATGGCGTGCGGCCTGAAGGTCGCGTCCTTGTCCCCCTTGGTGTTGTCGAAGGTCATCTCGAACTGCGACCAGTCGCCGCCCGCCTTGACGGTCTTGGGCAGGCCCTGCACCGTCACCGGGATCTGGAACGCGGTGGTGGTGTCGTCCTTGCCGGTCGTGCCCTTGCCGCCCTTGTCGGTCGTCTCGGCCGGGTTCGTGTCCGCCGGCCCACCCGCCCCGCCCTGCCCGGACGTCTGTCCCGTCGTGGCCGGCAGCTCGTCGGCGACGGCGGGCGCGGCCAGGAAGAGGGCCGGGGCGATGACGCCGGCGGCCGCGATCGTGGCTATTCGGGAAATCTGCATGGCGATCACACTAAAGCCCGGCAATGCCGGGGGGCGCCCCGGATTGCCGTGCGCATAAAGCGGATTCAGCAATTCCCCGGGGGCGGTGCCCGGATTGTGGGCAGACTCTTCCGCTGAGCGGACCGGCGGCGCTACGGTGCCGGTCACGCACACGCCCCGTGGCAGCGCCGCCGCGGAGCGCAGCCGGATCATGCGTCAACGGCCGGCGGCCTCTCCTCGCGCGCTGCCGGACGGGACCGGCGGCGCACCCCCACCGCGGCGAGGGCCGCCACTCATCGGAGGAGGGGCGTCGTGACCGCGGAGACTTCGCAGACGCTCGACAGAGGACTGCGCGTCCTCAAACTGCTCGCCGACACCGATCACGGTCTGACCGTCACCGAGCTGTCCACCAAGCTCGGCGTCAATCGCACGGTCGTCTACCGTCTCCTGGCCACCCTGGAACAGCACGCGCTCGTACGCCGCGACATCGGCGGCCGGGCCAGGGTGGGCCTCGGGGTGCTGCGGCTCGGACGGCAGGTGCACCCGCTCGTGCGGGAAGCCGCCCTGCCCGCCCTGCGGTCGCTGGCCGAGGACATAGGGGCCACCGCCCACCTCACGCTCGTCGACGGTGCCGAGGCGCTTGCGGTCGCCGTCGTCGAGCCCACCTGGACCGACTACCACGTGGCCTACCGCACCGGGTTCCGACACCCCCTGGACCGTGGTGCGGCCGGCCGGGCCATCCTCGCCGCCCGGAGGGGCGAGACCGGCAACCCCGGATACGCCCTCACCCACGGCGAACTGGAGGCCGGGGCCAGCGGCGCCGCGGCCCCGCTGCTCGGAGTGTCCGGCATAGAGGGGAGCGTGGGAGTGGTCATGCTCGCCGACTCGGTGCCCCAGCGGGTCGGGGACCGGGTGGTGGAAGCCGCGAAGGAGGTGGCCGAAGCCCTGCGGTAGAAGCACGGACGAGTGCCGTGAACCGCCCGCGCGGCGCGGGGCCCGGGCCGCGTGCCCGGCCTCGCGCTGCACGGGTGCGTCCTGCCTGTCCGGCCTCGCGCCGCGCGGGTGCGTCCTGTGTGCCCGGCTCCGCGCTGCACGGGTGCGTCCTGCGTGTCCGGCCCCGCGCTGCACGGGTGCGTCCTGTGTGCCCGGCTCCGCGCTGCACGGGTGCGTCCTGCGTGTCCGGCCCCGCGCCGCGCGGGCGTGCCCCGCGTGCCCGCCCCCGCGTCGCACGCGTGTGACCCGGCGCCCCACCGCCCCGCGCGCTACCGCGCCCCGGCGCGCCGCCCCTTGCTGCCCGCGTGTCACAGTCGTCCCCCGCGTGAATTAGATTCGCAGCATGCCAGCTGCCGCCACCTCGTCCGCGCCGTCCTCGACGCCCGCAAAGGCGTCGCGTACCCGGGTCCTCGCCGTCTGTGCCGCACCCGTCGTCGCCCTGCTCGCGGTCGCCGCCTTCGTACCGCTGCCGTTCGTCATCGCCCAGCCGGGGTCGACGACCTCCAACGTCCTCGGCGAGCACAAGAACAAGCCGGTGATCACGATCACCGGTGCGGACACCCGCCGGACCAGCGGGCAGCTGCGCATGACCACCATCGAGGCCACCGGCCCCGACACGGAGATCAGCCTGCAGGACGTCGTCAGCAGCTGGTTCCGCACCGACCGTGCCGTCATGCCGTACGACTCCGTCTACCCGCCCGGCAAGAGCGATCAGGAGATCGAGGAGCACAACGTCGCCGACATGAAGAAGTCGCAGGACTCCGCCGCCGCGGCCGCCCTGCGTCACCTCCACCGCTCGCCCAAGGACGTCAAGGTCGAGCTCAGCCTCGCCGACGTCGGCGGACCCAGCGCCGGGCTCCTCTTCGCGCTCGGCATCGTCGACAAGCTCGACGGCGACGGCCGCGGCGGCGACCTGACCGGCGGCCGCACGATCGCCGGGACCGGCACCATCGAGCCCGACGGCAAGGTCGGCGCCGTCGGCGGCGTCTCCCTCAAGACGCAGGCGGCCCGGCGCGACGGCGCCACCGTCTTCCTCGTACCCAAGGGCGAGTGCTCGGAGGCGCAGGCCGAGCTGCCCAAGGGGCTGCAGCTGATCCCCGTCACCGACCTCGCCGGCGCAGTGGACGCCCTCAAGGCCCTGGCGGCCGGGCAGCGCGTCCCCAGCTGCTCCTGACCCGCCGGGCCCGGCGGGGGCTTTGCCGGGGCCGCCTCAGTCCTCCGACGCCTGCTTCACCAGCGGGATGATCCGCAGCGGCACCGGGTTCTCCATGACGATCGCCGTGGAGGCCCGGACGATCCCGTCGAAGCCCACCACCTTGTCGATCACCCGCTGGAGGTCCGCGTTGGAGCGGGCCACCAGCCGGCACAGCATGTCGCCGTGGCCCGTCGTGGTGTGCAGCTCCAGCACCTCCGGGACCGTCGCCAGGTGGCTGCGCACGTCCGCCCCCTGGCCCTGCTTGATCTCCAGCGTCGCGAAGGCCGTCACCGGATAGCCCAGCGCCGCCGGGTCCACGTCCGGCCCGAAACCCCTGATCACCCCCTGCGCCTGCAGCCGGTCCAGCCGCGCCTGCACCGTGCCGCGCGCCACGCCGAGGCGCCGCGACGCCTCCAGCACCCCGATCCGCGGCTCCTCCGCGAGCAGCTCCAGCAGCCTGCCGTCCAAACGATCGATCACCGTGAGCCGCCTCTCATAGTCATCCTGCACAGAACGCCCGGTAACACTGGGCTGCCGCTATGCAGAATGCCCAGCGAATACGCCAACTATTGCGCACCTTGTGGATCGGCGAGACCCTGCGGCCATGACTCAGACCACGGATCACACCCCTCACACCGCACGGCAGGCGGACCCCTTCCCGGTCAAGGGGATGGACGCGGTCGTCTTCGCCGTCGGCAACGCCAAGCAGGCCGCCCACTACTACTCCACCGCCTTCGGCATGAAGCGCGTCGCCTACTCCGGGCCGGAGAACGGCAGCCGCGAGACGGCCAGTTACGTCCTGGAGTCCGGCAGCGCCCGCTTCGTCTTCACGACCGTGATCAAGCCGGTCACCGACCGCGGCCGCTTTCTCGCCGAGCACGTGGCCGAGCACGGCGACGGGGTCGTGGACCTCGCCATCGAGGTGCCGGACGTGCGCGCCGCGTACGCCTACGCCGTCGAGCACGGCGCCACCGGCCTGGAGGAGCCCCACGAGGTGAGCGACGAGCACGGCACCGTCGTGCTGGCCGCCATCGCCACGTACGGCAGCACCCGCCACACGCTCGTCGAGCGCTCCGGCTACACCGGCCCCTACCTGCCCGGCTACGTCGCCGCCGCGCCGATCGTCGAGCCCGGCCCGCGCCGCTTCCAGGCCATCGACCACTGCGTGGGCAACGTCGAGCTCGGCAAGATGGACGCGTGGGTGTCCTTCTACAACAACGTCATGGGCTTCACCAACATGAAGGAGTTCGTGGGCGACGACATCGCCACCGAGTACTCCGCGCTCATGTCGAAGGTCGTCGCGGACGGCACCCGCAAGGTGAAGTTCCCGCTCAACGAGCCGGCCATCGCCAAGAAGAAGTCGCAGATCGACGAGTACCTGGAGTTCTACAACGGCCCCGGCGTCCAGCACATCGCGCTCGCCACGAACGACATCGTCGCCACCGTGCGGGCCATGCGCGCCGCGGGCGTCCAGTTCCTGGACACCCCCGACTCGTACTACGACACGCTCGGCGAGTGGGTCGGCGAGACCCGGGTGCCCGTCGACACCCTGCGCGAGCTGAAGATCCTCGCCGACCGCGACGAGGACGGCTACCTGCTGCAGATCTTCACCAAGCCGGTCCAGGACCGCCCGACCGTCTTCTTCGAGATGATCGAGCGGCACGGCTCCATGGGCTTCGGCAAGGGCAACTTCAAGGCGCTCTTCGAGGCGATCGAGCGCGAGCAGGAGAAGCGCGGCAACCTCTGACCCCGGCGGACCCCGGTCCGGCACGTGAGGACCGGGGTCCGGGGCGGGGCCCCGGTTACGGGAAGGGGCGGGCAGGGGAAGGAACTCCCCATGGACGAACTGATCGACTTACTGCGCGAGGGGCTCCCCGACGAGGTCCTCGTCACCGACCCCGACGTCACCGCCTCCTACGCCCACGACATGGCGAGCTTCTGCCGGGCCGGCGTTCCCGCCGTGGTCGTCCTGCCGCGCACCGTCGAGCAGGTCCAGCACGTCATGCGCACGGCCACCGCGCTGCGCGTGCCCGTCGTCCCGCAAGGGGCCCGCACCGGCCTGTCCGGCGCGGCCAACGCCACCGACGGCTGCATCGTGCTCTCGCTCGTCAGGATGGACCGGATCGTCGAGATCGACCCGGTCGAACGGATCGCCGTCGTCGAGCCGGGCGTCGTCAACGCCGCCCTCTCCCGCGCCGTCGCCGAACACGGCCTGTGCTACCCGCCCGACCCCTCCAGCTGGGAACAGTGCACCATCGGCGGCAACATCGGCACCGCCTCCGGCGGCCTGTGCTGTGTGAAGTACGGCGTGACCGCCGAGTACGTCCTCGGCCTGGACGTGGTCCTCGCCGACGGACGGCTGCTCACCACCGGCCGCCGCACGGCCAAGGGCGTGGCCGGCTACGACCTCACCCGCCTCTTCGTCGGCTCCGAGGGCAGCCTGGGCGTGGTCGTACGGGCCGTCCTCGCGCTGCGGCCCGCGCCACCCGAACAGCTCGTGCTGGCGGCCGAGTTCCCCTCCGTCGGGCAGGCGTGCGAGGCCGTTCGGCAGATCATGCAGCAGGGACACGCGCCGTCGCTGCTGGAGTTGATGGACGGCACGACCGTGCGCGCGGTCAACTCCATGGCCCGCATGGGCCTGCCGGAGTCCACGCAGGCCCTCCTCCTCGTCGCCTTCGACGCGCCCGACCCGGCACCCTCCCTCGCCGCCGTCGGCGAGCTGTGCACCGCGGCCGGCGCCACCGGGGTGGTGCCCGCCGAGGACGCCGCCGAGTCCGCCCTGCTGCTGCAGGCACGGCGGATGTCCCTGCCCGCCCTGGAGCGGCTGCGGCCCGCCACGATGATCGACGACGTCTGCGTCCCGCGCGGCAGCCTCGCCGCCATGCTGGAGGGCACCGCCGCCATCGGCCACAAGTACGGCCTGACCATCGGCGTCTGCGCGCACGCCGGCGACGGCAACACCCACCCCGTGGTCTGCTTCGACCCCGCGGACCCCGACGAGGCCCGCCGCGCCCGGGAGTCCTTCGACGAGATCATGGCCCTCGGCCTGGAGCTCGGCGGCACCATCACCGGAGAGCACGGGGTGGGCGTGCTGAAGAGGGAGTGGCTCGCCAGGGAGGCCGGGCCGGTGGCCATGGAAGTGCAGCGCGGCATCAAGGCCGTCTTCGACCCGCTCGGCCTGCTCAACCCCGGCAAGGTCCTCTAGAGCGGACGCGCCCCGGCGGGCGGGCGCCCGGCGCGGGGGCGTACCCCCGCGCCGGGACTACGCCCCGGACGCCAGCAGCTCCCGCAGGCCCTCGTCGAGGGCGAGCCACCCCCGCTCCTCGCCCGGCGCCACGACCTGCAGCGTCCGGTCCAGCCAGGCCGTCACCGCCCGGGCCGGGGCCTCCAGCAGCGCCTGCCCCTCCGGCGAGGACAGCGCGACGCACAGCACCGCCTGCTTCCGGTCCGTGCCGGGAAAGACCTGCACGTCGCCCACGCCGCTCGCCCGGAAGATGCCGGCCATCAGCAGCTCACGGGCGAACGTCCACGTCACCGGCTTCTCCGAGGCGATGTGGAAGGTGAAGTGGACGGCGTAGGGATCGACTGTCCGGTAGGACAGCCGGGCCGCGACCGGAATGCTGCGCTCCGGCGACAGGACCATGTCGACCTTCAGGTCTCGTTCCACCACGGTGTGCATGAGTGCGCCCTCTCTCCTCGGGGACCGGCACCGGAAGAGAGGCCGCGAACGGCGTTTCATGACGCGACTTCGCATGATTTCCTGCGGCCCGACGCGCACGGGACCGTGCCGAGGGCGCGCGCCCGGCGAGTGCTCCCCCCGCTGCGCCGAAGCTTCTCCTCGTCCGGGCTGACGGAAGGGAAAACGCCGGGATAATGGATCGCTCTCGCAGCGGCCGATGTCTCGAAGAAGGTGTAATGGCGGACAACAACAAACAATCGAAATGGAGCGATTTCTTCTTCTATGCGCTCCCTGTTGTCTCCCCCGGCCTGACCGTTCTCTGTACCACGCAAATCGGCGGCACCGAGGGCGCCGGAAAGATTCTGCTCATTGTCTGTGCGGCGATCAGCGCGATGCTGGCACCGTTGCTCTCGCTGGTGGCCCAGCGGCGTTATCGCCAGGTCGAGGGCATCAAATTCGAAGCGGCGATGTCCGCGGTCATCGACCACATGGGGACGCTGACGTCCGGGCCGGATGATTCCCTGGCCATCCTGCGGCAGATCCATGACCGGCTCATCACCACGCTCGCGAAGGATGTCAGCTCCAGGGCGCGGGCGGCCTTCTACTCCTTGGACGAGGAGGGCCGCCTGAAGAGGGAGGTGGTGTACGGCGGTGCCAACCCTCCGGAGCGGTTCGACGAGAAGGACGAACAGGCCCTGCTCAACGCGATAATGCAGGGCGAGCCGGTCTATATTGATGACAACCGGGACACCAAGGGTAATTTGAAAATCAACCTGGGTGACGACTATCAGTCGGCCCTCGTCGCCCCGGCGTACGCCGGGAGCGTCGCCCAGGGGGTTTTGATTATTGACGCGCCGAAGGCGAAGGAGCTCTCCAAGGTGCGCAAGTCCTATGTGCTGGTATTCGCACACATGATCGGAACTGCCACGGCTCTGGGGCGCAGGGCTGCGGCGGAATGAATGATTCGCCTGGGGGATTACGGTAATTGGCCAGGTGAGACTACCTCAATGGTGGGGTAGAAGGTGTGAAGGTGCGGCGAAACGGGCGTCGCGGATCGCGGGGTCCTATGGTCGACACAGGTCTAGCAGGGCAGGGGGTCCTCATGATCACGCGGGATGGCGAGATGGTCGAGTCGGGGAGGCGCTGGATGGCCGGCGAGCTCACCAGCGACGAGTATTTCTCCAGGGTGAGGAAATCGACGGCCATAGCGCCCGGGTGGGAATTGCTGCGGAGCGTTCTCTGCGGCGTCCTGACGTTTCTGCGCTCCCGGCGGAGCACCTAGCGCGGGTGCGGCCGGCCCGGAGGGGGTTCCGGGCCGGCCGGGATGTTCGTACAACCTTGCGGGCGGCTCTCGTTCGAGTGTCCTGTTTCCGGCCGTGAAACCTCTCCGCTGTCGCCCGAAGGCAGTCTTTCTGGCGGTCACCTTCTTCCGGCGGCGCCGCTCTTCGTTAGTGTCGTGCAGGGGCGGACGGAGGTGTCCGCCCGGACGCTGTGGTGGCCGGAGACGGCGGATAGGTCAAGTGTGGTGTGCATGATCGGAGTTGGGGGCATTGGTGACCTCTCCTGACGGCGCCGGGGACACTCCCCGCGCGGGCTATTACCCCGACCCGTCCATCCCCGGCTACATCCGCTACTGGAGCGGCACGGCCTGGGTGCCCGGCACCAGCCGGCCCGCCCCCGCCAAGGGCGAGCCGATGCCCTCGCCCCCCGCCTCGGTGGCCGCCGCGCCGCTGCCCGCGCTCGCCGCCCCCGTGCCGCCGACGCCGCGTCAGGAGCGGCGGCCCGCGGTCCAGCTGCCGGACGAGACCGGTCCGGTGTTCCTCGACGAGGAGCCGGAGCTGCCCGAGGCCCGCACCGAGCCGCGGTCCGGGGCCTGGCAGGCGGACACCGCGCAGCAGGACGGCTTCGGCCGGGAGAAGGACCGCGTCTCCTGGGGCGGCAGCCAGAGCGAGGACCGCAGCGGGAGCCGGAGCGAGGACCGGAGCGGCGGCGGCGCGGGCACCGGCCCGGCGCTGCCCAGGGCCCGTGACCCGCGCCTGCCCGAGCCGGCCGCCGCGGAGCCCTCCGTCCAGGAGGCCCGCCCGGCAGCGGCCGCGACCCCGGCGCCGGAGGCCCCCGCCCCGGGCCAGGGCACGCTCACCCTCCGGCCCAAGCCGCACGGCTCGGCCCCCGGAGGGCCGCCCGCTCCGCTGCCGGCCGGGCCGCGCACCGCCCCGGCCGCCCGGCCCGCGCCGCAGGTGTGGCCCGAGCCGCAGGCCGCCGAGGCGCCACAGCCCGAGGCGGCCTCCCTCCCGGCCCGGCGCCCGGCGTCCGCGCCCGTGCCCGCCGACCGGCCGCAGCTTCGGGCGCAGTCCCAGCCGCAGCCGGTGGGCTGGGCCCAGCAGGTGCAGCAGCTCGCCCAGCAGCCTCAGCCCGGTGCCGGTGAGGCGGTCGCGCCCTGGAAGCCGCCCAAGGACGACCCGTTCCTGCTGGCGGCGCAGGCCCAGGGCCGTCCCGCGGGGCTGGGCCGGCGCCTGGCCGCCCGGCTGCTGGACACCGTCGTGCTCGGCGGTGCGGTGGGCGCCGTCGCCGCGCCGCTGTGGGGCAAGTCGGTCGAGCACATCGACGCGAAGGTGGAGGAGGCCCGGCAGTCCGGCGAGACCGTGACGGTCTGGCTGCTCGACGGCACGACGGGCACCTACCTGGCGATCGTGCTCGCCGTGCTGCTCGTCGGCGGCCTGCTCTACGAAGCCCTGCCGACCGCCAAGTGGGGACGGACCCTGGGCAAGAAGGTGTTCGGCCTGCGCGTCCTGGACATCGAGTCGCACGACACGGCCTCCTTCGGTGCCGCGCTGCGCAGGTGGCTGGTCTACGGCCTGCTGGGGGCGGCGGCCGTCGGCGTGCTGAACGTGCTGTGGTGCCTGTTCGACCGGCCGTGGCGCCAGTGCTGGCACGACAAGGCGGCCCGTACGTTCGTCGCCGCGGCCAAGGGCTGACCCCCTCCCCGGACGGCACGACTCGAACGGCACACAGCCGGATGCGGAAGCCGGAAGGCTGGGTTCCACTGGGTCCATGAGCCACGACCAGCCGCGGGGCGGCGACGCCGACGACCCCTTCCAGAAGCGGCCCTCCGAGCCGGAGTCCCCGCAGCCCCCGCCCTACCCGGGCGCCGGGGCCGGCGGCCCGGCCGGGGGTGGTCCGCAGGGCGGAGGTCAGGGCGGCGGCCCGTACGGCGGGACGGGTGCCGGGGGCCCGCAGGGCGGCGGTCCGTACGGTGGGACGGGCGCCGGGGGCCCGTACGCCGGTGGCCCGTACGGGGGCGACCCGCAGAATCCCTACGGCGGCCAGTACGGCGCGACCGATCCGCTCGCGGGCATGCCGCCGCTGGCGAACCGCTTCCGCCGGCTGATCGCGCGCATCGTCGACGGGCTCATCGTGAGCATCCCGGTGAGCGCACTCTTCTGGGGGATCGCCTGGCGGTCCGACCCCTGGGACGACCAGAGCAAGTCGACCGGCCTGTCGATCATCGTCTCCCTCGTCTACTTCGTCTACGAGGGCCTGATGCTGACGACCCGTGGGCAGACGCTGGGCAAGATGCTGATGAAGATCCGGGTCGCGATGCTGGACAACGGCGCGATCCCGGAGGGCAGGCCGGGCTGGACGCGCGCCGCCGTCTACTCCCTGCCCCAGATCGTGCCGTGCTGCGGCTTCGTCTTCTGGCTCGTCAACGTGCTGTGGTGCACCTGGGACCAGCCCTACCACCAGTGCATCCACGACAAGGCGGCCAAGACCGTGGTGGTCTCAACCGTGGAGTGAGTGCTCCCCCGCGACCGCGCCCGCGGCGGCCCGGCCCGCGTGCGCGGGCGTGCGCGCCTGGGACGGCGGGGTGGCGGCGGCCGCGCGTCCGCGCGGCGTCCGCAGGCCCACGGCGGCGGCGACGGCCAGGCCGAGCGCGAGGGCGGTCAGGGCGATGACGGCGACGCCGAGGCCCGACCCGGCCTGCGACAGCAGGAGCATGGCGAGGGTCGAGAAGACGACGGTGGCCGATCCGTAGGCGATCTGTGCAGGAGTCGGACGCGGCATGGCGGTATCCGTCCTCAAGGCAAAGGGCGTCGGTATGGGGGGAGTGCGGAGTCGGCTGGTACGTACCGTTGGTACATACCGCTATCGACTCTACGGTGCTCTTTGCCCGAGGGGAACTGGCGGTAAGCGTGACCTAACCCACGGTACTGGGAGCATTGGGGGCGCACGGGCGCGCCGCGGCGGCAGCAAGGGGAACCGGCGCGCCCGTTGTCGCCCGATATCCGCAAGTTAAAGGCCGGATAACGTACTTGCTCTGATCGCCGCAGTCAAGGTCTGTCTTTTCATGCGTCACTCCGGTCAAATACCTCCACAGTTGTTACTGGGGAGGACATTCACAAGTGAAGATCAGCCAACGGAGGGTCGTCCGATCCGCCGCGGTGGCCGCCGTGGTCGCGGCCCTCGGCACGGGCACCCTGACGGCGGGGATCGCGCAGGCGGCGGGCGTGACCGGCTCGCCGACCGCCGACCCCACGAACGTTCAGCGCCAGGACCCGGCGCAGGTCAAGCGCGGTGCCGAGCACGACCTCAAGGGCCCGTTCAGCAAGAAGCAGGAGGCCCAGCGCAAGGCGGCGCTGGAGCAGGTGATCTCCGGTGACGCCAAGGCCGAGCAGCGCGGCGCGTCGAAGGTCGTCCAGCTCGGCAAGGGCAAGTACGTCGAGATGGCCCGCGAGAAGACCGACAAGATCTTTACGATCCTGGTCGACTTCGGCGACAAGGTCGACGACACCACCATGTACGACCCGGACGGCCCCGACGGCCCCAAGCCGCCCGTCAAGAAGTACGGCGGCAAGGCCGGCCCCGCGCACAACCTGATAGCCCAGCCGGACCGTGCGAAGGACAACAGCACGGCCTGGCAGAAGGATTACAACCGCCAGTACTTCCAGGACCTCTACTTCTCGCACGACGAGAACAAGGAGTCCCTCGCCAAGTACTACGAGAAGCAGTCCTCGGGCCGCTACTCCGTCGAGGGCAGCGTCACCGACTGGGTCAAGGTCCAGTGGAACGAGGCCCGTTACGGCTCCAACTACTGCGGCTCCACCAACTGCCCCAGCGCCTGGGACCTCGTGCGCGACGGCGTCAACCAGTGGGTCGCCGACCAGAAGGCCGCCGGCCGCCCGGACGCGGACATCAAGGCGGAGCTGGCCAAGTACGACCAGTGGGACCGCAACGACTTCGACGGCGACGGCAACTTCAACGAGCCGGACGGGTACATCGACCACTTCCAGATCGTGCACGCCGGTGAGGACGAGTCCGCGGGCGGCGGCGCCCAGGGCAAGGACGCCATCTGGGCCCACCGTTGGTACGCCTACGGCTCCGACGCCGGGAAGACCGGCCCCGCGAACAACAAGGCGGGCGGCACGCAGATCGGCGACACCGGCATCTGGGTCGGCGACTACACCATGCAGCCCGAGAACGGCGGCCTCGGCGTCTTCGCCCACGAGTACGGCCACGACCTGGGCCTCCCCGACGAGTACGACACCACCGGGACCGGTGAGTCCTCCGTCGACTTCTGGTCCCTGATGTCCTCCGGTTCCTGGCTCGGCCGGGGCAAGGACACCATCGGCGACCTGCCCGGCGACATGAGCGCCTGGGACAAGCTCCAGCTCGGCTGGCTCAGCTACGACAAGGCCAAGGCCGCGACCCGCTCGACCCACAGGCTGGGCGTCGCCGAGTACAACACCAAGGACAAGCAGGCGCTCGTCGTCGACCTCCCCGCCAAGAAGGTCACCACCGACGTCGTCAAGCCCGCCGAGGGCTCGAAGCAGTGGTGGAGCGGCGCCGGCGACGACCTGAAGAACACGCTCACGCGCTCCGTCGACCTCACCGGCAAGGCCAAGGCGTCCCTGGACCTCTCGGGCTGGTGGGACATCGAGGAGAACTACGACTTCCTCTACACCGAGGTCTCCACGGACGGCGGCGCCAACTGGACGCCCCTCGACGGCACCGCCGACGGCAAGTCCATCACGCGTGACGGCGGCGACAAGCCCGCCCTGACCGGTGTCTCGGGCGCGTACAAGAAGCTGGCGTTCCCGCTCGACGCCTACGCCGGCAAGAAGATCGACCTGCGCTTCCGCTACGCCACCGACGGCGGCGCCGGCGGCAAGGGCTTCACGGCCGACGCCCTGACCCTCACCGCCGACGGCACGGCGCTCGTCACCGACGGTGCCGAGGGCGACGACAACGGCTGGACGGCCAAGGGCTTCTCGCGCATCGGCGCCTCCTTCACCAAGGAGTACCCGCAGTACTACATCGCCGAGAACCGCCAGTACGTCTCGTACGACAAGACCCTCAAGGTCGGCCCGTACAACTTCGGCTGGAAGACGGCCAAGCCGGCCTGGGTGGAGCACTTCCCGTACCAGAACGGCCTGCTCATCTGGCTGTGGGACACCTCGCAGGCGGACAACAACGTCGGCGTCCACCCGGGCTCGGGCCGCATCCTGCCCGTCGACGCGCACCCCAAGGCCGAGAAGTGGTCGGACGGCTCGCTCATGCGCAACCGCTTCCAGGCGTACGACTCGACCTTCAGCTGGTACCCGACCCAGGGCTACACCGTCCACAAGGACGGCGTCGCCACCCGGGTCAAGCCCAAGCTGGGCGTCCCGGTCTTCGACGACCACAAGAACACCTACTACGACGAGGCCAACCCGACCGGCGCGGTGAAGCTCACCGACACCAACACCCGGATCCGGATCCTCACCGAGGCCCTCGGCGGCTCGACGATGACGATCCAGGTGGGCCCGTCCACCAAGTAACCCCGCAGTAGCCTGCGTCTTTGCAGGTCAGGCGTGCATCGGCCGTCGCCCCCTAGCGGGCGGCGGCCGATCGTGCCGAGAATGCCCACCATGATGGTCTTATGGTCGCCCTCAGTCCCAGGGGAGCAGTGAGGCAGATGGCAGGTGGTGGGTTCGCCAAGCTCCCCGACGGCAGCGTCGTCGTCGCCCTGTCCCTGGCGGGCCCGCCGGGCGGTGCCGTGCGGCCAGGAGCGCGCGTGCGGGTGCTCGTGCACGCCGTCAACCGCCAGCGCGCCCTCACCCGGCTCCGCAACCTCGGTCTGCGCGCCGTCTACCTGCGCGGCAACACCGAGCCGCCCACGCCGGACGAGATCACGGCGGTGCTGCACCACCCCGACGGGGTCGTGTGGCGGTCCGTGCCGGACGACGACACCGAGTCCTGGCACCCGATCGCCAGCCTGCTGCGGGCCCCGGACGCCGCGCGCCCCTCCTAGGGGGTGTCCGACGGGTCAGCACAGACCCCACGCCCCAGGGCCCCCGGTCGCCCTCAGCCGCCCTGGACGACCGGCTTCCCGCTCAGCTCCACGCCCGCCTCCCGCAGCTCCTCCAGGGTCCGCTCGGTGGTCTCCTGGGCCACTCCCGCGGTGAGGTCGAGCAGCACGCGGGTGCCGAAGCCGGCCCGGCGGGCGTCCAGCGCGGTGGCCCGTACGCAGTAGTCGGTGGCGATGCCGACCACGTCCACGTCGGTCACCTCGCGCGCCCGCAGCCAGTCCGCGAGCTCCGTGCCGTTCTCGTCGGTGCCCTGGAACGCGCTGTAGCCGGCCGCGTAGGCGCCCTTGTCGAAGACGGCCTGGACCGCCCCGGAGGCGATGGCGGGGGAGAGGTTGGGGTGGAAGCCGCTGCCCTCCGTGCCCGCCACGCAGTGCCGCGGCCAGGAGTGCTCGTAGTCCGGGCGGTCGGAGAAGTGGTCGCCCGGGTCGATGTGCATGTCGCGCGAGGCGACGACGTGTGCGTACCCGGCGGGCGCCTCGCCCACCAGGTCGGTTATCGCTGCCGCGACGTCGGCGCCGCCGGCCACCGCGAGGCTGCCGCCCTCGCAGAAGTCGTTCTGCACGTCGACGATGATCAACGCACGGTTCATGGTGCAGATCCTTAGGTGAGGGGCTCTCGGCCGACGGTGCGGATCAACCCTGTGTGACCGAGGGTAGTGACTCCGGTGGGGTTAGGGGAGGGGCACTCGGGCGCCCTCAGAGGTATTCCGTGGGCAGCACCGGCTCGCCGCGCGAGAGCTGGGTCGCCGACATCGGCAGCGCCGCACGCGCCGCGACGTGCCGCTCGCGCGCCGCCGCCAGGGGCTCGCGGCCGACGACCTCGCCGCCCCGCACGAGCTCGACGAGCAGCTGCCGGTCCGCCAGCTCCGCGGGGACCTCGCCGGTGCCCACGACCTCGGCCTCGGCCACCCCGCACGCGTCCGGGCGGCGGGCGGCCCACTTGCGGCCGCCGTGGGAGGTCTTGCCGCCCATCGACTTCTTGGCCACCGGCCGCAGCGGCGCGTCGGGCCCGGTGCCCTCGGCGCGCGCCACCAGCTTGTAGACCATCGAGCAGGTCGGGTGCCCACTGCCGGTCACCAGCTGGGTGCCCACGCCGTAGGCGTCCACGGGCGCGGCGGCCAGCGAGGCGATGGCGTACTCGTCGAGGTCGCTGGTGACCACGATCCTGGTGTCCTTGGCGCCCAGGTCGTCCAGCTGGCGGCGCACCCGGTGGGCGAGCAGCAGTAGGTCGCCGGAGTCGATCCGTACGGCCCCCAGGCCCGGTCCCGCCACCTCGACGGCCATCGCGACCGCCTCGGCGACGTCGAAGGTGTCCACCAGCAGCGTCGTGCCCCCGCCGAGCGAGTCCACCTGTGCCGTGAAGGCGTCGCGCTCGCTGTCGTGCAGCAGCGTGAAGGCATGCGCACTGGTGCCGACGGTCGGGATGTTGTAGCGGAAGCCGGCCGCCAGGTCGGAGGTGGAGCCGAAGCCGCCCACGAAGGCGGCGCGGGCCGCGGCGACGGCCGCCAGCTCGTGGGTGCGGCGCGCCCCCATCTCGATCAGCGGCCGCTCGCCGGCCGCCACCGCCATCCGGGAGGCCGCGGCGGCGACGGCGGAGTCGTGGTTGAGGATCGAGAGGATCACGGTCTCCAGCAGGACCGCCTCGGCGAAGGTGCCCTCGACGCGCAGGACGGGCGAGCCGGGGAAGTACACCTCGCCCTCGGGGTAGCCCCAGATGTCACCGCGGAAGCGGTAGTCGGCCAGCCAGGCCAGGGTCGGCTCGTCCACGATCCGCTGCTGGGCGAGGAAGTCCAGCACGCCGCCGTCGAAGCGGAAGTTCTCCACGGCGTCCAGGACCCGGCCGGTGCCCGCGACGACGCCGTAGCGGCGCCCCTCGGGCAGCCGGCGGGTGAAGACCTCGAAGACGGAGCGGCGTCCGGCGGTGCCGGACCGCAGCGCACCCTGCAGCATCGTGAGTTCGTACCGGTCGGTGAAGAGGGCCGTCGATGGAACGTCGACCGGGAGCCTCAGGTCCGCAGCGTTCATGGCGCAGATGCTACCCCCGTACTCGTCAGAGTGACGATTTCTGGAGTCCGTTGTTCCGGCCCCGGATACGGCCCCCCGTTTGTGCACCGGGAGTCGCCGAGTGGCAGCATGGGAAGCGTGAGTGTTGCACCGGTCGAGATCGAACGGCCTGAAACGGGCGAATCGCCCTTCGCGGTGGCCGAACCCGACGTCCCATGGGTAACGCTGGTTCATAACGACCCCGTCAACCTCATGAGTTATGTGACGTATGTCTTCCAGGCGTACTTCGGCTACCCCAAGGACAAGGCGCACCGGCTGATGCTCGACGTCCACCACAAGGGCCGTGCGACGGTCTCCAGCGGCAGTCGCGAGGAGATGGAGCGCGACGTGCAGGCGATGCACGGCTACGGGCTCTGGGCGACCCTGTCGCAGGACCGTTGATGGCCGGGCACTTCGAGCCGCTTCCCGGCGGCGGGGCCGCCGTTGCCCTGGACGAGGTCGAGATCTCCATCCTGCGCAGCCTGGCCGTGCAGCTCCTGGAGCTGATCGGGCCGGGCGAGGCGCAGGGCGCCGACGCCGCCGACCCGCTGGCCCGGCTGTTCGCCGAGGGCCCCAGCGAGCCTCCTGCCGATCCCGCCCTGGCCCGGCTCTTCCCCGATGCCTACGGCACCCCCGGCGCCGAGCAGGACCGGCAGGAGCGTGCGCACGCCGCCGAATTCCGCCGCTACACCGAGAACGACCTGCGCGAGCGCAAGCGGGAGGACGCGCTCGGCATGGTCCGCTCGCTCGACGCCCTCTCCGCCGGCGACAGCGGTGCGGCCGGGGGCGACGCCGTGCTGCGGCTGGCCCCCGACGGCTGCCGGCAGTGGCTCGGCGCGCTCAACGACCTCCGGCTGACCATCGGGGCCCGGCTGGAGATCACCGACGAGGACGACGGCGAGACGCTCTTCCGGCTGCCGGACGAGGACCCCCGCAAGCCGATGGTGATGGCCTACCTCTGGCTCGGCGGACTGCAGGAGACCCTCGTCGAAGCACTGATGGCCTGACCGGTCCGGCCTGCCCCCCGACCTGCGGCGGAAGAATGCATTCCGGGGGCATTTTGACCGTGTCCGCTCAACGGGCACTCAAATCCGCATAACGATCACGTCACCGAAGCGATGACTATTGGTGGCCCCGGTCACTTGTGTCCGGATTTTTTTGTGCCGTGCGCCACAACCGCGTCGATGATCTCATCTTTACACGTGATACTTCTTGCCGACCTGCCTCTGCGACGCCACCCCTGTCGCAGCGGAAGCGCTAGCCGACCGACCGTCGGCGCTGAGCAGGACTCCATCCGGGGGGATCGGAACCCGATCCGGAGCAACCGGATCGGTATGGAGAAAGGCGCACCACCATGACCTCTGAGCAGGTCGCCGACCGCACCGCAGTGCGGGACGGAGAGGGAAGCGGCAAGGAAGCTTCCGAGGGTTACGAGCGGGGACTCGGTAACCGACAGATTCAGATGATCGCCATTGGTGGCGCCATCGGCACCGGCCTGTTCCTGGGCGCGGGCAAGGCGATATCGAAGGCCGGACCCAGCTTGATCCTGGCCTACGCCATTGCCGGCCTGGTCATCTTCTTCATCATGCGAGCGCTCGGTGAGCTGCTCATGTACCGCCCGGTGTCGGGTTCCTTCTCGGACTACGCCCGAGAGTTCCTCGGTCCCTTCTGGGGCTATGTGACCGGATGGACGTACTGGCTCTTCTGGGTCGTCACCGGCATCGTCGAGGTGACCGCCGCGGCCTCCTATGTGCAGTACTGGAACCATTCCATTCCGCAATGGGTTTCCGCGCTGGTCTTCACCGTCATCCTGTACTTCGCCAACCTGATCTCCGTGAAGCTCTTCGGTGAGCTGGAGTTCTGGTTCTCGATGGTCAAGGTCACCGCCATCATCGGCATGATCCTCATCGGCATCGGCGTGCTCACCATCGGCTTCTCCGACGCCGGTGACACCGCCACCGTCACCAACCTCTGGAACGACGGCGGCTTCTTCCCGCACGGCATCGGCAACACCCTGATGACCCTGCAGATCGTGATGTTCGCCTTCCTCGCCGTCGAGCTGGTCGGCGTCACCGCGGGCGAGGCCAAGGACCCGGAGAAGACGCTCCCCAAGGCGATCAACACCGTGCCGTGGCGCATCGCGGTCTTCTACATCGGCGCGCTGATCATCATCCTGGCCGTGGTCCCGTGGGGCGAGTTCATGCCGGGCGTCAGCCCCTTCGTGGCCGCCTTCCAGAAGATCGGCCTGCCGGCCGGCGCCGGCATCGTCAACTTCGTCGTCCTCACCGCGGCGCTGTCGTCCTGCAACTCCGGCATGTACTCCACCGGCCGCATGCTGCGCGACCTCTCGCTCAACGGCCAGGGGCCGAAGTTCTTCGGTCAGCTGACCAAGAAGGGCCTGCCGCTGCGCGGCACCACCTTCTCCGCCGCGCTGATGCTCGTCGGTGTCGTGATCAACTACGAGTGGCCGGGCAAGGCGTTCGACTACGTCGTCTCCTTCGCGACCATCTCCGGCATGTGGGCGTGGATCGTGATCCTCGTCGCCCAGCTGCGCTACCGCCGCAAGGCCGACCGCGGCGAGCTCCCGCAGTCCGCGTTCCGCGCCCCCGGTGCGCCGTGGACCAGCCTCTTCGCCCTCGCCTTCATCTTCATGGTCATCGTGATGATGGGCATCGACAAGGACGCGCGGATCTCGCTGTACTGCGCCCCCGTCTGGGCCGCGATCATGTGGGTCTCCTACCTGGTCATGAAGAAGCGCAACCCGCAGGCGTTCGAGCGCAAGGACTACTCGCTCACCAAGTAGTCACCGCACGGCACCAGGGCCCGCCCGTACCGCTCCCGGTACGGGCGGGCCCTGTGCTTATCCTGGCGCGCATGCTGACCATCGCACAGGACCTCCACGACCGGATCGTCGCGCACGCCCGGGCCGACCACCCCGACGAGGCGTGCGGCGTGATCGCCGGCCCCGTCGGCAGCGGCCGCCCCGAGCGGTTCGTCCCGATGCTGAACGCGGCCCGCTCGCCCACGTTCTACGAGTTCGACTCCACCGACCTGCTGAAGCTCTACCGCGAGATGGACGACCGCGACGAGGAGCCGGTGGTCATCTACCACTCGCACACCGCCACCGAGGCGTACCCTTCCCGCACCGACGTCAGCTACGCGGGCGAGCCGGGCGCCCACTACGTCCTCGTCTCCACCGCCGACACCGACGGCGCGGGCCCCTTCCAGTTCCGCTCCTTCCGGATCGTCGACGGCGAGATCACCGAGGAGGAGGTCGAGATCGTCGACGCCTACCCGGGACGTACCGAAGGCTGAGACCTGCCGTTCCGCATGCCGGGACGAACGTACGGCTGGCGCACGGGGAATCGATACGATGCGCCCACGGTTGTCCCGGAAGCACGCCCCGGCGCACGCAGGCACCTCCCCGCACTCCGACAGGAGCACATCCATGGCCATCGAGGTCCGCATCCCGACCATCCTCCGCACCTACACCGGCGGCCAGAAGGCCGTCGAGGGCAGCGGCGCCACGATCGACGAGCTCTTCAAGGACCTGGAGACCCGGCACGCCGGCATCCGCGAGCGCCTGGTCGACGAGTCCGCCGGCGGCGAGCTGCGCCGCTTCGTGAACGTCTACCTCAACGACGAGGACGTCCGCTTCCTCGGCGGCATCGCCACCGAGCTGGCGGACGGCGACAGCGTCACCATCCTTCCGGCGGTCGCCGGCGGCATGGCCTGACCGGGCCGCTCCCCATGCGCTACGACAGCCCCCTGGCCGCGGTGGGCAACACCCCGCTCGTCCGTCTGCCGCGCCTGTCCCCCTCGCCGTCCGTGCGGGTCTGGGCCAAGCTGGAGGACCGCAACCCCACCGGCTCGGTCAAGGACCGCCCCGCGCTGCACATGATCGAGCAGGCCGAGAAGGCCGGCCGGCTGACGCCGGGCTGCACGATCCTGGAGCCCACCTCCGGCAACACCGGCATCTCCCTCGCCATGGCCGCCAAGCTCAAGGGCTACCGCATGGTGTGCGTGATGCCGGAGAACACCAGCGAGGAGCGGCGGCAGCTGCTGGCCATGTGGGGCGCCGAGATCATCCCCTCGCCCGCCGCCGGCGGCTCGAACACCGCCGTGCGGGTCGCCAAGGAGCTGTCCGGGCAGCACCCGGACTGGGTGATGCTCTACCAGTACGGCAACCCCGACAACGCCGGCGCTCACTACGCCACGACCGGCCCCGAGATCCTCGCCGACCTCCCCGAGATCACCCACTTCGTGGCCGGCCTCGGCACCACCGGCACCCTCATGGGCGTCGGCCGCTACCTGCGCGAGCACAAGCCCGGCGTGCACATCGTCGCCGCCGAGCCCCGTTACGACGACGTGGTCTACGGCCTGCGCAACCTCGACGAGGGCTTCGTCCCGGAGCTCTACGACGCCTCCGTGCTCACCACCCGCTACTCCGTGGGCTCCGAGGACGCGGTGCGCCGCACCCGCGAACTCCTCGCCGAGGAGGGCATCTTCGCGGGGGTGTCCACGGGCGCCGTGCTGCACGCCGCGCTGGGCGTCGCCCGCAAGGCCGTACGGGCGGAGGAGAGCGCCGACATCGCCTTCATCGTCGCCGACGGGGGCTGGAAGTACCTCTCCACCGGCGTCTACACCGCCGCCACCACCGACGAGGCGGTGGAGGCGCTGCACGGCCAGCTCTGGGCATAGCGCGCCGCACCACCCGTCCACCACCTGTCCGCGCCGGTCCGTAACAACCAGAACTGTGCACGGGTGAACTGCTACTACCGATGTTGGCAAGCGGCTGACATCATCCCGTAGGAGACGCACATGAACTGTCCCGCATGTGGATCTTCGGACATGAGGCAACTCAACAATGGAAACTGGCAGTGCGGAAACTGTGGCGCAGTCACGGCTGGATAGAGCGGCATGGGATGCGCTCGCACCCGAGACGCGTGAGCGGCTGGCGGCCTTCATGTCGCCCGAGGTGTTCACGGTGACGGCCGGCAGCAAGGAGTCGGCCGAGCGCTTCCAGCGCTTCATGGACACCCTGGACCGTGCCGAGCGGCACCGGCCGCTGTAGGCCGCCGAGGCGACCGCCCGGCCCCGCCCTTTCGGGCGCTTCTTCGCACCGTTGCAGCTTCCGGTTCGCAGGGCCCCGGCCCGCGCCCGTTCCCCGGGCGCGGGCCGGGGCCCTTGTGCTGTGCGCGGCACCGGGCAGGGGGGTGTTGCCCCTGTGCCGTGAGGGGCGTGGAGGCCGTCGCCGGGCCCAGGTCCGTCCTGGTGATTCCGCCCACACGCCCCCCTTCCGGAGGAGTCACCGTCGCGTTCTCGCCTTACTCTCGACTGCACCGCATGGCCCCCCGTCACCAGCCCACGGAGGTTCAGGCCCGCATGAAGCTCACCGTCGTCGGATGCTCGGGCTCGTTCCCGTCCACGGAATCGGCCTGTTCGAGCTATCTGGTGGAGGCCGACGGCTACCGGATCGTCCTCGACATGGGCAACGGTGCCCTGGGCGAGCTCCAGCGCCACATTGGCCTCTACGACCTCGACGCCGTGCTCCTGTCGCACCTGCACCCCGATCACTTCATCGACATGTGCGGCTACTTCGTCGCCCGCTACTACCGTCACGAGGGCGGCAGGGCCGACGCCGTGCCCGTCTACGGGCCCGCGGGCACCGAGCAGCGGCTGCTGACGGCGTACGGCGACGTACCCGACGAGGCGTGCATGAGCGAGGTCTTCGACTTCCGCACACTCTCGCCCGGCACCGTCACCCTCGGCCCCCTGACGGTCCGTACGGCCCGGGTGAGCCACCCGGTCGAGGCGTACGCCTTCCGCGTCGAGCACGACGGCAGGTCGCTGGTGTACTCGGGCGACACCGGCCCCTGCGAGGCCCTGGACGAGCTGGCGCGGGGTGCGGACCTGCTGCTGTGCGAGGCGTCGTTCACGCACGGCAAGGAGGACATCCCCGACCTCCACCTCAACGGCCTGGAGGCGGGCGCCGTCGCGGCGGCCGCCGGGGCCGGCCGTCTCGTCCTCACCCACATCCCCCCGTGGACGGACCCCCTGACCAACCTCCGCGACGCCCGCTCGGTCTACGACGGCCCGGCGGAACTGGCGCACGCGGGAGCGGTGTACGAGCTGTAGGGCGCCCCGGCGGCCCGCGTCCGGACGACCGTTGCCGTCGGCCCATGCGAGAGGCCCCCCGGAACCGCACGGTTCCGGGGGGCCTCTCGCGTCGGGCGGAGGGGCTTACTTGCCCGCGTCCTCCAGCTGGCCCTCGGGCTCGCGGCCCGGGGTCGGGAGGTTGAACTTGGTGATCGCGAAGCGGAACACCACGTAGTAGAGCGCACCGAAGCACAGGCCCACCGCGGCCAGCAGCCACGGCTTGGAGGCGATGCCCAGGTTGAGCAGGAAGTCGATGGCGCCGGCGGAGAAGCCGAAGCCGTCCTTCATGCCGAGCGCCCAGGTCAGGGCCAGCGAGACACCGGTGAGCACCGCGTGGATCGCGTACAGCACCGGGGCGATGAACATGAACGTGAACTCGATGGGCTCGGTCACGCCGGTGACGAACGCGGTGAGGGCCAGCGAGCCCATCATGCCGCCGACGACCTTGCGGTTCTCCGGGCGGGCGCAGTGCACGATCGCCAGGCAGGCGGCGGGCAGCGCGAACATCATGATCGGGAAGAAGCCGGTCATGAACTGGCCGGCGGCCGGGTCGCCCTCCAGGAAGCGGGCGATGTCGCCGTGCTTGCCGTGATAGTCACCGGCCTGCAGCCACGGGAAGGAGTTGAGCAGGTGGTGCATGCCGACCGGGATCAGCGCGCGGTTGGCGACGCCGAAGATGCCCGCGCCCACGGCACCGGAACCGACGAGCCACTCGCCGAAGTTGTGCAGACCCGTGCCCAGCACCGGCCAGATGAGGCCGAAGAGGATGCCGATGAGGAGACCGGCGAAGGCCGAGAGGATCGGGACCAGGCGGCGGCCGCCGAAGAAGCCCAGCCAGTCGGGGAGCTTCTTGCGGCTGTAGCGCTGGTAGAGGAGCGCCACGACCAGGCCCATGACCACACCGCCGAGGACACCGGCGTTGACCGGCGCCTCGTTCATGACGATCTTGCCGTCGACGACCGCGGCGACCTTCGGCAGGTTCTTGTCGGTGAAGGTGGCGAGCACCTCCTTGAAGACGAGGTAGCCCGTCACGGCGGCCAGGGCGGTCGAGCCGTCGGACTTCTTCGCGAAGCCGATGGCCACGCCGACGGCGAAGAGCAGCGCCATGTTGCCGAGCAGCGCGTTGCCGCCCGCCGCCATATAGCCGGCGATCTTGGTGATGAACTCGGGGAACGAGTCACGGCCGAGCATGTCGTTGTTGCCGAGCCGGACGAGCAGCGCGGCGGCGGGCAGGACCGCGACGGGCAGCATGAGGCTGCGGCCGATGCGCTGCGCTATCGCCATGGCTCCGGCGCCGCGCTTCTTCTTGTCCTTTTCCGGTGCCGCCTTTTCAGGCGCCGCCTTTGCCGCCTTGGCTGCCGTACTCATCGGATTCCTCCAGGTGAGGCGGGCGCTCAAGGGGAAGGGGGACGGCCCGCGATTTGGTCTACACCACTAGTGGTTTAGACCTGTTGTAGCACGTGAGTCCGGCATAAAGGAATCCATCGTTCCCAGTGCCGTGGACCACACGCGCAAGGGCGGCGTGAGCGCTCTGCGCTGCGTCACGCCGCCCTTACGGCACGTTGATTTCCCACTGCCGCCCGGAAGGCCGGACCCCCTGCCGCGACTACTCGACGTTGCCCTTCTCGATCTCCTCCGCCACCGCCTCCGGCTCCCGGCCCGGCGTCGGGATGTCGAAGAACGTGATGGCGAAGCGGAAGACCGCGTAATAGACGACACCGAAAGCCAGCCCGATCGGAATGATCAGCGCCGGCTTCGTCGCAAGCCCCCAGTTGATCACATAGTCGATCAGTCCCGCAGAGAAACTGAAGCCGTCGTGCACCCCCAGTCCCCAGGTCACCGCCATCGACACGCCCGTCAGCAGCGCGTGCACCACGTAGAGCAGGGGGGCGATGAAGAGGAACGAGTACTCGATCGGCTCGGTGATACCCGTGACCAGCGACGTCAGCCCCACCGAGAGCATCATGCCGCTCACCGCCTTGCGGTGCTCCGGCTTCGCGCAGTGGGCGATGGCCAGGGCGGCCGCGGGCAGCGCGAACATCATGATCGGGAAGAAGCCCGAGGTGAACTGCCCCGCCGTCGGGTCGCCCGCCAGGAAACGATTGATGTCACCGTGCACGACCTGGCCGTCCGGCTTGGTGAAGTCCCCGAACTGGAACCACACGAAGACGTTCAGGAACTGGTGCAGCCCCACCACCAGCAGCGCCCGGTTGGCCACGCCGAAGATCCCGGAGCCCAGCCAGCTCAGGTCGACCAGCCACTCGCTGAAGTCCGTCAGCCGCGCACCCACCCACGGCCAGACCCCCAGGCACAGGACGGCGAAGCCGATCGCCACGAACGCCATGATGATCGGCACCAGCCGGCGGCCGTTGAAGAAACCCAGCCAGTCCACCAGCCGCACCCGGTGATACCGCTGCCAGAACCACGCCGACAGCAGGCCCATCACGATGCCGCCGAACACCCCCGGATTCTGGTACGCCGCCGCCGACGGCTCCCCGGCCGCCGTCACGCACACCCCGCCCAGCAGACCGACCGCCGTGTGCTTGGCACCGGCCGGGCAGTCCTCGGGGAACTGGTGCAGCACCGCGAAATAGACGAGGAAGCCCGCCACCGCCGCCAGCGCCGTCGAACCGTCCGACTTCTTCGCCATGCCGATCGCCACGCCCACCGCGAACAGCAGCGGCAGGCCCAGGGACGAGTCCAGCAGCGCCCCGCCGGCGCCCGCCATCACCTTGGCGACGTCCGTCCACCCCAGGCCGTCCTTGCCGAAGACGTCCGGCTGGCCGAGCCGGTTGAGGATGCCCGCCGCCGGCAGCACCGCGATCGGCAGCTGAAGGCTGCGCCCCATCTTCTGCAGCCCCTGGAAGAGGCCGTGCAGCCGCTTCCTCTTCCGCGGCTCCGCCGCGGCCGTCGAACTCATCGCGCCCTCCCGGCTGCTGGCATACTGGTGTAGACCACTTGCGGTGCGGTGGGGATCTCCCGGTAACGGCGCGGAAGGACAGGATCCGTGGCCGGAACCGGGTGCTCGCCATCCTTCGTCAGATGGCGGACAAACGCCCGCATAGTTGGGCTATACGTGGGATACCGTGTGAAAGCCGGTCGGTGGAACCGCCGAAGGGCTGAGACAACCAGGAGTGCACATGGCCAGCAAGGCTGAGAAGATCGTCGCCGGCCTCGGCGGGATCGACAACATCGAAGAGGTCGAGGGCTGCATCACCCGCCTCCGCTGCGAGGTGGCCGACCCCTCCCTCGTCGACGACGCCGCCCTCAAGGCCGCCGGCGCCCACGGCGTCGTGAAGATGGGCACCGCCATCCAGGTCGTCATCGGCACCGACGCCGACCCGATCGCCGGCGAGATCGAGGACATGCTGTGAGCTGAGCCACCGCGCTCCGCACACCCAGGGGCCCCGTTTTTCGGCCACGCGTCCAGCACGCCAACCGGAACGGGGCCCTCTGCCGTGCCGATAGGCTCATCACCATGTCTCGCATCGACGGCCGCACCCCCGACCAGCTCCGCCCCGTGACCATCCAGCGCGGTTGGAGCAAGCACGCCGAAGGCTCCGTCCTCATCTCCTTCGGGGACACCAAGGTCTTCTGCACCGCCAGCTTCACCGAAGGCGTCCCCCGCTGGCGCAAGGGCTCCGGCGAGGGCTGGGTCACCGCCGAGTACTCGATGCTGCCCCGCTCCACCAACACCCGCGGCGACCGCGAAGCCGTCCGCGGCAAGATCGGCGGCCGCACCCACGAGATCTCCCGCCTCATCGGCCGCTCCCTGCGCGCCGTCATCGACTTCAAGGCCCTCGGCGAGAACACCGTCGTCCTCGACTGCGACGTCCTCCAGGCCGACGGCGGCACCCGCACCGCCGCCATCACCGGCGCCTACGTCGCCCTCGCCGACGCCATCACCTGGGCCCAGGGCAAGAAGCTCATCAAGCACGGCCGCAAGCCGCTGACCGGCACCGTCTCCGCCGTCAGCGTCGGCATCGTCGACGGCACCCCCCTCCTCGACCTCTGCTACGAGGAGGACGTCCGCGCCGAGACCGACATGAACGTCGTCTGCACCGGCGACGGCCGCTTCGTCGAGGTCCAGGGCACCGCCGAGGCCGAGCCCTTCGCCCGCGACGAGCTCAACAGCCTCCTCGACCTCGCCGTCGCCGGCTGCTCCTCCCTCGACGCGGCCCAGCGCGAGGCCCTCGCCCGCACGCTGTGACCTCCTGACCGCCGGCGGACCCCGCGGGAGCCGCAACCATGCGGTGCGGCGCAAGCGTTCATAGAGGCGTACGGTCCGGCCCACCCGGCCCGGACCGTACCCCCGCCCGCCCCACCGGAAGGCCACCGATGCCCGCACGCCGCCACCCCCACGCCCTCGCGGCCCTGGCCCTGCTGGTCCTGCCGCCGGCGGTGGGCTGCTCCGCCGCCCAGAAGGCCGTCGACTGCGCCCGTCTGGGCGTCGAGATCACCGACGACGTCAACGACCTCCAGCAGACCGTGACGGACTCGGCGAACGGCTCGGGCCGGACGGGCGCGGTCCTGGACGCGCTCGACCAGGACACCAAGAAGCTCAAGGACAAGACGAACAACACCGACGTCGCCAAGGCCCTGGACCACCTCCAGCAGGCGATCACCAACGTCCGCGACGCGGTCGGCCGGAACGCGACGCCGGACCTGACGCCCCTGAAGGACGCGGCGGGCGAGCTGACGAAGGTCTGCACGTCGAAGTAGCCGGGGCGGCCGAACGACGCCCGGGTGAGTGGCCCCCGGGAGACCGGGGGCGAGCGGGGCCCCGGGGATAATCGGGACCATGAAGCGCCTGATCCTCGCCACCCGCAACGCCAACAAGGTCACCGAGCTCCACGCGATCCTCGCCGCCGCCGGCCTGGACGTCGAGCTCGTGGGCGCCGACGCCTACCCCGAGATCCCCGACGTCAAGGAGACCGGCGTCACCTTCGCCGAGAACGCCCTCCTCAAGGCCCACGCGCTGGCGCAGGCCACCGGCCACCCCGCCATCGCCGACGACTCCGGCCTCTGCGTCGACGTCCTGAACGGCGCCCCCGGCATCTTCTCCGCCCGCTGGGCCGGCACCCACGGCGACGACAAGGCCAACCTCGACCTGCTCCTGGCCCAGCTCTCCGACATCGCCGAGGAACACCGCGGCGCCCACTTCGCCTGCGCCGCGGCCCTGGCCCTGCCGGACGGCACGGAGCGCGTGGTCGAGGGCCGCCTGGAGGGCACCCTGCGCCACGAGCCCGCGGGCTCGGGCGGCTTCGGCTACGACCCGGTCCTCCAGCCCCTGGGCGAGACCCGCACGTGTGCCGAGATGGCGCCGGAGGAGAAGAACGCCATCAGCCACCGCGGCAAGGCGTTCCGGGGCCTGGTGCCGGTGGTCCGGGAGCTCGTGGGCTGAACGGACGCCGAAGGGGGCCGCCTCTTATTCAGAGGCGGCCCCCTTCGATTCCAAGAGCAAGGCCCAGTGCGGCCGGTGGGATTCGAACCCACACGGGATTTCTCCCACAGCATCCTAAGTGCTGCGTGACTGCCATTCCACCACGGCCGCAAGCTCTGCCATGCTACCGGTCGCATGTGGGCAGCTACAGCGCTACCTGGGCTCTCGTTTGCGTCGGTCGCCTCGGCACCAGGTATCCGTGATGGCATGGCAGTTGGGGCAGAGCAGGCGGAGATTCTCGATCCTGTGGTTGCGCCGGTTTCCGTCGGCGTGATCCACCTCAAGTGGCAGCGGGCGGCCCTGCCGCTCGGGCGCGATGCCGCAGAGTGAGCAACGCTCGGCGACGCCGAGCTTCAGCATCGCCGTAGGCCCGGACTCGTCGACTGATGAGCTCTTCGGATCGACCCCCAGCTTCCCCAGCGCCTCCGACAGCGTCCGCGAGACTCCGCCGCCGCGGCGAGCCGCTCCCGCGCGTACGGACTGACCGGCATGGTTCCCCTCCCGCCCCGTGCCCCCTCCCCAGAGGGCCTCGTACGGAGTAACCGCCCGCATCCCTGATCGGTTACGCCACACATGTACGTATCTCTGCAAGGGAACGCGGCGGGCGTTTTCACCGTCCCTCTGAGCGGGGATGGGACAGGACCGAACGTGCAACATCCGCCCGTGATCGAGGAAGAGAGCCGATGACCGACCGTGCCGTGGCCCGTGGTGCCGGTCTGCGCACCGTGGTGGCGATCTTCCTGGGTGTGTCCGTGCTCGTGTTCGGCGGCGTGTGGCTGGGGGATGCCACGGACCGGGCGAGCGTGGTGAACAAGGCGCCGAAGACGGCGGCGGCGCAGAAGTCGGGTGCCGGTCAGGAGTCGCAGGTGGTGCTGGAGGGCTCGAACGCCCGGGAGCTGCCGGGGGTGCGGGACTGCGGGATGGGTGAGCCGGTGCGGGAGCCGACCATCATCACGCTGGACTGCAACACCTCCGGGCGGGTCGCGAGCGGCATCCGGTGGGAGGCGTACACCTCGGACGGTGCGGACGGCAACGGCGTCGTGCAGGTGTCGAGCGGCGTGGCCGGCGCGGCGGCGGGGAAGTCCTTCCCGGCGCGGCTGCGGCTGTTCCAGCCGCGCGAGGTGGACGGGGCCGTGGCCTTCACGGCGCTGGAGGTCCGGTACGTGGGGGCCACCCCTGCGGGCGAGTCCCGAGAGGTCCTTCCGATCGCGTGATGGGTATCCGTGGCCGGATCGCGTTCGCGATCTCCTTCGTCACCGCCCTTGCCGTCGTGGTCCTGGGCGTGGCCGTGCATCACATCTCAGGCCTGGAGCGGGACCGCCAGGCCATGGCGTACCAGGACGGCCTGCTGAGCTCGGCGCTGCAGATCTACCAGCGGGACGGGACCCTGGCGCTGGGTGCCCAGCTGGACGACTCGACGCTGCCGTTCGCGCTGTCGCAGGCCGTGGCGAAGGGCGAGTCGGGTACGTACATCAGCGGCGGGGAGGACCCGCGGGTGTGGGCGGCCACGGGGGTCGGGGACGACAAGGTGCTGTCGATCTCGGCGTCGTACCCGGACCGTGACCCCCTGCAGACGGCGCTGGACAAGGCGCTGGTGGTGGCCGGTGGGGCGACCGTGGCGCTGATGGCGGTGGTGGCGTGGTTCGTGGCGCAGAGCCTGTCGCGGCGGCTGCGGCTGTCCGCGGCGGCGGCGCGACGGATCGCGGCGGGCGAGGCGCCGGACGCGGACGCGCTGGACATCGCCGGCCGGGACGAGGTCGCGGAGCTGGGCCGGTCGGTGCACCACATGGCGACGTCGCTGGCGGGCCGGGTGTCGGCGGAGCGGCAGTTCACCGCGGACGTGGCGCACGAGCTGAGGACGCCGGTGGCGGGGCTGGTGGCCTCGGCCGAGCTGCTGCCGCATCCGCGGGCGGTGGAGATGGTGCAGGAGCGGGCGCAGACGATGCGGGCCCTGGTGGAGGATCTGCTGGAGGTGTCCCGGCTGGACGCCGGGGTGGAGAGCGCGCAGCTGGACGAGGTGGAGCTGCCGTCGCTGGTGCGGGGCATCGTCAAGCGGGCGCGCGGTCAGCGCGGGGTGGACGACGTGGCGGTGGAGGTGATCGGCGAGGGCCGGATCGTGGCCACCGACGCCCGTCGTGTGGAGCGGATCCTGGTGAACATCCTGGCCAATGCGGCCAAGCACGGCCGGCCGCCGATCGAGGTGACGGTCGAGGGCACGCGGATCGTCATCCGGGATCACGGGGACGGCTTCCCGCCGGGCCTGGTGGACCAGGGGCCGCGCCGTTTCCGTACGGCGGCGCCCGAGCGCGGTACGGGTCATGGCCTGGGGCTGACGATCGCGGTGGGGCAGGCGGCGGTGCTGGGGGCGCGGCTGTCGTTCGGCAGGGCGGAGGGCGGGGGTGCCCGGGCGGTCCTCGACCTGCCGGAGGCCGAGGACGTGCCCGAGGAGGCGTCGGTCGCGCGGCGCGTTACAGCCCCAGGTCCTTGATGATCTTTGCCACGTGGCCGGTGGCCTTGACGTTGTAGAGGGCGCGCTCGACCTTGCCGTCCTCGTCGACGATGACCGTGGAGCGGATGACGCCGGTGACGGTCTTGCCGTAGAGCTTCTTCTCGCCGAAGGCGCCGTACGCCTCCAGGACCTTCTTCTCGGGGTCGCCGACGAGGGTGACCTTCAGGGTCTCCTTCTCGCGGAACTTCGCGAGCTTCTCCGGCTTGTCGGGGGAGACGCCGATGACGTCGTAGCCGTGGCCGGCGAGGAAGTCGAGGTTGTCGGTGAAGTCGCACGCCTGCTTGGTGCAGCCGGGGGTGAGGGCGGCGGGGTAGAAGTAGACGATGACCTTGCGGCCCTTGTGGTCGGCGAGCGAGACCTGCTTGCCGTCCGCGTCGGGCAGGGTGAAGGCGGGGGCGGTGTCGCCGGGCTGCAGTCGCTCGCTCATGGCTCTCCTCGGTGGGGACGTCGGTTACGTCCCGAGCGTAGCCAGGTCGCGGATCGGGGGTGCCGCGGGGCGCTTCGCCGGGGGAGCTGACAGACTGTAGTCATCACTCTTCATCATTCTTATCGACGAGACGGAGGCAGCGCGGTGGCGGAAGCCAGGACACCTGCGCAGATCGAGGCGGACATCGCCCGCCGGCGGCAGGAGCTCGCCGTAGTGCTCGACGAGATCGGCGTGCGGATGCACCCGTCGACGATCATCGGGGATGCCAAGGCCAAGGTGGCGTCGAAGGTGGACCAGACCGCGGGGCGCGCGTACGTGGCGGCCAACCGCGTCGTGTCGGAGGTGCGCTCGCGATTCGTGGGCCCCGACGGTGAGCCGCGGCTGGAGCGGATCGTTCCGGTGGCGATGGTGGCGGTGGGCGTCGTGGGGCTGCTGATCGCCTCCGGCAAGTCCTCGAAGGGCTCGCGCCGCCGGAAGTCTTAGCGGCCCTGTGGCCTCGGCCCCGCGCGCGGGCAGGTACGGTCGTGACGTGAGTACGAACACCACCCACGACAAGTTGCCCATCCGGATGCTCCACGACCGCGTTCTGGTGCGGACGGACATCCCCGAGGGCGAGCGCCGGTCCACCGGCGGCATCGTCATTCCGGCGACGGCGGCGGTGGGCCGCCGGCTGGCCTGGGCCGAGGTCGTCGCGGTCGGTCAGAGCGTGCGGACGGTCGAGCCGGGTGACCGGGTGCTGTACGACCCGGAGGACCGGGCCGAGGTGGAGGTGCGCGGGGTCGCGTACGTCCTGATGCGCGAGCGTGACCTGCACGCGGTGGCGGCGGAGCGGCTGGAAGGGTCGGAGGACTCCACGGGCCTGTACCTCTGACGCGCCCTGGACGTCCCGCACACCCTCACGCCTTATACGCCTGTTACACCCTTTTTGCTACGGTCGTCCCCATCCCGACGAGACGCGCCGTACCGGGTCAGGACAAGACGACGCACCCCCCTGGAGTCGTTTCCGTCGGAGGTACCGTCATGGCATGGGTCCTGCTCGCTGTCGCCGGTCTGCTGGAGGTCGGCTGGTCGGTCGGCATGAAGTTCACCGAGGGTTTCACGCGGCTGTGGCCCAGCGTGGCCACGGTCGCGGGCATCGTGGCCAGCATGCTGCTGCTGGCGCAGGCGGCGCGGACGCTGCCCATCGGCACCGCGTACGGGGTGTGGGTGGGCATCGGCGCGGCCGGTGCGGCGGTGCTCGGCATGACGCTGCTGGGCGAGCCGGTGACCGCCGCGCGGATCTTCTTCATCGCGTTGCTGCTGGTGGCCGTCGTCGGCCTCAAGGCGACGTCCGGCCACTGACGTCCGGACACTGACCTCCGGCCACCGATGCGGCCGGGGCGCCTCAGTACTCGTATCCCAGCAGGTCCCCGCCTCCGTGGCGGTCGGCGGAGTGCCGTTCCTTGTCCTCGCCCGGTCCTCCCGGCCCGAAGGTGGGCAGGCGGGGCGTGGGGAAGCCCGGCGGTGTGACCGGCGGTTCCGGGATCGTCGGCGGCTCGGGCGGGCCGAAGCTCGTCGGCGGGGCGGTCGGCGGGGTGGCCGGGAGCGACGGCGAGCCGGTGGGGGACGGGGGCGCCGTGGCGGTCGGGGTGGGTTCCAGCATCGGGGTCCCCGCGCCGCTCTGCAGCTCCAGGTCGAAGTCCGTGGCCTCGGTGCCTTCGAGCGCGTCGGCGGTGTAGGCGCCCCAGATCTGCGCCGGGTAGCCGCCGCCGTTGATGCGGGGCTCCCCGGCGGCCCCGTACAGCGGCTTCTGGACGCCGGTGTCGGGGTCCTGGCCCATGACGGCGACGACGGTGGCCAGGTCGGGGGTGTAACCCGCGAACCAGGCGGCCTTGTCCTCCTCCGCCGTGCCGGTCTTGCCGGCCGCCGGCCGGCCCGCGGACTGGGCCCGGCGGCCGGTGCCGCTGTCGACGACGCTCTGCAGGATCGAGGTGGTCGTGTCGGCGGCGACGCGCGAGACGACCTGCTTCTTCTCGCCGGCGTCCGGCAGTTGCACGTCCTCGGTGGCCTTGGAGACCTTCTCGACGAGTGTGTACGGGCCGCGCCGGCCGTGGTTGGCGAGGGTCGCGTACGCCTGGGTCATGTCCAGGACGCTGGCGGTGGCCGGGCCCAGGGCGATGGAGGGCGTGGCGGTCAGGTCGGGGGTGTCCGCGGGGATGCCGAGTGCGACGGCGGTCTTCTTGACCTTGGCGGGGCCGACGTCCTGGGCCATCTGTGCGTAGACGGAGTTGACGGACAGGTCGGTGGCCTTGGTGACGGTGATGCGGGGGTTGGAGTAGCCGTCCTCGTTCTCGGGGGCGTAGCCCACGGGTCCGTCCGGGCCCTGTACCGGGCGTCTGTTGGTGCCGTCGTAGAGGGTGTTGGGCGTGATGGTGCGGCCGTCCTGGGTGGTGGAGTCGTTGTCGACGGCCGAGGTGAAGACGAACGGCTTGAAGGTGGAGCCGACTTGGTAGTCGCGGCGGGTGGCGTTGTTGACGTACTGCCTGGTGTAGTCGATGCCGCCGTACATGGCGACGACCTTGCCGGACTTGGGATCGATGGAGGCGCCCCCGGCGCGTACGTACCGGTCGGCCTTGCGGTCCTCGCTGAGATCGTCCATCAGCTGGTGCTGCACGGCGTTGACGAACGCGTCCTGTTTCTTGCGGTCGATGGTGGTGACGATGCGGTAGCCGCCGGTGGCCAGCGTCGTCTCGTCGACGATCTTGTTGCTGGTGAGGTAGTCCTTGACGGCCTCGACGAGGTAGCCGCGCTGCCCGGACATGCTCAGGCGCGCCTTGGCCTTGCCGGGGGCGGGGAACTGCATCTCGGCGCGTTCGGTGGTGCCGAGCCACTTCTTCTTCACCATGCCGTCGAGGACGTAGTTCCAGCGGGCCAGGGCGCGCTGCTTGTTCTCGGGGTGGGCGCCGACGTCGTAGGCGCTGGGGGCGTTGAGGAGGGTGGCGAGGTAGGCGCCCTCGGCGGCGGTGAGCTTGTCGGAGTCCTTGCCGTAGTACGCCTGGGAGGCCGCCTGGATGCCGTAGGCGTTGCGGCCGAAGTAGCTGGTGTTGAGGTAGCCCTCCAGGATGTCGTTCTTGCTCTCCTCGCGGTCCAGCTTGATGGCGATGAAGAATTCCTTCACCTTGCGGCTGATGGTCTGTTCCTGGCCCAGGTAGTAGTTCTTGACGTACTGCTGGGTGATGGTGGAGCCGGACTGCTTGCCCTTGCCGGTGGCGGTGTTCCAGGCGGCGCGCAGCATCGCCTCGGGGTTCACGGCGGACTCGGAGTAGAAGTCGCGGTCCTCGGCGGCCAGGACGGCGTGCTGGACGTCCCGGGGGACCTTGCTCAGGGGCACGCTCTCGCGGTTGACCTCGCCGTCGCGGGCGAGGATGGTGCCGTCGGCGTAGAGGAAGACGTTGCTCTCGGCGGTGGCGGCCTTGTTGGCCGGGGGGATGTCGACCAGCATGTAGCCGGCCACCAGGGCGCCGACGACGACCAGGACCGCCAGCAGGAAGCCGCCGAGGATCATGCGCCAGGTGGGCACGAGCCGGCGCCAGCCCGTGCGCCGTGGGCGGCCGGGCCGGCCGGGGCCGGCCGCGGAGCGGGCGCCAGGAGCCCGGCGCGTGCCGGCGGACGCGCCGGTGGACCTCGGCGCCCAGCCCGGCGGCGCGTGGCCGCCACCAGCGGGACGCCGCTGCTGTGACTGCTCGTCGCTCATGTCTCCTGGGACTCCTCGGCCGCCGCCGGGGTTGTGCGGCCGCGGCGGAGCGGTGTCGTGTCGGGCGGTTCCGACCTGCGTCGTGACCCCGGAAGACACTGTCGCATCATGCGTTCCGGCAGAAGGGCGTAGCGCACCTTTGAACAGCTCCGTAAGGACCGTTCGGGCCAGGCGGACCACTCCAAGGGGTGAAAATCCGTGGTTCCCGGCCGAGGCGTGCGGCTAGGCTCCCCTGCGCTTCGGGGCCCGGTGGGGACGGCGGTGCGCGGGCGGTGGTCAAAGCGGTTCAACGGGACGGGGGGTGGGGCTGGTGCGGCTGTACGCGGCTGTCGCGGTGAGCGGCTTCCGGCGGTACGCGACCTACCGGATGGCCACCGCGGCGGGCCTCTTCACCAATACGGTGTTCGGCTTCATCGTCGCGTACACCTTCATTGCCCTGTGGAACGAACGTCCCCATCTGGGCGGCTACGACCAGGCGCAGGCGCTGACGTTCGTGTGGGTCACCCAGGCGCTGCTGGGAGCGGCGTGCCTGATCGGCGGGGGGTTCCAGGAGGAGCTGCAGGAGCGGATCCGCTCCGGGGACATCGCCGTTGACCTCTACCGGCCGGCCGACCTGCAGCTGTGGTGGCTGGCGAACGACCTGGGCCGGGCCGTGTTCCAGCTGCTGGGCCGGGGGGTGGTGCCGCTGCTGGTGGGCGCCCTGTGCTTCGAACTGGCGCTGCCGCGCGACCCGTTGACGTGGCTGGTGTTCCTGCTGTCGGTGCTGCTGGGCGTCGTCGTGGGCTTCGGGCTGCGCTATCTGGTGGCGCTGTGCGCCTTCTGGCTGCTGGACGGCTCGGGCGTCAACACGCTGAACGGCCTGCTGTCCATCTTCTTCTCGGGGACGCTGCTGCCGCTCGCCGTCTTCCCGGGGGCCTTCGGCGAGATCGTGCGGATGCTGCCGTGGGCGGCGATGCTGCAGGTCCCCGCGGACGTGCTGCTGGGCCGCCACGGCGGCGCGGGGGGCGTGGCGGCGGCGCTGGGGTTCCAGACGATGTGGGCGGTGCTGCTGCTGGCGGCCGGGCGGTCGGTGCAGGCGGTGGCCACACGGAAGGTGGTGGTCCAGGGTGGCTGACGCCCCGGCCGGTGTGCTCCGTCGTGCGGGCGAGGGCGTGCACGCCTATGGCCTGATCGTCGGAATGTGGGTGCGGTCGACGATGGCCTACCGCACGTCCTTCGTCATGATGGCCCTCGGCAACTTCGCCGCGACCGCGCTGGACTTCGTCGGCATCGCCATCATGTTCACGCACACCGACACCCTCGGTGGCTTCACCCTGCCCGAAGTCGCCCTGCTCTACGGCACCACGAGCACCTCCTTCGGCCTGGCGGACCTCGCGCTCGGCACCATGGACCGCGTCGGCCGCCGCGTGCGCGACGGCACGATGGACACCCTGCTCGTGCGGCCCGTGCCCGTCCTCGCGCAGGTCGCGGCCGACCGCTTCGCGCTGCGCCGGCTGGGCCGCGTCAGCCAGGGCGTGCTGCTGCTGGCCTGGACGCTGTACCGGCTGGACGTGCACTGGACGCCGGTGACGCTGCTGCTCCTGCCCCTGATGCTGATCAGCGGAGCGGTGATCTTCGGTGCGGTGTTCGTGGCGGGCGCGGCGTTCCAGTTCCGGGCCCAGGACGCCTCCGAGGTGCAGAACGCCTTCACCTACGGCGGCACGACCATGCTGCAGTACCCCCCGACGGTGTTCGCCACGGAGCTCGTGCGGGGCGTCACGTTCGTCGTGCCGCTGGCCTTCGTCAACTGGCTGCCCGCGCTGCGGATCCTCGGCCGGGACGATCCGCTGGGGCTGCCGGGCTGGGTGGACTTCGCCTCGCCGCTCGTGGCGCTGGTGTGCTGCGCGCTGGCCGGCGCGGCGTGGCGGGCGGGGCTGCGGGGCTACCGGAGCACGGGGAGTTGACGGCCGTGGCGGACGGAGAGGGGCAGGGCACGGTGGACGGCTTCATCGAGCTGGACGGCGTCGAGAAGGTCTTCGACGTGCGCCGCAAGGCGGGGTTCCTGCGCCGCGAACGGCATCGGGTACGAGCGGTGGACGGCATCAGCTTCCGTGTCCCCCGCGGCGAGATGGTCGGCTACATCGGGCCCAACGGCGCGGGCAAGTCGACGACCATCAAGATGCTGACCGGGATCCTGGTGCCCAGCGGTGGCCGGCTGCGGGTCGCGGGCATCGACCCGGCCCGCGACCGCACGCGGCTGGCACGCCGCATCGGCGTGGTCTTCGGCCAGCGCACCACCCTGTGGTGGGACCTGCCGCTGCGCGACTCCTACGGGCTGGTGCGCCGCATGTACCGCATCCCGGACGCCCGTTACCGCGCCAACCTCGAACGCTGCGTCGAGCTGCTCGACCTCGGCGACCTGCTGGACGTGCCCGTGCGGCAGCTGTCGCTGGGGCAGCGCATGCGCGGGGACATCGCGGCGGCCCTGCTGCACGATCCCGAGGTGCTCTACCTCGACGAGCCGACGATCGGCCTGGACGTCGTCAGCAAGGCGAAGGTGCGGGAGTTCCTGCGGGACGTCAACGCCGAGCGGGGGACGACGGTCCTGCTCACCACGCACGACCTGACCGACATCGAGCAGCTGTGCAAGCGCGTGATGGTCATCGACCACGGGCGGCTCGTCTACGACGGCGGGCTGGACGGGCTGCACGCGGTGGGCGGGAGCGAGCGCGTGCTCGTCATCGACCTGGAGCGTGAGCTCCCGCCCATCACGGACGTGCCCGGCGCGCGCCCCGTGAAGGTCGAAGGGCCCCGCCAGTGGCTGGCGTTCGCCGCCACGCAGAGCGCGGCCCCCATCGTGGCGGCCGTGGCCGCCCGCCATCCGCTGGTCGACCTGTCCGTGCGCGAGCCGGACATCGAGGAGGTCATCGCGAAGATGTACGCGGACCGGAAGGCGTTGTAGCGGCGGGGGGCGGGCCGTGGGCCTGGTGGCCGGGGCGCTCTAGGCTGTCCGGCATGACGAGCGAACTTCCTGAGATGCGGGCCTCCGACGCGGAGCGCGAGCGGGTCGCCGAGGCGCTGCGCGAGGCGGTCGCCGAGGGCCGGCTGGACATGGAGGAGTTCGAGGAGCGCCTGGAAGCCGCGTACAAGGCCCGTACGCACGCCGAACTGGAGCCGCTCGTCCGGGACCTGCCGGTGCCGTCGGGAGCGGCGGCCTCCGCGCCGGTCGCGGCCGGCGGCGACGAGTGGGCGGGACGGATCGGCGGCCGGCCCACGTCCAAGGGTGCCGTCGGCATCATGGGCGGCTTCCAGCGGCGCGGCGGGTGGACGGTGCCCCGCGTGTTCACGGCCTTCGTCTTCTGGGGCGGCGGGGAGATCGACCTGCGCGAGGCGCGCTTCGAGGACCGCGAGGTCGTCGTGCGCTGCATCGCCGTCATGGGCGGGATGCAGGTCACCGTTCCGCCGGAACTGGACGTGCAGGTCGGCGGCGTCGGCATCATGGGCGGCTTCGACGACAAGGCCACCGGCCCCGGCACCCCCGGCTCGCCCACCGTGCACGTGACCGGCTTCGCGTTCTGGGGCGGCGTCGGCGTGACCCGCAAGGTGACCCGGGCCGAGCGCAAGCGGCTGCGGGAGGAGCGGCGCGAGCAGCGCAGGCTCGACCGCGAGGAGCGCCGGGGCGGCCGCGACTACGGGGGCAACGGGACCGACGGCACCGACGCAGGCGGCGGCAAAGAGCTGCGCTGAGCGCGCGACGGGCAGCGGCGGACGGCGGTGGGCAGGGGGGGCCGGTGGTGGGTGGCTCAGAGCTGCTGCGCCGCCGGCCGGTCGCCCTTGAGCAGGCCGAGGTCGAGGGCCTGCGCCATCGCCCGGAAGCCGGCGTCGCTGGGGTGGAGGTGGTCGCCGCAGTCGTACGCCGGCAGGAGCCGCTGCGGGGCGGCCGGGTCGCGCAGCGCCACGTCGAAGTCCACGACGCCGTCGAAGACGTCCCCGGCGCGTATCCGGGCGTTGACGCCCTGCCGCACGCGCTCCTGCTCCGGCCCGAGGCCCACGCGCCCGCCGAAGGGCGCCAGCGTCGCCCCGATCACCCGCAGCCCGCGCGCGTGCGCCCGCGCCACCAGCTCGCGCAACCCCGCCGTGATCCGTGCAGGGTCGGTCTGCCGGGGGCGGCGCATGATGTCGTTGACGCCGAGCTCGACGACGACGGCCCGCACGCCCGTGCGGGAGAGCACGTCGCGGTCGAAGCGCTCCAGACCGCTGGGGTTGTTGCGGGGAGAGGCGCCCACCCCGCCGAGCAGGACGCGGTTGCCGCTGATGCCCTGGTTCAGCACGCCGTAGCGGGGCGCGCCGGGCTCGGTGCGCAGGCGGCGGGCCAGGAAGTCGGTCCAGCGGCGGTTGGCGCCCACGGTCGAGGAGACGCCGTCGGTGATGGAGTCGCCCAGCACCACGACCGCGCCCTGGGCGTCGCTGCTCCACACGTCGACGGCGCTCACGTAACGCCAGTAGGGGGTGCGCGCGGTGTACGGGGCGCCGCCGGTGTCCTCGGTGCGGTCGCCCTGGGCGAGGTAGGAGACCTGGCGGGCGTGCGGGTGGTAGGTCACCGGGCCGGAGGGCGTGGGGGAGTAGGTGGTGACCAGCAGGTCCGCGCCGTACCCGACGGCCAGGTGGACCGGATCGCTGACCGCCGTCCGGCCGGCCGGGATCGTCACCATGGGGCGCCCGCCGAACAGCAGCACCCGCATGCTGCCGGGCACGGCGGCCGGGCCGCCCGCGGCGGCGACGGCGAGCGAGGCGTGGCCGATGGTGAGCGGCCGGTCGCCGAAGAGGTTGGAGAGCGTGATGCGGGCCCTGCTGCCGGCGAGGGTGGTGTGCACGACGTTGCGGAGGGACCGGCCCGCGAAACCGCGCCCGCTGTTCGGCTCGGCCGCGGCCGGCGACGTGGACCAGGCGCCCGCCCAGCTGCCGGACGCCGCCGGGGCGGCCGAGCGCGGCAGCTCGTGCGGCCCGGCGGTGCTCCCGCCGCCCCGGCCGCCCGTCCCGTTGCTCATGACCACCGCCACGGCCGTCACCACGGCCGCCAGCGCGGCGAGCACGGCGAACGCCGCGCGCGGCAGGGAGGGCCTCTTCATCGGCGGATGTCTCCTGAGGGATGGCGGAGCGTGACGCTCCGGGGTGACCGGACGGCTGCGGGGGCAGGAGCCTCGCAGCACGTGCTCGTGACATGTCATGGGCGACTTGTCAGACGCGGGGAACTCTTCGGGCGTTCCCCGAGTCGGTCGGGTAGGGACAATGCACGTGAGGACAGCCGGAACGGGTGGTGGTGTGGATGAAACGCTCCCATGGACAGGAGCCGCCTGCCGCTGCTGGCGGTCCGGGCACCGCCGAGGGGGTGATGCCCGCCCGGCCCGGCGGATTCACCTACAGCGCGGCGGACGAGGACAAGCGCCGCGGAGTGCGCCGGATGAAGGCCACCGCGACCGGACTGCTGCTCGCCGTCGCCGCCGTCTACGCACTCGCCACCTGGGCACGGACCGCCGGTGCCGGCGGCTGGGCCGGCTACGTGGCGGCCGCCGCCGAGGCGGGCATGGTGGGCGCCCTCGCCGACTGGTTCGCCGTCACCGCGCTCTTCCGGCGCCCGATGGGCCTGCCCATCCCGCACACGGCCATCATCCCGACCAAGAAGGACCAGCTCGGGCAGAGCCTCGGCGACTTCGTCGGCGAGAACTTCCTCTCCGGGGACGTGGTGCGCGTCCGGCTCCGGGCCGTCGGCATCGGCTCCCGGCTCGCCGCCTGGCTCGCCCAGCCGGCCCACGCCGACCGGGTGACCGCCGAGCTGGCCACCGCCCTGCGCGGCGCGCTGCGCGTCCTGCGCGACTCCGACGTGCAGGCCGTCGTGGGCGAGGCCATCACGCGCCGCGCCGACGCCGCCGAGGTCGCGCCCGGCATCGGCGCGATGCTGGAGAAGGTCGTCGCCGACGGCGGCCACCGCAAGGTCGTCGACCTGGTGTGCGTACGCGCCCACGACTGGCTCGTGCTGCACAGCGACTCCGTCATGGCCGCCGTCGCGGGCGGTGCACCGGGCTGGACGCCGCGCTTCGTGGACCGCAAGGTCGGCGAGCGCGTCTACAAGGAGCTGCTGCGCTTCGCCACCGAGATGCGCGACATGCCCGAGCACCCGGCGCGCGCGGCGGTCGACCGTTTCCTCGCCGACTTCGCGCACGACCTGCAGACCGACGAGGACACGCGGGCGCGCGTCGAACGGCTGAAGGCCGAGGTCCTCGGCCGCGGCGAGGTGCAGGACATCATCGCCTCGGCGTGGTCCTCGGTCCGCGCGATGATCGTGGCCGCGGCGGAGGACGAGCGCAGCGAGCTGCGGCTGCGCACCCGTACCTCGATCCTCTCGCTGGGCGCCCGGATGACGGCCGACGAGCGGCTGCGGGCGAAGGTGGACGGCTGGCTGGAGGACGCGGCCGTGTACGTCGTGACGACCTACCGCGACGAGATCACGTCCCTGATCACGGACACGGTGGCGAGCTGGGACGCGGAGCAGACCTCGCGCAAGATCGAGGCGCACATCGGCAGGGACCTGCAGTTCATCCGCATCAACGGCACGGTGGTGGGCGCGCTGGCGGGGCTGCTGATCTACACGGCGTCGGGGCTGCTGGGGGCGTGAGGGGACGTGAGGGGGCGTGAGGGGGCCGGGGCGCACGGGTGAGGGCGGACGCCACCCTTGCGGCCTAGGGTCGACGCTGTGCTGAAGAAACGTCCCAACCTGTTGTGGCTCCTGGCCCCGTACGGGCTCTACCTGGCCGCCCTGCCGCTGGCGGACCGGGTGCACCCCACGGTCCTCGGCCTCCCCTTCCTCTTCTTCTGGCTCCTGCTGGCGACGCTGCTGACACCGGCCGCCGTCTTCCTCGCCTGGCGGGGCGACCGCAAGCGGGGCCGCGCGTGAGCACGAACGCCACCGTCGCGACGGCCGTCTTCGGCGGCTTCATGGTGCTGACCGTCGTGCTCGGCCTCCTGGCCGTCCGCGGCCACGGCCGCACCGGCGGGCTCGCCGAGTGGTCCGTGGGCGGCCGCAGCCTCGGCACGGTCTTCATCTGGGTCCTGATGGCCGGCGAGGGCTACACCAGCTTCAGCTACCTCGGCGCCGCGGGCTGGGGCTACAACCACGGCGCCCCGGTCCTGTACGTCATCGCGTACCTGTCCTGCGGCTACGCCATCGGCTACGTCGTCGGCCCGATGCTGTGGGCGTACGCCCGCCGCCACGGACTCGTGAACATCACGGACATGGTGGCGCACCGCTACGACAGGCCCTGGCTCGGCACCCTGGTCGCGGTCCTGGCGACGGTCTGCCTCCTGCCCTACATCCAACTCCAGATCACCGGAATGGGCGTGGTCGTCTCGACCATCTCCTACGGGGCGATCAGCCTGAACTGGGCCTACTTCATCGCCTTCGCGGTGACCACGGGCTTCGTCGTGGTGAGCGGCCTGCGCGGCAGCGCATGGGTGTCGGTGCTGAAGGACGTGCTGGTCATCGCCACGCTCGGCTTCCTCGCCCTCTACGTCCCCGTGCACTACTTCGACGGCTACGGGCCCTTCCTGGACCGTCTCGTGGCCGAGAAACCGGACTGGCTGACCTTCACCGGGCACGGCGGCAGCGGCCTCGGCGCCGGCTGGTTCGTCACCACCAGCTTCCTCAACTCCCTGACGGTCGTCATCTTCCCGACGACCGTGGCGGGCTACCTGAGCGCCCGCAACGCGGATGCGCTGCGGCGCAACGCGATGCTGCTGCCCTTCTACAACGTGCTGCTGTTCGTGCCGATGCTGCTCGGCCTGGCGGCGGCCTTCGTGGTGCCGGGGCTGACCGGGGCCGGGTCCAACCTGGCCCTCTTCAAGCTGGTCGTCGATTCGTTGCCGGCCTGGGCGGTCGGCGTGATCGGGGTGGCGGCGGCGCTGTCGTCGATCGTGCCGATGGCGGTGTTCATGCTGGTCATCGGAACGATGTGGGGCAAGAGCGTCCTGGGGGCCGTGCCGGCGCTGGCCGGGCGGCCGGACCGGCAGAAGCCGGCGGCGCAGGTCGTCGTGGTGGTCTCCGGCGCGCTGGCGCTGGTGCTGACGTACACCGAACCGAACACGCTCGTGCGGCTCTCGCTCATTTCGTACGAGGGCATGGCGCAGCTCGTCCCCATGATCCTGCTGGGCCTGGCGTGGCGGAGGCTGACCCTGTGGGGTGCGCTGAGCGGCCTGGCGGCAGGCGGTGCGCTGGTCTGCGGGCTGGTGTTCACCGACCACGACCCGGTGTGGGGGGTGAACGCGGGCGCACTGGCACTGGCGGTGAACGTCGCCGTGGCGCTGGCCGTGTCGTGGTGGGGCCCGCAGCCGGTCGACGCGCGGCCGGACGACGAGGTCCTGGCGGCGGATCCCGGGCCGGAGGCGGCCCCGGGGAAGACCGCTGTCAGTGGTTCGGTCTAACATCGGTACGAACGATTGAACGGACAGATTTAACGGGCAGAGGGGAGGGGCATGATGCGGCACATCGTCCGTACGTACATGAGCGTGCTCCTTCTCCTGCTCTGCGAACTGCTGCTCGCGCAGAACAGCTTGCTGAGCGCCGTCGCCTTCGCCGCGACCGCCGCCGTCGCGGCCACGGCCGCCCTGCTGCTGTGCGCGGTCGCCGCCGCGCGTACGGCCGGCCCTCTGACGCCGACCCGCATACGCACCGCGATACGGGACCGGGAGCTGCGCACGGCGTTCCTCGCCCAGCGCGACCCCGATGCGCAGGGCCGCCGACGGCCCCGGGCGCCCGGTCGTCTCCTCCCGACGACCGCGTAGGCGCATCCCGCACCCGCTCCCGTTTTCCGGGGCCTCCCCTTTGTTCTCCGGGGATCTCCCCCTTTCCGGGCTGCGCCACCGCGCGGCTCGTCACGCCGATTCCTTTGCTTCCTTCGGCACGACGAGACCCGTGGAGGGCTCACTCTCATGTCCGTCTTCTCTCCTCTCTTCACTTCGCTCGGCTCGCTCCTCACCCACCTCGCCGATGCGCTCGACCCCGTGCTGGGCGCCTCGGCGACGGCGGGGGCGATCGTGGTGTTCACCTGCGCGGTGCGGCTGGCGCTGCACCCCCTGACCCGGTCGGCGGTCAGGGGCGGCCGGCGGCGCGCCGAGCTCGCCCCGCGCCTCGCGGAGCTGAAGCGCAAGCACGGGAAGAACCCCGAGCGGCTGCAGCAGGAAATCGCCGAGCTGTACCGGAAGGAGGACACGTCACCGCTGGCGGGCTGTCTGCCGATGCTCGTTCAGCTGCCGGTGTTCTACGTGATGTACCACCTGTTCTCGACCGGCGACGGGGGCGGCGACCTGCTGAAGCACACCCTGCTGGGTGCGCCCCTGGGCGGCCGGTGGGCGGACGCGCTGGGCGACGGCGGCCTCGTGGGGGCGCAGGGGCTGGTGTACCTGGGCCTGTTCGCACTGGTGGGCGCGGTGGCGACGTGGACGTTCCTGCGCAATCGCAAGGCGGCCGGGGACCTGCCGGTGCCGGGTGCGGAGGACGTGCAGGTGCCGGGAATGGCGGCGATGGCCAAGGTGTTGCCGCTGCTGTCGTTCGGCACGCTGGTCACGGCCGCCGTGGTGCCGCTGGCCGCCGGCCTGTACCTGGTGACGACCACGACGTGGTCGGCGGTGGAGCGGGCGTACCTGCAGCCGCTGGGCAAGGCGGAGAAGCAGGCGGAGCCGGAGGGCGAGCGGCAGGCGGCGGGGAAGGCGCAGGCAGTGGGCAAGCGCCGGAGTTCCGCCGCCTGAGGGTCCACAGGCCGAAACGGCCCTTGCGGAGAGACCCTCCGTTCTTGGACGATCGGCTGGGGCCGGCGCGACGGATGACACGGATGACTACGGGAGTTGGAGCGATGAGGCTGCTGCGTGTCGGACCCGCGGGAGCGGAACGCCCTGCGCTGCTCGACGAGGACGGAATCCTGCGCGACCTGTCGGCCCTGGTGCCGGACGTGGACGGGGCGCTGCTCGCCGACGCGTCCGCGCTGTCGCGCATCCGGGCGGCCGTGGGCGCGCGCATCCTGCCCGCGCTGGACGAGCCGGGGCTGCGGACCGGCCCGCCCGTCGCCCGGATCGGCAAGATCGTGGGTATCGGGGTGAACTACCGCGACCTCGTGGCCACGACCGGGGTGCGGCCGCCGGCCGAGCCGCTGGTGTTCCTGAAGGCGCCGGACACGGTCGTCGGCCCGGACGACACGGTGCTCGTGCCGCGCGGCAGCACGAAGACCGACTGGGAGGTCGAGCTGGCCGTCGTCATCGGCCGGACCGCGCGCTACCTGCGGACGGACGAGGAGGCGATGGCGGCCGTGGCGGGCTACGCCGTGGCCCACGACGTCTCCGAGCGCGAGTTCCAGAACGAACGCGGCGGCCAATGGGACAAGGGCAAGAACTGTGAGACGTTCAACCCGCTCGGGCCCTGGCTGGTGACCGCGGACGAGATACCCGACCCGCAGGCGCTGGGCCTGCGGCTGTGGGTCAACGGCGAGCTGATGCAGGATTCGAGCACGGCGCAGCAGATCTTCCCCGTGGCGCACCTCGTGCGGTACGTCAGCCACTTCATGACGCTGTACCCGGGCGACGTGATCAACACCGGAAGCCCCGCGGGCGTGGCGCTCGGCCGCCCGGATCCGAAGCCGTACCTGCGGGCCGGGGACGTGGTGGAGCTGGAGATCGACGGGCTGGGACGGCAGCGGCAGGTGCTGAAGGACGCGTGACGGGGGCGCCGCCCGGTGCGGCCGTTGCTCCGTCCGGGGGCGGGAGCGCGTGTGCTGCGGAGCTCTGCCCACAGGCTTAGGCATATTTTCATATATGTCTCAGAACGGGTGCGCACGCCGCCGGGTGTCCCGTCCCGTGGCCACGGTCCTGGCCACGCTGGCCGCCATCGGAGGCACGCTGCTGGCCGGCGCGTTCACAGCGCCGGAGGCGGGCCGGGCCGAACCGGTGGCGACCGGGCCGGGCCCCTGTGTGCCGGGTGCGTGCCCGGGCGCGTACCCCGAGCCGCACAACGGTCCGGTCAAGGGCCGGGACAACGGCGTCAACGTCTTCGTCGGCGGCGACTACGCCGTGCGCCGGGCGGCGGCCGCGGCCGAGGGCCGGGTCGTCGTCCTCGGCGACTTCGACCTGGCCAAGGGCGCCGGGCTGCCGCCCGCCTACCACGTGGGCGTCGTCGGCCTCGGCTCGCGGGTGCCCCCGGACAACGGCTCGGCGTTCCTGCGCGTCGGCGGTGACCTCAAGCTCGCGGCCGGCCAGCGGCTGGTGGCGGAGGAGGGCGCGGTCACCGGGACCGTGACGTACGCCGGCAACGCGACGGGACCGGGCACGGTGAGCCCGAAGGCGGCGCACGACGTCGCGGCGGTCGCGGCCGTCCAGGGCCTGCGCGAGGAACTGACCGCCACGAGCACCTGCTACGCCTACGACAAGGGGGTCGCCCGCAAGGCCACCGGCACGGCCGTCAACCACGGTGCCGCCACGGCCTTCACCGGCGACGGCATCTCCGCCCTCCAGGTCTTCACCGTCCCCTTCGACCTCACCGCCCCCGGCGGCGGCCCGCAGAACCTGACCTTCGCGCGCATCCCCGCCCGCGCGACCGTCCTCGTCAACCTCACCCGCCCCGGCAGCGAGGCGCAGACCATCAGCACCTCCGCCGCCAAGGTGGCGGGCGTCCAGCGGGAACGGCTCCTGTGGAACGTCCCCGACGCGCGGGAGGTCCGGCTCGCCGGTACCGGCCAGCTCGACGGCTCCCTCCTCGTGGGCCGCCGCTCGAGCCTCACGCACCTGAGCCTGCCGGGAGTCAACGGCCGGCTCTTCACGGCCGGTTCGCTGAGCCACGAGTCCGCGGGCGCGGCGGGCCCGTCCATCCACGCCTACCCCTTCACCGGCCGCCTCCCCGACTGCGGCACGGCCCCCACCCCCGAGGCCGGGAACCACCTCCCCGTCCCGGTCCCCGCCGGCCCGCACCCCGGCGCCCCGCCGCCCAACGCCCCGGTGGCCGGCGACGGCCACGAACTCGCCCACGGCGGCCCGCCGATGAGCACGGACATGGTCCTCGGCGCCGCCCTGATGACGACCGGCGCCGGCATGGCCCTCATCGTCCTCCACCGCCAGCGGCCCCACCCCCGCTGGGACTGACGGCCGGCCGGCGCGCCGGCGTACAACAGGAGGAAGACGTCCCTCCGTCGACCGTCGGCGAGCTGCGGCACAGCATCCGCACGACCGAAGGCATCCGCAGGCGCGGTGAACTGACGAAGATCACCGCCCTGCTGCCCACCTTGCTCACCGACGCCCGCGCCGCGGTCCGCCAGCACACGGGAGGCGAACGCGCCGCCTCGTACGCCGTGCTCGCGGAGGCGTACCAGGTAGCGGCTACGACGCTGACGGCCTTCGGCAAGGAGGACGCCGCGTACAGAGGACGCCACCGTCGCCGTGCGTCGTCACTTCCGGGACGAGCACCTGCTGCCCGGCGTGATTCGGAACAGCCCGAATGGCGGCGACGCCGTACGGGGCCCCCGCCCATGCTGATGACAGCGCACCGGGAGGGTCCCGGAGGCGCTGATCCAGGGGGAGGAACCGTATGACACGCGTACGGAAGTTCGCCGTGGCCGCCGCCGCGGTGGGTGTGGTCGTCGCGCCGATGGCGGCCGCGGGCACCGCCCACGCCGGCAGCAACGGACAGCACGTCGCCGTGTCCACGTACTACTCGGACAGAGCGCAGATCTGCGGCACCAACCAGAACGGCGACTCCGCGTGCACGAGCTGGTTCAAGACGCCCGGGAACGGCTACACGAAGGTCTCCGGGTACTGGTGGAAGGGCAAGGTCTACATCTACGGGGTCAACGACAACACCGGTAAGCAGCGCATCATGGAGTGCATCGTCCCGAAGAAGCAGTCGAGCGACTGGTACTACTGCGACGGCCGCAGCCACAAGGAGCTGTAACCCGGGGGTCCCGTGCCCGCTCACCCACCGGGGCTCCGGGTGAGCGGGCACGCGCCCGGCGGCCCTCAGACCGGCACGGCTGCCGCCTGCAGCCCCAGGAACCGCTCCAGCGCCTCCACCACCAGCGCATGGTCCTCCGCCTGGGACAGCCCCGACACCGCCACCGTGCCCACCACGCCCGTGCCCCGCACGCGCAGGGGGAAGGCGCCGCCGTGCGCGGCGTAGCGGTCCGGGTCCAGGCGGGAGGACTCCTCGAACGTGCGGCCCTTGGCGCGGAAGCGGGCGCCGACCAGGAAGGACGAGGCGGCGTAGCGGCTGACGACGCGGCACTTGCGGTCGAGCCAGGCGTCGTTGTCGGCCGAGGTGCCGGGCAGCGCGCAGTGGAAGAGGCGCTGCGGGCCGTGGTGGATGGCGACCGCGACCGCCGCTCCGCGCTCGCGGGCCAGGTCGGTCAGCAGCACGCCCAGGCGCCAGGCGTCGTCGTGGCCGAAGCGGTCGAGGACCAGGCGCCGTTCGTCGTCCTCCAGGCGGCCGACCTCGTCGTGCACGGCCGGGCCGGTCCTGCTCATCGTCCGGCCTCCGCCAGCGCGATCGTGCGGCCCCCGGCCGCCGACGCCCTGGCCGCCTCCAGCACGCGCAGCGCCTCTGCCGCCTCCCCGGCCGTGACCGGCGGGCGCCCGCCGGTGCGCAGCGCCTCCGTGATCGCGGCGTAGTACGCGGGGTAGTCGCCCGGAAGCGTCGGTACCGGCTCGCCGCCGCCGGTCAGCGGCGACTCGCCCGCACCCAGGCGGCCCCACGACGTCTCGGACTCCACGCCCCACGGCGCCCCGGCGCCCGGCCGCAGGCCCTCGCGGAGCGCGGCCTCCTGGGGGTCGAGCCCGTACTTGACGTACCCGGCCCTGTCGCCGAGGACCCGGAAGCGCGGGCCGAGCTGGGCGGTGGTGGCGCTCATCCACAGGTGGGAGCGGACGCCGCCGCGGTGGGTGAGGGCGATGAAGGCGTCGTCGTCGGCCTCCGTGCCGGCCCGGCGCACGTCGGCCTCGGCGTAGACGGTGGTGACCGGGCCGAAGAGGACGAGGGCCTGGTCGACGAGGTGGCTGCCCAGGTCGTAGAGGATGCCGCCGATCTCGGCCGGGTCGCCGGACTCGCGCCAGCCGCCCTTGGGGAGGGGGCGCCAGCGCTCGAAGCGGGACTCGAAGCGCTGCACCTGCCCGAGAGCGCCGTCGGCGACCAACCGGGAGACGGTGCGGAAGTCGTTGTCCCAGCGGCGGTTCTGGAAGGCGCTGAGCAGCAGCCCCCGGCTGTCCGCCAGCGCGGCCAGCGACTGCGCCTCGGCGGCGGTCGCGGCCAGCGGCTTGTCGACGACGACGGGCAGACCGGCTTCGAGGGCCGCGCGGGCGAGCGGCACGTGGGTGCGGTTGGGGGAGGCGATGACGATCAGGTCGAGCTCCCCGGCGCGGGCCAGGAGCGCGTCCGCCGTCTCGACCGTACGCACCTGCGGGTGCTCGGCGCGCGCCTGCTCCTGCCGCTCGGGGTTGGCCGTGACGACCGTGTCGAGGACGAGGCCGTCCGTTGCGGCGACGAGCGGGGCGTGGAAGACGGAGCCCGCCAGCCCGTAGCCGATCAGGCCGACGCGGAGGGGGGCGTGCGGGGTGCCGGTGGTGTCATCGTCCATGCCCTTCACTTTGGCAACAGTGTTGCGTAAGTGCAAGTGCAGGGGAGAATGTGGCCCGTGAGCACTCTCCGTACCGGCCGTCCCGGCGCCAACCTCGCTGCCCTGCGTGACCACAATGCCGCCGTCGTGCTCGGCCTGCTGCGCGACGCGGGCGAGCGGGGCGCCAGCCGGGGGGAGCTGGCCGCGGGCACCGGCCTGACCCCGCAGGCCGTCAGCAAGATCACCGCCCGGCTGCGGGACGCCGGCCTCGCGACCGCCGCGGGCCGCCGCTCGTCCACGGGCGGCAAGCCGGCGACCGCGCTGCGGCTGGTGCCCGGTGCGGCGTACGCGGTCGGCCTCCACCTCGACCGCGATGCGGTCACGGCCACCCTGGTCGACCTGGCGGGCACCGCCGTTGCGACCCGCACCGCCCCTCTCGCCTTCGGCGCGGGCGCGGAGGCGGTCCTCACCACGGTGACGGCCGAGGTCCACGCCCTCTGGGGCGGGGAGACGGCCGGGCGGGCCGCCGACGCGACGGCCACGACCCCGGGGCCGGCACCGGCCGCCCGTGGGGGAGCGGCGCCGGCCGGCGGCACGTCACCCGCCTCTGGCGCGGGGCCTGCTTCGGCTGCCGACATGGTGCCGCCCGCTTCGGCCGCCGGCGCGGGTCCGGGACCGGCCGCCCCTGCGGGAGCGGCACTGACCGGCGGTACGTCCCCTGCCCCTGGCGCTGGGCTCGCTTCGGTCGCCGGCCCGGGCCCGGCACCGGCCGCCCCTGCGGGAGCAGTGCCGGCCGGCGGTACGGCACCCGCCCCCCATCCCCCCGCCGACCTCCTGGGCGTCGGTGTCGCCGCCCCCGGGCCGCTCGATCACCGGCGGGGGGTGCTGCACCGCGTCACCGGCTTCCCGCAGTGGGACGGGTTCCCCCTCAGGGACGCCCTCGCCGGGCGGCTCGGGCTGCCCGTCGTTCTCGACAAGGACACCAACGCCGCCGCCCTCGGCCTCCTGCACGGTGCGCGCGGGGCCGGCCGCGGTGCCGCCTCCTTCGCCTACCTGCACCTCGGCACCGGACTCGGCGCCGGCCTCGTCCTCGGGGGCGCGGTCCACCGGGGGGCCCGGACCGGGGCGGGGGAGTTCGGGCACCAGGTGCTGCAGCTCGACGGGCCGCCGTGCCCCTGCGGCAGGCGCGGCTGCGTCGAGGTCCTGTGCCTGCGCGCCGCGGCCGACGGGGACGCCCCCCGCGCCGCCCGCCTCCTCGGCGTCGCCGCCGCCAACCTCGTCCAGCTGCTGGACATCGACCTCGTGCTGCTCGGCGGCCGGACGGTCCTGGCCGACCCCGAGCCGTACCTGCGGGGCGTGCGCTCCGAACTCCCGCCCACCGTCCCCGTCGCCGTCGCCCCCAGCGGCGACCGCACCGTGGCCGAGGGTGCGGCCGAGCTCGTCCTCGCCCCGTTGTTCGGCCGCGCCGGCCCGGCCCTCGACGCCGACGAGGACGCCCGGCCGGATGAAACGACAATCGGCCTACCGGGTGGGATGTGACGCCCGGTCGGGGGCACGTCCCCGCGCCGCGCGGCGGCCGGGCGGCGCGGACGGGATGGGATGGGGCGCGTACGACGACCGGAGTCCCCACCCGCAAAGGTCCGCGATGGCTGCGATGTGCGCGTTGTCCCCGCCCCGCCTCCCCGGGCCCGTCCGGCGCGCCCTCCTCGTCGGCGCGGCCCTGCTGACCCTCGGTGCGGCCGGCGGCGCGGCACGTTCCGCCATCGATCCCCCGCAGTCGCACTGCGGCGACCCCCGCAGCGCGCAGTTCCCCCTCGGCTCGCGGCTGAGCGGCGGGCCGCGCACGTACGAACGCGGGGGCTCCCCGCAGACCTGGCGGCTGGAGCTGCGCAACACCACCGACGCCGCATGCCGGGACGTCCACCCCGTCGCCGTCCTCTCCGACAAGGGCCGCGCGCTCGAACCCGGCCACATCCACCTCGACTTCTACGACGCGGACGGCGCGCGCTGGCTGCCCGTCGCCTTCGAGCGGACGGACGAGGCCGAGAACGTGGGTGTGCTGGGCGGCGGTTCCCCACAGGACGCGTCCGGCTTCCCCGGGTTCGTCGTGCCCCCGCACGGCACGGTCACCGTGCCCCTGCGCCTGGCCTTCGCGGGCAACACCCCCGCCGGACCGGTCACCGCCAACGTCACCGCGGTGCAGAAGCGCGGCGACGACGGAGCGTGGGTCGGGGAGTCGGACGACTACACCTTCGCCGTGGAGCCCGGGCGGCCCGGCGTCCACCCCGAGCGGCCCGGCGTCCACCCCGGGCGCACGCACCGGGCCGCAGCGCCCGGCGGCAACAGGGGCAACGACGACGCCCCGCCCGCACTGGCCGACACCGGCGACGCGCTTCCGCTGTACGGCATCGGCGCCACCGCCTGCGCCCTGCTGGCCGGCGGCACGGCCCTCGTGCTCGGCATGCGGGCCGTGCGCCGCCGCACGGCGGCCGTTCAGGAGGAGGTCCGGGCGGCGGCGGGGGTGCGGCGGCCGCCCGGGGCGGATCACTGAAGCCGGTCAGCAGTCCGCGTTCTCGTGCGCGGCCAGGATGAACGGCGCGCTGTGCCGGAAGGACGCGATGGTGCCGCGCTTGTCACACAAGGTGACGATGTAGTGGAAGACGTGGCACCCGGGGAGCTTGGGCGGCACCTCGATGGGGAAGCACACCCACTTGACGTACGTTCCCTTGCAGCCGTTGGGCTTCCAGCCGTCGTTCTTGGAGAAGTGCTGCGCCTTGCCCAGGACGCTCATCTCCTTGTTGGGCTCCGCCAGACACTCGTCGATGCAGTGCAGGCTGAGCGTGTACGGAAGGCACGAGTTGCCGATGTAGCTGCCGGCGATGATCTCCACGCAGACCTTGAACTTGTTCACCGGTCCGTGACAGCAGACGTTCGGCCTGCAGGTGGCGACGTCACCGTCGTGCGGCGTCGTGATCACCCGCGTGATCATCGCGTCGTTGGGTGCGAGCAAGGGGGTGCCCCCTCTCTCCTTCGATGGGGTGCGCCCTGCTGCCGCAGGGCGGGCATCACACACCGTACGGAGCGGGGTACTCGGGGCACATGCGCCGATATCCGGGCGTGCGTGGCACTCCCACGGCGTGGCGGGGCGGGGCGTTCCGGGTCCTCGTCGCCGCTCCACCGTCGCTGCGCCGACCCTCATCCCCCGTGTGGGGGGATAGTCGCAGGATGAACCTTCGCAGGGGTGCCTTCGGCCGACTGATTAGGCTGGGGGTGTCGGAGCGGCGCACGAGAGGTGCCGCTCCGGCGTCCCCGGGTCCCAGCGATGGGCACAGCACGGCAGGAGTCGCACAGTGGCAGAGCGCAAGCCGATCCAGTCCTGGCTCACCGACATGGACGGTGTCCTGATGCACGAGGGCATCCCGGTGCCCGGGGCCGACGCCTTCATCAAGGGCCTGCGCGAGTCCGGCAAGCCCTTCCTCGTGCTGACGAACAATTCGATGTACACGCCCCGCGACCTGCACGCCCGCCTGCAGCGGATCGGCCTGGACGTGCCGGTGCCCAACATCTGGACCTCCGCCCTGGCCACCGCCCAGTTCCTGGACGACCAGCGCCCCGGCGGCACCGCCTACGTCATCGGCGAGGCCGGGCTGACCACCGCCCTGCACGACATCGGCTACGTCCTCACCGACGCGGACCCCGACTACGTCGTGCTGGGAGAAACACGGACCTACAGCTTCGAGGCGCTCACCAAGGCGATCCGGCTCATCAACAACGGTGCCCGCTTCATCGCCACCAACCCCGACGAGACCGGCCCCTCCGCCGAGGGCGCCCTGCCCGCCACGGGCTCCGTCGCCGCACTGATCACCAAGGCGACCGGCCGCGAGCCCTACTTCGTCGGCAAGCCGAACCCCCTGATGATGCGGGCCGGCCTCAACGCCATCGGCGCGCACTCCGAGAGCAGCGCCATGATCGGCGACCGGATGGACACGGACATCCTGGCCGGGCTGGAGGCCGGGATGGAGACCTTCCTGGTGCTGACGGGCCTGACCCGCGCCGAAGAGGTCGACACCTTCCCCTTCCGCCCGTCGCGGGTGGTCGACTCGATCGCGGACCTGGTCGCCCTGATCTGAGGCGAGGCCCGCCTGAGGCGGGCGCCGGTGTGAGCCGGTTGCCCTGCGGCAGCCACCCGCCGGGCTTACGCGCTCGCCGAATGGAGCAATACCGCTACGGAGCGGATGCGGGCCGGTGCGGCACGGGGTGAACCTCGGGATACCAGGAGGTTCACCATGGCTACAGTCCGCTTCGCCCTCAGTGGCGCCCTGACGGCCGCGCTCGCCGTCTGCGCGGCCCCCGCTCATGCCCATGACGGCCCCGTCACCATGTCCGGAACCATTGAGCTCACCTCTGTCACCAGCAGACCCGGCGCCGAGGTGCAGCTGCGCATCTCCGGCTGTGCCAGCGAACGGGCGACCGCCAGCTCGGAGGCGTTCGTCCACGACGCCCGGCTCACCAGGGACTCCGCCGGGATGTTCGCCGAGGCGACGGTCCGCCAGACCGCGTCGGCCGGCACGTACCCGGTCCGCGTGCGGTGCGACGGCTACGACGCCGCCGCCGTCGGCAAGCTGACGGTCGTCACCGACGGCAGCGACCTGTCCGACACGCGCTCCTCCTCCGACCGCGACGGCGGCCACGACCGCTCCGACGCCCGCTCCGACCGCCCCGGCCGCGGTGAACACGGCGACCGCGGTGAGCGGGGTGAGCGGGGTGAGCACGGCGACCGCGGCGAGCACGGCGACCGCGGCGGCCGGGAACCCCACGGCCTGTACTCCTCGCCCGTCGCACCCGTGCCCGCCGGCGCCGGCGGCACCGCGGCCACCGCCGAGGCCCCCGACACCCCGGGGCTCGTGCTGGCCGGCACGACCGCGGCCATCGCCGGCGGCCTGATCTGGTACCGGCGGCGCACCAACGCGCAGCAGTGAGCCGCGGGCCATGTCCGAGGACCGCCCGAGCGGAGCGGGCCGCCTCCTGACCGGGGCGGCCTGGGCCGCGCTGCTGGTCGCGTTGTGGATGTGGGGCCGGGACATCACCGAGGTGCCGATGGCCTCCGCCCCCACGACCGGGGACGTCGCCGCCGTGGGCCGTCCGGCCGGCGCCGCCCTGCCCCCGCCCCACCGGCCGCTGCCCGGCGCCCTCCCCCAGGGCCTGACCATTCCCGCGATGAACGTGCGGGCCGCGGTCGAGGGCCACGGACTGAACCGGGCCGGCGCCGTCGAGCCGCCCCCGTACGACCGGCCCAACACCGTCGCCTGGTACCGCGACGGCCCCGAGCCGGGCACCCGGGGCGCCGCCGTCCTCGTCGGGCACCTGGACACCGACCGGGCGCCGGGCGTCTTCTACGGACTCGGGTCCCTCAAACGCGGCCAGACGATCGCCGTCGACCGCGCGGACGGCTCCACGGCCGAGTTCACCGTCGAGGACGTCAGGGTCTTCACCAAGAACCGCTTCGACGCCGCGAAGGTCTACGGCCCGCGCCGGGCGGGCCGCGCCGAACTGCGCCTGATCACCTGCGGCGGCGACTACGACCGCGCCCGCCGCGCGTACAGCGCCAACCTCGTCGTCTCCGCCTATCTGACGGGCACGGTCCCGGACGTGTGACCGTCGCCCAAGAGGGCGACCGAGGACCGTGTCGTGACATGACTGCCCTCGGCCGGGGGCACGTCTGTGCCAGCATGGGAACGGCACCTCCAACGGCACCTCCAGAGGCAGGAAACCCAAGGGGGAGTGGATGTACGGCAGCAACACCGGTCACACCCGCCGCAGCCGCAGGGCCGCGGCGCGGGCCGGAGCGGTGGGGGTGCTCCTCCTTCTCGCGGTCCCCGGCTGCTCCTCCTCGGACGAGGCGCCGAAGAAGGAGGCCGCCCCCGCCTCGCAGCAGCCCGCCCAGCAGCAGCCCAAAGCGCGGTCTCCCTTCTGGGTGAACCCGGACGGGACCGCGGCGAAGGAGTCTGCGCGGCTGCGCCGGTCGGGCAAGGAGGCCGACGCCGAGCTGCTCCAGAAGATCGCCAGCCAGCCGGTCGCGGAATGGGTGGGCATCGACGACCCCGAGGGGCAGACGCGCGGCTTCACGGAGGCCGCGGTCAAGGCCGACCGGGACGCCCTGCTGGTGCTCTACAACATCCCGCACCGCGACTGCGGCCAGTACTCCCAGGGCGGCGCCTCCGACGGCGACGCCTACCGGGCCTGGCTGGACCGGGCGGTCAGGGGCATCGGTGACCGCCCGGCGACCGTGATCCTGGAGCCGGACGCCCTGCCGCACATGGAGGACGGCTGCACGCCGCAGGAGTATCACGAGGAGCGGTTCGCGCTGATCAAGGAGGCCGTCGGTAAGCTCAAGGCGCTGCCGAGGACCAAGGTGTACCTGGACGCCGGCAACCCGAGCTGGGTCACGCCCGTCGACCGGATGGCCGAGCCGCTGCGCAGGGCCGGCATCGAGCAGGCCGACGGCTTCGCGCTCAACGTCTCCAACTTCCAGACCACCGAGGACAGCAAGGACTACGGCCACCGCCTCTCCCGGCTGGTGGGCGGCAAGCACTTCGTCATCGACACCAGCCGCAACGGCAACGGGCCGCTGTCCGGCGGCGATCACGAGAAGGCGTGGTGCAACCCCTCCGGCCGGGCCCTCGGCGAGCCGCCGACCACCCGCACCGGGGACCGGCAGGTCGACGCCTACCTGTGGGTCAAGCGGCCGGGGGAGTCGGACGGCGCCTGCAAGGGCGGCCCGGACGCCGGCCAGTGGTGGGAGACCTACGCCCTCGAACTGGCCCGCAACTCCCGCTGACCGGCCCCGCCGGACCCGTCGCCCCCACCGCCTCCGGGCCGGCCCTCAGGAGGACGGCTCCTCGGCCACCGGGACCTTCACCCACACCGCCTCCGACGGGGTGCCCTTCCCGTCGACCACCGTGAGCATGTACCAGCCGGGCGGCACCAGGGCAGGGTCCTGCGGGACGGTGAGGGTGACACCGTCCGCGGTCTTCGTCATGTCCAGGGCGATCGAGCGCTGTTCGATGTTGGTGACGTGGGTGAACGATCCCGGCCGGATGAGCCGGGCCCGGGCGATGTCCTTCGGGTCGCTCGTGCGGTACGTGGTCTGCTCGCCGAGCCTGACGGTGCGGGGCCCGGTCTCCTTGATCTCGGGGCGTCCCTCGCGGAAGCGGTAGGGCGGGGTGTAGAGGTCGATCTGCTGCTGGAAGGTGGCCGCCTTGGTGTTGGCCGCGTCACCGAACAGCGAGTCGGAGCCGAACGTCATCACGCGCCCGTCCGGCAGCAGCAGCGCGCCGGAGTGGTAGTTGCGGCCCACGAGCGGGTCCGCGACGGGGCGGGTGGAGTTGGACCCGGGGTCGTAGAGCTCGGCCTGCAGGACGTTGGAGTTACTGCGGCCCCGGTAGTCGCCCGAGCCGTTCGTGGTGAGCACGGTGTCGTCGGGCAGGATGACGCTGCTGGGGTAGCGGACCTTGGCGTAGAGGTCGGGCCCGTCGTGGAAGCGGGGCTTCTCCTCGCGCAGGTCGACGATGCGCGTCCTGGCGGTGGACTTGCGGTCCTCTCCGACCCCGCCGCCGCCCAGCACCATGTAGCGCTGTTTCTGGGCGGGCGGGAGGAGGACGGACATCGACGTCTCCAGGACGTCCGGGTCGCTGATGCCGGGCACCTCGGTGAACTCGTTGCTCTCCACGTTCCACAGGCCGGGGACGCGGCCCTTGTCGGCCGGTCCGTAGCCGGCGTTGGAGCCGGTGTAGAAGACCTTGTTCCGGCCGGCGAGGAAGAGGGCCGGATAGGTGGGGAAGAAGCGCTCCTTGGGCAGGTAGGACCACTTCTTGGTGGCCGGGTCGTAGATCTCGTTCTTCCCGGGGACGACCTGGCCGATCTCGTCGAGGCCGGAGACCGAGAGCACCTTTCCGTCCTGAAGGGTGGTCAGCGTCGGGTACCAGCGGGCCTCTGCCATGGGGTCGACCGTGACGTAGCGCTCGGCGACCGGGTCGAATTCGAAGCTGTCCCTGATGCCCTGGAAGTCCTTCTTGTCGAAGGAGAGCTTGTTGGCGATGCCGTACGCGTTCTGGGCGTCGGCGCCGCCGAGTCCCTCGATGCGGAAATTGTCGGTGGTCCCCGTCTCGTACTCGTGACCCTTCTCCAGCGCCTCCACATAGACGCGGGCGGTGCTGGCGGTGACCTTGACCTGGTCGCCCTCGCCCTCCTTCTTGGCGCGCGGCACGAGCACCGCGTCCTTCGACTCGAAGGTCTTGTGGCTCTCCTTGCCGGTGAAGCGGGTGCCGGCCGGGAACGTCATCGGCTTGTCGGGGTTCTCGTTGTGGACGAGCATCAGGCCGCCGGCCTTGGTGACGTCGCCCTCCAGCTTTTCGTAGCGCTGGGTGCCGCCGGCCACCAGGAGCTTGCCGTCGGCCAGCTGGGTGTGGCCGGCACAGAACAGGTCCTTGGGCGTGGGGATGTTCTCGAAGGCGTTCGTGCGCGGGTCCCACAGGACCGTGCGGAAGGACTTGGCCTTGAAATTCGCCGCGTTGTTCCCGGAGCCCGCCACCAGCAGCACCTTGCCGGTGTGCAGCAGGGCGGCGTGAATCGTATTGATGCGGTATTCCCTGGGCACGTCCACGACGTCCCAGTGGCCGTTCTTCGCCTTGTACTTCGGCTGATTGATCTTGTAATCGTGGTACTGGTCGGCGGCGTAGCCCCAGAGCGCCGGCCCGTTCATCCCCGCCAGGACGACCACGACCGCCGCACCGACCGCGGTGCGGCGGGTGCGGCGGCTCGGTTGGAATCTCATTGCTGACGGGCTCCCTCGGGGTGCTCGGCGCGGTACACGGTCCACCACCAGGCCAGGATCGGGGCCACGGTGACCGCCAGGGCGAGCACCGCCCAGGTGCGCATCGCCACGTGGGTGTGGCCGAGGACGAAGGACGCCACCAGCGACCCGCCGAAGACGAGCAGGAAGAAGAGGTGGATGCGGAACGTGCCGAAGAGGGTGTCGGGGCTGGACGAGTCGCCCTTCGGCGTCACCACGAACCTGCTCTTGCGGCGCAGGACCGCGTCGGTGAGGGAACGGGCATAGACGGGGGCGGAGAGCGCGGACATCACCATGCCGGCGAGCCCGCCGGAGCCCTCGGGCTCGTGCGGGGAGACGTTGTGCCGGCGGTTCCAGATGTAGAGGCCGATCTGGAGGGCGGCCGCGTCGCTGTAGAGCATCATCCAGACCTGGGAATTGATGGAGATCCCGGATGCGCCGAGCCCCAGGAAGAGGGCGCAACTGAGGGCGCCGAGCATCCAGTTGAGCGCTGTCATGGGGTAGTAGATGACCATCAGCGTGTAATTGAGGAACTTCCCCGGCGAGAGGGTGAAGGGACCCTTCCAGTACTGCTTGATGATGGTCTCGTACGTCCCCCGGGACCAGCGCAGCTGCTGGGTGAAGAAGTCCGTCCAGGCGTTCGGGCCCTCGCCGACGGCGAGCACGTCCGGGGTGTAGACCGAACGCCATTTCTTGCCCGTGGCCGGATTGCGGTGCCGGTGCAGCTCGAATCCGGTGGCCATGTCCTCGGTGATCGAGTCGTACAGGCCGCCGATGCCCTTGAGGGCGCTGATGCGCACCGCATTGTTGGTGCCGACGAACATGGGGGCGCCGTAGCGGTTGCCGGCGCGCTGAATGAGGGCGTGGAAGAGGAACTGCTGGCTTTCGGCCGCTTTGGTGACCGCCGCGTCGTAGTTCCCGTACACCTGAGGTCCAACGACAAAGGCGACATCCGGGTCACGGAAGTAACCGAGCATCCGCTCCAGGAAGTTGGGAAGCGGCACGTGATCGGTGTCGACGGAGGCGAAGAAGTCGTAGTCGTCGCCGTGCGCGTCGAGCCAGGCGTTGTAATTGCCGTGCTTGGTTCTCGCCCGGTGCGGGCCCTTGGGGCGATTCCATTTCTCGACCCCCTTGCGGGAGAAGTGGCGCACCCCCAGGCGGGCGCAGACGGCCTTGACCTCCGGGTCGTCGCCCTCGTCGAGCAGCCATACGTGCACGGGGCCGCGGTGGCGGACCCGGACCGCCGCTTCGAGCGTTCTGGTGACCATGCCGATCGGTTCCTTGCCCGGCACGAAGGAGGTCAGGAAGGCGACTCTGGTGCCGGTCTCGGGAACGACCGGTATCGGGTCGCGGGCGACGAGGGTGGCGTGGGCGTTGGAGGTGACGTTGAGCGTACGGAACAGCTCGATCAGGCCGATCGACACCAGCATCACGGTGTCGAGGACGCGCATCAGCAGGGTGCCGTTCTCCCGCTGGGTCCAGTGCGAGGGCTGCATCAGCCAGATCAGCAGGCCCAGCGAGACCACGGGGGCCGCCCCCAGCAGCAGCGCCGCCTGGATGCGGTGCGGCTCGTCGGCCAGGAGGCTGCGGTAGCGGACGCGGTAGGGGCCCGGGCCCGGGGCGGGGTCGGTCAGCGGCCCGGCCAGGCGGCTGTAGTGCTCGTAGTCGAAGCGGGGCCGCTCGGGGCGTTGGTGCGGCGGGGGGAGCCTGGGCGGATCCGGGGGCTGCGGCCGGCTCCCGGCGGTGTCCGCCGGGGTGGCCGGGGCGGGGACGCGCAGGCGCGTCGTCACCGACGGATCGTAAGTCTGCTGCCGGGCGTCGGCAGGCGTGGACGTCATCAGTCATTCCCCCCGCACGCATGGTGACTGCGTGTGTGCCTGTCCAAGAGCCCGCCGACCCCCCTTGACCGTGCGGGCGCGCGCCGGTGCCGGCTCCCCCCGGCACCGCCCAACTCACTGGCCCCAAGTCACTGGTCAGAAAGTGACATTGGGTGTAGCTGTGCGTTTCAGGATCTCGGACCGTTCATCATGATCGCAAGGGTGAAACAAGGTGTTTACCGGGCAAAGCGGTACGTCGAACGAAGATGCGTGCGAACGTTGCCTAAGTGGTCACGGCTGACGCGCTTGTGTGTTCGTATCGCTCAAGGAACGACTTAGGGCCCCTCACCAGTGGTGAGGAGCCCTAAGTCTCGCGTGCGCCGCCAGGGACTCGAACCCCGGACCCGCTGATTAAGAGTCAGCTGCTCTAACCAACTGAGCTAGCGGCGCCTGCTGACAGAGAAAACTCTACCTGACGTTCGGGGGTGCTTCCGACCACCTCTGCCGGGGCGGCCGGTTCCGGCGGTGCCCCGGTGGTGGCCCGGTGGTGGCCCGGTGGTGGCCGTGGGGCCGCATCGGCGTCCGCTGTACCCCGTAATGACCGGATCATTCTTACGTAGGGTGATCGGGGCGCGACGTGCGGTCTTTTTCCGTCGCTGAGAAGCTGTGCCGTGCGAAACGGGAGGGGTGAACCGAAGGAAAGGCGGTAGGGAGATGTCCGAGGACATAGGGGATATACCCGCCGAGAACGCCCGACGGCGGCCGCGCGCCGCCCTGATGACGGCCGTGGGGGCCGCGCTGATCGTCGGCGCGGGAACGGCCTCGGCGGCCGCCGCCGATCCCCCCGACCCGGCCCCCAGCCTCGAACCCGGCGACCCCGGAGCCCCGCCCGCCCCTGAGGCCCTGCCCGGGCACGGGGAGTCGCCGCCTGCGCCTGAGGTCCCGCATGCGCCCGGGGTGCCGCCTGAGCCTGATGCCGGGGGTGTGCGGGGGGCGCCGCCTGAGCGCGGGGCGCCGGCCGCGCCCGAGGTGGCGTCCGCCTCCGGGCGTCTGGGTGTGCCTGCGGTACCGTCCGCTTCCGTGCGTCCGGGCGTGCCTGCGGTACCGTCCGCTTCCGTGCGTCCGGCCGCGCTTGCGGCGCCATCCGCTTCCGGGCGTCTGGGCGTGCCCGCGGCGCCACCTGCCCCCGGGCGTCCGGCCGCCCCCAGGATGTCGACGGTCGGCAAGGCTGCAGCGGCCGCCAAGGCGTCGGCCGGCGCCCCCAGGGCGTCGGCTGTGCCCAAGCGCCCGGCCGTCCCGAAGGGGTCGGCCGTCCCGAAGACGCCGCGCGCTCCCAAGGCGCCCGCCCCTCTCGATGCCCCAGCTCCCCTTGACGCCCCTATCGCGCCCACGGCGCCGGGCGCGCGCAAGCCCCCCGCCCCCCTCGCCGCCTCCGCCGGCCCCAAGGCCCCCGCTGGCCCCAAGGCGCCCGGCCCCCTCAGCGGGCCCGCTGGCCCCAAGGCCCCCGCTGCCTCCGAGGCGCCCGCCCCCCTCAACGCCCCCGCCCCCCTCAACGCCCCCGCCGCGCCCAAGCCTCCCGCTGTCGGCCCGCGTGCTCCCGTCGGCCCGCAGGGGGTGGCTGTGCGGAAAGGCCGGGCGCTGCGTGTCGTGCGGGCGCCGCGGCCGGATGTGGAGCGGGCTGTTTCCTATGCGCTGCGCCATGTGGGCGACCCTTACCTCCGCGGGGGTTCCGGGCCGAGGAGGTGGGACTGTTCCGGGCTCGTTCAGCAGGCGTACCGCCGGGCCGGCGTCACGCTGCCGCGGGTGGCCGCCGACCAGTACCGCGCCACCCGGCGCATCCCGCGCAGCGCACTGCGCCGCGGCGACCTGGTCTTCTGGTCCACCAACGGCCACGCCTCCGGCGTGCACCACGTCGCGATCTACCTGGGCGGCGGACGCTACGTCGAGGCCGCCCGCCCGGGCACCAAGGTCCGCCTCTCCGGCTTCGCCCTCTACGACCCCCACCTGTACGGCCGACCGTCACCCGTACGGAGCAAGCGGACGAAGAAGCGGCCCGCCGGACCGGCTGCGTAACGATCCGCACCCAGGTCACGATTTTGGCCTGGACATGACTATTGGCCGGTACTAGCGTCTGCCCTGGTCTAGACCGCAATCCACTCGACTCACAGAACCCCCCACGTTCTACGAGGAGTGCGCCATGCGCAAAAAGATCAGTGCGGCGATCATCGGCTCAGGCGCCGCGTGTCTCTCGCTCGTCCCCACCGGAAGCGCCGGCAGCCACGGCTACACGGACGCGCCCACCAGTCGTCAGGTGCTCTGTGCCAAGGGCACCGTGCAGGACTGCGGGGAGATCCAGTGGGAGCCCCAGTCCGTCGAGGGACCCAAGGGCTTCCCGTCCCGCGGCCCCGCCGACGGCACCCTCTGCGCGGGCGGCAACAGCCGCTTCGCCGGACTCGACGACCCCCGCGGCGGGAACTGGCCGGCCACCACGGTCACCGGCGGCCAGAGCTACTCCTTCCGCTGGAGGCTCACCGCCCGCCACGCCACCACCGACTTCCGCTACTACCTCACCAACGGCCACTACGACCCCACCAGACCGCTCACCCGGTCCGACCTCGAACCGCAGCCGTTCCTGACGGTCCCCTACAACGGCCGGGTCCCGGACGCCACCGTCACCCACCAGGGCAAGCTCCCCGGCGACCGGACGGGCAGGCAGCTGATCCTCGCGGTGTGGACGATCGCCGACACGGGCAATGCGTTCTACGCCTGTTCCGACGTCCGGTTCTGAACCGGACGGGCTGACGGGCGGACGGACGGCCGTGGGGCGGCCGGCGCCCGGCCCGCCCCACGGCACCCGCCCGTCCGCTCATTCCTCCGGGTCGCGCCGGAACGCGTACCGGGCCAGCACCCCCGCGATCACCAGCGCGACCACGGCCAGCAGGGCGTAGTCGGGCACGGCGTTGCCCACTCGGGTGGCGAGCTCCTCCAGCCGGAACTCCTGGTCGGCGTCCACCGGCGACGGCAGCCCGGTCGTCCCGCCGTAGCCGAGGAAGAGCACCCCGATCCCGATGAAGAACAGCCCCGACAGCAGGGAGGTGGTGTGCAGCCGCAGCCGGCCGAGGCGCAGCTCCCGGCCGCGCAGCCAGCGCCGGCTGCCCAGCCGGAACCGGTCCCAGAACAGCGCCAGGACGAACAGCGGCAGCGCCATGCCCAGCGCGTAGACGGCGAGCATCGACGCCCCGTACACCGGATTGCCGTTGACGGCGGTCACCGTGAGGACCGCGCCGAGGATCGGCCCGGCGCAGAAGCCGGCCAGCCCGTACACGCAGCCCAGCAGGAAGGTGGAGGCCGCCGAGCGGGGCGTGATGCGCCCGGCTGCCGCCTGGGCCCTCTTCGAGGCGAAGCCCAGCCCGCATATCTGCGCGAGGCCCATCATCACGACCACCCAGCCGCCGATGGTGATCAGCAGCTCCCGGTGGCCGTTGAAGAGCCGGCTGGCGGCGGTGGAGGCCGCACCGAGCGGCACGAGGGTGGTCGCGAGCCCGAGGTAGAAGACGCCGGTGCGGGCCAGCAGCCTGCCCGGGGTCGCGAGCGAGTACGCGAAGAAGGCCGGCAGCAGCAGTGCGCTGCACGGGCTGACCAGGGCGAGGACGCCGCCGAGGAAGGCGGCGAGGTAGCCGATGTCGTTCACTTGCCGGACTTCTGCGCCGCGGAGTCGCCGGCCTCGGCCGCCCGGACGGCCTTGGCCCGGGCGATGGCGGCCTCGAACTCCTTCAGCGGCTGGGCGCCGGCGAGGGGCCGGCCGCCGACGATGAAGGTCGGGGTGGACTGCACACCGAGGGAGTAGCCCTCCTCCTGGTCCTTCTTGACCGCGGCCGCGGCGTCGGAGCCGTTCATGTCGGTGCGGAACCGGTCGAGGTCCTTCACGCCGGCCTTCTCCGCCAGCTCGGCCAGCTTGTCCTCGGCCAGTGCGTCGCCCTTGCGGAGCTTGGCGAAGACCTCGTCGTGGAACTGCCAGAAGCGGCCCTGCCGCCCGGCGGCCCAGGAGGCGCGGGCGGCCCGCTCGGAGTCCTTGCCGAAGATCGGGAAGTTGCGGAACTCGACCCGCAGGGTCCCCTCGTCCACGTACTTCCTGATCAGCTCGGGCTGGGTCTCGCGGGTGAAGCGGCCGCAGTACGAGCACTGGTAGTCGGCGTACTCGACGAGGACGACGGGCGCGTCGGTCCTGCCGATCGCCAGCGGGTCGCCGTCCGTGCGGCGGCTGGTGGTCTTCTCCAGCTGGTCGTAGGTGGGCTGCTGCGGGTCGTAGGTGAGGGCGGCGTCGTCGCCGGACGCCTTCGGCTTGCCGGAGCCGCCGCCCGCGCTCTTGCCGATGGCGATGCCGGCGGCGACGAGCGCCACGACGAGGGCGAGGACGGCGCCGATGGCCGCGAGGCGGCGGGAGGGCGTGGAGATGCGTGCGGACATGAGGGTGGAGCTCCATGGGTCGTACGGAATCTGGGCATGCCGGAGCACGGCCCGCGCGGGGCCGTGGCGGACCGGTCTAGATCCGTAGGACGGGGAGCAGCTCGGCGCAGCCGGCGACCGGCGCGGGCGGGGCCCTGGCCGGACCGGCCTGCGGGGCGTGCGTCTGCGGCAGTGCCGTGCGCGGGGCGCCGGGGCCGGTGAGCGGGTCGCCGTGGCCGTGCGCGACGGCCGCCTCGGCGCCCTTGAGGGGGACGTCCTGCTGGCGGCAGGTGCCGCCGGTGGTCCCGGAGTCCGCGCGGGGAGCGGCCTCGGGCCTGCTGCCGGCACTCGGGCCGGCAGCGGGAGCGGGAGCAGGAGCGTGCGCTGCCGCGAAGGCGGCGAAGGCCGAGGGGCCCGCGGGGGCGGCGGCGGAGGGGCCCGCGCCGCTGAGGGCGGGGGCGAAGACCACGGCGAGGAGGAGCAGGAGCACGGCGGCAGCCGTCGGGCGGCGACGCTGTGACACGTGCGCTCCTCCCCTCCGGTCTGCTGTGCGGCGCGCCCCGCCGGGCGCGGCCTCCCATGCTACGGGCCGTACGACGAAGGCCCTCACCGATCGGTGAGGGCCTTCGTCTGTCTGTGCGCCGCCAGGGACTCGAACCCCGGACCCGCTGATTAAGAGTCAGCTGCTCTAACCAACTGAGCTAGCGGCGCCTGCTGACAGAGAAAACTCTACCTGATGTCGAGGGGTGCTCCGAACCACCTGTCACACGGGCCCCTGCCGGCTCGTTCCGGCGGGGATCTCCGGCGCGGGCCTAGAGCGCCATCGACAGCAGCATCGGGGCGGCGTGCCGGTTCAGGGTGTCGGCCGCCTGCCGCAGCCGGTGGGCGTGGCGCACCGGCAGGGAGAGCGCCAGCGAGCCGACCGTGCGTCCGGCGGTGACCGGCACCGCCGCGCACACCGTGCCCACCGCGTACTCCTGCAGGTCGAGGACGGGCACCGAGACGGGCTGGGCGTCCAGCTTGCTGAAGAGCACCTTTTCGTTGGTGATCGTCTTGGAGGTGAGCCGGGCGGTGCGGTGGCGGGAGAGGTGGTCGCGCCGGTCGTCGTGGTCGAGCTGGGTCAGCAGGCACTTGCCGATCGCCATGGCGTGCGCCGCGGAGCGGAAGTCGACCCATTCGTGCACCCGTGGGGTGCGCGGCCCGTCGGCGTACTGCGTGATGCGGATCTCGCCGTCCACGTAGCTGCTCAGGTAGACGGCGGCGCCGACCGTGTCGCGCAGGGCGGTCAGCGAGCGCTGGAGCTTGCGTTCCAGTGCCTTGGCGCGGTCGCCGCCGGTGCCCAGCAGGACGAGGGCCTCGCCGGTGACGTAGCCGCCGTCGCCGGTCCGCTCCACGTACTCCTCGCGGCGCAGCATCAGCAGGAGGTGGGCGAGCTGGCCGGTGGCCAGTCCGGTCTCGCGGGCGATCTGGGCCTCGCTCACGCCGCCGGTGTACTTGGCGACCGTCTCCAGCACGCGCAGGGCGTGCTGCACCGAGTGGAACGGTGCGGTCGGCTCGGGCCTGAGCGCCACGGTCTCCCCCTTGCGGTTTCCAGTGGGTCTCCGCTGTCCACGATAAGGGCGAAACAGGCGGCGTGGAGAGGGTGTTGAGCAGAATCGGTACGGCGTCCGTACCCCTGTGCTGGCACTTGCGACCTTGGCATATGTCAGTGGCCTGAGCGTCGGGCGGTGCGGGCCCGGTGGCGCACGGCCGGCTCGCCCGGAATAAGCGGAGAGAAGCTCCGGTTATGGCCGGTCGGGGCGCGTCCGCGCTCCGGACCGGACTCACCCAGACCAGGGAGGCGGGCCACCGTGGCCGACGCACAGGACGAACGGGACGACACCATCCGGGCGCATCCGCGGGGCACCGCCCCGGTGCCCCTGTCCGTGCTGGACCTCGCGACCGTCGGCAGCGGCCGCACGGCCCGGCAGGCGTTCGGCACCACCGTCGAGCTCGCGCGCCTCGCCGAGCGGCGCGGCTTCCACCGCTTCTGGGTCGCCGAGCACCACTCCATGCCCGGTGTCGCCAGCTCCTCCCCGGCCGTCCTCCTCGCCCACCTCGCCGCCCGCACCGAGACCATCCGGCTCGGCTCCGGCGGCGTCATGCTGCCCAACCACGCACCGCTGGTGATCGCCGAACAGTTCGGCACGCTGGAGGCGCTCGCGCCGGGGCGTGTGGATCTGGGCCTCGGGCGTGCGCCCGGCACGGACGGCGCGACGGCCGCCGCCCTGCGCCGTCAGGACCGGCTCGCCGAGGGGGCCGACGACTTCCCGCAGCAGCTGTCCGAGCTGACGCGCTTCCTGGACGACGACTTCCCCGACGGTCACCGCTACGCCCGCATCCACGCCGTCCCCGGCCCCGTCCAGGGCCGCGTCGCCGGCGGGGTGCAGCGCGCCGACCGGCCGTCCGTCTGGCTGCTGGGCTCCTCCGGCTTCAGCGCCCGGCTCGCCGGCGAGCTCGGCCTGCCGTTCTCGTTCGCCCACCACTTCTCGGCCGCCAACACCGTCCCCGCGCTGCAGCTCTACCGCGACTCCTTCCGGCCCTCGGCCGTCCTCGACCGGCCGTACGCCGCGATCGGTGTCCAGGCCCTGGCTGCCGACGACGCCAAGGAGGCCCGCCGGCAGGTGCTCACCGGCGCCCTGGCGATGCTGCGGCTGCGCACGGGACGGCCGGGGCTGGTGCCGACGCCGGAGGAGGCGGAGCGGTACGCCTTCGGGCTCGCCGAGCAGGAGTTCGTGGAGGGGTGGCTGCGGAACGTCGTCTTCGGCACGCCGGACGCGGTGCGGGAGGGGCTGAACGCGCTGGTGCGGCGCACCGGCGCGGACGAGCTGATGATCACGACCAATGCGCACGGCCCCGAGGCACGGCTGCGCAGCTACGGGCTGATCGCCGACGCCTACGGCCTGCCGGCCGCGTAGGCGGGCCCGGAAGTCGCGGCCTGGGGCGGGGAGCGCGGGGCGGGGAGCCGGGAGTGGGGACCTAGGCCGTGTCCGCAAAGTAGCGCCGTACGCCCGAAGGGCGTGGCCCGCGGCGTCTGGTGCTGGGGGCACCTCCCA
>NZ_BMVB01000019.1 GCF_014650495.1 Streptomyces cinnamoneus | reverse complement strand
CGGCGGCCGGGGCGGCAGCCGCGGCCGCTCGGGCGTCCCGCCGCGCCCCGTCCAGCCCCCGGCGCCCGAGCCGTCCGTGGCCTACGAGCCTCCGCAGGGCGCGCGCAGCGCCACCGGCTGGGGCGACGGGCACGTGGGGTCCGGCGCGGGGCGGTCCGGCATGGTCGGTGCCCCCGACCCGCGGGGCGGCCTCAGCGGTCCGCCCGCGGCGCGGCCTTCCGGGGCCCCCGCAGGCCAGGGCCGGCACGCCGGCGCACCCGCCGCGGCGGCGCCCGACGGGACCGTGCGGCTGGCTGGATCGCAGGTGCCCATCGGGCCCGGGCCGCGCGTCGCCGACGGCCGCGAGTCGCACGGCCGGACCGGCACCGGGCCCACCACCGGGTGGGTACGGCCCCCGGCGGGGGCGTCGGTCGCCGCCGTCCCGGGCCAGGCGAGTGCACCGGTGCCGGCGCCCGACGGCGCGACCGGCGCCCAGAGCGACCCGGGGCGCTGGCGCCCCTGGCGGTTCCGCATGTCCAACGACGTCTGGGGCACCCCCGTCGTCTCCGACGACCTGCTCTACGTCACCTCCTTCGAGGTGCACGCCCTCGATGTGGGCAGCGGCCGACGGCAGTTCAAGACCCGTGACGTGGCATGGGCGATGGCCGTCGCCGACGGGCGCATACACGCCTCCGACGGCCCGACGCTGTACGCGCTGGACGCCGGCGACGGCGCGGAGCGGTGGCGCCTGGCCACGGACGGCTGGGTCTACTCGCTCAAGGCCGACCGGGGAACGATCGTCACCGGCACGCGCGGCGGCGGCGTCCAGGCGTGGGAAGCCGCCAACGGCGAGCTGCTGTGGGAGATGAGCGGCGCCCAGACCGACTTCGAGACTCCCGACTGCGGTCCCGTCGTCCACGACGGCACGGTGTACGTCTGGGCCGACGCGCGACTGCGCGCGCTTGAGGCCCGTACGGGCGTGGAGCGCTGGTCCTACCCCGTGGGCGACGCGGCCTCCTGCGGGGGCGTGCCCGTGCGGCTGCTGTCCGCGCCGGACGGCATGGTCTACGTTGCGGCCGGGACGCGCGTGCTGGCCATCGACGTGGCGCGCGGGGACGTGCGCTGGCGCTTCGAGGCGCCGGCGGTCTTCCTGAGCCCGCCCGCGTTCGCCCCCGGTCCCGCCGTCACGGGCGGCGGCGTGTACATCGCCGACTATCTGGGCACGGTCTACGCCCTGGACGCGGCGACCGGCCGCGACCGCTGGCGCATAGCGACGGAGGCCCGCCAGTCCACGGAGCCGGTGCTCGTCGCGTCCGGCGCCGTGCACCTGGGCAGCGGTGGCGCGCTGTACACGCTGGACGCGGTCACGGGCACCCCCAAGTGGCGGTTCGCCGCGGGTGGCGACATCATCGGCGCGCCCGTCGTCGCCGACGGGCGGGTGCACTTCGGGTCCGCGGACCACTGCCTGTACACGGTGGACGCCGCCGGGGGCCAGCTGCGGTGGAAGCTCGCCACGGGCGGGGAGATCACGGGTTCGCCGGTGGCTGCCGCCGGCGTGGTGTACGCCTGCAGCAAGGACCGGTGCGTGTACGCGCTGGACGCCGCGAAGGGGACCGGGCAGTCACGGCGCTGACCCGCGGACCGGTGTGCGGCACCGGTCCGCGCCCTCACCGCAGCCGGTAGTCGTTCGTGCGTGATGCGAAGCGCGCCTGCTGGTCCGCCGCGGAGAGGTTGCCCAGGGAGATCAGGTGGGGGGCCAGAGCCGTGGCGTGTGCGGCGGCGGCCTCCCGGGCCGCCCACAGGGCGCGGACGGTGCCCTGGACCGGTGCGGTGGGATACGAGGCGATGACGGTGGCGGCCCGCAGGGCCGCGGACGTGGCCCCGCCGGGCGGGGTCAGCTCCGACACCAGCCCGATCTCGTACGCCCGGCGCGCCGAGAGGCGCTCCGCCGTACCCATCAGGGCCATCCGGGCGGCCTCGCCGTGCGGCATGCGCTGGGCCATGTGCACGGACTCGTACGCGCTGACCATGCCGTAGGACGTGTGCGGGTCGAAGAAGGACGCGTTCTCGGACGCGACGACGAACTCCGCCTCGCCGAGGAGGTAGAACGCCCCGCCGCAGGCCATGCCCCCGACCGCGGCGATGACGGGCTTCCACAGGTCGGCGGCCTTGGGGCCGATGGTGCGCAGGGGATCGTCCATCGAGTACGGCGAGCACGGCTGAGGGACGTCGGCGGTGCGGTCGATGCCCGTGCAGAAGGCGCGATCGCCGGCGCCGGTGAGCACCACGGCCCGCACGGAGTCGTCCCGGCGGAACTCCCGCCAGGCGTCTTCCAGTTGCCTGGCGGTGGCGAGGTCGATGGCGTTGTGCCGCTCGGGGCGGTCGAGGGTGACGAGGGCGACGCCGTCCGGGCGCCGTTCCGTGCGCAGCGTCATGGGCGCTCCAGCAGCCAGCGGGGGACGGTGACGCCGGGGGCGATCTCCGTGAAGGCGACCTCGACGGGCGCGCCGATCCGCAGGCCGGCCGGATCGGCGGAGCCGAGCGGGGCGTCGGGGTGGGCGACGAGATTGCCCACGAGGCGGATGCCCCGGGCGTCCGCGAGCTCGACGACGATGACGTTGTACGGGGCCAGATCTGCGTAGCCGGGCAGGAGAGGCGGGTGAGGCAGGACGTACGACCAGATGCGGCCACGCCCGGACATCCGGCGCCACTCGGCGGCGAACGACCGGCAGTGCGGGCAGCAGGGCCGGGGCGGGAAACGGAGCCTGCGGCAGCCTGTGCAGCCCTGAACGCGCAGCTCACCGCGGGCGGCGAAGTCCCAGAAGGGCTGCCCGTCCTCGTCCGGCACGGGCAGCAGCAGGCCGTTGTCAGTGGTGCCCTTCATCATGGAGGACATGAGCACTCAACTCCTCAGCAGCAGTGCTGAAGTGGGGACGCCCTCGCCTGCCGTGACCAGGCACGTCGAGGCGCCGGGCACCTGCGCGGTGGAGGTGCCGCGGAGTTGCCGGACACCCTCGTTGATGAGGTTGAAGCCATGGACGTAAGCCTCGCTGAGACCGCCGCCGGCGGTGTTGACCGGAAGCCGGCCGCCGAGTTCGAGGGCGCCGCCCTCGGAGAAGGCCGCGCCCTCGCCGCGGCCGCAGAAGCCATAGCCTTCGAGCGAGAGGGGGATGAGCGGGGTGAACGCGTCGTAGATCTGCGCGACGTCGACGTCCGCCGGGCCGAAGTCGGCCGCCTTCCACAGCTGCCGGGCGGCGGTCCAGGACGGGCCGGCCAGCGGGTCGTCCGCCCAGTAGTTGACCATGCCGTGGTGCTGGGGCGGCAGGCCCTGCGCGGCGGAGTGCACATAGACCGGGCGGTGCCGGCAGTCGCGGGCGCGGTCCGCGGCGACGATCACGCACGCCAGCGCACCGTCCGTCTCCAGGCAGTTGTCGAAGAGGCACAGCGGCTCACTGATCCAGCGGGAGGCCATGTAGCTCTCGCGGGTCAGCGGGCGCTCGTACATCATCGCGGCGGGGTTCTGGTTGGCGCGGTTGCGGCAGGCCAGGGCGACGTTGAAGAAGTGGTCGCGCGTCGCGCCGTACTCGTGCATGTAGCGGCGGGCGAGCATGGCGATCTCGTCGGCGGGGCGGAGCAGTCCATACGGACGGGTCCACTGCCCGGGGACGGGCAGCTGGGCCCGGGTGTCGCGCCAGGGGCGGGGGCCCGAGCCGCGCTTGCGTGAGCGCCATGCGACGCCGACGGTCGCCTGGCCGGTGGTGAGGGCGGCGGCGAGGTGGGCGACGGTCGCGCAGGAGCCGCCCCCGCCGTAGCCGACGCGGGAGAAGAAGGTCACGTCACCTGCGCCGATGGCCTTGGCGATCTCGACCTCGTCGGTGGTCTCCATGCTGTACGAGGCGAAGGCGTCCACGTGGGAGGGGGAGATGCCCGCGTCGTCCAGGGCGGCCAGGACGGCCTGGCAGGCCAAGGTCTTTTCGGATGCGGCGAGTTGGCGGGAGAAGGGGGTCTGGCCAATGCCGACGATCGCAGTGGTGTCCTTGAGTGTTGCCGTCATCGCCACCTCCGTGCTGTCGGTGCTGACAGCGCGGAAGGCTATCGCTAATCTGACGTGCCGTCAGCTAGCCCGCCGGGGGGCGGGCCGGCCCGGGGCGGAAGAGGGCATGCGATGCGCGGTGACCTGGAATTCGGCTCGATACCCGGTCTCGTCCGTACGGCTGCCGAGCGATACGCGGAGCGCGAGGCCGTGGTCGACGGCCGGGTCCGGATCACCTACCGGCAGTTGGGGGAGAAGATCGAGCGGGCCGCCGCCGCGTGCCTCGCCGCAGGGGTCGAGGCCGGCGACCGGGTCGCGGTCTGGGCGCCGAACACGCCGGACTGGATCGTCTCCGCCCTCGGCGCGGTCACGGCCGGTGCCGTGCTCGTCCCGGTCAACACCCGCTTCAAGGGGGCCGAGGCGGCCCAGGTGCTGGCGCGCACGCGGGCCCGGCTGCTCTTCGTCACCGGTACCTTCCTCGGCACTTCCTACGTGGCGGCGCTGCGCAGCGCCGCCGGGCGTGCCGTCCCCGGTGTGGGGCGGCCGGGGGGCGTGCCGGGGGCGGGGCCGCTGCCCGGGCTGCCGCATCTGCGGGACGTGGTCGTCCTGGCGGACGCCGCACCTGCCGATTTCCGCACGTGGAAGGAGTTCCTCGCCGCCGGGGACGCCGTGTCCGGCACCGCTGTACGGGCCCGGGCCGGGGCCGTCGTGCCCGGCTCGGCCTCGGACATCCTCTTCACCTCGGGCACCACGGGCGAGCCCAAGGGCGCCGTCATCACCCACGCCCAGACGCTCCGTGCGTTCGGGGTCTGGGGCGAACTGGCCGGACTGCAGGAAGGAGACCGCTATCTGATCGTGAACCCGTTCTTCCACACCTTCGGCTACAAGGCGGGGGTCATCGCCTCGGTGATGCGGGGCGCGACGATGGTTCCGCAGCCCGTCTTCACCCCGGAGTCCGTGCCGGCCCGCATAGCGGCCGAACGCATCTCGGTCCTGCCCGGACCGCCCACGCTCCTGCAGGCGCTCCTGGACCACCCGGCCCGGGCGACGTACGACCTCTCGTCGCTGCGGGTGGTCGTGACGGGGGCGGCGGTCGTGCCCCGGCTGCTGATCGACCGGCTGCGGGGCGAGCTGGCGATCCCCACCGTGCTGACCGCCTACGGCATGAGCGAGGCGACCGGAGTGGTCACGATGTGCCGGCGTGGTGACCCGGCGGAGGTCGTCGCGGGGACGTCGGGCCGGGCCGTCCCGGACACCGAGGTCCGGGTGGCCGGCCCCGGCGGGGCCGCGGCGGCGCCCGGTGAGGCCGGCGAGATCCTGGTGCGCGGGTACCAGGTGATGTCCGGCTACTTCGAGGACCCCGAGGCCACGGCGCAGGTGCTGGGGCCCGATGGGTGGCTGCGCACGGGTGACGTCGGCGTGCTGGACGCCGACGGCAATCTGCGGGTCACCGATCGCGTGAAGGACATGTTCATCGTGGGTGGCTTCAACGCTTATCCCGCCGAGATCGAACAGGTCCTCGCCCGGCATCCGGGCATCGCGGAGGTCGCCGTCGTCGGGGTGCCGGATGCGCGGCTCGGTGAGGTCGGCAAGGCGTTCGCCGTGCGGCGGACCGGGGGTGGGGGCGGGGCCGGCGCGGACGTCACGCCGGACGAGCTGATCGCCTGGGCGCGACGGGAGATGGCCAATTACAAGGTGCCGCGCGAAGTGGAGTTCGTGGCGGAACTGCCGCGCAACGCGTCGGGAAAGGTGCGCAAGGGGCAGCTGCGCGAGCGGGCCGCCCGCTCCGGCCGGTGCGGCGACGGCACGGGCTCGTCATAGCGCGGTACCGACGCGCTCCTCGTCGCGCGAGAGGGGCAGCGCGCCGCCGCCGTCGGGCCCACCCTCCGGCTCGTCGCCGCGCCCGTGCCCGGGCGCGCTGCCCCCTGGGCAGCGCCGCTCCGGCGGCGCTGCCGTCGGGCGAGGTCAGGTGAGGCGCAGGGTGTTGTCGATGGTGGTGCTGTGGTCGTCGGCACCGCCGTTGAGGCGGGCGAGGACGCCGGTGGAGTGGTCGTCGAATATCTTCCCGGCCACCGGCGGGGACTGCAGGGCGGTGGAGGTGGAGTGGTCGTCGGCAGCCGCCGGCACCGCGCCGATGATGGCCGCAGCCGTGGCGAGGCCGAGGATGACGAGTGCCTTCGAGCCGCGGGCCGAGCCGTGGTCCGTCATCGTGGGTTTCATCGCTGCTCCTCTGATCGGGGGTTGTGATGCGTGGGTCGTCAGTGGTGCTTTGTCGGCAAACGTACCGGTGCGCCGCGTTGGCGTACGGCGTTCGGCCGAAAACTTTCGGGCAGCCGCAGGGGCCGGCACCGACGGCTCCCCCTCCATGCCGTCGGCGCCGGCCCCTGGCGGTCCCCCCGCTATGGGCCTTCGGACTGTGTCCGCCCCCGGTGGTGCTGATCCCCCGTTGGACCGTGCCCTTCGTCCCTCCCCCTGAAGGGCCGTGTCCCTTGTGCATCGTGCTACCGACGGGCCCCCGTACGTTCCCCCGTTGAGCTACCCGTCGGTCTTCCCCGAGGTGGTTCCCCCGTGCCCCCGTTCACCCCGGAGAGGCAGTGCGGTCCGGGAGCTTCCGGCCGATGTCTGGCGGAAGCTCCCCTGCGCACGGACCAGGTCGGTCAGAACGGCTTCTCGGTCGTCACGTGGTCGTCCTTCATCACGAACGCCGGAACGTCGGTGACGTGGTCGTCCTTCATCGCGAGCGACGGCTCGCCCGTCACGTGGTCGTCCTGGGGGGTGACCGGACCGTCTCCCGCCTTGGCCGCACCGAGCGGGAGGTCGGTCACGTGGTCGTCCTGCGGCTTGGCAACGACGGGCGGCTTGAGCTTCGTGTCATCGCTCATGGTGTCAACTCCGATGATGGTCAGTGCGAGTCGTTCAGGCTGATGGGGTGATTGCAGAACCCGCCCGGCGATTCCCCCGAGGACCGCCGGACGGGCATAGGGCTGTTCACCCTAGAGGTGAGGCCTCACCTACGACCCGCCTGCCCCCCGACGCGACGGATCGACATCCCTTAGATTGGCGGGTCGCGATAAACGATCGATGAACGGGCACGTGACAGGGTTTTCCGGGCTCCGACGCGGCTCGTACGCGGCTCGTACGCCGCCCGTACGCGGGCCCGTACGCCGCCCTCCTGCGGGCCTTGCGCGGCCCCTTGCGTGGCCCGCGCAGGGCCCGCGCAAGGGCAGGGCAGGGCAGGGCAGCACGAAGCCCCGCCAAGGGATGTGCCGCCTCGTGCTCCCCGGCCCTACGCCGCCGCCACCGGGGCCAGCAGGCCGCGCACCTCGGCCGCCTCCGCCGCGCCCAGTTGGTCGAAGATGGCCAGCGCCTCCGTCCAGCAGGCGTGCGCGCGGCCCGACTGCCCGAACACGTCCAGGGAGCGGCCCAGGACGGTCAGGATGTTCGCGCGCCGCCATTCGCCGCCGATGCCGCGCAGTTGGGCCAGCGCCTGCTCGGCGTGGGCCGCAGCCTTGGCGGGCTCGTGCATGGCGAGGAAGAGCTCGGCCATGCGGAAGAGGGTCATGCCCTCCCACAGCCGCTGCCGGTTGTCCCGGAAGACCGGCAGGGCCTCGGCGAGCCGTGCCATGGCCTCCTCGTGGCGGCCGGCCTGGGTGAGGGCGACGCCGTAGGCGTACAGGGCGTTGGCGAGCCGCCAGGAGACGTTGGACTCGCGGTAGAGGGCGATCCCCTGCTCGGCGAGGTGCACGGCCGACTGGATCCGCCCGGTGGCCAGGTGGGCGCGGGAGAGATTGCACAGCGCGCTGGCCTCGCCAGGCTTGTTGCCGTCGGCGCGGAAGGCGGCGAGGGCCTGGCCGATGTACGCCTCGGCGTCCTCGTGGCGGTGCTGGTACATGGCGGTGATGCCGCGGTTGTTGGCGGCGTAGCAGCAGGGGATGGGGTCCTGGTGCGCGCGCCCGAGCAGGACGGCGTGCCGGGCCTGCTCGTCGGCCTGGTCGAACCGGCCCGCGCAGTTGTGCACGTGGGTCAGCACGGTCCGGGCACGGCCCTCCGCGCGGGCGTCGCCGGTCGCCCGGGCGGTGGCGAGCAACGCCACGGCGGCCTGCTCGTACTGGCGGGAGTAGGCGCCGGACTCGGCCAGGTCCTTGGCGGCCAGTAGCAGGTCCACGGCGCGCCGCAGTGTGCCGCCGGTGCCGCCGGCGTGCTGGCGCACGCACGCCAGCAGGCAGCCGGCCTCCGCGAACAGCCAGTCGCCGGCCGCCGTGCGGTCGGTGAAGGTCAGCCCCGGGTGGGTGGTCGGCGTCAGGTGGGCGAGGAGCTGGTCGCCGGGGCGCTCCAGGACGTACACGCCCGCTGTCGTCGCGAGGTAGAAGTCCAGCAGTCGCGACATGGCCGCGTCCCGCTCGGCGGGCGGCTGCTCGTCGCGCTCGGCGCACGAACGCGCGTAGAGGCGTACGAGGTCGTGGAAGCGGTACCGGCCCGGGGCGGCGGACTCCAGGAGCGAGGTGTCGACCAGCGACTCCAGCAGCTCCTCGGTGTCGTCGGTGCCCAGGTCGAGCAGGGCGGCCGCGGCGGCGAGCGAGATGTCGGGGCCGTCGGCGAGGCCGAGGAGGCGGAAGGCACGGGCCTGGCCGGGCTCCAGCTGGCCGTAGCCGAGCTCGAAGGTGGCCTTGACGGCCAGGTCGCCCGCGCGCAGTTCGTCCAGGCGGCGTCGTTCGTCGCCGAGCTTGCGGGCCAGCACCGAGACGGTCCAGGTGCGCCGGGCGGCCAGCCGGGAGGCGGCGATGCGGATGGCGAGCGGCAGGAAGCCGCAGGCGGCGACGACGTCCATGGCGGCGTCGCGCTCGGAGCCGACCCGCTCGGCGCCGACGATGCGGGTGAACAGGACGAGCGCCTCCTCGGGGCTCATCACGTCCAGGTCGACCAGGTGCGCTCCGGCGAGGTCGACCATGCGGGAGCGGCTGGTGACGAGGGCGGCGCAGCCCTCGTTGCCCGGGAGCAGCGGGCGGACCTGGGCGGCGTCGCGGGCGTTGTCCAGCAAAGCCAGGACGCGGCGGCCGTCGAGGGTGGAGCGGAAGAGGGCGGCGCGCTCCTCGGCCCCCTCCGGAATACCGGAATCCGGCACTCCGAGGGCCCTGAGGAAGGCGCCCAGCACGGCCTCCGGTTCGACGACCACGGGCCCGGTCCCCTGCAGGTCGACGTAGAGCTGGCCGTCGGGGAAGTGGTGCCGGGCCGCGTGCGCGACGTGCACGGCGAGCGTCGTCTTGCCCACGCCGCCGATGCCCGCCACCGCCGAGACGGCCATCACGCGGCCCTCGGCCGTCGCGAGCTGGTCGCTGAGCTCGTCGACGAAGGCGGCCCGGCCGGTGAAGTCGGAGACGGTCGCCGGCAGCTGTGCGGGCCGGATGAAGGTCGGGCCGGCGGCGGGCCGGTCGGAGGTGGAGAAGTGGACGTTGAGGTCGGCGTCGGCGTTGAGGATGCGCTGCTGGAGCTCGGAGAGCTCGGGGCAGGGGTCGACGCCCAGCTCGTCGGCGAGCAGCCGCCGGGTGTCGGCGTAGACGGCGAGGGCCTCGGCCTGGCGGCCGCTGCGGTAGAGGGCGACCATCAGCAGTTCGCGCAGCCGCTCGCGCAGTGGGTGGGCGGCGGTCAGCGCGGTGAGCTCGGAGACGGCCTCCGCGTGGCAGCCGACTTCGAGGTCGAGGTCGAGCCGGGTCTCCAGGAGCGTGAGCCGCCACTCCTCCAGGCGGGCGCGCTGGGTGTCGGCGTACGGGCCGGACAGGCCCGCCAGCGGTTCGCCGTCCCACAGTGCGAGCGCCTCGTTCATCAGGTCGCGGGCGCGGCAGCGGTCGCCCGCGCCGCGTGCCTTGTCGGCGTCGGCGGCCAGGCGCTCGGCGGTGTCGATGTCCAGGCCGCCGAGCCCCACCTGTATCGCGTAGCCGCCGGATTCGCTGACGAGCGCCTCGGCGGCGGGGCCGAACGCCTTGCGCAGCCGGCTGGCGTACGTGCGCAGGGCGGCGAGGGCCGCGTGCGGGGGCTCCTCGCCCCACAGGGCGTCGACGAGCTCGGGCGCGGTGGCGGTGCGTCCGCCGCGCAGCAGCAGGGCCGCGAGCAGGGCCCGCTGCTGGGGCGATCCGGTGTGGAGCGGTTCGTCTCCGCGCCAGGCGCGGACGGGCCCGAGCACGGTGAAGCGCAGCTGCTGCCCGTGCCCTGTGTCGCCGGCCATCGTGACCCCCTGCCTGTCCTGCTCGGTCGCACCGGCCAGTCTGCCTTGTTCAGGGCCTCTGCGTCAGCAGGGGTCCGGCCTCTCCGCACGGTCCGCCAAGGGGCGTCCGCTCATGTTGCTGACGAACCGTCAGGGCGGCGCTACCGTGTCGGCCATGGTGAGCTTCCCCAAGATCATCTCGGTGGACGACCACACGGTCGAGCCCTCCGACGTCTGGCGGAACCGGCTTCCGGCGAAATTCCGCGACGTCGGGCCCCGCATCGTCAGGGCTCCGGTCAAGGGCATGACCTTCGCCGGCGGGCGCTTCGCGCCCGTCATGGGCGCCCCCGGCGACGACGGACCGGTGGCGGACTGGTGGGTCTATGAGGATTTGTTCCGTCCCCTCACGCGGCTGGATACCGCCGTTGGATGCTCCAGGGATGAGATCCGGCTCGAAGGAATCACCTACGAACAGATGCGGCCGGGGTCGTACAGCGTCCCCGAGCGCCTGTCCGACATGGACCTCAACCACGTCCAGTCCGCGCTCTGCTTCCCCACGTTCCCGCGCTTTTGCGGTCAGACCTTCGCGGAGGCCGCGGACCGCGAGCTGGCCCTGCTGTGCGTGCGCGCGTACAACGACTGGATGGTCGAGGAGTGGTGCGGTCCGGCCGCGCACGGCCGGCTGATCCCGCTCGCGATCGTCCCGCTGTGGGACGCCCGCCTGGCCGCCGACGAGGTGCGGCGCAACGCCGCCCGGGGCGTGCGCGCCGTGTGCTTCTCCGAGATACCGCCCCACCTCGGCCTGCCGTCGGTGCACAGCGACGACTGGGACCCTTTCCTGCGTGCGTGCGAGGAGACCGGGACCGTCATCGCCATGCACATCGGCTCCTCCTCCCGGATGCCGTCCACCTCCGCGGACGCGCCGCCGGCCGTCGGTTCCGCGCTCACCTTCGCCAACTGCTGCTTCTCGCTGGCCGACTGGCTGATGTCGGGCACCTTCGACCGTTTCCCGGGCCTGCGCATCATGTACGCGGAGGGGCAGATCGGCTGGATTCCGTACCTCCTGGAGCGCGCGGACACGGTGTGGGAGGAGAACCGCGGCTGGGGCGGCGTCGCGGACAAGGTGCTCAGCCCGCCGTCCGAGCTGTTCTCCCGGCACGTGTACGGCTGCTTCTTCGACGACGCCTTCGGTCTGCGCAACCTCGACGCCATCGGTGCCCGCAACGTCCTCTACGAGACCGACTACCCACACTCCGACTCCACCTGGCCCAGGTCGCGCGAGGTGGCCGAGGAACAGATGGCCCACCTGGACCCCGTCACCGTCGAGCGCGTGGTGCGCGGCAACGCCATCGAGCTGCTCGGGCTCACCCCCGACGGGCTCTGGCCCGGTGTCTGACCCCGGCAGTCCGCCGCACGGCCTGCGGGTGCTGCCGGAGGGCAGGCTGTCGTACGGGCTGCAGCTGCCCGTGCAGGCGCAGTCCACGCTCTTCGCCGAGCCCTGGGAGGCCGCGGCGGGCCCCGCCGAGCTGCGCGAGACCGCCCGGGCCGCGGACCGCCTCGGCTTCGCCTACGTGGCCACCTGCGACCACGTGGCCGTGCCGCGACGGCTCGCGGCCGCCATGGGCACCGTCTGGTACGACCCGGTGGCCACCCTCGCCCACCTCGCCGCCGTCACCGAACGCGTCCTGCTGCTCAGCCACGTCGCCGTCGCCGCCCTGCGGCACCCGCTGCTCACGGCGAAGCAGTACGCGACGGTCGACCGGCTCGCGGGCGGCCGGCTGGTCCTCGGCGTGGGCGCGGGGCACGTACAGGAGGAGTTCGAGGCGCTGGGCGTCGACTTCGGGCGCCGCGGCGCGATCCTGGACGAGACGGTCGACGCCTTGAAGGAGGCCCTCGGGCCGGAGGAGTTCCCCGCCTTCCGGGGCGAGCGGTTCGCCTTCCACGACCTGGGCCAGGCCCCGCGCCCCGCCCGCACGCCCCGCCCGCCGCTGTGGGTGGGCGGCTCCTCGCCCGCCGCGTTGCGCCGGGCGGCGCAACGCGGCGACGGCTGGCTGTCCCAGGGCGATGCGCGCGACCGGCTGCCGGGGCGGATCGCGCACCTGCGGCGGCTGCGCGAGGAGGCCGGACGGACCGGCCCGTTCGCCGTGGGCGCCATCGCCGAGCCGTTGTACGTCGGCCGGCCCGGATGGGACCCGGGCCCGCGCATGCTGACCGGTGACGCGCAGGAGCTGGCCGCGTCGCTTCGCGCGTACGGGGAGATGGGAGCCGACCAGATCCAGGTGCGGTTCCGCAGCCGGGACGTCACCGAACTCCTCGACCAGATGGCGGCCTTCGCCGCCGATGTGGCACCGCACCTGCACCTCTAGACGGGCGGAGGGAAGCGCATGGGCAAGCTGGACGGCCGCGTCGTGCTCATCACGGGCGCGGCCCGCGGCCAGGGCGAACAGGAGGCACGGCTCTTCGCGGCCGAGGGCGCCCGGGTCGTCCTGGCCGACGTGCGGGACGACGCCGGGCGGGCACTCGCCGAGGAGATCGGCAGCGCTGCCCGCTACGTCCATCTGGACGTGGGCGAGGAAGCCGACTGGGCCGAGGCTCTCGCCTTCACCACGAGGACGTTCGGCAAACTCGACGGGCTCGTCAACAACGCCGGCATCGCCCCCCGCCGCGCCCTGGCGCAGACCTCGCTGGCCACGTACGAGGAAGCGGTGCGGATCAACCAGACCGGACCCTTCCTGGGGATGCGGGCGGCGGCGCCCGAGCTGGCGGCGGCCGGCGGCGGCACGATCGTCAACACCGCCTCCTACGCCGCACTGTCGGGCCTGCCCTCGCTCGTCGCCTACGCGGCGACGAAGGCCGCCGTCGTGGCCATGACCCGGGTCGTGGCGCTGGAACTGGCCGGTCAGGGCATCCGCGTCAACGCCCTGTGCCCGGGCGGCGTGGACACCCCCATGACCAATCCCGGCGGGAAGGTGGCCCGGGAGGAGATGGACGCGTACTTCGGGAAGCTCGTGCCCCTGGGACGGATCGGGCGGCCGGAGGAGATGGCGCGGGTGGCGCTGTTCCTGTCCTGCGACGACTCCTCGTACGTCACGGGGCAGCCGTTCGTCGTGGACGGCGGCTGGCTCGCGGGGACGCCACTGCCCCCGTAGGGCCGCCCGCGCGGCCGGGTCCGGCCCCCACCGCGCCCTTGACGGTCCAGGGGCCCGGTGCCAGAGTCGCCTCATCCTAATCTGACGCTACGTCAGAAAACTCGGAAGGCGGGCGGTGACCTCCGTGGAATTCGGGATCTTCGTACAGGGCTACGTACCGGCGAGCCGATCGCGCACCGACCCGCAGGCCGAGCACCACGCGCTGATGGAGGAGACCGAATACGTCATCCAGGCGGACCGGTCGGGCTTCAAGTACGCCTGGGCGTCCGAGCACCACTTCCTGCACGAGTACTCGCACCTGTCCGCCAACGACGTCTTCCTCGGCTACCTCGCCCACGCCACCGAACGCATCCACCTCGGCTCCGGCATCTTCAACCCGCTCCCGCAGGTCAACCATCCCGCCAAGGTCGCCGAGAAGGCCGCCATGCTCGACCACCTCTCCGGCGGCCGCTTCGAGTTCGGCACCGGCCGCGGCGCGGGCAGCCACGAGATCCTCGGCTTCCTGCCGGGCGTGACCGACATGAACGTCACGAAGGAGATCTGGGAGGAGACGATCGCCGAGTTCCCCAGAATGTGGCGCGAGGAGGAGTACGGCGGTTTCTCCGGCACGTACTGGTCGCTGCCGCCGCGCAGGATCCTGCCCAAGCCGTACGGGCCGTCCCACCCCGCCATGTGGTACGCCGCCGGGTCGCCCTCCTCGTACGCGATGGCGGCCGGCAAGGGGCTGGGCGTCCTCGGCTTCAGCGTGCAGAAGGTCTCCGACATGGAGTGGGTCGTCGACTCGTACAAGACGGCCATCGCGTCGGCCCGGGCGGTCGGCGACTTCGTCAACGACAACGTGATGGTCACCTCCACCGCCATCTGCGCCGAGACGCACCAGGAGGCCGTCGCCGTCGCGGCCCGCGGCGGCCTGCACTACCTGCAGTCGCTGCTCTTCCGCTACCACGACACCTTCCCGCGCCCCGACGGCATCCCCGAGTGGCCCGAGCTGCTGCCCGAGTACACGGAGGAGATCATCGAGCTGCTGATCGCGGAGGAGCTGATGATCTGCGGCGACCCCGACGAGGTCTTCCGGCAGTGCAAGCGCTGGGAGCAGGCCGGTGCCGACCAGCTGTCCTTCGGGCTGCCCATCGGGATCCCCTACGAGGACACCCTGCGCACCATCCGGCTCATCGGGGAGCACGTGATCCCGAAGATCGACACCGATCCGGTCCACCGCACCACGCGCTACCGCCAGGCCGCCGCCCGGGCCTGAGCCGGTGGCCCCTTTGCACCGGGGCGGCGCCTCCCGGGTCGCCGCCCCGGCCCCGCACGCCGTACGTCCCGTCTCCCGGACCGACGACTTCGCGACGGGTCCACCGAGTGGGGTGACGCGTCGCCGAGCGAGAGGACCCGACCGTGTTGGACCACCTCATCCGCCGCGCCACCGTCGTCGACGGCACCGGAACCCCGTCCTACGTCGCCGACGTCGGCATACGGGACGGGCGGATAGCGGTCGTCGACCGGGCCGTGTCCGGGGTCAAGGCGGGCGGCAGGGTCGGCGCCAGGGCCCGCACCGAGGAGGACGCGCGCGGGCTCGTCCTCGCCCCCGGCTTCGTCGACCCGCACACCCACTACGACGCGCAGCTCTTCTGGGACCCCTGCGCCACCCCGTCCCTGAGCCACGGCGTCACCACCGTCGTCGGCGGCAACTGCGGCTTCACCCTCGCCCCGCTCAACCCCGCGCAGCCGGCGGACGCCGACTACACGCGCCGGATGATGAGCAAGGTCGAAGGCATGTCGCTGGACGCCCTGGAAAAGGGTGCCCCCTGGAGCTGGTCGTCCTTCGGCGACTACCTCGACGCGCTCGACGGACGGACGGCCGTCAACGCGGGCTTCATGGTCGGACACTGCGCGCTGCGCCGCTACGCCATGGGCCCGGCCGCCATCGGCGGCACGCCCGACGAGAGCCAGCTGCGGCGGATGACGGCCCTCCTGCACGACGCCATGGACGCCGGCGCCTGGGGCCTGTCCACGACCCGGTCGACCACCCACTCCGACGGCGACGGCAACCCCGTCGCCTCCCGCCACGCCCCGCCCGGTGAACTCCTCGCCCTCGCGCGCGCGGTGGGCGAGCACGAGGGCACCCAGCTGGAGGCCATCGTGACCGGGTGCCTGGACCGGTTCACCGAGGAGGAGGCCGACCTCCTGGCGGCGCTCACCTCGGCCGCCGGGCGGCCGCTGAACTGGAACGTCCTCACCATCGAGTCCGCCGCCCCCGGACGCGTCCCGCACCAGCTCGCCGCGAGCGAGCGCGCCCGCGCGGCCGGCGGCCGGATCGTCGCCCTGACCATGCCGATCCTCACGCCCATGAACATGTCGCTGGGCACCTTCTGTGCACTCAACCTCCTGCCCGGGTGGGGCGAGGTCCTCGGGCTGCCGGTGCCGGAACGCATCGCCCTGCTGCGCGATGCGGCGGTACGGGAACGGATGCTGCGCGGCGCGGCGAGCCCTCAGGCGGCCGGTTTCCGCCGCCTGACCGACTTCGGCCGGTACGTCATCGGCGACACGTACACGCCGGAGAACGAGGGCCTGACCGGCCGCGTCGTCCGTGACGTCGCCGCCGAGCGGGGCACGGACCCCTTCGCGACGCTGGTCGACATCTGCGCCGCCGACGGCCTGCGCACGGTCCTGTGGCCCATGCCCACGGACAACGACCCCGCCAGCTGGGAGCTGCGCCGCCGGGCCTGGGACCACGAGGACGTCCTGCTCGGCGGCTCCGACGCGGGCGCCCACCTGGACCGCATGTGCGGGGCCCCCTACACGACGCGCTTCCTCGGCGACTGCCTGCGCGGACGGCGGCTGGTTTCGCTGGAGCGGGCCGTACGGATGCTGAGCGACGAGCCGGCGCGGCTGTTCGGGCTGCGCGGACGGGGCCGGATCGCCGAGGGCTGGTACGCCGACCTGGTGCTCTTCGACCCCGAGCGGATCGACGCGGGCGCGGCGGCCCTGGTGCACGACCTGCCGGGAGGCGGGGCGCGCCTGGATTCCCGGGCCGTGGGGGTGGTGAGCGTCCGCGTGAACGGGGTGGAGGCGATCCGCCACGACGTGGTCACGGGGGAGGTGCCGGGGCGGGTGCTGCGTTCGGGGCGGGACACGGAGACGGTGGCCACGGGAAAAATTTGAACCAGGACAAAAGGGGCGGGGCTGCGGTTCCCGCAGGGGCAGCAGAAGCGTTTCCTCCTTGGTGTTACCGGCCGTAACCTCGACGTTGGCTTTGTTTGCAAGGTCAAGTCCCCCTGTGGGTGGGAGGGTTCAAGGCGGTGGCCTCGGAAGGTAATCCTCCGGATGCGGAAACAGCAGCGCCTAACGTCCTCGCCATGGTTCAGGTACATCCGCGGCCACAGGCCGGAGACACGGTAATGAGCGTCGCGGGCAGCGACGCCGGAGAAGTGCGCACCAAGGGACTCAGCGGCAATTCCGTCGGCCTGCTGGGCAGCGCCGTCATCGGGATCTCCACCGTCGCGCCCGTCTACTGCCTGACCTCCACCCTCGGCCCGACGGTCGGCCAGGTCGGAGTGCAGATGCCCGCCGTCTTCCTCGCGGGCTTCCTCCCGATGTTGCTGGTGGCCTTCGCCTACCGCGAGCTGAACAGCGCCCTGCCCGACTGCGGCACGTCCTTCACCTGGACCGTGCGGGCCTTCGGGCCCCGGGTCGGCTGGATGTGCGGCTGGGGGCTGGTCATCGCGACCATCATCGTGCTCTCGAACCTCGCGGGCGTCGCGACCTCCTTCTTCTACCTGCTGCTGGGCGAACTCACCGGCAGCGACCGGATCGCAGCCCTCGACGACGACCGGGTGGTGCACGTCGCGACGTGCCTCGCCTTCATCGCCGTCGCGACGGCCGTCAGCTACCGCGGGATGACCGCCACCAAGGGCGTGCAGTATGCGCTGGTGGGGCTGCAGTTGGCCGTGCTGGCCGTCTTCGTCGCGATGGCCCTGTCCAAGGCGTCCACCGGTGGGCTCGCGGGCTCCATCGGCTTCTCGTGGACGTGGCTGAACCCCTTCGGCGTCGAGTCCTTCAGCGCTTTCACGGCGGGGCTCTCCCTGTCCATCTTCATGTACTGGGGCTGGGACGCCTGTCTGACGGTCAACGAGGAGACCGAGGGCAGCGCGAAGACCCCGGGGCGGGCGGCGCTGCTGGCCATGGTCGTGCTCGTCGGCTCGTACCTGCTGACCGCCGTCGCCGCCCAGATGTTCTCCGGCGTCGGCGACGAGGGCACCGGCCTGGGCAACCCCGACACCGCCGGCAACGTCTTCGCCGCGCTCGCCGGCCCCGTCATGGGCAAGGCCCTGGGCGTGCTGCTGTTCGTGGCGGTCCTCGCCTCCGCCGCCGCCAGCCTGCAGACCACGTTCCTGCCGGTGGCGCGGACGGTGCTGGCGATGAGCGCGTACCAGGCGCTGCCGCCGTCGTTCGCGCGCATCCACCCCCGCTTCAGGTCACCGGGCCGCGCCACGATCGCGGCCGGAGCGGCCACCGGCGTCTTCTACGCGGTCATGAGTTTCCTCAGCGAGAACGTGCTGATCGACACGGTCTACGCGCTGGGTCTGATGATCTGCTTCTACTACTCGATCACGGCGTTCGCGTGTGCGTGGTTCTTCCGCGCAGAGCTGCGCCGGTCGGTGCGGGACGCGTGTTTCAAGGGCGTCTTCCCGGTAACAGGAGGACTGCTGCTGGCCGCCGTCTTCTGCAAGACCCTCTACGACATGTGGGACCCGGAGTACGGCAGCGGCAGCGCGGTGTTCGGAGTCGGCTCCGTCTTCGTCATCGGCGTGGGCCTGCTGCTCGCCGGTGCGGTGCTCATGGAGCTGATGCGGCGACGCAGTCCGGCGTTCTTCCGGGGCGAGGTGCTCACCCGGTCGACGCCGGTGCTGGTGGCGGAGGACTGACCCGAACCGTTCAACGAGATCCTCCCTCACGTCACGTCAGATCGCCCGGCGTGCCTGTCGCGCCGGGGCGGTTATCGTCCGTCACTGGACTGACGGTTCGGACCGCGAGGATGTGACAGGTGAGCGAGAAAGATTTCCTGGCCCGGTGTTTCGAGGAGCACCGTCCCCATCTCCGTGCGGTCGCCTACCGCATGCTGGGTTCGCTCAGCGAGGCGGAGGACGCCGTCCAGGAGGCATGGCTGAAACTGAGCCGCTCGGACGTCTCCGAGGTGCAGAACCTGGGCGGCTGGCTGACCACCGTGGTGGGCCGGGTGTGCCTGGACATGCTGCGCTCGCGCACCACACGGCGCGAGGAGCCGTTGTACGACCAGGACGGGCAGGTCCAGCTGCCCGACCCCGTCGTCAGCAGCCCGCGCGGCATGGACCCCGAGCACGAGATACTCGTGGCCGACTCGGTCGGCATCGCCCTCATGGTCGTCCTGCAGACCCTCGCCCCCGCCGAGCGGCTCGCCTTCGTCCTGCACGACCTGTTCGCCGTCCCCTTCGACGAGATCGCGCCCGTCCTGGGCCGCACGCCCGCCTCCACCCGGCAGCTCGCCAGCCGCGCCCGCCGGCGCGTCCAGGGCGCCGCGCCCGCCCCCGACACGGACCTGGCCCACAGGCGGCAGGTCGTGGAGGCCTTCCTCACCGCCGCGCGCGGCGGTGATTTCGACGCGCTCCTCGCCGTTCTCGACCCCGAGATCGTGGCGCGCTCCGACGGCGGCGCCCTGCGCCCGAGCGTGTTCCGCCGCGGCGCCTCCGAGGTGGCCTCGCAGGCGATCGCCTTCGCCCGGTTCGCGGAGGCCGGGCACGCGGTCCTCGTCAACGGCTCGCCCGGTGTGCTCGCCCTCGCGGAGGGCCGTGCGGTGTCCCTCATGGCGTTCACGATCCAGGGTGGCCGGATCACGGCCCTCGACATCCTCACCGACCCCGAGCGCCTCGCCCGGATCGACCTGAGCGTCCTGGACGGCTGATGCGCCCGCGCGCGGCCCGGGCCTCGGGGAGGGAGGAGGTCCGGGCCGCCGCGTACCGCCGTCGTCGCGCCGTCCGTCCGGAGGTGTGCCATGCTGGCGTCGGCTGACTCTGCCGATGCGCGGCCCCGGGACGACCTCGGGCGCCTGCCCTGCGGCCCGGCACCGGCCCCCCCTTCCAGCAGCCTGCGGTGGCCCTTCCCCTCACCCTGCGGTGGCCGACCAGCACCCCGGACGAACGGCCACGGCCTGTCGGACGACCTGCCCCGAAGCAATGACCGGCGGGAGGACAGACGATGATCAGTTCCAGGGAGCCGGGGGTGCGGCAGCACCCCGGACACGACGAGCCCGACGACCCGACACGCCGGTCCTTCCTCGCCCGTTCCCTGGGCGTCACGGCGGTGGCCGCGGGACTGGCGACCGGCGGCTTTCCCCTGCTGCCGGGAGAAGCGGCACGCCATGAGGCGCAGGCCGGCCCTCTGATACCGGCCGCATCGTCGACCTGCTGCGCGCTGACCCCGGACCGGCTCGGGGCCTTCCGGTACAACGGATCCGGAACGTCCTGGAGCAGGATCAGCCGGGTCCCCATCATCCGGCTGTTCGGCGGACAGATGGGGCTGCTGGCCACCATGCCGCCGCACGGCGATGTGTTCCGTCTCCGCATGGTCTTCGAGAACCCCGACGGGCTGGGAGCGGCCTGGGACCGCATCGGCGGTCCGGGCGCGATGTTCGCCGTCACCGCGGAGGGGTTCTACGGACTCAACCCGACCAGGAGCGGCGTGTACCGGTACGACGGTACGGGCACCTCGTGGACCCCCGTGGGCACCGGGGCGAGCCGCATCTTCGGCGGGACCTGGGGGCTGGTGGCGAACGACCCGACGACCGGGGCCCTGTTCCAGTACCTCGGCAGCCCGCACCGGTGGCGGGAGATCGGCTCGGCGGGTGCGACGTTCGCCGTGACCGACGAATCCGTCTACGGGCTGACCCCCGATCAGAAGCGGGTCTACCGCTACAACGGTGACGGGATGAACTGGACACAGGTCGGCAACGAGGCCCGCATGCTGTACGGCGGGGACTGGGGGCTGGTCGCCACGGATCCCGGCGGCAACATCTGGCGCTACCTCGGCAGCCCCGACCAATGGCGGGCCATCGGCGGCCCGGGCGCGATGTTCGCCGTGGCACACGACACGGTCTACGGCCTCACCCCCAACAGGGACGGCGTCTACCGCTACAGCGGCAACGGCACCTTCTGGACGGTGGCCGGCGGCCCCGCCAACATGATCGCGACCAGCAGCCGGGTGTTCGCCGGCAGCCCCGGTTCCGTCCACCCCGTGGCCCAGCCCGCGCGCCTGTAGCCGCTCACCGCCGACGCCCCAGGAACACCGGGTTCGTCAGCGCGGCCATCGCCCCCGGCAGGTCGGCCGGGGCGCCGTCGGCCGGTGGGTGCCGGACCTCCGCCCGTACGTACGCGGAGCGGGCGGGGGTCGTGCGCCACTCCACGCGGCCGTCCGCGGGGACGGGGACGGTCAGCACCCGGCCCTGGTCCGTGACGAGGGACGCCGCGCAGCCCGGCACGCCCGTCACGTCCAGCCGCACCGTGACCTCCGTGTCGTCGTCGACGGCCAGCCGCTCGCCGATGCCCGCGTGTTCGCCACGGCCGCCCGTGACGGTGAAGGACAGGCCGACCGCGGCCGACTTGGCGATCCAGCTGCGGCCGGCCCGGATGCCGGCCAGCAGGGCGGGGCGGGAGAGGTCCTCGGCCAGGACGACCGTCTGGGGGAGGCCGACGGTCTGCGGCTCGCGGTGGGCGTCGCTGTTGCCCATGGCGGGCAGCCAGCGCCGGTCCCCGGAACGGGTGGAGGCCACGAGCAGGGCGTCCCACGCGGCGACGGCCATCTCGTCGTCCGGGGTGTACGGGCCGTTCCAGACCTCGACCGCGTCCGCCTCGTCGAAACCGAACTTCCAGTTGCACCCGACGCAGGTGCCGTACGGGTGGGCCGGGACGACGAGTCCGCCCGTTTGCCGGATTCTGCCGGCGAAACGCGGGAAGGCGTCGTCGCGGGCCCGGTAGCGCCAGTCGATGAACACGCCCGGGTCGGTGCCCAGGGCCAGGACGTGACCGTTGCGGGTCGTGACCTCCTCCCCGGTGAGGACGAGCAGGTCGTCGCCCCACAGGCCCTGCCACGCGGCGTGCGAGGAGGTGGTGTTGTGCTCCGTCGTCGTGATCCAGTCCAGACCGGCGGCGCGGGCCGCGGCGGCGATCTCCGCCGGCGTGCGCTTGCCGTCGGAGTGGACGCTGTGCAGGTGGTTGTCGCCGCGGTACCAGGCGCGGCCCCGGCCCCGGGCGCGCTGGGGCGGGTACACGGGCCGTGGTGGCACGCCCCGGGCCCCGTACCGCAGGGTGACCGTGACCTCGTAGGCCATGCCCTGCGGTGCCACGGTGTACGGGCCGAGGACGACGTGCCAGGTGCCGGGGCGCACGGGGCCGGGGAGGTAGCCGGGCGTGGCCCGTTCGGCGCTGATGGCGAACTCCGTGCGGGCACCCCCGGACCAGCCCCGGAAGCCGGCGCCGCCCAGCTCCGTGCCGCGTTCGTCGAAGATGCCGATGTCGCAGGCGTTGCCCAAGGTGCCCGCGGGGACGGCCGGCCTGTCGTAGGTGTACGCGACGGCGATCTCGCGGACTCCGGGCGGTACTTCCACGGGGAGGTGGACGAAGTCCGGAGCACCGGCCGGCAGCCGGCCGGTGACCCTGCGGGTCTCCTCGCCGCCGGCCCGTTCCGGGCCACCGGGGCGGGCGAAGCTCACGCCTTCGAGGTTAAGCACACATGCCGCCCCGGCGACAGCCGTCACGGCGAGTACGTCGCGTCGGTGCATCGGCCCGTGCCCCCTTCGCAGGTGTCCCGGCGACACTGTTGTACGCCCGGGTGGCGCACAGCGGAACGTGTGCCGTCGGCCGTGTGTCCGTCTGTTGTGTGTCGGTTGTTTGTCGCGGGGGCGAAAGTGGAACCGCAGGGCATACCGTGGTCCCACGCCACGACGGAGGTGCCCCCGCATGCGCATCGCCACCACGATCTTCCTCACCGATGAGACGATCAGCCCGGTACGGCTGGCCCGCGAGCTGGAGCAGCGCGGTTTCGCCGGGCTCTTCCTGCCGCAGCACACCCACATCCCGGTCAGCCGTGACACGCCGGCGCCGACGGGCGACCCGCTGCCGCCCGAGTACGGACGTGCCGTCGACCCGTTCGTCGCGCTGGCGCAGGCCGCCGCGGTCACGCACCGGATCGTGGTCGGGACGGGCGTGGCACTGGTCGCCCAGAACGACCCGATCGTGCTGGCCAAGCAGGTGGCCACCCTCGACTTCCTCAGCGGTGGCCGGTTCACGTTCGGCATCGGCTACGGCTGGAACGTGGAGGAGGCCACCGACCACGGGGTGGAGTGGAGCACCCGTCGCGCACTGGTGCGCGACCGGATGGCGCTGATGAGGGCGCTGTGGTCCGGGGAACCGACGGCCTACGAGGGTGAGTTCGACGCCGTCGGCGCGAGCTGGGCGCATCCCAAGCCCGTGCATCCACCGCGCGAGCGCAAGGGGGCGGAGCCGCTGGTCGGGCCGCGCACGCTGATCGGCGGAACGGCCGGGCCGAAGCTCTTCGCGCACATCGCCGAGTACGCGGACGGCTGGATGCCGGTGGGCGGCAGCGGGCTGCGCGAGACGCTGCCCGAGCTGCGCCGGGTGTGGACGGAGGCGGGGCGGCCCGGAGAGCCGGACGTCGTGCCGTACGCCGTGCACCCGTCGGCCGGCAAGCTCGCGCACTACGCCGGTCTGGGCATCGAGGAGCTCGTCGTGGCGCTGCCGTCCGCGCCGGAGGCCGAGGTGCTGCGGGCCTTGGACGCGCACGCCGAATTCCTGTAGGCCGACGCTCCGGCAAGAGGCCGGAGGGTGCCTCCGTATGACGTGATGAGAGGCACACGGAACCGAAGCTTCCAGTACCTGGCGGTGTCAGTGTCCGCTCGTATGCTCGTGCAATGACTTCGAGCGCACCGCGACCCGGACAGGCTGCACCGACCGCCAATGCCATGCGGCGTGCGCTCAAGCGCGCCCGTGACGGCGTCGCGCTGGACGTCGCCGAGGCCGCCGTGCTGCTCCAGGCCCGGGGCGACGACCTGACGGACCTGTGCGCGTCCGCGGCCCGGGTGCGCGACGCCGGCCTGGAAGCGGCCGGCCGCCCCGGCGTCATCACGTACTCGAAGAGCGTCTTCATCCCGCTCACCCGGCTGTGCCGCGACAAGTGCCACTACTGCACCTTCGCCACCGTGCCCGGCAAGCTGCGCCGCGCCGGGCACGGGATGTTCATGTCGCCCGACGAGGTCCTGGACATCGCCCGCCGCGGCGCCGAACTGGGCTGCAAGGAAGCGCTGATCACGCTCGGCGACAAGCCCGAGGAGCGCTGGCCCGAGGCCCGCGAATGGCTGGAGGCCGCCGGGTACGACGACACCATCGCGTACGTACGGGCCATCTCCATCCGCATCCTGGAGGAGACGGGGCTGCTGCCGCACCTCAACCCCGGCATCATGACCTGGACCGACTTCCAGCGCCTCAAGCCGGTGTCCCCGTCCATGGGCCTGATGCTGGAGACCACCGCCACCCGGCTGTGGAGCGAGCCCGGCGGCCCGCACTACGGCTCGCCCGACAAGGAGCCCGCCGTCCGGCTGCGGCACCTGGAGGACGCGGGCCGCAGCTCCGTTCCGCTGACCAGCGGACTGCTGCTCGGCATCGGCGAGACGTACGAGGAGCGCGCCGAGTCGCTGTTCGCCCTGCGCCGCATCTCCCGGGCCTACCACGGCATCCAGGAGCTCATCATGCAGAACTTCCGCGCCAAGCCGGACACGGCGATGCGCGGCATGCCGGACGCCGAGCTGGACGAGCTGGTCGCCACCGTCGCCGTCGCCCGGCACATCATGGGCCCCTCCGCCTGCCTCCAGGCCCCGCCCAACCTCGTCGACGACGAATACGCGCGGCTCATCGGCGCCGGCATCGACGACTGGGGCGGCGTCTCCCCGATCACCCCGGACCACGTCAACCCCGAGCGCCCCTGGCCGCAGATCGAGGAGCTGGCCGAACGGTCCGCCGCGGCCGGCTTCAGCCTGCGGGAACGCCTCTGCGTCTACCCGGAATTCATCCAGCGCGGCGAGCCCTGGCTCGACCCCCGGCTGCTGCCGCACGTCCGGGCGCTGGCCGACCCGGAGACGGGCCTGGCGCGCGAGGACGCCGTGGTGGAGGGCCGCCCCTGGCAGGAGCCCGAGGAGGTCTTCGTCCCCTCGGGCCGCACGGAGCTGCACCGCACCATCGACACCGAGGGCCGCACCGGCGACCGGCGCGACGACTTCGACGAGGTGTACGGCGACTGGGACGCGCTGCGCGAGGCGGCCGCCCCCGGCATGGTGCCCGAGCGCATCGACGCCGACGTGCGCCAGGCGCTGAAGCAGGCCGCCGACGACCCCACCCGGCTCACCGACCCCGAGGCACTCGCCCTGCTGCACGCCGACGGCCCGGCCCTGGACGCCCTGTGCCGCATCGCCGACGACCTGCGGCGCGACGTGGTGGGCGACGACGTCACGTACATCGTCACGCGGAACATCAACTTCACCAACGTCTGCTACACCGGCTGCCGCTTCTGCGCCTTCGCCCAGCGGCGCACGGACGCCGACGCGTACACCCTGTCGCTGTCCCAGGTCGCCGACCGCGCCGCGCAGGCGTGGGACGTCGGGGCGGTGGAGGTGTGCATGCAGGGCGGCATCCACCCCGACCTGCCGGGCACGGCCTACTTCGACATCGCGCGGGCGGTGAAGGAGCGCGTGCCGGGCATGCACGTGCACGCCTTCTCGCCGATGGAGGTCGTCAACGGCGCCACCCGCACCGGCATGAGCATCCGCGAGTGGCTGGCCGCCGCCAAGGAGGCCGGACTGGACTCCATCCCGGGGACGGCCGCCGAGATCCTCGACGACGAGGTCCGCTGGGTCCTCACCAAGGGCAAGCTGCCCACGGCCACCTGGGTCGAGGTCATCAGGACCGCGCACGAGCTGGGCATCCGCTCGTCCTCGACGATGATGTACGGGCACGTGGACCAGCCGCGGCACTGGCTGGGCCACTTCCGCACGCTGGCGGAGATCCAGCAGGAGACGGGCGGCTTCACCGAGTTCGTCACCCTTCCGTTCATCCACACCAACGCGCCCGTCTACCTGGCCGGCATCGCCCGGCCCGGCCCGACGATGCGCGACAACCGCGCCGTCACGGCCATGGCCCGGCTGTTGCTGCACCCGCACATCCCCAACATCCAGACGAGCTGGGTCAAGCTGGGTGCCGAGGGGGCGGCGGAGATGCTCCGCTCCGGCGCCAACGACCTCGGCGGCACGCTGATGGAGGAGACCATCTCCCGCATGGCGGGCTCCTCCTACGGCTCGTACCGCTCGGTCCAGGACCTCGTCGCCATAGCCGAGGCGGCGGGCCGCCCGGCCCGGGCGCGGACGACGACGTACGGAGAGGTGCCGAAGGAGCGGCAGGAGGCGGCACTGGCCTCGGACGGCCATCTGCCGGCGCTGCTGCCGGTCGTGGAGAGCGACTGACGCTTATCGCACAAGTGTTGCCGTTCTGTCGCCTGGCCCCGATCCGGAGGCGACGGGCGGCGCATAGGGTGTCCCGCATGTCTTGGCCCCAGAACCCTCAGCAGCCGCAGCAGCCCGAGCAGCCGCAGAACCCGCCGACGCCGCCGCAGGGCGGTTTCGGGCCGGCGCCCACGTGGGGCCCGGACGGCTCGGGGCACGCGCAGCCCACCGTCGTCTCCCAGCCGGCGGTGCCCTCGCCGCCGCCCGCCCAGACCCCGCCGGCGGGCGGTCCCGGGCACGCGCAGCCCACGGTCCTCTCGCAGCCGGCCGTGCCGGCGCCCCCGCCCGCCCCGGGTCCGGCGGGCGGCCCCGGCATGCCGCCGCCCCCGCCGCCCGCGCCCGGCCCCTTCCCCGGGCCGGGCGTTGCCCCGCAGCCGGGCATGACGCCGCCCGGCGCGGCCCCCGCGTACGGTCAGAACCCGGCGTACGGTCAGAACCCGGCGTACGGGCAGACCCCGGCCTACGGCCAGCCGCCGGCGGCGCCGCAGCAGCAGCCGAAGAAGAACACCACGCTCCTCGCCGTCATCGGCGGCGTCGTGGCGCTGGCCGTCATCGGCGGCGGCGCGGTGTTCCTGCTCAACGGCGGTGACGACAAGGACGAGAAGAAGGCCGACAAGCCCGGCAGCTCCCAGGCACCGGCCGCCCCCGGTCAGGGCGGACAGGACAAGCCGGCCCCCGAGGGCAGCGGCCGGCCGAGCCCGGCGGGCGCGCAGCCGATGGTCGCCGGATGGCAGACGCAGCTGCGGGAGGAGCACTTCTTCCAGTACGACGTGCCGTCCAAGGACGACAAGTGGAAGGTCTACCCGACCGACACCGCCATCTCCTACACCGAGAACGGCAAGCCGGTCGTCGTCATGACCGGCGCCTCCAACTTCCGTGAGGGCGGCTGCTCGTCGAAGGCCAACCCCGACTCCATCGGCGAGGCCGGCTCGGGCCAGCTCGCCACCGTCGGCACCACCGGCGGCGGCACGGACGGCGACCTCAAGACGAACGCCCGCAACTGGGCGGGCAACTGGGGCTTCATGGCCTACGGCGGCAAGGACAACAAGCCCGAGATCCAGATCACGGACGAGAAGGAGTGGAAGCACAACGGGATCGACGGCTGGACCGCCACCGCCAAGGTGACGGTCAAGAACCGGCCGAGCCCCTGCGTGCCGCCCACCGCGATCGTCAAGAGCATCGCCCAGAAGATGCCCGACGGCACCTTCCACGGCTGGGTCCTCTACGCCGACCAGGGCGTGCCGGACGCGCTGTCCACCGAGCAGATCGACAAGATCATGAACACGGTCCGCCCGGCGAAGAAGTCCGATGGCTGACGGGCCCGGGCCCGCCGGCCACGTCCCCTGGGGCAGGGCCGGACAGCAGGACTTCCGCAGCCGGGTGCGCGGCTGCCTGCTGGGCGGGGCGATCGGGGACGCGCTGGGCGCCGGGATCGAATTCGACTCGCTGGAGGCGATCCGCGCCGCTCACGGGCCGTCCGGCGTGACCGACTACGTGCCGGCCTACGGGCGGCGCGGCGCCGTCACCGACGACACCCAGATGACGCTCTTCACGGCGGAGGGGCTCATCCGGGCCCAGGTGCGCCGCTCCACCGGCGTCTGGCAGCCGGCGGCCGACGTCCACCGCGCCCACCTGCGCTGGGCTGCCACCCAGCGCGGCTGGGGCCCGGACGAGCGGGTGCCGGACGCCGGCTGGCTCGCAGGTCAGGAGTGGCTGTACGCCCGGCGGGCGCCCGGCAACGCCTGCCTCGGCGGCCTCGCCGACGAGGCGATGGGCACCCTGGAGGCGCCCAAGAACCCCGGGTCCAAGGGGTGCGGCGCCGTCATGCGCTCCGCGCCGTTCGGACTGCTGACGGGCTGGGAGCCGCAGGCCGTCTTCCAGCTGGCCGCCGAATGCGGCGCCCAGACGCACGGCCACCCCTCCGGCTACCTCGCGGCGGCGGCCTTCGCGGCCACCGTGCACGGCGTGATGCGCGGCGAGGCGCTGGAGTCGGCCGTCCACCGCACCCTGCCCCTGCTGGCCTCCCGCCCCGGCCACGAGGAGACCACCGAGGCGCTGCGCATGGCCCTCGTCGCCGTGCGGCAGGGCGTACCGACGCCCGAGCGCGTCCGGTCGCTGGGGGAGGGCTGGGTGGCCGAGGAGGCCCTGGCGATGGGCCTGTACTGCGCGCTCGTCGCGGAGGACGTACGCCACGGCCTGCTGCTCGCCGTCAACCACGGTGGCGACTCCGACTCCACGGGCTCCATCTGCGGCAACCTCCTCGGTGCGCTGCACGGCGAGACCGCGCTGCCGCCGGGCTGGGTGGCCGAACTGGAGGGCCGGGCGACGATCCTCGAACTCGCCGACGACTTCGCCATGGAGCTCACGCACGGCCCCTCGCTGCACGGCCCCGGCGGTCACTCGGCGGCCTGGCTGGAGCGCTACCCGCGCTCGTAGCGGTGCGACGCCCGCAGGCCCGGGCCCGGGCCGCCGTCCCAGGCCCGGTTCGGGCCGGGTCCGGGCCGGGCACGACCGAGCCCTCTCGGCCGGGACGGCGGGACCAGGCGAGAGGGCTCTGTGCGGGTGTATCGATACGGCGGCGGTGCTATCGCCGTTGCCGGGCGATCCGCAGTCGGGTCAGTGGTCAGAGAGCGTGGCTGCCGTCGTCGACGATCGCCACGAACGCGGACCAGGACTCCGGGGTGAAGACGAGGGACGGACCCTGGACGGCCTTGGAGTCACGGACCGCGATGGACTGCTGAACCGGGGAGGCGACCTCCACGCAGTCGCCGTTGGCCAGCGAGTAGGAGGACTTCTGCCACGTGGTCTTACCCTGCTGAATCGCCATGATTGCTCCGATGCATGTGAGTTGCTAACGCCGGTTTCCCGAGGTGCGACCGACGTTACGCGCCAACATCACCAGATGAATTGGCGCTTCACTCGACCGGATGGCATATATGCATTACGCCTTCCCTGCCGGGTGCCGGGGGTGTACTGTTCCGCCCCCGCACGGCAGCGGCCGCTCCGCCGGCCCTCAGGAGTGGGCGGCCGCCTTCGCCCAGTCCTCGGCGACCTGCAGGATGAACCGCCGCGAGTCCTCCGCGTTGAGCGCCTGCATGCGCAGGTGCTCGTACATCACGCTGTACGCCTGGACGTCATTCGGCTTCTCCAGATAGAGGTCGCTGGTGATTCCCTCCAGATAGACCGTGCTCGCGTCCTGGGGGTCGTGGAATTCGAGAATGGAGAACTTTCCGTACATACCCGGGTGTGCGCCCACGGAATAGGGCAGCACCTGCACGGTGATGTGCGGTTGCATACTGAACTCCACCAGGTGCTCCATCTGTTCGCGCATGATGGAGTTGTTGCCGACGATCCGGCGCAGCGCCGACTCGTCGATGACCGCCCACAGCCGCAGCGGATTCTCCGGATCGGTGATCCGCTCCTGGCGCCGCATGCGCACCTGGACGCGCCGCTCGACGTCGGCCGCCGTGGCCTCCGGCCACGAGCCCTCGGTCACGGCGCTGGCGTAGTTCGGCGTCTGCAGCAGGCCCGGCACGAGCGACGCCTCGTACACGCGCAGGGACGCGGCATCGGTCTCCAGACCGATGTAGACGCTGTACGGGATGTCGCCGAAGGCGTGCCACCAGCCCTGCTGACGCGACTCCTTGGCCATCTGCATCAGCGAATCGACGATGCGGTGGTCCTCGACGCCGTACACGCTGCACAGGTCGCGGACGTCGCGCTGGCTGATGCTGCGGCGGCCGTTCTCCAGCCGGCTGATCTTCGACTGCGAGACCAGTAGCCGCTCGGCCACCTCCTCGGCGGTCATGCCCTTGAGTTCCCGGAGCTTGCGCAGCTCCTGCCCCAATCGGCGCCGCCGTACGGTGGGGTTGACACTGGACGCCACGGGAGGCACCTCCGGCTCCGTCATGCTGCTGTCTACTGCTCCGCAGCCTGCCACCACTCACCAGGGCGGCGCTGGAAAATGCTTATACCAAGTCGGCTTCCCATGCCTGGCACTTGTGCGCGACTGGCGTAGTCGATGTACGTACGCTCGCGCGCGGGCGCGACCCGTGGATATCCGTGCGCGGGCATGCGTGCGCGGGGTGGTGGGCCGGCCACCGTCCGGGACGGGTCGGTCCACCACCCCGCGCGGTGCTGCGGCTCCCGAACCGGTGTGGGGACTGCGGTGCGGTCTGACGGAGCGGAGGGTGGTGCTTCAGTGCCGGCACACGGCCTGCGCCGGTGCCTGTCCTGTGCCGTGCCGTTCTTGCTGATGTGCTCGTTGCCGTGCCTGTACCGCCGTGTCTGTGCTGTCTGTGCTGCCGTGCTGAGGCGCTCGCGTGCCCGCGGGCTTAACGGACGCCGTCGGCGGTGCGGGTGCCGAACCGTTTCACGAAGCGCCCGCGCGGGCCATCACGCCGCCGTGGTGCGCCGTGGCGGCCTCCGCCGGAGCCCGCACGGCCGCCGCCCTGCGACCGGAACCGCCGTTGCCCTGGGGCCCGGCGGCGGCCGGTGCCCGCCGCGGCTGGGCGGCGACGCCGTTCTGCACGTCCATCACCGCGTGCGCCACGAGCCCGCCCATCGGGTCGTGCCGGATCAGGTCCCGGAGCCGGGACCGTGACGACCGTCCCTCGTTGCCCGGGTACAAGTGCTTGCCCAGCCCGACGGCGTGCGCCAGGGCGGCGAGCGCCGCGGTCCGCGGGTCCGGCGGCACGCCGGTGCGGATCGCACTGTCCAGCCGGGCCCGGATCTCCCGGCTGATGGTGGTGTCGGTCGCCTGGTAGCGCGTGGTGGGAAGCACCCCGCACATCTGGCCCGCCACGGCATGCACCATGCCGCACCGCTCCAGGTGCGTGAGATACGTCTGACGCAGCCCCAGCCGGGGCCCGCCGATCCAGTGGACGGCCCGCACCGGGCTGCCGCGGCGGCGCAGCAGTTCGAGCGCGGTGTCCAGGGTCGGATCTCCTGTCGGCCGTGGGTGCACCACGGCGATACGATCCCCGTCTGGGGCTATCCGTCCGGCCAGAGCCAGCTCCACTAGCTGCGCTCCGGCAAGACCGAGGTCGAGCGACTGCGGCTGCGCCGTGGTACCCGTGGCCGGGTCCAGGGCCAGCAGCAGAAGCTCCTCCGGAATTGTTCTGCGGCTCCTGCCCATCCATGCCTCCCCGCGTGGATGAGTGACAGGGTGACCCCTCTCACATTGGTCTGTCGAGAGTGCGTGGTGGCTTCGGGTGGGAACCGGTAGGTATGTCGTCTCGTCTTGCACGTGGGTGAAGGCACACAACGCCCTATGACCGTATGGTCGCGCCTTGTCGCGAGGGCGACAGCGGACACTGGTAAGACGTTGAGAGAATCGGTCAGCGGGGTGGCTTGTCGCTGCCCCGCCTCGGCGTATGGTGCGGGAAATTCGAGGAGGCATCGGTGGCGGGCGAGTCCCCCGACAAGTCGAAGCAGCTGAAGTCGTCGGGGGAGACGACCGGCACGACGGGCAGTGAACGCGACCCGAGGCTCGGGGTCGTACGGGAACCGGTGAAGACCGACGCGGCCGAGGGCCGCGAAGGCGGCGACCGGGCTACGGCTGTCTTCCGCACGGTACGGCCGAAGGCCGACGAGGCGGAGGCGGAGCCGGCGGGAGACACGACCGCCGAAGCCGAGGCCGGTGCGGATGCGCCTGCGGGTGCGGATGCAAAGGCGGAGCCGGCTGGGGCGAAGGCCGGCGCCAACGGCAACGGCCGGACCGACGGCAAGGGCGACGCCCGGCTGAAGGCCGCCGTGGCGGCCTGGGTGGCGAGCGCCGACGAGGACGAGGCCGAGGACGCGGACGGCCCGTCCGGGGCCGGTACGGCGCAGAAGAAGCCCACCGGCGGCGCGGACGTGTCCGCCGAGGGCTCTGCCGCCGCGAAGCCGGCTGCTGACCGCCCGGCGGCCACCGATGGTGACGAGGCGTCCGGCAAGGCCGGGAAGTCGGCGGACGCGGCCGAGGAGCCTGCTGCCGGCGACCAGCCGACCGCCGTGTTCAAGACCGTGCGGCCCAAGGCCGGCGCTGGTGACGAGGCGTCGGACAAGAAGGGCGGAGCGGACAAGAAGTCCGCCGCCGACCGTCCGGCGGCCACCGGTGGTGACGAGGCGTCCGGCAAGGCCGGCAGCCCGTCGAAGGCCGATGTCGACGCCGGTGCCGACGCCGATGCCGGTGACGAGCCGCCGACCGGTGACCAGCCGACCGCCGTGTTCAAGGCGGTCCGGCCCAAGGCTGCCGAGGGTGACGAGGCGTCGGACAAGGCGGACGGAGCGGACAAGAAGCCCGCCGCCGATCGTCCGACCGCCGTGTTCAAGGCGGTGCGGCCCAAGGCCGGCGAGGGTGACCACGCGTCCGGCAAGGCCGGCAGCCCGTCGAAGGCCGGTGCCGGTGCCGACGCCGGTGACGAGCCGCCGGCCGGCGACCAGCCGACCGCCGTGTTCAAGGCCGTGCGGCCCAAGGCCGGCGCCCCCGCCGAGGCCGATGCCGGCGACCAGCCGACCGAGCTGCTCAAGGCTCCGGACCCGGCCGCCGTTCCGAAGGCCGGTCAGGCGCGCAAGAGCCAGTTCGTGCCGCTGAAGGACGACGCCCCGGCCAAGCCGGCCGCCGGTCAGCCGGCCGCGTCCGCCAAGCCGGCGACGTCCGCCGCCAAGCCGGCGACGTCCGCCAAGCCGGCCGCGTCCGCCGCCAAGCCCGCGGCGCCCGCCAAGCCCGCGATCCCCGTCTCCGTCACGCCGCCCAAGGCGCCCGCCGGAACGGACGGGGCCGAGCGCACCAAGCAGACGCCCTTCCCCGGCCAGCCGGGCGCGGGCGCCGCGGCGGACGGTGGGCCCGGGCGGCCCGCCGCGCCGCTCGACCTGCTCGCGCAGCTGACGAACACCCCGCCGCCGCCGGAGACCCCGGTGCGCACGGCGATGCGCCGAGTGAAGATCTGGACGCCGCTCGTCGTGCTGCTCCTGATCATCTTCATGGCGGTCCAGGCGTTCCGCCCGCTGCCCGACCCGACGCTGTCGCTGGGGTCGAAGAAGGAGTACGTGTTCGGGGGCGGCAAGCCCGACTTCGCGTGGCCCGGGGAGGGCCAGTCCGCGGCCAAGGTCGTGGGCGCCGGTGACGTGGGCACGTACGGCCCGCAGAAGCCCGTGCCGACGGCCAGTGTCGCCAAGGTCATGACCGCCTACGTGATCCTGAAGGACCACCCCCTGAAGAAGGGGGACAAGACCAGCAACAAGATCACGGTCGACGAGGCGGCGGAGAAGGAGTCCAACGCCGAGGGCGAGTCGACGGCGAAGGTCAGGGCGGGCCAGGAGTTCTCCGAGTACGACATGCTCCGCATGCTGCTCATCCCGTCGGGCAACAACATCGCCCGCCTGCTCGCCCGGTGGGACACCAACGGTGCCGAGGACGCGTTCGTCAAGAAGATGAACGACGCCGCCAAGGAACTCGGCATGACCAACACCACCTACACCGACCCCAGCGGTCTGACGGCCACGACGAAGAGCACGGCCGTGGACCAGGTGAAGCTGGCCGAGGTGATGATCAAGAACCCGGTCGTCCGGGAGATCACCCAGCAGCCCAACGCCGACATCCCCGGCGGCCCGCACATCAACAACAACAACGACACGCTGCTGGTGAAGGGCACCGGTGTCCTCGGCATCAAGACGGGCTCCAGCAGCGCGGCCGGCGGCGCGCTGATGTGGGCGGCGCGGCGGGTGCTCGACGGCAAGGAGTACCTGATCGTCGGCGCCACGATGGACATCCACTTCAAGGGCCTGGACCCCAACGCGGAGAACAGCCTGAAGAAGGTCAAGGACAAGAGCTACCTCCAGATGACGGCCATCCAGAAGGCCATGCAGACGACCACCGTCGTGAAGAAGGGCGACGTCGTCGGCCGCGTGGACGACGGTCTCGGCGGCCGGACGCCGGTCGTGGCCACGAAGGACGTCGTGGCGGCCGGCTGGCCCGGCTTCGCGACGAAGTTCACACTGTCGGCCGGTGGTCGCAAGATCCCGCACTCGGCGAAGGCCGGTACGGAGATCGGCGAGCTGACCGTGGGCAGCGGCGCGGACGCGGTCAAGGTGCCGGTGGCGCTGAAGTCGGCGCTGGCGGAGCCTTCGTTCGGGGCGAAGCTGGGCCGCCTGGGCTGACGTCCGGCCCTGCGTCCCGCCGACGGCCGGTCCGTCGGCGGGGCTCCCGGCCCGTGCGCAGGAGCGCGGGCCGGGGGCGCCGGGACCGCGGGGATGCCCGCAACGGTGCGGGCATGCGTGAAGATGGGGGAGTAGAACCTAGGGGGAAGACGGGGAGAGCCGCAGTGACCACCGTGGGGCCGGCGCGGGCCGGACAGCCGGGAGAAGCAGACAGAGAACCGGCGCAGGCCGAAGCGACCACCGCGGTGGGCGCCGCGAAACCGGCCTGGCGCCGGCCGTCGTGGGCGGTGGTGCCCGGCCACCGGCGTGGCGGCCGCGGCCGCGTGCTCACCGGGACCGTGCCGGTCACCCTTTTCGTCGCAGCAGTGCTGCACGTGGTGTGGGTGATGCTGTTCGCGAACAGCGGCGGCGACCTGGCCGCCCAGGACGCGTGGGCGGAGTTCGCGCTCCAGCACCCGGCCTCGGCGTACAACCTCGCCTGGTACGGCGGGATGCACCCCGTCTCGTACAGCGTGATCTCCCCGTACCTGATGGCGCAGCTGGGCGTGCGGACCACGATGATGATCGCGGGCACGCTGTCGGCCGGGCTGATCGCCCTGCTGCTGGTGCGCAGCCGGGTGGTGCGACGGCCGCTGTGGCCGGCGCTGTACGGGGCGTTCGCGCTGACCTGCAACGCCATCTCCGGCCGGGTGACCTTCGGGCTCGGCATGATGTTCGGCCTGGCGGCGGTGGCCACGATCTTCGCGTGGCCGGTGCGGTGGCGCACGCAGCGCAAGTACCGCTGGGGCCGGGCCGCGCTGGCCGCGGTGATGGCGGGCCTGGCGACGGCGTCCAGCCCGGTGGCGGGCCTGTACGTGGGCATCGTGGCGGCCGCGCTCTGGGTGGGCGGGCGCCGTCCGGCGGCGTACGCGCTGGGGGTGACCCCGGTGCTGGTGGTCGGGCTGTCGGCGTGGCTGTTCCCGTTCTCCGGGCAGCAGCCGATGTCGTGGGCGTCGGTGATCCTGCCGCTCCTGGCCGGCGTTTTCGGCATGACGTTCACGCCCCGCACCTGGCGCACGGTCCGGATCGCCTCGGCCCTCTACTCGCTGGGCGTGCTGCTGGTCTGGCTGATCCCCTCGCAGATCGGGACGAACATCTCCCGGCTCGGCATGGTCTTCGGCGGTGTGGTGCTGGTCGCCGTGCTGACGGAGAAGAAGAAGCCGGAGCGGGCCGAGCTGCTGCGCCGGGGCCGCGCCTGGACCGCGGCCGTGCTCGCGGTGCTGACCATCACCATCTGGCAGGCCGCCAACTCCATCAGCGACATCGTGCACACCACTCCGGCCGCCTCCTGGGCGCGCGAGATAGCCCCCCTCGTGGACCGGCTCCAGCAGGCGGACGCCCGGCGCGGCCGCGTCGAGGTCGTACCGGCGCGCAGCCACCGCGAGGCGTCGGCCCTGTCCCCGTACGTGAACCTCGCGCGCGGCTGGAACCGGCAGGCGGACCTCAAGCGCAACCCGCTCTTCTACGAGGAGGGCAAGCTCACCCCGGCCAGCTACCGCGCCTGGCTCAGCCGCTGGGCGGTGCACCACGTGGTGCTGCCGACCGATGAGCCCGACAACGCCGCCGTCGAGGAGGCCAGGCTGGTCGGCCAGGGCCTGCCGTACCTGCGCGAGATCTGGTCCGACGCCAACTGGCGGCTGTACGAGGTGAAGGACCCCACGCCGCTGGCCGAGCCGCCGGCGGTCGTGGAGCACGCGGACGCCGGCGAGCTGAAGATCACGGTGAAGAAGGCGGGGCCGGTGCTCATCCGCATCCCGTACTCGCCGTGGCTGGGCCTGATCGACAAGTCGGGCAAGGCCGTGCAGCCGCCGCGGACGGGGCCGGCCGGGCAGCCGGCGATCAACGTCAACGGCTGCCTGGCGAAGCAGGTGCAGCCGCCGAAGGACGGCGAGCCGGAGGACGACTGGACGCTGCTGCGGGCGCCGCACCCGGGGATGTACCGGATCGCGGCGCCGTACAAGCTGCCGCGGGGCACGGGGTGCCCTGACGACCTGGCCTACTAGCCGGGACCGGACGGCCGGCGCACACCGACGAACGGGTGACCGAGGGTAGCCTCTCGGTCACCCGTTCGTCGTCTTCGGGCAGGGCCGGACGGATGATCTCGCGCCACCCGGCATGACCTGCCCGTTCGGCTCTCCATGCGCCGGTCGGGCGCGGTCCGTCCCATGGTCCGCCGGGGTGCGCGACGGCCGGAACGCGGTTTCGCTCGGCAGTGAGGAGCGCGGGATTCCGACACCTGCTGCGGCACATCGGCGTGCCGCGTCCGCGCTCACGGAGGAAGCATGCGTACTGCACGAGTGCTCACCGGGGCCGTCCTGGCCATAGCGGCGCTGGGGCTGCCGTACGCCCCCGCGCTCGCCGACACCTTCGGAAAGCTGGAAATGAGTCCGAGCAGCGTCCGGCCGGGCGCGACGGTCACGGTGAACACCACCGCCTGCGGCTCCGACGGCCACGGCACGGGTGACGCCAGCGCCGTCGGCGGCCCGGCGTCCTTCGAGCTCAGGCCCGGCACGCACAAGGAGGACGCGGTGGGCCAGTTCATGGTGCCCGAGGCGGCCAAGCCCGGTACGTACGGCATCGGCGCCAAGTGCGACAACGGCAAGGAGGCCACGGGCGACCTGGTCGTCACCGCCGGCCGCGGCTCCTCCTCGCCCTCCGCCATGCCGAGCGCCGTGCCGAGTGCGAAGCCGAGTGCGATGCCGAGCACGCCGGCCTCGCCGCCCATGGGCGGGATGAAGACCGGTGTCGGCGGCACGAGCGACAGCTCGGGGACGGTCGAGATCGTGGCCGGTGCGGCCGTCCTGGCCACGGCTGCGGTCGCCGGTGCCTGGTTCCTGCGACGCCGCAACCAGGTCTGACCGAGGACCGTTCCGGTGCCCGCCGGTCCGCCCCTCGGTCCCCGGACGCGTGCCCTGCGTCCGGGGACCGGGGACGGTCCGGGCGTGGTGCGGGCCTTCCTGCGCGGGTCGCTGACGCGCGCGTCGTATCCGCCGCAGCCGGCGCACGTGGTGCGGCAGGCGCGGGAGTCGCGGCACAAGACCGTGATCGCCGTGGTGCTGGCGGTGGTGCTCCTGGCGGGGAGCTGGCTCATCGAGCACGGCGCGAAGGACCAGGCGCCGCCGCCCCAGCCGTCGGCGGCCGAGGCGTTCGGTTCGCCGGGCGAGCCGCTCCTGGCCACCGCGCGGCGTGCGCGGTCCGTGCCGCCGCTGCCGCCCGCCGCTCCGACGCGGGTGTGGATCCCGGCCGTCCGGGTCGATGCGCCGCTGATGCCGCTCGGCCTGCTGCCGGACCGCAGCCTCGCGAGCCCTCCCGAGGGGGACCGGAACCTGGCGGGCTGGTACGCGGGCGGCACCGCACCCGGCGCGGCCGGAACGGCGGTCGTGGCCGGCCACGTGGACACGGAGAGCGGGCCGGCGGTCTTCTACAACCTCGGTGCGCTGAAGAAGGGTGACGAGGTGGAGGTGGCGCGGGAGGACGGCCGTACCGCCGTCTTCGCCATCGACGCGATCGAGGTCTACGAGCGGGACCGCTTCCCGTCGGAAAGGGTGTACGGGGCCGCGCAGGGGCGGGCGGAGCTGCGGGTGATCACCTGCGGGGGCGGGTTCTCGCAGGAGGACGACGCGTACCTGGGGAACGTGGTGGTGTACGCGCACCTGGCGGCCGTGCGGATGACTCCGCAGGTGATGGGGGACTAGGGGGGCGGGAACGCCGCTGCCCCGGTCCCTGGCCCCAGCCGGCCCCCAGTCCCCTCGCCCTAAGCCCCGGCCCCCGGGCCGCTCGGGCTAAAAGTCGTCCTCCCACGGGGGTTCTTCGTCCGCCCAGGACGGCTCCTCGTCGGGCCACGGGGGCTCGTCCGGGCTCTGGCGGGGTGCCGGCACCGGGGCGCTCGCGGGCGCCGGGGCCGACGGCGAGGACGGCGTCGGCAGGGAGGACGGGGCGGCCGACGGGGCCGGCGCCGAGGTCTCCTCCTGGGCGGGGGGCAGGGCCCCCAGCGCGGTGAGGATCTGCTCGCCGTACTTGGCCAGCTTGTTCTCGCCCACGCCGCTGATGCCCGACAGCTCGGACAGCGACGACGGCCGGGCCGTCGCGATCTCGCGCAGGGTGGCGTCGTGGAAGATGACGTAGGCCGGGACGCCCTGTTCCTTCGCGGTGGCGGCACGCCAGGCGCGGAGCTCCTCGAAGACGGGCACGGCCGACGGCGGCAGGTCGGCGGGGGCCGCACGCCGGGAGGAGCCCGCAGCGGACGTCTTCCTCGCCGCGCGGGCCGGCTTCTCCGGCTCGCGGCGCAGCAGGACCTGGCGGCGGGAGCCCAGGACCTCACCGCTGGCGTCGGTGAGCACGAGCGTGCCGTACTCGCCCTCCACCGCCAGCAGGCCCTGCGCCAGCAGCTGCCTCACCACGCCCCGCCACTCCGCGACGCTCAGCTCCGTGCCGATGCCGAAGACGGTCAGGCCGTCGTGGTCGTGCTGGATGACCTTCGCGGTCTTCTTGCCCAGCAGGATGTCGATGATCTGGCCCGCGCCGAACTTCTGCCGCCGCTCCCGGGCCAGCCGCAGGACCGTGGAGAGGAACTTCTGCGCGGCCACCGTGCCGTCCCACGTGACCGGCGGCGTCAGGCACGTGTCGCAATTGCCGCAGGACCCTGCGCTGCGCTGGCCGAAGTAGTCCAGCAGCTGCGCCCGGCGGCACTCGACCGTCTCGCACAGCGCCAGCATGGCGTCGAGGTGGGTGGCCAGCCGGCGGCGGTGCGCGTCGTCGCCCTCCGAGCCGTCGATCATCTTCCGCTGCTGGACGACGTCCTGGAGGCCGTACGCCAGCCACGCCGTCGACGGCAGCCCGTCCCGCCCGGCGCGGCCGGTCTCCTGGTAGTAGCCCTCGACCGACTTGGGCAGGTCCAGGTGGGCCACGAAGCGCACGTCGGGCTTGTCGATGCCCATGCCGAAGGCGATCGTGGCGACCATCACGATGCCGTCCTCGCGCAGGAACCGCGCCTGGTTGGCGGCGCGCGTCCGGGCGTCCAGGCCCGCGTGGTACGGCAGCGCCTCGATGCCGTGCTGGGCCAGGAACGCCGCGGTGTCCTCCACGCCCCTGCGCGAGAGGCAGTACACGACGCCCGCGTCGCCTGCGTGCTCGGTGCGCACGAGCTCCAGCAGCTGCTTCTTCGGGTCGTTCTTCGGCGCGATGCGGTACTGGATGTTCGGCCGGTCGAAGCTGGCGACGAAGTGCTGCGCCTCGTTCAGGTTCAGCCGGGCCGCGATCTCGGTGCGCGTCGCGTCCGTGGCGGTCGCGGTCAGCGCGATGCGCGGCACCTGCGGCCAGCGCTCGTGCAGCGCGGACAGGGCGAGGTAGTCGGGCCGGAAGTCGTGCCCCCACTGGGCCACGCAGTGCGCCTCGTCGATGGCGAAGAGGGAGATCTTGCCGCGCTCCAGCAGCCGCAGCGTGGCGTCCACGCGCAGCCGCTCCGGGGCGAGGTAGAGGAGGTCCAACTCCCCGGCCAGGAACTCGGCTTCGATCATCCGCCGCTCGTCCAGGTCCTGCGTCGAATTCAGGAAGCCGGCCCGCACGCCGAGCGCCCGCAGGGCGTCGACCTGGTCCTGCATGAGCGCGATCAGCGGGGAGATCACGACGCCGACCCCGGGTCTGACGAGCGCGGGGATCTGGTAGCACAGCGACTTGCCGCCACCGGTCGGCATCAGGACGAGCGCGTCACCGCCGCCGACGACATGATCGATGATCTTTTCCTGGTCGCCGCGGAACGCGTCGTACCCGAAGACGCGCCGCAGGCAGCTCAGGGCGTCGCCGGCGGTGCTGATCTCCGCTGTGCTCTGTGTGGGGTCGTCGGCCATTGAAGAAGTCTACGAGCCGCCACCGACAGGCCCGGGTGGATCAAGCAACAACGTCCGGAACCGGCGGCCCGGTCAGGCGACCTCGATGCCGTACTCGCGCACGAGCGCCTCCAGCCCGCCCGCGTACCCCTTGCCGCCGATCACGAAGTCCCAGTCGCCGCTCGTCCGCTTGCGGAAGGAGCCGAGCACCAGCGCCGTCTCGCCCGGCCGCCCGTCGGACACCTCCAGCTGTCCCACCTCGCCGCCGGCGGCGTCCGTCAGCCGGATGCGGGCGTCGGTGAACAGGGAGAGGTCGGCGTCCGGGTCGACCGCCGGGTCTATGGCCGCGACCAGCACCAGCCGGTCGGCGCCGGCCGGCAGCGCCTCGAAGGCGACCCGCAGCGCGGCCCGGTCGGTGAGCGTGGGCTCGGCCGTGCGCACCGAGCCGTCGGGGGTGCGGGGATTGTTGTAGAAGACGAAGTGATCGTCGCTGAGGACCCGCGAGCCGTTGCAGACGAGCGCGCAGACGTCGAGGGCGACGCCCCCCGACCAGGACATGCCCAGCAGGTTGTGGTCGTCGGCCGGGGCGGCGGCACCGGAACGGTTCCGGCGCGCCGCGCCGCCGCCCAGCCGCCCGCGCAGCCCGTGCTGCGCCAGCAGCTCGACCAGTTCCTCGCCGGAGACCAGGGTCAGCGGCTTGCCGTTGGCGAAGGCGTACGAACCGGGTCCGAAACCGGAAGTCGTCACCAGCACGCCCTTGTTGGCCCCCGCCCCCTGCACCGTGCCGTAGAGGTCGCGGACGGCGGTCGGCGGCACGGTCTTGCGGTACCGCTTGACCTGCACGATGATCCGGCCGCCGCTGATCGGGTCCGGGTCCAGGGCCTCGACGTCCACGCCGCCGTCGTTGGAGCGCTGGGTCATCACGGCCTGCATGCCGCGGGCGCGGAAGAGCTCGGCGACCAGGGCCTCGAAGGCGATGGGGTCCATCTCGAAGAGGTCGGGGTCGTCCTCCCCGCCGTGCGAGACGACGCCCCGGCCGACGTCGCCGGGCCGGCGGCCCGGCCGTACGGCGGCCAGCTGGTCCGGCCGGGCGGACAGCTGCCCGCCGAGCGCTCCGGTGAGGCACTCGACGGCGCTCACCTGCTCCAGGTGCAGCTGGGCGAAGGCGGGGCGAGGGGCGGTGACGGCGGCGAGGAAGATCTCCGCGGGCCGCCCGGTGGCGGGGTCGTGCTCGTCGGCGAAGCCGTTGAGCGTCACCGATTCCAGGGCCCCGAAGACGTCCGCGGCGAACAGCTCGTGCAGCGCCAGCAGGACACACTGGGCCAGGACGTCGCGGTAGACGCCGCGGCGCTGGGTGACCGGCCGGGCGACCTCCTTCTGCTCGTCGGCGGTGACCATGTAGCGCACCGACTTCGTCTCCGGGACGACGTCGAAGCCGGGCAGCTCCCAGTCCAGCACCAGCTGCCGGGCGGCCGGGTCGTAGGCGGCCGCTATGCGGTGCGGGAAGTCGTCGGGCCAGCCGCCGGAGGCGTAGAGCGCGGCGGAGAAGTACTCCACGACCGCGTCCGGGTCGCCCGCGCGCAGCGCGGCGACCATCTCCGAGACGCCGGCGTTGTGCCGGCGTATCTCGGCGAGGGTTGCCGAGGCCCACTGGTCGTACTGGCGGCGGTAGGCGTCGAGTTGGGCGATGCGCTCGTTCTCGGCCGCCTGTGCGGCGTACCAGTCGCGCTCGAACTGCGGCCTGCCGGCGTGGCCGTAGCGGCCCGGGTCGGGCAGGGGAACGGGCTGTCCGAGGTGCCCGGGGTCGAACGGCTGCAGCTGCTCGGACCGGGTGAGCGCCGCGGTGGTGAACGCCGGCGCCCGGCATCCCGCGGCCAGCAGCCCCTCCAGGGCCGCCACCCGTGCCTCCAACTCCTCGGTCCGCCGCCGGGCCTCCGCCTCGCGGGCCGTCCGGTACGCCTGGCGCTGCGCACGGTCCTGGCGGGCCATCTCCCGCTCGTGCGCGCGCTGCTGCCGCTCCTGCTCGCGCGCCGCCTGCGCCGCCGCCCGCTGCCGGGCCTCGTGCTGCCGCTGCTGCTGCCGCTGGGCTTCGGCCCATATGCCGATCAGTCCGCCGGAGTGACGGCTCATGGATACGTTCCTCCCCCAACGACTGCGGTGCCCTGCCGACTTTAGTCGCCCCCGCCGACAAAACGATCACCACGGCACAGATCTCCCCGAAACCGGAGAGCCCCTCCGCGCAACATCACGGAAGGGCTCTCGCAGCTGTGCCCCCGGGCAGATTCGAACTGCCGACACCCGCTTTAGGAGAGCGGTGCTCTATCCCCTGAGCTACGGAGGCGGGAGGCGCCGAGCCCCTGCGGGCGGCGCCACCGCGGACAGTCTAGCGGGTGCCGCTGCGCCGGTAGCAGGCTTGGTGAAAGGCCGTCGTCACGCCCCGGTGTCGCGCGTCACGCCCCCGTGTCGCGGTCCCGGGTGACGGACACGCGCCAGGCGCCGGACGGGGTCCGGCCCAGGACGTCGACGGTGACGCCCGCGGCCGAGCAGCGCTGGCCGGTGCGGTAGGGGGCGTCGGTGAGGCCGGGGGTGACGTTGGGGTCCTTCGTGTAGCAGCCGGCGCTGCCGGGGGTGGCGTCCGAGACGCGGACGGGGCCGGACCCCGAGGCGAGGTCGGAGGCGACGGTGGTGACGAGCACGCCGGGGCGGCAGACGGCGTGGTCGAGCGGGCCGGGGGCCCGGGCTTCGAGGGTGATCGCGCGGGTGCGGGAGAGCGGGACGACGGCGAGCTTGACCCCGCCGGGGCCCGAGGTGGGGGTCAGGGTGACCGTGCGGGTGCCGGCCCGGGGCAGGCAGCGGACCTGGGCGGGGGAGAGCCAGCCCAGCTTCCACTTGTGCCAGGCGAGGAAGTCGTTGGAGGGCCCCCAGTCCTCGTCCATGGGGTCCCAGTGGCCGACGGGGGTCCGCCCGGTCCGGCCCTGGTCCGCGGCGTAGAGGTCGGGCAGGCCGAAGCTGTGGGCGTTCTCGTGGGTGAGGACGCGGTAGGGGCTGTCGCCGGTCTGCCGGCTCCAGATGAAGGAGACGTTCCGGAACGGTACGCCGTCGCGGGTGTCCAGGCCGGTGGAGGCACCGGCGAAGGTCACCGAGCGCACGTCCCGGATGGCGGGCGGCCCCGCCTCGGGGCTGGCCAGGACGTTGATCAGGTCGTAGCGGCGGAAGTCGACGAAGGAGTCGGTGGCGGCGACGATCTCCTTGGCGATGGCGTGGTAGCCGTCGTCGCGGTTGGGGTCGAAGGTCGCGCCGCGCCGGATCCCGTACGAGCGGTACGGGCGCGACATGCGGATCCAGCGCGCCACGGGGGTGGAGCGGTACTCCAGGCGTCCGTAAGAGCTCTTGCGGTAGTGCTGTGCGACGGCGGGGAAGAACTCGGCGTACCGCTGCCGGGGGCTGATGCGCGCCGGGGCGTCGGGGAAGTCGATGAAGAAGGTGACCGCCCGCACCGTGCCGCTGGAACGGGCGTAGCCGTTCGGCGTCCGGGCCCCTTCGGAGACGTTGCGGGTCAGGGTGCGCAGGGCGCAGGGGCCGGCCGGGGACCGGCCGGGGAAGGGCAGGCCGGCGGCGCGGTCGGCGTGCGAGGGTTCCGTCTCGCCCGCCTGCGAGGGCGGGGCGGGTGAGGCGGCGACGAAGGCGGTGGCCGCGACGGCGGCGACGGCTGCGCTGGTCAGGGGTCTCATGCCGGTCACCTCCGGGGCGGGGCGGCCGACTGCCCCGGGCCGCGCTCCCTTCAGCCTTTGCCGTTCCGCGCGCGGACGCGTCCTGGAATGCGGCAGATGGCGGCGTCGGCCGCCGTCCGGATGACGGCCCGCGCCGCCCGTCGGCGCCTGTGAGGCACGTCACGCGCGGAATCGAAATTTCCGGGGACATCGTCCCCGTTTAAGTGAGCGTCACTGTCAAACGGGGAGACCTTCCCCGATTACTCCGAGACCTCACGGAAGGAGCGTCGCCCATGGCAGCAACGCCGCAGCCCCGCCTCCGCGCCGACGCCCTGCGCAACCGCGAGCGCATCGTCGCGGCCGCCCGCGAGGCGCTCGTCGAACACGGGGCCGAATCCTCGCTCGATGAAATCGCTCGACGCGCCGGGGTCGGGAATGCCACGCTGTACCGGCATTTCGCGGACCGCCGCGAGCTGATCCATCACGTCACCCTCTCGGTCATGGCCCGCATCGCGGACCAGGCCGAGCGGGCACGAATCGAGGAGCCCGATGCTTTCCTGGCGCTGAGGCGCTTCGTCCATGCCGCGGCGGACGAGCGGATCGGGGCGCTCTGCCCCCTGCTCGCCGAGGGCATCGACAAGGAGCACCCCGACCACGTCGAGGCTCGCGACCGGCTGGAAAGCGCGATCGAGGCGGTCATGACCGACGCCCGGGCGTCCGGGCAGTTGCGGACCGACATCGCCATCGGAGACCTCATGGTGGCCATCACCCAGCTCACCAGGCCGCTGCCGGACACCGGTTGCATGGACTTCGACCAGTTCGTGCACCGGCACCTGCAGCTGTTCCTGGACGGACTGATGGCGCCCGCCCGTTCACAACTTCCCGGATCGCCCGCGACCTTGGAGGACCTGCGCCGCAAGTTCCCCTCCTCCGCCGACGATCCGTCCCACCGGTAGTCACCACCCTCCACTCAGCTAGGTAGGCCCCACCCGTGCCCGAACTCACGATGCAACCCGACCCCAGGCGCTGGAAAGCGCTCATCTTCATAGCCCTGGCGCAGCTGATGGTCGTGCTCGACGCGACCATCGTGAACATCGCGCTGCCCTCCGCCCAGGCCGACCTCGGCATCTCCGACGGCAACCGGCAGTGGGTCATCACGGCCTACGCCCTCGCCTTCGGCGGCCTGCTGCTCTTCGGCGGCCGGGTCTCCGACCTGTGGGGCCGCAAGCGTGCGTTCGTCATCGGCCTGATCGGCTTCGCGGCCGCCTCCGCGCTCGGCGGCGCCGCGGTCAACTCCGGCATGCTGCTGGGCGCCCGTGCCCTGCAGGGCGTCTTCGGCGCGCTGCTCGCACCGGCCGCCCTGTCGCTGCTCGCCGTGCTGTTCACCGAGGCCAAGGAGCGCGCCAAGGCGTTCGGCGTCTTCGGTGCCATCGCCGGTGCCGGTGGTGGTGTCGGCCTCATCCTCGGCGGTCTGTTCACCGAATACCTGAACTGGCGCTGGACGTTCTTCGTGAACATCCCCTTCGCCGTCGTCGCCGCCATCGGCGCGATCGCCGTCATCCACGAGCCCGCCGAGGCCCGCAACACCGCGAAGCTCGACGTTCCCGGCGTCGTCCTGGCCACCCTCGGCCTGGTCTCGCTCGTCTACGGCTTCACCCGCGCCGAGTCCGACGGCTGGACCGCCGCCGGCACCCTCGGCCTGTTCGCCGGCTCGGCCGTGCTGCTGTTCGCCTTCGTGCTCGTCGAGCGCAAGGTCAAGGCCCCGCTGCTGCCGCTGCGCGTGGTCACCGACCGCAACCGCGGTGGCGTGTACGTCTCGCTGGGTCTGGCCGCCATCGCGATGTTCGGCCTGTTCCTCTTCCTGACCTACTACCTGCAGGTCGTCCGCGGCTACTCGCCGGTCAAGACCGGCCTGGCGTTCCTGCCGATGATCGCCACGATGATCACCGGCTCCACGCAGATCGGCGCCCGTCTGATGACCCGCGTCCCGGCGCGCTGGCTGATGGGCCCGGGCTTCCTGCTCGCGGCCGTCGGCATGGTCCTGCTCACCCAGATCGACCTGGACACCTCCTACGTGGCGGTCGTCCTGCCCGGTCTGATGCTGATGGGCCTCGGCATGGGCACGGCCTTCATGCCGGCCATGAGCCTGGCCACCCACGGCGTCCAGGCCCGTGACGCCGGTGTCGCCTCCGCGATGGTCAACACCTCGCAGCAGGTCGGCGGCGCCATCGGCACCGCGCTGCTCAACACCATCGCCGCCAGCGCCACCACGGACTACTTCACGTCCCACGCGGGGCCCGGCGCCGACCAGAAGCTGCTCACCTTCCAGTCGATGGTGCACGGCTACTCCACCGCCGTGTGGTGGGCGGTCGGCATCCTGTCCCTCTCCGCGCTGATCGCGTTCTTCGCCGTCAGTGCCGGCCACCAGGGCGGTGCCGCCGCCGGATCCGGTGACGGCGAGGACGCCGTCGACGCCGTGCCGGTGATGGCCCACTGAGGCCGCTGCCGCTCCCCGCACGGGGCCACCCCTAGCCCGAAGGCCCCCGCCGTCACCGGCGGGGGCCTTCGCGTGTCGCGGCTCTTCCGGGGAGGGGCGGGGCGGGGGCGGTCAGCGCAGCCAGGGCACGTCCGCGCCGGCCGGCTGCAGGCCCGACGCGATGATCCGGCACGCCTCGCCGAACTGCGCGGCCTGCTCCGGCGTCAGCCGGTCGAAGACCGCCGCGCGGACGGCGGCCACATGGCCCGGCGCGGACCTGCCCAGCATCGCGAAGCCCTCCTCGGTGAGGACGGCCAGCTGACCGCGCTTGTCCGACGGGCACTCCTCGCGTCTGACCCAGCCGTTCCTCTCCAGGCGCGCGATGGCGTGCGAGAGGCGGGACCGGGTGATCTTCGCGTGCTGGGCGAGCTCGGTCATCCGCATCCGGCGGCGCGGCGCCTCCGAGAGCTGCACCAGCAGCCCGTAGTAGATGTGCGGCATCCCCGCGTCCCGCTGCAACTGCCGGTCGAGGTGATCCTCCAGGAGCGTGTAGGCGTGCATGTACGCCCGCCAGGTGTCCTGTTCTGTTTCGGTGAGCCAGCGGGGTCCGGCCTCGGCCTCCGGGGCCTCCGCGGCTGCCGCGCTCTCCGCGGGTCGGTTCGTCATGGCATCCACTGTTCCACTTGCTCCTCCTCACGGTTCCACAAGGCTATTCTTGAAGTTTCAATAAAGATGACCTAAGGTCTGATGCGAGCATAGAGCTTGAGACTTCAAGCAATCCAGGGCGCCCCGGCGCCGGCAGCACCCCGAGGAGGCTCCCGCCCATGCAGGCCACCACAGCCCCGACGCCCGCCGCAGGGCGCATGCCCGCCCTCTATCTCTCGCACGGCGCCCCGCCCCTGGCGGACGACCCCGTCTGGCCCGGTCAGCTCGCCGCCTGGTCGGCGGACCTGCCCCGGCCCACCGCGATCCTCATGGTCTCCGCGCACTGGGAGGAGGCCCCGCTCGCCCTCGGCGCCACCGAGCCCGTGCCCCTGGTGTACGACTTCTGGGGCTTCCCCGAGCACTACTACGCCGTCCGCTACGCGGCGCCGGGCGCCCCCGCCCTCGCCGAGCGGGTCCGCAGGACGCTGCGGAGCGCCGGCACGCCCGTACAGGACCTGCCGGACCGGGGGCTCGACCACGGCGCCTACGTACCGCTGGTCGAGATGTACCCCGACGCCGACGTACCCGTCCTACAGATGTCGCTGCCCACCCTCGACCCGCAGCGCCTGATGGAGATCGGGCGCAAGCTCGCGCCGCTGCGCGACGAGGGCGTGCTGATCGTCGGCAGCGGCTTCTTCACCCACAACCTCGCCGCGCTGCGGCACGCGGGGTCCGGGCCGCCCACGTGGTCCGCCGAGTTCGACGCCTGGGGGCGTGAGGTGCTCGCCGCGCAGGACGTCGACGCGCTGCTGGACTTCGAACGCAAGGCGCCGGCGGGCCGGCTGGCCCACCCGCGCACCGAGCACTTCGCGCCGCTCTTCGTCACGCTGGGCGCCGCCGAGGGTGAACTCGGCAGCGGACGCAGCGTCATCGACGGCTTCTGGATGGGGCTGGCGAAGCGCTCGGTGCAGTTCGGGTAGTCCGGACGGTCCGGGTGGCCCGGGTGGTTCGGGCAGCCGGAGGGAAGGGCCGGGCGCGAGCGGTTCAGTGCTCGTGCCAGTAGAAGACGTAGTACGAGGCCAGGCCCATGCACAGCCCGAAGATGAGGCCCATGCCGACCGACCGCAGCACCGACACGTCCACCAGGCTGCGGAGGAAGCCCATGCAGACGCCGAAGAGCGCGCCGAACGCGGCCGCACGCACCTCGGTGATCATCGTGTTGCGTTCGCGGATGAGGACGTAACCCAGGCCCATGGAGACCACGGCCGCCACCAGGCCCAGCATCCACCCCGTGAGCTCGGAGAAGCCGTTCTCGTGGGCGAGGAAGACGGCGTAGAGGCCGAACGCCAGGCCGCCGGTGACGGGGACGGCCCAGGTCCACCGGGCGGCGGCCTCGTCGGTGCGGACGTGGCCGGTGCGGGACACCGGGCCGGGGCCCTCGTGGGCGTGGTGCCGCCCGGGCATGATCGAGTGCGTCGGCATGGCGAGGCTCCTCTCACTGCGCCCCCCGGTTCCACCAGCGCACACCCGCCCCGCAGTCCGGGCAACTCGATCACGGGGGCGGGCGCGTGCCGGCCCGGCGGCGAGCCCCGCCCGGCCTCGTCGCGGGGCAACCGGGCGCAGGTGTGCGGCGTCCTGGGAGGGGAAGGCGCCCGGCGTGGCCGGACTGTGACGGCCGTCTCAGCGGCGGAGTGACGGGAGGGCTCCGCGAGGGCGGTGGGGTCACCGCCCGGCCCCGTCTGACCTGCGCTTCCTGGGGGCGCCGACGCCTGCGGCCGCGGCGTGTGGCCGGACAGGGTACTGCATGATCACAAAAAGAAGGCGCACCAGGGGAATTCTGTCCGGATTCCAGCCGTTCTTTACTTCGGATGGGACGCCCGCCTCGGGTGTCCGGTCCGTCCCGCGACCGTCTCATCGCAAGGGAGTACGCATGGCAACCCGTGCCGTCGCCCGTCGGAAGACCTCCACCAAGGGCTCCGACGAGGCAAGCAGTGTTCGCGCCACAGGCGGGGAAATCGCCGATCGCGACCTGGTCGGCATGTACCTCGACGAAATCGCGCGTACACCCCTGCTCGACGCCGCGAAGGAGGTCGAGCTCTCGCAGACCATCGAGGCGGGCGTCTACGCCCAGCAGATACTCGACGGCCTGGAGGACGGCGGCCCCAAGGCCGGCGAGGCGTCCCGCGAGGAGCTGGAGGCGATAGCCGCCGAGGGCGCCCGCGCCAAGGACGTCTTCATCAAGTCCAACCTCCGTCTCGTCGTCGCCGTGGCCCGCCGCTACCCGCGCAGCGGCCTGCCGCTGCTGGATCTGATCCAGGAGGGCAACGCGGGTCTGGTGCGCGCCGTCGAGAAGTTCGACTACACCAAGGGATTCAAGTTCTCCACGTACGCGACGTGGTGGATCCGCCAGGCCATCACGCGTTCGATCGCCGACCAGTCCCGCACGATCCGGCTGCCCGTCCACCTGGTCGAGGAGCTCGGCCGCATCCGCCGGGTGCAGCGCGAGTTCAACCGGGAGAACGGCCGCGAGCCGGAGCACGCGGAGATCGCCGCCGAGCTGGGCACCACGCCCGAGCGCGTCGGCGACGTGCTCGACTGGGCCCGCGACCCGGTCAGCCTGAACATGCACGTGGACGACGAGGGCGAGACCCAGTTCGGCGACCTGCTGGAGGACACCTCCGCCGTTTCGCCCGAGCAGTCGGTCATCGCGCTGCTGCGCAGCGAGGAGTTGGAGGGGCTCATCGGCCGTCTCGACCACCGCACCGCGTCGATCATCAAGGCGCGTTACGGCATCGAGGACGGGCGCGAGCGGACCCTCACCGAGGTGGGCAAGCAGCACGGCCTCACCCGTGAGCGCATCCGGCAGATCGAGAAGCACGCCCTGCTGGAGCTGAAGAAGATGGCCCACGACACGGGCTTCGACGCGGCGGCGTAGCAGCCCGGGTCCCGCGATCGCCGGGCCGGCCCGATGAGGGCCGGCCCGGCGATCGCGGTGCGGTGCGTGCGGCACGGCGGCTCACCGCGGGAGCACGCGGGAGGCCCGGCGCGCGGGCGTGGCTAACCGGCCGCCCGGCTGATGCGGGAGCCCAGTTCGCGCAGGTGCTCCACCAGCTCCGGCGGCTCCTGCACGGAGAATTCGCAGTCGACCAGCGCCAGCCGGAACGCCACCCACTCCAGGGAGTCGGACGTGGTGACGTCCAGCCGGCAGGTGTCGTCGTCGACGCGCGTCGGCGTCCCCAGCCAGTTCGGCAGCCGGGCCGCCACGAACTCCGCCGGCGCCCGGAACGTCGACACGACGCGGTACGTCGGCTGCAGCCGGGTCATGGACCGCTTCATGAACTCCGCCGCGTCCGCCACCGGCAGCTCGCGCGGCGTGAAGCGCGCACCCGTGGGGAACGGCTCGCTCACCCGGTCCACCCGGAACGTGCGCCAGTCGTCGCGGTCGATGTCGTAGGCGACCAGGTACCACCGGCGCCCGGTGCTGATCAGCCGGTGCGGCTCGACCAGCCGCTTCGTCTCCGTCCCGTCGCCCGTGCGGTAGGCGAACCGCAGCCGCTCGTGGCCCGTGGCGGCCGAGGCCATGGCGGTCAGGGTCCGCGGGTCGACCGTCGCCCCGTCGCCGCCGGTGAGCGGCACCGTCGCGGCCTGCAGCGCGGAGACGCGGTGCCGCAGCCGGGAGGGGAGCACCTGCTCCAGCTTGGTGAGGGCGCGCACGGACGCCTCCTCGATGCCCTCGACGGCATGGCCCGCACCCGCCCGCAGGCCGACCGCGATGGCGACCGCCTCTTCGTCGTCGAGGACCAGCGGTGGCAGGGCGGCTCCGGCCGCCAGCCGGTACCCACCGTCCGCTCCCATCGTTGCCTGTACGGGGTAGCCGAGGTCGCGGAGCCGCTCGACGTCCCGCCGGATCGTGCGGGAGCTGACACCGAGCCGCTCGGCGAGCTCGCTGCCGGGCCATTCGCGAGGTGTCTGGAGGAGCGACAGCAGAGTCAGCAACCGTGCCGGGGTGTCGGTCATGACGTCCAGGGTGCCAGCCATCTAGGACACGTCCTGACCTACAGGGGGGTTAGGTTTCGGGCGACCCGGCGAACGACCAGGAAGGCAGTGACCCCTGTGACCACCACCGCGACCACCGATCCGCCCGCCCAGGGCGCCGCCGACCGCCGCCGCTGGCTGGCGCTCGCCGTGGTGATGACCGCATCGTTCATGGACCTCGTCGACGTCACCATCGTCAACATCGCCATGCCGAACATCCAGAAGGACATCGGCGCCTCCTTCAGCATCCTGCAGTGGATCACCGAGGGCTACGCGCTCGCGTTCGCGGCCGGGCTGATCACCGGCGGACGGCTCGGCGACATATACGGCCGCAGGAAGGTTTTCCTCCTGGGCATGACGGGCTTCACCCTCGCCTCGGTGCTGTGCGGCGTGGCCGCCGACCCGCACCTGCTCGTCGCCTCCCGCGTCCTGCAGGGCGCCACCGCGGCCCTGATGGTCCCGCAGGTGCTGGCGATCGTCCACGCCACCTTCCCCGCGCACGAGCGCGGCAAGGTCTTCGGCATGTTCGGCGCGATCGTGGGCCTCGGGGCCGTCTCGGGCCCGATCCTGGGTGCCCTGCTCACCCAGTGGAACCTCTTCGGCCTGGAATGGCGGCCGATCTTCCTGGTCAACCTGCCGGTCGGCATCATCGGCCTGATCATGGGCCGCAAGTACATCTCCGAGTCCCGGGCCCCGCAGGCCATGAAGCTGGACCTCGTGGGCGTCGTGCTGGCCACGGGCGGCCTGCTCATGCTCCTCTACCCGCTGACCCAGGGCCGTGAGAACGGCTGGCCGCTGTGGGGCAACCTCTGCATGGCCGGCAGCGCGCTCGTCTTCGCCGCCTTCGTCGCCTACGAGCGCCACAAGACCCGCAAGGACGGCTCGCCGCTGGTCGAACTGTCGCTGTTCAAGGTCAAGAGCTTCGCGGCCGGTATCGGCGTGGAGATCGCCTTCGGCATCGCCTGCGGCATCTTCTTCATGATCTGGACGCTGTACATGCAGATCGGCCTGGGGTGGAGCCCGCTCCGCGCCGGCCTGACCGGCATTCCCTTCTCGATCGGCGTTTCCGTGGCCGCCGGCATCTCCGTGCAGAAGCTCGTACCGCGCTTCGGTCGCAAGGTGCTGCAGGCCGGCGCGCTGGCCATGGCGGCCGGCGTCATGCTCTACATCTGGGAGTCCGAGCACTACGGCACCGGCATCCACCCCTGGCAGATGGCGCTCCCGCTGACCGTCATGGGCATCGGCATGGGCCTGATCGTGGCCCCGCTGACCGAGACGGTCATTGCCAAGGTGCCGCGCGAGCACTCCGGTTCCGCGTCGGGCCTCATCAACACCACCCAGCAGCTCGGCAACGCGGTGGGCCTCGGCCTGGTGTCCGTCGCCTTCTTCGACGCCCTGGACGAGAAGGCAGTGGCCCAGGGCCGCGCCGGCCAGGCATTCGGGGACGCCTTCCGGCACGGCATGTGGTGGGTCGCCGCCGTACTGGCCGTGGTGCTCGCCCTGATGTTCGCCCTGCCGCGCAAGGCGGCCCCCGCGGGCCCGGCATCCGCCGAAGCCCCGGCGGAGCCGGCCCACGAACCGGCGGCCGCGCACTGACACCGGCCCCGAACGGCTCCTTCCCGGGCCCCCGTCCGCACCGCGGCCGGGGGCCCGCTGCCGTCCGCCCCCGGCACGGAAGGCGGCCTCCGGGCGTCCTGCGCCGACACGGCTGCGGACACGGCTGCCGGAGCTGCTGCGGGCCCATCGGCGGACGGCCCGCGTGGCCGCGGCCCACAACGCGCGGGGCACGGAGGCAGCGGTGACAATCGCCCTATGAGCGAGGACTCGCCGACCGCCCGGCGGCCGTCGTCCGGCGTCCTGCGCCGCATGACCGCACGCGGGCGCGAGGAGGGGCACCGGGCGGCGACGCCCCTGGAACTCTTCTTCGACCTGTGCTTCGTCGTCGCCGTCGCACAGGCGGGCAGGCAGCTGGTGCACTCGCTGGCCGAGGGGCACCCGGGCCACGGCATCCCCGGCTACCTGATGATGTTCTTCGCCGTCTGGTGGGCCTGGGTCAACTTCACGTGGTTCTCCTCCGCCTACGACACGGACGACGTGCTGTACCGCGTGGTGACGCTCGTTCAGATCGCAGGGGTGCTGATCCTGGCGGCCGGCGTCCCGCGGGCCTTCAACGACGGCAACTTCTCGGTGGTCTGGTTCGGCTACCTGGTGATGCGGCTGGCCCTGGTCTCCCAGTGGCTGCGCGCCGCCCGCGCCTCCCGGGGGGACGAACGCCGCACGGCCCTGCGCTACGCCGTCGGCGTGAGCCTGTGCCAGGTCGGCTGGCTGGGCGTGCTCCTCCTGCCCGACCCGGCCAAGCCGTGGGTCTTCCTGGTGATGGCGCTCGTCGAGATGTCCGTGCCCGCCCTCGCCGAGCTCAGCCGGCCGACGGCCTGGCACCCGCACCACATCGCCGAGCGGTACGGACTGTTCACCATCATCGTGCTCGGCGAGACGGTGGCGGCCGCCACCGTGGCCGTCCAGACCGCGGGGGACGAGCACGAGGCGCTCGGCATCCTGCTGCCGATCGCGGCGGGCGGCCTGCTGATCATCTTCGCCGCCTACTGGATCTACTTCGCGGTGCCCATCCACCTCCATCTCGCCTCCAACCGCCAGGCGTTCCTCTGGGGCTACGGCCACTATCTGGTCTTCGGATCGGCCGCCGCCATCGGTGCGGGCATCGAAGTGGCCGTCGAGGAGGCCACGGGCAAGGCGCACATCTCGACATTCGCCGCATCGGCCTGCGTCACCGTCCCGGCGGCGCTGTTCATGTTCTCGGTGTGGCTGATCCACTCCCGCTTCCACAAACGCGGCCTCGCCCAGCAATTGGTGCTGCCCGGCGCCGCCGTGGCGGTGCTCGCCTGCACGTTCGCCGGCAGCGCGGCGGTGCTGCTCGCCGGGCTGGTCGCCGCCGCGACGGTCGCGGTGGGCGTCACCCTCGCGGCGAGACGGCAGGAGGGCGCCGACGAGCCGGACGAGGGCGGACCGGCCGAAAGCGGCCCGGAGGCACGACAGCCGGCCGAAGGGACCTGACGGGCGGGCCGCGGCCCGTGATACCGATGTCGCATGACTGGTGCTCGTAAGCCGATGGATGCGCTCACCGACGTGGCCGGACTGCGGGTGGGGCACGCGCAGCTGACCGGGAGCAGAGCGCTGACGGGAACGACCGTGGTGCTCACCGGCCCAGGGGGAGCGGTCGCGGCCGTGGACGTCCGGGGCGGCGGACCCGGGACCCGGGAGACCGATGCGCTGGACCCCCGCAACCTCGTGCAGCGCGTCGAGGCGATCGTGCTCACCGGCGGCAGCGCGTTCGGGCTGGACGCGGCCTCCGGGGTGATGGCCTGGCTGGAGGACGAGGGCCGGGGCTTCCGGGTGGGGCCGGACCCCGCGCAGGTGGTGCCCGTCGTGCCGGCCGCCGCACTGTTCGACCTGGGCCGCGGCGGTGACTGGCGCGCCCGGCCCGATGCCGCGCTCGGCCGTGCGGCCGTCGAGGCCGCGGCCCGGCAGCCCTCCGGTGCCCCTGTGGTGCAGGGCAACGTCGGCGCCGGCACCGGGGCGGTGGCCGGCGGCCTCAAGGGCGGCATGGGGACCGCCAGTGTCGTGCTGCCCTCCGGGGTGACCGTGGCGGCCCTCGCCGCCGTCAACGCGGCCGGTGCCGTGGCCGACCCGGCCACGGGCGTGCTGTACGGGCGCCTGTACGAGGGCGGACCCGTCGCCTACCCGGCAACGGACCGGCACCTCGCCGCCCAGCGGGCGCTGGACGCCGCCCGCCGGGAATCCGCCGAGCGGTGGGCGGCGTCGGCGCGGCCGCCGCTCAACACCACCATCGCCGTGGTCGCCACGGATGCCGCCCTGACCCGGGCGCAGGCGCAGAAGCTGGCCGGCACCGCGCACGACGGGCTGGCCCGGGCGGTCCGGCCCGTACACCTGCTCACCGACGGCGACACCGTCTTCGCGCTGGCGACGGGGGAGCGGCCGCTGCCGGTGGAGGACCACCTGCCGGGCAGCGCCGACTTCGCGGCGGGGGCCGTCAACGAGATCCTCGCCGCCGGGGCGGACGTCCTGACCCGGTCGGTGGTCAAGGCGGTGCTCAGCGCCGAGAGCGTCGACGGGCCGGGCGGGGTCTTCCCCTCCTACCGCTCGCTCTACGGGGACTGAACCCACGGGGACTGAACCCACGGGGACTGAACCCACGGGGACTGAACCCACGGGGGCCGAGCGCGTCGGCGCCGACGGCATCGCCCGTACCCTGGAGGTATGAGCACCGACCCCGAGCCTCGTGCGCCGCGGCGCGACCCGGCTGCCGCCGCCGCGCTGATCTTCGGCGACCCGCTGTCCCAGCAGTCGTCGGACGACACGGACCACGGCTGGGGCGACCGGCCGGGCCGTGGTGACGGCGACAGTGCCGCCGACCTGGCCCGCTTCCTGGACGAGAAGCCGCCGCACCACATCTGAGACACCGCGCCGGACGGCCTCGAACACCGCCCGGGCCCGCCCGAGCAGGGCCCGGGCGGTGGCGTGCCCGGCCGTCAGCGGGGGGACGGCACCGAATCCGTGCCGGGACCCCGGCGCTGCTCGATGAGGGTGTCCCGGATCTGGGCGAGGAGCTCGATCTCGGTCGGCTCCGAGGGCTTGTTCTCCGCGGGGGCCTTGGCGGCCTGGCGGTCCTGCCAGCGCTTCATGGGCAGCAGCATCAGGAAGTAGACGACCGCCGCCGTGATCAGGAAGGTCAGGGTGGCGCTCAGCACCGCGCCCCACTGGATGTAGACGCCCTTCGTCACCTCGCCCGTCGCGCCGTTCCGGGAGCACGGGCCCTTGAGGCAGGCCGCGTAGTGGTCGAGGTCCTTCGTACCGAAGGCGCCGACGACCGGGTTGATGACGCCCTTGACCACAGAGTTCACGATGTTGGTGAACGCCGCGCCGATGACGACGGCGATCGCGAGGTCTATCACGTTGCCCCGCATCAGGAATGCCTTGAAGCCTCCAAGGACCCCTGTCTTCTTCTCGCTCACCGAACAACCTCTCTCTGTGCGTACCTGTGACGGAATGGCCGGTTCCATAACATACGAGAGAGTCTGGCTGCTCTGTCCAGTTGCGAAACACGATCAGCCCAGGTGTCCGTGCGCGAGCGGGGACGAGCACAGGGCCGCCAGCCCCGCGGCCGCCAGTACGCCCAGGACGGCCGCCCGCGGCCGCAAGCACCGTCGGCGCCCCACGCGCACCGGAGCGAACATCGGCACCCGGCGCCCCGGGGGCGCCCAGGCCCTCGGCAGCGAGGCCCCCGGCGGCCAGGGGCGCGGGGAGGGAAGGACGGCACGGGACACGGCGACCACCACCTGACGTGACGAGCGAGCGAGTGGGTGAGCGGCGGACGAACCGCCGCCCGCCCACCATCCCCGCTTCCGCCGGATCCCGCTGAGCCCTGTGGACTACCCACTGGTTGTGGAAAACCCCGTCACCCGGACGGGGGCGGCCGCACCGGCACGGAAGTTCACCGTGGCCCCGACCGCCCCGACCGCCCCGACCGCCCCGACCGCTCCGACTGCTCCGACCGCACGGGCCGCCTGTCGAGCCCGCCCGCGGTGCGCCCCTGCCCGTGCCGCTACGGCAGCTCGATGCCCAGGTCCCACCCGTCGTGGGCGCGCGTGCACAGACAGTCCCGGTCCGCCGTCTTCGGCAGGGCGCCCACGGCGTCGAAGAGCACCTCGCGCAGCCGGCCCACGTTCTCGCCGAAGACCCGCAGCACCTCCTCGTGCGACACGCCCTCGCCCGTCTCGGCCCCCGCGTCGAGGTCCGTGACCAGCGACATCGAGGTGTAGCAGAGTCCCAGCTCACGGGCCAGGACCGCCTCCGGGTGCCCGGTCATGCCGACCACCGACCAGCCCTGCGCGGCGTGCCAGCGCGACTCGGCCCGGGTCGAGAAGCGGGGGCCCTCGATGACCACCATCGTTCCGCCGTCCACCGGCTCCCAGCCCCGCCCGCGGGCGGCGGCCACGGCCACCGCCCGCCCGGTGGCGCAGTAGGGGTCGGCGAAGGTCATGTGCACGACGTTGGGAACGGTGCCGTCCGGCAGCGGCTCGCCGTCGAAGAAGGTCTGGACGCGGGTCTTCGTCCGGTCCACGACCTGGTCCGGCACCAGCAGCGTCCCCGGCCCGTACTCCGCCTGCAGGCCGCCGACCGCGCACGGGCCCAGCACCTGCCGCACGCCGACCGAGCGCAGGGCCCAGAGGTTGGCCCGGTAGTTGATGCGGTGCGGCGGGAGCCGGTGGTCGCGGCCGTGCCGGGGCAGGAAGGCGACCTTGCGGCCGGCCAGCTCGCCGAGGAAGAGCGAGTCGCTCGGTGCGCCGTAGGGGGTGTCGATCGTGAGCTCGGTCACGTCGTCGAGGAAGGAGTAGAACCCCGAGCCGCCGATGACGCCGATCTCCGCGACGCCTGCCGCCCCTGCCGTCCCGGCCGTACCCGACGGGTCCGCGGACGCTGCTGTGTTGATCATGTCGGACATGCGGCCACCCTAGCCGCGCCGCCCCCGCAGGCAACGGCCCCGCGACCAACGGCCCCACGCACGACGGAGCAGCACGACGGAGCCCGCCACCTCTCGATGAGAGGTGGCGGGCTCCGTCGTGCTGTGCGTGTGGGGCCTCTGCCCGGGTGTCGCGCGTCAGGCGGCCGAGCTGCTGCTCGTGCTGCTGCTCGACGACGTCGAAGAGGAGGACGTCGACGAGGACGAGGGCGTGGAGGAGGACGAAGACGTCGAGGACGTCGACTTCGCCGCCGGGCTGCTGCTGGACGACGCGCCGCGGCTGTCGTTCCGGTAGAAGCCCGAGCCCTTGAAGACGATGCCGACCGCAGAGAACACCTTCTTGAGGCGTCCGTCGCACTGCGGGCATACGGTCAAGGCGTCATCGGTGAACTTCTGCACCGCCTCAAGGCCCTCGCCGCACTCGGTGCACTGGTACTGGTAAGTCGGCACTTGCTCCTCCTGGCACTCTCACTCATTGAGTGCTAACGACGCTCAATAGTGCAGTATTCCGGTCCGTCAGTCCACCGAAACCGGCTCGCGGTGACCGACCCCACGTGCCGCGAGCAGCGACTCGCCCTTCGGCGTGAGCGCCTTCCGCAGCGCCAGCAGGACCACCAGGGCCAGGGCCGTACCGCCCAGCGGCACCAGGAATCCGGTGCTGGCGCTGTGGGCGTCGATCAGCCGGCCGCCCACGGTCGCACCGGCCGCCTGGCCCAGGCCGACGGCGCCGGTCAGCCACGTGAACGCCTCCGTGCGGGCGCTCGCCGGGACCAGCTTCTCGACCAGCGTGTAGCCGGTGATCAGCGCGGGTGCGATGCACAGGCCGACCAGCAGGCCGACGCCGCCCAGCAGCGGCAGCGCGTGCGCCGCCCACAGCGGGGTGGTGGCCAGCGCCAGCAGCGGGTAGGCGATCAGCAGCCGGCGCTGCGGGGAGGTCTTCCAGGCGACGGCGCCGCAGACGATGCCGGCGATCATGTTGCCGGCCGCGAAGACGCCGTACATCAGACCGTTCAGGCCCGGCTCGCCCAGTTCCTTGGTGAACGCGGTCATCGACACCTGCATGCCGCCGAAGACCGTGCCGATGCCGAGCATCGACACCGCCAGCACGCGCACGCCCGGCACGGACAGCGCCGAGACGCGCTTGCCGTCCGCACCGGCCGCGGTGCCGGCGTTCGGCTGCGGCTGGGTGCGGCGCTGGGTGGCGAACAGCAGGCCGCCGATCAGCGTCAGCGCGGCCTCCGCGATCAGGCCGGCGGCCGGGTGGACGCCGGTGCACAGCGCCGTGGCCAGCACCGGGCCGATGACGAAGGTGAACTCGTCGGTGACCGACTCGAAGGCCGCGGCCGTCGTCATCAGCGGCGAGCCGTCCAGCTTCGCCGCCCACCGCGCCCGCACCATCGGGCCGATCTGCGGGGTGGAGGCGCCGGCCGGCACGGCCGCCGCGAGCAGGGCCCACACGGGCGCGTCCGACAGCGCGAGCGCCGTCAGCAGCGAGATCGCGGCGGCGTGCACGACGACGCCGGGGATCAGGACCGCGGCCTGGCCGAAGCGGTCCGCGAGCTTGCCGCTCTGCGGGGCGAACAGGGCCATCGCCACGCCCGCCGTCGCGGAGACGGTGCCGGCGGTGCCGTACGAGCCGGTGGTGTGGTTGACGAGCAGCAGGATGCCGATGGTCAGCATCGCGAAGGGCTGCCGGGCCAGGAAGCCGGGCAGCAGGAACGACAGCGCGCCGCGCGTGCGCAGCAGGCTGCCGTACCCGGGGCGCTCCCCGGTGGGGTCGTTGACCGTGGATGCCACGGCCGGGCCTTTCCGCCGCCTGGTAGCACGCCCCGAACGGCATCGCCGCACGGAGCGCGCCGAGAGCTGTCCTCTCGCGCAGGACCGTGGTAGATGCCGATCCGGCCGCCTTGTGCACCGGGTGGTGTCACGCGACCGCGGCCGCCGTGCGGTCGCGCCAGCCCTGCATCAGGCAGAGTTGGTTCGATTTCGTTTGTCGGGGGACGTTCCGTCGGGAAGTTTCCGTAAGGGAACGCTACGCAGCGGAAATGCTCGCTACGTGAGCGAATATCTTACTTAACCTGCTTCCGCTTTACCAGACCCCACTTTGCTCCCCACTTTGCCGCCGCACTCGCCGCCGTACTCGGGCCGGCCGCCGAAGCCCCGGCAGGCGCCGCCGAGGCCGTGCCCAGCCAGCCCGCCAGCTTGCCGCCCTCGCCGACTGCGCGCAGTCGGCGTTCGGTCGCGTCGCGCACCGGGTCGGTGGCGACCACCAGCAGCTCGTCGCCCTGCCGCAGCACGGTCGAGGGCGAGGGCACGAAGCTGGAGCCGTCCCTCACGACCAGGGTGACGGCGGCCCCCGCGGGCAGCCGCAGCTCCGAGACCTCCACGCCGTGCATCTTCGACCCCTCGGGGATCGCCACCGACAGCAGGTGGCCGCGCAGCCGCTCCAGCGGCGCCGACTCGATGCCCAGGTCCTCCGGCTCGTTCTCGCCCAGCCGCAGCCGGCGGGCCAGCCAGGGCAGGGTCGGCCCCTGCACCAGGGTGTAGACGATCACCAGCACGAAGACGATGTTGAAGATCCGGCGGCTGTCGGTGACCCCGGCCACCATGGGGATGGTGGCCAGCACGATGGGTACCGCGCCCCGCAGCCCGGCCCAGGACAGCAGCGTCTTCTCCCGCCAGGGGGTCCTGAACGGTGCGAGGCCCAGGAACACCGACAGCGGCCGGGCCACCATGGTGAGCACCAGCCCCACCACCAGCGCCGGGACGATGTCGTCGCCCAGCTCGTGCGGGGTGACCAGCAGGCCGAGCAGGACGAACATGCCGATCTGGGCGATCCAGCCCAGCCCCTCGGCGAAGCCGCGCGTGGCCGGCCAGTGCGGCAGCTTGGCGTTGCCGAGGACCAGCGCGGCCAGGTAGACGGCCAGGAAGCCGGAGCCGTGGGCGAGCGCGCCGGCCGCGTAGGCGGTCATGGCGATGGCCATCACGGCGATCGGGTACAGGCCGGAGGCGGGCAGGGCCACGTGCCGCAGCCCGTAGGCGCCCAGCATGCCGATCGCGAGGCCGGCGGCGGCGCCGATGGCGAGCTCCAGCGCGATCCTGCCCATCAGCACGTACCAGTCGTCGACCGGGCCGGCGGCCGAGAAGGCGACGACGAGGATGACGACGGGGGCGTCGTTGAAGCCGGACTCGGCTTCCAGGACACCCGTGAGCCGGGCGGGCAGGGGAACGCTCCGCAGGACCGAGAAGACCGCGGCGGCGTCCGTGGAGGAGACCACGGCGCCGATGATCAGGGCCTGGCGCCACTCGACGCCGGCGAGGTAGTGCGCGGCCGCCGCCGTGACGCCGACGCTGATGGCGACGCCGACGGTGGAGAGCACGGCCGCCGCCGGCAGGGCCGGCTTGATCTCGTGCCACTTCGTGCCGAGGCCGCCCTCGGCGAGGATCACGACCAGTGCGGCATAACCGATGATCTGGGTCAGGCCGACGTCGTTGAAGGAGACGCCGATGCCGTCCTGCCCGATGGCGACGCCGATGCCCAGATAGATGAGCAGGCTGGGGAGCCCGCTGCGCGAGGAGACCCGTACCGCCGCCACCGCGACGAGCAGAACGAGCGAGCAGATCAGCAGGAGTTCGTTGAGGTGGTGGACAGTCAGGGGCCGGTCCCTTCACGAGGTCTTCCACGGGCGTCGTGCGTCGTCGGTATGTGCGGTTCGGCCGAAACGTTCCTCCGGGGTGTTGACGGTCGGACGACCACGCATCCGACGGGAAGTTAATTTCCTCATCTAATATTTTACGGGTTCTTGACGCCGCATCGCCGCGGCGGCCGCTCGTGCACGGCACCGCGTCCGGGTGCTCCGCGCCCTGCGCCTATGGTTGCTTCCAGCATTCCAGGACCACCTGCCCCTCTAAGGACAGCGATGCCCGCCAACAAGACCGGCCCCGCCAAGAAGAAGAAGGGGCGACGCGCCCGCCTGCTCGTGATCACCCTCGTGCTGCTGCTCGTGGCGGGCGTCGCCTACGGCGCGTACTGGAGCGTCAGTACCGTCCGCGCCTCCTTCCCGACGACCGACGGCACCCTTCAGCTCAAGGGTCTGTCGGGCGAGGTGAAGGTCGTCCGTGACGACCACGGCATTCCGCAGGTGTACGCGGACAACGCCGAGGACCTCTTCCGCGCCCAGGGCTTCGTCCAGGCGCAGGACCGGTTCTGGGAGATGGACGTCCGCCGTCACCTGACGGCCGGACGGCTCTCCGAGATGTTCGGATCCGGCCAGGTGGAGACCGACGCCTTCCTGCGGACCATGGGCTGGCGGCGGGTCGCGCAGCAGGAGTACGACTCCAAGCTGTCGCCGACCACCAAGAAGTACCTCCAGGCGTACTCCGACGGCGTCAACGCCTACCTGAAGGACCACAAGGGCAAGTCGCTGTCCGTCGAGTACGCGGCCCTGGAGTTCGAGAACGACTACAAGCCCGAGCCCTGGAACCCGGTCGACTCCGTCGCCTGGCTGAAGGCCATGGCCTGGGACCTGCGCGGCAACATGCAGGACGAGATCGACCGTTCGCTGGCCGCCTCCCGGCTGAACCCGAAGCAGATCGAGGACCTGTACCCGGCGTACCCGTACGACCGGAACAAGCCGATCGTCGAGGGCGGCGCGGTCGACGCGACCGGCAAGACCTACGACCCCAAGGGCGCCGCGTCCGGCACGCCCGCCGGCACCGGGGCGTCCGCCGCCACCGGCGGCGCGGGCGCGGCCGGCGGCCTGCGCTCCAGCCTGGCCTCGCTGTCGAGCACCCTGGAGAAGGTCCCGGCGCTGCTCGGCCCGAGCGGCAACGGCATCGGCTCCAACTCCTGGGTCGTCTCCGGCAAGTACACGACGACCGGCAAGCCGCTGCTGGCCAACGACCCGCACCTGGCCCCGCAGATGCCCTCGCTCTGGTACCAGATGGGCCTGCACTGCAACAAGACCGGCCCGCAGTGCCCGTACGACGTCGCCGGCTACACCTTCTCCGGCATGCCGGGCGTCGTCATCGGCCACAACAAGGACATCGCCTGGGGCATGACCAACCTCGGCGCCGACGTCTCCGACCTCTACCTGGAGAAGGTCACCGCCGACACCTACCTCTACGACGGCAAGCAGCAGCCCTTCACCGTCCGCAAGGAGACCATCAAGGTCGCGGGCGAGAAGAGCCGTGAGATCACCGTCCGCGAGACCAACAACGGGCCGGTCGTCTCCGACCGCAACGACGAGCTCGTCAAGGTCGGCGAGAAGGCGCCCGTGAAGGACCCGGCCCCGGACCGCGGCGAGGGCTACGCCGTCGCGCTGCGCTGGACCGCCCTGGACGCCGGCAAGACCATGGACGGCGTCTTCGCGCTGAACCAGGCGAACGACTTCACGTCCTTCCGCAAGGCCGCGGCCGACTTCGAGGTCCCCTCGCAGAACCTGATCTACGCCGACACCAAGGGCAACATCGGCTACCAGGCCCCCGGCCGCATCCCGCTGCGCGGCAAGGCCGGCGCCAAGGGCGACGAGCAGACCGGCACCGGCCCGACCGGCACCGGCCCGACCGGTACGGGCCCCACCGGCACCGCCAAGGTGGACGTCAACGGCGACGGCAAGATCGACGCCAAGGACGAGCAGAAGACGGACGGCAAGACCGAGGCCCCCGTCGTCGACGGCCGCTACCCGGCCCCCGGCTGGGACCCGGCCTACCAGTGGACCGGCTGGGTGCCGCAGTCCGCGCTGCCGTGGGACTACAACCCCAAGCGCGGCTACATCGTCACCGCCAACCAGCCCGTCGCCGACAAGAAGTACCCCTACCTGCTGACGCAGGACTGGGGCTACGGCGCCCGCAGCCAGCGGATCAACGACCTCATCGAGTCGAAGATCAAGGACGGCGGGAAGATCTCGACGGACGACATGCAGAAGATGCAGCTGGACAACAGCAGCGAGATCGCCAAGCTGCTCACGCCCTACCTGCTCAAGATCGACGTCAAGGGTGCCAACGAGCGCGAGACGAAGTACGTCCGTGAGGCGCAGAAGCTGCTGAAGGACTGGGACTACAACCAGGAGGCCGACTCGGCGGCCGCCGCGTACTTCAACGCCGTCTGGCGCAACACCCTCAAGCTGGCCTTCGGCAACAAGCTCCCCAAGGAGCTGCGGGTCAAGGGCCAGTGCCTGCGGGTGCGCCCGGCCGACGACGGCTCCCGCCCGAAGGAGGACCTGGAGGGGCACGCCCCGCTGGTCCTGGAGTGCGGCGAGCGCGAGGGCGACTCCGCGCAGCCGGACGGCGGCGACCGCTGGTTCGAGGTCGTCCGCACCATCCTGGACAAGCCCGACAACGACTGGTGGAAGACCGGCAGCACCCGCGCCAACCCCGAGTCGGGCACCCGCAACCGCGACGAGCTGCTGGCGCGGGCCATGACGGACGCCCGCTGGGAGCTCACCTCCAAGCTCGGCAAGGACGTCACGTCCTGGAGCTGGGGCCGCCTGCACCAGCTGAACCTGAAGAACCAGACCCTCGGCAAGGAGGGCCCCGGCATCGTCAAGTGGATGCTCAACCGGGGCCCCTGGAACCTCGCCGGCGGCGAGGCGGCCGTCAACGCCGCCGGCTGGAACGCGGCGGGTGGCTACGACGTGATCTGGGTGCCGTCCATGCGGATGGTCGTCAACCTCGACGACCTGGACAAGTCCCGCTGGATCAACCTCACCGGCGCCTCCGGCCACGCGTACAACGCCCACTACTACGACCAGACCGACAAGTGGGCCAAGGGCGAGCTGCTGCCCTGGGCCTACAGCCCGGACGCGGTCAAGAAGGCGACGGACGTCACACTGACGCTCAAGCCGTAGCCGGCCCTACAGCCGGAAGCGGCGCACCCCGCCAGGGGTGACCACCGCGTGCACGGGGTGGTCGTGCGGTTCCTCGGGGACCTGCGCGACCACCTCGTCGTCGTAGAGGAGGACGACGAGGGCGGGGTCGGCCGCGGACCGCTCCAGGCGGGCCAGCACCCGGTCGTACGAGCCGCCGCCGCGGCCCAGCCGCAGCCCGCGCCCGTCCACGGCCAGACCGGGGAGCAGCACGGCGTCCGCCTGCGTCACGGCGTCGGGGCCGAGCCGCTCGCCGTCCGGCTCCAGCAGGCCCCGGCCCGCCCGTACGAGGTGGCCGGGGCCGCGGTACACCCCCCAGTCGAGATCGTTGTCGGGCAGCAGGACCGGCAGCAGCACGCGCACCCCGCGCGCGTGCAGCACGTCCAGCAGGGCGCGGGTCCCCGGTTCGCTGCCGATGGAGACGTAGGCGGCTACCGTGCGTGACCGCGCGAGCTCCGGCAGCTCCAGGGCCCGCTGCCCCAGCGCGGCCTCCGATGCGCGGATGTCATCCTTGGTCAACCCGGACCTCACCGCCAGGAGGGCCCGCCGCAAGGCGCTTTTGCTACCGTCATCACGGCCGGGAACGTCGTCGCGCTCGATCATTGTTCGTGCAAACTCCCGTCTCGGGTCATACTCGGCGGAGTCACATCTTCCGCTCAATCCAACGGATAGTGTTCGGCCCATGACTCAATCGCGCCCTCGGATCAGCAAGGCTGTCATCCCAGCCGCCGGGCTCGGAACGCGCTTCCTTCCTGCTACCAAGGCCACTCCCAAGGAGATGCTGCCGATCGTCGACAAGCCGGCGATCCAGTACGTGGTGGAGGAAGCGGCCCACGCGGGGCTGTCGGACGTCCTCATGATCACAGGGCGTAACAAGCGCCCGCTGGAGGACCACTTCGACCGCAATTACGAGCTGGAGGAGGCGCTGCGCCGCAAGGGCGACGACTCCCGCCTCGCGAAGGTGCAGGAGTCCAGCGACCTGGCCACGATGCACTACGTCCGCCAGGGCGACCCCCGCGGCCTGGGCCACGCCGTGCTGTGCGCCGCCCCGCACGTCGGCGACGAGCCCTTCGCCGTGCTGCTCGGCGACGACCTGATCGACGCCCGCGACCCGCTGCTCTCCCACATGGTGGACATCCAGCGCCTGCACGGCGGCAGCGTGATCGCGCTCATGGAGGTCGACCCCGCGCAGATCGGCCTTTACGGCTGCGCGGCCGTCAAGCCCACCGACACCGAGGACGTCGTCGAGGTCACCGGCCTGGTCGAGAAGCCCGACCCCGACGAGGCGCCCAGCAACTACGCCGTGATCGGCCGCTACGTCCTCGACCCGGCGGTCTTCGACGTGCTGCGCGAGACCGAGCCCGGCCGCGGCGGCGAGATCCAGCTCACCGACGCACTCCAGGCCCTCGCCGCCGAGCCGGCCCTCGGCGGGCCCGTGCACGGCGTGATCTTCAAGGGCCGCCGCTATGACACCGGTGACCGCAGTGACTACCTGCGTGCCATTGTCAGACTGGCATGCGAACGTGAAGACCTGGGTCCCGACTTCCGGGCCTGGCTTCGTAGTTACGTCACCGAGGAGATGTAGCGCTTTGAGCAGTACCGCCGACACGGCCGCCAGGGGGGACCGCCTCTGGTCGGTGGACGAGCACCTCGACGACATCCTCGCGAAGATCCGCCCGCTGGAGCCGATCGAGCTGCAACTGCTCGACGCCCAGGGCTGTGTGCTGGTGGAGGACATCACCGTCCCCGCCTCGCTGCCCCCCTTCGACAACAGCTCCATGGACGGCTACGCCGTCCGCGTCGCCGACGTGAAGGGCGCGAGCGAGGAGTTCCCGGCCGTGCTCACCGTCGTCGGTGACGTCGCGGCGGGCAGCGGCGAGCTGCCCACCGTCGGCCCGGGCGAGGCCGCCCGCATCATGACCGGCGCCCCGCTGCCGCCCGGCGCCGAGGCCGTCGTCCCCGTCGAGTGGACCGACGGCGGTACCGGCCGCGGCCCCGTCACCGCCATGGCCGCCCGCGGCGAGGGCCCCGACGGCGCCTCCGGCGAGGTCCGCGTCCACCGCCCCGCCGCCGCCCGCGCCCACGTCCGCCCCCGCGGCAGCGACGTCGCCGCCGGCGAGATCGCCCTCACCGCCGGCACCGTCCTCGGCCCCGCCCGCATCGGCCTGCTGGCGGCCATCGGCCGGGCCACCGTGAAGGTGCGCCCGCGCCCGCGCGTGGTCGTCCTGTCCACCGGCAGCGAGCTCGTCCCGCCGGGCGAGGAGCTGGCCGCCGGGCGGATCCACGACTCCAACAGCTTCATGCTCACCGCCTGCGCCCGCGACGCCGGCGCCATCGCCTACCGCGTCGGCGCCGTCGAGGACGACCCCCACGTCCTGCGCGCCGCGCTGGAGGACCAGCTCATCCGCGCCGACGCCGTCGTCACCAGCGGCGGGGTGAGCGTCGGCGCGTACGACGTGGTCAAGGAGACCCTCGCCGGGCTGTCCGGCGACGAGGGCAGCGTCTCCTTCCGCCGGCTGGCCATGCAGCCCGGCAAGCCCCAGGGCTTCGGCCGCATCGGCCCCGACCGCACCCCGCTGTTCGCCCTGCCGGGCAACCCCGTCAGCTCGTACGTCTCCTTCGAGCTCTTCGTGCGGCCCGCCATCCGCGCCCTGATGGGGCTGGAACCCTTCACCGACCGGGCGACGGTGAGGGCGGTGTGCACCGAGGGCATCGCCTCCTCGCCCGAAGGCCGCCGCCAGTACTTGCGCGGCCACTACGCGGACGGGACGGTCGGCACGGTCGGAGGACCGTCGTCGCACCTGGTCAAGGCCCTTGCCGACGCCAACGCCCTGATCGTCGTCCCGGAGGACACCACGTCCGTGGAGCCGGGCGCCGAACTGGACGTGGTGCTTCTCGACTGACCGGCCGCCGCGCCGGGTACGGTGGCTGCCCACAGGACCACTGGGCCCCGCCCCGGACCGGGAGAACGATGAGCAGCGGCCAGGACCATCTCACCCACCTCGACGCCGCGGGCGCGGCCCGTATGGTCGACGTCTCGGCCAAGGAGATCACCGCCCGCACCGCCCGGGCCAGCGGCCGGGTGATCGTCGCCCCGCGCGTCGTGGAGCTGCTGCGGGGCGAGGGCCTGCCCAAGGGCGACGCCCTCGCCACCGCCCGCATCGCCGGGATCATGGGAGCCAAGCGCACCCCCGAGCTCATCCCGCTCTGCCACCCGCTGGCCCTGTCCGGCGTGACGGTCGACCTGACCGTCGCCGACGACGCCGTGGAGATCCTCGCCACCGTGCGCACGACCGACCGCACGGGCGTGGAGATGGAGGCCATGACGGCCGTCGCCGTCGCCGGGCTGACGGTGGTCGACATGGTCAAGGCCGTCGACAAGGGCGCGGTCATCACCGACATCCGGGTCGAGGAGAAGACGGGCGGGAAGTCCGGCGACTGGGCCCGCCCCGAGGGCGGCGAAGGGGCGCGAGCGTGAGCGCCGGACCCGACGGGCGCCCGGCCGCGGGCGTGCCGTTCCCCGGGGACGCGGACGGGCTCGGCGGGGCCCTCCTCGCCGAAGCGCACTCCGCGCTGGTCGTCACCGCCTCCAACCGGGCCGCCGCAGGCGTCTACCCGGACAAGGGCGGCCCGCTGCTCGCCGGGGGACTGGCCGCGATGGGCTTCGCCGTCGACGGGCCCCTGGTCGTGCCCGACGGCGAGCCCGTCGAGCAGGCCCTGCGCGCGGGCGTGGCCGCCGGGTACGACGTCATCGTCACCACCGGCGGCACCGGCCTCTCGCCCACCGACCGCACCCCCGAGGCCACCCGCCGCGTCCTCGACCACGACGTCCCCGGCATCCCCGAGGCCATCCGCGCCGAGGGCCTGGCGAAGGTCCCCACCGCCGCGCTGTCCCGGGGCCTGGCCGGCGTGGCCGGACGGACGCTGATCGTCAACCTCCCCGGCTCGACCGGCGGGGTGCGCGACGGGCTGGCGGTGCTGGAGCGGCTGCTGGTCCACGCGGTGGACCAGCTGCACGGCGGCGACCACCCGCGAAGCCCGGCATGAACATCTGGCCCGTCGAGCTGGCGGACGGCGACGTCGCACTGCGGCCGATAAGGATGCGCGACCAGCGCGCCTGGCGCGAGGTCAACCGGCGCAACCGCGACTGGCTGCGCCCCTGGGAGGCGACCGTCCCCCCGCCGCCGCCCGGCAGCCCGGCCGCCCAGCGCCCCACCTACCGGCAGATGGTCCGTCACCTGCGGGCCGAGGCGCACGCCGGGCGGATGCTGCCGTTCGTGATCGAGTACCGCGGCCAGCTCGTGGGCCAGCTGACCGTGGCCGGCATCACCTGGGGCTCGATGTGCTCGGCCCACGTCGGCTACTGGGTGGACGAGGCCGTCGCGGGCCGGGGCGTGATGCCGACGGCCGTCGCCCTGGTGGTGGACCACTGCTTCCACCGGGTCGGCCTGCACCGGATCGAGGTGTGCATCCGGCCGGAGAACCTGCCCAGCCGGAGGGTGGTGGAGAAGCTCGGCTTCCGCGAGGAGGGGCTGCGCCCGCGCTATCTGCACATCGACGGGGCCTGGCGGGACCACCTGGTCTACGCGCTGACCGCCGACGAGGTCCCGGAGGGGCTGCTGACCCGCTGGCACCTGCGCTCACCGAAAATAAAATAAACGTTCGAATTTAACTGTCAATTGACGGCATTCGTTGGGTTCCGGTCTCAACAATCACAAAAAAAGTTCGAGATATCAGCCGGATCGTGCGACACACCGCGCCAATTGGCGGAATCCGCTGCGCGTCCCCCTCTACCGTTGCAGGGTGAGCAGCAGCGGCCTGATCTACGCAGTCATCGTCGGGGCCTGGGCCGCCTACTTGGTGCCGATGTGGCTCCGTAGGCAGGACGAGCTCAATGAAGCCCGTCCGACGGAACGCTTCAGCACGGCCATCCGGTTGCTGTCCGGACGGGCGGGCATGGAGCGACGTTATGCCAAGGACCTGGAAGGGCGTGCTCCGGCCGAGGCGCCGGGCTCCGCGGAATCCGCGGAGCCGGAGCCGGAGCCCCGCGCGCCCGAGCCGGACGTCGCGACCGAACCGGTCGACGCCCGGTCCTTCGGCGCGCCCGCGTCCGCCCCGGGGGCGGCGGCGTCCGCGTCCGCCCCTGCGGCCGGGCCGGGATCCGCGGCGCAGACGGCCGCCGAGCGCGCCCGGCGCTCCAAGGTCCTCGCGCGCCGGCGCCGGACCACGGTGCTGCTCTTCCTCGCCTTCACCGTCGGCGCGATCGTCGCGGGCGTCGGCGGCCTGGCCTTCCTGTGGGTCCCGGCCGTCCCGGCGGTGCTGCTGAGCGCGTACATCTGCTACCTGCGGATCCAGGAGCGGCGGCGGTTCGCCTTCACCATGGACCAGCGCCGCGCCGAGCTGGCGGCCCAGCGGCTGCGCGAGGGCCGGTCCCGCCCGCACGCGGGCGCCGCGGAGGCGGACGCCTCCGCCGACACCGTGATCCACCAGGTGCCCGCCGCGGGCGCGTCGCCGCACAGCGCCGGCCGCCGGGCCCTGGTCGAGCAGACCGACCACGCCGAGTGGGTCGACCAGCAGCGCGAGCGGAACGCGGGCGAGGGCTGGGAGCCCGTGCCCGTCCCCCTGCCGACGTACGTCTCGGCGCCGGTCGCCCCGCGGGCCGGCGGCGGCGGGGACCTCGGCGGCCCGGACGCCTGGAGCTCGGCCCGCTCCAGCACGGCCGAGCCGGCCGACGACCGCAAGCCCCTCGCCGAGGAGCGCCGCGCGGGCCGCTACCGCCGCCGCCCCCGCGAGCGCGGCCGCACCCCCCTGTTCGACCAGTACGCCGACGACGACCGCCCCCGCGCGGCCAACGAGTAACCCCGGGGGGGCGCCGCCCCCCCACGCTGACCAGCGCAGGCGGAGGGGAGCGGATTTCCTGGCACCCTGATGGGGATGCTAGAGTTTCACTCGTTGCAAGGGCCTGTGGCGCAGTCCGGTAGCGCACCTCGTTCGCATCGAGGGGGTCAGGGGTTCGAATCCCCTCAGGTCCACAGCAACGACTGTTCTTGAGTCAGCTCAGGCGCAGTTGGCGGAAATCCCGCCCGATCTTCCCGATCGGGCGGGATTTTTGCGTTACCGGGATCCGTGCCCGTCTCCTGCTCCCGCCGCCCGGTGCGGGCAGGGCGTCATGAGGCCGCCGCGCGGTGTTCGCTCGGGCTGGTGCCGCGGACGCGTTTGAAGGCGGAGCTGAAGCCGAAGGCGTCCGCGTAGCCGACGCGGCGGGCGACCGCGGCGACGGTGTGGGCGGGGTCGGCCAGCAGGTCGGCGGCCAGGTCCATGCGCCACTGCGTCAGGTAGGCGAGGGGCGGCTCGCCCACCCGGGCCGTGAAGCGGGCGGCCATGGTCGTGCGGGAGACGCCGGCCTCGGCCGCCAGGGCGGCCAGGGTCCACGGGTGCGCCGGCCGCTCGTGCATCGCGCGCAGCACCGGGCCGACCACGTCGTCGCCCAGCGCCCGGTACCAGGCGGGAGGGCATGCCTCGGGACGGTCGAACCAGTCCCGCAGGGTGCACACCAGCAGCCAGTCCAGCAGCCGGTCCAGGACGGTCTGCCGTCCCGGGCCGTCCGCGACGAAGTGGGCCCCGAGGTAGTCGTAGAGCGCGTTGCAGTCGTGGTCGTCGGGCACCAGGGCCACCGGGGGCAGGACGCGCAGCAGCCGCAGGGACGCCTCGCTGCGGACGCGGTAGGCGCCGGCGAGCAGGACGGTGCTGCCGGCCGGGTCGCCGGGCGGGGCTGCGTCCGCGCAGCGGATGTCGCGGAGCGCCTCCGGCCGGGCGGCGGAGCCGGGGTCGTCGGTGAGGACGAACGGCCGGGGGCCCCGCACGATGGCCGCCACCCCCTGCCGGATGTGCCGCGGCGCACCGGCCCCCTCGCCCTCCTCGACGAGCCAGCCCTCGCCCCGCAGCGGGATGCACAGCGTCAGTGCCGCCCGGTCGGTGAAGCGCAGGGCCCACGGTGGTGCGAGCACCGACCGTCCGAACACGGCGCCCTCGGCGCGTATGCCCCGCAACAGGTCGTCGAATGGGTCCATGACCCCACACTATGCGGCCGGACGATCGGGCATGCGGGCCGGACGTACGGCCATGTCGGCGTGCTGCCGGGGCGGGTTGACTCATCGTCATGACGACACATGCGAAGGACATCCTGGTGCTCGCCGCGACGGGCAAGACCGGCCGGCGACTGGTGCGGAGACTGCGGGAGGCGGGGGAGAGCGTCCGGGCGGCGTCCCGCTCGGCGGAGGTGCGGTTCGACTGGTCGGACCCGGCGACGTGGAAGCCCGCCGTCGAGGGAGCCGCGGCGGTGTATCTCGTGGCACCCGACGACCCGGCCCCCGTGGGCGACTTCGTGACGCTGGCGGCCGGTGCGGGTGTGGAACGCTTCGTGGCGCTGTCCGGGAACGGCATCGAGGCGGTCGGGCCCGGCTTCGGCGAGGGCATGGCCGAGGGGGAGCGGGCCGTGCGCGACAGCGGTGCGCAGTGGACGGTCCTCCGCCCGAACAACTTCCACCAGAACTTCAGCGAGGACCTGTGGCGCCGGCCGCTGCGCGAGGGCCGGCTCGCCCTGCCCATCGGCGACGTGCCCGAGCCGTTCGTGGACGCCGAGGACATCGCCGAGGTCGCGGCGGCCGTGCTCACGGGCCCGGGACACCACGGCCGCGTCTACGAGCTGTCCGGGCCGCGCGCGGTGACGTTCCGCGCCGCCGTGGAGACGATCGCGCGGGCGGCCGGCCGGCCGATCCGCTTCGAGGAGCTCACGCCGCAGGAGTACGCGGCGGAGCTGCGCGCCGAGGGGCACCCGGAGTCCGTGGTCACCATGCTCGGCGCCCTGTTCGCCATGCACCGCGGCGGTCACTCCTCGGAGCCCGCCGACGGGGTGCAGCAGGTGCTCGGCCGGGAGCCGCGCAGCCTCGAAGCGTACGCGGCGCAGGCCGCGGCCGCGGGGGCCTGGGCCTGAGGTTTCCGGGCACGTCGCCGGCCGCACCGGGCCGGTACGGGCCCGGAATTGGTCCACTTTCGAACCAACTCGGCCCTAGGTACGGACCAGTGGCCGTTTTGTGAGTCAGATCATGTTTACGAGGCAGGTGAAACGGTTCTTCGGGTGCGTGGGGCCATGACACGATCATGCCGATCGCTACCTCAGGTAATCCCGTGAGGGGCGATCGCAGCTCTTCCTGTTGCCGTGTGATGCAGCCCGGGTGTGTGAACTTCCCCCGGGCGCCCCCACCTCACGCTCCCGAGGACTCAACTTTGCGCAATACCACCAGGTATGCCGTTCTGCCTGCACTGACTGCAGCGTCCCTGCTCGCCGTGACCGGTTGTTCCGGTGCGAGCCCCTCCGCCGCCGGCAAGGGTGGTGACGCCGAGCCCGTGGCGGCCACCGCCCCGGCCGGAACCTCTCCCCAGCTCGCCGTGGCGGCCGCCCCCGTGGGGGACGCCGCACCGAGCGCCGTCGCCCACTCCGCCAAGGGCTCCGGCCCCAAGGCGGCCACGTCCTCGCTGAAGGTCGCCTCGTTCGACCGCAGCAGCGGACGGGCCGTCATATCCGGTCCCGCCGCGGCGTCGAAGAAGCCCAAGGGGGTCGCCCCGCAGCCCTCCAAGGCGCCGTCCTCCGCATCTTCCGGTACGCCCGCGCCCGCCGACCGGACGAACGTGGCCGTCGGCGACGTCATCGCCAGCGCCCCCGCGCCCGGCGCCCCCCAGGGCGTCCTGGCCAAGGTCACCCAGGTGCTCGGCAAGACCGAGCAGGGCACCGAGGTCAAGACCGCGCCGGCCACCCTGGACGCCCTGCTCGGCGAATCCGAGGCCAAGGGCAAGGTGCCCGTCGACCCCTCCACCGTCGCGGTGGACCCGCTCGTCCAGGGCGTGAAGGTCTCCTGGGCCAAGCCGGGCGGCGTGCACGTGGGCCCGCAGGGCGCCAAGGTGCCGCTGGGCAGCCTGCGGCTCGACGTGGGGGCCGCCATCCCCACGCCCAAGGACTCCCCGGTCCAGGCCGAGGCGTCGGCGCGGGGCTTCGTCCAGCTCGCCCCCGAGGTCGACTTCTCCTACAACGGCAAGAGCAGCGGCCGCGGCCCCGGCACCGCCGGGCTGTCGCTGTCCGGCGACTGGTCCTCGGCGTGGGAGCTGAAGGGACAGGCGTCGGCCACCACCGCGGACAAGCCGCTGCGGCTGCCCCTCGCCAAGCTGCACGCCGACCCCGTCATCCAGGTCGGGCCCGTGCCGGTCGTGGTCAACCTCGACCTCACCTGCTACCTCCAGGTCGACGCCGAGGGCAAGCTCAGCGTCGACGTGAAGCAGGAGATGACGGGCGACTTCAAGGTCGGCGGCGCCTACACCTGGGGCAAGGGCTGGTCCTCCGACAGCAGGGCCGCCATGAACGCCAGCCCCGTGCGCGCCACGGCGACCGCCTCCGGCAAGGTCAAGGCCGCGCTGGGTGCGGAGGCGTCCGTCGGCCTGTACGGCGCGGTGGGTGTGAGCGCCAACCTGTCGCCGTACCTGCGGGCGGAGGGCGAAGGCACGGCCACCGCCTCCAGCGACGGCAAGGCGTCCGCCACCGGCAAGTGGGCCGCCTACGGCGGCGTCGACCTGACCGGCGCGCTGCAGGCGCAGCTGAAGATCTTCGGTACGCCGCTGTTCGAGCGGCGGATCCCGCTGGACATCTTCCACAAGGAGTGGAAGCTGGCCGGCGGCGAGGGCACGGTCAACGTGCCCAAGAAGCGCTGACGACAAGTACTGACGACAAGTACTGACGACAAGTACTGACAGCAAGCGCTGACGGTACGCACCGGCTGACGGTACGCACCGGCGGCGCACCTGCCGCAGCCGGCGACGCCGGGCGGGACCGGGAATCCGGCCTGCCCGGCGTCGTGCGTTCACAGGCGGGACGCCACCGTCCTCGCCACGCGGACGATGTCGCCCGTGGGGCGGGCGCGCAGGGTGGGAGGCCGGCGGGTCCAGCGGTCCTCCAGGGTGAACCAGTCGACCGGCCGGGGCTCGCGGTCCTCGTCCAGGGCCGCGTCCAGTTCGGTGAAGTACGTCTTCCAGCGCAGCCGGTAGAGGCCGCCGACCAGCCCGGACCACTCCCGGTTGGCGTAGTCGTGCAGCTTGCCGGCGTCGGCCGAGGCGCGCGGGCCCCATACGGTCAGCAGGGAGAGGGCATCGGTCTGCAGCCGGTCGCGCTCGTCGTCCGAGGTCCCCCAGGACCGGGCGTCGGAGATCCAGCGGCCCAGCAGGTGGCGTTCGTCCGTGGCGACGACCTGCTCCAGCACGTCCGTCCAGTCCAGCCACTGCTGCGCGAGGTCGCCGAAGCGGCCGCGGTCGCCGGCCTCGTACGCGGCCTTGATGCGCGGCAGGAGCTGCCGGCTGCGGTTGGCCACGCACTGGCGGGTGACGTCGAGGAGGTCGCTGCGGTAGGCCGTGCTGCCGCGCAGCTCCGGGGCCACCGACAGCAACGCGGGCAGGGCCTTGTCGAACTCGGCGGCGTCGTAGCGAAGTTGCCGGGGCGACCAGGTGCCGCCGCGGTTGGCGGACAGGTCCGGGCGGGCGCCGAAGAGGCCGTCGGCCTGTTCGCTCCAGCCGTCGGCGCGGGTCGTGCCGTAGGCGGTGCGGCGCAGGACGTCCCAGGCGCGGGCGGCGCCCGGGTCATGGGCGCCGTAGCGGCTGACGTGCCACCGTTCGAACCACGCCGTCAGGTCCACCGGCCCGTCCGTCCAGGCGAGGTCGGACAGCAGGGCGAGGGCCGCGGGGTTGTTGTCGGCGGCCTCGGGCATGGCGGCGATCCCGCGCAGGGCGCTGCCGGACTTCGTCCTCCACCGGTGGTAGAGCGCCGCCCAGTCGGGGGCGTTGGCGCCGAGCGCGGTGTGGCCGCCGAAGTTCCAGATGGAGCCGAAGGCGTAGGGGGTGCCGCCCCAGTCCGCCTCGCGGTCGGTGATGACCGCCTTGCGGTCGGAGAGGCCGTCCAGGACGAGCATCTTCGACCGGTCGACGGCATCGGTGATCTCCAGCCGGGGGTTGCGCTGCCAGCCGAGGATCGCCCAGACCGCCCCCGGGTGCGCGGCGCGCAGGGCCTTCTCCACGGCCCGGGCGGCGTCGCCGACCGGTACGTCACCGGGGCTGCCGCCCTCGTGCAGCAGGTCCATCTTGTACATCGAGGTCGCGCCGTACAGCTCCTGCTGCGTCCGGTAGAAGGTGCGCGCCACCGCGGCGAAGTGGGGCGTGCGCGGGTCGAGCCAGTCGGGGCGGGGGAAGCCCATCCAGTCGCCCTGCGGGATGGTGCGGGCACCGCTGTTGCGGTCGGCGAAGCCGGGCGGCACGGTGCCGTAGTAGCCGGGCAGGACGGGCGTCATGCCCAGCTCGCGCAGCCGTGCCACGATCCTGCGCGCCAGGCCGGTGCGGCGGTCGAGGAGCTCGTGGGAGACGGGGCCGCCGAAGGAGGACATGTTCTGCATCAGCCACCACGGCTGGTGGGCCGGCCCGGGAACCCACCGGCGGACCTCGGCGTCGCTGTAACCGTGGGCGGTGAAGGTGCGGTGGTAGACGGCGTCGGCGCCCGCGTAGACCAGTACTTCGTTGAATCCGTGCAGGGCCAGCACGTCGATCTCGTGTTCCCAGTAGTCCCAGTCGTGGTACGGGCCGGTGTAGCCGTCGTTGGTGTCGTTGAGGACGAAGCGGTGGGCGACGTTGGCCGTGCCGGTGAGCGGGGCGCCGACCGCGGGGAGACGGGCGGGCAGCATGGTCTGCTCGCCGCTCCAGGAGAAGTGCGCGTGGGCGACCTGCCGGAGGTAGCGGTGGAAGCCGGTGAGCTGCACGGCCGGGGTGGTGCCCTCGACCGTGATCCGGCCGGCCCCGCCGGACACCCGGAAGACGTCGTGGCCGCCGCGGCGGGGGACGGTGCGGAAGGCGACCTGGGCGCGGTGACGGGGCAGCAGCCGGGACAGCGCCTCCGCGGCGGCGCCGTCCTCGGCGGGCGCGGCGCCCGCCGACGCCGCGGGGGGCACGCCCACGGCACCGAGCGCGGCGGATCCGGCGACGGCGCCGAGGAGCGTACGACGGGCGATGTGCATGAGTGACCTCCGGGGCCGTGGCACTGCGGCGACGGGCTGGACTGGACCACTTGAGCGCCGAGATCCTATGAGCCCGCGTCGGGAATCGGTCAAGGGCGCGGGCGGCGAACCAGCCACGCCGGTTACATTTGGCACGAATGGCCCCACGGGCCCGTTCCGACCTGCTAAGCCCGCCCGTCAGCCCAGCTCGGCTCTGCCCGCTCAACCTCCGCTCGCGCGGCTTCCGTACAACCAGTTCCGCCCCGTCCCCGTCACACCGGCATGAGGAATCCCGTGCGACCACTCCCCGTGATGTCCGGCGCCACGGCCCTCGCCGCCGGGCTGCTGGGCGGACTGCTCTGCGGGTGCGCCGACCCCGGCGGGCTCAAGGTGGCGGGCCCGGCGCCCACGGCCTCGGCCACCGCCGGCCCGGTGTACGTCACCGAGGGCCCGGGCCGGCCCGCGCTGCGCGGCCCCGCCTCCCTGGAGATCGGGGACTCCGTGCGGCTGACGGATCTGCGCTGGCGGTCCTGGGGCGGGGCGACCGCCGAGGCGACGGGCGGCGTGGCCGGTGCCTGGTGCCGGCCGGGCTGCCGGGACACGCCGTACCGGGCCCGGGTCGTGCTCAGCGGCGTGGTCCGGCAGGAACGTTCCGCTTACTACGGCCGGGCCACCGTCGTCGCCGAGGGGCTCCCGCCCGAGCAATCCGACGAGCTGCGCGGCCTGCGGCTCTTCGTCCCCACGCCGTAGCCGGCGACCGCCGCCGAGGAGCCGAGGAGTCTGCATCCGATGGGTCTGCGCACGAAGATCGGGGTGGCGATCACCGCCACGGCCGCACTGGTCGCCGCTCTCATCGGCCTCGTCGTGCACCACCGCACCGCCGCCAACCAGCTGGAGACCGCGCGCGACAGCCTCGACCAGCGGGTGCTTTCGGCGGCCGAGGACCACGCCGCCGGGGTCGACCGCCCCCGCGTCCTCCTCAACCCCTACCGGATGCCCGAGCCGCTGCGCCGGGCCGCCCAGAAGGGGCAGCGCGCCACCTACCTGGACCGGTCCGGTCCCGAGCCGGTCCTGTGGGGTGCGACGCGCGTCCGCGGCGACATCGTCGTCCTCAAGCACTCCTACCGGCGGCAGGCCCGCAACCTTGAGGGACTGGACGAGGACCTGTGGCTGGCCGGAGGGGCGGGCACGGTCCTGGCCGGCATCGTCGGGGTGGGCCTGGCGACCGTCGTCGGCCGCCGTCTGAACGCCTCCGCGCGGACCGCCGAGCGCATCGCGGACGGCGACGCCGGGGCCCGGCTGCGGCCGCGGGGCGGCAAGGACGAGATCGCCCGGCTGATCCACGCCGTCAACACCATGGCCGACGCGCTGGCCGCGCGGCTGCAGGCCGAGCGCGAGGTCACCGCCAACATCGCCCACGAACTGCGCACCCCCGTCGCGGGCCTGGTGGCCGCCGCCGAGCTGCTGCCGCCGGGCCGGCCCGCGGAGATGGTCCGCGAGCGGGCGCAGCGGGTGCGCTCGCTGATGGAGGACGTCCTGGAGGTGGCCCGGCTCGACGGCGACGCCGAGCGCGCCGACACGGACGTACGGGCGCTGGGCGAGCTGACCCGGCGGGCGGTGCGGGGGGCGGCGGGGCCCGGGCAGGAGGCGGCGGAGGTGCGGATCGTGCACGACTGCCTGGTCGAGACGGACGCCCGCCGGGTGGAGCGGATACTCACCAACCTCGTCACCAACGCCTTCCGGCACGGGAACGCTCCGGTGGTCGCGGAGGTCGACGGCGGGCTCGTACGCGTGCGGGACGGCGGGCCCGGCTTTCCGGCGCAGCTGCTGGCCAGCGGGCCGCAGCGGTTCCGCACGGGCTCGGGCGCGGGGCTCGGCCTGGGGCTGACGATCGCGGTGGGCCAGGCGAAGGTGCTGGGGGCGGGGCTGGCCTTCGCCAACCCGGCGGGCGGCGGGGCCGAGGCGACGCTGGACCTGACGGATGCGGTGCGGGCGGCGGAGGAGGCGGGCCCGGAGGGCGGCGACTGAGGTGCGGGGGAGGGGAACAGGCCCAACAGTGGAAGCTGTGAACGACAACGTCCTGTTCCTCAACGCCGACAGCCCGCGCAAGGGCCACCGGGCGCTGGACGCCCTGCGCCAGGCGCACGCCGAAGGCGACATCACGCTGCGCGAGGGTGCGGTGATCGCACGGGACGCGGAGGGTGCCCTGGACTTCCCCGACGCGGCCGACAACACCGGTACGGCCCCCGCGTTCGCCCTGGGCGGTCTGCTCGGCGGCCTGCTGGGCATCCTCGGCGGGCCGCTCGGCGTCCTCGTCGGCTTCGGGGCGGGCGGCCTGATCGGCGGCGTCCACGACGCCCGTGCGGCCACCGCCTCCTCCGCGGCGCTGGAGATGCTGGCGGCGGAGGTGCCGCCGGGCAGCACGGTCCTGATGGCCGAGGTCCGCGAGGAGAGTCCGGAGACGACCGACCGGGTGCTCGCGCCGTTCGGCGAGGTCCGGCGGTACCCGGCGGAGCGGGTGCGGGCGGAGGTGGAGGCGGCGATCGCGGCGGGCCACGACGGAGGCGGGCGGCCGGCCTAGGGCGGCCCCCGGCCGGTCAGAGCGGTTTGCTGAAGCAGCGGCTGCTGTCGTAGGAGCGGTAGAGGCCGAACTTCGGCACGGCGGGGACGTACCCGCTGGAGGTGTAGAGGGCTATGGCCTCCGGCTGCCGGTTGCCCGTCTCCAGCACCATGCGCAGCCGTCCCGCCTGCCGTGCGCTGTCCTCCAGGACGGCCAGGATGCGGCGTGCCAGGCCCCGGCCGCGGGCCCCGGGCACCACGTACATGCGCTTGAGCTCGGCGTCGCCGTCCGCGTAGCCCTCGGCGTTGCGCTCCATGGCGCGCCAGCCGCCGGTGGCGAGGGGGGTGCCGTCGTCGTAGGCGATGAGATACAGGCCACGTGGCGGGGCGAACTGTGCGGGGTCCAGGGGGGTGAGATCGCCGTCGCCGTACCGCTCGGCGTACTCCAATTGCACCTGGTCATTGAGCTTCAGGGCGTCGGGGTGGTCGTAGGCGACGGGCATGATCTCCATGCCGGCGATGGTACGGGCGGACGGCCGCCGGTCGGCAGGGGTTTCCGGGAGTCGGTATCGTGCCCGGATGCTCACCGTTACCACCGCAAATGTGAACGGACTGCGCGCCGCCGCGAAGAAGGGCTTCGTCGAGTGGCTGGCGCAGACCGAGGCCGACGTGGTCTGCCTCCAGGAAGTGCGCGCCGAGGCCCACCAGCTCCCGGACGAGGTGCGCGACCCCGACGGCTGGCACGTCGTGCACGCCCCGGCGGCGGCCAAGGGCCGGGCGGGCGTCTCGCTCTACTCCCGGCGTGAGCCGGACGCGGTGCGGATCGGCTTCGGCTCGGCGGAGTTCGACGGCAGCGGCCGCTACGCCGAGATCGACCTGCCGGGCGTGACGGTGGCCAGCCTCTACCTGCCCTCGGGCGAGGTGGGCACGGAGCGGCAGGACGAGAAGGAACGCTTCATGGCGGAGTTCCTGCCGTACCTGGTGGCCCTGAAGGCCCGGGCGGCGGCGGACGGCCGCGAGGTCGTGGTCTGCGGCGACTGGAACATCGCCCACACGGAGGCCGACCTCAAGAACTGGAAGGCCAACCGCAAGAGCGCAGGCTTCCTCCCCGAGGAGCGGGAGTGGCTGACCAAGGTCTTCGCGGAGTACGTGGACGTCGTCCGCGCCCTCCACCCGGGCGTCGAGGGTCCCTACTCGTGGTGGTCCTACCGCGGCCGCGCCTTCGACAACGACTCGGGCTGGCGCATCGACTACCAGGTCGCCACCCCCGGTCTCGCGGACCGCGCCCTGAAGGCCCGCGTGGAGCGCGCCGCCAGCCATGCCGAGCGGTGGAGCGACCACGCGCCGGTGACCGTCGCGTACGGAGCCTGAGCAAGCCCGGGCGACCTGAGCAAGCCCGGGGTACCTGAGCAAGCCCGGGAGAAGCGGTAGGACCTAAGGGAAGCGGTGGGCCCCGCCCGGGGGCTGCCGCTTCTCCGCGTTCGGCGTCAGCTCCCTGCGGAGGCGGCGGTCCATGGCTAGGGAGAGCTCGGCGTCGACGACCGTGCGGGCGATGGGGCGCAGGCGCTCCAGGGATGCGGGGACGTCCGGGGACTGCGCCAGGACGTGGGTGCGGACGAGCGCGGTGAACGTCTCGGCCAGGGCGTCCGCGTGGGCGCGCACCTCGTGGGCGGCGGTGAGGACGGCGGAGAGCGGGACGCCCTGGCGGACGAGGTCGGTCGAGGCGTCGAGGAGGCGGCGGCTGATGTGGACGATCTCGTCGCCGTCCGCCGCGAGGTAGCCGAGCTCCAGTGCGGCGGTGAGGTTCTCCGGGGTGATCTGGCCCGCGAAGCGGTCGGCGAGCTCCTCGGGGGTGAGGCGGATCGCCGCCTCCTCCGACCAGGGGGTGGTGATGGCCGCCTCCGCCAGGCCCAGGAGTTCGCCCACGTCGCGTCCGCACTCGAAGGCCGTCAGCAGTTCGGCGATGCCGCCGAGGGTGTGGCCGCGTTCCAGCAGGGCGGCGATGGTGCGCAGCCGGGCGAGGTGGTGTTCGCCGTACCAGGCGATGCGGCCCTCGCGGCGCGGCGGCGGGATGAGCTTGCGCTCGCGGTAGAAGCGCAGCGTGCGGACGGTGATGCCGGCCTTGTCCGCCAGCTCCGCCATGCGGTATTCGCGCTCGCCACCGCCACCGCCACCGCCGCTGCCGCCCAAGGCCCTCTCGTCGTTCGCCACGCCGGAAGCCTACGTGCGAACGGCCGGGAGCCCGCCGCCTCGTGCCTCTATCGCCCCGGCCGACACCTGCCTTACGCTCCCACTGCGCCAGTGATTACTGGCGCAGTCGGGCAGGCAGGCTCTCGGGAGGCGGCATGGTCGAGCACGTACGGCGGCACGTACGGGTGGCGGTGATCGGTTCGGGGTTCGGCGGGCTGGGCGCGGCGGTACGGCTGCGTCGCGAGGGCATCACCGACTTCGTCGTCCTGGAGCGCGCCGACGCCGTCGGCGGCACCTGGCGGGACAACACCTACCCCGGCTGCGCCTGCGACGTCCCCTCCCACCTGTACTCCTTCTCCTTCGCCCCGAACCCCGCCTGGCCGCGCAACTTCTCCGGCCAGCCGCACATCCGCGCCTACCTGGAGCGGGTCACCGACACCTTCGGCCTCCGCCCGCACCTGCGGCTCAACGCCGAGGTGCACAGCATCCGTTGGGACGCCGACGGGCTGCGGTGGGAGCTCGGGACGGCGGACGGCCCCTACAGCGCCGACGTCGTCGTCTCCGCCACCGGGCCGCTGTCCGATCCCAAGGTGCCCGGCGTGACGGGGCTGGACTCCTTCCCCGGCGCCGTCTTCCACTCCGCCCGCTGGGACCACGGCTTCGAGCTGCGCGGCAAGCGCGTCGCGATGATCGGCACCGGGGCCTCCGCCATCCAGATCGTCCCCAGCATCCAGCCGGACGTCGAGCGCCTGACCCTCTTCCAGCGCACCCCGGCCTGGGTCCTGCCGCGCGCCGACCGCCGGATCACCGGTGCCGAGCGGTGGCTGCACGAACGGGTCCCGGCCACCCGGGCGCTGCGCCGCGGACTGCTGTGGAGCGCACGGGAGTTGCAGGTGGGCCTGTTCACCAAGCATCCCGACCGGCTCGGGTTCATAGAGCGACTGGCCGTCTCCCACCTGCGCAAGGGCGTCAAGGACCCGGCGCTGCGCGCCAAGCTCCTGCCGGACTACCGCATCGGCTGCAAGCGCATCCTGCTGTCCAACGACTACTACCCCGCCCTCGCCCGCCCCAACGTCGACGTCGTCGCCTCCGGCCTCGCCGAGGTGCGCGGCTCCACGCTCGTCGCCGCCGACGGCACCGAGGCCGAGGCCGACGCGATCGTCTTCGGCACCGGCTTCCGCATCACCGACATGCCGATCGCCCAGCGGGTCACCGGCGCGGGCGGCACCACCCTCGCCGAGGAGTGGAAGGACGGCATGGCGGCCCTGCGCGGCACCAGCGCCGCCGGCTTCCCCAACTTCCTCACCATCATCGGCCCCAACACCGGCCTCGGGAACAGCTCGATGATCCTCATGATCGAGGCCCAGCTGAACTACATGGCCGACTACCTGCGCCAGCTCGACGCCCTCGGCGGCCGGGCCGCCCTCGACGCCCGCCCCTCCGCCGTCCGCGCCTGGAACCACATGCTCCAGCAGCGCATGACGCGCACCGTCTGGAACACCGGCTGCGACAGCTGGTATCTGGACGCGGGCGGCCGCAACACCACGGTCTGGCCCGGCACCACCGCCGAGTTCCGCAGGGTCACCCGGCGCATCGACTTCAGCGAGTACCACGTCCTGCGCGCCCCCGGCCACGCCCGCCGCGCGCCCGCCCGGACGGAGGCCGCGCGATGAGGGCCGGTACGCACCTCGACGGCCGGGTCGCCGTCGTCACCGGTGCCGCCCGCGGGGTGGGGGAGTCGCTGGCCCGCAAGCTCGCCGGGCGCGGGGCGCGCGTGGCCCTCGTCGGGCTGGAGCCCGACGGGCTGCGCCGCCTCGCCGAGTCGCTGCCGGCCGGCGCCGCCGCCCACTGGCACGCCGACGTCACCGACCAGGCGGCGATGACCCGGGTGGCGGCCGAGGTGAAGGACCGTTTTGGCAGGGTGGACGTCGTCGTCGCCAACGCCGGGGTGGCCACGGGCGGGCCCCTGGCCGGCTCGGACCCCGCCGCCTGGCGCCGCGTCGTCGAGGTGAACCTCGTCGGCAGCGCGGTCACGGGCCGCGCCTTCCTGCCGCACCTCACCGAGAGCCGCGGCTACCTCCTGCAGATCGCCTCCCTCGCCGCGATCGTCCCGGCACCGCTGATGAGCGCCTACTGCGCGTCCAAGGCGGGCGTGGAGGCGTACGCGCACTGCCTGCGCGCCGAAGTGGGCCACACCGGCGTCCGCGTCGGCGTCGCCTACCTGAGCTGGACCGACACCGACATGGTGCGCGGCGCCGACGAGAACGAGGCGATGCGCGCCCTGCGCGCCCGGCTGCCCTGGCCCGCGAACCGCACCTACCCCCTCGGCCCGGCCGTCGACCGGCTGGTGGACGGCATCGAGCGCCGCTCGGCGCACGTCTACGCACAGCCGTGGCTGCGCGCCGTGCAGCCGCTGCGGGGCGTGCTGCCGGGCCTGCTCGCCCTGGGCGGCGCCCGGGAGATGCGGCGCGCCGGGCCACGCCTGGCCGGCGTGCGGATGGGCCTGGTGGGTGCGGGTGGCGCGGCGGACGCCGAGGAGACCGCCCGGCGCCCGGGCACACAGCGTCACTGATCGAAATGCGGCGTATGTCCGGGCGTGTGAGGCTGGTCTCGCCCACTTCCCCGACCTCCCCTAGGAGTGAACACGCATGGGCATCAAGGACGAGATGCAGAACAAGGCGCAACAGGCCAAGCAGAAGGCCCAGGGCGGCAAGCAGCAGGCGCAGCAGAAGGGTCAGCAGGCGCAGCAGAAGGGCCAGCAGGCGCAGGACAAGGTGCGCGAGCGCAAGCAGGGACAGCAGTCGCAGCAGGAGGGTCGTCAGCAGTCCTTCGACGACATCCGGGATGATCTGGACGACCGCCTGTAGGTCCTGACCGCGGATCAGGGGCGCACCCGGGACGCCGGGTGCGCCCCTGACGCGTGCCCTTCACTCACCCGCGCGGGGCGGCAGCTTCGGCCGGCGCAGGTCCGGCACGCCGGAGTAGTCGGGGGGCTCGGCGGCGCCGTGCTGCTCCAGCAGGTCGAGCGCGAGCCGCACCGCGTCGTCCAGCTGCTTGTGGCGGCCCTCGGCCCAGTCGAGGGGGGTGCGGTCGATCTCGATGTCCGGCTCCACGCCGTGGTTCTCCACGCCCCAGCCGTAGGCGTCGAACCACGCGGCGTTCATCGGCACGGTGATCGACGTGCCGTCGACGAGGCGGTGCCGGCCGGTCATGCCGACGACGCCGCCCCAGGTGCGCAGGCCGACCACCGGGCCGATGCCCTGCAGCTTGAACGCCGCGGTGATCATGTCGCCGTCGGAGGACGTCATCTCGTCGGCGATGGCGACGACCGGGCCGCGCGGGGCGTTGCTCGCGTACGACACCGGCTGGGCGTCGCGCGTGAGGTCCCAGCCGATGATGGTGCGGGTGAGCTTCTCGACGACGAGCTCGCTGATGTTGCCGCCGGCGTTGCCGCGGACGTCGACGATCAGGGCCGGGCGGGACATCTCCATCCGCAGGTCGCGGTTGAACTGCGCCCAGCCGGAGCCGCCCATGTCGGGGATGTGCAGGTAGCCGCACTTGCCGTCGCTCAGCTCGTGGACGACCGCGCGGCGCTTGGTCACCCAGTCCTGGTAGCGCAGCGGCCGCTCGTCGACCAGCGGCACGACGGCCACCCGGCGCGCGTGCTCCTCGCCCTCGGGCGGCCGGAAGGTGAGCTCCACGGTCGTCCCGCCCGCCGCCGACAGCAGCGGGTAGGGGCCGGTGACGGGGTCCACCGGGCGCCCGTCGACGTGGGTGAGCGCCCAGCCCTCGCGGATGCCGGAACCGGCCAGCGGCGAACGGGCCTTGGAGTCGGAGGACTCGCCGGGCAGGACGCGCCGGACGGTCCAGGAGCCGTCCTTCTGGTGGGTCAGGTTGGCCCCGAGCAGGCCGATCGCGCGCTGGTAGTGCGGCGGGCCCTCGTTGCGGCGGGCGGGCGTGACGTAGGCGTGCGAGGTGCCGAGCTCGCCGAGGACCTCGCGCAGCAGGTCGGCGAACTCGTCGGGCGAGGCGACCCGTTCGACCAGCGGACGGTACTGCTCCAGCACCCCGTCCCAGTCGACGCCGCACATGCCCGGCTCCCAGAAGTACGCCCGGACGATGCGGCCGGCCTCGGCGTACGCCTGGCGCCACTCGGCGGCGGGGTCGACCTCGTGGAGGATGCGCCGCATGTCGACGTAGACGGTCGAGTCGGAGTCCCCGGGGTCGGTGGCCGGCACGACGCGCAGGTCGCCCTCGTCGTTGACGACGAGCCGGGTGCCGTCGCCGCTGACCGAGAACCAGTCCAGGGAGGCGGTGAGTTCGGTGCGCTTGGCCTTCGTCAGGTCGAAGTGCTCCAGCGTGGGGCGCCCGGTGGTGTCGGCCGGGTTGGCGAAGGTCTCGCCGAGCGCGCCCGAGATCGGCCAGCGCAGCCACACCAGCCCGCCGCCGCTGACCGGGTGGAGGGCGGAGTACTTCGAGGCCGCGACCGGGAACGGCGTCACCCGGCTCTCCAGGCCCTCCGCCTCCACCAGGACCGAGCCCTCGTTGTCCCCCGCGTCGTCCAGGTCGAGCCCGCCGCCCGCCGGGCGGCCCTCCGCGGTCAGGGCGAACGGTGACGGCGTGGCGGACGACAGCGGGACGAGGTAGGGGCGGCAGCCCAGCGGGAAGGACAGGTCGCCGGTGTGCACGTCGTAGACCGGGTCGAAGCCGCGCCAGGAGAGGAAGGCCAGGTAGCGGCCGTCGCGGGTGAAGACCGGCTGCTCGTCCTCGAAGCGGCCGTTGGTGACGTCCACGACCGTCCGGTCGGCCAGTTTGGCGATCTTGATCTGGCGCAGCGAGCGCCCGACGCCGGGGTGCGACCACGTCAGCCAGGCCGAGTCGGGGGAGAAGGCCAGGTCCCGTACGGGCCCGTTGGCGGAGCGGACCAGCTCGGTGACGTCGCCGTCGCCGTCGGCCGAGGCGTCCACCAGCAGCAGCCGCCCGTCGTGCGCGGCCACGGCCAGCCGTCCGCCGTCCGGCGAGGCGAGCAGCTCCTGCACCCGGCCGATGGCGCCCGCCGCCAGCCGCCGCGGCACGGAGGGGCCCGCGGCCCGCGGCAGCTGGGCGATCTCGATGGCGTCCTCGCCCTCCGCGTCCGTGACGTAGGCGACCCGGCCGGTCGGACCCAGCATCTCCGGGTACCGCACCCGCACCCCCCGGGTGTCGACGAGGGCGCGGGCCGGGCCGTCGCGGTGGGTCAGCCAGTACAGGCTGCCGCGCACCTGCACCGCGCTGGCCCGGCCCGTTCGGTCCACGCTCAGCGACTCCACGTTCCGGGCGGCCTGCACCTGGTACGTGCGCCGGCCTGCGCGCGGCCCGCCGAGCCGCAGGTCCAGCCGGCGCGGCCGGCCGCCGGGGCCGAAGTCCTCGGCCAGCCAGACGGCGCCCCCGCACTGGTAGACCACGCGCGTGCCGTCGGTGGCGGCGTGCCGGGCGTAGAAGTCCTCGTGGTCGGTGTGGCGGCGCAGGTCCGAGCCGTCGGGGCGGCAGGAGTAGAGGTTGCCGACGCCCTCGTGGTCGGAGAGGAAGGCGATGCGGTCGCCGACGAACATCACCGAGTCCAGGTGGCCGCCGAGCTCCGGCAGCAGCCGGGTGCACTGCAGCCACAGCCGGCCCGTGGCGCCGCCCCGGTAGCGCTTCCAGGAGGCCGGCTCGTGCGGCGGCTTGCCGGTGAGGATGAGCGTTCTGTGCTCGCCGCCGGCGTCCGCGACCGCGATGTCGGAGACCGGGCCCCAGGGCAGCTGCCCGCCGGGGCCGCCGTCGGTGGGCACCTTGTAGGCCCAGGAGAAGTACGAGAAGGGCTGGCCGTGCGAGCTGACCGCCAGGATGTGGGAGACGCCGTCCTCCGGCGGCGTCCAGCCGCAGACCCGGGTGTCGGTGCTGCCCCAGAAGGTGAGCCGGCGGGCGGGGCCGCCGTCGACGGGGGCCAGGTGGATCTCGGGGTCGAGACTGCGCCAGCTGGTGAACGCGATGTGCCGCCCGTCGGGCGAGAAGCGCGGGTGCCCGACCCGGGTGCGGTCGACGGTCAGCCGCCACGCCCGTCCCGCCCCCGCGCCCGGACCCGGCAGCGGGGCCAGCCAGAGGTCGTCCTCCGCCGCGAAGCAGACCAGATCGCCGTGGAGATGGGGGAAGCGGATGTAGGCGTCGTCGCTCACGCAGTCCATGGTTTCGGGCCCGCTGGCCCCCGGCAACTCGGTCCGTGACGCAGAACACCATCGAAACGAAGTCGTTTCGCTCCCGGTGGCGAAGACTCCGCCTTACCCTCGTGGTGTACGAAACCGTTTCGTACGGACCTCGTGTGAAGGGGAGGTGCGCGGCATGCCTGCGGAAACACCCAAGCCGACCGGACGCCGCACCCGGCTGACCCCCGAGCGCGAGGCCGAGCTCTACGAGGCGGTGCTCGCACTCCTGCGCGAGGTCGGCTACGACGCCCTGACGATGGACGCCGTGGCCGCGCGGACGCACTCCAGCAAGGCGACCCTCTACCGCCAGTGGAAGGGCAAGCCGGAGCTGGTGGCGAAGGCCCTGCGGCACAACAAGCCGGTCTCCCTGGCGGACATCGACACCGGCACGCTGCGCGGTGACCTCCAGGCCATGGTCTGCCGGGCCGACACGGAGCAGATGGCGAAGGACACCGCCCTCATGCGAGGGCTCGGGCACGCGGTGCACAGCAACCCGGAACTCCACCGGGCGCTGCGCGACGTGCTGGTCGAGCCCGAGATGGCGGCGCTGGACGCGATGCTCCGGCGCGCGGTCGAGCGCGGCGAGCTGGCGGCGGACAACCCCGCCGTCCCGTTCGTCGCCCACATGATGATCGGCGGCTTCTGCGCCCGCCCGCTCATCGAGGACCGGGCGCCCGACGCCGACTACCTCTCGCACTACATCGACGCCGTGATCCTCCCCGCCCTCGGCGTATGACCGGCAGCACTCCCCACTTACACCCCCACCGAGGCTCCACCTGACGCACCGCTCTCGTCGGGCTGGTTCCCCATATCCAGTTCCTCACGATTCCGACCGACGGGAGCACCACGCACGTGGCCACGTTCCTCTACAGACTCGGCAGGCTGTCCTACCGCCGCCGCTGGTACTTCGCCCTCATATGGGTGGTGCTGCTGGTCCTGGCCGGCACGGGCGCCGCCACCGCGTCCAAGTCCACCAACAACGACTTCTCGATACCCGGCACGGAGGCGCAGCAGGCGTTCGACCTGCTGGAGAAGCGTTTCCCCGGTAACAACGAGCAGAACGCGAGCGCCCGCGTCGTCTTCAAGGCGCCCGACGGCCAGAAGCTCACCGACGCCAAGAACAAGGCGGCCGTCGAGAAGGTCATCGGCGAGCTCCGCAAGAGCTCCCAGGTGGCCGTGGCGGCCGACCCGTTCGAGGGCAAGTCCGTCAACCAGGACGAGACCATCGGCTACGCCTCCGCCGCGTACAAGGTCAAGTCCACCGACCTCACCGAGTCCTCGCGCGACGAGCTCAAGGACGCCGCCCAGCACGGGCGCGACGCCGGCCTGACCGTCGAGGTCGGCGGCAGCGTCCTGCAGGAGATGCCCGAGGGCGGCTCGGAGATCATCGGCATCGCGGTGTCGGCGGTCGTCCTGCTGATCACCTTCGGCTCGCTGGTCGCCGCCGGCCTGCCGCTGCTGACCGCCATCATCGGCGTGGGCATCGGCGTCTCCTCGATCGCCGCGCTGGCGCCCGTCCTGGACCTGTCCACCAACACCTCGACGCTGGCCATGATGATCGGCCTCGCGGTCGGCATCGACTACGCCCTCTTCATCGTCTCCCGCTACCGCGCCGAGCTCGCCGAGGGCCGCGAGCGCGAGGAGGCCGCGGGCCGGGCCGTCGGCACGGCCGGCTCCGCGGTGGTCTTCGCGGGCCTCACGGTCGTCATCGCGCTGGCCGGCCTCGCGGTCGTCAACATCCCCATGCTGACGAAGATGGGCATGGCCGCGGCCGGCACGGTCACCATCGCCGTGCTCATCGCGCTCTCCCTGATCCCCGCGCTGCTGGGCTTCGCGGGCAAGCAGGTGCTGGCCCGCAAGGTCCGCAAGGCCGCCCCCGGCGAGAGTCCCGCGGAGAAGCCCAACATGGGCACCCGCTGGGCCCGGATGGTGCTGCGCCGGCCGGTGCTGGTGCTGGCGGCCGGTGTGCTGGGCCTCGGCGCGATCGCCGTGCCCGCCGCCTCCCTGGAGCTCGGCCTGCCCGACGACGGCGCGGCCTCCAAGAACACCACCCAGCGCAAGGCGTACGACCTGCTCTCCGAGGGCTTCGGCCCGGGCTTCAACGGCCCGCTGATGACGGTCGCCGACCTGTCCTCGGCCAAGGACCCCAAGGGCGCGGCCCAGAAGGTCCAGGACACCCTGACCAAGCTGGACAACGTCGCCACGGTGACGCCGGCGCAGTTCAACGAGGCCGGTGACGCGGCCACCCTGCTGGTCGTGCCGAAGTCCAAGCCGACCAGCACGGAGACCGAGGACCTCGTCCACGCCATCCGCGGCAAGAGCTCCTCGCTGAAGGCCGACACGGGCGCCAAGGTGCTGGTCACCGGCGCGACGGCGATGAACATCGACGTCTCGCAGAAGCTGAACGACGCGCTGCTGCCCTACCTGGCGCTCGTCGTGGGCCTCGCCTTCCTGCTGCTGATGGTCGTCTTCCGGTCGGTCCTGGTGCCGCTGAAGGCCGCGCTCGGCTTCCTGCTGTCGGTGGTCGCCGCCCTCGGCGCCGTCGTCGCGGTCTTCCAGTGGGGCTGGCTCGGCGGGCTCTTCGGCGTCGAGGAGACCGGGCCGATCATGAGCATGATGCCGATCTTCATGGTGGGCGTCGTCTTCGGCCTCGCGATGGACTACGAGGTCTTCCTCGTCACCCGCATGCGCGAGGCGTACGTCCACGGGGAGCGCCCGGGCGAGGCCATCGTGACCGGCTTCCGGCACGGTGCGCGCGTCGTCACGGCCGCCGCCGTCATCATGATCAGCGTCTTCGCGGGCTTCATCGGCTCCTCCGAGCAGATGATCAAGATGATCGGCTTCGGCCTCGCCATCGCCGTCTTCTTCGACGCGTTCGTCGTCCGCATGGCCATCGTGCCGGCCGTCCTCGCGCTGCTCGGCAAGAGCGCCTGGTGGCTGCCGGGCTGGCTGGCGAAGGTGCTGCCCAACGTCGACGTCGAGGGCGAGGGCCTGCAGAAGACCCTGAAGGCCCCGGCCGCCGACGCCGGGGCCGACGGGGCCGGGGAGCGCGAGCCCGCCCGCGTCTGACGCGCCCGCGCACGGGCCGGGGCGGAACCCCGGTTAGGTGGCGTACGCCATGAATTCGGCATGAATGGGAACCGCCGGCCTTCGGGCCGGCGTTTTTCCTATCCCACACCTGTGGGCGCGGTCGGGGGGCGCGTGCGAAGGAAAGGGCTCCGCGTTGAACCTGCTCGATCTGCTCCTGATGCTGGTCGTCCTCGGCTACGCCGTGAACGGCTACCGCCGCGGCCTGGTGGCCAGTGCCGTGCTGCTCGCCGGCTTCCTCGGCGGGGCCGTGCTGGGCGTGTGGGCGCTGCCGTACGCCCTGGAGCCCTTCGAGGCCGGCACGGCCACGGCCGCGGTCGTCGCGGTGCTCGTCGTCCTCATACCCGCCGCCGTCGGGCACGCCCTGGCGGGGCGGCTCGCCTGGCGGCTGCGGTCCCGGCTGACGTGGGCACCCGTGCGCGGCCTGGACGGCGCCGGCGGCGCCGCGGTCAACGCGCTGGCCGTGCTGCTGGTGGGCTGGGTGGCCGCCAGCGTGCTGGTCTCGGCGAACTCCACCCTCCTCACCCGTCAGATCAAGGAGTCGGGCCTGCTGGGCGCGGTGCAGCGGGCCATGCCGGAACAGGCGCCCACCTGGTTCAGCCGCACCACGGACGCACTGTCGGGCGCCGGCTTCCCGCAGGTCTTCAACCCCTTCGAGAGCGAACCCGCCACCGGCGTCGCCAAGCCGTCCGGCGACGCCGTCACCCCCGCCGCCACGCGGGCCGCCCGCGCGAGCGTCGTCAAGGTCGAGGGCGTGGCGGACGTCGGCGGCGGCCGCCGCGGCCAGGAGGGCAGCGGCTTCGTCTACGCCCACGAGCACGTGATGACCAACGCCCACGTGGTGGCCGGCGTCGGCGAGCCGACCGTCAAGGTCGGCGGCGTCGGCCGGGCCCACCGGGCGAAGGTCGTCCTCTTCGACCCGAGGGCCGACATCGCCGTGCTGGACGTGCCGGGCCTGGCCGCGCCCGTGCTGCCCTTCGACAAGAGCGCCAAGCGGGGCGACGCGGCGGTCGTCGCGGGCTACCCCGAGAACGGCGGTCTCGACCTGCGGGCCGCCACGGTCGCCAACGAGCTGCGGGCGAAGGGCCAGGACATCTACGGCGACGGCATCACCACCCGCGAGGTCTACTCGGTGCGCTCCACGGTCCGCCCCGGCAACTCCGGCGGCCCCCTGCTGACGCCCACCGGGAAGGTCTACGGCGTCGTCTTCGCCCGGTCGACGGCCGACGCCGAGACCGGCTACGTGCTGACCGCCGACCAGGTCGCGGACGCCGCGCAGCGCGCCGCCGGGGCGACGACGCCGGTGGGCACGGGAAGCCGGGCGGCGCTGTAGCGCCCGCTGTGGCGCCGCCCGGCCCGGGTCAGTTCCGGCAGCCGGCGAGGACCTGCTCCAGCTTGGCCTTCTCCGCCAGCGTGACGCTCAGGCCGTAGTAGTCCTTCACCGCGATCCACGCCCGGCTGTAGGTGCACTCACCGCCCTGCGGCAGCCACTTGTCCGGTCCCTTGTCGCCCTTGCGGCGGTTGCTCCAGGTGGACACCGCGATCAGCTGCGGCGTGGCCGTCATGTCGTTGGCGAACTCCTGGCGCTTCCGCGGCGTCCACGAGCTCGCCCCGGAACCCCATGCGTTCCGCAGCGGCACGATGTGGTCCACGTCGATGTGCGTCGGATCGGCCATGTCCCTGTTGTCGTACTCGCTGCGCCACTTGCCGCCGACGACCCGGCAGAGTCCGTCGAGCGTCGCGGGGACGACGGACTGGAGCTTGAGGACGAGCTCACGGGTGGTGCACCGGTTGATGCCGTGCCGGACCCAGCAGGCGCCGCCGAAGTGCCGGCGGTCGTAGCCCTTGCTGCTGAACGGCTGCACGTCCAGCTCGTCCAGCATGCGCGCGGCATCGTCGCGGTCCGGAATGTTCCGGGGCCAGTTCATCGGGAGGGCGCGGTGGGTCGCCGGGGCCTCCTTGGCCGGTGCGTCCTTCGGGGCCGCGGAGGGTGCCGCTTCGGGGGCCTTGGGGTGGGTGCCTTCCGCTGTCTTGGGCTGGGTCCCTTCGGCCGTCCTGGCGTGCTCGCCGTCCGGGGCCTTGGGGGGCATCCCCTCGGGGGCCTTGGCGTGCGTGCCTTCGGCCGTCTTGGGGTGCTGCCCCTCCTGGGCCTTGGCCGGCATGTCCTTCGGGGCCGTGGAGGGTGCCGCTTCGGGGGCCTTGGGGTGGGTGCCCTCGGCCGTCTTGGGGTGGGTGCCCTCGGCCGTCTTGGCCGGTGCGTCCTTCGGGGCCGTGGAGGGTGCGCCCTCAGGGGCCTTGGGGTGCGTCCCCTCCTGGGGCTTGGCGTGCGTGCCCTCCGGGGTCTTGCTGTGCGTGCCCTCGGCCGTCTTGGGGTGCGCGCCTTCCGCTGTCTTGGCCGGTGCGTCCTTCGGGGCTGTGGAGGGTGCTGCCTCGGGGGCCTTGGCGTGCGTGCCTTCGGTCGTCTTGGGGTGTGTCCCCTCCTGGGCCTTGGCCGGTGCGTCCTTCGGGGCCGTGGAGGGTGCGCCCTCAGGGGCCTTGGGGTGGGTCCCCTCCTGGGGCTTGGTGTGCGTGCCCTCCTGGGTCTTCGCGTGCGTCCCCTCCGAGGGCTTCGGGTGCGTGCCCTCGGGGCCCTTCGGGTGGGTTCCTTCGGGGGGCTTGGTGGTCGAGGTCCTGGGGGGTTGGGAGTAGACGTCCCCCTCGTCCGCCGACGGGCCCTCGCAGCTGGCCTCCTCGTAGTCCATCGGGCTTGCTCCGCCCCGTTGATAGGCCGGGGCCTGCCCGGTCCGTGGCGCGGCGTCCGCGGCCGTGCCCGGCAGGGCCGTACCACTGAACACCAGTCCCATCGTGATGACGGACGGCAGGGTCAGACGCCGGTACCACGGCATGAATATCTCCTCCGGTCGCATGGAACCTCCTTGGCGTCACGTCCACTCCGACGTGACCCTCATGGAGTTGACCGAATATGTGACGACATGCATGCGTTTACGGCGATTCACCCCATTGGGCTTGCGGGGCCCGGGCCGGGCTCACGCGCCCGCCATCTCCTGCGCGTGCTCGTCCTCCTCCAGCAGCCGCTCCGCCAGGCTGTCCAGGGCCCGGTCCAGGCGGGCGCGGTCCGCGGGATCGCCGACCTCCCAGTCGTCCAGACGGGCGGCCAGCCAGGAGCGCCAGGCGGTGCCCAGCCGGTCGATCTCCGCCTCGCCCGCCGGGGTCAGCGACAGGTGGTCGCCGTCCACGCGCGCGTACCCGGCCCCCGCCGCCCGGGCGAAGGCCGGGGCCAGCACCTCCGGCGGCATCCGGTGGGCGGCCGCGATGGCGGACAGCCGGGCGTCGCCCCGGACGCGCAGCCGCCAGTGGATCTGGCCGAGGGTCCACGCCTCGACCGGGTCGAGGCGGCTGCCGGACGCGAGCAGGACCTGACGGCTGACGGGCCGGCCCTTCGTCATGCGCATCACGCCGGCCACCGCCCGTTCCAGCTGCCGGTCCGCCTCCGCGGAGTCCGGCGCCGCGAAGCCCTCGCCCATGTCGGAGGCCCCGGCCCGCGCGCTGTCGCGCAGCGGCACCTCCTTCAGGAACCACGCCACGACGAACCCGGCCAGCGCGACGGGCACCACCCAGAAGAAGACGTAGTTCACCGTCCGGGCGTACGCGTCGACGACGAGCCGGACCCGCTCCTCGGGCAGGCTGCCGAGCACCTGCGGGCTCTGCACGGCGGCCAGGGGCACCCCGGGCGAACGCGCCAGCGCCTCCGTGAGGTTGGGGACGAGCTGGGCGGTGTAGAGCGTGCCGAAGATGGCCGTGCCGAAGGCGCTGCCGAGCGTGCGGAAGAACGTCACGCCCGACGTCGCCGTGCCCAGCTCGTGGTACGGCACGGTGTTCTGCACCGCGATCGTCAGCACCTGCATGGCCAGCCCCAGTCCGACCCCGAAGACGAACATGTACAGCGACTCCAGCCAGACGCCCGTCGTCCTGCCCATCGTCGACATCAGGTACAGGCCCAACGCCATCACGGCCATACCGGCGAGGGGGAAGACGCGGTAGCGGCCGGTCCGGCTGACGACGACGCCGGAGAGCATGGACGCCCCCAGCACGCCGGCCACCATCGGCAGCGCCCGCACCCCCGACATGGTGGCCGACACCCCGTCCACGTACTGCAGATACGTCGGCAGGTACGTCAGGGAGCCCAGCATCGCGAAGCCCACGATGAAGCTGAGCACCGAGCAGACGGTGAAGACGGGGGTGCGGAAGAGGTGCATGGGCAGCATGGGCTCCGCGGCCCGGAGCTCCACGAGGACGAACGCCGCCAGCAGCACCACCGCCCCCGTGAAGAGGCCGACGATCACCGCCGAGCTCCACGCGTAGGTGCTGCCGCCCCACTCCAGGCCGAGGACCAGCGCCGAGGAGCCCAGCGCCACCAGGGCGATGCCCAGGTAGTCGATGACCGGCCGGACCGCCGGCCGGACCACCGGGACGGTGCGCGCCGCCATGGCCACCATCACGATGGCGACCGGCACGTTGACGTAGAAGCACCAGCGCCACGTCGCCTGGTCGGTGAAGATCCCGCCGAGCGTCGGCCCGACGACGGTGGTGACCCCGAAGACCGCGCCGAGCGCGCCCTGGTACTTGCCGCGCTCGCGCAGCGGGATGACGTCCGCGATCAGCGCCATGGCCGTCACCATCAGCCCGCCGCCGCCGACGCCCTGGACGGCGCGGGCGGCGATCAGCATCGGCATGGACGTCGCGGCGCCCGCGAAGACCGAGCCGGCGGTGAAGACGACCGCACTCAGCTGGAAGACCACCTTCCGGCCGAAGAGGTCGCCGAACCGTCCCACCAGGACCGTCGAGACCGTCTCGGCCAGCAGGTACGCCGTCACCACCCACGCCATGTGCCCGCCGCCGCCCAGATCGGCGACGATCGTCGGCAGCGCCGTCGAGACGATCGTCTGGTCGAGGGCGGCGAGGAGCATGCCGAGCACGATCGTGACGAACACCAGATTGGTGCGGCGACGGCTCAGCACGGGCGGAGCCGGGGCCTGTGGGGCGGGCGCGGCGGTGGTGGCCATGGTGACGTACCTCCCGTGCCCAGCATTTGGGGAGATGTCCCGGCTCGCCACCTCTGGCGGGCGTGGGGCGGCCGGGCGAGGGGCGCGCAGTCGCGGGGTGCACGCTCTTGCGACCTTTTCGCAGTGCGCCCCTATCATCGAGCGGTTCACGAATGAACAACATGCGCCCGAGCAGCTCGATCGAACGGACGGAGCGCCGTCATGCACGTACCCGACGGTTTCATCAACGCCCCGGTCTCCCTGGCGACGGGAGCCGTGGCCGCGGCAGCCGTCGCCGTCGCCCTGCGCGGCGCGCGGCGGGAGCTCGGCGGCTCCGTCGACGGCTCCGGGCACGGAGGGGAGCGGACGGCCCCGCTGGCCGGCCTCGTGGCCGCCTTCGTCTTCGCCGTCCAGATGCTGAACTTCCCGGTGGCGGCCGGTACGAGCGGCCACCTCCTGGGCGGGGCACTGGCGGCGATCCTCGTCGGCCCCTGCACCGGCATGCTCTGCATATCCGTGGTGCTGCTCATGCAGAGCGTGCTGTTCGCGGACGGCGGGCTCACCGCCCTCGGCGTGAACATCACCGACATGGCCGTCGTCACCACGATCGTCTCCTACGGCCTCTTCCGGCTGCTGGTGACCGTGCTGCCGCGGCGCCGCCCGTCCGTGACCGCGGCCGCCTTCGTGGCCGCCCTGGTGTCCGTGCCGGCCGCCGCCGTCGCCTTCACCGGCCTCTACGCGCTCGGCGGCACCACCGACGTGCCGCTCGGCAAGGTCTTCACGGCGATGGTCGGCGTGCACGTCCTCATCGGCATCGGCGAGGCCGTCATCACCGCACTGACGGTCGGCGCCGTGATCGCCGTACGGCCCGACCTGGTGTACGGCGCCCGGGGGCTGCGCCGGCCCCTGGAGCTGCGGACGCCGGACGGCACCGTCACCGTCCCCCAGGCCGCGCCGGCCCCGTCCCGCTCGGCGCGTCCCGTCGCCGTCGCCGGCCTCGTCGCCGCCCTCGCCCTCGCCGGGTTCGTCAGCTACTACGCCTCCACCAGCCCCGACGGCCTGGAGAAGGTCGCCCACGACAAGGGCCTGGACAGCAAGGAGGAGGAGCACGCCGCCAAGGACTCGCCCCTCGCCGACTACCAGGTCAAGGACGTCGGCGACGAGCGCATCTCCGGCGGCCTCGCCGGCGTGATCGGCGTCGGGGCGACGCTCGCCGCGGGGACGGGCGTCTTCGTGGTCGTCCGCAAGCGCCGCTCCCGCACCGCGGCCGCCCCGGCCGGGACCGAGGCCCTCTGACATGGGCGCAGGCCACGCACACAAGCTCTACCGGCACGCCCGCTCGCCGGTCCACGCCCTGCCCCCGCACTGCAAGATCGCGGCGGTCTTCTGCTTCGTCCTCGTCGTGGTCTCCACGCCGCGCGAGGCGGTCTGGGCCTTCGGCCTGTACGCGCTGCTGCTGGCGGCCGTCGCGGGCGCGGCCCGGGTGCCGGCGTCCTTCCTGCTGCGGCGGCTGCTGATCGAGGTGCCGTTCGTGGCCTTCGCGGTGCTCATGCCGTTCGTGGCCGGGGGAGAGCGGGTGCACGTGCTGGGCCTCGCACTCAGCCAGTCCGGCCTCTGGGGCGCCTGGAACATCCTCGCCAAGGGGACGCTGGGCGTCGCCGCCTCCGTCCTGCTCGCCGCCACGACCGAGCTGCGCGCGCTGCTGCTCGGCCTGCAGCGGCTGCGGATGCCCCCGCTGCTCGTCCAGATCGCCTCCTTCATGATCCGCTACGGGGACGTCGTCACCGACGAGATGCGGCGCATGCGCATCGCCCGCGAATCGCGCGGCTTCACCGCGCGCGGCGTGCGCCACTGGGGGGTGCTGGCCAGGTCCGCGGGGGCGCTGTTCATCCGCTCGTACGAGCGCGGCGAACGCGTCCACCTGGCCATGGTCAGCCGGGGGTACGCGGGCACGATGCCCGTGATCGACGAGCTGAACGCCTCGCGCGCGCAGTGGACGCACGCGGCCGCGCTGCCGCTGGCCGCGCTGGCGGTCTGCCTGACGGGATGGATGCTGACATGACTTCTGCCGTGCCCTGTACCTCTGCCGTGCCCTCGCTGGAGGTCTCCGGCCTCGCCTTCGCCTACCCGGACGGCCACCAGGCCCTCTTCGGCGTGGACCTGACCGTCGGGCGCGGCGAGCGCGTCGCCCTGCTGGGGCCCAACGGCGCCGGCAAGACCACGCTCGTCCTCCACCTCAACGGCATCCTCGACGGCGGCGCCGGCTCCGTGCGCGTGGCCGGGCTGCCGGTGGACAAGCGCAACCTCGCCGAGATCCGGCGCCGCGTCGGCATCGTCTTCCAGGACCCCGACGACCAGCTGTTCATGCCCACCGTCCGCGAGGACGTCGCCTTCGGCCCGGCGGCCGCCGGGCTGCGCGGCGCCGAGCTGGAGCGCTGCGTGGACAAGGCCCTCGCGCAGGTCGGCATGGCCGCCTTCGCGGACCGCCCCCCGCACCACCTCTCCTTCGGGCAGCGGCGGCGGGTGGCCGTGGCGACCGTCCTGGCCATGGAGCCGGAGATCCTCGTCCTCGACGAGCCGTCCTCCAACCTCGACCCCGCCTCCCGCCGCGAGCTCGCCGACATCCTGCGCTCGCTGGACGTCACTGTGCTGATGGTCACGCACGACCTGCCCTACGCGCTGGAGCTGTGCGAGCGGTCGGTGGTCCTCAGCGGCGGCGTCATCGCCGAAGACGGGCCCACGCGGGAGCTGCTGTGCGACGAGGAGCTCATGCGGGCCCACCGGCTGGAGCTGCCGTTCGGCTTCGATCCGAGGTCGGTGGCCGTGCCGCGGTGACCCCCCTGGTCCGGAGCACCTGCGATCACGTTGCACCATGGTGGATGGATTTGTAGCGATCGGCACGGTGGGAGCGGAAGACAGTGGTGGACGTCCAGGGCACGGTGGCGGACGGTTTCGAACCGGTCCGGGACGCCTTCGCGGACAACTTCGCGCGGCGCGGTGAACGCGGCGCCGCCGTCGCCGTCCACCGCGACGGCCGCAAGGTCGTCGACCTGTGGGCCGGCACGAAGGACGCGGACGGCGGCGGCGAGCCCTGGCGGCGCGGCACCGCGCAGATCGTCCGTTCCGCCACCAAGGGCGTTGCCGCCGCAGTGCCGCTGCTCCTGCACCAGCGCGGCCAGGTCGACCTGGACGCGCCCGTGGGCACGTACTGGCCGGAGTTCAAGGCGAACGGCAAGGAGCGGGTGCTCGTCCGGCACCTGCTCTCGCACCGTGCCGGCCTGCCCGTCCTCGACACCCCGCTCACCCCCGCCGAGGCCATCGACGGCGTCAGCGGCCCGCGGGCGGTCGCCGCGCAGGCGCCCGCCTGGGAGCCCGGCACGGACCACGGCTACCACGCGCAGACCTACAGCTGGCTGATCGGCGAGCTGGTGCGGCGGGTGACCGGCCGGACGCTGGGGACCTGGGTCGCCGAGGAGATATCCGGGCCGCTGGGCCTGGACCTGTGGGTCGGCCTGCCGGAGGCCGAGCAGGGCCGGGCGGGCCGCGTGGCCGACATCGAGGCGCCCGCCGCGCCCGCCTCCGCCGGGCTGCGGGTGCGCGCCAAGGCATCGGTCGCCGATGCCTACGCCGACCCCTCCTCGCTGACCCGCCGCGCCTTCGCCGCGATCACCCCGCTCGCCGACGAGAACGACCCGGCCTACCGCGCCGCCGAGCTGCCCGCGTCGGCGGGCATCGCCACCGCGGACGCGCTGGCCCGCTTCTACGGCTCCCTCATCGGCGTCGTCGACGGCGGCCGCCGCCTGTTCGCCCCCGCGACGCTGACCATGGCCCGCACGGAGGAGTCGGCGGGCCCGGACCGCGTCCTGGTCGTGAACACCCGCTTCGGCCTCGGCTACATGCTGCACGGCCCGGCCTCTCCGCTGCTGGCCCCCGGCTCCTTCGGCCACCCGGGCCGCGGCGGCTCCCTGGCCTTCGCCGACCCCGAGTCGGGCGTCTCCTTCGGCTACGTGACCAACGGCCTGCAGAAGAACGTCACCGCCGATCCGCGGGCCCAGGCGCTGGTCCGGGCGGTTGCGAAGTCCCTGGCGGGGTAATGCTGCCCGCATGCGCTTCGAGGGCTATGCGGTACTGATCACCGGCGCCGGCCGGGGCATCGGCGCGGCCACCGCGCGCCGCCTGGCCTCCGAGGGCGCGCGGGTGCTCCTGACCGACGCCGACGGCCAGCGGGCCGCGCAGGCGGCGGCCGCGCTGCGGGCGGACGGCCTGACGGCCGAGTCGGCGCCGTGCGACGTGGCCGACCGCGCGGCGGCCGAGGCCGCGGTCGCCCGTGCGGTGGACCGCTTCGGCGGCCTTGACGTCCTGGTCAACAACGCCTTCTCCTGCCACCCCGACCCGCCGCGGGTCGAGGAGTACGCGGACGAGGCGTGGGCCCGCGACCTGGACGTCACGCTGACCGGCGCCCTGCGGTGCGTCCGCGCGGCGATGCCCGCACTGGCCGCCGCCGACGGCCGCGGCGCGGTCGTCAACATCGGCTCCGTCAACGGCGAGCAGGACTTCGGCAACCACGCCTACAGCGCCGCCAAAGCGGGCCTCGCGAGCCTCACCCGCACCCTCGCCGGCGAATGCGCCCCGCGCGGCGTGCGCGTCAACCTCATCGCCCCGGGCACGGTCGACACCCCCAACTGGCACGGCCGCGAATCCGTCCTGGAACGGGCGGCGGCCCACTACCCGCTGGGCCGCGTGGGACGCCCGGAGGACATCGCGGCGGCGGTCGCGTTCCTCGCGTCGACGGACGCGGGATGGATCACGGGGGTGACCCTCCCGGTGGACGGGGGGATCCTGACGGCGAACACGGGGCTGCGCCGGGCGATGCGGGGGAGCGCTTAGACAGCTGTTCGATCTGCCCAAATTCCCGCGAAACGCGTCGGGTTGGAGAGTGGAGGGCTAGAGTCTCCCGCGTGGCGTGACAGAAGTACCTGCTGACCCTCGGGTCGGCTCGCCCGCGTTCGGGACTCCATCCAGGGGCCTCGGGTGCGGGGGCCGGTGGTCGCCGTGTCCGAGGCTCCCTCGTGGAGTCTCGCAGTAGGCGGGCCTCCGACCTGAGGAAAGGTGCTCTATGGCGCGCCATGGCAAGCCGAAGCCGCTGATCGACTGGAATCGGGTGAGGCGGTGGGTGAAGACAGCCACCCCCTGGGTGGAACTGTTCGTCGCCCTGACCGCCCTGGCCCTGATCTTGATCGGCAAGGCGTGACCGGCGGGGCCTATCTCCATTAGGCCCCGTACGGCCAACCTCTTCGGTACGCCCGTCACGGTCCCGGTTCCAGCCGCCCGTGGCGGGCTTTTCTGTGCAACGAGCCTCACGATAGCGCGGATGACGCTCAAGGGCAGCGTTATCGCCTTTGCCGCGTCGGCTCACGGCATCGAACCGGCAGCGGGCAGAGGGCGGGCGCACAGCGCGGCGCGGACGGCGGCCATGCCGCGTTGCGTTGCGGCCGTCGCGCCCGAGGTGTCGTACGCGGCTGCCACCGCCCCGTCCATCCGGCAGTCGCGGCACGCCGTCTCGTCCGCGACCGGCCGGATCATGCGGCCGCAGCCGCCCGTGCAGGCGCGCAGCGGCTGGGGGCGGGGCCCCGGCTCGGGGGCGGGGTCCGGCATTTTCCTGGTCAGGCGGTTGCGGGTGATGCCCGCGGGGGAGTGGACGGTGTCCGGCAGGCCGGACGTCAGCGCCTCCCGGAGGTCGGCGAGCGTGGCGCCGCGCGTGAGCCACTCCGCGGCGAGCGGGGCCAGGGCCCGCACGTCCCTGCCCGAGAGGCGCAGCCTGCGCTCCCCTCGTGTCACCGCCGTCAGCGCATGCGCGCCGCGCTCGGCGAGCGGGTGGGGAGGGTGGGGAGTGTCCCCCTCAGTGTTCTTCTGGGAACGGCCGACGGCCCGAGGGGTCGTCTGACCGACGGCCGGTTCGACGGCACTCGGCGGGACCGCTCCGTCGCCGTCCCGCACGGCCAGCGCCTCCTCCGGCGTCAGCGGCACGTTCGAGATGAGCTGCGTCGTCCGCCAGCGTCCTGCGACGCCCTGGCGGCGCCACTCGTGGAGGAACCCCTCGTCGATCAGTTGCCGCTTCGCGCGGATGAACGCCGTCTTCTTGATCCCGGCTTGTCTCGCCGTCTCCGACAGCGGCTGGTGCGCCTCCGCGGGCAGGGACAGCTGCCACTGCAGAAGACGGACGGCGTCCGACGACAGGCGCGGGTGCCGGATGATCTCGTTCGGCACCTGGGTGAAGAAACGGGCGGGGGCGATAGCATGCCGGAGCATCCAGGGAGTCGCTTTCCCTCGTGGTGTAGACCCCCCTCGCCGGTTGCCGCCGGCGTCGGGGGTCGCTTCTTGCGCGCAACGTAGCGCATTTCGCAGGGTGTTCACCGCCTCTCCCCAAAGCTCGACACCTCCGGCGACCGCGCCGACGGGTTCACCCCGCACGGCCGATCCACGAGTGGCAGGATGGCGCCATGAGCGCTCAGCCCGTTTCCTCCGCCGGTGAGATTCCCATGCCGCCGCTGACGCCCGAAGGTCTGCGGGCGGCTGTTGCCCAGCTCGTACCTTCCCGGCTGGAGCAGCTGAACGAGCACCTGGTGTACGCGGCCACCCAGGCGCAGGAGCTGAACAGCCTCCAGCCGCTCCGGTCGTTCACCGAGTTCGGTGCCCTCATCGACGCCGAAGCTACTCGTGGGCGTGATCGAGAGCCTCAATGGCCGAGGTGATCAGCGCTCGTGCGGCGGCGCCGTAGACCGCCATCCGTGAGAGTTCGGTGAACGCCTTCACGTACAGGCCCACTTCGCTGGGCTGCTGGACGGTGGCTCGCGCCGACAGCACCTCCACGGAGACGAGTTCGTCGTCGTACACGTGGAAGGTCTCCATGGGCCAGATCCCTCTCGACGTGCTCGTGAACGGGATCACGCCGAGGGAGACCGACGGCAGGGAGCCCACCGACAGGAGATGTCCCAGCTGGCCCGCCATTGTCTCCGCATCACCCATCCGATACCGCAGCACGGATTCCTCGACGAGCAGGGCGAACCGGTGATCCCCCTCGTGGAGAACCCGTGATCTGGCCAGTCGAGCCTTGACGGCGTCTTCCACGTCGTCGGGAATCCGGCGGAACTCCGTGATGGAGGAGAGCAGCGCGGTCGCGTATCCCTCCGTCTGCAGCAGACCGGGGACCAGGGTCGATGCGTAGACACGAAAGAGCCGTGTCTCGTGGAACAGGGCGGTGTACGACTCCTGCAGCCGACGCAGTCCGGTCCGCTGTCTGCGCCGCCATTCCACCCACATGGAGTGGGCGGCACGAGAGGCGGCGATGATGTCGGCCGCCTGATCGTCGGCTCCGCATGCGGCACACCACGCACGGATGTCCGCGTCGGAGGGAGGCGTCCTGGCGTTCTCGATCCGGGACGTCTTCGCCGGGTGCCATTGTCCGCGAGCGGACAGCTCGCGCCCGGTGAGACCCGCGTCGAGGCGGACCTCACGGAGCCGGGCGGCGACGGCCGCCCTCGCGGCCTGGGCGCTCGATGAAGGGGACGTGGTCATGGACCGGAAGTTCCGTAGCGGCCCCTTAAACGCAGAACTCTTCGTGCGGGGTGGCCCGCTCCCAGACCGCCTCGAACGCTGACGAGCAGAGCTTCACCACGGCTTGCTCCTCGCGCATTTCTCCACCGGCCGAGGCGCCGTCGCCCGTGAAGTGGTTGAACCGCACCAGCCGGTCGTCGAACAGCCAGAAGTCGTTGCCGGGCAGGCAAAGGTCCGACGCGCGCCGCCGTGGCAGCCACCGGACGGATTCACCGGCAGCGACGTTGGTGAAGGTGCTGTGGTGCTCGAACTCGATGTACTCGCTCACCGGCTCGGACACGATGCGGGCCCGTCGGATGATCACGCTACGGCCGACGGTCTCGGATACGAGGTCCAGCCACGGGCGCCACCACGATGCACGGTCGGCCGGGTCGTGCCGGTGGCCGGCCTTCCACGCCGCGAAGCCGGACTCCTCGTAGTCCACCGCGTACACGTCCCGTGTCTCCAGGTGGACCGCAGACCGCTCGCAGCCGCGGAGCAGCTCCTCAAAGCCGGGCACGTTCTGCGACATCACACGCCTCCCTGATCATCTGCGCCATGCGGGCGGGCAGCCGGACCACAGCCTCGCTCGGCGGGATGGGGCCGGTCTCCAGGCACGTGGCCCGCAGTTCCTCATCAGCCTTCCACCCTTGGAAGACGAACTCGTGCCTGTCCTTGTCGAACCACACCGTGGGGCACTCGCCGTCGACCGGGTTCGGGTCGGTTCCGATGAATCGTAGGGCCATGCGTGCCTCCCAAGGCGAATGGGGTGCGCTTGCTTGCACGAGCCTGTCCGACCAGCAGGGTGCGGTCAAGGGCGCCTCACTGGGCGGGAATTGGCGTGCAATTCCCTGCAACTTCACTGAGTGATCCGGACCTCTCTCCGTACGGTCGGTGCATGGCAACCATGCATGTGAAGGGCAAGGCCGTGGCCCACCAAACAACGCATCCCGCAGGGGACGCGGCGAGCGCGTCGGCGGGCCGTCCCACCGCCGCCGAGATGTCGCAGTACGTCGCCGAAGCCGTCCGCCGTGCGACCGCGCATCCGGCCGTGCTGCCGCGTCACGAAGAGGTCGTCGAGACCACCGCACGACTGCGCGCCTACCTCCTCGCGCTCCTGCCCGCCGCCGAAGCCCACGTCGGCTCCATGACGCGCGGCACCCCGGAGTGGGACCACGCACAGTCGGTCGTCGACGCGGCCCGCCACGAGCTCGCGGGCGGGCCCGGTCCGGGCCTGCGCTCGGCCGTTTTGCACATGCAGGACCTCGGGCGGGCGTGCCACCACCTGCGGGGCGTGCTGCCGGAGGAGCGCTGCGCCCAGTGCGCGTACCTCAAGGCCGACCGGCGCGCGGCCGAGCGGCGCGGCGACCCCGGCGCGATGCGCGACGCCGCCACCCGCATGGGTGTCCACCAGCGCGAGGCGCACGGGTCCTAAGACGGGGCCGCGAGGTGTCCCCAGGACTCGCACAGGGTCGTTCCCTACGATGGCGCGGTGACCAGTGACACCGCGACGCACGGCCGGCAGGGCCCGACGGCAGACGAGCAGCCGCCCCCGTGGCAGCGCAGACTCCGCCGCTTCGGCTACGTGGGCCCCACGGCGCAGCCCGACGTGCGGGAGCGGCTCGTGCCGCCGTTCCCCGAGCCCGGGACGCGGCTGTGGGCGGCGGCGGGGGCCGGGCCGAGAGCGGCCGACCGTCTCGCGCGGTCCATGGGGTGGGCCGGGCCGCTGCTCGTCGCGCTGGTCGCGGGCGTCATCCGCTTCTGGAACCTGGGCAGCCCCAAGGCGGTCATATTCGACGAGACGTACTACGCCAAGGACGCCTGGGGCCTGCTGAAGTACGGCTACGAGGTCGACTGGAACAGCGTCAAGGACGTCAACGACCGCATCATCGAGGGCTACCACGGCGCCCCCGACGCACCGGGGTACGTCGTGCACCCGCCCGTCGGCAAGTGGGTCATCGCGATCGGCGAGTGGATGTTCGGGCTCGATCCGTTCGGCTGGCGCTTCATGACGGCCGTGCTCGGCACGCTGTCGGTGCTGATGCTCTGCCGCATCGGGCGGCGGCTGTTCCGGTCGACATTCCTGGGCTGTCTGGCGGGGGCGTTGCTCGCCGTGGACGGGCTGCACTTCGTCATGAGCCGCACGGCGTTGCTCGACTCGGTGCTGATGTTCTTCGTGCTGGCCGCCTTCGGCTGCGTGCTCGTGGACCGGGACAAGGCGCGGGCGCGCCTGGCGGCCGCCCTGCCGCCGGGGCCGGACGGCACGGTGCTCCCGGACGCCCCGACCGGCGACCGGGCGCGGCTGGGGTGGCGCCCCTGGCGGATCGCGGCCGGCGTCTTCCTCGGGCTGGCCTTCGCCACGAAGTGGAACGGTGCCGTGTATCTGGCGGCGTTCGGGCTGCTGCTCGTCGTGTGGGACGCCGGAGCCCGGCGCACGGCGGGGGCCCGCCACCCGTGGCGGTCCGCGCTGCGGCGCGACGCGCCGTGGGCGTTCCTGTCGACGGTGCCCGTGGCGGTGGGCGTGTACGTCGCCTCCTGGACCGGCTGGTTCGCCGGCAGCGGCACCTACAGTCGCACGGAGGGCTGGCGGCACAGCGGCTTCAACCGCCACTACGCGGAGACCGAGGGCGGTTACGGCCCGGACGGCTTCCTCGCCGGGATCCTCAACCCGCTGCGCAGCCTGTGGCATTACGAGAAGCAGGTCTGGGAGTTCAACACCACGCTCTCGTCGCCCCACACCTACCAGTCCAATCCGTGGAGCTGGCTGGTGCAGTCCCGGCCGGTCTCGTACTTCTACGAGTCGCCGAAGGCGGGCCAGGACGGCTGCCCGATCGACGAGGCCGACAAGTGCGCCCGCGAGGTGCTCGCCCTGGGCACGCCGCTGCTGTGGTGGACGGCGTGCTGTGCGCTGGTGTACCTGCTCTACCGGTGGGCGCTGCGGCGCGACTGGCGGGCGGGGGCCGTGCTCTGTGCGGTCGCGGCGGGCTACCTGCCGTGGTTCATGTGGCAGGAACGGACCATTTTCGTCTTCTACGCGGTCGTCTTCGTGCCGTTCCTGTGTCTTGCGGTGGCCATGCTGATCGGGGCGATCCTCGGCGGGCCGCGGGCCTCGGAGCGGCGCCGGGTGGTGGGCGTGGTCGGGGCGGGCGTGCTCGTGCTGCTCATCGTCTGGAACTTCATCTACTTCTTCCCGCTCTACACGGGGCAGCCGATTCCCATGGACGCCTGGCGGAACCGGATGTGGTTCGACACCTGGATCTGACGACCTGCCGAGCGGACCGGACATCGGACCGGAGCGAACCGGACCGAAGTCGACGTGGATCCGACCGGAACCGGCCGCCTCTGTCCGTTGCCGTCCCTTCTGTCACTCCTCTCCCGTAGAGTGCCGACGAGGTTCTGATCAGCTGATCAGAACTGGTGGGGGTCACAAGGGGGCAGGGAGCATGCGCACTGGCGCGAAGATCGCTACGGGCGTGATCGGGGCGGCCATCGTGGGGGCGGCCGGACTGGGGGCCTACAACCTGGTCGACGCCGTCGCCGAGGGCACCTCCGGTGCGCACAGCGAGGCGGCGCCGGTACGGACCGGGCCGCTGACGCCCGAGGAGACCGAGAAGGCCGCCAGCGACTTCCTCGCCGCCTGGGCGGCGGGCAACACGCAGAAGGCCGGTGGCCTGACCGACAACGCCGAGGCCGCCACCGCCGCGCTGACCGGCTACCGCGAGGACGCCCACGTCGAGAAGGTGGCGTTCAAGCAGGGCACGGCCGACGGGGCCAAGGTGCCGTTCTCCGTCACCGCGGAGGTCTCCTACGCCAAGCAGCGCTCGACGTGGACGTACGCCTCCTCGCTCACCGTCGTCCGGGGCCGGTCGAGCGGCCGGCCGCTGGTGGGCTGGCAGGCCGGCGTCGTGCACCCCCGGCTCGCGGCGGGGCAGACCCTGAAGACGGACACCACCGGCACGCCGAAGGTGACCGTCGTCGACCGCGAGGGCAAGGAGCTGACCGCCGCCGACCACCCCTCGCTGGCGTTCGTCCTGCCCGAGCTGGCCAAGCGGTTCGGCGAGAAGGCCGGGGGCGAGCGGGGCGTGGAGGTCCGGGCCGTGGGCGGTGCGGTGGCGCCCGGCGCCGCGGCCGAGCCGCTGCACGTCGTCTCCCAGGGCAAGCCCGGCACGCTGCGCACCACGCTCAGCGCCGCCGTGCAGCGGGCCGCCGAGGCGGCCGTCTCCCGCCACGACGACGCGTCCGTCGTGGCCGTCAAACCCAGCACCGGCGAGATCCTGGCCGTCGCCAACGCCAAGAAGACCGAGTTCAACGCGGCCCTGTCCGGCCAGACCGCCCCCGGCTCCACGATGAAGGTCGTCACCTCCGCACTGCTGCTGGAGCAGGGCAAGGCGTCGCCGGGCAAGCCGCTGCCCTGCCCGAAGAACGCCACCTACGGCATGACGTTCCACAACGTCGAGCAGAGCGAGAACCCGCGCGCCACCTTCGCCCAGGACTTCGCGGCCTCCTGCAACACCGCCTTCATCTCCCTGGCCGGACAGCTCGCCGACGACGCCCTCGCCGCCGAGGCGCGGGACGTCTTCGGCCTCGGCCTGGACTGGAAGGCCGGCATCCCGACGTTCGACGGCAGGGTGCCCACCGACGGCGGCGCCGGCAAGGCGGCCGCCATGATCGGACAGGGCCGGGTGCAGATGAGCCCGCTCGCCATGGCCTCCGTGGCCGCGACCGTGCGCAACGGCTCGTTCCGCCAGCCCTACCTCGTCGACCCGGCCCTGGACGGCCGCACCCTGGCCCGAGCCCCCCGCGCCCTGTCGCCCGCGGCCGCCCGCGACCTGCGCTCGATGATGCGGCTCACCGCCACCTCGGGTACGGGAGCCAAGGCCATGTCGGGCCTCGGCGGCGACATCGGTGCCAAGACCGGCTCGGCGGAGGTCGACAACCAGACCGCCCCCAACGGCTGGTTCACCGCCTACCGCGACGACGTGGCCGCGGCCGCGGTCGTCCCGCGCGGCGGCCACGGCGGCGACTCGGCGGGCCCGGTCGTGGCGGCGGTGCTGCGGGCGGGCTGACCCGGGCGGCTCGACGTCCGGCAGCGTGCCGAGTTCCCCGACGAGCCTGCCGAGGGGCCTCGCCCGCGCTATCGTGGGCTCACTACGCAGGAAAGGCCCGCCACCGGGGAGGGCACCCCAGTGACGGGCTCGCCGAAAATCGGCCGTTCGGGGCCTAATGGTTGTAGGCCCCGCCGGTCACCATGCAGGAAAGGCCCGCCACCGGGGATGGTGCCCCAGTGACGGGCTCGCCGAAAATCGGCCGTTCGGGGCCTACTGGGTATAGGCCCCGCCGGTCACGACTTGCCGGTCAGGATGACGAGCAGGGCGGCCAGGGCGAGGAACAGGTCCACCCAGAGGGTGACTGTCTTCGCCCACCGCCTTGCTCGATCCCAGTCGACCGGCGTCTTCGGCTTCCTATGCCGGGGCATAGTGCACCTTTCCTTCAGGTCGGAGGCCCGCCTGATGCGAGACTCCACAAGGGAGCCTCGGACACGACGACCACCGGCCCCTGTGCCCGAGGCCCCTGGATGGAGTCCCGAACACGGGCGAGCCGACCCGAAGGTCAGCAGGTGCGATGACACGGCATGAAGGGGACTCTAGGCGCCCCCACCCCTCAAGCAGGCGCCGTTCACCGGAAGTTGGACGTCTCGAACGCATGTCGCCTGCGCGCCCGTCCGAACGTCCCGGGAGCGCGTGACCGATCCGACATCGCCCGCCCCCTCCAACCGGCGCTAGCGTCAAGGCCCATGAGCGCTCCCATATCGCCGATACCGCCGCGCGGGCGGTGCGCATGACGCCGGTCGTCGCCGGTGCCGTGCTCGTCGCCGCTGTCACGCACGCCAGTTGGAACGCCATCGCGCACGGCATCAAGGACCAGCTCCTCGCCTTCACGCTCGTGGGCGGCGGGGGCGCGGTCTGCGGGGCGGTGCTGCTGCCGTTCACGGACGTGCCGGCCGCCGGGGCGTGGCCGTACCTGGCGGCGTCGGCCGTGCTGCACGTCGTCTACCAGCTGCTGCTCATGCGGTCGTTCACGCTCGGCGACTTCGGGCAGATGTACCCGATCGCGCGGGGCACCGCGCCGCTGGCGGTGACGGTCCTCGCGGCGGTCTTCGCCGGGGAGTTCGCCGGCGGGTGGCAGCTGGCCGGCGTGGCGGTGGCGTCCGCGGGACTGGTCGGGCTCGCGCTGTGGGGCATCCGGGGGTCGGGCGCGCGGCCGCAGTGGGCCGCGATCGGGGCGGCCCTCGCCACGGGCCTGGCCATCGCCTCGTACACGGTCGTCGACGGCCTGGGCGTCCGGGCGTCCGGCACGCCGCTCGGCTACATCGCCTGGCTGATGATCCTGGAGGGGCTGGCGATACCGGCATGGGGGCTGACCGTCCGGCGGGGCCGATTCCTCGCCGAGCTCCGGCCGTTCGCGGTGCGTGGGCTGCTCGGCGGACTGCTGTCCGTCTTCGCCTACGGGCTCGTGCTGTGGGCCCAGACCCGGGCGGCCCTCGCCCCGATCGCGGCACTGCGCGAGTCGTCCATCCTCGTGGGGGCGGCGATCGGGGCGGTCATGATGAAGGAACGGTTCGGGGCGCCCCGCATGGCGGCGGCCGCGCTGATGGTGGCCGGCATCGGGCTGATGCTGCACGTCGGCTGAAGCGGACTCGCTGCCGCACGCCGGCTGAGCGAGGCCGCTGCCGCACGCCGGCTGAGCGGCGGTTGCGCGGCGCCCGCCGAGCGACTGGCCGATCGGCGCCCGCCGGGCGACCGGCCGAGTGTCGCCCACCGGGCGCCGGTCGAGCGCCGCCCGCCGGGCGCCCGAGTGACGTCGGCTGAGCGGCGCCCGCCGAGCGACCGCCTGAACGCCGCCCGCCGAGCGACTGCCCGATCGCCGCCCGCCGGGCGACCGGCCTAGTGACGCCGCCCGATCGGCGCCCGCCGGGCGACCGCCCGAGTGACGCCCGCCGGGCGGTGCCCGTCGGCGGACTCGCCCCCGCCCGGGTGACGTTCGGCCATCCCCGCCGCCGCTTCCGGTATCCCTGGCGCTCCATCATCTTCGGGGCTTTATGGAGGGATACCCACCCATGCGCATCCGTGAGGCGATCAGCATCGCCGTAGGCGCCCTCGGCACCACCGTCCTGACCGTGACCGCCCCCGCCGCCGCGCCCGGGGCGGCCGCCGTCCCGCCCCCGCCGCCACCCCGCAACCAGCTGACCATCGACGACACCGGCCGCATCGCTCCGGACGGCACCATCACCCTGACCGGCACCTACCGTTGCCGGCTCCCCGGCGGCCTGCCGGACGGCACCGTCCTCGTCGCCGCCAACGTCATCCAGGGCGGCCACGCCCAGGGCATCGGCGGTTCCCGGGCCACCTGCGACGGCAGGCGCCACCCGTGGCGGAACACGGCACGCCCCTACCGGCCGGCGTTCCGGCCGGGACCGGCCCGGGCCGACGGCACGCTGATGCAGTTCCGGAAGAACAAGAGCGGGCTCCTCCTCCCGCACTTCCTCGCCGTCGCCCCCGAGCACGACGTCGTGCTCGTCACCCGGCCGTAGGCGGCGCCCCACGGACCGGCCCGGGACCGCCCGCCCCGCGGTCCTGCGAGGATGGGGGCGTGACTGGAACGCTCGTACTCGCAGGAACTCCCATCGGCGACGTGGCCGACGCGCCCCCGCGGCTGGCCGCCGAGCTCGGCGCCGCCGAGGTGATCGCCGCCGAGGACACCCGCCGGCTGCGCCGCCTGACGCAGGCGCTGGGGGTGCACACCACCGGCCGCGTGGTCTCCTACTTCGAGGGCAACGAGTCGGCCCGCACGCCCGAGCTCGTCGAGGCGCTGCGGGGCGGCGCCCGGGTGCTGCTGGTCACGGACGCGGGCATGCCGTCCGTCTCCGACCCCGGGTACCGGCTGGTCGCGGCGGCCGTCGAGCACGGGATCAAGGTCACGGCCGTGCCGGGCCCGTCGGCGGTGCTGACCGCGCTGGCGGTCTCCGGCCTGCCCGTGGACCGGTTCTGCTTCGAGGGCTTCCTGCCGCGCAAGGCCGGCGAGCGGCTCGGTCGCCTCCGCGAGGTGGCCGACGAGCGGCGCACCCTCGTCTACTTCGAGGCCCCGCACCGGCTCGACGACACCCTCGCCGCGATGGCCGAGGTCTTCGGTGCGGACCGCCGGGCCGCGGTGTGCCGGGAGCTGACCAAGACCTACGAGGAGGTCCGGCGCGGCCCGCTCAAGGAGCTGGCCGCCTGGGCCGCCGAAGGCGTGCGCGGCGAGATCACGATCGTCGTCGAGGGCGCCGCCGAGCGCGGGCCCGAGGAACTGGACGCCGCCGAGCTGGTCCGCCGCGTCCGCGTCCGCGAGGAGGCGGGCGAGCGCCGCAAGGAGGCGATCGCGGCCGTGGCTGCGGAAGCAGGTCTACCCAAGCGCGAGGTGTTCGATGCGGTCGTAGCGGCAAAAAATGCCGCACAGCCGGACTGATCGTAAAGTAAAGGGCTAACCTGAAAAGCAAAGCTTGGGCATGGCAGCCGGTGCCTTAGGGCATGGAGCCGCCAAGTTTGCCCCAATTCGCGGGTCAGGCTGCTGCGCCGTCGCCGGGATGGGCGTTCCCTGGTTGTGGGACGTCCGGTCCCGGAGAGGCTTGTCCAGCGGACAAGAGGAGCTGCCATGAGCGAGACCGCAGGAGCTTCGAGCGGGGCCAGGCCCGCCACCCAGACGCGCGTGATGACCCAGGCCCCGTCGGCGGGGAAGGGCGAGGTGGCGCACGAGTCGTACGCCTTCGCGTGCATGCGGTGCGGACACGGCTGGGAGCAGTCGTACGAAATACGCCACTACACCGACGCCGAGGGCCGGCCCTTCGTCGTCTACTACGCGGACGGCGAGCGCGTGCCGTCCCCGCTGAGCCGTCCGACCTGCGTGAACTGCGGTGAGCACGTGGTGCGCATCATGCGGTCCGGGCAGGTGTCCGTGATCGCCGATGCCCTGCACCTGTCCGGACGCACGGTCGTGCCGGCGACCATGCAGGCGGCCGCCGGGCCGCTGCAGATCGGCGGCAGCTATCACGAACCGCGTGAGGCGAAGGCGCGGCACGGCCGGCGCGAAGCCGGCCGCGAGACCGACGGGTCCGAGCCGCGCGAGCGCCACTGGCACCTGTCCGACCTGTTCAAGCCCTTCCACCGGAAGTGAGTTCCGCCCCGCACGCTCCTTAGAATCGCGTGCATGGCGGCAACAGCAGCAGTACCGAACGGCGGCCCGGAAGACGGCGGGCGGAAGAACGAAGGCGAGGCCGGCAAGGCCGACAAGGCCAGCAAGGCCGGCAAGCCTGACAAGCAGGTCCCCCCGCCGCTCCCGGAGCCGCTGAACGTCCCCGTCGCCGACTCCCACACCCACCTCGACATGCAGGACGCCACGGTCGAGGAGTCCCTGGCCAAGGCCGCGTCCGTCGGGGTGACCACCGTCATCCAGGTGGGCTGCGACCTGGCCGGCTCCCGCTGGGCCGCCGAGACCGCCGCCGCCCACGACGCCGTGTGGGCCACGGTGGCCCTGCACCCCAACGAGGCCCCCCGCATCGTCCTCGGTGACCCCGACGGCTGGTCCCGGCAGGGCGCCCGCACGCCGGGTGGTGACGCCGCCCTCGACGCCGCGCTGGAGGAGATCGACCGCCTGGCCGCACTGCCGCAGGTGCGCGGCGTCGGCGAGACCGGCCTCGACTACTTCCGCACCGGCCCGGAGGGCAAGGCCGCGCAGGAACGCTCCTTCCGCCGCCACATCGACATCGCCAAGCGCCACGGCAAGGCCCTGGTCATCCACGACCGCGACGCCCACGAGGACGTCCTGCGGGTCCTGGAGGAGGAGGGCGCGCCCGAGCGCGTCGTCTTCCACTGCTACTCCGGCGACGCCGCCATGGCCAAGGTCTGCGCCGACGCCGGCTACTACATGTCCTTCGCCGGGAACGTCACCTTCAAGAACGCCCAGCACCTGCGCGACGCCCTCGCCGTCGCCCCCCTCGACCTGATCCTCGTCGAGACCGACGCACCCTTCCTGACCCCGGCGCCGTATCGCGGACGGCCCAACGCGCCCTACCTCATTCCGGTCACATTGCGCGCGATGGCCGGAGTGAAGGACATCGGCGAGGACGCCCTGGCCACGGCGGTAGCGGCGAATACCGCACGGGCGTTCGGCTACTGACCCCTGAATTCGCGACACCGTGTGACGATACGACTTTGGTGGGTGACGGTGGCTCCGCTACAGTCCCGGGCCTAGCCGGACCCATGGAGAGTCGTGAGTCATGCACAGGGCAGCCCCCACGCTGCACCCCGCGCCGTGACGGAAACGCCGCTGCCGTACGACCCGTACGCGCAGCCCGATCCGTACGGCTCGCACGACCCCTACGGCCCGTACGGGCCGTACGGGCCCCCTGAGCCGTACGAGTCCTACGAGCCCTACGAGACGTACGAGCCCTTCGGGCAGCCGCAGCTGCCCCGCCAGGCCGTCGCCCCGGTCCGCCTCGACGACCCGCACGGGACCGAGCACGGCGAGCCGCATGACGACGCCGGCACCGACACCGACGCCGGCACCGGTGCGCCCGGCGGCCCGGCCGTCCCCGGCGGCCGGGCCGCCGCCCGCCGCGCGGCGGCGGAACGCAAGGCCGGCGACCGCCGCAGGCGTCCCGGCTCCCGCGAGCGCACCGAGCCGCTGCGCCGGCTGCTGCCGCAGGCCCTCGTCGTCGCCTTCCTCGCCGGCGGCACCTCCGCCTTCGTCGCCAGCGACAAGTCCGTCCAGCTCAGCGTCGACGGCAGGCCCCGCACGCTGCACACCTTCGCCGGCGACGTCGAGGAGCTGCTGGCCGACGAGGGCATGACCGTCGGCGAGCACGACATCGTCGCCCCCGGCCCCCACCACGACCTGGCCTCCGGCGACCGCGTCATCATCCGCTACGGCCGTCCCGTCGCCCTGACCCTCGACGGCGAGCGCCGCCAGGTGTGGACCACCGCCCGCACCGTCGACGGCGCCCTGCGCCAGCTGGGCGTGCGCGCCGAGGGCGCCTACCTCTCCGCCTCCCGCTCCGCGCCCATCGGCCGGCAGGGCCTGGACCTGGACGTGCGCACCGAGCGCAGCGTCACCTTCATGGCCGACGGGCGCGAGCGCACCATCCGCACCAACGCCGCGACCATCCGCGAGGCCATCGAACAGGCCGGGATCAGCCTGCGCGGCCAGGACACCACCTCCGTCGACCCCGACAGCTTCCCGCGCGAGGGCCAGACCGTCTCCGTCATGCGCATCACGGGCAGCCGCGAGGTCCGCGAGGAGCCCATCGCCTTCACCACCGAGCGGCGCGAGGACCCCGCCCTCTACAAGGGCACCGAGGTCGTCGCGCAGCGCGGCGAGAAGGGCGTCGAGCGCGTCACCTACGAGCTGCGGACCGTCAACGGGGTGAAGCAGAAGCCCCGGCGGATCTCCTCGGAGACCGTGAAGCAGCCCCACACGGAGATCGTCAGCGTGGGCACCAAGGCCCGCCCGACCTCGGTGCAGGGCGCGGACGGCCTGAACTGGTCCGGCCTCGCCCAGTGCGAGGCGGGCGGCCGGCCCAACGCGGTCGACCCCTCGGGCACGTACGGCGGGCTGTACCAGTTCGACGTGCACACCTGGCACTCCCTCGGCGGCAGCGGCCGGCCCCAGGACGCGTCGGCCCAGGAACAGACCCTGCGGGCCAAGAAGCTGTACGTCAGCCGGGGGGCGAGCCCGTGGCCCGTGTGCGGCCGTAAACTTCACGGGTGAGCTCCAGCCCCAGCACAGACGATTCCGGCGCCCTGCTCGGCCCGGCCGACATCCGCGAACTGGCCGCCGCCCTCGGGGTCCGCCCCACCAAGCAGCGCGGCCAGAACTTCGTGATCGACGCCAACACCGTCCGGCGCATCGTCCGTACCGCCGAGGTACGGCCCGACGACGTCGTCGTGGAGGTCGGGCCGGGGCTCGGGTCGCTGACCCTCGCCCTGTTGGAGGCCGCCGACCGGGTCGTCGCCGTCGAGATCGACGACGTTCTCGCGGCCGCCCTGCCCTCGACCATCGCCGCGCGCATGCCCGCCCGCGCCGACCGCTTCGCGCTCGTGCACAGCGACGCCATGCACGTCCAGGAGCTGCCGGGCCCGGCGCCCACCGCGCTCGTGGCCAACCTGCCCTACAACGTCGCCGTGCCCGTCCTGCTGCACATGCTGGAGCGCTTCCCCAGCATCGAGCGCACGCTGGTCATGGTCCAGTCCGAGGTCGCCGACCGGCTCGCCGCCCGGCCCGGCAACAAGGTCTACGGCGTGCCCTCGGTCAAGGCCAACTGGTACGCCGAGGTCAAGCGCGCCGGCGCGATCGGCCGCAACGTCTTCTGGCCCGCCCCGAACGTCGACTCCGGCCTGGTCTCCCTGATCCGCCGCGACAAGCCGATCGAGACCACCGCCACGCGCGAGGAGGTCTTCGCCGTCGTGGACGCGGCCTTCGCCCAGCGCCGCAAGACGCTGCGCGCCGCGCTGGCCGGCTGGGCCGGCTCCGCCGCGGCCGCCGAGGCCGCGCTGGTGGCCGCGGGCGTCTCGCCGCAGGCGCGGGGCGAGGCCCTGACCGTGCACGAGTTCATCGCCATCGCCGAGCAGAAGGGCGCCGCGCAGTGACCGCTCCCGTCACCGTCCGGGTACCCGCCAAGGTCAACGTCCAGCTGGCGGTGGGCGGGCTGCGGCCCGACGGCTTCCACGACCTGGCCAACGTCTTCCTCGCCGTGGGCCTGTACGACGAGGTCACGGTCGCCCCGGCGGAAGAGCTGCGCATCACCTGCTCCGGGCCGGACGCCGCCCAGGTGCCGCTGGACCGCACCAACCTGGCCGCGCGCGCCGCGCTCGCCCTCGCCGAACGGCACGGCCGTGACGCGAACGTCCACATCCACATCGCCAAGGACATCCCGGTCGCGGGCGGCATGGCCGGCGGCAGCGCCGACGGCGCGGGCGCGCTCGTGGCGTGCGACGCCCTGTGGGGCACGGGCGCGTCCCGCGAGGAACTGCTGGAGATCTGCGCGGAGCTGGGCAGCGACGTCCCCTTCAGCCTCGTGGGCGGCGCCGCGCTCGGGCGCGGGCGGGGCGAGCTGCTGACGCCGCTCGACGTCGGCGGCACCTTCCACTGGGTCTTCGCCGTCGCCGACGGCGGCCTGTCCACGCCCGCCGTGTACGCGGAGTGCGACCGTCTGCGCGAGGCGTCGGGCACGGGCGCGAGCGTCACCGACGTGCCGGAGCCGGAGGCGTCGGCGGCCCTGCTGGACGCCCTGCGCACCGGCGACGCGGCGGCCCTGGCCGCCGCCGTCGCCAACGACCTCCAGGCCGCTGCCGTCTCCCTGCGCCCGTCGCTGGCCGCGACGCTGGCGGCGGGGACGGACGCGGGGGCGCTGGCCGCGCTGGTCTCCGGCTCCGGGCCGACCACGGCGTTCCTGGTGGCGGGCGAGGCCGAGGCGGAGAAGGTGGCCGACGCGCTGCGCGCCTCCGGCACCTGCCGCGCGGTGCGCGTGACGTCGGGACCCGCCGCGGGTGCGACGGTGCTCACGGCGTAAGGCCGCAAGGGGCCGCAGAGGCCGTCAGAGCGAACGGGAAGCGGCGCAGGTGCCCTCGGGCACCTGCGCCGCTTCGCTGTGTTTCCCGTGCGCGCCCCCGGAGGGTCAGATGCGGACGGTGTAGCCGTATCCGGCGCCCTCGGCGATGCGGCCCAAGCCGGTCCAGCCGCCGCGCCCGTCGCCGCCGTTGTTGAGCCAGACGCGGACGGCACCGTTGTCGTCCACCACGGTGTAGTCGGCCTTGCCGTCGCCGTTGATGTCGGCGAGGCGCACCTTGTCGGCGGTCACACCGACGCCGGCCGCGATCATGCCCCAGTCGTTCCAGCCGCCGCGGCCGTCGCCGCCGTTGTTGATCCAGGCGTGCAGGCCGCCCTTGTCGTCGACGGCGATGTAGTCGGCCTTGCGGTCACCGTTGACGTCGGCGAGGCGCACCTTGTCGGCGCTCACGCCCACACCGGACGCTATCTGGCCGTACTCGCTCCAGCCGCCGCGGCCGTCACCACCGTTGTTGAGCCAGACGCGCAGGCCGCCCTTGTCGTCGACGGCGATGTAGTCGGCCTTGCCGTCGCCGTTGATGTCGGCGAGGCGCACCTTGTCGGCGGTCACACCGACGCCGGCCGCGATCATGCCCCAGTCGTTCCAGCCGCCGCGGCCGTCGCCGCCGTTGTTGATCCAGGCGTGCAGGCCGCCCTTGTCGTCGACGGCGATGTAGTCGGCCTTGCGGTCACCGTTGACGTCGGCGAAGCGCACCTTGTCGCCGGTGACACCGACGCCCTCGGCCACCCGGCCCCACTCGTTCCAGCCGCCGCGGCCGTCTCCGCCGTTGTTGACCCACACGGTGACGGCGCTGTTGTCGTCGACGACGACGTAGTCGGCCTTGCCGTCACCGTTGAAGTCGACCCGGTAGTCGCCCAGCGGCGTACGGCGACGGCTCTCGACGGTCTGCCGCGCCCAGTCGGCCAGGTCGTCGGTACGGGTGTCGACGGCGCCCGTGCGGGTCTCCTTGGCGTCGGTGCCCAGGCAGCCGCCGCGCCACGCCCGGCTGTTGACGCCCACCAGCTCGATGCGGCCCCCGGCCTCCCGGAACGCCGGGCCGCCGCCGTCGCCCTGGCACACGGCCGCGCCGGCGGACTTGCCGGCGAGGCCGAGGGACGTGGCGTTCACCGTGCCGACGGTGAAGGCCGCCGTGTGCAGGGTGTTGGGCACCCACTCGTCCTTGGTGCGCCCGTAGCCGGTCTTGCGCAGCTCCTCGCCCGGCGCCGGGGCGGTGGTGGCGAGGGCGACGGGGGTGACGCCGGTGACCGGGCGGGCCAGCTTGGCCATCACCAGGTCGCGGTCCTCGCGCGGCACGAGCTCGACCACGTCCACCACGCTGCCGGTGCCCTGCGAGAGGTCCGTGCGGCCGATGGTGGCCGTCGTCCTCAGCGCGGGGGCCCCTGCGGCGATCTTCGCGTCCCGGGCGGCGGGCTCGGCGAAGCAGCTGGCGGAGGTGATCAGCCACTGCCGCTCCACCAGGGCGGCCGAGCAGCTGCGCTTACCGCCGATGTCCAGCTTCGCGGTGAACGCGTAGGAGTCCTTGGCGGCCGTCTCCCCGACGATCGCGTTCGCGGGGGAGGCGGTCAGCAGGCCCGCCGTGACCGCGGTCGCGAGGAGCCCGGTCACCCACGCGGCGCGCGGACGTCCAGCAGTCATGTGGCTTTTTCTTTCTGCTCGGGAATTCACTGCACGATCAAAGCCCCGGGAGAGGGAACGACGAAATGGCGCCCGGAGGAGCGCATGATCGACTTCGGGGTGCAGCGAGAACGTATCACCTGGTCGGCCGATGGTGCCGACGATGGGACGACGGAATGCGGAATGCGGAATTCCGGCTTCCGTAAAATGGGTGGGAGGCGAACACCACGCCGGGAAGGCGGGCTCGCATTGATCAAAGTAAGTGACAATGAGCGCCTCTGTGACACGACAAAGCCACAGAGCCGGAATGGCAGCCGCAAAGGCAGCCCTGACACAGAGTCACGGAACAAAGATGCGCGCAACCCCCTCCCGCCGCGGTATCGCCGCCCGCCTGGCCGTGCCCGTCATGGCGACCGCCCTCATGACGGTCCCCGCGACCGCCGCGACGGCCGTCGTCGCCGCTCCGGCCGCGTACGCCGCGGGCGCCACCCCCGCCGACCAGCAGAACTGGAAGGTGCCGCGGCTCGCGGTGATGCCGCTGGGTGACTCCATCACCCTCGGCGCCGGCAGCTCCACCGGCAACGGCTACCGCGCCGAGCTCCGCAACCGGCTCGTCCCGCACGCCGGAAACCTGCAATTCGTGGGTTCCGTACGGTCCCAGGGCGCGGATCACGAAGGGCATTCCGGCTGGCAGATCGGCGAGCTGTCCGAGAACATCGAACGGTGGCTCCCCGCCGCCAATCCCAACGTGGTGCTGCTGAATATCGGCACCAACGATATGGACCGGAACACCGATGCCGAGGCGGCCCCCGCCCGGCTCGGCGCACTCGTCGACCGGATCACTTCCGCGGCCCCCCACATGACCGTCCTCGTCTCTTCGCTGGTGCCCACTCGCGACGCCGCGGGACAAAAGCGCGTCGAGAAGTTCAATGCCGCCGTGCCCCGGCTGGTCGCCGAGCGACGCGAAAAGGGCCTGAACGTCGGCTTCGTCGACATGGCGGCGGTCACCGCCGGGGACCTCACCGACAAGCTCCACCCCAATGACGCCGGCTTCACGAAAATGGCCGACGCCTTCTACGGGGGCATCGCCCGGGCCGCCGCCGACGGCTGGATCCGCGAGCACGTCGACATCAGGCCCGCCCCGCCCCGCAGCGTCACCCTGGGTGACTACCGGGTCGACGTCGACGGCGACGGCAAGGCCGACTACCTGGTGGTGGACGAGGGCGGCGCCGTCCGGGCCTGGGTGAACAAGGGCGGTGACGGCCGCGGCGGCTGGGGCGAGTACGGCCGGATCGCCGCCGGTGTCGGGGTGGGCGGTGACAAGGTGCGCTTCGCCGACGTCAACGGCGACGGCAGGGCCGACTACCTCGCGCTCGACGAGAACGGCGGCGTCCGGGCGTGGATCAACGAGGGCGGTGACGGTCGCGGCGGCTGGACGAGCTGGGGCCGCATCGCCGGGGGTGTCGGCGCCCCCGCCTCCCAGGTGCGCTTCGCCGACGTCGACGGCGACGGCAAGGCCGACTACACCGTCGTGGATGAGAGCGGCGCCGTCCGGGCCTGGGTGAACAAGGGCGGTGACGGCCGCGGCGGCTGGGGCGAGTACGGCCGGATCGCCGCCGGTGTCGGGGTGGGCGGCGACAAGGTGCGCTTCGCCGACGTCAACGGCGACGGCAGGGCCGACTACCTCGCGCTCGACGAGAACGGCGGCGTCCGCGTCTGGATCAACGACGGTGGTGACGGTCGCGGCGGCTGGACCGGCTGGGGCCGCATCGCCGGGGGTGTCGGCGCCCCCGCCTCCCAGGTGCGCTTCGCCGACGTCAACGGCGACGGCAAGGCCGACTACACCGTCGTCGACGAGAGCGGCGCCGTCCGCGTCTGGATCAACGACGGCGGTGACGGCCGCGGCGGCTGGACGAGCTGGGGCCGCATCGCCGAGGGCGCGGGACGCGGCTCCGCCGTCCGCATCTGACTCCCACCGCCGGGCCGCCTCCGCCGGGCCGCCCTGCGGGCCCGCCCGGTGGAGGCGGCCCGGGCCTGAGTCCGGGCCCCCGCCCGGGCGTGGGATCCTGGAAGCAGTCCCACGAGCAAGGAGCGGCATGGCAGCCAACCTGGTCAATCTGGAAGCCGTCGAGAAGGTGTACGGCACGCGTGCGCTGCTCGACGGCATCTCCCTCGGCGTGAACGAGGGCGACCGGATCGGCGTGGTCGGCCGCAACGGTGACGGCAAGACCACCCTCATCCGCATCCTCGCCAAGCTGGAGGAGGCCGACAAGGGCCGCGTCACCCACGCCGGCCACGTGCGGCTCGGCGTGCTCACCCAGCACGACTCCCTCGACCCGGCCGCCACCGTGCGGCACGAGGTCATCGGGGACATGGCCGACCACGAGTGGGCGGGCAACGCCAAGATCCGCGACGTGCTGACCGGGCTGTTCGGCGGGCTCGACCTGCCGGCCTTCCCGCAGGGCCTGGACACCGTCATCGGCCCGCTCTCCGGCGGCGAGCGCCGCCGCATCGCGCTCGCCAAGCTGCTGATCGCCGACCAGGACATGATCGTCCTGGACGAGCCCACCAACCACCTCGACGTGGAGGGCATCTCCTGGCTGGCGGGCCACCTGCAGGCCCGCCGTTCGGCGCTGGTGTGCGTCACCCACGACCGGTGGTTCCTCGACCAGGTCTGCACCCGCATGTGGGACGTGCAGCGCGGAGCGGTCCACGAGTACGAGGGCGGCTACAGCGACTACGTCTTCGCGCGCGCCGAACGGGAGCGGATCGCCGCGACCGAGGAGGCCAAGCGCCAGAACCTGATGCGCAAGGAGCTCGCCTGGCTGCGCCGCGGTGCCCCGGCCCGCACCAGCAAGCCCCGCTTCCGCATCGAGGCGGCCAACGAGCTCATCGCGGACGTCCCGCCGCCGCGCGACAGCTCCGAGCTGATGAAGTTCGCCAGCTCCCGCCTGGGCCGCACGGTCTTCGAGCTGGAGAACGTCACCGTCCAGGCCGGCCCCAAGGCGCTCATCGAGCACCTGACGTGGCAGCTGGGCCCCGGCGACCGCATCGGCCTCGTCGGCGTCAACGGCGCGGGCAAGACCTCGCTGCTGCGCACCCTCGCCGAGGCGGCCCGCACCCAGGGCGAGAAGCAGCCCGCGGCGGGCAAGGTCGTCGTCGGCAAGACCGTCAAACTGGCCTACCTCTCGCAGGAGGTCGCCGAGCTCGACCCCACCAAGCGCGTCCTGGAGGCCGTGCAGCAGGTGCGCGACCGCGTGGACCTCGGCAAGGGCCGGGAGATGACGGCGGGGCAGCTGTGCGAGAAGTTCGGTTTCACCAAGGAGAAGCAGTGGACGCCGGTCGGCGACCTCTCCGGCGGTGAGCGGCGACGCCTGCAGATCCTGCGGCTGCTGATGGACGAGCCCAACGTCCTCTTCCTCGACGAGCCGACGAACGACCTCGACATCGAGACGCTGACGCAGCTGGAGGACCTCCTCGACGGCTGGCCCGGCTCGATGGTCGTCATCAGCCACGACCGGTACTTCGTCGAGCGCACCACCGACCGCGTCTTCGCGCTGCTCGGCGACCGCGCCCTGCGGATGCTGCCGCGCGGCCTGGACGAGTACCTGGAGCGCCGTCAGCGCGTCATCGAGGCAGCCGCCCCGGCCGCCCCCGCCGCGGCCCCGGCCGCCGCCAAGGCGAAGCCGGCCGCGGACGCCCGGGCCGCGAAGAAGGAGCTGCAGAAGATCGAGCGCCGCCTCGACCGCATCAGCGAGCAGGAGGCCAAGCTGCACGCGCGCATCGCCGAGCAGGCCACCGACTTCGAGGCCGTCGCCAAGCTGGACGCCGAGCTGCGCGAACTGGCCGCCGAGCGCGAGGAGCTGGAGATGCGCTGGCTGGAACTGGCCGAAGACGCCTGACGAATCGTCAGGTCGCCCCAGGGCGCAACAGTCTCGTCACGGGCCGGTCTCAGGTGGTGGATACCTCTGAGATCGGCCCGTGGGCTGTCGGCGACGGGTGGTACAAAGAACACCCGCTCGCCTGCCGCACAGTGGCCGGATTTATGCGGTTCAAGCCCTTTCAAGCCCTGGACCCGCGCGTAAAGAGGAAAGCGATGTCACAGCCGCCCCAGCCACCCCAGCCGCCGCAGGGCCCGCCGGCCCAGCCGGGCGGAGGCTTCGGCGCGCCACAGGACCCGCCCCCCGGCTTCGGCGCACCGCCGCCCGCCCAGCCCCCCGCCGGGCCCGCGGGCGCCCCGGCCTACGGCTACCCCCAGGCCCCGCCCCCGCCCGGCCCGCCCGCGGCCGGCGCGGCGTACGGCTACCCGCAGACCCCGCCGCCCGTCGGCGCCCCCCAGACCCCGCCGCCCCCACCGGGAGCTCCGCAGAGCCCGCCGCCCCCGCCGGGAGCTCCGCAGAGCCCGCCGCCGGCCGGCTACGGCTACCCGGGAGCGCCCGCGCCGGGCAACGCCGCACAGTCGTACATGCCCACCCAGGCGTTCGGCGCCGTTCAGCCTCCGCAGCCCGGCATGTACCCGCCGCCTCCCGGCCAGTTCCCCGGCGGTGCGCCCGCCGGTGGCCCCGGCGGCCCCGGTGGACCCGGCGGCGGCAAGGCCAAGCAGCGCATGATGGCCATCATCGGCGGCGCCGTGGCAGCGGTGCTCGTGATCGGCGGCGGCGTCTGGTTCGCCACCAAGGACGACGGCAAGAGCGACGACAAGGGCAACGCCGCCAGCGGCCAGGACACCGGCAAGCAGGGCGGCGCCGAGGGCGGCAAGCCGGCGCCCCAGCCCGTCGACGCCAAGCTGCTGTTCAGCGTCGACCAGCCCAAGGTCGACGACCTCGTCAGCGTCAAGGGCCTGTGGACCACCGACCAGGTCTTCGCCAAGGTCGACGTGTACAAGATCGTCGGCTACGGCCTGTCCGGCGGCCAGAAGTGGGAGATCCCGCTCGACGGCGAGATCTGCTGGGCCTCCCCGCACGTGACGGCGGACGGCAAGACCGCCGTGCTCGTCAAGGACGGCAAGCCCAGCGCCGACAAGAAGTACGGCGGCCCCTGCAGCCAGGTCGTCGCCCTCGACCTCAACAAGGGCGAGAAGCTCTGGCAGAAGTCCGCCAAGGCCGGTGACCAGGACGTCCGCTTCAACTCGGTCACCGTCGGCGGCGGCACCGTCGCCGCGGGCGGCACCAGCGGCGGTGCCGCGTGGGCGATCGCCGACGGCAAGGAGCTGTGGAAGCCCAAGCCCGGCGAGGACTGCCGGGACGACGGCTACGGCGGCGGCACCAAGCTCGTCGCCGTGCGCCGCTGCGGCGACTACTCGCGGCCCCAGATGCAGGTGCAGACCCTCAATCCGGAGACGGGCGCGGTCAAGTCGGTCTTCAAGGTGCCGGCCGGTCTCAAGTGGGTGCACGTGGCCTCCACCGACCCGCTGGTGATCGCGCTGGACGCCGGCGACAACACGGGCAGCTCCGCCTCCGACTTCATGGCGGTCGACGACAGCGGCAAGGAAGGCAAGCTGCTCTCCAAGATCTCCACGGGCAACGGCAAGTTCCAGCCGAAGTGTCCGTCCACGGACGTCGAGGGCTGCACGAAACTGGCCATCACCAAGGACACGCTCTACCTCCCCTCGGAGGAGCACGCGAGCGGCAACGCCCAGCAGGTGGGCCGCGTCAACGAGATCGTCGGCTTCGACCTGGCCACCGGCGAGTCCAAGGGGAAGGCCGAGGGCGTCCCCGGTTCCTCGCTGCTCCCGCTGGGCGTCGACAAGGACGGCTACCCCATCGCCTACCAGGAGCCCACCTACAAGGCGGGTGGCAAGGTGGTACGGATCGATCCCAAGTCGTTCAAGACCGATGTACTGCTGAAGAATCCGGCCAACACGGCCGACAGCGAGCGCAGGCTCACGCCCGGCCTTCACCGGGCCCTGTGGTCCCAGGGCCGGCTGTACATGGGCAGCAGCTACGCCAACAAGCCCAGCTCGGTGAGCTTCGGCAAGGAGTACGCGGTCATGATCTTCGGCGGCAGCTGATAGTGATCATTTGAGGAGCGCTCCGGCCGTATCCCTGTCCATCACGCGTGCATGCCTGAACGATCCGTTTCAGTCTCGAAGTACACGTGATTGACAGGGATTTCGGCATTCCGGGGGACTTCTCACCGGTAAGGGGCGCGGAACGTCGAACAAGCGTGTAGCTTCCCGGGCAAGAGGGTGCCGGGGACGACCTGCGCGGGCGGCAGAGGGCGGCAGCGGGCGACAGGGGGGTAGCGCATGGGCGTGCGGCTCATGGTGGTCGACGACCATCGACTGCTGGCCGAGGCCCTTGCCTCGGCACTGAAGTTGCGCGGCCACCGCGTACTGGCCGCGGCCGCGCCGAGTGCGGGGGCGGCCGAGCTGGTCATCAGCCGCGCCCCCGAGGTGTGCCTGCTGGGCACGGCGACCCCGGCCGAGCCGGGAGCCTTCGACCCCGTCGTCCGGATCAAGCGGGACCGCCCGCAGGTGGCGGTCGTCGTGCTGGGGCCGGTGCCGAGCCCGCTGGGCATCGCGGCTGCGTTCGCCGCCGGCGCCTCGGGCTACGTCCGCCACAACGAACGGATCGAGGGCGTCGAGCGCGCCATGATGAAGGCCCGTGCGGGCGAGGCCGCGGTGGACCCGCAGCTGCTGCAGGGCGCCTTCGCCGAGCTGCTCAACCCGGCGGCCCAGCCCGACGACGAGGGCGCCCGGCTGCTGCAGCTGCTGACCCCGCGGGAGGTCGAGGTCCTGGTCCGGGTCGCCGAGGGCGAGGACACTCGGCTGATCGCGGCCGGCATGGGGATAGCGCCCAGCACGGCCCGCACGCACGTCCAGCGCGTCCTGATGAAGCTCGGGGTCGGCTCGCGCCTGGAGGCGGCAGCCCTCGCAGCCCGCACGGGCCTCCTGGACCGCGCCACGGGCAACACCCCCGTGCCCCCCCAACCGGGCCCACCCCGCCCGTAGCCCACCGGGCCCTGCCGGCGGCCCGGACCGGGGGCGGAGACCGCCCGGCCGCGCCGACCCGTCGGGGCGCCGCCCCACCGGCCGGCGGGCCCCGCGGCCTGCGGCCCCGGCCGCCCGGGGTACCGTTCCGGGCCCCGCTCGCTGCCCCGCACGGCGGCCCCCGCCGCGGTTCGGCGAGGGGCGAGGCGGAGAAAGCCCCGGCTCCCGAGCTTTGTCCCCCGGCCCGGCCCTGCGGGAGTCGGTCCGGGCCCCGTACGGCGGCCCCGCACCGCGCCGCGGTCCCGCCGCGGTTCGGCCACGGGCGAGGCGGGGAAAGATCCGCCCGTGAAGAAGACGGTGACCCGTCTCGCGGACGGCCGCGAGTTGTTCTACTACGACGCGCGGGACGACGCCGTGCGCGGCGCCCCCGACCTGCGGCCCCTGCAGCAGGGCGAGCCCGTCAGCGAGATCCGTCACGACCGGCTCCTCGGTGACGACGTCGTCATCGCCTCCCACCGCCAGTCCCGCACGTACCACCCGCCGCCCGGCCAGTGCCCGCTGTGCCCCTCCCGCGGCGGCCGGCTCACCGAGGTTCCGGCGGCGGACTACGAGGTCGTCGTCTTCGAGAATCGTTTCCCCTCGCTCAGCGGCGACCGCGGCCGCTGCGAGGTCGTCTGCTTCACCGACGACCACGACGCCTCCTTCGCCGGCCTCGACCCCGGCCGTGCCGCCCTCGTCCTCGCCGCCTGGACCGACCGGACCGCCGAGCTGGCCGCCCTGCCCGGCGTCGAGCAGGTGTTCTGCTTCGAGAACCGCGGCCCCGAGACAGGCGTCACGCTCGGCCACCCGCACGGCCAGATCTACGCCTACCCCTTCGTCACCCCGCGCACCGAGCGCATGCTCGCCTCCGTCGCCGCCCACCGCACGCGCACGCACGGCCGGAACCTCTTCGACGACCTCGTGGCCGACGAGCGGGCCGACGGCCGCCGGATCGTCCTGGAGAGCGCGCACTGGACCGCCTTCGTGCCCTACGCGGCCCGCTGGCCGTACGAGGTCCACCTCCACCCCCGGCGGCGGGTGCCCGACCTGCCCGCCCTCGACGACGCCGCCCGCACAGACTTCCCACAGGTCTATCTGGAACTCTTGCGGCGGTTCGACAGGATCTTCGGCCCCGGTGAGCCGCCCACGCCCTACATCTCCGCCTGGCACCAGGCACCCGCCCGCCACCCCCTCAGAGGTGAATTCGCCCTGCACCTCGAACTCTTCACCATCCGCCGCACTGCAGGAAAGTTGAAGTACCTCGCCGGTTCGGAATCCAGCATGAAGGTGTTCATCAACGACGTGCCGCCCGAGACCGCGGCGATGCGATTGCGAGAGGTGGCCAGTTCATGAGCAGCAGCACCGGCAGGTTCCTGGTCACGGGCGGCGCCGGATACATCGGGAGTGTCGTCACCGCGCACCTGCTGGCCGCCGGCCACGAGGTGAGAGTCCTCGACGACCTGTCGACCGGACACCGCGACGCCGTCCCCGACGGCGCCCGCTTCATCGAGGGCCGCGTCCAGGAAGCCGCCCGGTGGCTCGACGACCGGTACGACGCCGTCCTGCACTTCGCCGCGTTCTCGCAGGTGGGCCAGTCGGTCGAGGACCCCGACAGCTACTGGCGCAACAACGTCGGCGGCACCGTGGAACTGCTCGCCGCCATGCGGGACGCCGGCGTGCGCACCCTCGTCTTCTCGTCCACCGCCGCCACCTACGGCGAGCCCGCCACCGTCCCCATCACCGAGGACGCCCCGACCGCGCCCACCAACCCCTACGGCGCCACCAAGCTGGCCGTCGACCACATGATCGCGGGCGAGTGCGCGGCCCACGGCCTGGCCGCCGTCTCGCTGCGCTACTTCAACGTCGCCGGGGCGTACGGACGGTACGGCGAACGGCACACGCACGAGACGCACCTGATCCCGCTGGTGCTGCAGGTCGCGCTCGGCGAGCGCGAAGCGATCAACGTCTACGGCGACGACTACCCGACCCCCGACGGCACGTGCGTCCGCGACTACCTCCACGTCGCCGACCTCGCCGACGCCCACCTGCTCGCCCTGGGCGCCGCCCGCCCCGGCGAGCACCTGATCTGCAACCTCGGCAACGGCAACGGCTTCTCCGTCCGCGAGGTCGTCGAGACCGCCCGCAAGGTCACCGGACACGCGATCCCCGAGGTGTCCGCAGCCCGCCGCCCCGGCGACCCGGCCGTGCTCGTCGCCTCCGCCGCCCGCGCCGGGGAGCTGCTCGGCTGGCAGCCGCACCGCTGCGACCTGGCCGGGATCATCGAGGACGCCTGGGCGTTCGCCCGTCGGGGCCGGACGGACGGGTGAGCGCCGCGCGGGCCGCACGGGCCTTCCGTGCGGCCCATGCAGCGACCTGCGACGGGGTCTGGGCGGCGCCCGGCCGCGTCAACCTCATCGGTGAGTACACCGACGTCAACGAGGGCTTCGTGATGCCGTTCGCGCTGCCCCACCGGACCTGGGTGGCGGCCCGCGCCCGCACCGACGGGCGGCTGCGCCTGCACTCCGCCGGGGCGCCGGGCGGCGTCGTCGAGGTGCGGCCGGACGACCTCGTGCCGGGCGGGGTGCGGGGCTGGGCCGCCTACCCCGCCGGGGTCCTGTGGGCCCTGCGCGAGGCGGGCCACGACGTACCGGGCGCCGACCTGCACGTGGAGAGCGACGTTCCGGCGGGCGCCGGCCTCTCGTCGTCCGCCGCGCTGGAGGTCGCCACGGCCCTGGCGCTCGACGGCCTCTGCGGCGCGGGGCTCTCCCGCCCCGCCCTGGCCCGGCTGGCGCAGCGGGCGGAGAACGTCTTCGCCGGCGTCCCCTGCGGGCTGATGGACCAGACCGCGTCCGCCTGCTGCAGGGACGGCCACGTCCTGCACCTGGACACCCGGCACCTCACGCAGCGGCAGGTCCCCTTCGACCCGGCGGCGCACGGCCTTCGCCTCCTGGTGGTCGACACACGGGTCCGGCACGAGGTGGGAGCGGGCGCGTATGCGCAGCGGCGCGCGGGCTGCGAGTCGGCCGCGCGTGCACTCGGGGTGCGCGCCCTGCGCGACGTCGCGCACGCGCAATTGCCCGGGGCCCTTGAGGAGTTGGCGGCCGACCCGCGGACGGCCGGGCTGCGGGGGCTGGTGCGGCACGTCGTCACGGAGAACCACCGCGTCGAGGAGGTGGCCGCGCTCCTGGAGGCGGGCGCGGCGCGGGCCACGGGCGCGGTGCTGACGGCCGGGCACGCCTCGCTCCGCGACGACTTCGGCGTCTCCTGCCCGGAGCTCGACCTGGTGGTCGCGGCGGCGACCGGGGCGGGAGCCCTCGGCGCCCGCATGACGGGCGCGGGCTTCGGCGGCTCGGCCGTGGTGCTCGCCGAGGCGGCGGCGGAGGAGACGGTGCGCGCGGCGGTGGCCGGCGCCTTCGCGGCCGCCGGCCACCGCGCGCCGCGCATCGTCGCGGTGACCCCCGCGCAGGGCGCGGGCCGGGTGGCCTAGGCCGGACCCTGCCGTACGACCGGACCCTGCGGTACGGCCGGACCTTGCGGTACGGCCGGACCTTGCGGTGCGGCCGGACCCTGCGGTGCGGCCGGCCGGTCCTCGGTCAGGGCGGCGTCCACATCGCGTCGTTCCGAGTCGTTCACCGCCTCAATACTGAACAGAAAGCTCACGATAAACACCCGGGTCAGGCAGTTTTGCCAATCGGCTTCCGTTGCCGGACCCCGCCCGTACGCTGATGCACAGCGCCGGTGGGGGCCGACGCTGATCAGGGGGCGAGACAGGCAGGTACGACGCCCGGGGCGGGGTTGGTTGTCAGTGCACGGCGGCGGCCGTGCGCGCGTGGCGGCCCCGGGTCGGGCGCCGTACCCGTACTGCCTTGCCTACCGGGACATGGGGGTGGTTGTGGCACGTATTCGGGTATTGGTGGTCGATGACCATCGCATCTTCGCCGAGTCGCTCGCCGCCGCCCTCGCGGCCGAGCAGGACGTGGACGTCTCGGCGGCCGGCAGCGGGCCGGCGGCGCTGCGCGCACTGGAGCGCGCGGCGGGTGAGGGGCGGCGCTTCGACGTGCTGCTGATCGACGCCGACCTCGGCGCGGTGGGTCCGGACGTCCCTCAGGTGCCGGGACAGCTCCGGGGCTCCGGGCAGGACGGCTCGGGTCCGGGCGAGGGCACGGTGGACGGCATCTCGCTGGTGGCGAGGGTGCGCTCGGGTCATCCGGGCGTGCGGACGGTGGTGCTGGCCGAGCGCGACGACCCGCGGCGGGCCGCGGCGGCGCTGCAGGCGGGCGCCGGCGGCTGGGTGGCCAAGGATTGCTCGCTCTCGCGCCTGCTGGCGGTCATACGGGGTGTCCTGCGGGACGAGACGCACCTGCCACCCGCGCTGCTGACCGGCGTCCTGCGGGAGCTGACGGCCGCGCGCAAGCACCGCACGGAGAGCGAGCGGCTGGTGGAGTCGCTCACCCCCCGCGAGCGCGAGGTGCTGCGCTGCATGGTGGCCGGGCTGGGGCGCAAGGCCGTCGCCGAGCGCCTCTACCTCTCCCCGCACACGGTCCGCACGCACATGCAGAACGTCCTGGGCAAGCTCGGCGTGCACTCCACGCTGGCCGCCGTGGCGCTGGCGCGCCGTGCCGGGGTGGGTCCGGTGGACCTAGCCGGGGACGTTATCGAACGGGGCGGTCAACTGGCGTAGCAACCCGGCCAGTTCGCCGCGCTGAGTGGGGGAGAGCTCGGCGAGGATGGCGCGCTCCTGCGCCAGCAGTCCGGCCAGCGCCTGGTCGGCGCGGTCCCGGCCCTCGGCGGTCAGCCGGACGAGCACGCCGCGCCGGTCGCTGGGGTCGGGCTCCCGCTGGACGAGGCCCTTCTTGGTGAGCCGGTCGATGCGGTTGGTCATGGTGCCCGAGGTGACCAGGGTCTGCGTCAGCAGCTGCCCCGGTGAGAGCTGGTAGGGCGCCCCGGCGCGGCGCAGCGCGGTGAGGACGTCGAACTCCCACGGCTCCAGCTCGTGCTCGGCGAAGGCGATCCGCCGGGCACGGTCGAGGTGCCGGGCGAGCCTGCTGACCCGGCTGAGCACCTCCAGCGGCTCCACGTCGAGGTCGGGGCGCTCGCGGCGCCATGCTGCGACCAGTCGATCGACCTCGTCCTCCATGACGATCAGTGTAGAGGGTGTGTCGACATGAAGTCTCTTGACGTCAAGATAATCGTGTGGAGATCCTGAGGGTGACGCACGCCCGCAGGGAGGCCCGGCCATGCACGACACAGGGACGCACGACACAGGGACGACGCACGACGCAGGCAAGCCCACCGGTCCCGTCTGGGACCCGCAGCAGTACCTCCGCCACTCCGGCCCCCGCACCCGCCCCTTCCACGACCTGCTCGCCCGCATCCCCGAGCCGCCCGCCCGGGGCCGCCCCGTGCGCATCGCCGACCTCGGCTGCGGTGCGGGCAACGCCACCAAGCTGCTCGCCGGGCGCTGGCCCGACGCCCGCATCACCGGCTACGACAATTCCCCCGCCATGCTGCGGGCGGCCCGCACGCACCTGGCCAAGGAGCCCTACGGCGGACACGTCGACTTCGTCCACGCCGACATCGCCGACTGGACCCCCGGCGAGCCCTTCGACCTGATCGTCTCCAACGCCGCCCTGCAGTGGGTCCCCGGCCACGCCCGTCTCTTCCCCTCCTGGGTGCGGGCCCTCACTCCCGGCGGCAGCCTCGCCGTGCAGGTCCCCGGCAACGGCGACGCCCCCAGCCATGTGCTGCTGCGCGAGCTGTGCGCCTCGGCCCGCTGGCGCGATCGCCTCCACGAGGCGGGGCGCCGCACGGTCGACGTCCTGCAGCCGGGCGAGTACCTCGAACGGCTGATGGACCTCGGCTGCACGGTGGACGCCTGGGAGACGACGTACGTCCACGTCCTGACCGGCGAGGACCCCGTCCTCGACTGGATCAGGGGCACGGGCCTGCGCCCGGTCCTGACGGCCCTGGCCGGCGACCCGGCCGCGGAGGCCGCATTCCTCGACGCCTACCGCGCCCTGCTCCGCGAGGCGTACCCCCCGCGCCCGGACGGGACGCTCTTCCCCTTCCGGCGCGTGTTCGCGGTGGCCCGCACGGCCGGCTGAGCGGGCCCGGCGGTGGCGGGGCCGGAGGCCGCCGCTGCGCCGTCAGGCGCGGCGGTGCCCCACCAGCCGGGGCTTCGGCTCCAGGCCGTCCAGGCCGTGCCAGGCCAGGTTCACCAGGTGCGCCGCCACCTCGGCCTTCTTCGGCTTGCGGACGTCCAGCCACCACTGGCCCGTCAGCGCCACCATGCCGACCAGGGCCTGGGCGTAGAGCGGGGCCAGCTTGGGATCGAAGCCGCGGGCCTTGAACTCCAGCCCCAGGATGTCCTCGACCTGGGTGGCGATGTCGCTGATCAGCGAGGCGAACGTCCCCGTCGACTGGGCGACGGGGGAGTCGCGGACGAGGATGCGGAAGCCGTCCGTGGACTTCTCGATGTAGTCCAGCAGGGCGAACGCCGCCTGTTCGAGGAGCTCGCGCGGGTGACCGGCGGTCAGGGCGCCCGTCACCATGTCCAGCAGCTGCCGCATCTCGCGGTCCACGACCACCGCGTACAGCCCCTCCTTGCCGCCGAAGTGCTCGTAGACCACCGGCTTGGACACCCCGGCCTTCGCCGCGATCTCCTCCACCGAGGTGCCCTCGAACCCCCGCTCGGCGAAGAGCGTGCGACCGATGTCCAGCAGCTGCTCACGGCGCTCGGCGCCGGTCATCCGCACCCGGCGGGGCCGCGAGCGCCTGCCCCCCGAGCTAGGGGGCAGGTCCTTGTCACCGGTGGTATTGCTATCGATCGCCACCTGTCAATCATGCCTCCCCCGGCCACCGCCGAGGGCACCCCCGGGCGGCACCGGCCTCATCCTCACGCCCGGTCCTGCCGCCGGGACGCGATGCGGGCCGCGTTCGGCCAGCGCACGTCGTACGCCCAGCCCGCCTTCTCGAACCAGCGGATGAGCCGGGCGCTGGAATCCAGCTGCCCCTTGAGCACGCCGTGCCGCGCCGACGTCGGATCGGCGTGGTGGAGGTTGTGCCACGACTCACCGCACGAGAGCACCGCCAGCCACCACACGTTGCCCGAACGGTCGCGCGACTTGAACGGGCGCTTGCCGACGGCGTGGCAGATCGAATTGATCGACCACGTCACGTGGTGCAGCAGCGCCACCCGAACCAGCGAACCCCAGAAGAACGCCGTCACGGCCCCCTGCCACGACCACGTCGCCAGCCCGCCGACCAGCGGCGGCACCAGCAGCGACACCGTCGTCCACAGCACGAACTGGCGCGAGATCCGGCGGATGTCCGGGTCCTTGATCAGGTCCGGCGCGTACTTCTGCTGCGGCGTCTGCTCCTCGTCGAACATCCAGCCCACATGGGCCCACCACAGGCCCTTCAGCAGCGCGGGCACGCTCTCGCCGTACCGCCACGGCGAGTGCGGGTCGCCCTCGGCGTCCGAGAACTTGTGGTGCTTGCGGTGGTCCGCCACCCAGCGCACCAGCGGCCCCTCCACCGCCAGCGAGCCCATGACCGCCAGGGCGATCCGCAGGGGCCGCTTCGCCTTGAACGCACCGTGCGTGAAGTAGCGGTGGAAGCCGATCGTGATGCCGTGGCAGCCGATGTAGTACATCGCCACCAGCAGTCCCAGATCCAGCCAGCTCACGCCCCAGCCCCAGGCCAGCGGGACCGCCGCGAGCAACGCGATGAACGGAACGATGATGAAGAGCAGCAGCGTGATCTGCTCGATCGAACGCTTGCTGTCACTGCCCAGCGTGCCGGCGGGCAGCGGGGTCTCCTGGGCCTTCGGCGCGTCTTCGATCACGTCGGGGCTTGCAGTCATGGGTTCCCTCATGGGGCTCGGAGCATGGCTACGGTTCCGTAACCTACGGCTTCGTAAGTATGGCAGGGCGCCGGGGCTCGGCAAGAGGCCGTGGACAACCGCGCGTCGTGCGGCGACCTATGCTGGGGGCGTCGGACAGCGCGGTCCGCCACCCCTCCAGACGTGCTCGGAAACACCGCAAGGAGCCGCACCTGTGAGCAGTGCCGACAACACCAACGCCGCCCTGCGCGCCGACATCCGCCGACTCGGTGATCTCCTCGGCGAGACGCTGGTCCGCCAGGAGGGGGAAGAGCTCCTCGATCTGGTGGAACGGGTGCGGGCGCTGACCCGTACGGACGGCGAGGCCGCCGCCGAGCTGCTGGCCGCCACCGACCCGGAGACCGCCGCCAAGCTCGTCCGGGCCTTCTCGACCTACTTCCACCTCGCCAACGTCACCGAGCAGGTGCACCGCGGCCGCGAGCTGCGCGCCCGCCGCGACGCCGAGGGCTCGATCCTCGCCCGCACCGCCGACGAGCTGAAGGACGCCGACCCGGAGCACCTGCGGCAGACCGTCGAGCACCTGGGCGTGCGCCCGGTCTTCACCGCGCACCCCACCGAGGCGGCCCGGCGCAGCGTCCTCAACAAGCTCCGCCGCATCGCCGAGCTCCTGGACACCATCGCCACCGGCAGCGGCGACAAGCGCCGCACCGACGTCCGGCTGGCGGAGAACATCGACCTGCTCTGGCAGACCGACGAGCTGCGCGTGGCCCGCCCCGAGCCGACCGACGAGGCCCGCAACGCGATCTACTACCTCGACGAGCTGCACGCGAACGCCGTCGGCGACGTCCTGGAGGACCTCGCCGCCGAGCTCGACCGCGTCGGCGTCCCGCTGCCCGCCGCCACCCGCCCGCTGACCTTCGGCACCTGGATCGGCGGCGACCGCGACGGCAACCCCAACGTCACCCCCCAGGTCACCTGGGACGTGCTGATACTGCAGCACGAGCACGGCATCACCGACGCCCTCGAACTCGTCGACGTGCTGCGCGGCGCCCTGTCCAACTCCATCCGCAACAGCGGGGCGACCGAGGAGCTCCTGACCTCCCTGCAGCGGGACCTGGAGCTGTTGCCGGAGATCAGTCCGCGGTACAAGCGGCTGAACGCGGAGGAGCCGTACCGGCTGAAGGCGA
>NZ_BMVB01000018.1 GCF_014650495.1 Streptomyces cinnamoneus | reverse complement strand
ACACCGAGCCAGAAGGCCCTCACCCAGTTCAAGCACCCAGCACGCGTGTCACCAACGTCCCGGGACAACACACCTAGGCCGCCTCCGACACCGCCTCCGCGGCCTTCCGCTGCCGCATCCGCACGGCGTGCGGGTCCGTCCTCTGGTCGTAGGACATGAGCTTCGGCAGCGACAGGGCCAGCAGCCCCACCGACGCCACGCACGCCAGGCCGCCCGACCACACCGACGTCCGCACGCTGGTCAGCGCCGCCATGCCGCCCGCCCGGACCTGGCCCAGCTGCGGGCCGACGGAGTACGACAGCAGCTCTATGCCGGCGAGGCGGCCGCGCAGCTCGTCCGGGATCGTCTGGTCCCAGATCGCCGAGCGGAACAGGCCGCTGACCGTGTCGCAGCCGCCCGCGACGGCCAGGAAGAGGAGCACCAGCCAGATGTTGTGCAGCCGGCCCGCCACGGCCATCGCCGCGCCCCAGCCCGCCGCCGCGAGCACCACCAGCCGGCCGTGCCGGTGGATGCGCGAGACCCAGCCGCTGGTGAGGCTCACCACCAGCGAGCCGACCGCGCCCGCCGAGTACATCAGGCCCAATGCCCACCGCGCGTGAAGGTCGTCGGCGAGGAACGGGAAGATCGCGGTGGGGTAGGCGAAGAACATCGCCGCCATGTCCACGGCGTACGTACCCAGCAGCTCCTTGCGGCTCCACGCGTAGCGGGCGCCGTCGAGGATGCCGCGCAGCGACGGCTTCTCCGCGTCGTGGGAGGCGGGGGAGGGCGCCAGGCCCAGGGCGAGGACCAGGGACAGCGCGAACGAGAGGGCGTCCAGGAAGTACGCCCACGGCAGCCCGGCGAAGGTGATGACCACACCGGCCAGCGAGGGGCCGGCGATGGCCCCGACCTGCCAGCGCATGGAGTTCAGCGCGATGGCGGCCGGCAGCTGCTCGTGGGGGACGATCCGCGGCACGATCGCCTGCAGCGCCGGACGCTGCAGCCCGGTCAGCGCGCTGACCAGCGCGGCCACCACGTACAGCGGCCAGACCATCGGGTGCGGCAGCAGCGTGTTGAGCAGCAGCATCACGCTCAGGACGCCGAGTCCGGCCTCCGTCCACACGATCAGCTTGCGGCGGTCGAGGGCGTCGGCGAGGGCGCCGCCGTACAGACCGAAGACGATCAGCGGTACCAGCTCGACCGCACCGACCGCACCGACCGCGAGCGTGGATCCCGTCAGCTCCTTGAGCTGCAGCGGCACCGCCACGAAGGTCAGGAAGCTGCCGAAGACGGTCACCAGACCGGCGATCCACATGCGACGGAAGTCGGGCGAGGAGCGCCAGGGGGAGAGGTCGGGCAGCAGGGCGCGCAGGCGGCCGGCAGGGGACGGGGGAGGGGGATGGTGCTCGGTCACGGGGCACCATGGTCCGGTCGTGGCCCGGGCGAAGCAAACGAATATCCCGGAAAGGCGCCTTCCGGCCGGATCCGGCCCGTTCCGGAGCGACGGGGTCCGGGCCCGGGGCGGCGCCCGCCGCTACCAGCGGGTGGGTGGCGGGGCGGCCAGCTGCTCCGCCAGGCGGGACAGGCGGTCGCGGAAGCGGCGGCCCCGCGGGGCCGGGCGGGTGGTCTCGCCGGCGGCGGCGCTGACCAGGTGCTGGACGGTGTCCAGATCCAGCTCGGCGGCGGCCGGCACGCTCAGCGCGTCGTGCGCGAGCGCGTGCAGGTCCGCCTGCGCGGCGCCGGCCGCGCCGTCCAGCGCCAGGACGGTCACCCCGCCGCGCCGGGCGTCGTGCACCCGCTCCAGCAGCCCGTCCCCGGGCTGCCCCTCCGCCACCACCAGCAGCGTCTCGCCGCGCCGGGCCGCCCCCAGGCGGCTCAGCCCGACCGACAGGTGCGCCGGCGCGCCGGACGGCACCCGGTGGCGCACGAGCGTCGGGGTGAGCTCCGGCAGGCCGGACCAGGCGGCCTCGTCGTCCAGGTGGGCGGCGAGGTGCCAGGGCTCGTACTCGACCGTGCCGACGAGCAGCAGCCCGCCGCCGTGGGCCTCGACGGAGGTCCGCAGGGCCCCCGCGAAACGGCGGGTGGCCCGCAGCCACTCGGTCCCGGCCAGCGCCTCGCGCAGCAGTGCGACCCGTACGGCGTCCATGCGGCGCATCCTGCCCCAACCGCCGCAGGAGGATGCGGAGTTACGGGGTGGCTCACCCGTTCGGGCGCCGGGGGCGCTCGTGCGGGGCGCAACCGGGCCGTCGGGCGCGCCACGGGCGTGACAGTATCGCTGTCATGACTACTTCTGATGGCGTGGTGAAGGACGTGAAGAAGGCCCCCGCTAAGGATCCTTGGGACCTTCCCGATGTTTCCGGCATGGTGGTCGGGGTGCTCGGCGGCACCGGCGACCAGGGCCGCGGCCTCGCCTACCGGCTGGCCAAGGCCGGCCAGCGAGTGATCATCGGTTCGCGCGCCGCGGAGCGGGCGCAGGCCGCCGCCGACGAGCTGGGCCTGGGCATCGAGGGCCTGGACAACGCCGAGTGCGCCCGCCGCAGCGACATCGTGATCGTCGCCGTGCCGTGGGACGGCCACGCCAAGACCCTCGAAGCGCTGCGCGAGGAGCTCGCGGGCAAGCTCGTCGTCGACTGCGTCAACCCGCTCGGCTTCGACAAGCAGGGCGCCTACGCGCTCAAGCCGGAGGAGGGCAGCGCCGCCCAGCAGGCCGCCGCGCTGCTGCCGGAGTCCCGGGTGACCGCCGCCTTCCACCACCTGTCCGCGGTGCTGCTGTCGGACCCGGAGATCGCGGAGATCGACACCGACGTGATGGTCCTCGGCGAGAAGCGCGCCGACACCGACATCGTGCAGGCGCTGGCCGGCCGCATCCCCGGCATGCGCGGCGTCTTCGCGGGCCGGCTGCGCAACGCCCACCAGGTGGAGTCCCTGGTCGCCAACCTGATCTCCGTGAACCGCCGCTACAAGGCCCACGCGGGGCTGCGGGTCACGGACGTCTGAGCCGCCCGGGGCATGGGGGACAATGACCGGGATCGTACGCACATGCGCCCCGGCCATCGGACAGGAGCCGCCCCCATGCCCCGCCTCGCCCTCTACGCCCTCGCCGTCTGCGTCCTCGCGGTCGCGGCGGCCGTCGTCTCCTTCGCGCGCGGCAGCTGGCTCGGCATCGTGTGGATCCTGCTGCTCGGCGTCGCGTCGAACATCGCCTGGTACTACGTGCGCAAGGCGAAGAACGACAAGGCCGCGGAGCAGGGCTCCGCGGCCGGGTGAGCGAGCTGGATCAGCCGATCACGAGGCCGTCCAGCGGCGGGATCTCCGGCGTGCCCTCCCAGAAGCGGAACAGCTTCTGGCCCCAGTAGGTGTCCCACTCGGTGACGCCGAGCGTCCGCAGCAGCGCGTCGATCATGTCGAAGAAGGCGTGGTTGACCTCCGGGATCCACAGGAAGCCGAAGACCGCGAGCAGGCCGAACGGCGCGAACGGCTCCACCTGGCGCCGCACCTTGTACGGCAGCCAGGGCTCGATCACGCCGTAGCCGTCCAGGCCCGGCACGGGCAGGAAGTTGAGGATCACCGCGGTCACGTGCAGCTGGATGGTGAAGGCGAGGGCGTAGCGGACGTTGTCCGGCACCCCGTCCAGCGCTCCCAGCAGGAAGGGCAGGCCGACGGCGAGGACGAAGAGGGCGTCCATCAGCGGGCCGGCCGCCGAGACCAGGCTCTGCTTCCAGCGGCTGCGGATGCGGTGGCGCTCGATGAAGACCGCGCCGCCCGGCAGGCCGATGCCGCCCATGATGACGAAGATCACCGGCAGCACGATGCTGAGCAGGGCGTGGGTGTACAGGAGGGGGTTGAGGGTCAGGTAACCCTTGGCCCCGACGGATATGTCACCGCCGTGCAGGGCGGTGCGGGCGTGCGAGAACTCGTGCAGGCACAGCGAGACGATCCAGCCCGAGAGGATGAAAAGGAACACGGCGAAGCCGGGGCTCGCCGAGAAATCGGTCCACACCGCCCAGAACGAGACCGCCATGATGGCGACGAGGGCGAGGAAGACGGGGCTCACACGCCCTTCGCCGCGGGTCGCTTGCGTTGCCATGCCAGTGTGCTCCTGGGAGTGAGGCCGCCGGGAAATGCCCGGGGCGTGCGAACGTACCGGGCGACGGTACTTGGCCCGGGACATATTTCGTAGCGCCGGGTTCGGGGCGGGGGAGAATGGGCCGGTGCGTTACGGCATCCTCGGCACCACCCAGGCCCACACCGACGACGGCATCCCCATGGCCCTCGGCGGTACCCGGCTGCGCGCGCTCCTGGCCGCGCTGGCCCTGCACCCGGGGCGGCTGCGCCCCGCCGGTGCACTGATCGACGAGGTCTGGGACGGTGCACCGCCCGCGGACGCGGTGGGCGCCCTGCAGGCGCTCGTCGGACGGCTGCGGCGGGCCGTGGGCCGGGAGGCGGTGGCCTCCGCCGCGGGCGGCTACCGGCTGTCCGCCGACCCCGACGACGTCGACCTGCACCGCTTCGAGCGGCTGGCCGGCGAGGGCGAGAGGGCCCTCGCCGACGGGGATGCCGCCAAGGCGGCGGTCCTGCTCGACGACGCCCTCGCGCTGTGGCGCGGCCCCGCCCTCGCGGACCTGCCGGGCCGGGCCGTGCCGGCCCGCCGGCTGGAGACCCGTCACCTGGCGGCTCGCCGCGCCCGCCTGGCCGCCGCGGTGTCCCTGGGCCAGGCGGCCGGAACGCTCCCCGCCCTGGCCGAACTCTGCGACGCCCACCCCCTCGACGAACCCCTCCAGGCCCTCCGCCTGCGCGCCCTGCGCGCCGCGGGCCGCCCCGCCGAGGCCCTGGCCGCCTACGCCGAGGTCGCCCGCACCCTGACCGAAACCCTGGGCACCACCCCGGGCCCGGAACTCCGCGCCCTCCACGGCGAACTCCTCCACCCCGACGACCCGCCGCCGGGCGGCACGCCACGGCCCCGGACCGGGCCGCCCGTCGCCCCCGGCACGGCGGCCCCGCACCGCGACGGGGCGCCCGTCGCGCCCGCGGCGCAGCCGGGTCAGGACCCCGGGGCCGCCGCGCCCGAGGCCGGGCAGCCGCCCGCCCCGGGCGGCGCAGCCGCACCGGCACCCGGGCCGCACGGCGCCGTGCCCCCGTCCACGGACGGGCCGGCCACGCCCACGGCGTTCGGGGCGGACGTGGCTCCCGCACTCGCCTCCGCGGCGCTCGGCGCGCCGGCACCCGGGCCGCACGGCTCCGTGCCCCCGGTCGTGGACGGGCCGGCCGCGCCCGCGGCCTTCGGGGCGGACGTGGCTCCCGCACTCGCCTCCGCGGCGCTCGGCGTGCCGGTACCCGGGCCGCACGGCTCCGTGCCCCCGGTCGTGGACGGGCCGGCCGCGCCCGCGGCCTTCGGGGCGGACGTGGCTCCCGCACTCGCCTCCGCGGCGCTCGGCGCGCCGGCACCCGGGGGCGGTGCGGCGCGGGGGAACCTGCGGGCGCGGCTCACGTCCTTCGTCGGGCGGGAGCGGGAGATCGCCCTGATCCGGGAAGATCTGGCGCAGCACCGGCTGGTGACGCTGCTCGGGCCCGGCGGCGCGGGGAAGACGCGGCTGTCGCAGGAGGCCGCCGAGGCGGCCGCGCCGGCGGAAGGGCGCTGGCCCGACGGGGTGTGGCTCGCGGAGCTGGCGCCCGTGGACGACGCCGAGACCGTGCCCGAGGCGGTGCTCACCGCGCTCGGAGCGCGCGAGACCGTCGTGCGCGGCACCGCCGCCGAGGGACTGCGGGCCGCCGCCGACGCCACCGCCCTCGACCCGCTGGCACGGCTCGCCGAGCACTGCGCACGCCGCCGCATGCTGCTCGTCCTCGACAACTGCGAGCACGTCATCGACGCCGCCGCCCGCCTCGCCGAGACGCTCCTCGCGCATTGCCCGGGCGTCACCGTGCTCGCTACCAGCCGGGAACCCCTCGCCGTGCCCGGCGAGCTGGTGCGGCCCGTCGAGCCGCTGCCCGACCCCGTCGCCCTGCGGCTGCTCGCCGACCGCGGTGCCGCCGCCCGGCCCGGCTTCCGGGTGGAGGACGACCCGGCGGCCTGTGCCGAGATCTGCCGCCGCCTGGACGGCCTGCCGCTCGCCATCGAGCTCGCCGCCGCCCGGCTGCGCCTGCTCACCCCCCGCGGCCTCGCCGACCGCCTCGACGACCGCTTCCGGCTGCTCACCTCCGGCAGCCGCACCGTGCTGCCCCGCCAGCAGACGCTGCGCGCGGTCGTGGACTGGTCGTGGGACCTGCTGGACGCGCCCGAACGCGCCGTCCTGCGCCGCCTGTCCGTCTTCTCCGGCGGCTGCGACCTGTCCGCCGCCGAGGAGGTCTGCGCCGACGGCACCGACGTCCACGCCCTGGACGTCGCGGCCCTCCTCGGCTCGCTCGTCGACAAGTCGCTCGTGGTGGCCGCCCCCGCCCCCGACGGCCAGATGCGCTACCGCCTGCTGGAGACCGTCGGCGAGTACGCCGGCGAGCGGCTGGACGAGGCCGGCGAACGGACGGCCGTCGAACGGCGCCACCTGGTGGCCTTCCGCGAACTGGCCCGCACCGCCGACCCCTTGCTGCGCGGCACCGGGCAGCGCGCCTGGCTGGACCGGCTGGAGCTGGAGCACGACAACCTCCGCGCCGCGCTCCGCCGCGCCGTCGCCGCCCGCGACGAGCACGAGGCGCTGTGCCTGGTGCTGTCCCTGGCGTGGTTCTGGCAGCTGCGCGACCACCGCGCCGACGCCCGGCACTGGACGGAGGCCGTGGCCGCACTGGGCCCCAACCCCTTCGCGGAGCCCATCGAGCCCGCCCCGCCCCTGTACGTCTCGTGCACCGAGGCGCCGCCCCCGATGCCCCCGGACCTGCTGCAGGAGGCGCGCCGCGGCATCCGGCTGGTCGCGATCGCCAACGTGGAGGCCAACATGCGGGAGATCGGATCGCCCTCCACCCAGGAGCTGTTGCACGGCATCGTCGCCGCCTACGGCGAGGGGCAGCCGCAGAACTGCCGCGTGCCGGGCATGATGTGGTACTACGCGACCTTGATGACGGGCGCCGCGGACGACCTCTACGCCGTCCTCGACGACGCCGTGCAGCGCTGCCGCGAGCTCGGCTACTCCTGGGAGCTCGCCAACCTGCTGCAGCTGCGTGCCAAGGTGCTCAACGACAGCGTCGACCGGGTCGACCAGGGCATCGCGGACGCCGACGAGAGCCTGGAGATCTTCCGGGGCGTCGGCGACTCCTGGGGCGTGGCCGAGGCGCTGTCCGGCCGGGGCGAGGCCCTGGAGAAGCACGGCGAGCTCGCGGCCGCCGCCGTCGACTACCGCGCGGCCATCGACCGCGTGGTGGAACTGGGCGCTGCGGGGCAGGTGCCCCTGCTGCGGGCCCGGCTCACCGAGGTGCTGATGGAGGACGGCCAGCTCACCCCGGAGGAGGGCGAGCGGATCTACCGCGAGGCGCTCGCCGACGCCGTGCGGCTCAGCCCCGACACCGCCGCCTTCATCCGCGTCCATCTCGGCATCCGCGTGGCCCGCTCGGGCCGCCCGGCGGAGGCCAGGGAGCACTTCGACCTGCTCGCACAGGACTTCGACGAGCGGGCCATCGCCGTCTTCGAGGGCCTGATGGCCGGCCTGCTCGCCTGGACCGACACCCTGCTGGGCCGCCCGCAGGAGGCACTGCCGAGGGTGCGCGTCGCGCTGGAGAAGTGCGAGGACCCGCTGAGCCGGCTGATCGCCCCGCAGTTGCTGACCGCGGCACTGCTGCACGGCGCGCACGCCCACGCCGCGCTGGGCGGCGAGGAGCACGCCCTGACGGCGGCCCGCCTGCTCGGCGCCTGCGAGACCCTGCGCTACCCGGGCTTCCGCATCCCCTCCATGGAGACCGAGATCCGTGACTGGACCGCGGAACGGGCCCGGGCCGCGCTGGGCGAGCAGGTCTACGGGCGGGCGCACGCCGAGGGCGCCGGCCTCTCCCCCACGGAGGCCGGCGCCCTCGTCTGACGCGCATCCGACGCCGCCGTGCGGGGCGGCCGGTCAGGTCCTCTTGCGGAACTTGGCGACCGCCAGCGGAGCCGTCACCACCGTGATGGCCACCGACCAGGCCAGCGTCATCCACACCGAGTGGGCCACCGGGCCGCCGTTGATCAGGTGACGGGCGGCGTCGGCGAGGTTGGAGAGCGGGTTGTACTTCGTGAACCCCTCCAGCCAGCCCGGCATGTTCGAGGTGGGCGCGAAGATGGAGCTGCCGAACTGCAGCGGCATCAGGACGATCATGGCGACCCCCTGAACGGCCTGTGCCGTCTTCATGGTCAGACCCAGCAGGATGAAGATCCACATCAGCGAGGCGCCGAACGTCATGGACAGCGCCACCGCCGCCAGCAGGTGCGCCACCGACGTGCTGACGGTCAGACCGATCGCGAAGCCCATGGCCAGCAGGATCGTGGTCGCGACGAGCATCCGGCCGACCTCGACGACGATCTTCGCGATGAGGACGGAGGACCGGGCTATCGGCATCGTGCGGAAGCGGTCCATCACCCCCTTCTTGAAGTCGTCGTTGACGCCCGTGCCGACCGCCATGGCGATGTTCATGCCCGTCATCGCCATCAGGCCGGGCACCAGGTAGTTGACGTACTCCTTCTCGTGGCCCTTGCCGGCGATCGAGCCGCCGAAGACGTAGGTGAACAGCAGGATGAAGATGATCGGCATCAGCACCGCGTCGAACATCGACTCGGGGTCCTGCTTGATCTGCAGCATGTTGCGGCGCGCCAGCGCCCCGATGTGCCGCAGATTGGCCCGCAGGCCGATCCGGCCGTCCTGGGCGGCCGCCGCGGGCGCACTGATCGTCGCCGCGCTCATACCGCGACCTCCTCAAGCTCGTCGGTGTGCTGCTCGGCGGCAGCCGGTGTGGACGTCTTCTGGCCCGTCACGGCGAGGAACACCTCGTCCAGGCTGGGCAGATGGGTGCTGATGCCGGCGATGGCGAAGCCACGGCCGCCCAGCATGCCGATCACGGCGGTCAGCTGCTCGTCGCTGACGATGGGGACGTTGACCACGCCCTCCGCCTCGTCGGCGGTGGCGCCGGCGACCCCGGCCAGCCCGGCGCGGGAGACCTCCTCGGCCATCCGGGACAGCTCGGCCCGGTCCGCCGGGCGGATCTGCAGGGTGCGCCCGCCGACCTTCGCCTTCAGCTCGTCGACCCCGCCCCCGGCGATGACCCGGCCGCGGTCGATGACGGTCAGCTCGTCGGCCAGCTGCTCGGCCTCCTCCATGTACTGCGTGGTGAGCAGGACCGTGGCGCCCTCGGACACCATCCGCTGCACCTCGGCCCACACCTCGTTGCGGGTGCGCGGGTCGAGGCCCGTGGTGGGCTCGTCCAGGTAGAGCACCGCCGGCTGGCCGATCATGGAAGCGGCCAGGTCGAGCCGGCGCCGCATGCCGCCGGAGTAGGTCATCGCGGGGCGCTTGGCGGCCTCCGTCAGGGAGAAGCGCTCCAGCATCTCCTCGGCCCGCCGCCGGGCGTCCTTGCGCGAGAGGTCGAGCAGCCGCCCGATCATGTAGAGGTTCTCGGTGCCGGAGAGCTTCTCGTCCACCGAGGCGTACTGCCCCGTCAGCCCGATGGCCCGGCGCAGCTGCCGGGGCTGCCGCAGCACGTCGTACCCGGCGACCCGGGCGCTGCCCGCGTCCGGCCGGATCAGCGTGGACAGGCATCTGACCAGCGTCGTCTTGCCGGCGCCGTTGGGGCCGAGGACGCCGAGGACCGTGCCCTCGCGTACGTCCAGGTCGACCCCGTCGAGTGCCTTGGTCGCACCGAAGTGCTTCACCAGGCCCCGTACGTGGACCGCGTTTCCGTCGCGGTCGTGGATGTCGGTTCGCGTCATGCCCACTACCGTGCCAGGCGTCACTGACAACGGGCCGACATTTTTCCGGCGGCCGGAACGGGCCGCCGACGGCTCACCGACAGATCACCGACACGGTGCCGGCGGCGGACCGCCGGCACCGCGGTGCCCTAGGTGCGCCTTAGTGGAAGGAGTGCTCCTCCGCCGGGTACGCCCCGCCGACGACGTCCTCCGCGAACGCCTTGGCGGCGCCCCCGAGGACCTCGCGCACCTGCGCGTACTGCTTGACGAAGCGCGGCAGGCGGCCGCTCGTCATCCCGGCCATGTCGGTCCACACCAGCACCTGCGCGTCGCACTCGACGCCCGCGCCGATGCCCACGGTGGGGATGTGCAGGGTGCGGGTGACCTCGGCGGCCAGCTCCGCCGGCACGAGCTCCAGCACGACGGCGAAGGCGCCCGCGTCCTGGACGGCCTTGGCGTCGCGCAGCAGCTGCTGGGCCGCCTCCTCGCCGCGGCCCTGCACGGGGTAGCCGCCGTAGGCGTTGACGGACTGCGGGGTCAGGCCGACGTGCGCCAGGACCGGTATGCCGGCCTGGACCAGCAGCTCGATCTGGTGGGCCGAGCGCTCGCCGCCCTCCAGCTTGACCGCGCCGACGCCCGCCTCCTTCACCAGCCGGGTGGCGTTGCGCAGCGCCTGGACCGCCCCCTCCTGGTACGAGCCGAAGGGCAGGTCGCCGACGACCAGGGCGCGCTTGGTGCCCCGTACGACGGCGGCCGAGAGGAGGGTGATCTCGTCCATGGTGACCGGCACCGTGGACTCGTAGCCGAGGTGACAGTTGCCCATCGAGTCGCCCACGAGCAGGACGGGGATGCCGGCCTCGTCGAAGACGGAGGCGGTCATCGCGTCGTAGGCGGTGAGCATGGGCCACTTCTCGCCGCGCTCCTTGGCGGCGGCGATGTCACGGACGGTGATGCGACGGGAACTCGTACCGCCGTACAGCGCCTTGGTGCCGGCCTTCTGGCTGCTGTCGGGGGATTGCAAGGCATGCGTCATTGCCGTGGCTCCTGTATGTGTCGTCTCGAAGCGCCCTGACGGCGTCTCCGGATCACCTCCATGCTGACACGCCGCACCCGGGCGGGGAAGTGGCCCCCGCCCCGGCCGGGAGCCGGGCCCCGCTCGGGCCCGCCCGGGGCCCGCGCGGGCGCGAAGGCAGCCGGTGCGGAGCCGGTCACCGAGCCGATACGGAACGGGTCCGTATCGAAATAATCTATCGTGGTGGCCATGGCGACTCCCGACTCCTCCCCACCCGCCCGCAAGGTCCCCGAGGACGTCCACCGCCGGCGCTGGGCCGTCCTCGCCGTGCTGCTGTGCAGCCTGCTCGTGGTCGTCCTCGGCAATTCGGTCCTCAACGTGGCGATGAAGACGATCGCCGCACCCGCCCCCACCGGCCTGGGGGCCACCCAGAGCGAGCTGGAGTGGGCGATCAACGCCTACACCCTGGTCTTCGCCGGAATACTGTTCACCGCCGGCCTGCTCGGCGACCGGTGGGGCCGCAAGAAGGTCCTCGTCTTCGGCATGACCGTCTTCGGGATCGGCTCCGTGCTCGCCTCCATGGCCGGATCGCCCGCCGAGCTGATCGCCTACCGCGCGCTCATGGGCTTCGGCGGCGCGTTCGTCATGCCGTCGACGCTCGCCATCATCATGAACGTCTTCGAGCGGGACGAGCAGCCCAAGGCCATCGGCATCTGGGCCGGCGCCGTCGGCATGGCCATCGCCCTGGGGCCCATCACCGGCGGCCTCCTGCTCAGCCGGTTCTGGTGGGGCTCGGTCTTCCTGATCAACGTCCCGATCGTCGTCGCCGCCGTCACCGCGATGGTCCTCCTCGTCCCCGACTCCCGGGACCCCCGCCCCGGCCGGCTCGACCCCCTCGGCGTGCTGCTGTCCGTCGTCGGACTCGTCCTGCTGGTCTACGGCATCATCAAGGGCGGCCAGCTCGCCGACTTCACCGTGCCCGAGGTCTACGGAACGGCCGCCGGCGGCCTGCTCGTGCTCGCCCTGTTCGTCCTGCACGAGCGGCGCAGCACCCACCCGGCCATGGACGTGCGCTACTTCCGCAATCCGGCCTTCTCGGCGGCCGTCTCCTCGCTGGCGCTGGTCTTCTTCGGGCTGATGGGCGTCACGTTCTTCATGGTCTTCTACACCCAGAGCGCCCGCGGCTTCACCCCGCTGCAGAGCGGCCTGCTGATGCTGCCGCTCGCCGCCGCCCAGATGATCTTCGCGTCGCGCACCCGGATCGTCGTCCAGCGGTTCGGCGCCCGCGCCGTGTGCACCGGCGGCATGCTCGTGATGGCCGCCACCATGGCCGGCTACGCCCTGCTCGACACGGACACCCCGATCTGGGTCCTGGAGGTGCTGTTCCTCTTCCAGGGCATCGCGATGGCCCACATCACCCCGCCCGCCACCGTCTCGATCATGCAGTCGCTGCCCCGCGAGAAGGCCGGCTCCGGCTCCGCCGTGAACAACACCTTCCGGCAGATCGGCGGCGCCCTCGGTGTCGCCGTGCTCGGCTCGGTGCTCTCCACCACCTACCGCGACGGCATCACCGGCCGGCTCGACGCCGTCCCCGGGCTGACCGACGAGGCCCGGCACGCCGCCGGCGAGTCCATCGAGGCGACCCTCGCCGTCGCCGGGAAGCTCGGCCCGGCGGGCGACGGCCTCGTCGCCCCCGCCCGCGACGCGTTCGTCCACGCCATGCACGTCACCGTCCTCGGCGCCAGCGCCTTCGCCCTGCTCGGAGCGATCGTCGCCCTGCTCTTCCTGCCGCCCCGGCAGGCGGGCCGCGGCGCGCCCGGCACGGCCCGGCCGGACGCCGAGAAGGAACAGGCGGGAGCAGGCAGTTGAACGGCACCGGCACCCCCGCGCACGGGAGCACCGGCACCCCCGCCCAGGGCACCGCCCGCGCCGGGCGCCGCGGGCGGCCGCGCAGCGCGGCCGTCGACACCGCCGTCGTCGAGACCGTGCTGCGCCTGCTGGAACAGGGCGTCACCATCGGCGAGCTGTCGATGGAGCGGATAGCCCGCGAGGCGGGCGTCGGCAAGGCCGCCCTCTACCGGCGCTGGGCCGGCAAGGAGGAGCTGATGCTCGACGTGCTGCGCTCCCTCGACGACGTCAGCCAGCCCGAGCCGCCCGGCGTCTCGGTCCGCGACGACCTCGTCGTGCTCCTGGAGTTCCTGCGCCGGCGCGGGCTCGCCAAGCGCTCCTCCGCCGTCCTGCGCACGGTCGTCACCCAGGTCAAGGCGCACCCCAGGCTCTGGAACGAATACCACCGCACGGTCGTCACGGCCCGTCGCGAGGCCGTCTTCGCCGTGCTGCGGCGCGGCATGGCGACCGGTGAGGTCCGCTCCGACCTGGACGTCGAGCTGCTGGCCGAGCTGTTCGTCAGCCCGATGCTGACCCGGGCCCTGCTGCACGAGTGGGAGGATCTCTCCGAGGGGCTGGCGGAGCGGATCGTCGACACCGTGCTGGAGGGCGTACGGCCCCGGGAGAGGGCTTTTTCCGGCTGAGACCCGAATGTGCCCGTTCTGTCACAGCCCCCGGAGGGGCGCGATCGACAGGAACCCCGGCACACCGGACGGTCGTCCTCCTCCCCGACGCCCCCGCCAGGGGTGGCCGGGTAAGCCCCGCTCCGATGATCACCTATGGTCGGGTGGCGGGGACGCAGTTGACGAAGCAGTGAGGACATCCCATGCCGCAGGCATACATGGAGGAGACGGGCCACGAGGGAGCCGCTCCGGAGCGGAACGGCTCCGGAGTCCGCCGCTTCCTCACCGCCCGGTGGCAGGACAAGCGGGACGAGCAGCAGGACGAGAAGAGGCAGTGGAAGAGCCCCGGCATGTGGCGCCGCGGCGCGGTGCTCGCCGCGGCCGCCGTGCTGCTGGGCCTGCTGATGCTGCTGCACGCCGACATCCCCAACCGGGTCGGCAACCTCGGCAGCCTCACCGAGACGTTCCTGCCCTGGCTGGGCCTGTTCCTCCCGGTGCTGCTCGGGCTGGCGCTGTGGCGCCGCTCGGCGACGGCCCTGATAGCCCTGCTGCTCCCCGCCGTCGTCTGGGCCAACCTCTTCGGCGGCCTGCTGAGCGACAAGTCCGGCAAGGGCGGCAACTTCACCGTCGCCACCCACAACGTCAACGCCGAGAACCCCAACCCGGCCGCCACCGCCCGGGCCGTGGCCGCCTCCGGCGCGGACGTCGTCGCCCTGGAGGAGCTCAGCGACGCCTCCCGGTACGCGAAGGCGCTCGCGGGCACGTACAAGTACCACTCCGTGCAGGGCACGGTGGGCATCTGGAGCAAGTACCCGCTGCAGCTGAGCCAGCCCGTCGACATCAAGCTGGGCTGGACGCGCGCCCTGCGCGCCACCGTCCGCACCCCGCAGGGCCCGGTGGCCGTCTACGTCGCCCACCTGCCCTCGGTGCGCGTGAAGTTCAACGCCGGCTTCACCGCCGGGCAGCGCGACAACAGCGCCGAGGCGCTCGGCCGGGCCATCGCCCAGGAGCCGGAGAAGAGGGTCGTCCTCCTCGGTGACCTCAACGGCACCATGAACGACCGCTCGCTCGCCCCCATCACCTCGCAGCTGCGCTCGGCGCAGGGCGCGGCCGGCGACGGCTTCGGCTTCAGCTGGCCCGCCGACTTCCCGATGGCCCGCATCGACCAGATCATGGTGCGCGGCATGGACCCGGTCTCGGCGTGGACCCTGCCGGCGACGCCGAGCGACCACCTGCCGGTGGCGGCGCGGTTCACGATCTGACGCCGCGCGGCACACTGGAGTCATGTGCCGCAGCATCAAGACGCTCAGGGCGCCGGTGACGCCCGAGGTGGGCGAGGACGACATCCGCGCGGCCGCCCTGCAGTACGTGCGGAAGGTGTCGGGGTTCCACCACCCCGCCGCGCACAACGAGGCCGTCTTCGAGCAGGCCGTCGACGAGGTGGCCGCGGCGACGGCCCGGCTGCTGGACGGACTGGTGGTGCGGGGCAGGGGATGAGCCTCCTGCCCCGCCCGGGTGTCACACGCTCTCGCGCCAGGCGTTCGTGATCGGCAGGCGACGGTCCTTGCCGAAGCCCTTCGCCGAGATCTTCGTGCCCGGCGGGTACTGGCGCCGCTTGTACTCCGCCGTGTCGACGAGCCGCAGGATGCGCGTGACCAGCTCCGCGTCGAAGCCCTCCGCGACGATGGCCGCCCGGCCCTGGTCCCGGTCGACGTACAGCTCCAGGATCCGGTCGAGCACGTCGTAGTCCGGCAGCGAGTCCGTGTCCACCTGGCCCGGGCGCAGCTCGGCGCTCGGGGGCTTGGTGATGGAGTTCTCGGGGATGGGCGGTGTCTCGCCGCGCTCGGCCGCCGCCCGGTTGCGCCAGCGGGCGAGGCGGAAGATGCCCGTCTTGTAGACGTCCTTGATCGGGCCGTACGCGCCCACCGAGTCGCCGTAGAGCGTGGAGTAGCCGCACGCCAGCTCGGACTTGTTGCCCGGCGCCAGCACGATGTGGCCCTCCTGGTTGGAGATCGCCATCAGCATCGTGCCCCGCAGGCGGGACTGCAGGTTCTCCTCGGCGAGGCCGGTCAGGCCCAGCGCCCCCATGTACGCGTCGAACATCGGTGCGATCGGCACGGTGCGGAGGTGGAGGCCGGTGCGGCGGGCCAGTTCCTCGGCGTCGCCGAGGGAGTGGTCGGAGGAGTAGCGGGACGGCATGGCCACGCCGTACACGTTCTCCGCACCGATCGCGTCGCAGGCGACGGCCGCGACGAGCGCGGAGTCGATGCCGCCGGAGAGGCCGATGAGGACGCTGCGGAAACCGTTCTTCCGGACGTAGGCCCGCAGGCCCGTCACCAGCGCGCTGTACACCTCCTCGTCGTCGCCCAGGTGCGCCACCTCGCCGCCGGTGAACTCCGGCTCGTAGGCGGGCAGGGGCTCGGCGGAGAGGGTGACGTGCTCGATGCGCAGGCCGTCGTCGACCACGCCGGACGGCGGCGTCGCCGGGGCCTCGGGCAGGTCGAGGTCGAGCACCACGCAGCGCTCCTCGAACTGCGGGGCGCGCGTGACGACCTCGCCGTCGCGGTCGACGACGATCGAGTCGCCGTCGAAGACCAGCTCGTCCTGGCCGCCGGTCATCGCCAGGTAGGCGAGGGTGCAGCCGGCCTCCTGGGCCCGCTTGCGGACCAGCTCCAGGCGGGTGTCGTCCTTCTCCCGCTCGTAGGGGGAGGCGTTGACCGAGAGCAGCAGCCCGGCCCCGGCGGTGCGGGTGGCGGGCACGCGGCCGCCGCCCTGCCAGAGGTCCTCGCAGATGGCGAGGGCGACGTCCACGCCGTGCACGCGGATCATCGGCAGCGTGTCGCCGGGCACGAAGTACCGGAACTCGTCGAAGACCCCGTAGTTGGGCAGGTGGTGCTTGGCGAAGGTGAGCACGGCCTCGCCGCGGTGCAGCACGGCGGCGGCGTTGCACGGGGCACCGGCCGGCCGGCCCAGCTCGTGGCGGAACTCCTCGTGGCGGTCGAGGTAGCCGACGACCACCGGCAGCTCCCCGAGGCCCTCCGCCTGCAGGCGTCCGGCGAGGGAGTGCAGGGCGGTCCGGCTGGCCTCGACGAAGGACGACCGCAGGGCGAGGTCCTCGACGGGGTAGCCCGTCAGCACCATCTCGGGGAACGCCACGAGGTGGGCTCCCTGTTCGGCGGAGTGCCGGGTCCAGCGGACGATCGAGTCGGCGTTCCCGGCGAGGTCGCCGACGCGGGAGTCGATCTGGTTCAGGGCGAGACGAAGTTGAGCCACGCCGCCAGTCTAATCGTCTGACTGACGCAATGTGGTGTGAGTGCCGCCACGACGGGCCCGGCCGGCCGGCGCCGGGCCCGTCGCGCACGCCTAGCCGCGGTAGCCGAGGACCGTCATCATCCCGGCCTCCGCGTGGTAGACGTTGTGGCAGTGGATCATCCACAGGCCCGGGTTGTCCGCGTCGAAGTCCGCCTCCAGCCGCTTGCCCGGCAGCACGATCGCGGTGTCCTTGCGCGGCCCGCCGCCGGGCAGCGCGAAGGTGTGGCCGTGCAGGTGCATCGGGTGCCACATGTCGGTCTCGTTGACGAAGACGAGCCGCACCCGCTCGCCCGCGCCCACCGGGTAGCGCTGCGTGGGCGCGTACTTCCGGCCGTTGATGGCCCAGTCGTACGTCGCCATCGAGCCCGACAGCCGAAGGGTGACCGTGCGGTCGGGCCTGCGGTCCGCGAGCGCCACGGACCGGTCCGCCTTCAGGGCGGCGGCGGTCAGCGGGGCGCCCTCCAGCTCCCGGGGGCGCACGTGTGCACCGGGCGCCGTCCCGCCGCCCGTGCGCAGCACGGCCAGCGCGCTGCGCTTCTTGCCCTCGGCCAGGGCGGTCAGCGGGAAGACGCCGTCCTTCACCTCCACCAGCACGTCGTAGCGCTCTCCCATACCCAGCAGGAGGGCGTCCGTCCGGACGTGTTCGACGGGGAAACCGTCCGCATGGGTGACGGTCATGCGATGGTCGCCGAGGGCCACGCGGAAGGCCGTGTCACCGCCCGCGTTGATGAGGCGGATGCGCACCCGGTCGCCGGGCCGGGCGGTGAAGGTCTGCGGGTCCTCCGGGACGCGGCCGTTGACGAGGTAGTGGGGGTAGGCGACGTCACCGGCGTCACCGCCGAGCACGTCGCTGGTGGCGCCCATCAGCATCCGCGGCGGCCCGGCGGGGGAGGGGGACGTCGTCGACGCCGACGTGTGCGCCATGCCGTGTCCCCCGCCGTGATCCATGCCCCCGCCGTGATCCATGCCCCCGCCGTGGCCCGTGCCCCCGCCGTGGTCCATGCCGCCCATGCCCCGGCCGAGCTCCGCGAGCACCGCGTCCGGGGTGCTGCCGTCCACCCCGTCGACCCAGTCGTCGAGGACGACGACCCACTCCTTGTCGTAGGCCAGCGGCTCCTTCGGGTCCTCCACGATCAGCGGCGCGTACAGCCCCCGGTCCTGCTGGGTGCCGGCATGCGGGTGCAGCCAGTACGTGCCGGGGTGCGCGACCGCGAAGCGGTACTGGCGCGAGGCCCCCGCCCGGACGGCCGGCTGCGTGAGGCCGGGGACCCCGTCCATGTCGTTGCGCAGCGCCAGTCCGTGCCAGTGCACGGACGTGGGCTCGGGCAGGTGGTTGGCGAGGGTGAGGGCGAGCGTGTCGCCGGCGGTGACCCGGATCTCCTTGCCGGGCAGGGCGTCGTCGTACGCCCAGGACCGGACGGTACGGCCCCCGCCCAGGTCGAGCGCGGCCGCCGTGGCGGTCAGCCGCACCTCGCGCACGGGGCCCGGGCGGCGCCGGGCCTCCGCGGCGGCGACCTCCGGGCCGTCGGGGGAGACGTAGCCGGCGGGCGCGGCGCCGGACGGCGCCGCGGAGGAACCGCCGTCCTTCGAGCAGGCGGCCAGCAGGCCGCTTCCGGCGGTGACGATGCCCGCGCCGAGCACGGCGCGGCGAGTGGTGTTGCGCATGGGAAAGGCACCTCGTGGGTGGTCGGTGGTGTGCGGGGCAGCGGCGAGCGCGCTGCCGCTATACGCGCAGCACCGACAACCGGGCGAGGGCCTTGTGCCGTGGTGGGGGCGGGACGGGCCACAGGGCGCGCGAGAACCACGCGGGCCCGGCCGCCGCGGCCGGGCGGCGCAGTGCGCCCGGCGAGAGCAGGAGGATGAGGGCCAGGCCGGCCCCGAGCACGGCGAGACAGATCGCCATGGGGTCCATGCCGCCGGGGCCGTGGGCCCAAGGGGCGGCGTGCGGGCCGCCCCGGGCGGGGACGGCCGCCGCGGAGGAGAGCGTGGACGACGCGGGCGTCATCCGGTGCGAGGAGTCCGCCGCCGCGTGACCCGGCGCGTGGCCCGGGGCGTGAGCCGGCGCGTGGCCCGGGGCGTCGTCGGCGGCCCGGGGGGCCGTCGTGGAAGGGGCCGCACCCGCATGATCACGGGGGTGCCCGAGTGTGTGCATGGTCACGATCCCGAGCAGCAGCGCGGCGAACAACAGCAGCCGGCCGCACCACGCGGCGGCGGCCGTCCGTCCTTGCACCGCCTGCCTCCCGCGCCTGTGGATCTCTCCCGCACCTTACCCCCACGGGGTATCGCCCGACGAGGGGGCCCGGTGCGGACGGATGTGCACGAAGCAGTGCCAAGGCCCGATCATGGGGCGAAAACGCTCGACGACGCACGGCCCGAAGGACGCTCTCCCCCCATGACCACCACGGAACAGGTTCGGGACGAACGTCCCCCCACCGTTGCCGCCGCGGACACCGCCGCCCCCGCACCGGGAGCCGGCCGGGCACAGTTCCTCTCGTGGGCGACGCTCGCGATGATGACGACCGCCTCGGTCGCGAACCTGCGCCCCTCGCCCTCGATGGCGATCTACGGACTCGCCGCCGTCTTCCTCTACCTGCTGCCCGCCGTGGTCTTCCTGCTGCCGACCGCCCTCGTCTCGGCGGAACTGGCCTCCGGCTGGCCCGGCGGCGTCTACCGGTGGGTGAGCGAGGGCCTCTCCAGGCCGCTGGGCTTCCTCGCCGTGTGGTGCCAGTTCGCCATGACGATCGCGTACTACCCGAGCCTGCTGGCCTACGTGGCGAGCACCTTCGCCTACGTCATCGACCCCTCGCTCGCCGACAACGGCCTCTACATCGCCGTCGTCATCGTCGTCATCTACTGGTCGGGCGTGCTGATCTCCTCGCGCGGCACCAAGGCGGTCGCCGGACTCTCCAGCATGGGCCTGGTCATCGGCACCCTGATCCCGGGCGTCGTCCTCGTCGCCCTCGGCCTGGCCTTCCTGGCCCAGGGCAACCCCTCGGCCGCCCCCATGGACAGCGGCCACGTCCTGCCGCCGTGGACGGGGCTGGCCAGCCTCGTGCTGATCGTGAACAACTTCCTGTCCTACGCCGGCATGGAGATGAACGGCGTGCACGTCTCCGCGCTGCGCGAGCCCGGCAAGCAGTACCCGCGCGCCATGTTCACCGCCACCGGCCTCGTCCTGCTGATCTTCATCCTGCCCGCACTGGCCATCAGCTGGGTGATGCCGAGCGAGAACCTCAGCCTCACCGCGGGTGTGATGCAGGCGTTCCAGGGCTTCTTCGACCACTTCCACGTCGGCTGGCTGACCAAGGTCGTCGGTGTCCTGCTCGTCGCGGCCGCGCTCGGCGGCATGCTCACCTGGCTGGCCGGGCCGTCCAAGGGGCTGCTCATGGTCTCCCGGCAGGAGGGCTACCTGCCGCCCGTCCTGCAGAAGCTCAACAACAACGGCGTGCCGCGGAACATCATGGTCGTGCAGGGCGTGCTGACCACCCTCATCGCGCTGCTCTACGCCTTCATCCCCGACGTCTCCAGCGCCTACTGGATCTTCTCGGTCGTCACCACGCAGATCTACCTCGTCGTCTACCTGCTGATGTTCGCCGCCGTCATCCGGCTGCGCGCCACCCGCCCCCATCAGCCGCGCGGCTTCCGCGTGCCGGCCGTGCACCTGGTCGCGGGCATCGGCTTCGCCGCGTCCGTCGGCGCCATGTGCATCGGCTTCGTCCCGCCCGAGCAGTTCGGCGGCGGTCCCGTCTGGTCTTACGTCCTCACCGTCGGCGGCGGCCTGCTGGTCCTCGGCTTCCTCGCGCCGCTGGCCTTCCTGACGTTCCGCAAGCCGCACTGGGTGGCGGCCGAGCACCGCGGGAGCGGCACCGTCGAGTAGCTTGTCCGTGCCCTCCGGGTGAGGGACGGACCGAAGGGGGAGCTGCATGAGCGGTACGGAACGGCCACCGGGGCGGATGCTGCGGGTGGGCGGGGTGCCCCTGCACGTGGTGCGCGAGGGCACGGGCCCGGTGTGCGTGCTCAGCGCCGGGCTCGGCATGGGCTGGTTCGACTGGGAGCAGGTCGTCCCGCTGCTCGCCCCGTACCGCACGGTGGTCCGCTTCGACCGCCCCGGACTGGGGTTCAGCGCCCCGGCCGTCGAACCGCCCACCGCCGCCGCGGAGGCCGCCCGCATAGCGGGCGTCCTCGACGCGCTGGACCTGCCCGGCCCGGCCACCGTCGTCGGGCACTCCCTCGCCGGCTTCCACGCCGAGGCGTTCGCCCGGCTGTACCCGGAGCGCACGGCCGGGCTCGTCCTGGTCGACGGCAGCGTGGAGGAGGACGCCCGCCCCGTCCCCGGCCGCGAGCTGCGCACCGCCGCCGCCCACGTCCGGGGCCTGGCCTTCGCCACGGCCGGGCTGCCGCGGGCCCTCGGCCCCGCCCTGCGCCGCTTCTCCGTCCGCTCCGCCTCCGTCAAGCGCCAGGACCCCGCCCCGGCGGAGCTGGTGCGCCGCACCTACGGCACCGGGCGCGTCATGCGGGCCATCCTCATGGAGAACACGCGCTACCGCGACGTGGCCGCCGAGCTGGAGGAGCTGCGCGCCCACCACGGCCTGCCGCCCGCGCCCGTCACCGTCCTCGCCGCCTCCCCGGGCACCGGCTCCTGCCCCGAGCGCCGCTGGCTGCTGCGCCAGCGCGCCCTCGCCGACCGGCTCGACGCCCGCTTCGAGGCCGTCGCCCCCGCCGGCCACCTGCTGATGTACGACCGCCCGCAGGCCGTCGCCGCCGCCGTCCTCGCCACCCCCTTCCTCCGCGGCTGAGCCGCGGCGGCCGGGCCGCGGTTGCGCCGTCCGGGGCGTCGACGTCGGCCGCAGGCCCGGCGGCAGCGCCTGCGGCATCACGATGGTGCTGCCGGAGAAGGGTGCCCCCGATCACGAGTGGCAGCTGCTGAGGTCCGTCGCGTAACGGGGTTCCTGTCTGTCCCGGCCGCCCCCGAAACCTGCCGGGCCCGGAAAACGGGGGGCGCTTGCATGCACACCACATGTCTTGTCGTGTGCAGGGCGGACTCGATGCGTCACGCCGATTCCGTGCGCCCCGCAGTGGGGATTGCCTGCACAGGGCTGTTGCAGGTGTTGTGGAAAGCGGACACCGGCAATCAGCACACATCGGTGCCTTTGCCGAACGAAGCATATGGAGGGGGCATGTCGTACGTAGCTTTAGCCACGTCCGCGTTCACCGCCGGAGTCGCGCCGTCACCATTTCCGGTGCTCGGCCACGGCGGGCAGTTGCTGCGCGAGCCGCTCGGCTTCCTGCAGTCCTTGCGGACCCATGGCGACCTGGTGCAGATCAGGCTGGGCCCCCAGCGGGCGTACGTGGTCTGCCATCCCGAACTCGCCCTGCAGGTGCTGAAGGACGACCGCACCTTCGACAAGGGCGGTCCGCTCTTCGACCGGCTGCGGGACGTCCTGGGCAACGGCCTGGGGACGTGCCCGTACCGGGACCACCGCCGGCAGCGCCGGCTGATCCAGCCGGCCTTCCACCGCGCCCGGCTGGAGCGCTACGGCGCCTCGATGGAGGAAGAACTCGCACGTCTCCTCGGGGGCTGGCACAGCGGTGACGTGTTGGATGTCTTTCCTGTGATGTACAGCTTCACTTTGCGCTCCGTTCTCCGCACCCTGTTCTCCGCACACATCGACGGCCGGACGGCGGACGGGATCCAGCGCTCGTTCGAGACCGTGCTGGGCGGGGTGATGCAGCGGATGTTCGTCCCCGAGCCGCTGCTGCGGCTCCCCACCCCCGGCAACCGCCGTTACCAGCAGTGCCGCCGCCACCTGTTCGACAGCGTCGACCGCATCATCGCCGGCTACCGCGCCGAGCAGGGCCGGGCCGGGGACGACTCCGGCGACCTGCTGTCGGCGCTGCTGGCCACGGGCGCGGACGGTGCCGCGGGCCCGGACGACCGGGAGATCCGCGACCAGGTCATCTCCATGATGATGGCGGGCTCCGAGAGCCTCGGCGCCGTCCTGGCCTGGGCCCTGCACCAGCTGACCCGGGACCCGGTGTCCGAACGCCGGCTCCACGAGGAGGTGGACGCCGTGCTCGGCGGCCGCCCCGCCCGCTGGCCGGACCTGCCCCACCTGCCCTTCACCGGCCGCCTGCTCACCGAGACCATGCGCCTGCACCCGCCCGGCTGGCTGTTCACCAGGATCACCCGCAAGGAGGTGGAGCTGGCCGGCCTCCGCCTCCCGCCCGGCAGCACCGTCGTCATCACCCCGGTCGGCCTGCACCGCGACCCGGACCTCTACGAGCGGCCCGAGGTCTTCGACCCCGACCGCTGGCTGCCCGAGCGCGCCGCCGCCCTGCCCCGCGGGGCCTTCCTGGCCTGGGGCGGCGGGCCGCGCAAGTGCATAGGCGACACCTTCGCCATGGCGGAGGGCACCCTCGCACTGGCCACGATCGCCTCCCGGTGGCGGCTGCGGCCCGCCCCCGGCAACGACCCCCGTCCCGCCCGGCTGACCACCGTCCTGCACCCGAGGAGGCTCCGGCTCACCCTGACCGCCCGCCCCGCGCCCGCCGCGGCCCACTAGGCCGCCCGCGCCCGCCGGCCCTGCCCGCACATCCGGGGCAGGGTCGGTCGACCAAGATCCGGCCGGTGTTCCACAATGGAGGGGAACGGGGCTGTGCACACGTGACGGAAGGCGTCCGGACGCGTGTACGCAACGCCGCCGAAATGGTGTGGTGGGATGCTCTTGTGCCCCCGATGTGGCCCGCTGCTTGGGAGCGGACGGCCTGACCAGCGAGGATGACAGTTATGGATAAGCAGCAGGAGTTCGTGCTCCGTACGCTCGAAGAGCGCGACATCCGCTTCGTGCGGCTGTGGTTCACCGATGTGCTCGGCTACCTCAAGTCGGTCGCCGTCGCCCCCGCCGAGCTTGAGCAGGCGTTCGACGAGGGCATCGGCTTCGACGGCTCCGCGATCGAGGGCTTCGCGCGGGTCTACGAGTCCGACATGATCGCCAAGCCGGATCCGGGCACCTTCCAGATCCTGCCCTGGCGCGCCGAGGCCCCCGGCACCGCCCGGATGTTCTGCGACATCCTCATGCCGGACGGCTCGCCCTCCTACGCCGACCCGCGCTACGTCCTCAAGCGCATCCTGGCCAAGACCTCCGACCTCGGCTTCACCTTCTACACCCACCCCGAGATCGAGTTCTTCCTGCTCAAGGACAAGCCCGTCGACGGCACCCGCCCGGTGCCCGCCGACTCCTCCGGCTACTTCGACCACACCCCGCAGAACGTGGGCATGGACTTCCGCCGCCAGGCCATCACCATGCTCGAATCCATGGGCATCTCGGTCGAGTTCAGCCACCACGAGGGCGCCCCCGGCCAGCAGGAGATCGACCTGCGCTACGCCGACGCGCTCTCCACCGCCGACAACATCATGACCTTCCGGCTCGTGATGAAGCAGGTCGCGCTGGAGCAGGGCGTGCAGGCCACGTTCATGCCCAAGCCGTTCTCCGAGTACCCCGGCTCCGGCATGCACACCCACCTCTCCCTCTTCGAGGGCGACCGCAACGCCTTCCACGAGTCCGGCGCCGAGTACCAGCTGTCCAAGGTCGGCAAGTCCTTCATCGCCGGCCTGCTGAAGCACGCGGGCGAGATCTCCGCCGTCACCAACCAGTGGGTCAACTCCTACAAGCGCATCTGGGGCGGCTCCCAGCGCACCGCCGGCGCCGGCGGCGAGGCACCCTCGTACATCTGCTGGGGCCACAACAACCGCTCCGCGCTCATCCGCGTCCCGATGTACAAGCCCGGCAAGACCGGCTCCACCCGGGTCGAGGTCCGCTCCATCGACTCCGGCGCCAACCCCTACCTGACCTACGCCGTCCTGCTGGCCGCCGGACTGAAGGGCATCGAGGAGGGGTACGAGCTCCCTGCCGGCGCCGACGACGACGTCTGGGCGCTGTCCGACGCCGAGCGCCGGGCCATGGGCATCGAGCCGCTGCCGCAGAACCTCGGCGAGGCCATCGAGCTCATGGAGCGCAGCGAGCTGGTCGCCGAGACCCTCGGCGAGCACGTCTTCGACTTCTTCCTGCGCAACAAGAAGCAGGAGTGGGAGGAGTACCGATCGGAAGTCACCGCCTTCGAGCTCCGCAAGATGCTGCCGGTGCTCTGACGGCGACCGCGTACCGATCCACGGCGAGAGGCCAGCGATGACCGTGCCCGACGGGCGGCGCAGCAGCACCTACACCCGGCTGCTCCGGTACGGCTTCACGGACGCGGCGGCGGCCGAGCGGTCGCTGGAGAGCCCGGCGCTCGCGTCCGTGCGGGCCGACCCGGTGCTCCTCGACGCGCTCGGCGCCACGGCCGACCCCGACCTCGCCCTGCGCGGGCTCGTCCGCCTGGCCGAGTCCGCCGGGGAGGACGAGCGGCGGGCGCTGCTGGACACCCTGGTCACCGCCAAGCCGCTGCGCGACCGGCTGCTGGGCGTGCTGGGCGCCTCGGAGGCGCTGGGCGACCACCTCGCCCGGCACCCGGGCGACTGGCACGCCCTGGACAGCTTCGACTCCACCGACCTGCACCCCGGCACCCGGGAGTTCGAGAAGTCCCTCGCCGAGGGCGCCCGGGCCGGCCGCGACGCCGGCCTGACCCCCGCCGACGCCCTGCGCGCCGCCTACCGCCGCTGCCTGCTGGCGATAGCGGCCCGCGACGTCAGCGGCACCATCGACGTCGCCGAGGCGGCCGCCGAGCTCGCCGACCTGGCCACCGCCACGCTCCGCGCGGCCCTGGCGATCGCCGCCGAGGAGCAGCCGGCGGACGCCTCCGCCTGCCGGCTCGCCGTCATCGGCATGGGCAAGTGCGGCGGCCAGGAGCTCAATTACGTCTCCGACGTCGACGTCATCTTCGTCGCCGAGGCCCGGGACGGCGCGCCCGAGGGCCCCGCGCTGCAGGCCGCGACCCGGCTCGCCTCCCGCATGATGCGCGTCTGCTCCGACGTCACCGCCGAGGGCACCATCTGGCCCGTCGACGCCAACCTCCGCCCGGAGGGCCGCAACGGTCCCCTGGTGCGCACCCTGACCAGCCACCTCGCCTACTACCAGCGCTGGGCCAAGACCTGGGAGTTCCAGGCCCTCCTCAAGGCCCGGCCCGTCGCCGGCGACCTCGCCCTCGCCCAGGACTACGTCGACGCCGTCTCCCCCCTGGTCTGGCAGGCCGCCGAGCGCGAGAACTTCGTCGCCGACGTCCAGCAGATGCGCCGCCGCGTCATCGCCTCCATCCCCGCCACCCAGGTCGACCGCGAGCTCAAGCTCGGCCCCGGCGGCCTGCGCGACGTCGAATTCGCCGTCCAGCTCCTGCAGTTGGTGCACGGCCGCAGCGACGCCACCCTCCGCGTCGGCGGCACCCTCGACGCGCTGGCCGCCCTCGCCGCCGGCGGCTACGTCGGCCGCGCCGACGCCAAGGCCCTCGACGCCGCCTACCGCTTCCTGCGCGCCATGGAGCACCACATCCAGCTCCACCGGCTGCGCCGCACCCACCTCGTGCCCGAGAGCGAGGCCGACCTGCGCCGCCTGGGCCGCTCGCTGGCCCGCACCTACCAGTGGCCCGGCGGCAAGGAGCCCGTCGCCGAGCTCGGCCGGCAGTGGAAGCTGCACGCCCGCGAGGTGCGGCGGCTGCACGAGAAGCTCTTCTACCGCCCGCTGCTGGACGCCGTCGCCCAGCTGGAGCCCGGCGAGATCCGGCTCAGCCCCAAGGCCGCCGGCCAGCGCCTGAAGGCCCTCGGCTACGCCGACCCCGCCGCCGCCCTGCGCCACCTGGAGGCCCTCGCCTCCGGCGTCACCCGCAAGGCCGCCATCCAGCGCACCCTGCTGCCCGTCCTGCTCGGCTGGTTCGCCGACTCCGCCGACCCCGACGCCGGACTGCTGAACTTCCACAAGGTCTCCGACGCGCTCGGCAGGACACCCTGGTACCTGCGGCTGCTGCGCGACGAGGGCGCCGCCGCCGAGAACCTCGCCCGCGTGCTGTCCGCCGGCCGCCTCGCCCCCGACCTGCTGCTGCGCGCCCCCGAGGCCGTCGCCCTGCTCGGCGACCCCGGGGGCCTGCGCCCCCGCGGCCGCGAGGCCCTCGAACAGGAGGTGCTGGCCGCCGTCGGCCGCGCCGAGGACGCCGAGGCGGCCATCGTCGCCGTGCGCGGCGTGCGCCGCCGCGAGCTGTTCCGCACCGCCGCGGCCGACATCATCGGCGCCTACGGGCACGCCCGCAACGGCGCCCATGCGGGCGGCGAGCGCGGCACCGGCTCCCGCGGCCACGCCGAGACCGCCGGCAGCGACCCGGGCGAGCGCATCCGCACCGTCGGCGACGCCGTCTCCGACGTCAACGCCGCCGCCGTCGCCGGCGCCCTGCGCGCGGCCGTACGGGGCGAGTGGGGCGACACCCTGCCCACCCGCTTCGCGGTCATCGGCATGGGCCGCTTCGGCGGCCACGAGCAGGGCTACGGCTCCGACGCCGACGTGCTGTTCGTCCACGAGCCGCGCGAGGGCGTCACCGACGAGGAGGCGGGCAAGGCCGCGTTCGCCGTCGCCGGCGAGATGCGCCGCCTCCTCCAGCTGCCCACCACCGACCCGCCGCTGCTCGTCGACGCCGGCCTGCGGCCCGAGGGCAAGTCCGGGCCCATCGTGCGCACCCTGGCCTCCTACGCCGCCTACTACCGGCGCTGGTCGCTGGTGTGGGAGAGCCAGGCCCTGCTGCGCGCCGAGCCCGTCGCGGGCGACGCGGAGCTGGGGAGCAGATTCGTCGAGCTGATCGACCCGCTGCGCTACCCCGCCGAGGGACTCGGCGAGGACGCGGTGCGCGAGATCCGCCGCCTCAAGGCCCGCATGGAGTCCGAGCGGCTGCCGCGCGGCGCCGACCCCACCACCCACACCAAGCTGGGCCGCGGCGGTCTGTCGGACGTCGAATGGACCGTCCAGCTGCTGCAGATGCAGCACGGCTGGGCCGAACCGGGCCTGCGCACCACCCGCACCCGCGAAGCGCTCGCCGCCGCCTGCGCGGCGGAGCTGATCTCCGCCGAGGACGCCCGGATCCTGGACGAGGCGTGGGTCCTGGCGACCAGCGTCCGCAACGCCGTGATGCTCGTCCGCGGCCGGGCGGGGGACACCTTCCCGGGCGACCCCCGCGAGCTGGCCGCCGTCGGCCGCTACCTCGGCTACGGGCCGGGCCACGTCGGGGAGATGCTCGACGACTACCGCCGCACCACGCGGCGGGCCCGGGCCGTGGTCGAGACGCTGTTCTACGGCGCCTGACCGACGGGAGCCGTCTCAAGCATCGCGCGAAGCGCCCCGGACCGCCACATGGCGGGCCAGCCGGCACGGGAACGCCCCGAACCAGGCGTACGACAGCACGAAGCCGAAGCCCAGGCACAGCACGCCGCCCACCGCGTCCAGCCAGAAGTGGTTGGCGGTCGACACGATCACCAGCAGTGTGACCACCGGGTACAGCGCCCCCAGCACCTTCGCCCACACCGGCCGCGCCAGCATGGCGATGGTCAGCCCGCACCACGCCGACCAGCCGATGTGCATCGACGGCATCGCCGCGTACTGGTTCGACATGTTGGCCAGATTGCCCGAGGCCATCGACCCCCAGGTGTGGTGCACCACGACCGTGTCGACGAAGCCGAGACCGCCCATCAGCCGTGGTGGCGCCAAGGGATACAGGTAGTAACCGAGCAGGGCCACACCCGTGGTGGCGAACAACGCCAGCCGGGCGGCGGCGTACCGCCCCGGATGCCAGCGGTAGAGCCAGACCAGCACCCCGATCGTCAGCACGAAATGCAGCGTGGCGTAGTAGTAGTTCATACCCACCACCAGCCACGTCACCGAATTGACGGCCTGGTTGACGGTGTGCTCGACCGCGATGTGCAGGGTGCGCTCCGCCTGCCAGATCCAGTCGGCGTTGCGCAGCGCCGCCGTTCTCTGCTCGGGCACCGCGTTGCGGACGAGGGAGTACGTCCAGTAACTGACCGCGATCAGCAGCACCTCGAACCACAGACGAGGCCGCCGCGGGACGCGGCGCGGAGCGCGCGCAGAACGGTGGTCCGCCGACGACGCTCCCGCACGCTCCTCGGTGGGTGGCGGAGCGGTCGTACGGCCTACCAGGGTCCTTGCTGTCGCTTCACCCATAGGGAAAGAGTCTGCCAGAAAGCCCACGGCGGCAGATCATCCCAAGGTCTGGTCCTCGCCGTCTTTCGGACCGATGTGCCCACCGCCGGCAAGGCGTCCGGACGACCTCAGGTACGCACCCCCGGAGCGGACGCCGTCGACCCGCGGACCACCAGTTCGGGAAGGAAGACGAACTCGCTGTGGGGCGCGGGGGTGCCGCCGATCTCCTCCAGCAGCGCCCCCACCGCGGCCTGCCCCATCGCCTGCACGGGCTGGCGGATCGTCGTCAGCGGCGGATCGGTGAACGCGATGAGCGGCGAGTCGTCGAAACCCACCACCGAGACGTCGCGCGGGACTTCGAGGCCCTTCTGCCGGGCCGCCCGGACGACCCCGAGCGCCATCATGTCGCTCGCGCACACCACCGCCGTGCACCCCCGGTCGATGAGCGCGGAGGCCGCCGCCTGACCACCCTCAAGGGTGAACAGCGAATGCTGTATCAGCTGCTCCGCCTCGGCCTCCCCGACGCCGAGCTGCTCCTTCATGCCGAGCAGGAAGCCCTCGATCTTCCGCTGCACCGGAACGTACCGCCTGGGCCCGAGCGCCAGTCCGATGCGCCGGTGGCCCAGTGCGGCCAAATGGGTGATGGCCAGCCCCATGGCCGCCCGGTCGTCGGGGGAGACGAAGGGGGCCCGCACCTGCGAGGAGAAGCCGTTGATCAGCACGAACGGCACGCCCTGGGCCCGCAGCCGCTCGTAGCGCTGCATGTCGGCCGAGGTGTCCGCGTGCAGACCGGAGACGAAGAGGATGCCGGAGACCCCGCGGTCGACCAGCATCTCGGTCAGCTCGTCCTCGGTGGAACCGCCCGGGGTCTGGGTGGCGAGGACGGGCGTGTAGCCCTGGCGCGTGAGCGCCTGCCCTATCACCTGGGCGAACGCCGGGAAAATGGGGTTGTCCAGCTCGGGGGTGATCAGCCCGACCAGGCCCGCGCTGCGCTGCCGCAGCCGGACCGGTCGTTCGTAACCCAGGACGTCGAGCGCGGCCAGCACGGACTGGCGGGTGGTGGCGGCGACCCCCGGCTTTCCGTTGAGGACGCGGCTGACGGTTGCTTCGCTGACACCCGCCTGGGCTGCGATATCGGCTAGCCGGGCGGTCACAGGAGGTGACTGTACCGGTCGCATCTCAGACTGCCCACCACACGCATGTATCCGAAGGGATCCGGACGGTTCCGCCTGCGAATTCCAGGGCTGCACTGGACAGGACCGGACGCCCCGGCACGGGCAGCGCCACCTCGGCACCGAGCGTGTTGAGCGTGCACACGAAGCCCGGCCGGGAGAAGGCCAGGACGCCCTCCGGCGCGTCGTCCAGCCACACCATCTCCCCGTCGCCCAGCCCCGGGAGCTCGCCGCGCAGCGCCAGCGCCGAGCGGTACAGCTCCAGCGTCGAGCGCGGGTCGCCGGACTGCGCCTCCACGGACAGCTCCCGCCACCGCCCGGGCTGTGGCAGCCAGCTGCCGCCCGGCCCGAAGCCGTACGGGGCCGCCTCACCCGACCACGGCAGCGGCACCCGGCAGCCGTCGCGGGTGCCGTCCTGCCCGTCGCCGCGGAAGAACGCCGGGTCCTGGCGCACCTCGTCCGGCAGGTCCACGACCTCCGGCAGGCCCAGCTCCTCGCCCTGGTAGACGTAGGCCGATCCGGGCAGCGCCAGCATCAGCAGCGCCGCCGCCCGGGCCCGGCGCAGCCCGAGCTCCTCGTCCCCCGCGCCGTAGCGGGTCGCGTGCCGCACCACGTCGTGGTTGGACAGCACCCAGGTCGTCGGCGCCCCCACCGACCGGGTGGCCGCCAGCGACTCGTCGATGACCTGCCGCATCGGCGCCGCGCCCCAGTCGCAGGTCAGGAACTGGAAGTTGAACGCCTGGTGCAGTTCGTCCGGGCGTACGTACAGCGCGAGCCGCTCGGACGTCGGCGCCCACGCCTCCGCCACGCCGATCCGCTGCCCGTCGTAGGAGTCCAGCAGCTGCCGCCAGGCGCGGTGGATCTCGTGCACCCCGTCCTGGTCGAAGAACGGCAGGACCTGCGCGCCGATGAGCTTGGCCTGCTCGCTCAGACCGATGTCCGGCAGCCCCGCGGCCTTGACCATGCCGTGCGCCACGTCGATCCGGAAGCCGTCCACGCCCAGGTCCAGCCAGAACCGCAGCACGGAGTCGAACTCCGCCCGCACCTCGGCGTTGTCCCAGTTGAGGTCGGGCTGCTCGGGCGCGAACAGGTGCAGGTACCACTCGCCGCTCTCGCCGTCCGGGCCCGTCGTACGGGTCCAGGCGGGACCGCCGAAGACGGACTCCCAGTCGTTCGGCGGCAGTTGCCCGCGCTCGCCCTTGCCGGGGCGGAAGTGGTAGCGCTCGCGGGCCGTCCCCCCCGGACGGTCCGCGAGCGCAGCCCGGAACCAGGCGTGCTGGTCGGAGGTGTGGTTGGGCACGATGTCCACGATCACCCGCAGACCCAGCCGGTGCGCCTCGCGCACCAGGTCGTCCGCGTCCGACAGCTGCCCGAACAGCGGGTCCACCGCCCGGTAGTCCGCGACGTCGTAGCCGCCGTCCGCCTGCGGCGAGGCGTAGAACGGCGTCAGCCACAGCGCGTCCACCCCCAGCCCCGCCAGGTACGGCAGCCGCTCGCGGATCCCGCGCAGGTCCCCGATGCCGTCCCCGTCGCTGTCGGCGAACGAGCGCACGTACACCTGGTAGATGACGGCGCTGCGCCACCAGCCGTCCGTGTGCGCGCGGGCGTCGGCGGACGGACGGACGGTGGGCGCGAGATCCTGGGTCATGTACTTCCTATCGGCTCGTGGTCTCATGGGACGGGCGGTGCGTGTGAACGGCTCAACGACGCCGGCGGCGCAAGGTCAGCCCTTGGTGCCGCCCGCGGTCAGCCCGGCGACCAGGTGGCGCTGGGCGAGGAAGAAGACGAGGCCGGCCGGGACGGTGATGAGCACGGCGGCCGCCGTCATCAGCCCCCACTCGGCCTTCTGCTGACCCACGAAGGTCTGCAGGCCCACGGCCAGCGTGTAGTGGTCCTCACTGCTCATGAACTGGCTGGCGAAGGCGACCTCGCCCCAGGCCGTGATGAAGGAGTAGAAGCCCGTGACGGCCAGCCCGGGCCGGGCCAGCGGCACGATCAGCCGCCAGAAGGTGCCGAACGGCGACAGCCCGTCCACCCGGCCCGCCTCGTCGATCTCGGCCGGGATGGAGTCGAAGTAGCCCTTGAGCATCCAGGCGCAGAACGGCACCGACACCGAGCAGTAGGTGAGGACGAGACCCGCGTAGGAGTCGAGCAGCTCCAGCTGGCCGAGGATGTTGTACAGCGGCACGATCAGCACCGCCATGGGGAACATCTGCACCACCAGGAACGTCCACATCAGCGGCCGGTGCCCGGGGAAGCGCATCCGCGACACGGCGTAGCCGGCGGTCGCCGCGATGAGCACGCCCAGCACGGTCGCGCCCAGCGCCACGATCACGGAGTTGCCGAACCAGGTCAGGAACTTCGTCTCGCCCAGGATGTGCGTGTAGTTGGAGAAGTCGAACCCGACGAAGCGGGTGGGCTCCTGCCAGCCGTCCCGCCCGCGCAGCGAGACGAAGACGATGAACAGGACGGGGAAGAGGGAGATCGCGGAGGCACAGATCAGCGCCGTGTGCAGGGCGACGGAGGCCGCGCGCGAGCGCTGTCCGCGCCCGCGCGGTCTGACGGTGGTGGAGCTCATCGCGTCGTGGCCTCCTGTCGGGTGAGCATCCGGCGGTAGAAGACGGCGAAGACCAGCAGCAGCGAGAGGATGAGGATGCCGTACGTCGCGGAGCCCGCGTAGTCGCGCACGCCCTGGAAGGCGAGCCGGTAGGAGTACGTCACCAGGATCTCGCTCTCCGAGCTCGCCCCCTGCCCGATCAGCAGGTAGATGACCTGGAACATGTTGAACGTCCAGATGGTGCCCAGCAGGATCACCGTCCCGCTCACGGGCCGCAGCCCCGGCAGCGTCACGTGCCGGAACCGCTGCCACGGCGAGGCCCCGTCCATCTCGGCGGCCTCGTGCAGCTCGCCCGGGATCGACTGCAGGCCACCGAGGATGGCGACCATCATGAACGGCACCCCGAGCCAGACGTTCACGGCGACCGCCGACGCCTTCTGCAGCGTGCTGTCACCGAGCCAGTCCACGGGGTCCAGCCCCAGCCCGGACAGGAAGGCGTTGAGCACGCCGTACTTCTCGTTGAACATCAGCCGCCAGGAGAACGTGGCGACGAAGGCCGGCACCGCCCACGGCAGGATCAGCAGCACCCGGTACAGGGCCCTGAACCGGACCTGGCGGTTGAGCAGCAGCGCCAGGCCCAGGCCGATGGTGTAGTGCAGGACGACACAGGACGCGGTCCACAGGACGGTCCAGGTCAGCCTGGAGTAGAAGTGCCCCTCCTGACCGGAGAGCACCTTCCAGTAATTGTCGAGCCCCACGAACTGGTAGGTGGCCTCGATGTGGTTGACGCCGATCGTGCGCCCGACGTTGGCCTCGTTGGCGTCCGTGAAGGAGAGGTAGATGCCCCTCCCCAGCGGATAGCCGACGAGGACGGCCAGCACGATGACGACCGGCAGGACCATCGCCCACGCATACCAGTGGGTTCCGAAGGAGCGCCTGACCCGGGTGACGACTGTGGACATGAGGGTCTACTCCTCGATGCCGTAGTCCTTGAGGAGCGCGGACTGCCAGGCCTTGGCCGTGGCGTCCATGCCCTCCTTCGGCTCCTCCTTCAGCGTGAGGATCTTGGTGTAGTGCTGGAGCCAGTCGGTGAACAGGTCACCGCCCTGCGGGATCGGCGGCCGCGCGTGGGCCTTGTCCAGCGCGTTGTGGAAGGCGCTGCGCACCGGGTCGTCCAGCACGGCCTTGGTGTAGGCCGACTTGCGGGTCGGCAGCACGCCGATGGCGTTGGAGACGTTCTCCTGCTGCGCGGCCTCGGTCATGAACTGCGTGAAGAGGTAGGAGGCGTCGAAGTTCTTCGAGCCCGCGTAGACCACCAGGTTGTGACCGCCGACCGGGGCGCCCGCGGTGCCGGTCGAGCCGGCCGGAACGGGCGCGATGCCCAGGTTCTCGCGGGACTTGTAGGCGTCGCCGCCGAAGATCTCCTTGGTCGCCCAGGGACCGTCGATCAGCATCGCCAGCTTGCCGTTCTTGAAGTCCGTCTTGAGGACGTTGTAGCCGTCGGTGCCGGCCGGCTTGGGCGCGGCACCGGACTTCACCAGGTCGACGGCGGTCTCGATGCCCTTGCGCGAGGCGGCGTTGGAAAGGGTGATCTTCTTCTTGTCGGCGTCGACCAGGTCGCTCTTCTCGCCGTAGAGGAAGGGCAGCGAGTAGTAGCTGTCGGGGCTGAGGCCGATGCCCTCGGCGCCCGTCCTGTCCTTGATCTTCGCGGCGGCTTCCTTGACCTCCTGCCAGTTGGCCGGGGCCTTGTCGACGCCGGCCTTCTGGAACAGCTCCTTGTTGTAGAGGAGCCCGAGGGTGTCGGTCACCTGCGGGACGCCGTACGTCTTGCCCTGGTACGCCGCGTTCTTCAGCGGGCCGTCGAGGAAGTCCTCGCTCTTGTCGAGGGCGGGGGTGCCGGTGAGGTCCTTGAGGTAGCCGAGCTGGGCGAAGCCGGGGGTCCAGCCCACGTCGGAGCGGAGCACGTCCGGGGCGCCCTTGCCGGTCGAGGCGGCGGTCTTGAACTTCTGCTGCGCCTGGTCGAACGGCACGTTGACGTACTCGACCTTGATCTTGGGGTACTTCGCCTCGAAGGCCGCGACCAGCTTCTTGAACGCGGGGGCCTCGTTGGTGGCGTCCGAGGTGTCCCACCAGGTGATGGTCCCGCTCACACTGCCCGGGTCCTGCGCGGCCTTGGAACCGTCGCTCCCGCTGTCGCCGCCACCGCCGCAGGCGGTTGCGGTCAGGGCCAGCACGCCGACGACGGCGGCGACCGATATGCCTCTTCGCATATGGACTCCTCGTTCAGGAGGCCGCCTGGGGGGACGGGCGGCCCGAGCTGAGGAGGAAGCTAACAGGCTGCAATCTCTTGCGAAAGACCTTGCAAGAAGGGAATTGCAAGATTTCGGGGTTGTAACCATCCCGTGTCCCCAGGGTTGACCGGGGAAGGCGGGGCTCGTACGGTCTCGACCGGCAAGCGCTTGCTGCCGTGCGGGCAAGCTTGCAGCAAGAAGCTTCCAAGCCTCAGGGGCCTTACGGGGGCGGCGGGTTGCCGCACAGGCTGCACCGGCATCCTTCCCCCACACCTGGAGGCGCCATGGCCCCCACCGCCATGTCCCGCATAGCCCGAAGAGCCCTGACCGCCGCAATCGCCCTCGTGGCCGGCGCGACCCTCCCCATGCCCCCGGCACAGGCGGCCGCCCCCGGCCCCAAGGACGTCACCGCCGTCCTCTTCGAGTGGCGGTACGACTCCGTGGCCACCGAGTGCCGTACCGCCCTCGGCCCCGCCGGCTACGGCTACGTACAGGTCTCCCCGCCGCAGGAGCACATTCAGGGCCCGCAGTGGTGGACCTCCTACCAGCCCGTCGGCTACCGCATCGCCGGCCGGCTCGGCGACCGTGCCGCCTTCTCCGCCATGGTCGGCGCCTGCCACGCCGCCGGGGTGAAGGTCGTCGTCGACACCGTCATCAACCACATGTCGGCCGGCCAGGGCACCGGCACCGGCGGCACGCCGTATACGAAGTACGGCTATCCCGGCCTCTACGAGGACGCCGACTTCCACCGCTGCCGCACGCCCATCACCGACTACACCAGCCGCAACGACGTCCAGAACTGCGAGCTCGTCCAGCTCGCCGACCTCGACACCGGCAGCGACCGGGTCCGCACCGCGATCGCCCGCTACCTCGACGACCTGCTGGCCCTCGGCGTCGACGGCTTCCGCATCGACGCGGCCAAGCACATCGCGACCGAGGACCTCGCCGCCGTCAAGGCCAAGCTGAGCAAGCCGGACGTCTACTGGAAGCAGGAGACCATCCACGGCGCCGGCGAAGCCGTACAGCCGCAGGAGTACCTGGGCAACGGCGACGTCCAGGAGTTCCGCTACGCGCGCGACCTGCGCCGGGTGTTCCTCGGCGAGCGCCTGGCCTACCTGAGGAACTACGGCGAGGGCTGGGGCTACCTGCCCTCCTCCCAGGCGTCCGTCTTCGTCGACAACCACGACACCGAACGCGGCGGCGACACCCTCAGCTACAAGGACGGCGCCTCCTACACGCTCGCCAACGTCTTCATGCTCGCCTGGCCCTACGGCTCCCCGGACGTCCACTCCGGCTACGAGTTCACCGACCGGGACGCGGGGCCGCCGCGCGGGGGAGTGGTGGGCGCCTGCTGGCAGGACGGCTGGAAGTGCCAGCACACGTGGCCGGAGATCCGGAGCATGGTGGCGTTCCGCAACGCCGTGCGGGGGACGCCGGTCACCGGGTGGTGGGACAACGGCTACCAGGCGATCGCCTTCGGGCGCGGCGACAAGGGCTACGTGGTCGTCAACCACGAGGGCTTCGCGCTGAGCCGGACCTTCCAGACGTCGCTGCCGGGCGGGGACTACTGCGACGTCCAGTCGGGCCGCCGCGTGACGGTCGCCGCGGACGGCCGCTTCGCGGCGACCGTCGCCCCGAACACGGCATTGGCGCTGCACGCGGGCGCGCGTACGTGCGGTTGATCACTGAGCCTTCCCCACCCCGCCCCTGACCGGGGGCTCCGCCCCCGGACCCCGGACCGCACTGACGCGCGGTGTCCTCAAACGCCGGACGGGCTGAAAATCCAGCCCGTCCGGTCACAATCCAGCCCGTCCGGTCACAATCCAGTCCGTCCGGGCACAATCCAGCCCCTCCGGCGTTTGAGGAGCGGGGTCCGGGGCGGAGCCCCGGGAAACGGAGAAAGGGCGGGACCGGGGCAAGCGCCACGTCCTGACCCCAGCCGAAGGAGACCCTGCGTGAAACGCCTCGCCGCACTCGCGGCAGTGATAGCGCTGGTGGCGCCCACCGCCAGCACCGGCACCGCGAGTGCCGCCCCCACTCCCACCGACGCCAAAGTCCAGTGGCTCGACCGACACACCCTCGCCTGGCCCAAAAACCTCGGCAACCCCACCCACCCCCACCGCCTCGTCCACGACCGAGGCAGCTTCGCGCTCACCCCCCAGCCCGGCGGCCTGGCGAAGTACCCACGCCTCGCCGCCACCCACGACGCCTTCCACCTCGACGCCCACGGCAAGGAACGCACCGCGCTCAGAGGCAAGGTCCTGGCACAGGCCGGCACCGTCACCACCGGCGTCCAGATCCCCGGCGTCCTCGACGACCTCTACGCCCCCGCCGCCACCAAGGCCCCCCTCGGCCCCACCTTCCGCAACGGCCACCCCACCCTCTCCGTCTGGGCGCCCACGGCCAAGAACGTCGCCCTTGAACTCGACGGCCGCACCGTCCCCATGCGCCGCGACGACGCCAGCGGCGTCTGGAGCGCGACCGGCAGCCGGGACTGGGCCGGCAAGCCCTACCGCTACGCCGTCACCGTCCACGCCCCGGCCGCCGGGAAGGTCGTCACCAACCGCGTCACCGACCCCTACTCCACCGCCCTCACCGCCGACTCCACCGACAGCCTGGTCACCGACCTCGCCGACCCGGCCCTGGCACCCGCCGGCTGGCAGCGGATGCGCAAGCCGAAGGCCATGCCCTTCCGCGACGCCCGCATCCAGGAACTGCACATCCGCGACTTCTCCCCGCGGGGCGACTACCTCGCCTTCACCGACCGCGACGCGCCCGGCATGCGCCACCTCAGGCAGCTCGCCGACGCCGGCACCTCGTACGTCCACCTGCTGCCCGTCTTCGACTTCGCCACCGTCCCCGAACGCGCCGCCGACCGTGCGCAGCCGCCCTGCGACCTCGCCGCACTTCCGGCCGACTCCGACCGGCAGCAGGCATGCGTGGCGAAGACCGCCGCCCGCGACGCCTACAACTGGGGCTACGACCCGCTGCACTACACCGTCCCCGAGGGCTCGTACGCCTCCGACCCCGACGGCGCCCGCCGCACCGTCGAGTTCCGGCGCATGGTGCAGGGCCTGGCCGGCGCCGGGCTGCGGACCGTCATGGACGTCGTCTACAACCACACCGCCGCCTCCGGCCAGGACGACAAGTCCGTCCTCGACCGCATCGTGCCCGGCTACTACCACCGCCTCCTCGACGACGGCACCGTCGCCACCTCCACCTGCTGCGCCAACACCGCGCCCGAGCACGCCATGATGGGCAGGCTCGTCGTCGACTCCGTCGTCACCTGGGCGAAGCAGTACAAGGTCGACGGCTTCCGTTTCGACCTCATGGGCCACCACCCCAAGGCCAACGTCCTCGCCGTCCGCAAGGCCCTCGACGCCCTGACGCCCGCCAAGGACGGCGTCGACGGGAAATCGGTCGTCCTCTACGGCGAGGGCTGGAACTTCGGCGAGGTCGCGAACGACGCCCGCTTCGTCCAGGCCACGCAGAAGAACATGGCCGGCACCGGCATCGCCACCTTCTCCGACCGCTCCCGCGACGCGATCCGCGGCGGCGGCCCCTTCGACGCCGACCCCCGCGTCCAGGGCTTCGCCTCCGGCCTGTTCACCGACCCCAACGACTCACCCGCGAACGGCACCCACGCCGAGCAGCGGGCCCGGCTCCTGCACGCCCAGGACCTCATCAAGGTCGGCCTGACCGGCAACCTCGCCGACTACCGCTTCACCGACTCCACCGGCCGCAGCGTCCGCGGCGCCGACGTCGACTACAACGGCTCGCCCGCCGGCTACGCCGCCGCCCCCGGCGACGCCCTGTCCTACGCCGACGCCCACGACAACGAGACCCTCTACGACGCCCTCGCCTACAAGCTCCCCCAGGCCACGACCCCCGCCGACCGGGCCCGCGCCCAGGTCGTCGCGCTGGCCGCCGCCACGCTCTCCCAGGGCCCGGCCCTCTCCCAGGCCGGCACGGACCTCCTGCGCTCCAAGTCCCTCGACCGCAACTCCTACGACAGCGGCGACTGGTTCAACGCCCTCCACTGGAACTGCGCCGACGGCAACGGATTCGGCCGCGGTCTGCCCCCGGCCCGCGACAACGCGGACAAGTGGCCCTACGCCCGCCCCCTCCTCGCCGACCCGGCGCTGCGCCCCGGCTGCGGTCCCGTCACCTCGGCCTCGGCCGCCTACCGGGACCTGCTGCGCATCCGCACGACGGAGAAGGCGTTCAGCCTGCCGACCGCCGACGCCGTCCAGCGGAGCCTGTCCTTCCCGCTCTCCGGCAAGGACGAGACCCCGGGCGTCGTCACCCTGCGCCTCGACGACCTCGTCGTCGTCCTCAACGCCACCCCGCAGCAGCAGACCCAGCGCATCGACGCCCTCGCCGGCACCGGCTACGCCCTGCACCCCGTCCAGGCACAGGGCGCCGACGCGACCGTCGCGTCCGCCTCCTACCGGGCGGATTCCGGCACCTTCGCCGTGCCGGCCCGCACGGTCGCCGTCTTCCGCCGGGCCTGAGGACGCGCCTCGGCCTCGGCGCAGGAGCACTCAGGACAGCGGCACTCAGTACAGCGGTACTCAGTGCAAAAGCACTCAGTGCAGCGGCGTGATCCGTGTGCCGTCCGAGAGCCGGGCGCTCAGCTCCGTGCGGGCGCCCGGCTTCGCCGGCAGGGCCAGCAGCGGGCCGGGTGCGCTGCCGGTGACCCCGCCGCTCGCGGTGACGGCGGTCACCTCGCCGCCACCCGCCGCGAGGGCGTACCAGTTGCCCTTGGCCGACTTCCACAGGGCGCCCGCCAGGACGTGCGGCTCGCGGGCCCCGCAGGCGGGGGAGTCCTCGGCGCGGGCGACGACCGCGCCCGGAGCGCCCGTCCGCGTGCCGGGTGCCTGGAACTGGGCCAGCACCCGGCTGCCCGCACCCCGCCACGTCTCCGCGCGGGTGCAGAACCACTCCGCGCTCCCGGCACCCCCGGGCAGCACCTGCGTCGCGAACTGCCAGGAGTTGACCGACCGCACGCCCTGGCCCCGGACGGACGCCAGGTGGCAGGCGGTGTGCGCCCAGCCGGCGCGGTCCTTAGGGCCGCTCACGTCGTGCGGGGCGGCGGGGGATCCGGCGGTGAGCCGGGCCGGCAGCAGCTCGCCGAGGTCGGAGACGAGGTGGTCACCGAACTGCAGCGCCTTCCACCCGTGGCAGTCGCTCGACGCGGCCGGGCTGGTCACCGGGTCCGTCAGGCCGTCGGCGTCGCGGTGCAACGGCTCGGCGCCGCCCGCGGGCTGCAGCAGGTCGCGCACCGCCGCGTCGTTCACCCACGGGGCGGTCAGGAAACGGACGTTGCCGTCGGTACGGCCGACGACGAGGGCCGTGGCGGTGCCGGTGTCCGCCGCGTCCGCCCGCGCGAAGTCCAGGGCGGCGGACCGGGTGTCGCCGCTGCGGGCCTCGGCATAGCGCACCACGCGCAGCCCGTCGTGGAGCAGCACGACCACCGCCGAGTCCACCTCGCCCGCGTACAGCAGCTGCGGCGGCCCGGCCGCGGGCCCGGGTGCGGTGCCCGGGGTCGCCGTGACCTGCACCGAACGCCCGGGGCGCGCCCAGACGGCGAGCGCGCGGCGCAGCAGCTCCCGGTCGCCGGTGCGGTTGCCGCGCGCGGGCCAGACGGCGAAGCCGGGACGGTCGGCGCGCTTCCACGCGGTGGGGGAGGCCGTGGTCAGCCGGGCGGGGTCCAGGGCCTGCTCGGCCGCGGCGTTCTGCGCGTAGGGCGGGGCGGCCGCGCCGTCGGGCCCCCAGCCCCCGCCCGGCAGCCCGAGCAGCGTCCCGCACACCACGACCGCGGCGGCGGCCGCGAGGGCCGCGCGGGTGTGCTGGCGGCGGCGCATCAGGTCGGTGGGCCGTGCCTGGAGCGAGCACGGGTCGAACTCCACCGACTCCAGCAGCGAGCCGTCCCTGCTGCCGGCCGGGACGTGCACCCGGTCCGCCTCGGCGAGCGCCGCGTCCGGGTCGCTCACACCGGCCGAGGACAGCAGCTGCCGCACGTCGTGGTCGGTGGGGAGCTCCAGCTCCCGCAGGACGTACGCGGCCCGGCCCGGCCCCGACAGCGCGGCGAGGGCCTGGTCCAGGACCAGCTCGTCGGCCCCGCCCGAGCGCGGGAAGAGGCGCAGCCCCCACACCTGCGGCAGTGACGGCGGCAGCTGGCCCGGCCGGGGGAGCCGCCACGGCCCGCGCGGCCGGCCCGCCCGCAGCGCGGCCCGCAGCACCCGCTGCCGTACGTAGGCGTAGCCCGGGTCGCCGGGAAAGCCCCCCGCGCCGCGGGGCGCGGGGACGCCGGCCTCCTTCGCGCCGCCGCGGGTGCGGGGCAGCGCCCGCTGGACGAGGGCGTGCGCGGTCAGGACCCGGCGGTGGCGGCCCAGCGCGGGCGGCAGCACGAGGTACCCCAGCCGGACGAGGCGGGGGTAGTGCTCGATGAGCGCGGCCTCGGCCTGCTCGACGTCGACGGGGGCCGGAGGGGCCTGGGTGAGGGGCCGGGGGGCCGTAGCGTGCTGCTCCACGTCCGTAGAACGAGTGAATGATGGGATGGTCACTTCACCCGTCTGGGCGCCTGTTCGGACGCCGCCCCCCCCGGCTGCTGCTGCGGTGGCCCTTGCGGGGGCCGGACCAGGCTGGGGCCGGGCTAGGGCGTGTCCGATGGGTCAGCACAGACCCCACGACGCTCCCCCAGCTACCGCTGGGAGGTGCCCCCAGGCACGGCACCTCGCCGCGTTGTCGCATCACCCGAGTACGCCCAGTACGCGGGAGATGCTCCGCCTTGCGATGCTCCCCCAGCTACCGCTGGGAGGTGCCCCCAGCACCAGACGCCGCGGGGCCCGCACCGACCCATCGGACACGCCCTAGGCGATGCAGCGGGCGCGGATGCGGTCGACGGCCGTGTCCGGGATGCCGAGCCCGTCGCGCACGTAGGACTCGACGTCGCCGTGGACCCGGTGCATCTCCTCCAGCGCCGCCGCCAGATAGGCCGGACGGACGCCCAGGATCGCGTCGGCGATGTCCGGGTTGCCGCCGGCGGCCGTGAAGCGGTCGACGTGCGGGGCGAAGGCCGCGCGCACGGCCGGGACGACGGCGAGGTACTCGCGTTCGGCGGCCGACACGTCCGCGCCGAGCAGCAGCAGGATCACGGTGGCCGCCCAGCCGGTGCGGTCCTTCCCGGCGGTGCAGTGGAAGAGCAGCGGCCCGCAGTCCGGCTCGGCGAGCGTGGTCAGCAGCAGGCGGTAGGCGTGGCAGGCGGACGCGGAGGTGACGAACGCCCGGTAGGTGTCGCCCATGAGCTTCTCGGCCTTGCCGTCGCCCAGGTACTCCTCGGCGGTCGCCGGGTTGCCGAGGACCGTCTCCAGGCGGGCGGGGGCCGCGTTCTCCGGAGAGCCCTGCTGGGAGGCCGTGCCGGCCATGGCGGCCATGACGTCGGCGACGATCAGCCGGGCGCCGTCCGGCAGCCGGTCGGGGCGTTCGCGGCGCTCGTGCTCGGTGCGCAGGTCCACCACCGTGTGGATGCCGAGGGCGGCGACGGCGGGATCGGCCTGCGGGTCGAGGCGGTCCAGCTGGCCGGAGCGCAGCAGCAGACCGGGCCGGACGGCGGAGTTGCCGACGAGCGGGATGCCGCCGAGGTCACGGAAGTTGATGATCGTCGAGACATCCACCTGCTGCGGCATGGGCCGGTCTCCCTCGGTGCCTTGCTCTGCTTATCGCATTTTCTCCCTTTATTGTGAAGAACGGTGGGCGAGTCCGCGACGCCGCCCCCTGGCCAGAGCCGGTCCCAGCCCCATGCCGAGCAGCAGCGCCAGCAGGTGCCCGGCGTCCGTGAACGTCGCACGGCCGCGGCCGCGCAGGCAGGGCCGTACGGCGAGGACGAGCAGGCCGGCACCGACCCCGGTGCGCACGCGCCCGCGCGGCAGCGCCGTGGCCAGCGCGCCGGCCACCGCGTTGAAGCCGTAGCTCGCGCCCACGTCTATCGCGGACCGCGTGCGCGCCCCCGCCCGGAGGGCGCGCAGCCCTCCGTACACCACCAAGGACGCGCCCACGTGCCCGTACAGGAACGCGGCCGCCGCCCACCACGCTCCGTAGGTGTACTCCGTATAGCCCAGCACGGCCAGGAGCAGCAGTGCGTACGGCAGCTCCAGCGGCGCCTCCACCATCAGCGCGCTGCTGGCGAGGGTGTCCCAGCGGCCGGCGCGCAGGTTGTCGACGTTGGTGGAACAGTCGCGCAGCACGCGCTCGCGCATGGCCGGCGTGAGTATGCGCTGCAGGGCGTACGCGCCGAGTTGCACGCCCCCGACGTAGAGCGGAGCGAGACGGGGAAGGCGGTCGGCGAGGGAGGTCATCGGGCCATGATCGTGCGCATCCCGCCTCCGGCTCAACCCAGTTGACGGGCGCTCCGGACCAGGGCTACGCGGACGGCTCCCCGGCCGGTTCCCCGGCCAGCGTGAAGTCCTCGTAGTGGAAGCCGGGGGACACGACGCAGGTCACCAACGTGGGCTCGGTGCCGGCCGGTTCCGCCGACTGCCACACCCCGCCGGGGATCAGTAGCTGCGGCCGCTGTCCCCCTTCGACGTCCGCGCCCAGCACGGCCTCGGTGGCACCCGCCTCGTCGGGGGCCGGCCCGGAGCCGCCCAGCCGCATCCGCAGCGGGCCCCCGCGGTGCCAGAGCCACAGCTCGTCGGAGCGGACGAGGTGCCAGCGGGAACGCTCACCGGGGTGGAGCAGGAAGTAGATGCCGGTCGCATGCGGGCGCGGCCCGCCGTATCCCTCGGGCACGGCCGTGCCGGACGTCTGCCAGGTCTCGCGGAACCAGCCGCCCTCGACGTGCGGTTGGAGGCCGAGGAGCGTGACGAGCTCGGAGGTGTCGGTCATGGCCCCACCTTCCCACCCGGGCCTCCCGGCCGCCCCGGACCGGGCTCAGAAACCGGCCGGCGGTGCGTACTTGTAGCCGACGCGGCGGACGGTCACGATCGACGAACGGTACTCGGCGCCCATCTTGCGGCGGAGCCGGGCGACGTGGACGTCGACGGTACGGCCGTCGCCGACGTGCCCGTAGCCCCAGACGGTCGTCACCAGCTGATCACGGGTGTGGACCCGGTGCGGGTGGGCGACGAGGTGCGCCAGCAGCTCGAATTCGAGGTAGGTCAGGTCCAGCAGACGGCCCGCGACGTGCGCGGTCCGCTCCTCGGGGTCGATGCGCACCAGGCCGTCCCCCTCGGTGAGCGGCTGCTCGGGCGCGGGCGGCTGCTCGGCCGGCACGAGCACCAGGTACCCGATCATGGGCGGCTGGCCGGGCAGGGTGGGCAGCGCGTGCTGCGGTGCGGGCATCCAGGTGGCGCCCGGGTGCAGCAGGTCGGCGACGGGCGGCACCTCGTCCGGCGCCACGGCGCGCAGCCGGTGGCGATGGGCGGCCTGGGCGGGCAGCACGGGGGCGGTCGCGGTGGTGGACGCGGGGGCGGGCAGCGTGCGGAGGTTCGACATGGGGCTCAGCTCTTTCGCGCGGTACGTCGAGAGGACGTGCAGGCGCGGGCCGCTTTGCCGGAACCGGTGCCGGCGGCTGACTTCGACGTGGGCGTCAGCGAGAGGAGAGGGCCTGCGCGAAGGACGCGCGACAACACACTCGGTCGAAGTCGTGGTGCTGGCGAGAAGGCCAGAAGGGCTCAAGGTCGTTGCGACCCGTCGCGGTGTTCTGGTGGCTGGCCATGCCCCTATTGAAGCATGACCGGGGGCGGGGCAGCAGACCTCTTTGCGCAGTTCATGCGGACGTTTGACCTGTATCGTCCTTGATCGTCGGTGCGACGTGCGTCACGTCGCGCCGGGAGCGCGGTCACGGTCGGTCACGACCGCCCCTGCGGAGCCGCCTCAGTCGGCCAGGGGCGCGAGCCGCTTGCGCCAGTCCAACGCCTCGATGCTGATCGCCCGGGCGGGATTTCCGTCCCACGTGCCGGTCAGGCCGGCCGCCGCGAGGGCGGCCACCACCGCGCGCCCGACGGCCACGGTGCCGCTGCCGTCCGCGTCCGCGCCGTGGACGCCGTACCGCAGCCACAGGCCGTGGCCCGCGGCGGCCGCATCGGCGTCCTGGGAGTGGAAGAAGACGTAGCCGTGATCACCCTCGGCGGCCTCGCCCCCGATCTCGGCCGTGCCGCAGGACATGCAGCAGGTGAAGGCCGCCCGCGCCGTGACCCCGGCGGCGCCCAGCGCGGCGAAGGCCGATTCCAGCCGGCCGACGTCGGTCGCCTCGGGCCACGTCTCCTGCTCGGCGAGGCGCTCGCGCCAGAGCCGGCCGACGATCTCCCGCGCGGCCGCCGGGGAGACGGGGGTGGCGCCGTCGGCGTAGAAGTAGTCGGAGACCAGCTCCGCCACCTGCCCCGGGGTGTCGAGGCCGCGCCGGACCAGCGCCGCGGCGTACGTCTCGGCCTCACCGAGCAGCTGCGGATCGAGGGCGGCGCGGTCGCTGGCGTGATCGGTGGCGCGGTCGCTGGCGTGATCGGCGGTGGTGGGCAGCACGGATTCCCCCTCGTTCCCCGGCCCGCGCACGACCGGCGGGCCCGATGGAGAACATCGTGGCACCCACCACTGACAGTCAGCCGGTTCCGGCGATCAACGGGTAGTGGTCGGAGAGGTCGGTGTAGGTGTACCGCTTGCCCCAGCTGGAGACCGTCCACGGCGCGGACTGCTCCTTGACCACCGTGTTGGTCCAGCCCGCGGGCCGGGCGTGGCCGTTGCGGTGGAGGACGTAGTCGAGGTCCTCGCGGGCGTCCGTCGGGTAGCGGTAGACCGCGATCGAGTTCTCCTTCGTGTCGAAGGAGTACGGGTGCCCGGTGCGGGTGTCCGCGGGCGCGAGGTCGCCGTCGGCGAGCATCGAACGGTACTCCGCACTGCGGGAGTCCACGTTCAGGTCTCCGGCGAGCAGGACCTGCTCGTTCGCCGGGATGTTCTTCGCATCGAGGAAGGCGTTGATCTGCCGGAGCTGCCGGGAGCGGTCCGCCGCGGCCTCGCCGGCCTTGCACCCGCTGTCCGTGGACTGCAGGTGCGTCCCCACCACGTGCACCTTGCTGCCGCCCACGTTCAGCACCACATACGCGAAGCCCTTGTTGGACCACCAGTCGGAACCGCACGCGTCGTTGAAGACGACCTGTTCCTTGCGCAGCATCGGCCACTTGCTGAGCACGGTGACGCCGCCGTCCTCCGGCGAGGTGGCGGAGTAATTGCCGCCGGTGGCGTCCCAGCCGTCCTTGGTCCGCCCCACGACGGGCGTCTGGTATGGATAGCGGTCGGCCGCAAGGGACTTGAGATGATCGGTCGCCGCATTGTCGAAGGCTTCCTGGAGCACCACGACGTCATTTCCCCGGAAGAAATCCGCGGCCGCTATCTCCTTGGCCCGGTGTTCCTGCCCCCAATTCGGATACAGGCCGGCGCTCATGAGGAACGCGTTGTAACTCAGCACCTTCACCGGCGGGACGGCGGCGGGCGCGGCCACGGCCTGCGGCGCGGCCGCGACAGCAAGTGCGGTGGCCGCAACGGCCATCAGCGGGACGGAACGAGCACTCTTCAGGAACGGCACTGCGTCTCCCTCGGTAGGGCGGTAACCTGCGGTAACCCTATGGGAGCCGAAGCGATAGGGAACCTCACACATCCCACCAGCCACCGTTAGGTCCGCATGACCGCCGCATGAAGCGGAGGAAACTCCGGCCCAACTCTTCGCCCGGCACAGCACTGAGCCCCGTCACCGCCCGATGGCAGGTGACGGGGCTCAGTCGCAGGGGGCCCTCTCCGGGGCGCCCGGCCGCAGGCTTTAGATGTCGAAGTACATCTCGAACTCGTGCGGGTGCGGGCGGAGCTGGATCGGGGCGATCTCGTTGGTGCGCTTGTAGTCGATCCAGGTCTCGATCAGGTCGGAGGTGAAGACACCGCCGGCCTGGAGGTACTCGTTGTCCTGCTCCAGGGCGTCGAGGACGGCCGGGAGGGAGGTCGGGACCTGGGGGACGTTCGCGTGCTCGTCGGGGGCGAGCTCGTAGAGGTCCTTGTCGATCGGCTCGGCCGGCTCGATCTTGTTCTTGACGCCGTCCAGACCGGCCAGCAGCAGGGCCGAGAAGGCCAGGTACGGGTTGGAGGACGGGTCCGGGGCGCGGAACTCGACGCGCTTGGCCTTCGGGTTCGAGCCCGTGATCGGGATGCGCATCGCGGCGGAGCGGTTGCGCTGCGAGTAGACCAGGTTCACCGGGGCCTCGAAGCCGGGGACCAGGCGGTGGTAGGAGTTCACCGTCGGGTTGGTGAAGGCCAGCAGCGACGGGGCGTGCTTGAGGATGCCGCCGATGTAGTAGCGGGCGGTGTCCGAGAGGCCCGCGTAGCCCTGCTCGTCGTAGAAGAGCGGCTCGCCGTTGCTCCACAGCGACTGGTGGACGTGCATGCCCGAGCCGTTGTCGCCGAAGATCGGCTTCGGCATGAAGGTCGCGGTCTTGCCGTTGCGCCACGCGACGTTCTTCACGATGTACTTGAAGAGCATCAGGTCGTCGGCCGCGGCGAGCAGCGTGTTGAACTTGTAGTTGATCTCCGCCTGGCCGGCGGTGCCGACCTCGTGGTGCTGGCGCTCGACCTGCAGGCCGGCCTTGTCCAGCTCCAGGGAGATCTCGGCGCGCAGGTCGGCGAAGTGGTCGACCGGCGGGGCCGGGAAGTAGCCGCCCTTGTAGCGGACCTTGTAACCGCGGTTGTCCTCCAGCGCACCGGTGTTCCAGGCGCCCGCCTCGGAGTCGATGTGGTAGAAGGACTGGTTCGCGCTGGTCTCGAAGCGAACGCTGTCGAAGACGTAGAACTCGGCCTCGGGGCCGAAGAACGCGGTGTCCGCGATGCCGGTGGACGCGAGGTACGCCTCGGCCTTCTTGGCGATGTTGCGCGGGTCGCGGCTGTACTGCTCACCCGTGATCGGGTCGTGGATGAAGAAGTTGATGTTCAGCGTCTTGTCGCGACGGAACGGGTCCATGCGGGCCGTCGAGAGGTCGGCGCGCAGCGCCATGTCCGACTCGTGAATGGCCTGGAATCCGCGGATCGACGAGCCGTCGAACGCCAGTTCCTCGTTGGGGTCGAAGGCCGCGGCCGGGATCGTGAAGTGCTGCATCACGCCAGGCAGGTCGCAGAATCGGACGTCGACGAACTTGACGTCCTCATCCTTGATGAACTTCTTGGCCTCGTCGGCGTTCTGGAACATCCAACTCCTCCTAGCCCGGCCGCACGCGGTCGGGGATTGCTTCGGTGGCGCGGTCCGTATCGCAATGGCGCGCTGCGGCCGACCCTAGAGAGACGGGATTTCCCAAGCATGACCCATTTGTTTCGCCGAGGTTAACCGCCGCGCGGTCGACGTCACGTGCCCTCTCGTGCCGGTGCCTCGTACCTGCGGTGCTTTCCCCCCACCCGGCCCCCGGAGAACGTATGCGGTCGCAGTACCGTGGATGGGTGGACAACAGGCAAGCAATCGGATCATGGCTTTCCGGTCCCCGCGCGGCCGCGGAGGACATGGGGATCGAATTCGGCCACCGCGGCGAGCGCCTCGGGCTGCCGGAGAGCGGGCCGGGGGCCGTCGCGCCCATCGGCCGGCGCGTCGGGGCCCTCGTCATCGACTGGGCGCTCTGCATGCTCATCGCCTACGGCTTCCTCGCCGGCGGCGACCCCCAGCGCGCCGGCAACTGGGCCCTGCTGATCTTCCTGCTGCTCAGCCTGCTCACCGTCGGCACCGTCGGCAGCACCCCCGGCAAGCGGCTGCTGGGCCTGCGCGTCATCGGCGAGGACGGCGCCCGGCTGTCCCTGCCGCGCGTCCTGCTGCGCAGCGTGCTCCTCCTCCTCGTCGTCCCCGCCGTGGTCTGGGACCGCGACACCCGCGGCCTGCACGACCGGCTCGCCCGCGCCGTCCAGGTGCGGATCTAGGACCAGGTGCGGATCTAGGACCACTGCCGCACACGCAACGCGCGACGCACAACGGGGCGGGGCGGGAACTCATCGTTCCCGCCCCGCCCCGTTTCTCCTACGGTTCGTGTGCCGCCGCGTCAGCGGCCCTTCGGCATTCTCGTGCCCTTGGGCATCGGGCCCTTCGGGATCGGCATGTTGCTCATCAGGTCGCCCAGCGCCCGCAGACGGTCGTTCACGGCCGTCACCTGCGCGCCCGGCAGCACCCGCGGCAGCTTCAGCAGGGTGGTGTGCAGCTTCTTCAGCGACACCTGGCCCTCGCCGTCACCCACGACGATGTCGTGCACCGGCACGTCCGCGACGATGCGCGCCATGCGCTTCTTCTCGGCCGCCAGCAGGGCCTTGACCCGGTTCGGGTTGCCCTCGCCGACCAGCACGATGCCCGCCTTGCCGACGGCCCGGTGGACGACGTCCTGGTTGCGGTTCATCGCGACCGCGGGCGTCGTCGTCCAGCCACCGCGCCGGATGTTCTCCAGGACCGCGGCAGCCGCTCCCGGCTGGCCCTCCATCTGCCCGAAGGCGGCGCGCTCGGCGCGGCGTCCGAAGACGATCGCCATCGCGAGGAATGCCAGCAGGAAGCCCAGGATGCCCAGGTAGACCGGGTGGTCGATCCAGAAGCCGATGGCAAGGAGTACACCGAAGGTGACAATGCCCACAGCTGCGACGACAAGACCGACCTTCGAGTCGACCTTCTTGGTCATCTTGTAGGTCAGGGCGATCTGCTTCAGTCGCCCGGGGTTCTCGGATGTTTCCTTCCTCGCCATACGGCGCAGTTTACGTCGCCTGCGGACCGGGGGCCGCCACGGCCTCCAGCACGTGCTGCGCCTCCCGGCGGTCCTTCGCCCGGCGCCGGTCCTCCAGCACCGCCGTCCAGGCGTTCCGGCGGGCTGTGCGCTGTCCGCCGCGCATCAGCAGCCCCTCCAGCGCGCGCAGGGCCCCGGTGACGGACGGGGGCCGTACGGAGAGCGTGGAAGGCAAGGTGGACGAGGCGCTGGTGACGGTCGCCAGAACTGCGGTACCGGGCGCGGCCTGCATGTCGGTTTTCCCCTCGGGAGCGGAAGGATGCGTAGGCGTGGAGGGCGAGGTCGTGCAGTGGGCCGAACGGGGGTCGTGCACGGGGGTGTGCACACGGTTGTGCACAGCCGTACCCGGTGGGGTCGTACTGCTGTGCGTACACCTATCGTCACTGAACGGTGTTACCAATGGATGACCTGTTGGTCAAACACCTATGAAACGTTGACGCGGCCCGTACCTTCCCGGCTGTCGCCGGAGGGTACGGGCCGCGTCGGACGGTCGGTACGCGTCGGTGCCGTCGGGCTACGCCTCGGCCCGGCTGCGTCGCTCCATGGCCTGCTGGTGCAGGCGACCCGCGCGGTACGAGGAACGGACGAGGGGGCCGGACATGACGCCGGCGAAGCCGATCTCCTCGGCCTCCTCCTTCAGCTCCACGAACTCCTGCGGCTTCACCCAGCGCTCCACGGGGTGGTGGCGCACCGACGGGCGCAGGTACTGGGTGATGGTGATCAGGTCGCAGCCCGCGTCGTGCAGGTCCTGCAGGGCCTCGCTGATCTCCTCGCGGGTCTCGCCCATGCCGAGGATCAGGTTGGACTTGGTCACCAGGCCGGCCGTGCGGGCGCGGGTGATGACCTCCAGCGAGCGCTCGTAGCGGAAGCCCGGACGGATCCGCTTGAAGATGCGCGGGACCGTCTCGACGTTGTGCGCGAAGACCTCGGGGCGGGCGTCGAAGACCTCTTCGAGCAGCTCCGGGACCGCGTTGAAGTCGGGGGCGAGCAGCTCCACCTTGGTGTGACCGCCCTCGCGGCCGGCGGTCTGCCGGTGGATCTCGCGCACGGTCTCGGCGTACAGCCAGGCGCCGCCGTCCTCCAGGTCGTCGCGGGCGACGCCGGTGATGGTGGCGTAGTTCAGGTCCATCGCCACGACGGACTCGCCCACGCGGCGCGGCTCGTCGCGGTCCAGCGCCTGCGGCTTGCCCGTGTCGATCTGGCAGAAGTCACACCGCCGGGTGCACTGGTCGCCGCCGATGAGGAACGTCGCCTCCCGGTCCTCCCAGCACTCGTAGATGTTGGGACAGCCGGCCTCCTGGCACACGGTGTGCAGGCCCTCGCGCTTCACCAGGCCATGGAGTTCCTTGTACTCGGGGCCCATCTTCGCGCGGGTCTTGATCCACTCGGGCTTCCGCTCGATGGGGGTCTGGGCGTTCCGGACCTCCAAGCGCAGCATCTTGCGTCCGTCGGGTGCGACAGCGGACACGTCCGGCTCCCTATGACTTCGATTCCTCGGCGAACACCAGGGTACGCCCGTTATTTCCTCTGCTCTGACGACGCCGGCCCGCAACGGGGCCGGGCCGTCAGCCCGCCTGGGCCGCCACGGCCCGGGGGAGGGGCTCCTGCGACTCGAGGACCTCCCGCAGATGCTTCTCCACCAGGGGAACCACCTCGGCCACGGTCACCTTCCGGCCCAGCTCATTGGAGAGCGAGGTCACACCGGCGTCGCGGATGCCACAGGGCACGATGCGGTCGAACCAGGTGTTGTCCGGATCACAGTTCATGGCGAAGCCGTGCATGGTGACGCCCTTGGCGATGCGGATGCCGATCGCCGCCAGCTTGCGGTCCTCGCGGCGCTGGCCGGCGTTGGACGGGGCGTACTCCGGGCCGTTCAGCCGGGGGTCGAACTCCTCGTCCGTCAGCCGCGGGTCGAAGTCCAGGCTCAGCCCGCCGAGGGCCGGGCGCTGCTCCACCGGATCGCCCAGCACCCAGACGCCACTGCGGCCTTCCACCCGGGTGGTCTCCAGGCCGAGCTCCGCGCAGGTGCGGATCAGGGCCTCCTCCAGGCGGCGCACGTGGGCGATCACGTCCACCGGGCGGGGGAGCTTGAGGATGGGGTAGCCGACGAGCTGGCCGGGGCCGTGCCAGGTGATCTTCCCGCCGCGGTCGACGTCCACCACCGGGGTGCCGTCCAAGGGGCGCTCGTTGTCTTCCGTGCGCCGTCCGGCCGTGTAGACCGCCGGGTGCTCCAGCAGCAGGCAGGTGTCCGGGATCTCGTCCGCGAACCGGGCCGCGTGGACCCTGCGCTGCTCCTGCCACGCCTCCTGGTACTCGACGGCGTCCGGCCCGAAGCCCAGGTGGACAAAGCGCAGCTCAGTCACGGCAGCTCCTCTTCGCACCGGTGGCTCGTCCCCCGGTCCGTCTCGCTCGGTCTCGGTGTCTCTCGGCGTGCGACACGCCCTTGCCACTGTACGGCGGGGCGCCGGCAACCCCGCAGGCGGCCGTCGCCCGGAGTGACCCTCCGCGGCTATTTGATCTGTCCTCACACGATCGGATGAATGCGGGGCGAAGGTGGCGATCGGGGCGGCGGGGGCCGCTAAGTTCACGCCGTTCCAGGAACAAAGATCCAGGAAAGATCCAGGGAGACCGGCAGGCTGATGACGGAACGACCCCCACAGCGCATCCCCAACCGTCAGCTCGCTGCGCTCATCGCGGAGGCCGGCTTCTCCAATGCGGGCCTGGCCCGCCGCGTCGACCAACTGGGCCTAGAGCACGGCCTCGACCTGCGGTACGACAAAACCTCCGTCACCCGGTGGCTGCGCGGGCAGCAGCCGCGGGGGACCACGCCCGCCCTGATCGCCGAGGTGTTCACCCGGCGGCTCGGGCGCCGGCTGTCGGCGCAGGACCTCGGGCTCGACGCATGCGCCCCCGTGTACGCCGGGCTGGAATTCGCCGCGTCGCCGGAGGAGGCCATTGACATCGTCAGCGGCCTCTGGCGCAAGGACTCCGGCAGCCACACCGAGCTACGGAAGATCGCCTTCACCCCGGCCGGGCTGGTGGTGCCGAGCCGCGACTGGCTCATCGGGCGTGCGGACGAACGGGTGGCGCGCGGCGCCGGCCCCGCGCCCTCGGCCGAGGGCGCGCGCCTGCCGCTGCAGGCGCGCGGCGGGCAGGTGTCGCTGCCCCGGCAGCGGCTCACCGAGCGGGCACCGGGCAGCCGGGTCTCCATGGGCGACATCGCGGCCCTGCGGTCCGTCGGCGAGCTCTTCCGGACCATCGACCACGCCTACGGCGGCGGGCACGCCCGGCAGGCGCTCGTGCGCTATCTGGAGCACGAGACCGAGCCGATGCTGCGCGGGACGTACGGGGAGACGACCGGGCGGCGGCTGTTCGCCGCCGCGGCCGACCTGACCCGGCTCGCCGGGTGGACCTCGTACGACATCGCGGCGCACGGGCTCGCCCAGCGCTACTACGTGCAGGCGCTGCGGCTGGCCCAGGCCGCCGGGGACCGGGCCTACGGCTCGTACGTCCTCGTCACGATGAGCCGGCAGGCCGTCTACCTGGGCCACGGACGCGAGGCCGTGCAGCTCGCGCGCGTCGCCCAGCAGGGCGTCGGCTCCGGGGCGCCGCCGGTGGTCCAGTCGCTGCTGCACGCGGTGGAGGCGCGCGGGCACGGAGTGCTGGGCGAGGTACGGGCCTGCTCGGCGTCCCTGGCGCGGGCGGAACGGGCACTGGAGAGCTCGCGGGCGGGCGACGACGTGCCGTACTGGGCCCGGTTCTTCGACGAGGCGCACCTCGCCGACGAGTTCGCGCACTGCCACCGCGACCTGCAGCAGTACCGGGCCGCCGCACAGCACGCGGAACGGTCGCTGCAGCTGCGGAGCCCGGCGTACGCGCGCAGCCGGCTGTTCTGCCGGGTGGTGCTGGCGGCGGCGCGGCTCGGACTGGGCGAGCTGGAGCAGGCGTGCCTGCTGGGCGCGGAGGCGGCGCAGCAGGCCGCGGAGATGCGCTCGGTGCGGGCGCTGGAGTACGTACGGGACTTCGAGCGCCGGCTGGAGCCGTACCGGGACGCGGCGGCCGTCCGGGCCTACCGGGAGAAGGTGGCCGGACTCTAGCCCGGCCGACGCCTCCGGCGGCACCGCGCCCGGCCACCCGCCCGGCGGTCGGGCGGCCGGGATGCGGCTACGCCGCCCGCAGCGTCTGCGCGGCGTAGCCCGGGCGGATGCCCAGGTCGTGCAGGACCGCCTGGGCGGCGCGGCGGCCCGAGAAGAGGGCGCCCTGGACCGTGCTGGTGTCGCGGTGGTCGCCGCAGACGTAGAGACCCGACAGGAGGCGGACCTGGCGGCGGACGTCGTGAGGGGCCGGCATCGCCGGGACCGCGTCCGGATCGTGGTGGGCGGACAGCAGCCGCCACGCCGTGGTCGAGGTGTTGTAGACGTGGGACAGCTGGGCCCGCGCCCGGCGGTCCAGCTCGGTGACGGGCAGGGCCGCCGCCGCGCCCAGGACCGTGGACGTGATCAGGGTGCGGCCCCGGGGCGCGCGGTCGGGGTCCACCTCGCTGGCCACCGTGGTGTGGGCGACCGGGCCCCGGCGGGTGCCGGTCAGCAGCAGCGAGGCGTCCCGCAGCGGCGGGGCGTCGGCGGTGTGGTGGAGGACCGTCACCGGGTGGAAGCCGGGCAGTCGCAGGCCCGGGATCAGCTCCGCGGCGGCCCGCGCGCCCGTCGCCACGATCACCGAGCGGCACCTGACCTCCCCGTGCGCCGCCGTGGCGACGGACGTGGTGCCGACGGACGTGGCCTGGACGCCCGTACGGACCGTCTCCGGCGGCAGCTGGGCGGCCAGGAGCCGGGGCAGCACGCCCGCGCCCCCGGCCGGCAGGCACAGGCGGCCGCGGGCGTAGCCGCGCAGGACCAGGTCCGCGCAGCGGCTGGACGTGGTGAGGTCCGGGTCCGACAGCAGGGAGGTCAGCAGCGGGCGCAGGAAGCCCTCCACGGTCCGGGCCGGCAGGCCGCGGCCGGCGAGGGTCGCCGCCGTGGGCCGGTCGGGGCGGGCCAGCATGCGGTCCATGGGCAGTGACGCGAGGCGGGCCAGGGCCGCGCCGAGCCGCGCCTGGTCGAGGCCGGCGCTGCGGGAGGCGCGGGCCGCGGCGAAGGCCCGGGCGGTGGTGAAGGCGCGCTTGGCACCCCGCAGTTCGCCGGTGCGGAGGTTGCGGCCGTCGGTGTGGACCAGCACCCCGGGGGTGAAGGGGCGCAGCTTGAGGGCCTCCAGGCCGGGGGTGCGGAAGAGCTCCGGGAAGGAGGTGTTGAGCAGCTGGCCCGTGCGGTCCAGCCGGAAGCCGTCGATCTCCTCGGTGGTCATGCGGCCGCCCGGGTAAGGGGCTTCCTCCAGGACGGTGACTGTTACCCCGGCGCTGGTGAGATGGTGAGCCGCAGTCAGGCCGGCGAGGCCGGCGCCCACGATGACGACGTCAGCGTGGTGTGCGGTGTGGCGTGCGCTGCTGAGCACGTGCCCTCCCGGGGTCGGTCCGCTCGCTCGGGGGCCTGATGCCCTCAACCGGCGGCGGCGATGCGCGAGTTCGCCTCGACCGTAGAGAGAATTCCGGTCAATAACAGTCGCGCACAGGGCGAGCACGGTCGCACGGTGGTCGCACGCGGCACCGTCCCGATGCGGGGCGGGGGAGCGTCAGCCGCCCGGCAGCGACGCGCGTACGGCGCTCTCGACGTCCGGGTGGGCGAAGGAGAAGCCGGACTCCAGCAGGCGGCGCGGCAGGACGCGCTGGCTGGCCAGGACCTCACCGGCCAGTTCGCCCAGGACGAGCCTGAGCGCCGGAGCGGGCGCCGGCAAGGGCGTCGGACGCTTCAGCACGCGCCCCGTGGCCTCGGTCGCCTCGCGGTTGGTGACCGGATGCGGTGCGGTGAGGTTGAACGGGCCGGAGAGCGACGGGGCGTCCAGCAGGTGGCGCACGGCTGCGACGTGGTCCTGCAGGGCGATGAAGCTCCAGTACTGCCGGCCGCTCCCCAGCCGCCCGCCGAGGCCGAACCGGAAGAGCGGCAGCATGCTTTTCCAGGCTCCTCCGTCGCGGGAGACGACCAGGCCGGTGCGCAGGAGCACCGTGCGGACGCCCGCCTCCACGGCCGCGCCCGTCGCCTCCTCCCACTCCTGGCAGACCTCGGCCAGGAAGCCGCTGCCGGGCGGGGTGCTCTCGTCGACCGTCCGGTCGCCGGTGTCGCCGTAGATGCCGATCGCGCTGGCGCTCAGCAGGACGCGGGGCGGGGTGGCGAGCGCCGCCACGGCCTGGGCGATCGCCCCCGTGCCGTGCACCCGGCTGTCGCGGATCTCCTTCTTGTAGGCGTCCGTCCAGCGGTGGCCGCCGATCGCCGCCCCGGCCAGGTGCACCACGGCCTCGCAGCCGGCGAGGGCCTCGGTGTTCATCCTCCCCCGGCCACCGCCGGCAGGTGCTCCCGGCCGCCGCGGGTCCCACTGCACCTCGCCGGAGTGCCGGGGCGGGCGGCGGACGAGGCGCACGACCTCGTGGCCGTCGGCCTCCAGGGAGCGCACGAGAGCCGTGCCGATCAGGCCGGTCGAACCTGTTACCGCAATACGCATGAGCGGACCTCTACCCGGTCAGGAGCCGAACCTGTCCCACACCTTGGGGAAGCGTTCCGCCAGCGCCGCCTCGTCCTCCAGGTCGACGGGCGTGCCGAGCGGCTCGGGCGGCGGGGGCGGCAGGCCCAGGTCGGGGGTCTCGACCCCCGTCAGCTGCTCGTACGCCTCGTCCGCCGCGTACCCCAGGTCCTCCCCGTCCCCGTCCACCTCTTCGTCGAAGTCCTCCAGGAGGTCCGCGAGCGCGTCCGGGTCGTGCACCGCGCCCTCGAACACCTCCCGGCCCTGGCCGATCAGCCAGCAGCGGAAGTAGTCGAAGGCGTCGTCGCTCGCACCGCCGAGCAGCACGCCCGCGGCCCCCCACAGGTCCCACAGGTACGCGCGGTTGTACCGCGCCTCGAAGTGCCGGGAGAAGTCGAGCACGGCGTCGGGGTCGAGCTGCGTCAGCCTCTCGATCAGAAGGTCCGCCTGGTCCTGGGCGTCCCCGTCGGCGGCTTCGCGCGTGCTGTCGATCAGCTCCCAGAACTCCGTCTCGTCCATCACGGGACCAGCATCGGGCCTGCCGCCGGGCCACGCACCCCGGGCGGGCCGGATGCGGCCGTGTTGTTATCGGTGAGCCGGGTGCGGCCGGATGTGGTCCGAGGTCCGGTCGGCCCGGAAATTCCGGTCGCCCCGGAAATCACGACAGAAGGTGTCCGGATTCGGTGGGAGCGTCGGTCCCGTCAGCAAGAGGTGACGAGAGGAGACCGTTCATGAACGCGCCGAAGGACCTGGAAGGCCGTGTGTGCCTGGTCGCGGGGGCCACGCGCGGCGCCGGACGGGCCATGGCCGTGCAGCTGGGCGCCCGGGGCGCCGTCGTCTACGCGACGGGGCGCTCGACCCGCGGACGGCGCAGCGAGGTGAACCGCCCCGAGACCATCGAGGAGACCGCCGGGCTGGTGACGGCCGCGGGCGGCACCGGCATCGCCGTGCCCATCGACCACCTGGAGCCCGCACAGGTGCGGGCCCTCGTCGAACGCATCGACCGCGACCACGGGCGGCTCGACGTCCTCGTCAACGACGTGTGGGGCGGGGATCACCTGATCGAGTTCGACACGAAGGTCTGGGAGGTGGACCTGGAGAAGGGGCTGCGGATGCTGCGGCTGTCCGTCGACACGCACGCGATCACCAGCCACTTCGCCCTCCCGCTGCTCGTCCGGCGGCCCGGGGGGCTGGTCGTGGAGGTCACGGACGGCACGGAGGAGTTCAACCGCACCTACCGGGGCAACCTCTTCTTCGACCTGGCCAAGTACGCCCCCATCCGCATGGCCTTCGGCCTCGCCCGGGAGATCGAGGAGCACGGCGGCACGGCCGTCTCCCTCACGCCCGGCTTCCTGCGCTCGGAGGAGATGCTCGACCACTTCGGCGTCACCGAGGCCACCTGGCGGGACGCGGTGGCGAGGAGCCCGCACTTCGCCATCTCCGAGTCCCCCGCGTTCATCGGGCGGGCCGTGGCCGCCCTCGCCGCCGACCCGGACCGCGCCCGCTGGAACGGCAGGTCGCTCTCCAGCGGCGAGCTGGCCGCGGCGTACGGCTTCGACGACCTGGACGGCTCGCGGCCCGACTGCTTCGCGTACTTCAAGGACGTGGTCTTCGGCGGCAAGGACGCCCCCGCCGACGACTACCGGTAGAGGCCGGCGCTCCGGGCCGCAGCCCGCGCGAACCGCTCGCGCAGCTCCGGCGGCCCCAGCACCTCCGCCTCCGGCCCCAGGCCCAGCAGCTGGGCGTACGCCACCTCCTGCGTCTCCACGGGCAGCGTGAGCGTCGTACGGCCCCGCTCGTCCGGCGGGCCGGCCTCCGCCAGGGCCTCCCGGGCCGCCACGGGATCGGTGACGTGCGGCAGCAGGCGCACTCCCTCCGGGCTCAGCCGCAGCTCCACCCGGTCGCGCAGGATCGAGCGGGCGAACTGCGCCGCCCGCTCCTCCCAGAAGCCCGGCAGGTCGAAGTCGCCGGCGCGGTGGAAGCGCTCCGCGCCGACCGTCACCGCGGTGAAGCGGTCGGCACGGTAGACGCGGAAGTCGTCGCCGGACCGGGCCGCCACGTACCAGACGCCGGCCTTCAGGACGAGCCCGTACGGCTCCAGCTCCCGCTCGGCCTCCGTCTCCCGCCGCCGGTAGCGGGCCGTGATGCGGCGGTCGTCCCAGACGGCGTCGGCGAGGGCGGGCAGCGCAGGGGGCGGGTCGTGGGGCTGCCACCAGCCGGGGGCGTCGAGGTGGAAGCGCTGGGCCGCGCTCGCGGGCGCGTCGCTCAGCTCGGGCAGGAGGGCGGCGGAGACCTTCAGACGGGCGGCGGAGGCGGCGTCGGCCAGGCCCATGTCGCGCAGCGCCGACGGCACGCCGGAGAGGAAGAGCGCCTCGGCCTCCGTGCGGCCCAGGCCCGTCAGACGGGTGCGGTACCCGCCGATGAGGCGGTAGCCGCCGGTGCGGCCGCGGTCGGCGTAGACGGGGACGCCCGCCTCGGACAGGGCGAGGACGTCCCGCGAGACCGTGCGCTCCGAGACCTCGAGGTGGTGCGCGAGCTCCGGGCCGGTCATCGACGGGCGGGACTGGAGCAGGAGCATCAGTTTGATCAGACGGGCCGCACGCATGGCCCCATGATGCCGGGGGCCACTGCGGGGCGTGACGACAGGAGCCCGCGTGCCGAGCCAGGGCATGGACGAGCGCGCGGGGTCCTGTCGTCACCCCTGAGCCGCTCCGCGTCACAGGACAGGGCGCGCGACGCGGCTCCGGCGGAGACGATACGCCTTTGATCGATGATCGATCAATGCCTGGCCGTCAGATTTGCGGTGCGCAGTTCAGCACGTGCCGCTTGAGGACCTCGCCGATGGCGGGATCGCGCCGCCGGAAGGCCCGGACGATCTCCGCGTGGTCCTCGGCGTGGGTCCGCGGCTCCGGGCTCAGCCAGCGGATCGACAGCGTCGTCCACACCTCGATGCCCAGCGACTCCCAGGTGTGCAGCAGCACCGAGTTCCGGGCGGCCCGCACGATCTCGCGGTGGAAGGCGACCGTGTGGCGGGCCTGCGCCTCGCTGTCGCCCGCGCGGTCCGCCACCTCAAGGGCGGCCACCTCCCGCTCCAGCGCCGAGACGTCCTCGGCCAGGGTTTCCGCGGCCAGCTCGGCGGCCACCTGCTCCAGGCCCGCCCGGACCGGGTAGCTCTCCTTGAGGTCGGCGGCGCTCAGGTCACGGACCCGCACGCCCTTGTTGGGCACGGACTCGATCAGCCGCAGCGACTCCAGCTCGCGCAGCGCCTCGCGCACCGGGGTCTGGCTGACCAGCAGCTCGGCGGCGATCCGGCGCTCCACGATGCGCTCGCCCGGCTGCCAGCGGCCGCTCACGATCCCTTCGAGGATGTGCTCGCGGATCTGCTCGCGCAGCGAATGCACGACGGGCGGGGTCATTTCTCTCCTTGGTCGGATCTGCCGGATACGTCATTATCGGGGCAGACGGAAGGGCGCGGCCCCGGCCCGTACGGAGTACGGAGCCGGGGCCGCGCCCTTCAGCGCTCACCGTCGAAGGCGCTCGGGTCAGAGACCGATCTCGGTCTCGAACTCGGCGGCCTCCAGGATCTGCTTGACCGTGGTCAGGTAACGGGCCGCGTCGGCACCGTCCACCAGGCGGTGGTCGTAGGACAGCGCCAGGTACGTCATGTCGCGGATCGCGATGGTCTCGCCGAGCTCCGGGTGGTTGATGACCACCGGGCGCTTGACGGTCGCACCGATACCCAGGATGCCGACCTGGTTCGGAGGCACGATGACCGTGTCGAACAGCGCACCGCGCGAGCCGGTGTTGCTGATCGTGAAGGTCGCGCCGGCCAGGTCGTCCGGGCTGATCTTGCTGGAACGGACCTTGCCCGCCAGCTCCGCGGTCTTCTTGGCGATGCCCGCGATGTTGAGGTCACCCGCACCCTTGATGACCGGGGTCATCAGGCCCTTCTCCGAGTCGACGGCGATGCCGACGTTCTCGGAGTCGAAGTAGGTGATGGTGTTCTCGTCCTCGTTGATCCGGGCGTTGATGACCGGGTGGGCCTTCAGCGCCTGGACGGCGGCCTTGACGAAGAACGGCATCGGGGACAGCTTGACGCCCTCACGGGCGGCGAAGGCGTCCTTGGCCTTGTTGCGCATCCGCATGATCTTGGTGATGTCCACCTCGACCACGGAGGTCAGCTGCGCCTGGCCGTGCAGCGCCTTCATCATGTTGTCGGCGATGACCTTGCGCATGCGCGGCATCTTGACCGTCTGACCGCGCAGCGGGGACGCCTCCAGAGCCGGAGCCTTCGGCGCGGCGGCGGCCGGGGCGGCAGCCGGCGCGACGGCCGGGGCCTGCGCGGCCTTGGCGGCCTCGGCGGCGGCGATGACGTCCTGCTTGCGGATGCGGCCACCGACGCCGGTGCCCGCGACGGTGCCCAGGTCGACGCCGGACTCGGCGGCGAGCTTGCGCACCAGCGGGGTGACGTAGGCGCCGTCGGCCGCCGGGGTGACGGCGGCGGGGGCCGGGGCGGCCGGAGCGGCCGGGGCCACCGGAGCCGGGGCGGCCGGGGCCACCGGAGCCGGGGCGGCCGGAGCCGGGGGCGGGGCCGGAGCGGCCGGGGCGGCGGCGGCCGGAGCCGGAGCGGCGGGGGCCGGAGCCGGGGCAGCGGCCGGAGCCGGAGCAGCGGCCGGGGCGGCCGGAGCCGGGGCGGCGGCCGGAGCGGCACCCGCGACACCGATGACGGCGAGCTTGGCGCCGACCTCGGCGGTCTCGTCCTCGCCGACCAGGATCTCCAGCAGGGTGCCGGAGGCCGGGGCGGGGATCTCGGTGTCGACCTTGTCGGTGGAGACCTCAAGCAGCGGCTCGTCGGCCTCGACCGTCTCGCCGACCTCCTTGAGCCAGCGGGTGACGGTGCCCTCGGTGACCGACTCGCCCAGCGCGGGCAGGACCACGTCGGTGCCCTCGGCGGCACCGGCGGCCGGAGCGGCCGGGGCCTCGGCGGCGGCCGGAGCCGGAGCGGCGGGGGCCTCGGCCACGGGGGCCGGGGCGGGCTCGGCGGCGGGGGCCTCGGCAGCGGCCGCGGCCGGAGCCGGGGCGGCGGCCGGGGCGCCGGTGCCGTCGTCGATGATGGCCAGCTCGGAGCCGACCTCGACGGTCTCGTCCTCGGCCACCTTGATGGAGGCGAGGATGCCGGCCGCGGGGGCCGGGATCTCGGTGTCGACCTTGTCGGTGGAGACCTCGAGCAGCGGCTCGTCGGCCTCCACGCGCTCACCCTCGGCCTTGAGCCAACGGGTGACGGTGCCCTCGGTCACGCTCTCGCCGAGCGCCGGCAGGGTTACGGAAACCGCCATGATTGCGGTTGCTCCTTACGATTAGTGCGGATGGTGGTGCGCTCGGGACTCAGTCGTGCGAGTGCAGCGGCTTGCCGGCCAGGGCCAGGTGGGCCTCGCCCAGAGCCTCGCTCTGCGTCGGGTGCGCGTGGATGAGCTGCGCGACCTCGGCGGGCAGGGCCTCCCAGTTGTAGATCAGCTGGGCTTCGCCGACCTGCTCACCCATACGGTCGCCGACCATGTGGACGCCGACGACGGCACCGTCCCGCACCTGGACGAGCTTGATCTCGCCCGCGGTCTTCAGGATCTTGCTCTTGCCGTTGCCCGCGAGGTTGTACTTCAGGGCGACGACCTTGTCGGCGCCGTACAGCTCCTTGGCCTTGGCCTCGGTGATGCCGACCGAAGCGACCTCGGGGTGGCAGTACGTGACGCGCGGCACGCCGTCGTAGTCGACCGGCACGGGCTTGAGACCGGCCAGCCGCTCTGCCACCAGGATGCCCTCGGCGAAGCCGACGTGCGCGAGCTGGAGGGTCGGGACGAGGTCACCGACGGCCGAGATGGTCGGCACGTTGGTCTGCATGTACTCGTCGACGAGGACGTAGCCGCGGTCCATCGCGACGCCGGCCTCCTCGTAGCCCAGGCCCTGGGAGACCGGGCCGCGGCCCACGGCGACGAGCAGCAGCTCGGCCTCGAAGGTCTTGCCGTTCTCCAGCGAGACCTTCACGCCGTCGGCGGTGTACTCCACGCCCGAGAAGCGGGAACCGAGGGAGAAGTTGATGCCGCGCTTGCGGAAGGCGCGCTCCAGCAGCTTGGAGCTGTTCTCGTCCTCGACCGGGACGAGGTGGGGGAGCGCCTCGACGATGGTGACGTCCACGCCGAAGGACTTCCACGCGGAGGCGAACTCGACGCCGATGACGCCGCCGCCCAGCACGATCGCGGACTTCGGCACGCGGTCCAGGACCAGCGCGTGGTCGGAGGAGATGACGCGGTCGCCGTCGATGGTCAGGCCCGGCAGCGACTTCGGCACGGAGCCGGTGGCCAGCAGGACGTGGCGGCCGGTGTAGGTCTGGCCGCCCACCTCGACGGAGGTCGGGGAGGACAGGCGGCCCTCGCCGGTCACGTAGGTGATCTTGCGGGAGGCGACCAGGCCCTGCAGACCCTTGTACAGGCCCGAGATCACGTCGTCCTTGTACTTGTGGACGCCGGCGATGTCGATGCCCTCCAGGGCGGCCTTGACACCGAACTGCTCGGCCTCGCGGGCCTGGTCGGCGATCTCGCCCGCGTGCAGCAGAGCCTTGGTGGGGATGCAGCCGCGGTGCAGGCAGGTGCCGCCCAGCTTGTCCTTCTCGATCAGGGCGACGTCGAGACCCAGCTGCGCTCCGCGCAGGGCAGCGGCGTAACCGCCGCTACCGCCTCCGAGGATCACTAGGTCGAAAACGGTGCTGGCGTCGTTCGCCACGTCACGTCCTCCATGCATGGGTGCGCCGGACCGGTCGTCGGTGACCGGCCGGCGGCTGTCGTACGGCCGCTTTGCTTCGGCCCTGTGATGGGTGGGCCCTGTCCTGCCGAGACAACATCTTCGCACTTGTTGACGGACGGCGGGACGCCGGGCCCGGGGAGCGGGACGACTGATGCGTCACCTTTTAGGGTTACTAGTGCGTAGAAAAGTGCGTTTTCGCTCAGAGCAAACGAGCCAACACCGTACGGCCCCGGACCATTCCCCGGGGCCGTACGGTGCCGCCGCCCGCTCAGCCCAGGTCGCCGTCGGCGGTGCGCTCCGCCAGCCGGACCAGGGTGCGGACCGAGGAGCCGGTGCCACCCTTCGGGGTGTAGCCGTAGGGGGCCTTCTCGTGGAAGGCGGGGCCGGCGATGTCCAGGTGCGCCCAGGCGATGCCCTCGCCCACGAACTCCTGCAGGAAGAGGCCGGCCACCAGGCCGCCGCCCATGCGCTCACCCATGTTGGCCATGTCGGCCACGGGGGAGTCCATGGACTTGCGCAGCTCGGCGGGGAGCGGCATCGGCCACGCCTGCTCGCCGACCTCCTCGGCGATCTCGTACAGCGCGGTGCGGAACGCGTCGTCGTTGGCCATGACACCGAAGATCCGGTCGCCGAGGGCCAGGACCATGGCACCCGTCAGGGTGGCGACGTCGACGATGGCGTCCGGGTTCTCCTCCGAGGCGCGGGTCAGCGCGTCGGCCAGGACCAGGCGGCCCTCGGCGTCGGTGTTGAGCACCTCGACCGTCTTGCCGCTGTACATGTTCAGCACGTCGCCCGGACGGGTGGCGTTGCCGGAGGGCATGTTCTCCGCAAGGGCCAGCCAGCCGGTGACGTTGACCTGCAGGCCGAGCTTGGCGACGGCCACGACCGCGGCGAACACGGCGGCGGCGCCGGCCATGTCGCACTTCATGGTCTCGTTGTGGCCGGCCGGCTTCAGGGAGATGCCGCCCGAGTCGTAGGTGATGCCCTTGCCGACCAGGGCGAGGGTCTTCTCCGCCTTCGGGTGGGTGTAGCCGATGCGCACCAGCCGCGGCGGGTTGACCGAGCCCTGGCCGACGCCCATCAGACCGCCGTAGCCGCCCTTGACCAGTGCCTTCTCGTCCAGCACCTCGAACTTCAGGCCGAACTCCTTGGCCGCGGCCTGGACCTGGGCGGCGAACGACTTGGGGTTGAGGTCGTTGGAGGGGAGGTTGACCAGGTCGCGGGCGCGGTTGACCTCGGCGGCCACGGCGAGGGCACGCTCGGCGGCGGCCTTGAACGCCTTGTCGCGCGGCTTGCCGCCCAGGATCGCGACCTCGCTCAGCGGGGCGCTCTTGTCGTCCTTCTTCGCACCGCCGTTGCTGCGGGCCTTGAAGGAGTACGCACCCAGCAGCGCGCCCTCGCCGATGGCCGCAGCGGACCCGGCGTCCTCGACGGGCAGGGCGAACGCGGCCTTCTTCGTGCCGGTCAGCGCGCGGGCGGCGCAGCCGGCGGCGCGGCGCAGCGCCTCCTCGTCGAAGCCGTCGCCCTTCGCCGGCAGCTCACCCAGGCCGACCGCCACCACGACCGGGGCCTTGAGGCCGGCGGGGGAGGGCAGCTTCGTCACCTCGCCCTCGCCGCCGGAGGCGCCGAGGGTCTCCAGGACGGTGGCCAGCTTGCCGTCGAACGCCTTGTCCACGGCTTCGGCGCCGGGCGCGACGACGGGGCCCTTCGGGCCCTTCGCCACACCGATGACAAGGGCGTCCGCGCGCAGCGTCGCCGCGCTGGAAGTGCTGAGAGTCAGAGCAGTCACGGTGGTGGGTGTCCCTACTTCCGTTGAATTTTCGGCCGAGGCTGGTGGGCCGGCCGCACCCTGCGCATCGTATGCGCCACGCTGATGCCGTCCGGTATCGGGCCTTTGGGCATGTGCGAGCGTATCCCCGCGCGTCATTTCAGCCCAGGGCCGCGGCCAGCAGGGCGACGGTCGCGGCGGTCTCCGCGAGGGCGCCGAACACATCGCCGGTGACCCCGCCGAAGCGGCGCCGGCAGTGCCGCAGCAGCAACTCCGCGCCGGCCAGCGCCAGCAGCACGGCCAGGCCCGTGTGCACCGCCGCGTACGGTCCCGCCGGGGCGGCGGCGCAGGCGGCCGCGAGGGTGCTCGCGGCGGCCACCGCCAGGGCGGCGCGTACGGGGACGACGCCCGCGACCGCCGCGCCCAGCCCTTCGGGGCGGGCCGCGGGGACGCCGGCGCGGGAGGCGAGGGTGAGGGCGCAGCGCGCGGCGAGGGCCGCGACGGCCGCGGCGAGGGCGCCGTGCGTCCAGCCGGCGGCGTAGAGCCGGTCGAGCGCGGCGACCTGGCCGAGCAGGGTCAGCAGGAGGGTGATGACGCCGAACGGCCCGATGTCGGACTGCTTCATGATGCGCAGCGCGTCCTCGGCGGGCTTGCCGCTGCCCAGCCCGTCGGCCACGTCCGCGAGCCCGTCCAGGTGAAGTCCCCGGGTGAGGACCGCGGGCACCGCGGCCGTGACCACGGCGGCGAGCAGCGGGCCGGAGCCCAGCAGCCAGAACAGCGCGCCGGCCGCGGCCGCGCAGCCGCCCACGACGAGCCCGGCCAGCGGCGCCGCCAGCATCCCGCCGCGTGCGGCCCGCCGGTCCCAGCGGGTCAGCGTCACGGGCAGGACGGTGAGGGTGCCGAAGGCGAAGCGCAGCGCGTCGCCGGGGGTGGCCCGGGGGGAGGTCGTGTCGGTCATCGCGGGCAGGGTATCCCGCCCCTCCCGGGCAGTATTTTGGCCGGTAGGCGCAATGCGGGAGCGGGAGTCACATGGGTCACTGGCTGACACGCAACATCGTCGAGCCGGGCAAGCTGCCGCTGCTGCTGGCGCTGGCGGCGTTCGTGCTGACGTTCCTGGTGACCCGCGTGATCACCCGGCTGATCCGCGCCGGCAAGGGCCCCTTCCGCAACATCAGGCCCGGCGGGCTGCACGTCCACCACGTGGTGCCCGGCGTGGTGCTCATGGTGATCGGGGGCTTCGGCGCGGTCTCCTCGGGCCGCCACGGCTTCGGTGCCGCCGCCGTCGCCGTGCTGTTCGGCATGGGGGCGGGGCTGGTGCTCGACGAGTTCGCGCTCGTCCTGCACCTGGACGACGTGTACTGGACCGAGCAGGGCCGCAAGAGCGTCGAGATCGTGGTGCTGACGGCGGCTCTGGTGGCGCTGGTCCTCGCCGGGTTCCTTCCGTTCGGGGTGAACGAGCTGACCCCGCAGGAGATGCACGACCGCGGCATCGTGGTGGTGAACGTCCTCGGCAACTTCCTGATCGCGCTCTTCGCCCTCGCCAAGGGCAAGCCGCGGATCGCCCTGATCGGGGCGGTGGTGCCGTTCGTGGCGATCGTGGGGGCGGTGCGGCTGGCCCGGCCCGGGTCACCGTGGGCGCGGCGCTTCTACCGGCGCCGGCCGCGGGCCCGCCGCCGGGCGCGGGTGCGCGCCTACCGCCACGACGCGCGCTGGGCGGCGGTGCGCAACCGGGTTCACGATCTGCTGGCGGGCGCCCCGGACCGCTGATCCCCCTCGCGGTGGGCGTCGCTGCGGGGCTTGTGGCGCAGGCGCAGTTCGTCCACGCCGCACACCACCAGCAGGGCCACGACGGCGGCGATGTGTTCCTTGCCCGCCAGATTGGGCTTGAGCAGCACCTCGCCGAACATGGCCAGCACCACCACGGCGCAGGTCAGCCAGGCCCGGTAGCGCCAGGAGACGTAGACGGCCAGGCCGACGACCGCCGCCGACGGGCCGGTGTCGACGACCGCGGCGGCCTCGGGCGGCAGCCCGAGGGGCGAGCCGGGCCCGATGGCGATGGCCAGCCGGGCGTACATCGTCCCCGCGAGGGTCGCGAGGTAGGCGACGGCCAGGGTGCGCCCCATGCCCAGGGCGGCCTCGGCGATGCCGAAGACGATCAGGACCTGGGCCAGTGCCCCCCAGACCGGCAGGTCCAGGGCGGGCACGAACAGCGACAGCGGGGTGCGCAGCAACGCCAGCCACCAGGGCAGTTGCGCCTGGACGCAGCCCAGCCGCTGGACGGGCCCGAAGCCCCAGGGCTGGTTCTGCACGATCTGGAAGACGGCGGTGAGGGCCACGGCCGAGAGCGTCATCGGGATGGCCTTCAGCCGCTTGCGGACGAACGTCCCCCACACGGCCGCATAGAGCGGACCCCATTCGGTGCGCGCGGCGCGGAGCAGCGCCGCGCGGTTCATCGCCGGCTCTCCAAGTGTTTGCGGTTGAGCCACTTGGGCAGGCCGGGGGCCTCCAGGAAGCCCTCGGCGCGGGCGCTGGCGATGCCGATCCGCAGCAGGTCACTGCTCTTCTCGAAGAGCATGAAACGAGGCTCCCAGATGGGGCGGTATTTCGCATTTGCTCGGTAGAGCGATTCGATCTGCCACCAGCGGGAGAAGAAGCTGAGCAGCGAGCGCCACATCCGCAGCACCGGGCCGGCGCCGAGCCGGGAGCCGCGCTCGAAGACGGACCGGAACATCGCGAAGTTCAGCGACACCTGGGTGATGCCGAGGCTCTTCGCCTGCTGCAGCAGTTCGATGACCATGAACTCCATCAGGCCGTTCTCGGAGTCGCGGTCACGGCGCATCAGGTCCAGCGACAGGCCCTTGGGCCCCCACGGCACGAAGCTCAGCACCGCGCGCAGCTCGCCGTCCCCTTCCCCGGAGCCGCTGTCCCAGCACTCCAGCATCACGCAGCGGCCGTCGTCCGGGTCGCCCAGACGGCCCAGGGCCATGGAGAAGCCGCGCTCGGTCGCCCCGTCGCGCCAGTCGTCGGCGCGGCGCAGCAGCTCGGCCATCTCCTCCTCGGGGATGTCCTCGTGCCGCCGGATGCGAACGGTGTAGCCGGCGCGCTTGACCCGGTTGTACGCCTGGCGCACGGTGCGCATGGCGCGGCCTTCGAGGGTGAACTCGGCGGTGTCCACGATCGCCTCGTCGCCCAGCTCCAGGGCGTCCATGCCGTGCCGCGCGTAGATCGTGCCGGCCTCCTCGCTCGCGCCCATCACGGCGGGGATCCAGCCGTGCTCGCGCGCCTCGGCCAGCCACGGCTCGATGGCGCCGGGCCACGCCTCGGGGTCGCCGATGGGGTCGCCGGAGGCCAGCGAGACGCCGCCGAGGGCCCGGTAGGTGACCGCGGCCTTGCCGGAGGGCGACCAGATGACGCTCTTCTCGCGGCGCAGGGCGAAGTAGCCCAGCGAGTCGCGGTCGCCCCACTTGTCGAGCAGCTCGCGCAGCCTCGTCTCGTCCTCGGCGGTGATCGGGTCGGCGGCGCGGCGCGAGCGGAAGGCGGCGAACGCCACGAGGATCAGCAGGGCCGCGCTCATCACGTTGATGGTGACGTCGACCCAGCCGGGCGGGGCGATGCCCGCGTAGCGGGAGTCGTCGGCGGCGATCGAGATCAGCCGCATCACGCCGTAGTGCCAGCGGTCGAGGAAGGTGGAGCGCTGCTCGTCGGTGGCCTCGTTGGTGACCGTGACCAGCCCGGCGGCGATCAGCGAGGTCACCAGCAGGCCGCCGGCCGCGACGGCCGTGGCCAGCTTGGGGTTGGAGCGGTCGCCCTTGGCGTAGAACGCGCGGCGGCCGGCCACCAGCGCGAGCACGAACAGGGCGGTGGCGACCAGGGAGAACCAGTTCAGGGCGTGCCGGCGGAACTCCGGGAAGAACATCACGAACGCCAGCAGCAGCAGGAGCAGCCCGGCCAGCACCAGGTTGAGGATCCACGCGGCCCGCTTGCGCCGGCGCAGGGTGATCGCCATGAACGCCGACACCACCGCCGGCGCGAAGCCGGCCGTGAGCAGGTACGGCGTGAAGTACTCCTCGATGTTGTGCCGCCGGATGTCCGAGCCGAAGGACACCCAGACCGCGCCGAGCAGATTGACGAACGTAACGGCACGCAGGTACCACACCGCGAACGACGCGGAGCGCCGTTGCCAGGTGCCCGTGCGAGCGCCCTCATCCGGAGTCAAGCGGACTTCTCCCATGAAAGTGATCCTCGGGGCCCGGGTGCAGCGGGGTTCCGGGCGCTCGCGCCGCGTACGGGCCTGCCGGCCGTCCTCGTCAGGAGCGCTCGGGGAGCTCCGCCGCCAGGGCCGCGGCCGCCTGCACCAAAGGCAGGGCGAGCAGAGACCCTGTCCCCTCGCCGACTGTGACGCCGTGGTCGAGCAGAGGGTTGAGTGCCATCCGGTCGAGTGCCTTCGCCTGCGCCGGATCGCCGCTCGCCTGCCCGGCCAGCCACCAGTCGGGGGCCCGGAACGCCACCCGCTGGGCGACCAGCGCGCACGCCGCGGAGACCACGCCGTCCAGGATCACCGGGGTGCGGCGCACCGCGCTCTGCAGCAGGAAACCGGTCATCGCCGTCAGGTCCGCGCCGCCCGCCGCGGCCAGCAGCTCCAGCTGGTCGCCCAGGACCGGGCGGGCCCGGCGCAGCGCGTCGCGGATGGCCGCGCACTTGCGCATCCAGGCCAGGTCGTCGATGCCGAAGCCGCCGCGGCCGGTGACCACGGACGCGTCGGTGCCGCACAGCGCCCCGATCAGCACCCCCGCGGCCGTGGTGCCGCCGACGCTCAGATCGCCCAGGACGATCAGGTCGGTGCCGGAGTCGGCCTCCTCGTCGGCGACGGCCATCCCGGCGCGGAACGCCTGCTCGGCCTCCTCGGCGGTCAGTGCGTCCTCGATGTCGATCCGGCCCGAACCGCGCCGCACCCGGTGGCGGGTGACGTCCGCGGGCAGCTCGCCCGGGTCGCAGTCCACCGCCATGTCGACCACGCGCAGCCCGGCCCCGAACCGCCGCGCCAGGATCGCCCCCGCGCTCTCCCCGTCGAGGGCGGCCCGCACGAGCTCCCGCGCGCCGCCCTTGGGCCCGCCGGACACCTCCAGGGCCGCGACACCGTGGTCGCCCGCGAACACCAGCATCCTGGGCCGCTCTATCGGCTTCACCGGAACGGCACCCTGGGCGGCCGCGAGCCACTCGGCGAGCTCGTCCAGCCGCCCGAGCGCGCCGGAAGGGGGACCGAGCCGCTCGCGCCGCTCCTCCGCGTCCCGCCGGACACCGGAGTCCGGACGCTCGATCAGCGTGGCGAAGTCATCAAGATTCAGACCGCTCATCCGCGACACACTACCCGTGGCGGGCCCTCCCATTCGGGCTGCGCCCGCTCCCGCACCGCCGGGCTCAGCCGCGCAGCGGCAGCGCCTGCCCCGCCACCACCAGCAGGACGTGCTCGCACTCGTCGCCCACCGCCGCGTTCAGACGGCCCAGTTCGTCGCGGAAGCGGCGGCCCGACGCGGTGGCCGGGACGACGCCGGAGCCGACCTCGTTGCTCACCACGACCACCGTGCGCGTCGTCGCCCGCACCGCCGCGACCAGCTCCGCGACCCGCTCGGCCAGGGCCTTGGCGCCGCCCTCCGCCCACCGGTCGTCGTCCCACGCGCCGACCGCGTCCATCGCGTCGGTCAGCCACAGCGCCAGACAGTCGATCAGCAGCGGCGGGCCCTCCTGCGCCAGCAGCGGGACCAGGTCGCAGGTCTCGACCGTGCGCCACGAGCCCGGCCGCCGCTCGCGGTGCCGGCTCACGCGGTCCGCCCAGTCCGGGTCGCCCGCGCGCGTTCCGCTCGTGGCGACGTAGAGGACGTCCGGGAAGGACTCCAGGCGCCGCTCCGCCTCCACCGACTTGCCCGAGCGGGCCCCGCCCACGACCAGCGTCCGCCGCGGCACGTCCGGCACCTCGTGGTAGTCGCCGACGGTCAGCGTCGTGCCGTCCGGCACCGCACGCGCCCCCGCCGCCGCCAGCCGGCGGTGCAGCTCCGGCCCCGGCGGCACGTCGTGGTCCACGTGCACCGCGACGACGTCCGTTGTCGGCCCCACGGCACCGGACTCCCGCAGCCGGGCCAGCGCGTCGGGCCGGCCCAGCACGTCGAGCAGCACCATGGCGTACGGGCCGGGCAGGGCGGACAGCCCGGCCGGACCCGCACCCGGCGGCAGGTACAGCAGCCGCTCCCCGTCGGGGGACGTCACCTCGTAGCCCGTGCCCGGCGCGTCCAGCGCCAGCGCCCGCACCCTGTGACCGCTGATCACCGACAGCTCGCGCCCGTCCGGCACCCGCCCCGGCGCGGGCAGCCCCGCCGGGAACTCCACGGCGGGCCCGTCGTGCGGGTGCGAGAGCAGCACCTGGCGCACCCCCGTGATCGAACGGCCCGCGCGGGCGGCGGCGAACGCCGGACCGGGGGTCAGGTCGAGCAGCAGGGCGCCGTCGACGAGCAGGGCGGTCGCCGCCCGCGCCGCGTCGCCCACGGCGCAGGCACAGACGGCGCAGGGACAGCCGGGGCGCGGCAGCCCGTCGGGGGCTCCGGTGCCGAGGAGAGTCAGATCCACGCCCTGATCGTCTCGCGTCCGTGCACGGCGGGCGCGCGGGGCTCACCCTTTCTCGTCCGGCGCGAGCCTTCACTACTGCCCGTGACCGGTGGCCGTTAGGCTGCGACGGCAGAGTTCCCGGATCCCCAGGAGGCGGACATGGCGTGGACGTGGCGGTTCGAGAAGACCGACGGTACGGAGACGGTCCCGCCGGTGGAGCCGGAGGAGTTCACGACGCAGGGGGACGCGGAGTCCTGGATCGGCGAGGAATGGCGGGCCCTGCTGGACGGCGGCGTCGACCAGGTCCGCCTCTTCGAGGACGACACGGAGATCTACGCGTCGCCGATGAGCCTCCACGAGGCGGCGGACGCCGGCTGACCTCGCCCGGGGCCCCGCCCAGGGCCCCGGTGCTCGAAAAACGCCGGGCGGGCTGAAGATGCAGCCCGCCCGGCGTTCTTCGAGGACGAAAACTCAGCCGCCGCGCACTCCGCACAGGTGCAGCAGCGCCGCCACCGCACGGTAGGGGTCGGTGCGCCCCGCCCGCTCCTCGGCGGCCAGCAGCCGCCGCAGCTCCTCGCCGGCCGGGGCCGGCTGCCCGTCGGCGGCCAGGTCGGAGAAGACCCGCACCCCGTACCAGGTCTGCAGCGGAGCGCCGATCCCGGCGAGCGTCGCCGTCAGCGCCTCCAGCCGGTCCGCGCGCACGTGGAGGCCGATGCGGTTGGTGTAGGCGGGCGAGTCGAAGGCGGCCAGCGCGGTGTCCCAGTCGCCGGACAGCCCCGGCCGCATGGCCAGCGCGTCCGCGTTGCGCACGAGCAGCGACAGCACGCCGCCGGGGGCGAGCACCCGGGCCAGGCCCGCGAGCATCGGGTCCGGCTCCGGCACGTACATCAGCACGCCGTGGCAGAGCACGATGTCGAAGGTGCCCGGCAGGAAGTGCGCGCCGGTGTCACGGCCGTCGCCCTCGATGATCCGCACCCGCTCCCGGATGCCCTCGGGCTCGGCGGCCAGCGCCCCGCGCAGGGCCGCGACCATCCGGGGGTCGGACTCCAGGCCGGTGACCTCGTGGCCGGCCCGGGCCAGGCGCAGCGCCTGCGTGCCCTGGCCGGGGCCCACGTCCAGCACCCGCAGCCGCCGCCCGACGGGGAAGCGGGCGGATATCTGCTCGTCGACCTGGCGGGCGACCAGCTCCTGGCGGACGGTGTTCCGCAACCCGCCGAGCCCGCTCAGCCACCCCTCGGCGCCGCCGCCGAAGCCCGGGAACGCGCCGGGTGCGCTCCCGCCGGGGGCGGGGGCGCTCAGGGCCGTTCCCCGCGCTTGACCTTCGGCTTGGGCAGGCGCAGCCGGCGCATCTGCAGCGTGCGCATCAGGGCGTACGGCACCGCGCCGCGCGTGGGCTCGTCGGGGAAGCGCTGCTTGAGGGCACGCTTGAGGGTGATGCCGGTGATCACGGAGTTGATCACGATCAGGAGGATCACGACCAGCCACGCCAGCAGCACGTAGGACTGGAACTTGCCCTGGTTGATCATGCTCAGGACGAGGATGACCAGGGCCAGCGGCAGGAAGAACTCCGCCACCGAGTACCGCGCGTCGACGAAGTCGCGGGCGAAGGAGCGCACCGGACCCTTGTCACGGGCGGGCAGGTACCGCTCGTCCCCGCTGGCCAGCGCTTCGCGCTGCTTGGCCATGTCGGCGCGGCGCGCCTCCCGCTGCCGCCGGGCGGCGTCCTTGCGGTTGGCGGGCGTCTGCGCCAGGGAGCGGCGCTGCGAGGCGGCCTCGCTGCGCTTGGGGGTGGGGCGGCCCTTCGGGGCCTGCGGGTCACGGGGCTGCTTGGGCTGGTCCGCGGTCACCTCGGTGGGTGCGGCCTGCGCTTTCGTACGGCTTCGGAACACGGGACCCAAGGGTACGGGGTCCGGCGGCGCTGCCCCAGCCCTTCGGGGCACGATCCGGCAACGGCGTGCGCCCGCGCGCCCCGGCCGGCCCGCACCCTCCCCGGAGACTTCCCTGGCGCCGCATCTACTCCTTGCGCCGGAGAGGAGCACCCTTGCGATCGTCCTGCAGGAGGAGCGCATCCGCGTCCGAACAGTGCGGTAATGGAAGCAGGGCCCGTACTGTGGGTTCTGAAAGATGTGCTGGAGCCTAAGCCCGATCAGTTCGGTCAGAAGGGGGCGCGCGAGGCCCATGAGCGGTGTCATGAAGCGGATGGGGATGATCTTCCGCGCGAAGGCCAACAAGGCCCTGGACCGGGCCGAGGATCCGCGCGAGACCCTCGACTACTCGTACCAGAAGCAGCTGGAGCTGCTGCAGAAGGTGCGGCGCGGCGTCGCGGACGTCGCGACGTCCCGCAAGCGCCTGGAGCTCCAGCTCAACCAGCTGCAGAACCAGTCGACCAAGCTGGAGGAGCAGGGCCGCAAGGCGCTCGCGCTCGGCCGCGAGGACCTGGCGCGCGAGGCGCTCACCCGCCGCGCCGCGCTCCAGCAGCAGGTCAGCGACCTGGAGACGCAGCACCAGACCCTTCAGGGCGAGGAGGAGAAGCTCACGCTCGCCTCCCAGCGCCTGCAGGCCAAGGTGGACGCCTTCCGCACGAAGAAGGAGACCATCAAGGCCACCTACACCGCCGCCCAGGCCCAGACCCGCATCGGCGAAGCCTTCTCCGGCATCTCCGAGGAGATGGGCGACGTCGGCATGGCCATCCAGCGCGCCGAGGACAAGACCGCCCAGATGCAGGCCCGCGCCGGCGCCATCGACGAGCTGCTCGCCTCCGGCGCGCTCGACGACCCGACCGGTACGGCCAAGGACGACATCACCGCCGAGCTGGACCGCCTCTCCAGCGGCTCGGACGTCGAGCTGGAGCTGCAGCGGATGAAGGCCGAGCTCGCGGGCGGCGGCAGCGGCCGGCAGCAGGCCATCGAAGGGGGCGCCGCCGGGCAGATGCGGCAGGACCGCCCTCAGGAGCAGCCGCGGTTCGACAAGAGCTGACGCGCCCGGCGCACCGGGCGCGGCGAGGACGTGAGCCCGTAGGCACCGGACGCCCCGAGGCAAGGGAGACCGTCATGATCGTACGGATCATGGGGGAGGGCCAGGTGAAGGTGGCCGACCGCCACTTCGCCGAGCTCAACGCGCTGGACGACCAGCTGCTCGCCGAGGTCGAGGGCGGCGACGAGGCGGGCTTCCGCCGCACCCTCGGCGCCCTGCTCGACGCCGTGCGCCGCATCGGCGAACCGCTGCCCGACGACGCACTGGAACCCTCCGAACTGATCCTGCCCGCGCCCGACGCCACCTTGGCCGACGTGCGCGAACTGCTCGGCGACGACGGCCTCATCCCCGGCTGACCCCGCCTTCCCCCTGACCCGGCTCCTTTGGCACTCCGGCACCCGCCGCGCCCCCGCCCCTTCCCGGGCGGGGGCGCGGCCGCTCTCCCCGCACCGGCCCGCCCGCACGGCCCGCCCCCCGAACGGACCGCGATGACCTCCCTCGCCGCCACGGGCTTCGCCCGCCCGCACCGCTGGCTGCGCACCCATCCGCTCGCCGCCGACAGCCTGCTGGCCGTCCTCGTCCTCGTGCTCGTCCTCGTCGGCGCCTACCTGGGCCCGCACACCGAGCGCCGCCCGCCGGGGCTCCCCTACGTCCTGCTGACGGCGGCCGCCTGCGCCTGCCTGGTGGTGCGGCGCCGCCGGCCGCGCACGGTCCTCGCCCTGACCTGCGTCCTGACGGTCGTGGCCACCGTCGTCGCCTGCGACGAGGGCCCGCCCCGCACCCAGATCGCCACCAGCGTCGCGCTGGCCCTCTACACCATCGCCGCCCGCACCGAACGGCCCACCGCCTGGCGCATCGTCGCCGTGACCGTCGCCGTCCTCACCGGCGCCGTCATGCTCTTCGGCCCGCCGCCCTGGTACGCCCAGGAGAACCTCGGCCTGTTCGCCTGGACCGGCATGGCCGGCGCTGCCGGCGACGCCGTCCGCAGCCGTCGCGCCTACGTCACGGCCGTCGAGGAGCGCGCGGTGCGCGCCGAGCGCTCGCGCGAGGAGGAGGCCCGGCGCCGCGTCGCCGAGGAGCGGTTGCGCATCGCCCGCGAGCTGCACGACGTCGTCGCCCACCACATCGCCCTCGTCAACGTCCAGGCCGGCGTGGCCTCCCACATCATGGACAGCCGCCCCGACCAGGCCAAACAGGCCCTCGCCCACGTCCGCCAGGCCAGCCGCTCGGCGCTGGAGGAGCTGCGCGCCACCGTGGGGCTGCTGCGGCAGTACGGCGATCCCGAGGCCCCCACCGAGCCGGCGCCCGGCCTCGGCGTGCTCGACCAGCTCGTCGACGGCTTCGCCCGGGTGGGACTGGGCGTCGAGGTCACCGCCACCTCCACCGGGCCCGGCACCCCCGCCACCGGCACGGGCGCGGCCGGCGCCGCGGCCGTCATCGGCCCGCTGCCGGGGGCCGTCGACCTGACCGCCTACCGGGTGCTCCAGGAGGCGCTGACCAACGTCCACAAGCACGCCGGGCCCGGTGCCCGCGCCGAGGTGGCCCTGCTGCGCCGGCCCGGCAGCCTGGACCTGACCGTCCTGGACGACGGCGGCGGGCGCCCCGCGGCGGAACCGGCCGCCGCCACCGCCGCGGAACCGGGGGGCGGCCACGGCCTGATCGGCATGCGGGAGCGCGCGGTCGCGCTCGGCGGCATCTGCGAGGCGGGCCCGCGCGCGGGGGGCGCGAGCGGTTTCCGGGTGCGCGCCGTCCTGCCCCTGCAGGCCCGTACCGAGCCGTGAGGGGCGGGGGAGGCCGAGCCTAGGCTGGGCCGCATGACTGAGCCGATCACCGTTCTCCTGGCGGACGACCAGGCGCTGCTGCGCAGCGCGTTCAAGGTGTTGGTGGACTCCGAGCCGGACATGCGGGTGGTGGGCGAGGCGGCGGACGGCGCCGAGGCGGTCGCGCTGGCCCGCCTCCACGCGCCGGACGTGGTGCTGATGGACATCCGGATGCCGGGTACGGACGGCCTCGCCGCGACCCGCGCCATCTGTTCCGACCCGGCGCTGGCGGCGGTGCGGGTGGTGATGCTGACGACCTTCGAGGTCGACGAGTACGTCGTCCAGTCGTTGCGGGCGGGTGCTTCGGGCTTCCTCGGCAAGGGGGCCGAGCCGGACGAGCTGCTCGCCGCGATCCGGATCGCGGCGGCGGGGGAGGCGCTGCTGTCACCGGTGGCGACGAAGGGGCTCATCGCGAAGTTCCTGGCGCAGGGGGAGGCGCGCGGGCCGCAGCGGCCGGGGGCGGCCCCGGTGCGGCTGGACGTCCTGACCGTGCGGGAGCGGGAGGTGCTGGTCCAGGTGGCGGGCGGGCTGTCGAACGACGAGATAGGCGAGCGCCTCAGCGTCAGCCCGTTGACGGTCAAGACCCACGTCAACCGGGCCATGGCGAAACTGGGCGCGCGGGACCGGGCCCAGCTGGTGGTGATCGCCTACGAGTCGGGCCTGGTCCGCCCGCGGACGGACTGACGGACGCCGGCCCGCGGACGGACGGAAAACGCCGGACGCCGGGCGGGCCGGATCCCTCCGGCCCGCCCGGCGTCCGCGGACGGCGACGACCGCTGCGGCTACGGCAGCGCGAGCATCCGCTCCAGCGCCAGCTTCGAGAAGCTCGCGACCTCGGGGTCGACCTCGATGCGGTTGACGACCTTGCCGTCCGCCAGGGACTCCAGCGCCCACACCAGGTGGGGCAGGTCGATGCGGTTCATCGTCGAGCAGAAGCAGACCGTCTTGTCGAGGAAGACGATCTCCTTGCCCTCACCGGCGAATCGGTTCGCCAGGCGGCGCACCAGGTTCAGCTCCGTGCCGATGGCCCACTTCGACCCGGCCGGGGCGGCCTCCAGGGTCTTGATGATGTACTCCGTCGAACCGACGTAGTCGGCCGCGGCCACGACCTCGTGGCGGCACTCGGGGTGCACCAGGACGTTGACGCCCGGGATGCGCTCGCGCACGTCGTTGACGGAGTCGAGCGAGAAGCGGCCGTGCACCGAGCAGTGCCCGCGCCACAGGATCATCTTCGCGCCGCGCAGCTCCTCGGCGGTCAGACCGCCGTTCGGCCGGTGCGGGTTGTAGACGACGCAGTCCTCCAGCGACATGCCCATGTCGCGGACGGCGGTGTTGCGGCCCAGGTGCTGGTCGGGCAGGAACAGCACCTTCTCGCCCTGCTCGAACGCCCAGTTCAGGGCGCGCTCGGCGTTGGAGGAGGTGCAGATGGTGCCGCCGTGCTTGCCGGTGAACGCCTTGATGTCGGCCGACGAGTTCATGTACGAGACGGGAACGGTCACCTCGGCTATGCCGGCCTCGGTCAGCACGTCCCAGCACTCGGCGACCTGCTCGGCGGTGGCCATGTCGGCCATCGAGCAGCCCGCGGCCAGGTCCGGCAGGACGACCTGCTGGTCGGCCGTGGTCAGGATGTCCGCGGACTCGGCCATGAAGTGCACGCCGCAGAAGACGATGTACTCGGCGTCCGGGCGGGCGGCCGCGTCGCGGGCGAGCTTGAAGGAGTCGCCGGTGACGTCCGCGAACTCGATGACCTCGTCGCGCTGGTAGTGGTGGCCGAGCACGAAGACCTTGTCCCCGAGCTTCGCCTTGGCCGCGCGGGCACGCTCCACCAGATCCGGGTCGGACGGCGCCGGCAGGTCGCCGGGGCACTCCACGCCGCGCTCGCTCCGGGGGTCGGACTCGCGTCCGAGCAGCAGGAGGGCGAGGGGGGTGGGCTGGACATCCAAGGGCTGGGCGGTGGTCACGACACGCACCCTTTCTGTTTCTGCGGACGGCCGGTACGGGCCTTGTCGTCAATTTGACGCTATCTATCATAACTGCTTCACGTCAGTTTGACGATGGCCATCGCGTCGATGTGACACATTCCCCCGGTGCGGGTGGTGTGCGAGCATGAAAGACGGAAGACATAGGCCAGGCCCGGAATGAATCCGGGACGTCGTGGGTTGCTGCCGAAGGCAAGCAGTCCGCACCAAACCCGGGAGTGAAGCAGATGTCCGTTCAGGACGAGAAGACCACGGTGAGCGACGGCATCCTCCTGTCCGACGCCGCCGCCGCGAAGGTCAAGAGCCTGCTGGAGCAGGAGGGCCGCGACGACCTCGCCCTGCGCGTCGCCGTCCAGCCCGGTGGCTGCTCGGGCCTGCGCTACCAGCTCTTCTTCGACGAGCGCTCGCTCGACGGCGACGTCGTCAAGGACTTCGACGGTGTGAAGGTCGTCACCGACCGCATGAGCGCCCCGTACCTGGGCGGCGCCTCCATCGACTTCGTCGACACCATCGAGAAGCAGGGCTTCACGATCGACAACCCCAACGCCACGGGCTCCTGCGCCTGCGGCGACTCGTTCAGCTAAACCGCCGGACGCGTCGGCGCACGCACACGCGAAAAGGGCGGCACCCCTTCCGGGGAGGCCGCCCTTTTGCGTGCCGTGCCGCCCTCCGGCTACTTGCCCTGCTGCCGCACGGTGTCGCCGCTCGCCAGGTCCACGACCTTCCGGTCGCCCAGCGGCTCGTCCAGCGAAACCGTCGTGTCGAACTTCTTGATCATCAGCACGCAGTACCGGCCCGGCTGCTTCTCGGTGCCCGTGACCTTCACCGTCACCGCCGACGAGGACTGCTCGGCCGAGGCGGCGTAGTCGCTGCACACCCCGCCCCAGAAGTGCAGGACGAGCGTGCGGCCGTCACCGCTCGCGGTGTACGACTCCACGCGCACCGGCCCGGAGACCGGCGGGGTCGCCGTCGGCTTGCCGCTCGGCTGCCCGCTCTCGGGACGGTCCTGCCGCGCGATGTACTTCGGGTCGACGGCCGGCTGGGCGATCGTCACCGTGTCGCCCTTGCCGGCGCCCGGCATCCGCGCCGTGAACAGCCACGACGGCACCAGCGCCTGCCGCCCGGAGACCGACTGCGCCGACAGCCCGAAGGCCGCGCCGGTCACGGTCACCGGCTCCGGTCCGCCCGGCTTGCCCGGGCACGGCGTGCCGTCGCCCTCCTTCTCCTGGTCCTTGAACGGGACCGCCGTCGCGCAGCCGCCGACGCTCACCCGGCCCGTGCCGGCGCCCTTGTTCAGCTCGTCGAGCGCCCGTTCCGCCGTGATCAGGGGGTAGTCCGCGCCCTTCTTCGGCACGTCCAGCATGCCGCTGCCGCCGACCACCTGCGCGTCCGCACCGATCTGCAGGCTCGTCCGCCAGCCGTACGTCGGCAGCGCGTTCACCACGGGATCGGCGGTGACGGCCCGGACGGCGCCGTGGACCTTGCTCGCGTCGGTCCGGGCGCCCTCCTGGCCCAGCGCCTTGAGCACGGGCGCGGCGGCCTCCTTCGCCCTGTCCTCCGGCACGGGCCGCGCCGCGGCCGGGTCCGGGGCCGGCGAGCCGTCACGGAAGGAGGGGCACTTCGGCACCGGCGCGTCCTTCGAGCCCTCCTGGGGCTCCGGCGTCACGCAGGGGGAGCCGCCCGGCACGCCGTAGCGCGAGTACGACCAGCTGCCCGGCCCCTGCCGGCCGACCTGCAGCGTGGGTCCCGCGGCATCCGGGCCGCCGCCGACCGTCCAGGTGTCCTGGACCAGCCGCGGGGCGCCCTGGACGTCGAGGGCCTTGGCGAGGGCGGCCACCGCCTCGCGCGTCACCTCGCGGGCAGGCAGGTGGACGGCCGCGGTCCGCGGTCCGGCGGGCAGCTTCCCCTCGGCCCGGTACCGCACGCCGTGGGGGTCGGGCTCGCCGACGGCGATGCCCTGACCCTGGGACGGTCCGCCGGGGCCGGCCGCGCGCCCGTACCCGTCCAGCGCGAGCGGCGGCGGGGAGCCGCTGCCGGCGCTCGCGTCCGCGGAGCCCCCGCCGTCGCCGTCGTGCGACGCCGTGGACGCCCAGTACGCGCCGCCTCCTCCGGCCAGCAGCACAGCCGCCGCCACCGATGCCACCGCCAGCGGGGAGTGCTTCCGCTGCCGTTTCTCGGGGCTGCCGCCCGGAGTGCTGCCCTCGGTGCTCACCGCATCGCTCCTTCGCTCCGCTCAATGTGTGTACTGCCGTGTCCCCCGTGAGGGGGACGCGGCTTGGACGGAGCGCAGGAGCGAGCGGTTCCACTGTCTCGTGCGGGGTGCCCTCCGGGACCGTCAGTCGCCGTACTCCGACATCCCGTCCAGGAGCCGTGCCGATCCCGCCGGGACGGTGATGCCGTGGATGAGCGAGAGCGGCGTGGTCCCGGCGGGGCCGGGCTCACCTGCGGTGCGGGTCCAGTGCGGTGCCATCCGGGCGCAGTCCCTGCGCAGCTCGTCCAGTGATTCCGGGTCCGTGGTGGGCGTGACGTCCTTCACAGTCTTCGGCATACCCGCACCGTACGCAGCGGAGAGCGAGCCGTGAAAGACCTACTATTAGGTAGATTTGTGTACCAATCATGGGGATCCGGGCCCGAGGGCCGCCGGCGGACCCGGTAACGTGGTGTGGCTCTTCCTTACCCCCCACCCCGTCCACCGCCCCGCAGGGAGCAGACCCGCCGTGCGTATCGCTGTCACCGGCTCCATCGCCACCGACCACCTGATGACCTTCCCCGGCCGTTTCGCCGATCAGCTCGTGGCGGACCAGCTGCACACGGTCTCCCTCTCCTTCCTCGTCGACGAGCTGGACGTCCGCCGCGGCGGTGTGGGCCCCAACATCTGCTTCGGCATGGGCCTGCTCGGCCTGAAGCCGATCCTGGTGGGTGCCGCCGGCGCGGACTTCGCCGACTACCGGGCCTGGCTCGACCGGCACGGCGTCGACACCGCCTCCGTGCACATCTCCGAGGTCCTGCACACCGCCCGCTTCGTCTGCACCACGGACACCGACCACAACCAGATCGCGTCCTTCTACACCGGCGCGATGAGCGAGGCCCGCCAGATCGAGCTGCAGCCCGTCGCCGACCGGGTCGGCGGCCTGGACCTGGTGCTGATCGGCGCGGACGACCCCGAGGCGATGCTGCGCCACACCGAGGAGTGCCGCTCCCGCGCCATCCCCTTCGCGGCCGACCCCTCCCAGCAGCTCGCCCGCCTGGACGGCGACGACATCCGGGTCCTGATCGACGGGGCGGCCTACCTCTTCACCAACGAGTACGAGAAGGCGCTCATCGAGTCCAAGACGGGCTGGACGGGCGAGGAGATCCTGGCCAAGGTCGGCACCCGCATCACCACGCTGGGCGCGGCGGGCGTGCGCATCGAGCGCGCCGGCGAGCCGGTGATCGAGGTGGGCTGCGCGCAGGAGGAGGCCAAGGTCGACCCGACCGGCGTCGGCGACGCCTTCCGCGCGGGCTTCCTCGCGGGCGTGACGTGGGGGCTGCCGCTGGAGCGGGCCGCGCAGGTGGGCTGCATGCTGGCGACGCTGGTCATCGAGACGCTGGGCACGCAGGAGTACGAGCTGCGCCGCGGCCACTTCATGGAGCGCTTCACCAAGGCGTACGGCCACGAGGCCGCCGCCGAGGTCCAGGCGCACCTGGCCTGAGCCACCGGGGGCCGGGCCCGTTCGGCCCGGCCCCTTTGGCGGTCAGCTCCGGCGGCGCACCGTGTACGCCACTCCGCGCTCCGCCGGGCGTTCCCCGACGTACTCCTGGTCGCGCATCTGGCACCACGCGGGAACGTCGAGCCGTGCCGCCTCGTCGTCGGACAGCACGGTCACCAGCCCGCCCACGGGGACGTCCCCGATCACCTTCGCCAGCTCGATCACCGGGATCGGGCAGCGCTTGCCCAGCGAGTCGACGACCAGCTCCTCCTCGCCGGCAGCGGACGGCGCGCCCGCCGGCGCCGGCGCCGGGGCGCCCAGGTGCTCGCGCACCGACGCCACCACCCGGGGCAGCACCTCCAGGAAGCCCTCGACCTCCTCCGCCGTCGTCCCCAGCGGCAGGGAGACCCGTACGTTCCCCTCCGAGAGCACCCCCATCGCCTGCAGCACATGACTGGGCCTCAGCGTGCTGGAGGTGCACGAGGAGCCGGAGGAGACCGAGAAGCCCTCGCGGTCCAGCGCGTGCAGCAGCGTCTCCCCGTCCACGTACAGACACGAGAACGTCAGCAGGTGCGGCAGCCGGCGCACCGGGTCGCCGACCACCTCGATGTCCGGGACGAGCCCGGGCAGCCGCTCGCGCAGGCGCTCCACCAGGGTGCGCAGCCGCGCGCCCTCGGCCGCCGCCTCCGCGCGCACCGCCCGCAGGGACGCCGCGGCCGCGACGATCGCGGGCAGGTCGGGGAAGCCCGGCGCCCGGCCGAACTCGCGCTCGTCCGCCGGCCCCCGGGCCGCGAACCGCACGCCCTTGCGCACGGCCAGCAGGCCCACCCCGGCCGGACCGCCCCACTTGTGCGCGCTCGCGGTCAGCAGCGACCAGCCACCGGGCACCGGGCCCCAGCCGAGCGACTGCGCGGCATCCACCAGCAGGGGGACGCCCGCCGTCCGGCACGCCTCGGCCACCTCGGCGACCGGCTGCTCCGTGCCCACCTCGTGGTTGGCGGTCTGCAGCGCCGCCAGGGCGGTGTCGGGCCGCAGGGCCGCGGCGAACGCGCCCGGCCCGACCCGGCCGGTGCGGTCCACGGGCACTTCGGTGACGCTGCCGCCCGCCGTCTCCAGTGCGGCGGCGGAGTGCAGGACGGCGGAGTGCTCCACCGCGGAGACCACCAGGTGGCGGCCCACCCGGCGGCGGCCGGCCAGCGCGCCGGCGATGCCGTCGTGCAGGGCGCGTGTCCCCGAAGGGGTGAAGACGAGTTCGTCGGGCCGGCAGCCGACCTCCTCCGCCGTGGCCTCGCGGGCGGCGTCCAGCAGCAGCCGGGCCCGGCGGCCCTCGCGGTAGAGCCGGGCGGGGTCGGCCCACCCCTCGTCGAGGGCGGCCAGCAGCGCCTGGCGGGCGACCGGGTGCAGGGGGGCGGCGGAGGCCGCGTCGAAGTAGGGCACACAGGAACGCTAACTCCCCCGCGCGCGGGAGTGGACGGGCCGCCGTCACCCGCCCGCCACCCCGTCCGCCGCCGTGGTGCGCAGCCGGCCGGCAGGGTTCCTCCGGATGGCCGGGCGTACCCCCCGCGACCTGCTCGCACGTGCCGCTGACGGTCCCCCAGACGGCCTCCGGATCCCGAGATTCCACCCCTTCGGGGACCGGACCGGCGCGTTGGGCACCCTCCCCGCGCGACCCCAAATAGCGTCCAGTAGGGTTTGGTCCGCATAAACATCCAAACCCCTGCCCGCAGCGGGCCGGCGACCGACCAGCGAGACGGCCGCAGCCGGCCGCACGGGCGAGACTCTCGGGAAGGCGCTACGTGAGTCCCAACGGCTCCGACCGCTCGTCGCGGCGCCCGGTGCGGCGGAAGCTGCTGCAGGCGCTGGCCGCGGGCGCTGTCCTGGCGACCGCCACCGGTTGCACATCGAAGGACTTCCCCCGCCTCGGCATGCCAACGCCCGTCACGGAAGAGGCGCCGCGGATCCTCTCCTTGTGGCAGGGCTCGTGGGCGGCTGCGCTCGCCACGGGCGTACTGGTGTGGGGCCTGATCCTGTGGAGCGTCGTCTTCCACCGGCGCAGCAGGTCCAAGGTGGAGGTTCCCACCCAGACCCGGTACAACATGCCCATCGAGGCGCTGTACACCGTGGTCCCGATCATCATCGTCTCGGTGCTCTTCTATTTCACCGCGCGCGATGAGAACAAGCTCCTGACCAACCCGGACAAGCCGCAGCACGTCATCAACGTGGTGGGCTTCCAGTGGAGCTGGGCGTTCAACTACATGGAGAACGTCGACGGCAACGCCGCGACGCCGGCGAAGCCGCTCCGTGAGAACAAGGAGCTCGACGCGATCCCGGACCGGTTCCTGAAGAAGGCACCGCAGGGCGCGGAGGGTGTCTACGAGGTCGGCGTCCCGGGTGACCGGAACCCGCAGACCAACAACCCCGGCCCGACGCTGTGGCTGCCCAAGGGCGAGACGGTGCAGTTCGTCCTCACCTCCCGGGACGTCATCCACTCCTTCTGGGTGGTGCCGTTCCTGATGAAGCAGGACGTCATCCCGGGCCACACCAACAGCTTCACGGTGACCCCCTCGAAGGAGGGCACGTACCTGGGCAAGTGCGCCGAGCTCTGCGGTCAGGACCACTCGCGGATGCTCTTCAACGTCAAGATCGTCTCTCCTGAGCGGTACCGGGCGCACCTGAAGGAGCTGGCGGCCAAGGGCCAGACCGGTTACCAGCCGGCGGGTATCGCGATGACGGATCACGCGAAGAACGCGGAGACCAAGAACAAGTGAGCATCCTCAACGAACCCCAGGGTGCCGCCGCCGCAACAGCCACGGCAGCACCACCCGTCCGCCAGAAGCAGCCCGGTAATCAGGTGATCAAGTGGCTCACCACCACTGACCACAAGACGATCGGCACGCTGTACCTGGTCACGTCGTTCGCGTTCTTCTGCATCGGCGGCCTGATGGCGCTCCTCATGCGCGCCGAGCTGGCCCGTCCCGGCACGCAGATCATGTCGAACGAGCAGTTCAACCAGGCGTTCACGATGCACGGCACGATCATGCTGCTGATGTTCGCGACGCCGCTGTTCGCCGGATTCGCGAACTGGATCATGCCGCTGCAGATCGGCGCGCCCGACGTGGCGTTCCCGCGGCTGAACATGTTCGCCTACTGGCTCTACCTCTTCGGCTCGCTCATCGCGGTGGCGGGCTTCCTCACCCCGCAGGGTGCGGCCGACTTCGGCTGGTTCGCCTACTCCCCGCTGTCGGACGCGGTCCGCTCGCCGGGCGTCGGCGCCGACATGTGGATCATGGGTCTGGCCTTCTCCGGCTTCGGCACGATCCTCGGTTCGGTCAACTTCATCACCACGATCATCTGCATGCGCGCTCCGGGCATGACGATGTTCCGCATGCCGATCTTCACCTGGAACGTCCTGCTGACCGGTGTCCTGGTCCTGCTGGCCTTCCCGGTGCTGGCCGCCGCGCTGTTCGCCCTGGAGGCGGACCGTAAATTCGGTGCCCACGTATTCGACGCGTCCAACGGCGGCGCGCTGCTGTGGCAGCACCTCTTCTGGTTCTTCGGTCACCCCGAGGTCTACATCATCGCCCTGCCGTTCTTCGGCATCATTTCCGAGGTCATTCCGGTGTTCTCCCGGAAGCCGATGTTCGGTTACTGGGGCCTGATTGCCGCGACGATTTCCATCGCGGGTCTCTCGGTCACCGTGTGGGCGCACCACATGTATGTCACCGGCGGTGTGCTGCTGCCGTTCTTCTCCTTCATGACCTTCCTAATCGCGGTCCCGACCGGTGTGAAGTTCTTCAACTGGATCGGCACCATGTGGAAGGGCTCGCTGTCCTTCGAGACCCCGATGCTGTGGGCCGTCGGCTTCCTGATCACCTTCACCTTCGGTGGTCTGACCGGCGTCATCCTGGCCTCGCCGCCGATGGACTTCCACGTCTCCGACTCGTACTTCGTGGTCGCGCACTTCCACTACGTCATCTTCGGCACCGTGGTGTTCGCGATGTTCTCCGGCTTCCACTTCTGGTGGCCGAAGTTCACGGGCAAGATGCTGGACGAGCGCCTGGGCAAGATCACCTTCTGGACGCTGTTCGTGGGCTTCCACGGCACGTTCCTGGTCCAGCACTGGCTGGGCGCCGAGGGCATGCCGCGTCGTTACGCGGACTACCTCGCCGCCGACGGCTTCACCACGCTGAACACCATCTCGACCATCAGCTCCTTCCTGCTGGGCCTGTCGATCCTGCCGTTCTTCTACAACGTCTGGAAGACCGCCAAGTACGGCAAGAAGGTCGAGGTCGACGACCCGTGGGGCTACGGCCGTTCGCTGGAGTGGGCGACCTCCTGCCCGCCGCCGCGGCACAACTTCCTCACGCTGCCGCGCATCCGCTCCGAATCCCCGGCGTTCGACCTGCACCACCCGGAGATCGCGGCGCTGGAGATCGAGGAGAACCTCGCCGCTGACAAGGCCCTCGCGGGTGGCAAGGAGGCCGGCAAGTGAAGATCCAAGGCCGGATGTTCATCTGGCTCTCCGTCTTCATCCTCGCCATGGCGGTCGTCTATGGCGTGTGGGCGAAGGAAGCGGCCGGTACGACCGCGCTCTTCATGGCCTTCGGCCTGTGCATCATGGTCGGCTACTACCTGGCGTTCACCGCGCGCCGGGTGGACGCCGGCGCCCAGGACGACAAGAACGCGGACGTCGCCGACGACGCCGGTGAGCTGGGCTTCTTCGCCCCGCACAGCTGGCAGCCGCTGTCCCTGGCGGTGGGTGGCGCCCTCGCCTTCATGAGCATCTGCTTCGGCTGGTGGCTCATGTACTTCTCCGCCCCGATCATCCTGGTCGGCCTCTTCGGCTGGGTGTTCGAGTTCTACCGCGGCGAGAACCAGAACCAGTAGGTTCCGCCCCGCCGCTTCCCGGGCCCCGCACACCGCACGGTGTGCGGGGCCCGGTGCGTTCTCCACCCGTTTGCAGGCGCCCCGGGAGCCGTCCGCCCGGATCGTTCCTACGGTGTGACCATGGGTCACACACCTCGAAGCCAAGCGGTGCCGCTCTGCGCCCTGCTGCTGGTCTCCCTGGCACCGGTGTTCGCCGCCTGCGGCGGCTCGTCGAACCCGCTGGCCGACAAGCCCTACGACGCCACGGACCAGGTCAGGCTGGCCGGGGCCGACTCCGGCCGGAAGGCGGACCCGAGCAAGCCCCTGGAGGTCACGGCCTCCGGCGGCGACCGGATCACCGACGTGACCGCCACCGACGCGGCCGGACGGTACGTCAAGGGCGAGCTCGCCCCCGACGGCTCCCGCTGGCACAGCACCGGAGCGCTGGCGGCCGGCGCCCACTACACCGTGCGCGTCAGCACCGAGGACGAGGACGGGGCCCAGGGGCGCCGGACGATCGGCTTCGACACCAATCCGGCCGACAGGCTGCTGAGGGTGGCGTTCGGCCCGCAGAGCGGCACCTACGGCGTCGGACAGCCCATCACCGCCGAGCTCAGCGAGCCCGTCCAGGACCCGGTCGCCCGCGCCGTCGTCGAACGCACCCTGCACGTGGAGTCCCAGCCCGCGGTCCAGGGCGCCTGGCACTGGGTGGACAACCGGACCCTGCACTACCGCCCGGCCGAGTACTGGCCCGCCCACGCCACGATCGACGTGCGCGCCACCCTCGACGGCATCAAGGTCGGCGGCGGCCTCTACGGCGGCCCCTCCAAGCCCGTCAGGCTGACCACGGGCGACCGCGTCGAGGCCGTCACCGATGCCGCCGGGCACTACATGACGGTCATGAAGAACGGCGAGACCCTGCGCACCATCCCCGTCACCACCGGCAAGCCCGGCTACGCCACCCGCAACGGGGTCAAGGTGATCCTGGGCCGGGAATCCTTCGTACGGATGCGCGGCACCAGCATCGGCATCGCGGAGGGCAGCGAGGACGCCTACGACCTGCCGGTCTACTGGGCCACCCGGGTCACCTGGAGCGGCGAGTACGTCCACGCCGCCCCCTGGTCCGAGGGCTCGCAGGGCATGGACAACGTCAGCCACGGCTGCACCGGCATGAGCACCGCCAACGCCAAGTGGTTCTTCGACAACGTCCGCGTCGGCGACGTCGTCAAGGTCGTCGGCAGCGCCGGCGCCACCATGACGCCCTTCGACAACGGCTTCGGCGACTGGAACATGCCCTGGAAGCAGTGGCGCGAGGGCAGCGCCCTGGTGGCCGGCAAGCGGGAGGGCACCGGCCCGGCCGACGTGGCCCGGCTGCGGCCCGAGCTCTAGGGGTCAGGCGTCGACGCCCTGCTTCTGCCGCAACAGCCCCGCCAGGGCGTCCGCGAACGCGACCGGGTCCAGCGGATGGGTGACGGCCGCGTCCGCGCGGCTCCAGGTGGCCAGCCAGGCGTCCTGCGGCCGGCCGATGAGCAACAGCACCGGCGGGCAGCGGAACACCTCGTCCTTCAGCTGCCGGCACACGCCCATGCCGCCCGCGGGCGCCGTCTCGCCGTCCAGCACGCACACGTCCACCCGGTGCTCCGCCAGGGTCCGCAGCACCGCGGGGAGGGTCGCGCACTCCAGGTACTCCACCGGTGGGACGTCCGCCGCCGGACGCCTCCCGGAAGCCAGCCGCACCTGCTCGCGCGTGTGCGCGTTGTCGCTGTAGACCAGCACCGTGGCGGTCGGCTGCATCGTTCCTCCAGGCTTGTGGACACTCATGGACAGCACAGCGTGTGGGTCGGGCCGTTGTGCGCGGATGCTACTCCGCGAAGGCCCTCCGGGAGGAGGGTTCGGCAAGGCCCGCAAGGCCCCGGAAGCGGTCCTTCCCCCCTTTGGGGGACGCTCGCCATGGGCCGTACGAGCAGGGCATACGGTCTTGACACACCGAACGGCACCCCCCGGAGTGAGCGCGAGATAAGCGACCGACATAATGTCGGTCGTGGCGACAGCAACAGCAACAGATACCGGGCACGCGCACCCGTCGGTCAATCGACCGAACCTCACCAGCGTCGGAACCATCATCTGGCTGAGTTCCGAGCTGATGTTCTTCGCGGCCCTCTTCGCGATGTACTTCACCCTGCGATCGGTGACCGGAGCCGAGCACTGGAAGGAAATGGCGTCCGCGCTGAACCTTCCGTTCTCGGCCACCAACACCACGATCCTCGTGCTCTCCTCCCTCACCTGCCAGCTCGGCGTCTTCGCCGCCGAGCGCGGCGACGTGAAGAAGCTGCGCATGTGGTTCGTGGTCACGTTCGTGATGGGTGCCATCTTCATCGGCGGCCAGGTCTTCGAATACACCGACCTGGTCAAGGAGGAGGGGCTCTCCCTGTCCTCCGACCCGTACGGCTCGGTGTTCTACCTGACGACCGGCTTCCACGGCCTGCACGTGACGGGCGGTCTCATCGCCTTCCTGCTGGTCCTGGGCAGGACGTACGCGGCCAAGAGGTTCACTCACCACCAGGCGACCGCCGCCATCGTCGTGTCCTACTACTGGCACTTCGTCGACGTGGTCTGGATCGGCCTCTTCGCCACGATCTACTTGATCAAGTAATCGGTCCCGTTCCGCACCGGACCATCAGTCCAGCATCGACGCAGAAGATCCTGACACCGGGGTAATCCGTGAAAAAGCTCTCCGCACGACGACGCCATCCGCTGGCGGCGGTCGTCGTCCTACTCTTCGCGCTGGCGGTAACTGGGGGGCTGTACGCCGCGTTCGCGCCGGCGGACACGGCCAAGGCCGATGACACCGCCCAGTCCCTCGCCATCGAGGAGGGCAAGAAGCTGTACTCCGTGGGCTGCGCAAGCTGCCACGGAACCGGCGGTCAGGGCACCTCCGACGGGCCGAGCCTGGTCGGCGTGGGCGCCGCCGCCGTCGACTTCCAGGTCGCCACCGGCCGCATGCCGCTCCAGCAGCAGGGTGCCCAGGCGCCCCGCAAGAAGGCCATCTACACGCAGGCCGAGATCGACCAGCTCGCCGCGTACATCGCCTCCCTCGGCGCGGGCCCCTCGGTCCCGACGAAGAACCAGTACAGCCCCGACGGTGCCGACATCGCCAAGGGTGGCGAGCTGTTCCGTACGAACTGCGCCCAGTGCCACAACTTCACCGGCAAGGGCGGCGCACTCTCGAACGGCAAGTACGCCCCGAGCCTTGAGGGCGTCGACCCGAAGCACATCTACGAGGCCATGCAGACCGGCCCGCAGAACATGCCTTCCTTCCCCGACACCACGATGTCGGAGAAGAACAAGAAGGACATCATCGCGTACCTCGACACGGTCAACAGCGACAAGACCAAGAGCCCGGGCGGCCTCGAACTGGGCGGCCTCGGCCCGGTCAGTGAGGGTCTGTTCGCGTGGATCTTCGGTCTGGGTGCGCTGATCGCAGTCGCCATCTGGGTCGCGGCCCACACCGCTAAGGCCAAGAAGTCATGAGTAGCCAAGACATTCCAGAAGAGACCCTGCCGAGCACGCAGGGCCACGCGCACGAAGGTGCCGTAGCCACCGCCGGCGACCCGTTCGCGGACCCGGGGCTGCCGCCCCACGAGCCGCGCATGCAGGACATCGACGAGCGGGCCGCCAAGCGCTCCGAGCGCGTGGTCGCGTTCCTGTTCATGCTGTCGATGCTGGCCACGGTCGGCTTCATCGCCGCCTACGTGACCCTGCCGGTCGACAAGAACATCTACGTGTTCCCGATCGGTCACATCAGCGCGCTGAACTTCTCGCTGGGGCTCACCCTCGGCGTGGCGCTGTTCTGCATCGGCGCGGGCGCGGTCCACTGGGCCCGCACCCTGATGTCCGACGTCGAGGTCGCCGACGACCGGCACCCGATCGAGGCGGCCCCCGAGGTCAAGGCCAAGGTTCTGGCCGACTTCAAGCTGGGTGCCGAGGAGTCCGGGTTCGGCCGTCGCAAGCTGATCCGCAACACCATGTTCGGCGCGCTGGCCCTGGTGCCGCTCTCCGGCGTGATGCTGCTGCGCGACCTCGGTCCGCTGCCGGGCACCAAGCTCCGCAAGACCGCCTGGTCCGAGGGCAAGATGCTCATCAACCAGAACACGCTGCAGCCCCTGCGTCCCGAGGACATCGCGGTCGGCTCCCTCACCTTCGCCATGCCCGAGGGCATGAAGGAGGAGGACCACGACTTCCAGCAGGAGATCGCCAAGGCGGCCCTGATGATCGTCCGGCTCCAGCCGGAGAACATCAAGGACAAGCAGGAGCTCGACTGGTCGGTCGACGGCATCGTCGCGTTCTCCAAGATCTGCACGCACGTCGGCTGCCCGATCAGCCTCTACGAGCAGCAGACGCACCACGTGCTGTGCCCGTGCCACCAGTCCACCTTCGACCTCGCCGACGGCGGCCGGGTGATCTTCGGCCCGGCCGGTCACGCCCTTCCGCAGCTGCGGATCAAGGTCAACGACAAGGGCTACCTTGAGGCCATGGGCGACTTCGCCGAGCCCGTCGGTCCTGCCTACTGGGAGCGCGGATGAGCAACAACGACAACCGCCGCAAGGCGCCCGCCGGTGAGCGGGTAGCCGACTGGGCCGACGGCCGGCTGGGCATCTACAGCCTGGCCAAGACCAACATGCGGAAGATCTTCCCGGACCACTGGTCCTTCATGCTGGGTGAGGTCTGCCTCTACAGCTTCGTGATCATCATCCTCACGGGTGTGTATCTGACGCTGTTCTTCCACCCCAGCATGAACGAGGTCGTCTACCACGGCTCGTACGTCCCCATGCAGGGCATGCGGATGTCCGAGGCGTTCAAGTCGACGGTCGACATCAGCTTCGACGTCCGCGGTGGTCTGCTCATCCGGCAGATCCACCACTGGGCTGCGCTGATCTTCGTCGCGGCCATGCTCGTGCACATGATGCGCGTGTTCTTCACCGGCGCGTTCCGCAAGCCGCGTGAGGTCAACTGGCTGTTCGGCTTCCTGCTGCTGGTCCTCGGCATGTTCACCGGTTTCACCGGTTACTCGCTGCCGGACGACCTGCTCTCGGGCACCGGTGTCCGGTTCATGGAGGGTGCGATCCTCTCCATCCCGATCATCGGCACCTACATCTCGATGTTCCTGTTCGGTGGCGAGTTCCCCGGCTCGGACTTCGTGCCGCGGTTCTTCTCGATCCACGTCCTGCTGCTGCCGGGCGTCATGCTCGGCCTGCTGGTGGCGCACCTGATCCTGGTCTTCTACCACAAGCACACGCAGTTCCCCGGCCCCGGCCGGACGAACAAGAACGTGGTCGGCATGCCGCTGCTGCCGGTCTACATGGCCAAGGCCGGAGGCTTCTTCTTCCTGGTCTTCGGTGTCATCGCGGCCATCGCGGCCATCGCGACGATCAACCCGATCTGGGCCATGGGCCCGTACCGCCCGGACCAGGTGTCCACCGGTGCGCAGCCCGACTGGTACATGGGCTTCTCCGAGGGCCTCATCCGCGTGATGCCGGGCTGGGAGATCAACTTCGCGGGTCACACGCTCGTCCTGGGCGTGTTCATCCCGCTGATGATCTTCCCGCTGGTGCTGGCCGCCATCGCGGTCTACCCGTTCATCGAGTCCTGGGTCACCGGCGACAAGCGTGAGCACCACCTGCTGGACCGCCCGCGCAACGCCCCGACCCGCACCGCGTTCGGTGTGGCCTGGCTGACCTGGTACCTGGTGCTGCTGGTCGGTGGTGGAAACGACCTGTGGGCCACCCACTTCCACCTGTCGATCAACGCCATCACCTGGTTCGTCCGGATCGCGTTCTTCGTCGGCCCGGTCATCGCCTTCGTCGCCACCCGCCGGATCTGCATGGGTCTCCAGCGCCGCGACAAGGAGAAGGTGCTGCACGGCCGCGAGTCGGGCATCATCAAGCGCCTGCCGCACGGTGAGTTCGTCGAGGTCCACGAGCCGCTCTCGCAGCAGCAGCTGCACACCCTCACGGCCCACGAGCAGCCCCTGCCGCTGGAGCTGGAGCCCGAGGTCGACGAGAACGGCGTCGCTCGCAAGATCAGCGCCACGCAGAAGCTCCGCGTCAAGCTCTCGAAGGGCTTCTACGGCGAGGGGACGCACATCCCCAAGGCCACCGCGGAGGAGTACCAGGAGATCACCAGCGGCCACGGCCACCACTGATGACTCCCACCTGCTGATCACAGTGAACTGATCGCCACAGCAAGAGCCCCGTCCATGCGCTGGACGGGGCTCTTCGCTGTCCCCGGACGTCGATAGGCTGGGACCCGGGGGGCTACTAGGAGCCCCCGTGGAGACGACCGACCACCAGGAGCGTGGACCATGAACGTTGCGACCCCGGCAGGCGGCGAGCGCTCGGTGGCCCACTCCTGGCCCGGCGTACTCGACGCCCTGCTCGACCGTGTGGACCTCAGCGCCGACGACACCGCCTGGGCCATGGACAGCATCATGCGCGGCGAGGCGACGAGCGCACAGATCGCCGGCTTCGTGGTGGCCCTGCGGGCCAAGGGCGAGACCGTCGCCGAGATCTCCGGCCTGGTCCGGACGATGTACGAGCACGCCAACCTCATCGAGGTGCCCGGCCCGAGCGTGGACATCGTGGGCACCGGCGGCGACGGCGCCAAGACCGTCAACATCTCCACCATGTCCTCGATCGTCGTGGCCGGCACCGGCGCGAAGGTGGTCAAGCACGGCAACCGCGCCGCCTCGTCCGCCAGCGGTGCCTCCGACGTCCTGGAGAAGCTCGGGGTCAACCTCGACCTGACGCCGCGGCGGGTGGTGGAGGTCGCCGAGGAGGCGGGCATCACCTTCTGCTTCGCCGTGAAGTTCCACCCCGCGCTGCGGCACGTCGCCGCGGCCCGCCGCGAGCTGGGCATCCGCACCACGTTCAACGTGCTGGGCCCGCTGACCAACCCCGCGCGCGTGCGCGCCCAGGCGACGGGCGTGGCGGACCCCCGGATGGCGCCCATCCTGGCCGGCGTGCTGGCCGAGCGGGGCTCCTCGGCGCTGGTCTTCCGCGGCGACGACGGGCTGGACGAGCTGACCACGACGGCGACGTCCCGGGTGTGGACCGTCCGCGACGGTGCGGTGCGGGAGGAGCCCTTCGACCCCCGCGACGTGGGCATCGACCTGGTGCCGGTGGAGGCGCTGCGGGGCGCCGACGCCTCGTACAACGCCGACGTCGCCCGCCGCCTGCTGGCGGGGGAGACCGGGCCGGTGCGCGACGCGGTGCTGCTCAACTCGGCGGCGGCGCTGGTGGCGTTGGCGCCGACGGACGCCCCGCTGACGGAGCAGATCTCCGCCGGCATCGCCCGGGCCGCGGAGTCGATCGACTCCGGCGCGGCCCGGCGGACGCTGGAGCGCTGGGTTTCGGCCAGCAACGCCTGACGGGGGCGGTCCGGTGGGTGGGACGAAGCCCGCTCACCGGGCCGCCGGCCCCGAAGGTGTGCCATACTCCTCGGCAAGGTCACGAGTGACAGCGATCAGGCCCCGGCTTGCTGTCCGGCAACCCTCCTTCCGTGGCGGGGTGCCCCGGGTGATGACCAGGCCGCAGGCAGCGACGTCTGTGGCAAGCGCGGATCCCTCGCCAGGGATCCTGGTTGTCGAGGGAGATTCTTCCGTGATTCAGCGAATGCGCTAGGGCTCCGAGAGCCCCTTCTCCGCGTACCCTCCTTCCCCTTCCCGCGCCGGGCCCGTCGTCGGCCGCGCGGTGGAATTCGCCTGCCTCATACGGGAGTTCGTCATGCCTGTCGCCACCCTCGCCGCCGACCAGTCCGTCTGCGCCCCGCTGCCCGTCCTCGGCCGGGACGTGCGGGTGCCGCTGGTCACCGGGGGCGAAGTGACCTACGCGGCACTCGACTACGCCGCCAGCGCCCCGGCCCTGCAGCGCGTGTGGGACGACGTCGCCGCCTACGCGCCGTACTACGGCAGCGTGCACCGCGGCGCCGGCTACCTCTCGCAGCTGTCCACCGACCTCTTCGAGAACAGCCGGGCGGCGGTGGCCGGATTCCTCGGCTGCCGCGAGGGCGACCAGGTGGTCTTCACCCGCTCCACCACCGACTCGCTCAACCTCCTGGCGTCCGTCCTGCCCGCCGGCTGCCGGGTGTTCGTCTTCGAGACCGAGCACCACGCCGCGCTGCTGCCCTGGGGGAGGGGCGACGCCGAGGTCACCTGCCTCGACGCGCCGCGCACCCCCGCCCAGGCCGTCGAGACGCTGGAGCGGGCCCTGGCCGACCGTGACCCCTACGGCCCGGCGCTGGTCGTCGTGACGGGTGCCTCCAACGTGACGGGGGAGCTGTGGCCCGTGCGGGAGCTGGCGGCGGCCGCGCACGCGCACGGGGCCCGCATCGTGCTGGACGCCGCCCAGCTGGCCCCCCACCACCCCGTCGACGTCGCCGAGTTGGACGTCGACTGGGTCGCCTTCTCCGGCCACAAGCTCTACGCGCCGTTCGGCTCCGGCGTCCTGGCCGGCCGTGCCGACTGGCTGCGGAACGCCGAGCCGTACCTGGCGGGCGGCGGGGCGAGCCGCAGCGTCGCCCGGCGCACCGACGGCGGCGTCGACGTCCAGTGGCACGAGAGCGCGGCCCGCCACGAGGCCGGCTCGCCCAACGTCATCGGCGTCTACGCGATCGCCTCGGCCTGCAAGGCGCTCACCGAGGCCGGCTTCGACCGGCTCGTCGAGCGGGAACAGCAGCTGGTGGAGCAGGTGCGGGCGGGGCTGGCCGCGGTGCCCGGGGTGCGGGTGCTCTCGCTCTTCGGCGACGACGCCCCGCGGGTGGGCGTCCTGTCCTTCGTGGTGGACGGCTGGAACAGCTCGCACTTCGCCGCCGCGCTCTCCGCCGAGTACGGCATCGGCGTGCGCGACGGCCTCTTCTGCGCCCATCCGCTGGTGCGCACGCTGCTCGGCGGCGAGGGCCGGGCGGAGCCCGGCGCGTGCGGGGCGCCCGACGAGGGGTCCTCGCTCAACGCGATCCGGGTCAGCTTCGGCGCCGGTACCCCCGACGAGCACGTCGAGCGGTTCGTGCGGGCCGTCGGGGAGCTGGTGCGGAACGGGGCGCGCTGGCTCTACCGCACCGAGGGCGGCCGCTGCGTCCCCGACACCTCGGCCTGATCCCTCAGCTGTCGAGGCCGATGGCGAAGGCCGCTTCGAGGTCGTGCTGGGAGTAGGTGCGGAAGGCGATGTGCGTCTCGGTCGAGGCCACGCCCTGCACCTTGCTGATCCGGCCCGGGATGACCTCGGCGAGGTCCTCGTGCCGGGCCACCCGCACCAGTGCGATCAGGTCGTAGGCACCGGTGACCGAGTACACCTCGCTCACGCCCTCCAGCGTGGCGATCTTCTCCGCGATCTCCGGGATCCGGTCCACGTCGGTCTTGATGAGCACGATCGAAGTGATCACGTCGGCTTGTCTCCTTCGGTGGACCGGGTTGCGCCCTTCACTCTAGCCGCAGCCGTGCGGTGGACCCAGGTGCAGGCGAAGCCGAGGCAGAAGCCCAGCACATGGGCCAGATAGGCGACCCCCGGCTGACCGGCCTCCGTGCCGGTCGCCAGCCACTGCAGCACGAACCAGAACAGCAGTACGGCCCAGGCGGGGAAGCGCAGCGGCAGGAAGAAGAGGAACGGGAAGAGGCTGGTGACCCGCGCCCTGGGGAAGAGATAGAGGAACGCCCCCAGCACGCCGGAGATGGCGCCGGACGCCCCCACCAGCGTGCGGTCGGAGTGGGCGTGCACGAGGGCGTAGCCCAGCAGCGCGAGGTAGCCGGTGAGGAGGTAGGAGCAGGCGAAGGCGGCGCGGCCCATGCGGGCCTCGGTCATGGCGCCGAAGACGTAGAGGAAGAGCATGTTGCCCAGGAGATGCAGCCAGTTGCCGTGGACGAACAGCGCCGTGAACGGGGTGCACAGACCCCGCAGGGGGCCGTGCCAGAGCTCCTGCGGCACGACGCCCCAGCGCGCGAAGTAGTCGGTCTGGGCCGACAGCAGGCCGGGCCCGGTGCCGTAGGCGGCGTTCAGGCCGGAGGCCGGCCCGACGAGGAAGGCCGCGCAGCAGCAGCCCAGGAGCGTCCACGTCACCCACGGAACGCCGTCCCGGCCCGCGCGCATTACCTTTCCGATCATGGCCAGATCATGGCGTACCGGGCACAACCGGCACAGAGTGCCTCGCCGGTCCGTCCGCTCGGGACGGTGCCACCGCGTTCGGCGACCACCAGGCCGTAGGGTTACGGAAAGAGAACTGCACAGACCGTATGCAGACCGTATGTAAACCGCACGCGAACCGTACGACGAGGACGGACGAGACGATGGGCGTTCCCCGGCCGACGGCCGAGACCCGGTGGCGCTGCACCCTGTGCGGCAACCTCACGCGGTTCGACGTGACCCGCACCACCAGGGCCGTGGAGTACGTGCACCTCGATCTGGCGGGCGAGCCGAAGGTGGAGGAACGTGAGGTCGTCAGTGAGACGATCGAATCCGTGCGGTGCCGCTGGTGCAACACGGTCGACCAGATCGAGCTGGTGGACCGGCCGGCTGCACATGCCTGAAGAACGGGAGCGATGAACGGTGGTGGAGCACACTGACGGCGTGGAGGCCGCCGGTGACGCCGGCGGGGCCGACGACGGCGTCACGGAGGTGCTCGACCGTCCGCTGCCCGAGGGGATCAGGCGGCGGGTCATCGGGCTCGTCGCGGAGGCGTTCGGCGGGCTGACGGTCGCCGAACTCCCGGCCCAGCTGCGGCAGTACGCCCGCTTCACCCCGACCCGGCGGGCCAAGTTCGCCGGCAACGCCATGGCGGCGGCCGTGGAGGGCGACCCCGTCTTCCGGCAGCGGATCTCCGCCCGGCTGCGCGAGACGGGCTCGGAGCTGGTCGAGGCGCTCGACGCCGGCTCGCCGCCCGCGGCCGCGGACCCCGAGGACGTGGCGGCCATGGCCTTCGTGCTGCGCCCGCCCGGCTGGGTCAAGCTCGTCACGGCGGCCGGCGAGGAGGCCCAGCGGGCCAGCGCCGAGCGGGCCGGCGAGGAGGCCCAGCGCGAGCTGCGGCAGCTGCGCGAGGAGCTGGCCTCGGCCCGGGCCGAGGCCCGTGCGGAGACCGAGCGCGTCCGCGCCGAGCTGGAGGCGGCGCGCCGGGAGTCCGAGTCGTACCAGCGCAAGCTGCGCAGTGCCGTCAGCGACGTGCGGCGCGGCGAGGCGGCGCTGCGCAAGGCGCAGGCGGAGCTGGAGTCGCTGCGGTCGGAGGCCGCGGCCGAGAAGGCGGCGGCCCTGGCCGAGACGCGGCGCATCAAGTCCCGGCTGGCGGAGGCCGAGGCGGGCCTGGAGGCGACCCGCCGGGCGGCCCGCGAGGGGCGCAGCGTGGAGGACATGCGGCTGCGGCTGCTGCTGGACACGGTGCTGGACGCGGCCCAGGGGCTGCGGCGCGAGCTGGCGCTGCCGCCCGCCTCCGTGCACCCGGCGGACACCGTGGACGCGGTGCAGCCGGGCACGATGACGCCCAAGGACATCGCCACCCGGGCCCTGTCGGAGACCGACCCGGCGCTGCTCGACCAGCTGCTGGCCCTGCCGCAGGCGCATCTGGTGGTCGACGGCTACAACGTCACCAAGTCCGGCTACCCGACGATGCCGCTGGACAAGCAACGGCTGCGGCTGCTGGGCGGGCTGGCGATGCTGGCCGCGCAGACCGGCGCCGAGGTGACGTGCGTCTTCGACGGTGCGGAGCTCGCCGCTCCGGTGCTGCTGGCGCCGCCGCGCGGGGTGCGGGTGCTGTTCAGCAAGCCCGGCGTGACGGCGGACGAGCTCATCCGCCAGCTGGTGCGGGCCGAGCCGCCGGGCCGTCCGGTCGTGGTGGTCTCCACCGACCGCGAGGTGGCCGACGGCGTGGCGAAGGCGGGCGCGCGGCCGGTCGCATCGGCCCTGCTGCTGCGGCGACTTGCCCGGACCTGAGGGATAGCGCCCGTTAAGTCGGTGTTCCTTGTGGGCCCCGTTGGTAAAGCTTGGACTCCTGGGGCAGATTTTTCGCACGAGAATTTGAAAGGATCTCATTCCGCTCACTAGGGTCGGGCCTCGAACCTTTGCTCCATGATTCTGAGTTCGAGGAAGAGGAGGGTCTCGCCCCGTGGCCTCCCACCGTCGTCCCAAGCCGCCGAGTCGCACTCGGGTGACCGTCCTGACCGCGACCGCCGCCGCGGCCGTCGCGCTCTCCGCGCAGTCCGCGCACGCCGATCCGCGGCCCTCCAAGGCGGAGGCCAAGGCCGAGGTCGACAAGCTCTACGAAGAGGCGGAGCAGGCCACCGAGAAGTTCAACGGGGCCAAGGAGCAGCACGACAAGCTCCAGAAGCAGGTGGACGAGCTCCAGGACCGGGTCGCCCGCGGCCAGGAGGAGCTCAACAAGCTCCGTGACGGCCTCGGTTCGCTGGCCACCGCCCAGTACCGCAGCGGCTCCATCGACCCCACCCTGCAGCTGCTGCTGTCCTCCGACCCGGACACGTACCTGGAGAAGGCTTCCACCCTCAACCAGCTCAGCGCCAAGCAGGCGGACACCCTGCGGCTGATCGCCGCCAAGCAGCGCGCCCTGGCGCAGCAGCGCAAGGAGGCCACGACGAAGCTGGCGGACCTGGAGTCCACCCGCAAGGCGCTGGGCGAGCGCCAGCGGGAGATCCAGGGCAAGCTCGCCGAGGCCCAGAAGGTGCTCAACGCCTTCTCCGAGAAGGAACGCGCCGAGATCACCGGTTCGGACAAGGGCGCCGACGGCGCCAAGGGCACCGGCGGCAAGAGCGGCGGCGACTCCGCCGGCACCGGCGGTTCGTCGAGCCACCCGAACGTACCCGCCGGCTCCGGCCGCGGCGGCGCCGCACTGGGCGCGGCCCAGAGCCAGCTCGGCAAGCCGTACCACTACGGCGCGACCGGCATGGCCTCGTGGGACTGCTCCGGGCTGACCCAGTGGGCCTACGGCCAGGCCGGCGTCTCCCTGCCGCGCATCTCCCAGGACCAGGCCAACGCCGGCACCCGCATCTACAGCCAGAGCCAGCTCCAGCCCGGCGACCTGGTGATCTTCTACGGCGACCAGCACCACGTCGGCCTCTACGCGGGCAACGGCCAGGTGCTGCACGCGCCGCGGACCGGCACGGTCGTCCGCTACGAAGCGATGGGCAACATGCCCTTCCAGTTCGGGGTCCGTGTCGGCTGACCCTTCCGTCCCGGTCCCTCCTGGTCCCTCCCGGCCCGGACGGCACGGGGGTACCCCCACGGCTCACACCTCACGCCGCGCCACGCCGCCCGTTCGGGCGAATCCCGGCTACGGCAACTGACTCCGCGCCCCGCCGGTGACCTGCGTCTCCGGCGGGGCGTCAGTCGTCCGACCCCGCCAGGTCTTTGAACAGGGGGTGAGCGCGCCGCTACTGTCTGGCGCGCGGTCCCCCCGCTGTCGTCCGCCCGTCGACCGGGCGGCAAGGGTCCGCACACAGTGGAAGGAAGTGCGGCCCCCCGTGGCGTCCCATCGCCGTCCCTCGCAGTCCGGCCTCGGCCAGAGCATGCGGGTCACCGTCCTGTCCGCCGCGGTGGCCACCGCGGCGGCCGCCCTCTCGGCGGCCCCGGCGACCGCCCGGCCCGGCGACACCGCCGACGACTCGAAGGCGACCGGGACGGTGAGAGCGCAACTCGACCGGCTCTACGAGCAGGCCGAGCGGGCCACCGAGAAGTACAACGCGGCCGGCGAACGCGCCGACGCCCTGCGCGAGCGCGTCGAGCAGGCCGCCGACCGCGTCGCGCGCGGCCAGGAACAGGTCAACCGCCTGCGCACCGCCCTCGGCATGATCGCCACCGCCCAGTACCGCAACGGCGCCGTGGACCCCGCCATCGAGCTGCTCCTGTCCTCCGACCCCGACGGCTACCTCGACCGGGCCGCCACCCTCGACCGCGTCACCGGCCGCCAGGCCGGACAGCTGCGGTCCCTGCTCGCCGCGCAGCGCACGCTGCGCCAGGAGCGGCAGGAGGCCGCCCGCACGCTCGCCGAGCTGGAGGCGAGCCGGGCGGCCGTCGAGCGCCACAAGGAGGAGGTCGAGGGCAAGCTCGCCGAGGCCCGCAGGCTGCTGAACTCCCTCCCGGAGCCGGCCCGCGCGGACTACGCCCGTTCCTCCCGCTCGGCCGAACGCGCCGCCGGGCCCCTGCACGGCCTGCTGCCCGACCTCGCGGCCATCTCCGGCCGCGGCGCCGCCGCCGCCATGGCGGCCCGGTCGGCGGTGGGCTCCCCGTACGCCTGGGGGGCCACCGGGCCCGGCGCCTTCGACTGCTCCGGGCTGATGCAGTGGGCCTACGGCCGCGCCGGAGTGGGCCTGCCGCGCACCTCCCAGGCCCAGCGCAACGCCGGCCGCCACGTCTCCCTGGCCGACGCCCGGCCCGGCGATCTGGTCATCTACCGCGACGACGCCAGCCACGTGGGCATGTACGTGGGCAACGGCCAGGTCGTGCACGCCCCCTACCCCGGCGCGCGGGTCCGCTACGACCCGGCCAACATGATGCCGATTTCCTCCGTCACCCGGCCATGAGCGTGCCCTGACCCGGGCCGGGGGCCACCCGGCTCGTACGATGCGGGCGTGACGGGCAGCGGGCGGAACGCACGGCGGGCGCGGCGCTGCCCGACGGCGGCGCTGCTCGTCCTCGCCCTGCTCGCCGCGCTGGCCGGCTGCGGCCCCGGTGGCCCCGGCACCCGCACCGAGGGAACCGACACCGCCGCCCAGCGGCTCCTGGACCGGTGGGCGGCCGCCGTCCGCCAGCGGGACGAGGCCGCCTACCTGGCGGCCGTGGACCCGGCCGCCGACGGCTACCGGGCCGAGCGGCGCCGGGTCTTCGCGGGCCTCGAACAGGTGCCGCTCGCCTCCTGGGAGTACCGCCTGGTGCGCACCGGCGGCTTCGGCCCCCTCCCCGGCGACGGCCACCGCGTCGCCGCCGAGGCCGAGCTGCGCTACCGCCTGGACGGCTACGACACGGCACCGGTCACCACCTCGCTGCGGCTGACGCTGGTGCGGCGCGGCGACCGCTGGTACGTGGCCGGGCAGGAGCCCGCCTCCGGCGGCGGCCAGCTGTGGGAACAGGGCGCGGTCACGGCCGTGCGCGGCGAGCGCAGCCTCGTCCTCGGCGTGGACCAGGACCCGGCACGGCTGCGGGCGCTGGCGGACCTCGCCGACCGGGCGGTGCCCGCGGTGGACGCGGCGTGGCGGGGCGGCTGGGCGGAGCGCGTCGTGGTCGAGATGCCCGCCTCGCTGGAGCGGATGGCGGCCCTCCTGGGCGCCCCCGCCTCCCACTACCGCGGCATCGCCGCCGTGACCACCGGCGTGGTCGGCACCGGGGGCGCCTCCCCCGCCTCCGGGGCCACCGGGGAGGGCACCGCCCCCGCCGACCGGATCATCGTCAACCCCGAGGCGTACGGCGCGCTCGGCGACTTCGGGCGGCGCATCGTGCTCACCCACGAGACCGCGCACGTCGCCACCCGCTCCCGCACCTCGGCCGCCACCCCGCTGTGGCTCTCCGAGGGCTTCGCGGACTGGGCGGCCTACCGCACCAGCGGCCGCACGCCCCGGCAGGCCGCCCCCGAGCTCGCCGAGGCCGTCGCGGCGGGCCGGGCACCGCAGCAGCTGCCCGAGGACGCCGACTTCGGCTTCGCGGGCGAGGCCGGCCGGCTGGCCCGCGCGTACGAGGAGGGCTGGCTGGCCTGCCGCATGATCGCCGAGGAGTGGGGCGAGGAGAAGCTCGTCGCCTTCTACCGCGCGGTGGGCTCGCACCGTAGCCGGGCGGGGGCCCTGGACGCGGCGCTGCGCGAGGTGCTGGGCACCGGCCGGGACGACTTCACCGGACGCTGGCGCTCCTACGTCGCCGCCGCGCTGGGCCGGCCTACCGGCTGACCAGCGCGGACTCCCGGGGCTCGGTCGGCGGGTCCGGCTCGCCGGCCGGCGGCGCCTGCGACACCGTCTCCCGCCACAGCCGGGTGCAGGAGATGACCGTCGCCGCCACCAGCAGCCCGTTGCGCAGCGTCAGGGTGGCCACGCCCAGCTTGTCGCTGGCCACCACGTGCGAGAACCAGATGGGGAATTCGAGCTGGGTGACCGGTGCCGCGATCACCACGAGCAGCACGGGCAGCATCTGCCGGGGCGTGCGCATCGTCACGCACACCGCCGCCAGGCCGATCAGCCACACCATGTACTGCGGGCTGATGACCCGGCTGGTGGTGGTGAACAGCAGCACCGCGGCGAACGCCGCGTCGTAGGGCGTCGTCGGCGTGAACCTGCGGGCCCGCAGCCGCCACACCAGCAGCCACGCGAACGCCAGCATGCTCAGCCCCAGCGCCAGGGCGCTCACCGCGTGCACGTGCCGGCCCAGGAACTCCACCGAGCCGTAGTTGAGCCGCGCCTTGCCGTGCCAGCCGAAGTGCCGCGCCACGTGGAAGACCAGCGAGCCCAGCGACTCCACCTCCGTGCCCCGGTCGCGCTGGAAGGTCAGGAACGCCAGCGCCCCCGGCATCGCGGCCGTGCAGAACACCGCCAGGAGCGCGGCCGTCACCAGGGCCGCGGTCCAGGTGGAACGGGTGCGCGGGCCGCGCGGCGTGCCGATGAGCAGCAGCACCGGCCACACCTTCAGCAGCGCCCCCAAGCCCGTCAGGGCCCCCGACAGGCGGGTCCGGCGGCCGGCCGTCAGCAGGGCCGCGACGGCCACCGCGGTGACCATGACGTCGTAGCGGGCGTAGACGATGGGCCCGAGCAGCGGCACCCCCACCACCCACACCCACACGCCCAGCGGGCTGCGCCGGGCGTCCCGCACGGAGTACAGCAGCATGCCCATGACCGCCGCGTCCGCCAGCAGGCACAGCACGAAGAACGCGGGGGCGTAGCCGAGGAAGGGCAGCAGCCCGGGAGCGAGGACGGCCAGCGCGGCGGCCGGCGGGTACTGCCAGGTGACGTCGTCGTAGGGGAAGATGCCGGTGCGCAGCACCCCGTACCAGCCCTGGTAGATCACCTCGATGTCGACGGAGACGTCCGAGCCCGGCATGTCCCACACCCGGAAGACGCACATCATCAGAACGGCCCGGGTGACGGCCCACGCCACGATCGAGAGCCGCAGACCAGTGCCCGCCACCATCATTCACCTCGTCCTTTCGGATCCACCCCGCGTCACCACGCACAGTGTGCATGCCGTCACTGCAAGGAATCATGCCGGTCGAGGGGGCCCCTGCGCGACGACGTGGCGGGACGCGGCGCAGAGTTTGCCGCCCTGGGGGCACCCCCGGAGGGGCCCGGGGGAGCACCCGGTACTGTCGGACGGCGATGCACAAGACCCTGATCGTCACCAACGACTTCCCGCCCCGCCCGGGGGGCATCCAGGCATTCCTGCACAACATGGCGCTGCGCCTGGACCCGGCGAGCATCGTGGTCTACGCCTCCACCTGGAAGCGGAGCCGCGAGGGGGTGGAGGCGACGGCCCGGTTCGACGCCGAGCAGCCCTTCACCGTCGTCCGTGACCGTACGACCATGCTGCTGCCCACGCCCCGGGTCACCCGGCGCGCGGCGGGCCTGCTGCGGGAGCACGGCTGCACCTCGGTGTGGTTCGGGGCCGCCGCACCCCTGGGGCTGATGGCTCCGGCGCTGCGCCGGGCGGGCGCCCGCCGGCTGGTCGCCACCTCGCACGGGCACGAGGCCGGCTGGGCCCAGCTGCCCGCTTCCCGGCAGCTGCTGCGACGGATCGGCGACGGCACCGACACAATCACCTATCTGGGTGAGTACACGCGGTCGCGGATCGCCGCGGCGTTGACGCCCGAGGCGGCGGCGCGCATGGTGCAACTGCCGCCGGGCGTGGACGAGAAGACCTTCCACCCCGGCTCCGGGGGCGACGAGATCAGGGCCCGGCTCGGCCTCGCCGACCGCCCCGTCGTCGTGTGCGTCTCGCGGCTCGTCCCCCGCAAGGGCCAGGACACCCTGATCGAGGCCATGCCGCGGATCCTGGCGGCCGTGCCGGACGCCGTCCTGCTCGTCGTCGGCGGCGGCCCGTACGCCGACGACCTGCGGAAGCTGGCCGACGCCACCGGCGTCGCGCACGCGGTCCGCTTCACCGGGCCGGTGCCCTGGGAGGAGCTGCCCGCCCACTACGGCGCCGGTGACGTCTTCGCCATGCCGTGCCGCACGCGCCGGGGCGGGCTGGACGTCGAAGGGCTCGGCATCGTCTACCTGGAGGCGTCGGCCACCGGCCTGCCCGTCGTCGCCGGCGACTCCGGCGGCGCCCCCGACGCGGTCCTCGAAGGCGAGACGGGCTACGTCGTGCGCGGCGGGGTGCCCGCGGAGGCGGCCGACCGGATCGTGACGCTGCTGCAGGACCCGCAGCTGCGCGGGCGCATGGGCGAACGCGGCCGCGAGTGGGTCGAGGAGCGCTGGAGATGGGACCTGCTGGCGGATCGGCTCAAGGCGTTGCTCTAGCGCCCTCCGCGCGGTGCCTTCACACGCCGGACGGGCCGGAGTGCCCAGCCCGTCCGGTCGTTCCGGCGTCAGCCGTGGTAGATCGCCTCGATCTCGTCGGCGAAGTCCTTCGCGACGACGTTCCGCTTGAGCTTCAGCGACGGCGTCACATGCCCCGACGCCTCCGTGAACTGCGCCGGCAGGATGCGGAACTTGCGCACCGACTCCGCCTTCGAGACCGCCGCGTTGCCGTCGTCGACCGCCTTCTGCACGGCCGCCAGCAGGTCGGCGTCCTCGGCGAGCTCGGCGGCCGTCAGGCCCGCGCTCTTGCCGTTCTGCTCCAGCCAGCGCGGCAGGAAGTCCTCGTCCAGGGTGATCAGCGCGCCGATGAACGGCCGGCCGTCGCCGACGACCATGCACTCGGCGACCAGCGCGTGGGCGCGGACCCGGTCCTCGATCACGGCGGGGGCGACGTTCTTGCCGCCGGCCGTGACGATGATCTCCTTCTTGCGGCCGGTGATGCTCAGGAAGCCGTCCTCGTCCAGCGTGCCCAGGTCGCCGGTGTGGAACCAGCCGTCCGACAGGGCCTCCGCCGTCGCCGCCTCGTTGTTCCAGTAGCCGGTGAACAGGTGCTCGCCGTGCAGCAGCACCTCGCCGTCGTCGGCGATGCGCACCACCGAGCCCGGCAGCGGCTGGCCGACCGTGCCGATCCGCGGCTTGTCCCAGGGGTTGAACGCGGTCGCCGCGCACGACTCCGTCAGGCCGTAGCCCTCCAGGACCGTGAAGCCGATGCCCCGGTAGAAGTGGCCCAGGCGCTCGCCCAGCGGGGCACCGCCGGAGATCGCGTGCGTGGCCCGGCCGCCGAGGACCGCGCGCAGCTTGCTGTAGACCAGCTTGTCGAAGATCTTGTGCTTGATCCGCAGGCCGAAGGACGGGCCCGCCGCGGTGTCCAGGGCGCGGCTGTAGGCGATGGCGGTGTCCGCCGCCTTGTCGAAGATCTTGCCCTTGCCGTCGGCCTGGGCCTTGGCGCGGGCGCCGTTGTAGACCTTCTCGAAGACGCGGGGCACGCCGAGGACCAGGGTGGGCCTGAAGCCCTGGAGGTCGTCGGTGAGGTTGCGGATGTCGCTGACCAGGCCGAGGCGGATGGGCGCCAGCACCGCGGCGACCTCGACCAGCCGGCCGAAGACGTGGGCGGCGGGCAGGAAGAGCAGGACGGACGAGTCGCCCGTGTTGAACAGCGGCTTGAGCCGCTCCACGGCGTTGCCGCACTCCGCGAAGAAGGCGCGGTGGGTGAGCACGCAGCCCTTGGGGCGCCCGGTGGTGCCCGAGGTGTAGACGATGGTGGCGGGGGAGTCGGCGCGGGCGAGCGCGCTGCGCTCGTCGACCGACTCGTCGGTCAGCGTCTCGCCGGCCGCGCGCAGCCGCTCCAGGGCCCCGCGCTCTATCTGCCAGATGTTCGCCAGCTCCGGCAGCCGGTCCCGCACGGACTCCACGGCGGCCTCGTGCGCCGGGGTCTCCACCAGGCAGGCCACGGCCCCGGAGTCGCCGAGGATCCACTGGATCTGCTCGGGCGAGCTGGTCTCGTAGATCGGCACGGTGACGCCGCCCGCGCTCCAGATGGCGAAGTCCAGCAGCGCCCACTCGTAGCGGGTGCGCGACAGCAGCCCGATCCGGTCGCCCGGCTTGATGCCCGCGGCCATCAGGCCCTTGGCGGCGGAACGGACCTCCGCGAGGAACCCGGCGGCGGTGACGTCCTCCCAGCGGTCGTCGACCTTGCGGCCGATGACGGCCACCTCCGGGTGGAGTGCGGCGTTCCGGCGGATGAGATCCGTCAGGTTTCCGTCGGCGGGGACCTCGTACAGGGCCGGAAGGCTGAACTCGCGCAAGACTGCTGCTCCTCGTCGGGCGCCGGCGCCGCCGCGTCGTCGAGGGGCGCTGCGTCGGCTGCGGTCCATGATCAGGCAGGGGGATTGGACTGCCCGGACGTTACCCACCAGTACCACTTTCGAATAGAGGGTCGCGCCCAGATGTTCTATGCGTCACATGCCACGGGACTGCTCCCCGCACCCTAGCCCCCCGGCTAGGTGACTCGGAAGTAACCGCAGGTCGGGGCCCTTCCGGACGCCCCGCCGCAGCACCTAGGGTGATCCGTATGCGAGTCCACGTGGTCAGCGACGTACACGGCAACGCCGAGGGTCTGGCGCGGGCGGGCGAGGGCGCCGACGCCCTGGTGTGCCTGGGCGACCTCGTGCTCTTCCTCGACTACGCCGACCACTCGCGCGGCATCTTCCCGGAGCTCTTCGGGACCGAGGCCGCCGACCGCATCGTCGAGCTGCGCACCGCCCGCCGCTTCGAGGAGGCCCGCGAGCTCTCCCGCGCCCTGTGGGACGGCATCGACCGCAAGAGCGCCGTCGAGGCCGCCGTCCGCAAGCAGTACGCCGAGCTGTTCGCCGCCTTCCCCACCCCCACCTACGCCACCTACGGCAACGTGGACATCCCGCCCCTGTGGCCGGAGTACGCCCGCCCCGGCACCACCGTCCTCGACGGCGAGCGCGTGGAGATCGGCGGCCTCGTCTTCGGGTTCGTCGGCGGCGGCCTGCGCTCACCCATGCGCACCCCCTACGAGATCGACGACGAGACCTACGCCGCCAAGCTCGCCGCCCTCGGCGACGTCGACGTCCTCTGCTCGCACATCCCGCCCGACGTGCCCGAGCTCTGCTACGACACCGTCGCCCGCCGCTTCGAGCGCGGCAGCTCCGCCCTGCTGGAGACCATCCGCGCCGTCCGGCCCAAGTACGCCCTCTTCGGCCACGTCCACCAGCCGCTGGCCCGCCGGATGCGCATCGGGGCCACCGAATGCGTCAACGTCGGCCACTTCGCCTCCACGGCCACACCCTGGGTGCTGGAGTGGTGACGCGCAGCGGGAGGTAGCCTTCACCGGCAGACCATGAAGAGGCCGCGGACCGGTACCGGAGGAGCCCCGCAGATGGCGGAACACACCAGCTCAAGCATCACGATCGAGGCGACCCCCGCCGAGGTGATGGCCGTGATCGCCGACTTCGACCGCTACAGCGAGTGGACGGGAGAGGTCAAGCAGGCCGAAGTCCTGGAGAAGGACGAGCAGGGCCGCGCCAGCAAGGTGCGCCTGGTCCTCGACGCCGGCGCCATCAAGGACGACCACACCCTCAACTACAGCTGGCCCCGGGCCCACGTCGTCCAGTGGTCCCTGGACAAGTCCCAGATGCTGCGCCAGCTCGACGGCTCCTACAGCCTGGAGCCCGCCGAGGGCGGCAAGCACACCAAGGTCACCTACCAGCTCACCGTCGACGTGAAGATCCCGATGCTCGGGATGATCAAGCGCAAGGCGGAGAAGGTCATCATCGACCGGGCCCTCGACGGGCTCAAGAAGCGCGTCGAGTCGGGCACCGCTTCCTGACGTCCGCTTCAGAACCACTGCCGGAGGCTCCACCTTGCGTACGGTCCTCGTCACCGGTCCCGGCGGCGCGGGCCGCACCACCGTGGCGGCGGCCACGGCGCTGGCCGCCGCCCGCACCGGGCGCCGCGTGCTGCTGCTCACCTGCGACCGCGGGCGGGCACCGGACGCGGTGCTCGGCACGGCGCTGCCGGCCCGGGGCACCGACGACGGCGCCCCCTGGACGCCGCCCGTCGAGGCGGCCCCCGGGCTGTGGGCCGCCCGCGTCGCCACGGGCGAGCACTTCGGCGCCCTCGCCCGCGACCTGCAGGAACGCGGCAGCTCCCTCCTCGACCTGCTCGGCGCCGCCCCCCTCGACCCCGAGGAGCTCACCGAGCTGCCCGGCGCCGAACCGCTGGCGGTCCTCGCCGCCCTCCGCGCCGCCCGCACCGGCGCCCGCTGGGACCTGCTCGTCGTCGACATGCCGCCCGTCCACGAGAGCGTGCGCCTGCTGGCCCTGCCCGAGCAGCTGAGCCGCTACCTGCGCCGCCTGCTGCCCCCCGAGCGCCAGGCCGCCCGCGCGCTGCGCCCCGTGCTGGCCCAGCTGGCCCGCGTCCCCATGCCCGCCCAGCTGCTCTACGAGACCGTCGAGCGCTGGCAGGAGGAGCTCGCCGCCGTCCAGGACGTCCTGGAGTCGGCCGGCACGACCGTGCGCCTGGTCGCCGAACCCGGCCCGGTCGCCACCGAGGCGCTGCGCACCGCCCGCGCCGGGCTCGCCCTGCACGGCTGCCGCATCGACGCGCTCGTGGCGAACCGCCTGCTGCCCACCGCCCCCGCCGACCCCTGGCTCGCGGGCCTGGCCGACGAGCAGCGCACCGCCCACAAGGCGCTGTGCGAGGAGTTCCTCGCCGACGGCATCACCGTCCGCGACCTGCCGCACCTCGGGCGCTCCCCCCGCGGCCTCACCGACCTCCAGGCGCTGGCCGACCGCGCCACCCTGCCCGAGGAGGTCCGCGAGGCGGCCGACCCGTGGACCGTCGAGGACCGCCTCGCCACCGACGGCATGCTCGTCTGGCGGCTGCCGCTGCCCGGCGCCGACCGCGAGGGCCTCGGCCTCGTCCGCCGGGGCGACGAACTCATCGTCGCCACCGGACCGTTCCGCCGCGTCCTTCCCCTGCCCTCCGCGCTGCGCCGGTGCACGGTCTCCGGCGCCGGTCTGCGCGACGGGGCGCTCAGCGTGCGCTTCCGGCCCGACCCCGGGCTGTGGCCGCGGAGCAGCTGAACGCCACCGGGCCGGTCGGGTAACGTCGAAGGAAATTCCAGCTCGCAGGAGTCCGTCATGACCGATGCCACCGAGCGCCCCGGCTCCGGCCGGACGCCCGACCCCGACGCCTGGGAGCGCGCCTGCGCCGAGGACCTCGCCGCCGAGAACGCCCGTCGTGCCAGCTCCGGCCGGGCGCACGAGCCGGGCAGCGCCGCCGAGGAGCTGCGCAAGCTCGTCGACGCCGTCACCGACAAGGTCGCCGCCATCCAGCTGCCCCTGGGCGCCGGCGCCGCCGGCGCCGCCGCCCAGAGCGCCGTCCAGCAGCTCGTCGCCCAGGCCAGAGCCGCCGTCGAGCCCGTCATCGAGCGCAACCCCGAGGTCTTCGACCACCTCGCCTCCGCCGGCTCCGAGCTCATGGCCGCCTACCGCGCCGCCGTCCAGGGCCACGAGGGCCGCTGGACGCGCGACGAACCGTCGCGCGAGCGACGCAAGGAGGCCGGGGACGGCGGGAACGACGGCGACGACGACGGCGGCAACGGCGGAACCGAACGCATCGACCTCGACTGAATCCCTGACCTGGCCCGAACGGCATGGGGGTACCCCCGTCTCCGGTACGGTGGGGCGCGGCGGGGTTCGAGCGAAAAACTGAGGGACACATGGGACTCACCATCGGCGTCGACATCGGCGGCACGAAGATCGCGGCCGGCGTGGTCGACGAAGAGGGCTCGATCCTCGCGACGTGCAAGGTGCCGACCCCGGACACCCCCGAGGGCGTCATCGACGCGATCGCGGACGCGGTGCGCACGGTCAGCGAGGGCTTCGAGGTCGAGGCCGTCGGCATCGGCGCCGCCGGCTACGTGGACGACAAGCGCGCCACCGTCCTCTTCGCCCCGAACATCAACTGGCGGCACGAGGCGCTCAAGGACAAGGTCGAGCAGCGCGTCGGCCTCCCCGTCGTCGTCGAGAACGACGCCAACGCCGCCGCCTGGGGCGAGTACCGCTTCGGCGCCGGCCAGGGCCACGACGACGTCATCTGCATCACGCTCGGCACCGGCCTCGGCGGCGGCATCATCATCGGCAACAAGCTGCGCCGCGGCCGCTTCGGCGTGGCCGCCGAGTTCGGCCACATCCGCGTCGTCCCCGACGGCCTGCTCTGCGGCTGCGGCAGCCAGGGCTGCTGGGAGCAGTACGCCTCCGGCCGCGCCCTCGTCCGCTACGCCAGGCAGCGCGCGCAGGCCACCCCGGAGAACGCCGAGATCCTGCTGAGCCTGGGCGACGGCACCCCCGAGGGCATCGAGGGCAAGCACATCAGCGACGCCGCCCGCCAGGGCGACCCCGTCGCCATCGACTCCTTCCGCGAGCTGGCCCGCTGGGCCGGCGCGGGCCTGGCCGACCTGGCCTCGCTCTTCGACCCCTCGGCGTTCATCGTCGGCGGCGGCGTCTCCGACGAGGGCGACCTCGTCCTCGACCCCATCCGCAAGTCCTTCCGCCGCTGGCTGGTGGGCGGCCAGTGGCGCCCGCACGCGCAGGTGCTCGCCGCCCAGCTGGGCGGCAAGGCCGGCCTGGTCGGCGCGGCCGACCTGGCCCGCCAGGGCTAGCCGGCCGGAGCGCCACGGCGGGGGCCGGTCGCCGTTTCGTGCGGCCCCGGCGCGGAAAAGGAAGCAGCGTGCTGCCCGACCTTCCCGCTTCCCGCACCGAGTCCGACGGCTCGGCCGTCGTCCGCGTGCTGAGCTACAACATCCGCTCCCTGCGTGACGACGTGGGCGCGCTGTCCCGGGTCATCCGGGCCTGCGCGCCCGACGTCGTCTGCATCCAGGAGGCGCCGCGCTTCTTCCGCTGGCGCAAGGCCGCGGCCCGGCTCGCCCGCGAGACGGACCTGACCTACGTCACCGGCGGCGCGACCGCCTCCGGCCCGATGCTCCTCGCCTCGCTCCGCGCCCACGTGGAGCGCACGGAGGACATCCTGCTGCCCCGCACCCCGGGCCTGCACCAGCGGGGCCTCGCGACGGCCGTGGTGCGCTTCGGGCGGACCGCCCGGCTGGGCGTCGTCAGCTGTCACCTGAGCATCCGCGACGCCGAGCGCCGACGGCAGGGACGGCTGGTCCTGGAGCACCTGGCGGCCCTCGGCGTGCCGCACGCGGTGCTGGCCGGCGACCTCAACGACCGGCCCGACGGCCGTACGTTCGCCCTGCTCGCCCAGGAACTGCAGGACGGCTGGGCGACGCGCCCGTGGGGGCGCGAGCACACGACGCGGCTCGGGGATCCACTGCAGCGCATCGACGCGGTCTTCGCCACGAAGGACGTGGAGGTGCTGGGGTGCGGGGTGCCGATGGGGCTGGCGGGGGTGGAGGAGGCGGACCTGAGGGCGGCGACCGACCACCTGCCCGTGCTGTGCGCGGTGCGCGTGCCGGCCGCCTGACGCACCCGCGGCGTCCCGGGCGCGTGAGACATGCGAAAGGGGCCGGACGCATCCGGCCCCTCCCCGCGTACGGGCGCCTCAGACCACTGCGCCGCGGCCCGGGTCGTCGTCGTCCTCGTCGTCGCCGTCCTTCATGCGCAGCACCAGCGTCGCGAAGCCGCCCAGGAAACCGCCCACGCCCAGGGTGGTGATCCACCACGTCAGCTCCTGCTGCAGCAGGACCATGACCAGAAGCAGCAGCGGCCCGCCCAGCACCGCGATCCACGCGAAGCGCGACGTCACGTCGCCCGTGGGCAGCGGCGGCGGCTCCGGGGGCACGAAGTGGCCCTCGTCGACGTCGGCAGCGCCGGCAGTGCCCTCGGCGTCCGCCGGCTCCGGGACGGGCGCGTCGCGCGGGCCGACGCCCGGGGCGTAGACGATGAAGCCGCCCGGACGTCCGGCAGGCTCGGGGGCGGGGCCGGGATCGGCCGCGGGGGAGGGCCCGGCGGCCGCCTCCGGCTCCGGCTTCCTCGGCTCCCGGTCGTCGCTCACGTCGCCACCCGTCGCAGGCCAGCGCCCCTTCTCGGGGTCCGGCTGCTCCCCGTAGGCCGCCACGAGCTCGGCCCACGCGCGGTCCTCGTCCAGCGGGTCGCGGCTCTCGTCACGGTCGCGGTCCGCGTCGCGCTCAGCCACGGGAGGCAGCCTCCTGCTTCTCCGCGGAGAGCCGGCCGATGAACGCGTACGTCTCCTCGAAGATCCACCGGGCGTCGTGGTCCAGCGTCGCCACGTGGTAGCTGTGCTCCAGCAGCCGCTCGGTGACGTCCCGGGAGGACACCCGCGCCAGGATGCGCGCCGAGTCGGCCGGCGGGACGACGTGGTCCTCGGGGCTGTGCATCAGCAGCAACGGCTGGGTCACCTGAGGCAGTTCCGAGTCCAGCATCTGCAGGAAGCGGCGGAAGGAGTGCGCGGCGTGCAGCGGCACCCGGTCGTAGCCGGTCTCCTCCATGCCGGGCTTGGCGATGTCGCTGGTGATGCCCTTGGTCGTGCGGACCAGGTGGCGCACCACGGGCAGCGCCCGGGCGGCCAGGCCGTGCACCTTGTTGGCCGGGTTGACCAGGACGACGCCGGAGACGGCGTCGCCGTGCCGGGCCGCCAGGCGCAGCGCGAGGGCACCGCCCATCGACAGGCCGCAGACGAAGACCCGGGAACACCGCTCCCGCAGCGACCACAGCTCGCGGTCGACCTCGGCGTACCAGTCCTGCCAGCCGGTGATCGCCATGTCCTGCCAGTGGGTGCCGTGCCCCGGCAGCAGCGGCAGCGAGACGCTCAGGCCCCGTTCCGCGAGATAATCGGCCCAGGGCCTGACCGACTGCGGGGAACCGGTGAAGCCGTGACACACGAGGACGCCGACCTCTCCGCCGTCATGGCGGAACGGCTCGGCTCCGGGGAGGAGCGGCACCGGAATCTCCGTTCAAGGGAGCGGGACAACAGGAAAGAGAGAGTCTGGCCCTCAGCCTACGCGGAGCGCCGCACGGCGGGTAGGCAGGTTAAGGTCTCCTCGTCACTACAGGAGGTTCTCGGTTGTTCTACGGCGCAATGAAGCTGTCCATCGGCGGGTCGCTGAAGCTTGCCTTCCGGCCGTGGGTGGAGGGTCTGGAGAACATCCCGGCCGAGGGGCCCGCGATCCTGGCGAGCAACCACCTGTCCTTCTCGGACTCCTTCTTCCTCCCCGCGGTGCTCGATCGCAAGATCACGTTCATCGCCAAGCAGGAGTACTTCACCTCCCCCGGCGTCAAGGGGAAGCTGACGGCCGCCTTCTTCAAGGGCGTCGGCCAGCTCCCCGTCGACCGCTCGGGGGCGCGTGGGGCCGGTGAGGCCGCCATCAAGAGCGGCATCGAGGTGCTGGAGCGCGGTGAGCTCTTCGGCATCTACCCCGAGGGCACCCGTTCCCCGGACGGCCGCCTCTACCGCGGCAAGCCCGGCGGGCTCGCCCGCGTCGCCCTGGCCACCGGAGCCCCGGTGATCCCCGTCGCGATGATCGACACGGAGAAGATCCAGCCGCCCGGCAAGGTCGTCCCCAAGCTGATGCGGCCGGGCATCCGGATCGGCAAGCCGCTGGACTTCAGCCGCTACCACGGCATGGACGGCGACCGCTTCATCCTCCGCTCGGTGACCGACGAGGTCATGTACGAGATCATGAAGCTCTCCGGCCAGGAGTACGTCGACATCTACGCGACCGCCGCCAAGCGGCAGATCGCGGAGGAGGCGAAGCAGAAGGCCGAGGAGGAGAAGGCGGCGAAGGCCGCCGGACTCGACAAGGCCGATGAGGCCGGCAACGCGGACAAGACCGGCAAGAAGGCGGAGCGGAAGCCCGAGGCGTAGGTCGCCCGGCTGGGGGGTTGGGGCAGACATGGCACAGCGCACCGGTGGGCGTCCGCGCGCCGTGCGGATGTCGGTGGAGCTGCCGCTGTGGCAGGCGCTGACCGGCTACCGCGTCCTGACGCTCGGCTACGCGCTCACGCTCTTCTTCCTGAGTTACCACGCGTACGCCCACCCGCTCGGTGCCGCGCTCTACATGGGCGTACTCACCCTGTGGATGCTGCTGACCTGGAACCGGACCACGTCCGCCGAGCGGTGCACCAAGCCGTTCCTGATCGCCGACCTGGCGATCGCGCTGGCGGGAATCCTCCTCACCTCCTTCGTCGACACCGCCGCGCGCATCGACGGAGGCGCCGCCACCCTCCCGTCCATCTGGACCGGCGGCGCCGTGCTGGGCCTGGCCATCAAGGGCGGCTGGCGCTGGGCGGCGGTCGGCTCGACGATCGTGGCGGTCACCAACCTCGTCGAGCGCGGCAGCCCCGCCCGCGACACCGTCCACAACGTCGTCCTGGTGTGGGTCTCCAGCATCGCCATCGGCTACATCGTCGAGGTCGCCCGCGCCAGTGAGCGCACCCTCGCCCGTGCGCTGCAGATCGAGGCCGCCACCCGCGAGCGCGAGCGGCTGGCCCGGGACATCCACGACGGCGTCCTGCAGGTGCTGGCCATGGTCCAGCGCCGTGGCGCGGCGATCGGCGGCGAGGCCGCCGAGCTGGGCCGCATGGCCGGCGAGCAGGAGATCGCCCTGCGCAGCCTGGTCGCCGGCGGGCTGCTGCCCCCGCAGCGCTCCGCCGCCCAGCTGGCCGAGGACGCCGAGCTCGTCCGGACGGTGGCTCCCGCCGCCCCGGCACCGCCGTCCGGCCCCTGCGACGTACGGGCCCTGATCGCCCCGCACGCCGGGGCCACCGTCACCGTCTCGGCGCCCGGCACGCCCGTGCTGCTGGAGGCGGCCGCGGCCGCGGAGCTGGCGGCCGCCGTCGGCGCGGCCCTGGACAACGTCGCGAAGCACGCCGGCGAGGCCGCGCGGGCCTGGATCCTGCTGGAGGACGAGCCGGACGAGGTGATCGTCACCGTGCGGGACGACGGCCCGGGCATCCCCGAGGGGCGGCTGGCCGACGCCGAGCGCGAGGGACGCATGGGCGTCGCCCTGTCCATCCGCGGCCGGCTGCGGGACCTCGGCGGCAGCGCCGAGCTGGTATCGGTGCCCGGGCAGGGCACCGAGGTCGAACTGCGAGTTCCACGGGGGAGCGAGGATTAGGCGATGAGCACAGAGGCGATACGGGTCATGGTGGTCGACGACCACCCCATGTGGCGGGACGCGGTCGCCCGCGACCTGGCGGCCGCCGGGTACGACGTGGTGGCCACCGCCGGTGACGGCCCCCAGGCGGTGCGCCGGGCCACGGCGGTCCGCCCCGACGTCCTGGTCCTCGACCTCAACCTGCCCGGGCTGCCCGGCGTGGCCGTCTGCAAGGAGCTGGTCGCGGACCGGCCGCAGCTGCGCGTCCTGGTGCTCTCCGCCAGCGGTGAGCACGCGGACGTCCTGGAGGCCGTGAAGTCCGGCGCCACGGGCTACCTGCTGAAATCGGCCAGCACGGAGGAGCTCCTGGACGCCGTGCGCCGCACGGCGGCGGGCGAGCCCGTCTTCACCCCCGGACTGGCCGGCCTCGTCCTCGGCGAGTACCGCCGCCTGGCCGCCGACCCCGCCCCCGCCGCCCCCGACGAGCCCAAGGCCCCGCGGCTCACCGACCGCGAGACGGAGGTGCTGCGGCTCGTGGCCAAGGGACTGTCCTACAAGCAGATCGCCGAACGGCTGGTTATTTCCCACCGCACGGTGCAGAACCATGTTCAGAACACCTTGGGCAAGCTCCAGCTGCACAACCGCGTGGAGCTCGTCCGCTACGCGATAGAGCGAGGTCTCGACGACGCCTGACCCTTCGCGGCCGGGCGTTCCCGGCGAAGGGAAAGGTGTCTGTCATGCGGATCGGAGTGCTGACCGGCGGCGGCGACTGCCCGGGGCTCAACGCGGTCATCCGCGCGGTCGTCCGCAAGGGCGTCCAGGACCACGGCCACGACTTCATCGGCTTCAGGGACGGCTGGCGCGGACCGCTGCGCGGCAGCGTCGTCCCGCTCGGCATCCCGGCGGTCCGGGGCATCCTGCCGCGCGGCGGCACGATCCTCGGCTCGTCGCGCACCAACCCGTTCAAGGAGCCCGACGGCGTCCGGCGGATCGAGGAGAACCTCGCCGCGTACGAGGTCGACGCCCTGATCGCGATCGGCGGCGAGGACACCCTGGGCGTCGCCGCCCGCCTCGGCGACGAGTACGGCATCCGCTGCGTCGGCGTGCCCAAGACCATCGACAACGACCTCTCGGCGACGGACTACACGTTCGGCTTCGACACGGCCGTCAACATCGCCACCGAGGCCATCGACCGGCTGCACACCACGGCCGAGTCGCACATGCGCGTCCTCGTCGTCGAGGTCATGGGCCGGCACGCCGGCTGGATCGCGCTGCACTCCGGCCTGGCCGGCGGCGCCAACGTCATTCTGATCCCCGAGCGGCGCTTCGACCTCGACGCCGTCTGCGGCTGGGTGACCTCGCGCTTCCGCGCCAGCTACGCGCCGATCGTGGTCGTCGCGGAGGGCGCGATGCCGCAGGACGGCGACCTGGTGCTCAAGGACTCGACCGCGCTCGACTCCTTCGGCCACGTCCGGCTCTCGGGGGTGGGGGAGTGGCTGGCGAAGGAGATCGAGGCCCGGACGGGGAAGGAGGCGCGGACGACGGTGCTGGGGCACGTGCAGCGGGGCGGGACGCCCAGTGCGTTCGACCGGTGGCTGGCGACGCGGTTCGGGCTGCACGCCATGGACGCCGTGCGGGACGGTGACTTCGGGAAGATGGTCGCCCTCCGCGGCACCGAGGTGGTGCGCGTGCCTCTGGCGGAGGCCACCGCCCGGCTGAAGACCGTGCCCCTGCCCCTGTACGAGGAAGCGCAGGTCTTCTTCGGCTGACCCGCCGTCCCACCCCGCCCGATCACCCGGAAACGTCATGACGTTTCCGGGTGATCGGGCGGGCGGGCTCAGACGCGCACCGCGGAGAGCAGCTCCGCCACGATCGCCGACCCGTTCAGCGTCAGGACGGACTCCGGGTGGAACTGCACCCCCGCAAAGCCCGGCCCGCGCAGCGCATGCACATCCCCCGTACCGGGATCCCGGCACACCTCGACGCCCTCGGCGCCACCCCGCGCCGTGAACGTGTTGTAGAAGCCCACCGTCTCCGCCCGCCCGAAGAAGTCGATCCGCTCCTGCGCCCCCTGGAAGGGCACGTCCTTGCGGACGATCTCCAGGCCCAGTTCCGCCGCGATCAGCTCGTGGCCCAGGCACACGCCCAACAGGCCATGGCGGTGCCCGCGCAGCAGGTCCGCCGTCAGGCCGCGCAGCATCCGCATCTTCGGGTCCGCGGCGTCCGAGGGGTTCCCCGGGCCGGGGCCGAGCACCACGGGGCCTTCATGGGCCGGCGCCGCCTCCCGCAGCCCCGGCTCGTCGAAGCGCCGCACCGTCACCGTCAGTCCCATCGTGCGCAGCAGGTGGGCGAGCATCGCGGTGAAGGTGTCCTCGCCGTCGACGACGAGCGCGTGTCCGCTCGGCACGGCCGCCGGGGGCTCGGTCTGCATCCGCAGCCAAAAGGGGGCCAGGTCCGCGCGCCGGGCGTCCAGCGCGGCCCGTACCCGGGGGTCGTCGGCGAGCCGTACGGGCGGGGCCGCCGCCGGGCGTACCGGTTCCGGCCGGACGCCGAGGGCCGCGAGGACACCCGCCGCCTTGGCGTGCGTCTCGGCGACCTCGGCGTGCGGGTCGGAGTGGCGCACGAGGGTGGCGCCGACGCCCACCCGCAGCCGGCCGCGCCGGTCGATGTCCGCGGTACGGATGAGGATCGGCGAGTCCAGGGTCTGTGCACCGCCCGCGTCGCGGCCGATGAGGGCGAGCGCCCCCGCGTAGTAGCCGCGGCCGCCGGGCTCGTACCGCCCGATGACCCGGCAGGCGTTCTGGACGGGCGAGCCGGTGACCGTGGCGGCGAACATCGTCTCGCGGAGCACCTCCCGGACGTCCAGCGAGGAGCGGCCGCGCAGCTCGTACTCGGTGTGGGCGAGGTGGGACATCTCCTTCAGGCGGGGGCCGACGACCACGCCGCCCCGGTCGCCGACGGTGCACATCATCTTCAGCTCCTCGTCGACGACCATGGACAGCTCCTCCACCTCCTTGCGGTCGTGGAGGAAGGCGAGCAGGTCGTCGGCGGCCGGGCCGCCGGCCGGGTAGCGGTAGGTGCCGCTGATGGGGTTCATCACGACCGTTCCGCCGGACATCCGCACGTGCACCTCCGGGCTGGCGCCCACGAGGGTGCGCTCCCCGGTGTGCAGCACGTACGTCCAGTAGGCGCCGCGCTCGCCGCCCAGCAGCCGCCGGAACAGGGCGAGGGCGTCGGCGGCGGCGAAGCCGTGGATCTCGCCCTCGAAGGTGCGCCGGATGACGAAGTTGGCGCCCTCGCCGGTGCCGATCTCGTCCTCGATGACGCGCTCGACGATCCGGGCGTACTCCTCGTCGCCCACGTCGAACGTGCCGCCCTCCACCCGGACCTCGTGTGCCGGCAGCGCGGCGCGGACCTCGGCGAGCGGGAGCTCGTGGCACTCCTCGGGGCGCAGGACGAGCAGGGGCGTGCCGTCGTCGCGGGCGTCGAAGCCGCGCTCGCGGATCTGCCGGAAGGGGACGACGGCCAGTGCGTCGTGGGCGGGGCCGCCGTGGGCGGGCGGGCCGACGGGCAGCGGGATGTCGCCCAGGCGGGCGGCCTCGGTGACGGGGCCCAGGAGCAGCTCGACGGTGTCCTGGTCCAGGCCGGGGGCGCGGCGGTGGAGCAGGGCGAACGGCGGGTGGCCGGCGGCGGTCAGCCGGGCGAGCAGGGCGGCGGTGTCGAAGGTCATCTGAGGTGGTTCCTTCCTGGAGGGGAGGAACGGCCTCGGTTCCGGCGGCCGGGAGGACGCCGAAGGCCGCCCCTCGGGGCGGCCTTCGCGGAGTCGTCAGTACGCGCGATCAGTGGGCCGCCGGAGGAGCGGTCCACCACCACTTTCGATTGCAGGACTCAAGCGCGTACATGCCGGGGACAGTACCCGACGCGCCCGGGCCCTGTCCTCGGTTTCCACCGAACGCGTCTCAGCCGATGTCTCAGATGCCGGTCCTCCCGCTAGAAGGCTGTCAAGACCCCGTACTGTTGAGGGCGTGACCGTGAACGCTGAAACCCACGCCGGTGGCCACACCTGGCGCTCCCTGCCCGCGGCGCAGCAGCCTGACTGGCCGGACCAAGAGGCTCTGCGCGATGTGATCGCCGAGCTCGAGTCCTATCCGCCCCTCGTCTTCGCCGGCGAGTGCGACCAGCTGCGCCAGCGCCTGGGAGCCGTCGCCCGCGGTGAGGCGTTCCTGCTCCAGGGCGGCGACTGCGCCGAGGCCTTCGACGCCGTCGGTGCCGACCAGATCCGCAACAAGCTCAAGACCCTGCTCCAGATGGGCGCGGTGCTGACCTACGCGGGTTCCGTGCCCGTCGTGAAGGTCGGCCGCATCGCCGGCCAGTACAGCAAGCCGCGCTCGAAGCCGACCGAGACCCGCGACGGCGTGACCCTGCCGACCTACCGCGGCGACTCCGTCAACGGCTTCGCCTTCACGCCCGAGGCCCGTACGCCGGACCCGCAGCGGCTGAAGCGGATGTACCAGGCGTCGGCCTCGACGCTGAACCTGGTGCGTGCCTTCACCACCGGTGGCTACGCCGACCTGCGCCAGGTGCACGCCTGGAACCAGGACTTCGTGAAGTCCTCGCCGTCCGGTCAGCGCTACGAGCAGCTCGCGCGCGAGATCGACCGGGCGATGAACTTCATGAACGCCTGCGGGGTGGACCCGGAGGAGTTCAAGACCGTCGAGTTCTTCGCCTCGCACGAGGCGCTCGTCCTCGACTACGAGTCGGCGCTGACCCGCGTCGACTCGCGCACCGGCCGTCTGTACGACGTCTCGGGCCACATGGTGTGGATCGGTGAGCGCACCCGGCAGCTGGACGGGGCGCACATCGAGTTCGCCTCCAAGATCCGCAACCCGATCGGGGTGAAGCTCGGGCCGACCACGACGCCCGAGGAGGCCCTCACGCTGATCGAGCGGCTCGACCCCGAGCGCGAGCCCGGCCGTCTGACGTTCATCACCCGGATGGGCGCCGACAAGGTCCGTGAGAAGCTCCCCACCCTGGTGGAGAAGGTCACGGCGTCCGGCGCGCAGGTGGTGTGGGTCTGCGACCCGATGCACGGCAACACCTTCGAGGCGGCCTCGGGTCACAAGACCCGTCGCTTCGACGACGTGCTGGACGAGGTCAAGGGCTTCTTCGAGGTCCACAAGAGCCTCGGCACCCACCCGGGCGGCATCCACGTGGAGCTCACCGGCGACGACGTCACGGAGTGCGTGGGCGGCGGCGACGAGATCTTCGTCGACGACCTGCACCAGCGCTACGAGACGGCGTGCGACCCCCGCCTCAACCGCAGCCAGTCCCTGGACCTGGCCTTCCTGGTCGCCGAGATGTACCGCGACCAGTAATAACCGCGGGTAATGACTGTGGGGCGCGGATCTGTGATCCGCGCCCCACAGCGTTGTGATCCGGCCACCGAGACGGGTAAGGTAAGGGTTACCTTATTGATCGACTCGGCCTATCGGCCAACGCAAGGCGGTGACCGCGTGTACGTCTGCTCGTGCTTCGGCATCACGGAGCAGCAGGTGCGCGAGCACGCGGACAAGGGGGCGTGCACGCCCCGGCAGATCGCCTCCGCCTGCAAGGCCGGCACCGACTGCGGCAGCTGCGTGCGTCGCATCCAGGCCCTGCTGGGCCGGGGTGCCTGCCCGCGCCGCGAGCTGGCCGACCAGCAAGAGGGCGACGTGCTGGGCGCCGATGTGACGCTCGTGCCCGCCGCTGCGCCGCGCGCCCGCGCCGCCTAGCCGCTTCCGGCCCGCCCGGCTAGCTGCCCTGCCCGTTCTCCTGCTCGATGAACTGGGCGATGTAGAGCGGCTCGCCGAGTTTCTCGATCAGTTCCAGCTGCGTGTCGAGATAGTCGATGTGGTCCTCCTCCTCCGCGAGGATCGCCTCGAAGATGTTCGCCGAGGTGATGTCGCCCTTGGTGCGCATGACCTCCACGCCCCGCTTGAGGCGGTCGATGGCCTCGACCTCCACCTGCCGGTCGGCCATGAACATCTCGGTGATCGTCTGCCCGACGCGCACGTGGAAGAGGCGCTGGTAGTTCGGCAGCCCCTCCAGGAAGATGATCCGGTCGGTCAGGATCTCCGCGTGCTTCATCTCGTCGAACGACTCCGCCCGCGTATGCGAGGCGATCTTCGTCCAGCCGTGGTGCTCCTGCAGCTTCGCGTGCAGGAAGTACTGGTTGATGGCCGTCAGCTCGGCCGTCAGCTGCTCGTTGAGGAACTCGATGACCTCGGGGTCGCCCTGCATCGCGAGGGCTCCTTCCTGGGGGCACTTCCCAGCGGAGGCTGGGGGCGGATGACTTGCAGGTTGCGCGCATCCTTGCACCACCCCAGGGGGTCGTCCAGTAAGTGCACACTTAGTGGTACTTGCCCTGATATGGGCAAACCGTGGTCATCAGCACCCCCCACCGTCTGACACCATGGAGTCATGGGGCCCTCGAAGAACACCGAAAGCCGCAAAGAAGGGCATCTTCAGCTGCCCCCGGGGCAGCGGCTCCAGCGCGGATGGCCGGTGACGCACTACGGCCCGGTCCCCAAGTTCAAGCCGGACCGGTGGGAGTTCCGTGTCTTCGGCGCGACCGCCGGAGGGGACAAGCACTGCTGGACGCATGACGAATTCTCCGCACTGCCGTACACGACGGTGGTGGCGGACCTGCACTGCGTGACGAAGTACAGCATGCTCGGCGCGGAGTGGGGTGGGGTTTCGGCCCGTACGATCCTCGAACTCGCCCCGCCCTCCCCCGAGGTCACGCACGTGATGGTGTGGGCGGAGTACGGCTTCAGCTCCAACCTGCGGCTGGCCGACTTCACGGCCGAGAAGACCATGTTCGCCACCCACAAGGACGGCGAGCTCCTCACGGCCGAGCACGGCTTCCCGGTCCGGCTCGTCGTGCCGCACCTGTACGCCTGGAAGGGCCCCAAATGGGTCCGCGGCGTGGAGTACATGACCGCCGACCGGCGGGGCTTCTGGGAAGAGCGCGGCTACCACAACATCGGCGACCCCTGGAGCGAGCAGCGCTACTCCTACCAGGAGAAGCCGGGCGAGGGCCCGGAGCTGTAGCCTCCGCGCGGCCCGGCCCGGGCCGCGGTCAGCCGTCCCGCAGCGCCTTCAGCAGGGCCACGTCCGCGGCGTGCCCCTCCGGGCCGCCGGGCGTCTCGATGGTCAGCGGCACGCCCTCCGTCGCCGGGTGCCGGAACAGCTCCGCGAAGGGCGCCGCGCCGATGTGGCCGGAACCGATGTTCTCGTGCCGGTCCTTGTGGGCGCCGACGACGTCCTTGGAGTCGTTGGCGTGCAGCAGGCCCAGCCGCCCCTCGCCCACCGTGCACACCAGCTCGTCGAGCGTCTGCTTCATTCCGCCGGGCCCGGCCAGGTCGTGCCCGGCCGCGAACAGGTGGCAGGTGTCCAGGCAGACGCCGAGCTTCGGGTGGTGCTCCAGCGCGTCGAAGTACGGCCCCAGGTCCTCCGCCAGCGAGCACAGCGAGGCCCCCTGACCGGCCGTCGGCTCCAGCAGCAGCCGCGGGTCGTCGTCGTGGGTGAGCTCCTCCAGCAGCGGAAGCAGCCGCTCGTGCACCTGGGCCAGCGCCTCGTGGCGCGGCCGGCCGCCGGTCGCCGAACCGGTGTGCACGACGACGCCGCGGGCACCGATCTCCCGCCCCCGGCGCAGCGAGTGCCGCAGCGACTCCACCGACCGCTCGACGGTGGCCCCGGTGTGCGACCCGAAGTTGATCAGATAGGGGGCGTGCACGAAGACGGGGAGCGCCTCCTGCGCACAGGCGGCGCGGAACTCCTCGTCCTGCCGTGCGGTACCGGCCGGGGTCGCCCAGCCGCGCGGGTTGGCGACGAAGACCTGGACCGTCTCGGCGCCCATCCGCCGGGCGTAGGGCAGGCCGACCCGGGCGAGCCCGCCCGCCACGGGGATGTGGCCGCCGACGGGATTGCGGGCCCGGCCGGTCAGGGGATCGTGCGTGCTCATGGTGGTCACAGTCCGCTCTTGAGCCGGATGACGATGGTCTCGCCCTTGGCGGCCTGCTCGCCGCCGCGCACGGACTGGCTCTCCACGGAGTCCTTGGCGAAGAGGAACGGCCGGTCGACCTTCACCTGGAAGCCGGCGGCGGCCAGGGTCCGCTTGGCGTCGGCCTCGCTCCTGTTGGTGACGTCCGGGACGATCACCATCTCCTTGCCCTTGGAGACGGTCACGGTGACGGTGTCGCCCTCGGCCGCCCGGGCGCCCCTGGCGGGCGACTGCTCGGCGACCGTGCCCTTGTCCCGGGGCGAGAAGACCTCGGTGTCCGCGACCTTGACCTGCAGTCCGGCCCCGCGCAGCGCGTTGGTGGCGTCCGCGACGGACAGGCCCGTGACGTCCGGCACGTTCAGCGGCTTGCCCTTGCTGACGACGAGCGCCACCGTCGAGCCGGGGCGCAGCTGCGTGCCCGGCCCGGGCTCGGTGGAGAGCACCGAGTCCTTCGCGGTCTCGCCGCTGAACTGGCGGCCGACGTCACCGACGGCCAGGCCCTGTTCCTCGATCTTGCGCTTGGCGTCGTCGAAGGGCATCCCCGCGACGTTGGGCACCTCGGACCGCTGGGGGCCGCGCGAGATCGTGATCGTCACCTTGCCGGTGTTGCGGATGCGCTCGCCCGGCTTGGGGTCGGTCGAGATGACGTGGCCGCGCTCGACGGTGTCGCTGAACGCCTGCCGGGTCCGCACCCCGAGGCCGGCCTTGTCCAGCTCGCCGCTCGCCTTGGCCTCGGTCATGTCCAGGACGGCCGGCACCGAGGTGAACTGGCCGGAATTGATGTACCAGACGCCCGTGCCCGCCAGTACGGCCAGCAGGGCGCCGGCCGCTGCGAGGACCCAGCGGCGCGGCAGCGGCCAGCCGCGGCGCCGCGGGTGCACCGGGGGGTGGCCGCCCGGCGGCGGCACCGGCGGTGCGGGCGGCTGCTCCAGGCGCGTGGTGCGGTGGAGCAGCTCGTCCTCCGCCGGGGGCAGGGGCTGCGCGGGGACCGGGCGCGGGATCACGCTCGTACGGTCCTCGGAGCCGGCCCCGCCGGCCGGGGCCGTGGGCGCCGCCTGGGGCGGCACCGCGTCCAGCTGCTCGGCCGACAGGGCCGCGCGCACGTCCCGCACCTCGCCCAGCAGGGCGACGGCGTCGGCCGGGCGCAGCCGCGGATCGCGGGCGGTGGCGGCGGCCACCAGGGCGTCCAGCCCGGGCGCGAGACCCGGAACGGACGCCGACGGCGCCGGCACGTCCTCGTGGAGGTGCTGGTAGAGGATCTGCGCGGGGGTGCCGCCGGTGTGCGGCTTGGCGCCGGTGAGCATCTCGTAGAGGACGACGCCGCAGGCGTAGACGTCGGCGCGCGGATCGGCCGTGCCGTGCTCGATCTGCTCGGGGGCCAGGTAGGAGACGGTGCCCAGGACGGAACCGGTGCTGGTCGTGGTGTGGGTGTCCACCGCCCGCACCAGCCCGAAGTCGGCGACCTTGACCCGGCCGTCGTCGCCGATCAGGACGTTCTCCGGCTTCATGTCGCGGTGGACCAGCCCCGCCAGGTGCGCGGCGCCCAGCGCGGCCAGGACCGGCTCGACGACGTCGAGCGCCGCCCGCGGCCGCAGCGCCCCGCGCTCGCGCAGGACGTCGCGCAGCGTGCACCCGGCGACGTACTCCATCGCCAGGTAGACGTACTGGCCGTCGGTGCCCTGGTCGAAGACGCTCACCACGTTGGGATGGTCGAGCCGGGCCACGGACTTGGCCTCGCGGATGAAACGGTCCACGAACGCGCCGTCGGCGGCGAGCGAGGGGTGCATCACCTTCAGGGCCAGCACCCGGTCGAGCCGGGTGTCCATGGCGCGGTAGACCGTGGCCATGCCGCCCACGGCCACCCGCGCCTCGACGCGGTAGCGGCCGTCGAGCAGGTGATCGACGAGGGGGTCCGGCAGGGTCGTATCCACGGCATAGGAGTTTACGAGCCATGACCGGCGGCCCGTACGCGGTGCGCCTCGCTCACCCTTTCTGCAGCCGAACAGTGACAGGAACGGCCGGCCCGGGCGGCGGCCGGGCCGGCCGGACCCGTCAGAAAGCCGGACGTTCCGGGTCCAGCACCGCCCTGCCCTCCACCGGCGAGGACGCCTCGGCGAAGTGCCGGCGGGGGATCCGTCCCGCCCGGTGGGCCAGCCGGCCCGCCTCCACCGCGTGCCGCATGGCCTCCGCCATCATCACCGGCTCCTGGGCGCGCGTGACCGCCGACGCCAGCATCACCGCCGCGCAGCCCAGCTCCATGGCCAGCGCGGCGTCCGAGGCGGTGCCCGCGCCCGCGTCCAGGATCACCGGGACGCCCGCGCGCTCGGTGATCAGCTGGAAGTTGTGCGGGTTGCGGATGCCGAGACCGGAGCCGATCGGAGCGCCCAGCGGCATGATCGCCGCACAGCCGACGTCCTCCAGCTTGCGGGCCAGGACCGGGTCGTCGTTGGTGTACGGCAGCACCGTGAAGCCGTCGTCCACCAGGATCTCGGCCGCGTCCAGCAGCTCGATGGGGTCGGGCAGCAGGGTGCGCTCGTCGGCGATCACCTCCAGCTTGACCCAGTCCGTGCCGAGCGCCTCGCGGGCCAGCCGGGCGGTGAGCACGGCCTCGCCCGCCGTGAAGCAGCCGGCCGTGTTCGGCAGCACCCGGATGCCGTGCCGGTCCAGGACGGAGAGCACCGAGCCCCGCACGGTGGCGTCGAGGCGGCGCATGGCGACCGTGGTCAGCTCCGTGCCCGAGGCCAGCAGGGCCCGTTCGAGGACGTCGAGGCTGGGGGCGCCGCCCGTGCCCATGATCAGCCGGGAGGTGAAGGGCGTGTCGGCGATGGTGAGCAGATCGTCCGCCATGACCGGTCAGCCTCCCTGCACCGCGGTGAGGACCTCGACCCGGTCGCCGTCCCCGAGCGTGGTGACCTGCCACTGGCCGCGCGGCACGACCGCCTCGTTGACGGCCGCGGCGACGCCGCTGTGCGCACGGGTGAGCGTGGCGACGAGCCCGTCGAGGGTCGTCCCCGCGGGGACGGCGCGGTGCTCCCCGTTGACGCTGATGGTGTGGAGGGCGACTTCGCTGCCGGTCATGCGGACTGCTCCTGGAGTACGGGGGTGAAGCGGAGGGGGGAGAAGGGGCGGGCCTCGTCGGGCAGCCGGCCGGTGGCGAGCACCTCGGCCATCACGTCTCCGGTGACGGGGGTGAGCAGCACGCCGTTGCGGTGGTGCCCGGTGGCCGCCAGCAGGCCCGGCACCTCGGTCGGGCCCAGCAGCGGGGCGTTGTCGGGCGAGCCGGGGCGCAGCCCGGCGAGGGTCTCCACCAGCGGCAGCTCGGTGATGCCGGGCACCAGCTCGTGGGCGTCGCGCAGCAGCTCGTAGACCCCGCCCGCCGTCACCGTGGTGTCCCAGCCGAGCTCCTCGGTCGTCGCGCCGACCACCAGCTCGCCGTTCTCCCGCGGCACCAGGTACACCGGTCCGCCGCGCACGACCGCGCGCACGGTCCGCGACAGGAACGGCCGGTGCGAGCGCGGCACGCGCAGCCGCAGGATCTGGCCCTTGACCGGGCGGACCGGCGGCAGCACTTCCTCGGGCAGGCCCGCGAGGCGGCCGCTGAGGCTGCCCGCCGCCAGCACGGTCTGCCCGGCGACGACGCGGGTGCCGTCCGCGAGCTCCGCCCCCGCGGCCCGGCCCCGGGCGAGCACGGCCCGCGCCGCCTCCGAGCGGTGGAAGACCACCCCGGCGCGCTCACAGGCCGTCAGCAGGGCCCGGGCCAGCCGCCGGGGGTCGGTCTGGTGGTCGCCGTCCACCCGCAGCCCGCCGCGCACGCCCGGCGCCAGCATCGGCTCCAGGCGGCGGCACTCGCGCCCGGTCAGCCACTGCGCGTCCAGACCGGAGCGCTGCTGCAGGGCGTGCAGCTCCCGCAGGTGCGCCCGGTCGTCGGCGTCGAGGGCGACGGCCAGCGTGCCGCAGGCGCGGTAGCCGGTGTCCTGGCCGCTGGCCTCCTCCAGCTCCGCCGTGAACGCCGGGTAGCGCCGCGCCGAGGCCAGATTGAGGGCCAGCAGCGTCTGCTCGCCGTAATGCAGCTCGGTCACGGCGGCGAGCATCCCGGCCGCCACCTTGGCGGCCCCGCCGCCGGGCGCCGGGTCGGCGACGGCCGTGCGCAGGCCGCGCTGGGCGGCCCGCCAGGCCACGACCAGGCCGATGACGCCCCCGCCGATGACGAGGACGTCGCAAGTGTGCTGCGCAGGAGTGCGATGCGCGTGCATGGGCTTCCAGCCCCTCCCTTCGCCGGCATGACCCGGATCAGGTTCGTACGGTCGGAGGCCGTCCAGCCTCCCTCTCAGCCCGGTGCGTCCGGGCTCCCGCGAGTGCGTGCAACGGCCACCCTAGTACGCGCCGCGGACCGGCCGGAAGGGCGTCCGCACCGGGCGGGCGGCCGGGGCGACACCCGTGCGGCGGGCGTGACGCCCGCCAATGCAGTGACGCTGTGTCAGAGGTCTCGGCACGCGGTGCTCCGGCGGACGAGGCCCGCCGTCCTAGAGTTGACCGGGTGAGCGAGCAGACGAACACCTCCAGTGGCCGGCGCGTCGTCATCGTCGGTGCCGGCATGGCCGGGGTGCAGACCGCCGTCGCCCTGCGCGAGCAGGGCTGGGACGGCGCGATCTCCCTGCTGGGCGCCGAGCCCCACCAGCCCTACGACCGGCCGCCCCTGTCCAAGGCCGTGCTCCTCGGACGGGCGGAGGGATCCGCCTTCGAGGTGGACTTCGACTCGCTCGGCATCGACCTGCGGCTCGGCGTGGAGGCCACCGGGCTGCGCGCCGCCGAGCACGTCCTCGACACGCGGCAGGGCCCCGTACCGTACGACCTGCTGGTCATCGCCACCGGCGCCGAGCCCGTCGTCCTGCCCGGCAGCGAGGGCCTGCCCGGCGTCCACGTGCTGCGCACCGTGGACGACGCCGAGCGGCTGCGGCCGCTGCTGGCCGAGCAGCGCGACATCGTCGCCGTCGGCGCCGGCTGGATCGGCGCGGAGTTCGCGACCGCCGCCCGGGAGGCCGGCTGCCGCGTGACCGTCGTCGAGGCCGCCGACCGGCCGCTGGCGGGCGCCATGCCGGCCGAGGTCGCCACCCACATGGCGCAGTGGTACGCCCACAGCGGGGCGCAGCTGCTCACCGGCGCGCAGGTGGCCGCCGTGGAGCCCGGCGCGGTGCTCCTGGCCGACGGCACGCGCCTGCCCGCGGACGCGGTGGTCGTCGGCATCGGCGCCCGCCCGGCCACCGGCTGGCTGGCCGGCTCGGGCATCGAGCTCGCGCCGGACCGCTCCGTCGCCACCGACGACCGGCTGCGCACCTCCCTGCCCGACGTCTACGCGGTCGGCGACTGCTCCTCCTTCCCCTCGGCCCGCTACGGGGAGCGGCTGCTGGTGCACCACTGGGACAATGCCCTGCAGGGGCCGCGGACCGTCGCCGGGAACATCGTCCACGGCCCGGCCGAGGGGCCCGTCTACGACCCGGTGCCGTACTTCTGGTCCGAGCAGTTCGGGCGCTTCGTGCAGTACGCGGGCCACCACGCGGCCGCCGACGAGCTCCTGTGGCGCGGCGACCCCACCGGAGCGGCCTGGACGGTGTGCTGGCTGCGTTCGGGCGTCCTGGTGGCCCTGCTCGCCGTGGGGCGCCCCCGCGATCTGGCGCAGGGGCGCAAGCTCATCGAGAAGGGCGCCGCCATCGACCGGGCCAGGGCCGCGGACGCCTCCGTTCCGCTGAAGTCCGCGGCGCTCTGACCCGGCTCCGCGCGGCCGGTGGGGTGACGTCGGGCGGGGTTCTGGGCCCGGCTCGGGTCAACCCGGCTACCGGCCGTCAGTCCCGGATGGCAGGCTTGTCCCGTGACCGAGATTGACGCAAAGATCGATGCGCTCGTCCCCGCCTGGCTCAACCTCCCCGACATCGCCGAAAAGCTCGACGTGGAGGTGACGCGCGTCCGGCAGCTGATCAAGGAAGGCCAGCTGATCGCCGTGCGCCGTGGCGAGAACCGAGTGCTCATGGTGCCCGCCGACTTCATCGGCGAGGACAAGGTCGTCAAGGGCCTGGCCGGGACCTTGACGCTGCTGCGGGACGACGGCTTCAGCGACGAGGAAATGCTGGAGTGGCTCTTCACCCCCGACCCCACCCTGCCCGGCACCCCCGCGCAGGCGCTGCGCGAGAATCGCGGCACGGAGGTGAAGCGCCGCGCCCAGGCGCTCGCCGTCTGACCGAGAGCAAGTGAACCGTCCGGCGTACGGGCCGGGGCGGCCGGAAGGCCGCCCCGGCCCGTACGCCGCCGACTTTGGGGGAGACACCCGATGTCCGTCACCGCGCGCGAGCGGCTCGCCGACGCCCGGCTGTACCTGTGCACCGACGCGCGCAAGCGCCAGGGCGACCTGCCGGAGTTCCTCGACGCCGTCCTCGCCGCCGGCGTGGACGTCGTCCAGCTGCGCGACAAGGGCATGGAGGCGGGGGAGGAACTGGAGCACCTCGCCGTCTTCGCCGAGGCCGCCCGCCGCCACGGCAGGCTCCTGGCCGTCAACGACCGCGCGGACGTCGCGCACGCCGCCGGCTCCCACGTGCTGCACCTGGGCCAGGGCGACCTGCCGGTGCCCGCCGCCCGCGCCCTCCTCGGCGAGGACGTGCTGATCGGCCGCTCGACGCACGCCGAGGCGGAGGTCGACGCCGCCGTCGCCGAGCCCGGCGTGGACTACTTCTGCACCGGCCCCTGCTGGCCGACCCCCACCAAGCCCGGCCGGTACGCCCCCGGACTGTCCCTGGTGCGCTACGCGGCGTCGCTGGAGCCGGTACGGCCGTGGTTCGCCATCGGCGGGATCGACGCCGGCAATCTGGACGAGGTGCTGGAGGCCGGCGCGCGCCGCGTCGTGGTGGTCCGTGCCGTCACCGAGGCCGACGACCCGGGCGAGGCCGCGGCACAGCTCGCCCGGCGGGTCCGCGCGTACGCCGGGACCGGCAGCTAGGCCCGACGCCGGGGTCCGTGCATTGTTGCAGGACAGGCCCGTCGTCCGAGGGGTGAGACGGTATGTGAACAGCGGGTGGGCGAAAAGGGCATATCGCCGAAGTCGCTTGGGGGGTGCCTGCCCCGCTGGTTAACTTGCCGGTATGGCCCTTGGTACTGCCTCCACCAGGACGGACCACGCTCGCACCGTGCGTGACCTGCTGGCTTCCGGCGAGCGCTCGTACTCCTTCGAGTTCGCCGCCCCGCGGACGGAGAAGGGCGAGCGGACGCTGTGGAACGCCATCCGGCGCATCGAGGCGGTCGGGCCCACCTTCGTCTCCGTGACCTACGGCGCCGGCGGCTCCTCCCGTGAGGGCACCGTCCGGGCGACGGAGCGGATCGCGACCGACACCACCCTCACCCCCGTCGCCCACCTGACCGCGGTGAACCACTCCGTGGCCGAACTGCGCAACGTCATCGGCCAGTACGCCGACGTCGGCATCCGCAACATGCTCGCGCTGCGGGGCGACCCGCCCGGCGACCCGATGGGCGAGTGGGTGAGTCACCCGGACGGTGTGCGGTACGCCGCGGACCTGGTCCGGCTCATCAAGGAGTCGGGTGATTTCTGCGTGGGCGTCGCCGCGTTCCCCGAGATGCACCCCCGGTCCGCCGACTGGGAGACGGACATCGGGTACTTCGTCGACAAATGCCGGGCCGGTGCGGACTTCGCGATCACCCAGATGTTCTTCTACCCCGAGGACTACCTCCGGCTCCGCGATCGCGTAGCGGCAGCAGGGTGTGACACTCCGATCATTCCGGAAATCATGCCGGTCACCAATGTGCGACAAATTGAACGATTCGCACAGCTCAGCAACGCGGCGTTCCCCCCGGACCTGGCGGAGAGGATCCTCGCGGTGAAAGATGACACGGCCGCTGTACGCTCGATCGGAATCGAGTACGCGACGGATCTGTGTGCCCGGTTGATGGCCGAGGAGATTCCCGGGTTGCACTTCATTACCCTGAACCACTCCACGGCCACGTTGGAGATCTACGAGAATCTGGGACTGCACCAGCGGTCCTGACGGCCGGCCGGCGACGGCGGCCGTACGAGAGGGGCGCTAATGGGCTGGACGGTCCTCTACATCGCGTTCGGGGTCGTCGCGCTCTGGCTGCTCGGCGAGGTGCTGCTGCAGTACAAGGCGCGGTTGCGCTGGCGGCTCCTCGCGTTCGTCGGCTTCCTCGGGGTGGTCGCGGGCGTGGTCATCCCGTCCGTGGCCGTCATCGTCGTGGGCGCGATCGCCTTCGCGGTGGGCCAGACCTTCGTCACGCTCTCCTTCCGCCGGGGCTTCTCCCGCGGCTGGGCCCTGCGCCGCACCGAGGAGGACGAGCGCGCGGACGCCGCGAAGACGGACGCCCCGAAGGGCAGGGGCGCCGCGGCCGCGAAGGGAAGCGGCGCCACCGGCCGGGGCGACGCCACGTCACGGGCCGGGCGGCGCCGCAGGGGTGGCGACCGCCCCGCGGCCCCCGCACCGGCCGCCGCGGCCGACGTGACGCTCCCGGCCTCCGGGCCCGACGCGATCCCGGCCGTCCCCGCCGCGGACGCCGGCGTGGCCGACCTCATGCCCAACGTGCCCCAGCAGCCGACCGACGAGCACCCGCCGGCCACCGGCTACGACACCGCCGGCTACCCGGCGGGCGCGTACGGCGCGTACGGCGGCGGCGAGCAGACGGCCGGAACGGCGGGGGCACCCGCCCAGGGCGGCTACGCCGGCCAGTTCGACTACGGACAGGACCAGCAGCAGTACGCGTCCTACTCCGACCCGTACATCGGCAACCGCTCCCCGGCCTACGAGCAGTACGACGCCTACGGCCAGCAGCAGCCCTACCCCCAGCAGCAGTACGGGGGCGGGGGCTACACCGCGGGGACCTACGCGTCGCAGGGGTACGACATGGACACCCCGCCGGGCGGCGTGTGGGTGCCGCAGCAGCGGGACGCCAACAACCCCGTCGACCCCGCCCACCCCGTGAACCCGGCCGAGCAGCAGCCCTACCCGCCGCAGCAGCTGCCCGGCAACGGCTACGACGAACAGCGCTACCGCTACTGAGCCCGCGGCAGCGGCCGCCCCGCCACCGGCGACGGGGCGGCGCCGGGGCTCACTGGGAGCCGCGCCAGTCCGCGCCGTCCACGATCAGGCCGGCCACCAGCGCTCCCGACATCCCGGCGTGGGCCAGCCCCCCGCCGGGATGGGCGAAGCCGCCCACGCGGTAGAGGCCCGGCAGATCCGTGAGGTTGCCGGGACGCAGGAACGCCCCCGCACCGCCGGCCAGTACGGGCGCGGGCACCCCGCCCCCCTCGGCGCCGGTCGCCGCCTCCACATCGGCCGGAGTACGCACCTCCCGCCACAGCAGCCGCTCCCGCAGACCCGGTACCGCCGCCTCGGCCGCCTGCACCAGCCGGTCCGCGAACGCACCGGCCGTGCGCTCCTCGCCCCAGTCGACCCGGCCCTGCCGCGCCACGGTGGCCGTGAGCGTCACGGCCTCGTGCCCGTCGTCCGGGCGCGTGGCGGCGTCGTCCGGCCGCAGCACCGTCACCGTCGGCCCGTAGCCACCGGCCGGCCCCGTGCCGAAGACCGCGGCCAACTCGGCGGCGCGGTCGCCCGCGTGGACCACCGTGCGGTGCACGGTGCCCTCCGGCCGCGCCCCGCCGAGCGCCAGGAAGACGCTGAACCTGCCCGGCGGCACGGGCGCCGCCCCGGCAGCCGACGGCCCGGCCGCGCCCGGGGCGAGCGCCGCCAGCCGGCCGGGGGAGACCCCGGCGACCACCATGTCCGCCTCGGCCACGCTGCCGTCGGCCAGCCGCACCCCGGCCGCGCGCCCGTCCTTCTCCACCACGCCGACGACCCCGGCACCGAAGGAGAACTCCACGCGGCGCGCCACGCACCGCTCGTACAGCGCGTCCGCGAGGCCCCGCAGGCCCCCGCCGACGTACCAGCTGCCGAAGGTCTGCTCCATGTACGGCAGGACCGTCGCGCTCGCGGGGGCGCTGCGCGGGTCGAGGCCGTAGGCCAGGGCGTGGCTCTCCAGCAGGGCCATCAGGCGGGGGTCGCGCAACTCCCGTTCGGCGACCGATGCCAGCGTCACCGGCGCGTTCCGCCGGAACAGTCCGCGCCTGCGCACCGCCGGATACGGATCGCTACCCAGGGCCTCGGTGCGCTCGGCCCGCAGCGGCTCCTCCAGCAGCGGGCGGCGCGTGGCGTCCCACACCTCGCGCGCCCGGTTGACCAGCTCGCTCCACGTCTCGCCCGCGCCTGCGCCGAGGGCGTCGTCCAGCGCCGCGACGACGCCGGCGCGCGAGGCGTTGGGCAGGGAGAAGTCCGTTCCGTCGGCGAACAGATGCCGGCTCGCCGGCTCGACCTGGGAGAGCGTGAGGCTCTGCTCCAGCGACTCCTTGCCCGTCTTGACGAACAGGTCGCGGTAGACGGCGGGCAGATGCAGCAGCCCCGGCCCCGTGTCGAAGACGAAGCCGTCCCGCGCGAGCCGGCCGACGCCGCCGCCGTACGTCTCCGCGCGCTCGTACACCGCCACCCGGTGGCCCGCGACGGCCAGCCGTGCAGCGGCTGCCATCGCGCCCATCCCGGCGCCGATCACCGCAATCCGTGCCATGCGCCCGACTTTATCCGGCCCCGCCGACAACCCCTCGACCAGCGCCCCGGCCGCGACCGGCGCCGGCCCTCCGGGTACGCGGGCCCACGGCTGAGTACGCGTACTCAGGAGGCGAGATGAGTACGCGCGCGGATGGGGCGGCACCGGTCAGGAAGGGAGAGTGGTGGTCGCGGAAGGGACGCCGGCGCCGGCACCGCCGACACGGGGCGGCGGAACGGCACGGCGGCCCTGACGCGACCGGGGGGTACGGGGGCCCCGCGGGGCCCGGGGGAGATACGGGGGAACACGGGGGAGCGCCGTTCCGGTGCGGACCGAGGGGGATCGGTCCGCACCGGAACGGCGCCGCACGTGCAGCGGCTAGCTGTATTGACCCGCAGGGTTGTTGACGCGGGTGATGGGTGGCTCGCCCCTGAGCGCGGTGTGGCATCGGTGGTGGTTG
>NZ_BMVB01000017.1 GCF_014650495.1 Streptomyces cinnamoneus | reverse complement strand
CTCAACCAGGACACCGCACCCACCCTCGCCGCCCTGCCCACACCCCAGATCAGCTTCAACTACCTCGGCCGCTTCGAAACGGCCGAGCGGGGGAGCGGATCCCGTACGGCGGCCGCCTGGGCGCCTGCGCCCGAGGCCGACGACGGTGTGAGCGGGGGCAGCGACCCCGGGATGCGGCTCAGGTATGCGTTCGTGGTCAGCGCCGCGGCGGTGGAAGGGCCGGACGGGCCCTCGCTGACCGCCGACTGGTCCTGGCCCCGGGAGCTGTTCGACGAGGCCGAGGTGCGCGACCTGGCCGAGACCTGGTTCCGCGCCCTCACGGCGATCGCCGCACACGCCGAGGGCCCCGGCGTCGGCGGCCTCACCCCCTCCGACCTGTCCCTGGGGGGTCTGTCACAGGACGAAATCGACGAGTTCGAAGACGAACTCGGGCTCTGATCGACGACACGAGACGACGAAGGACGAGGAATACACGATGAAGAAATCAGGGCTCGAAGACGTCCTCCCGCTGTCCCCGATGCAGCAGGGCCTGCTCTTCCACTCGATGTACGACGCGGAGGACGGCACCGACACCTACACGATCCAGGTCGACTTCACGATTGAGGGCACGCTGGACGCCGGGGCCCTGCGCGACGCCGCCGCGGGTGTGCTCCGCCGCCACGCCAGCCTGCGGGCGGGCTTCCGTTCCCGTAAGAACGGCGAGCCGGTCCAGGTGATCCCCCGCCAGGTGGAGCTGCCGTGGACCGAAGTGGACCTCAGCGGACTGTCCGAGGCGGAGCGGAAGCAGGAGCTGGCCCGGCTGGTCGCCGACGACCGCGCCCGCCGGTTCGACCTGGCCCGGCCGCCGCTCGTACGGTTCACTCTCGTCAGCCTGGGCGAGGACCGTCACCGGTTCCTGGTGACCCACCACCACATCCTCCTGGACGGCTGGTCCTTCTCCCGTGTCCTGGGCGAACTCTTCGAGCTGTACGGGACGCGCGGAGACGACTCGGGCCTGCCCCGCCTGACTCCGTACCGCGAGTACCTCGCCTGGCTCCAGCGGCAGGACAAGCCGGCCGCCGAGACCGCCTGGAAGCGATCGCTGGAGGGGCTGGAGGAGCCCTCGCTCATCGCATCCCACGACCGGCCGGCGTCGAGCGACCGCATGCGGCACCGGGTGTGGCTCCCCGCCGAGCAGACCGCGGCGCTCGGGCAGGCGGCACGACGGGCCGGCGTGACGGTGAACACCGTCGTCCAGGCCGCCTGGGCCATGGTGCTCGGCCAGCTGACGGGCCGGGACGACGTCGTCTTCGGCGCCACCGTCTCCGGCCGCCCCGCGGACATCCCCGGCATCGAGTCCATGGTCGGCCTGTTCATCAACACCCTGCCCGTCCGGGTCACGCTCGACCCCAACGAGCCCCTGAACGATCTGCTGGCCCGCCTCCAGAACGAGCAGGCCGAGCTCATGCAGTACCAGCACCTGGGGCTGAACGAGGTTCAGCGGCTCAGCGGGCACGGCGAGCTCTTCGACACGATCGTGGTCTTCGAGAACTTCCCCGTCGACGAGCAGAGCCTGCAGAAGTCGTCGGGCTCCCTGGGCATCGTCGCCAGCGAGACCGACGACGCCACGCACTACCCCCTGTCGATCGCCGTCCTCGTCGGCGAGACCATGGAGCTCCGGCTGGACTACCGGCCGGACGTCCTGGACCCGGCGCTGGCGGAGTCCCTCGCCCAGAGCCTGGTGCACCTGCTGACCGGTACCGGCGAGGACGCCGAGCGCCCCGTCGGCCTGCGGCAGCTTCTCCCGGCGGAGCGGCAGGCCGACCTGGTGAGGCGGAGCAGTGGCACCGTGGCGCCGCAGCCCGAGGGGCAGCGGCTGCACGATCTGCTCGAACTGAACGCCGCCCGCACCCCGGACCTGACCGCGTTGGTGTGCGAGGACGAGCGGCTGACGTTCGCGGAGCTCAACAGCCGCGCCAACCGGATCGCCCGGCTCCTGGTCGAGGAGGGGGCCGGCCCGGAGAAGCTCGTCGCGCTGGCGCTGCCCCGCTCGGCGGACGTCATCGTGGCCATGTTCGCGGCGTTCAAGGCGGGCGCCGGCTACCTGCCGCTGGACCCGGAGTACCCGGCCGAGCGGATGGCCTATCTCTTCGAGGATGCCGCTCCGGCCTGTGTGATCACTCTCGCCGGCACCGCCGACGGGCTGCCGGAAGAGGCCGCCGGAGTTCCGCGGATCGTCCTCGACGACCCCCGGGTGGAGCGCCGGCTGGCCGGCCTGCCGGGCCAGAACCTGGCCCCCGCCGAGCTCCGCGCCCCCGTGACGGACGCGAACCTCGCCTACGTGATCTACACGTCGGGCTCCACGGGCAAGCCGAAGGGCGTCGCCGTCACCCACCGCAATGCCGTCAGCCTCTTCCACGGCCTGCAGGCGGACCTCTTCCCGAACGGCCCGGAGGCCGGCGGTCCCCGCTTGAGGGCCTCGCTCACCTCCGCATTCACCTTCGACGCCTCGATCGACGAGTTGATGCGGATGCTGGAAGGGCACGAGCTGCACGTCATCAGCGACGACGTGCGGCACGACCCCGAGCAGATGATCCGCTATGTGCGGGAAGAGCGGCTGGACCTCGTCTACTTCGCCCCGGTGTTCATGGAGCAGCTGCTGGCCGCCGGGCTGATGCGCACCGTCGGACACCGCCCGCACGTACTGCAGATCGGCGCCGACGCGACGAGCGACGCCCTGTGGCAGGAGCTGCGGTCGATACCCGGGATCACCGGGCACAACCTGTACGGTCCCACCGAGACCACCATCGTCGCGATGTGCTGCACGATCGCCGAGAGCGCCAAGCCGTCGATCGGAAGGGTCCTGGGGAACTTCCGGACGTACGTCCTGGACCCGCAGATGCGGCTGGTGCCGCCCGGCATGACCGGTGAGCTCTACATCGCGGGTCCCAGTGTGAGCCGCGGCTACCAGAGGCGCCCGGCCCTCACGGCGGAGCGGTTCGTCGCCGACCCATTCGGCGCGCCCGGCGAGCGGATGTACCGGACGGGTGACGTCGTCCGGCGGAACGCCGACGGTCTGGTCGAGTACTTCGGGCGCAGCGACGACCAGGTGAAGATCCGCGGTTTCCGCATCGAGCTCGGTGAGATCGGCGCCGTGCTGACCGGGCACGCGTCGGTCGCGCACAGCGCTGTCGTCGTGCGCGAGGACCGTCCCGGCGTCAAGCGCCTGGTCGCCTATGTCGTCCCGGCCGCCGACACGGCGGTGGACACCGGCGCGCTGCGCGAGCACATGGCCGGCCTGCTGCCGGAATACATGGTCCCGTCGGCGTTCGTCGTCCTGGACGCGCTTCCGTCGACGGTGAACGGAAAGCTGGACCGCAAGGCCCTGCCCGCCCCCGACTACGGCCGTGAGGTCGTCGGGCGCGCTCCGCGCGATCCGCGGGAGGAGACCCTGTGCGCGCTGTTCGCGGAGGTCCTCGGCCTGGAGCGGGTGGGGATCGACGACAGCTTCTTCGAGCTGGGCGGTGACAGCATCGTTTCGATCCAGCTGGTCAGCCGGGCCCGTCGGGCCGGATTGGTGTTCACCCCGCGTGACGTCTTCCAGCAGCGGACCGTGGAGGCACTCGCGGTCGTCGCCCAGGACGCCGGCGAGGCGAAGAACGCCGGAGCGCAGGCGGCGGAGGAAGGTGTCGGGCCGGTGCCGCTGACGCCCATCATCCACCACCTGCGGAAGACCGGGGGCCCGGTCGACGGCTTCAACCAGGCGATGGTGGTGCAGGTCCCGGGCGACTACGACCTCGGTCATCTGACCCGGGCACTGCAGGCGGTGCTGGATCACCACGACGCACTGCGGATGCGGTTGTCCCGGGCACAGGACGGTGAATGGGCCCTGGAGGTCACGCCGCGGGGTTCCGTCCACGCGGCAGGGCTGGTCCGTCGCGTCGACACGGCTGCCGTCTCCATGGCGGACGAGGCGCGCAAGGCGCAGGAGCGGCTGGCCCCGGGCGCCGGGGCGATGCTGCAGGCCGTGTGGTTCGACTCCGGTCCGGACGCCTTCGGTCAACTGCTGCTGACCGTGCACCACCTGGTCGTCGACGGCGTGTCCTGGCGCATCCTGCTGCCGGACATCGACGCGGCCTACCAGGCCGTCGCCGCGGGGCGCGAGCCGGATCTCGAACCGGTGGGCACGTCCTTCCGCACCTGGGCGCAGGGGCTGCTCGACGCGGCGTCCTCCGAGGCCCGCACGGCCGAGCTGGACATCTGGACGTCGATGCTGTGTGCCGAGGACCCCCAGCTGGCCGCGCGGCCTCTCGACCCGGCCCGCGATGTGATGGCGACCTCCGGCAATCTGTCCCTGAGGCTGCCCTCCGCCATCACGGGCCCGCTGCTGTCGCGGGTCCCGGCGGTGTTCCATGCGGGCGTCCAGGACGTCCTGCTCGCCGGCTTCGCGCTCGCCGTGTCGGACTGGCGGCGGCGCAGGGGCCTGGACGCCCCCGGTGTCCTCATCGACCTCGAAGGCCACGGGCGCGAGGAGCTGGTGCCCGGAGCCGATGTATCCCGTACCGTCGGCTGGTTCACCAGCCTGTTCCCGGTCAACCTGGCCCCGGCCGTGACGGATGACGAGTGGGCGCAGGTGTGGTCCGGCGGACCTGTGGTCGGGCGGGCCGTCAAGTCGGTGAAGGAGCAGTTGCGCGCGCTCCCCGACAACGGGGCCGGTTACGGTCTGCTGCGCCACCTCAATGCCCGGACCTCGGAGATTCTGGCTGGCTTCCCTTCGCCGCAGCTCGGCTTCAACTACCTGGGCCGGCTGGGCGATGCGCAGTCCGAGGAGGACGACGCGTCCGGCATCGGTGGCGGTGCCGACCCGCACATGCCGTTGCACCACGTGCTCGAAGTCAACTCGATCGCCCAGGAGACCGCCGACGGGCCGACCCTGGTCGCCAACTGGACCTGGCCGCTGGAGCTGTTCGGCGAGGACGACGTACGGGACCTCGCGGAGACCTGGTTCCGTGCGCTGCGGGCCATCGTCACGCATGCCGAGCAGCCCGACGCCGGTGGACACACCCCTTCCGACCTCTCGCTGGTCACGCTGGCGCAGAGCGAGATCGACCGGCTGGAGGCCGGCCGGGCCCGGTTCGACGACGTGCTGCCCCTGGCGCCCCTGCAGCAGGGTCTGTTCTTCCACGCGGCGTACGACCAGCAGGGCCACGACGTCTACACCTTCCAGTCCGTGATGGACATCGAGGGTTCGCTGGACCGGGAGGCACTGCGGCTGGCGGCGGCCGCGCTGCTCGGGCGTCACGCCAATCTGCGGTCGGCCTTCCGCACCGTGGACAACGGCGAAGCCGTGCAGGTGATCCCCTCCGAGGTCGAGTTGCCGTGGACGGAGACGGACCTCGGCGACCTGCCGGAGGCGCGCCGTGACGCGGAGCTCGCCCGCATCCTGGACGAGGACCGCAACCGCCGCTTCAACCTCGGCAATCCCCCGCTGATCCGGTTCACCCTGATCGCCCTGGGGCCCGACCATCACGTCTTCCTGATGACCAATCACCACGTCCTGCTGGACGGCTGGTCGTCGCCGATCCTGCTGGGCGAGCTGTTCGAGCTCTACAACAACCGGGGGGACGACTCGGTCCTGCCCCGGGTGACCCCCTACCGCGACTACCTGGCCTGGCTGGCCCGGCAGGACCGCACCGCGGCCAGGGCCGCCTGGGCCGAGGCCCTCGACGGTCTCACCGAGCCGACCCTGCTGGCCCCGGTGGACCACCGGCGCGCGCCGGTCGTTCCGGAGCGGGTGTCCAACGAGCTGCCGGCCGAGCTGGTGGAGAGGCTCCGTGGCACGGCCCGCGAGCTCGGCGTCACCCTCAGCAACATGCTGGGGCTCGCCTGGGCCATCACCCTGGGGCAACTGACCGGCAGGGACGATGTGGTGTTCGGCATCACCGTCTCGGGCCGGCCGCCGGAGATCCCCGGCATCGAGTCCATGGTCGGCCTCTTCATCAACACCCTGCCGGTCCGCGTGCGACTCGACCCCGCCCAGCCGTTGAGCAGCCTGCTGACCCGGCTGCAGGACGAGCAGTCCGAGCTCATGCCGCACCAGCACCTGGGGCTCACCGACATCCAGGAGGTCGCCGGGCTGCGCGAGCTCTTCGACACCGTCATCGTCCTGGAGAGCTTCCCCCTCGACAACGACGAGCTCCGGGAGAAGATCGGCGACCTCGTCGTACGCAGCGCGGAGCCCGAGGACGCCACCCACTACCCCCTCGGCGTGGCGGCGATCCCGGACGGCGACCGGCTGCTGGTCAGGGCCGACTACCGCGGGGACGTGTTCGACCGCGCCACCGCCGAGCGGATCCTCGGGACGCTGGTGCGGACGCTGGAGGAGCTCGCCGAACGGAGCAGCACGCCGTTCGCACGGCTGGATCTGCTGTCCGGTCCCGAGCAGCGGCAAGTCCTCGACGAGTGGAACGACACCGCTCGCGACATCGCTCCGGCGACGTTCGCACGGCTCTTCGAGGACCGGGCGGCTCTGTCCCCCACGGCGACCGCCCTCGCCTCGGCCGACGTCTCCCTCACGTACGAGGAGCTCAACGCCCGCGCCAACCGGCTGGCGCACGCCCTCATCGCGCGGGGCGTGGGCCCCGAGCAGGTCGTCGCCCTGCTCCTGCCGCGCTCGGTGGACAACGCCATAGCCCAGCTGGCCGTGACCAAGACGGGGGCGGCCTACCTCCCGATCGACCCGGACTACCCGGCGGACCGCATCGCCTACATCGTCGACGACGCCGCGCCCGTCCTCCTGGTGACCGACTCCGTGCACGCCGCCGGGCTGCCCGTGCAGGTCCGGACCGAGCAGGTTCTGCTCGACCGCGTCGACCTCCAGGGGATGCCGCAGGGCAACCCGGACGTCGCCGTGACGCCGGCCCACGCCGCCTACATCATCTACACCTCCGGCACCACGGGCCGCCCGAAGGGCGTCGTCGTCACCCACCACGGCCTGGCGAGCTTCTCCGTCACCACACGGGAGAGGTTCGACGTTACGGCCGACAGCCGGGTGCTCCAGTTCGCCTCGCCCAGCTTCGACTCGTCGGTGGTCGAATTCCTGATGACCTACACGGCCGGCGCCACGCTGGTGGTGCCGCCGCCGGGGCCGCTGGGTGACGAGGTGCTGGCCAGGGTCCTCACCGAGCACCGGGTGACTCATGCGATCATCCCGCCGGCCGCGCTGGCGACGGTGGCACCGGGTGACTTCCCGGACCTGCGTTCACTGGGTGTCGCCGGTGAGGCATCGACCGCCGAGCTGGTGGACCGCTGGGCCGACGGCCGCCGCATGGTCAACGGGTACGGCCCCACGGAGTCGACCGTCGGCGCGACCATCAGCGCGCCGCTGGCTGTGGGAAGCGGCACCCCCACCATCGGCCGGCCCGTCGTCAACACCCGCGTCTACGTGCTCGACGGCAGGCTGCGGCCGGTCCCGGCCGGTGTGCCGGGTGAGCTGTACGTCGCCGGAGCCGGCCTCGCCCGCGGGTACCTGGGCCGTGCCGGGCTGACCGCCGACCGGTTCGTCGCCTGCCCCTTCGGTGTCCCCGGGGAGCGGATGTACCGCACCGGTGACCTGGTGAGCTGGCGTGCCGACGGCCGGCTGGACTTCGTGGGCCGCGTCGACGACCAGGTCAAGATCCGTGGTTTCCGTATCGAGCTGGACGAGATCCAGAACGTCCTCGTCACGCACCCGGCGGTGCGCCAGGTCGCCGTGGTGGCCCACGAGCACCGACCGGGTGACAGGCGACTGGTGGCCTACGTGGTGCCGGCCGACCCCGGTTCGTCCCCGGACGCGGCCCAGCTGCGCGGCCATGTGGCCGCCGTCCTGCCGGAGTTCATGGTGCCTTCGGCCTTCGTCGTCCTGGACGCGCTCCCCGTGAACACGAACGGGAAGCTCGACCGCCGGGCCCTTCCCGCTCCCCGGTTCAGCGGCGCCACGGACGGCCGGCGGCCGCGCAACGAGCGCGAGGAACTGCTGTGCCGGCTCTTCGCCGACGTACTCGGCCTGGAGCAGGTCGGCATCGACGACGGTTTCTTCGACCTGGGCGGGCACTCGCTGACGGCGACCCGTCTGATCAGCCGGATCCGTACCGAGCTCAAGGTGGACCTCGCGGTCCGTACGGTCTTCGAGGAGCCCACGGTCGCCGGGCTGGCAGCCCTGCTGGACTCCGCCGGCGACTCGCGCCAGGAGCTGACCGTGATGGAGCGCCCGGAGGAGATCCCGCTGTCCCTGGCCCAGCGTCGGCTGTGGTTCCTGAACCGTTTCGAGGGGCCGAGCCCCGCCTACAACATCCCCCTGGGCGTCCGGCTGCTCGGCGAGGTGGACGCGGCCGCCCTCGAGGCGGCCCTGGGCGACGTCGTGGGCCGGCACGAGAGTCTGCGGACGCTGTTCCCGGACACCGACGGGCGGCCACGGCAGGTCGTCCGGCCGGCCGCGGAGGCGGCGCCCCGGCTGCACGTCGTCGACGTGGCCGCCGACGACCTGGACCGGGAGGTCGGCGCCTTCGCCCATCAGGGCTTCGACCTCGCGAGCGAGACGCCCCTGAGGGCCGCGCTCTTCCGGGTTTCGGCGGATGACCACGTGCTCCTGATCGTGGTGCACCACATCGCGAGTGACGGCTGGTCGATGGGCCCGTTGTCGCGCGACCTCTTCCACGCCTACACCGCACGCCTGACGGGCACCGCACCCCAGTGGCGTCCACTGCCCGTCCAGTACGCCGACTTCACCCTGTGGCAGCGTCAGGTGCTGGGGGACGAGAGCGACCCGGAAAGCGCCATGGCGGGACAGCTGGAATACTGGCGCACCGCCCTGGCCGGCCTCCCCGAGGAGCTGGTGCTCCCGACCGACCGGCCGCGCCCCGCGGTCGCGGACCACCGCGGCCGGTCCCTCCCGATGCAGATCCCCGCCCGCATCCACCGGCAGCTGGTGGACGTGGCGCGCGCCTCGGGCGCGAGCGTGTTCATGGTGACGCAGGCGGCGGTGGCGACCCTCCTGAGCAAGCTCGGCGCCGGTGAGGACATCCCGATCGGCAGCGTGATCGCCGGCCGCACCGACGAAGCCCTCGACGACCTCGTCGGCTTCTTCATCAATACCCTGGTCCTGCGCACCGACCTCTCCGGGAACCCGACCTTCCGCCAGCTGGTGGAGCGGGTCAAGGAGGCCGATCTGGCCGCCTACGCCCATCAGGACGTGCCGTTCGAGCGCCTGGTGGACGACCTCAACCCCGTCCGCTCCCTGTCCCGGCACCCCCTCTTCCAGGTCATGCTGGTCTTCCAGAACAACGCGACCGAGCGCGGCACGGAGATCCCCGGCGCCCGGATGGTCCCGCACCCGGTGGGCCTGGACGTGGCCAAGTTCGACCTCACCTTCCAGTTCGGGGAGCGCTTCTCCGCCGAGGGGGAGCCCGCGGGCATCGAGGGCGCCGTCGAGTTCGCCACCGAGCTCTTCGACGAGGCCACCGTCGAGGAGCTGACGGCCCGCCTCGAACGCCTGCTGGACGCCCTGACCGGAGCCCCGGACCGGACCGTCGGCACGGTCGGCGTCCTCACCGACGAGGAGCGTCGCCGCGCCCTTGTGGACTGGAACGACACCGACCACGGCGTCGAGCCGGTGACCATCCCCCAGCTGGTCGAGGACCGGGCGGCACGTACGCCCACGGCCACCGCGGTGGTCTCCGCGGAGGGCGAACTCACCTACGCGGACCTCAACGCCCGCGCCAACCGGCTGGCCCACGCCCTGATCGAGCAGGGCACCGGTCCGGAGCGGATCGTGGCCCTGGCGCTGCCCCGCTCGGTGAACATGGTCGTCGCCCAGCTCGCCGTCATGAAGGCCGGTGCCGCATACCTCCCCGTCGACCCCGAGTACCCGGGCGAGCGGATCGCCTACATCCTGCGGGACGCGGCGCCCACGCTGCTGATCAGCAACTCCGACTACGCCGGGCGGCTCCCCGCGGGCGAGTCGGTGCCCCGCCTGCTCCTCGACCACACCGATCTGGCCGACCGGCCGCAGCACGATCCCGTCCGGGCACCGGGCACGGACCACGCCGCCTACGTCATCTACACCTCGGGCTCCACCGGCCGGCCCAAGGGGGTGGTGGTCAGCCACCGCGGCATCGCCAGCCTCGTCTCCGCGGCCCGGGAACGGTTCGACGTCACCGCGGACAGCCGGGTACTGCAGAACCTGTCGCCCAGCTTCGACCCCTCGGTCCTGGAGATGTGCATGACCTACGCGGCGGGGGCCACCCTGGTCGTCCCGCAGCCCGGTCCCCTGGCCGACGAGCTCCTGGCCGACGTGCTCCGGGAGGGCGCCATCACCCACGCGGTGATCCCCCCGGCTCCGCTGGCGACCGTCAAGCCCGACGGTCTCCCCGCCCTCCGCTCCCTGATCGTGGGCGGTGACGTCCTGTCGCCGGAACTCGTGGAGCGCTGGGCCGGCGACCGCCGGATGGTGAACGCCTACGGACCCACCGAGGCGACCATCATGGCGACGACCAGCATGCCGCTGGCGGCTGACGGCGGTGCGCCGCCCATCGGCCGGCCGATCCACAATTCCCGCGTGTTCCTGCTGGACTCGGGGCTGCAACCGGTTCCGGCCGGCGTCCCGGGCGAGCTGTACATCCTCGGCGCCAGCCTGGCCCGTGGCTACCTCGGGCGGCCCGGCGTCACCGCCGAGCGGTTCGTCGCCAGCCCGTTCGGCGCCGCCGGCGAGCGGATGTACCGTACGGGCGACCTGGCCCGCTGGACCCCCGACGGGCAGGTCGAGTACCTGGGCCGGGTGGACCAGCAGGTCAAGTTGCGCGGCTTCCGCATCGAGCTGGGTGAGATCGAGTCCGTTCTGGCCACCCACCCCCAGGTCGCGCAGGCGGCGGTGCTGGTCCGGAAGGACCAGGCCGACGCGGCCGCGCTGGTGGCCTACGTGGTCACGGACGGCACGCGGGTGGACCAGGCGGAACTGCGCCGGTACACGGCGGACTCCCTGCCGTCCTACATGGTCCCCTCGGCGTTCGTGCAGCTCGCTGAACTTCCGGTGACCACCCACGGCAAGCTCGACCGTGCGGCCCTGCCCGCTCCGGACTTCGGTGCGCTGCTCGGTTCCCGCGGTCCGCGCACCCCGCAGGAGGAAATGCTCTGCGGCCTGTTCGCCGAGGTCCTGGGCCTGGAACGAGTCGGCATCGACGGCAACTTCTTCGAACTGGGCGGTGACAGCATCGTCTCCCTCCAGCTCGTCAGCCGCATCCGGTCGGTCCTGGGCATCAACGTCGGCAACCGCGCCGTCTTCGAGGCCCCGACGGTGGCGCAACTGGTCGAACTCCTGGGGACGGACACGGGCCGGGACGGCTTCGAGGTTCTCCTGCCCCTGCGCACCGGCGGGGACAAGCCCCCGCTGTTCGTGGTCCACGCCACGGGCGGTCTGGCCTGGGGCTACGGCGAGTTCCTCAAGCAGATCCGCGCCGAATACCCCGTCTACGGGCTGCAGGCACGGGGGTTCTCGGAGGGCGAGCCCCTGGCGGAGAGCGTCCCGGCCATGGCCGCGGACTACATCGAGCAGATCCGCGGGGTCCAGCCGCATGGCCCGTACCACCTGCTCGGCTGGTCCATGGGCGCGCTGGTCATCCACGAGATCGCCACCCAGCTCCAGGCCGAGGGGGAGGAGATCGGTCTGGTCGTCAACCTCGACCAGGGCCCGTACGAGGAGGAGTGGGCCGCCGATCACCACGAGTACACGGAACAGATCGTCTTCCGGGCCCTGTTGCAGGTGGCCGGGTTCGACATCGCCGCCATCGGGGAGGACGAGGTCCTCGAACACGCCTCGGTCATGGAGATGATCAGCAGCCGGGACAGCGCACTGGCGAACCTCGAACCCCGCCACATCACCGCGTTCGCCAAGGTCATGCAGAACAACTACCGGATAGTGAGCACCTATCGGCCCGGTCCGCTCAAGGCGGACCTGACCCTGTTCGTCTCCACGGCACGACGGGGGGCCGAGTCGATGCCCTATCTGAGCGGTCTGTGGCACCCCCACATCGAGGGCCGGATCGAGACGCACCCCGTGGCGGCGCCGCACGACGAAATGCTGTCGCCGCGGATCGCGGCGGAGATCGGCCGACTGGTCTACGACAAGCTCAAGTCCTTCGGCTGACCGGCACGAACGGGGGTCCGCCCCGCACTCGGGAACATGCCCCTCGGGGGCATGACAGCTTGCTGCCTCATGCCTTGTGGCCGCCTGACAGGCGGCCCTTGGATGAAGGAGGAGTGCGGGGCGGACAGGTTGCGGGAATGCCCGGTTCCCGCAGCCAGTCACCACTTGGGGAGTGAATGGACATGGAAACAGCGGTCTCCACGGAGGGGCTCCGCAAGAGCTACGCCGATCACGAAGTGTTGCGCGGCATCGATCTGTCCGTCTCGTCGGGCGAGGTGCTGGGGCTCCTCGGCCCGAACGGCGCCGGCAAGACCACGATCGTGCGCATCCTCGCCACCCTGCTGAAGCCCGACGCCGGCAAGGTCACCGTCGCCGGTTACGACCTGTCGAAAGACGTGCGGGAGATCCGCCGCCGCATCGGCCTGACCGGGCAGTACGCGGCGGTCGACGAGATACTCACCGGACGCGAGAACCTCCGGCTGATCGGTGTGCTCCTCGGCCTGGGCCGGCGCAAGGCCCACGCCCGCGCCGACGAACTGCTGGAGCAGTTCGACCTGACCCACGCCGCGGACCGGCTGGCCAAGACCTACTCGGGTGGTATGCGGCGTCGGCTCGACCTCGCCGCAAGCCTGGTCTCGATGCCCTCGGTCCTCTTCCTGGACGAGCCCACCACGGGCCTGGACGTGACCAGCAGGCAGCTGCTGTGGAGGATGGTCCGCGAGCAGGTGGACAGGGGGGTCAGTGTGCTGCTGACCACGCAGTACCTGGAGGAGGCCGACCAGCTGGCCGACCGGGTCGTGGTGATCGACAAGGGCGGGATCATCGCCGAGGGCACGCCGGAGGAACTCAAGCGCAAGGTCGGCGGCGAGTACCTGGAGGCGTCCGTCGCGACGGCGGCGGAGCTGCCCCAGCTGGTCGGCGCTCTCGCCAAGTCCTCGGCGGAGTCGCCGACGGTCGACGAGAAGGCCCGGCGCGCCTCGATCCCGCTGACCGGTGGCATGGGCACCATCGCCGAGGTCACGGCCGGGCTCAAGGCCGCGGGGGTGGAGCCGCTGGACTTCGCCATCCGGCGCGCCTCCATGGACGACGTCTTCCTCGCCCTCACCGGCCAGACGACCGCTGCCGGGGAAACCGGTTCCACAGAACAGAAGCACGACGAGCGGCAGACGCCGCGCGGAGAGGAAGCGGCATGACCGAGACCATCATTCACTGCCGTGCGCTCATAGGCCGCCACATGCTGCATATGAAGCGCACGCCGGAGCAGTTGCTGAGCTTCACGCTCATCCCGGTGGTCTTCGTCCTGGTCTTCGGTTACCTCTTCGGCAGTGCGATGGAGGTTCCCGGTGACCAGAGCTACCAGGAATACATCATGGCCGGCATCTTCATCCAGGTCGCGCTGAGCAATCTGGGGCAGACCGCCCTCGGCGTCGTGGGCGATCTCGAGAACGGCCTGATGGACCGATTCCGGTCCCTGCCGATTTCCCGGTCGGCCGTCCTCATCGGCCGCACCCTCAACGATGTACTGCTGGTCGCCTGGAGCTTTGTGCTGATGTCCGTCATCGGCCTGCTCATCGGCTGGCGGGTGCACAACGGGATCCTGTCCATGCTCGGCGGCTTCGGACTGCTGCTGCTCCTGAGCCTCGCCATCGCATGGCTCGGCGCGCTGATGGGCCTCGTCCTGCGCGTCGCCGAAGCGGTCAACTCCGTCGTCGCGATCGCCGTCATGCCGCTGTCCTTCCTGTCGAACGCCTTCATTCCGCTCGACGGGCTGCCCGGCTGGATGCAGACCATCGCCGGGTGGAACCCCGTGAGCGCCGTGGTCCAGGCGTGCCGGGAGCTCTTCGGGAACGCTCCGGCGACCTCTGCCGCCGACACGTTCCCCATGCGACACCCGGTTCCGATGGCTCTGTTCCTCACCGTGGCACTGCTGGCCGTCGTGGTCCCGCTGACCCTTCGCGCCTACGAGAAGGCGGCTTCGCGCAAGTAGGCAGGCGCAGCCGTTCGGTTCCGGGCATTCCCTCCGCGTACGCGCGGAGGGAATGCCTTTCGTCTTTCCTTTTCATCTGCCGCGCCCGAACACCGACCCTCGGACGGCTGGCATCTTGCTGCCAACAAACCAGTTGGCCTGATTCGCTGTGGATAGCTTTGATGAGCAACCCATGGAAACAGCAAGATTGCGCGGTAAGAAATGAGCACTTCACCACAGAAGCAGGCCAGACCCAGGATGGCATCCCTGACCGGGGTCAGGTTCCCGGCAGTACTGATGGTGTTCCTGGCCCATCTCTCCCTCATTATTCCTTTTGCGGATCCGAAAGTTCTTGAGGACTACCACACCTACATCGGCGGCATCGGGAAGGTAGGTCTTTCCTTCTTCTTCATGCTGAGTGGCTTCATTCTCGCCTGGGCTGCGCGCGAGAACGACTCCCCGGTACTCTTCTGGCGCCGCAGGCTCGTCAAAATCATCCCGTTGCACTGGCTGACCTTCGCCATCGCGCTGGCGGTGTTCGCCGGCTCCACGGTCACCGCCAAGTCCGGCATCATGAACCTCCTGATGGTGCAGGGGTGGTCCTCCGATCCGGCCGTCTTCGGCAGCGTCAACGCCCCGAGCTGGTCCCTGACCTGCCTCTGCTTCTTCTACTTGTTGTTTCCGCTGCTCCACCGAGGCGTGACCCGGATCCGGGCGCAGTACCTGTGGTGGTGCGCCGGCGCGATCGCCGCAGCGGTCGTGGCCGTGCCCGCAGTGGTCCGGGCCGTGATCCCGGCCGATGCGCAGTTGCCCCCCGGGGCACCCGCCACGTCCGTCGACGCGTTCTGGATCGTCGACCTGCTGCCCGCGACGCGGCTGCTGGACTTCGTCCTCGGCATCGTGATGGCCCGCATCGTCCGGAGCGGCCGCTGGATCGGCGTGAGGCCCCTGCCGCTCGCGGCCCTCGTGTTCGTCGCGTACTTCGCCTCGCTGGACCTGCCCCCGGAATACCGGATCGCCGCCACGACGATCGTCCCCCTGGCCCTGTTCATCGCTTCGCTCGCCGGGTCGGACCTTGCGGGCAGGAAGACCGTCCTCGCCGGCCGCCCGATTCAGGTGCTGGGAGACGTCTCCTATGCGTTCATCCTCATCCATTGGCCGGTGATGAACTTCTTCCTGAAGGTGTTCGGGGAGGAACGCCTTTACTCCGTTCCGTTCGCCGTGGCCGTGGGCGTGCTCGACCTGGTGGTGAGCATCGCCCTTGCCTGGGTGCTCACCGTCACCGTGGAGAAGCCGCTCGTACGGCTGTTGGCCAAGCCGAGGAAGAAGGCCGAGCCGGCCGTCGCCGCTTCGCCGGCGAGCTCCCCCACACGGGCTAGCTCCCTGTAGTACCAGCGAACGACGCCCCATCTCCCCCTGTCCTCCGCGTGATCGACGTTCCGTCGGACGAACGGTGGGACAGTTGTGGCGAAGTGGAGCTGACTCACCCTAAGGACTTTGTGTCATGACCGACGTCATCGATTGCCCGGCTCCCACGCGACGGGAGGCGGTGGCCGGGTACACGGCCTGCCTCTCCGCAGCAATCGGGTTCATCCCCATGCACCTTGCCTGGGGCCTGGGCTCATCGATCTGGGCACGTGAGGACAAGTTCCGGGAGTGGTACGACGACGGGGGCGGCGTCTACCTGCACGTCCTCAACGGCATGGCCGTTCTCGCCGCGATCTTCGCGCTGAGTCTGATCCGTCCCTGGGGAGTCGTCTTCCCCCGGTGGGTGCCCCTGTTGGCGGGGAGAAGGGTGCCCCGGTGGCCGGTCATCGGGCTCGCCGGATCCCTTTCGGTCTCCCTGTTCATCTACACCCTGTGGGCGTTCTACGCGACCTTCGTCGTCGAAACCGACCCGTCCGAGGACATCTTCGACGAATGGATCGTCTACTACGGGATTCCCCAGTTCCTGGTCTGGAGCGTCAGCCTCATGGTGGCCGGCTGGTCCTACTACCGGCGCACCTCCCCGTCCACGACCCGCACCGGACCGGTCCGGACGGCGGAACCCCCGAACGAGTGATCACACGCTCCCGATGAGGTGCCGTGCCGGCCACCGCAAGGTGGCCGGCACGGCACCTCTGTTTTCCGCATGAGGGCGGGAAAGAGCCGGGGTGGTGACGTCACGCGCCACCACCCCGGCTCCGGTGCGGCTGTCCCCGGGTCAGCGACCCCACTCGCCCGACAGCAGGTCGAGGTCCTGCTGACTGAGGTTCACCAGCGGCAGGTCCGACGGGGTGAACCCGCCGGCCTCGGGCGCCTCCGCATGGGCGACGAGGGCACCCAGGGCCCGGAACCAGCCTTCGGCCAGGGACCGGACCTCGTCCTCGGTGAACAGCTCGCGCGGCCAGGACCACGTCGCCATCAGCCGCGGCCCGTCCGGCTGGTCCTGGGTGACCGCGTTCAGCTCCAGCGCGTGGGCGAACGGCATGGCCGCGTCGTGTCCCTCCCCCAGGTCCGCGTCGGAACGCACGGACCAGTCCGGCACCTCCTGGCCGCCGGCTCCGTCGGTCATGTCGATGCGGCCGAGGTAGTTGAAGCTGATCTGCGGCGCCGGCAGGGCGGACAGCGCCGCGCCGGTCTCCGGGTTGAGGTAGCGCAGCAGGCCGTACCCGATCCCGTTGTCCGGGATCGCGCGCAGTTGCTCCTTGACCTCCTTCAGCGCCCGGCCGACGGCGGGGCCGCCCGACCTGATCTCCGGCCAGTCGGACTCGGGGATCCCCGGGTCCAGCCGGACCGGGTACATGCTGGTGAACCAGCCGACCGTGCGGGAGACGTCGAGCCCGTCCGCGATCTCCTCACGGCCGTGTCCCTCAAGGTCGAGCCGCACGGCGGTACCGGTGTCGCGGTCGCGGTCGCGGTCGCGCCGCCATTCGAGGACGGCGATCGTAAAGGCCGTCAGCAGGACGTCGTTGACCCCCGCGTGGTAGAGAGCGGGCACCCGGGTCAGCAGGGGCTCGGTTTCCTCGGAAGGCAGGGTGAGCGTGAGGCGGCCGGAGGTCGCGATCACGTCCCTGGCCCGGTCCAGGGCCCGGGATCCCAGCAGGGGCTCCCCGGCTCCCAGCGCGGACGTCCACAGCGGGAGTTCGGCAAGCCGGTGCGGCCGGCCGGCCTCGTCGACGAGGCGCTCGGCCCAGCGCCGGAAGGAGGTTCCGACCGACCCCAGGTCCGCGGCGCGCCCCTCGGCGGCCGCCCGGTACAGCTCGGCCAGCTCCGGGACCATGATGCGCCAGGAGATACCGTCGACCACCAGGTGGTGGACCATCAGCAGCAGACGGCCGGGGGCGTCCGGGCCGGCATCGAGCCAGACGGCCTGGACCATCACCCCGTCGTCGGGGGCCAGCCGCCGCTGGGCGGCCCGGGCCAGCTCGGTGACGTCCGCTCCGGCGGCCTCCACCCGCTGGAGGACGTCCGCCGCCCGGACGCTGCCCGGCGGCCTCGTCTCCAGTGCCCACTCACCGTCCGCCGGGCGGTGCAGGTGCGCCCGCAGCGCGTCGTGCCGGTCCAGCAGGCCCTGCACCGCGGTGAACAGCGCCCCCGTGGCGCACCCGGCAGGAGTCTGCACGAGCATGGCCTGGTTGAACCCGTCGACGGGGCCGTCCAGTTCCCGGAACCACTCCATGATCGGCGTCAGGGGAACGGGCCCGATGCCGGCCTCGGGCACCTCCTCGACCGTTCCTGCGACCTCCTCGGCCACCGCGGCGAGCCCGGCAGGGCTCTGGTGCTCGAAGACGTCCCTGGTCCTCAGCACGAGTCCGGCCTTGTGTGCCCGGCTGACCAGCTGGATGGAGATGATGCTGTCGCCGCCGAGTTCGAAGAAGTTGTCGTCGATGCCGACGCGGTCGAGGCCCAGCAGCTCGGCGAAGAGGGAACAGAGGATCTCCTCGCGCGTGTTGCGGGCATCCCTGCCACCCACCATGGCGGTGAAGTCGGGAACGGGCAGGGCCTTGCGGTCCACCTTTCCGTTCGCCGTCAGCGGCAGTGCGTCCAGGGTGACGAAGGCGGCCGGGACCATGTACTCCGGCAGCAGGTCCGCCAGGTGGTCACGCAGCACCTCGGTGTCCACGGTCCCGCCGGCGGGGACGACGTAGGCCACCAGACGCTTCAGACCCGGCTGGTCCTCGCGGACGACGACCGTCGTGGACGCGACGGCGTCGTGTCCAGCCAGTACCGCTTCGATCTCACCGGGCTCGATACGGAAGCCACGGATCTTGACCTGGCCGTCCGCCCGGCCGATGAACTGGATCTGCCCGTCCTCGTTCCAGCGGGCCACGTCCCCGGTGCGGTACATCCGCTCTCCGGGCAGGCCGTGGGGGTCCGCGACGAAGCGCTCGGCGGTCAGCCCGGCACGTCCCAGGTACCCCCGGGCCAGGCCCGTGCCCGCGATGTACAGCTCTCCCGCCACACCCGCAGGCACCAGTTGCAGGGCGCCGTCGAGGAGATAGACCCGCATGGAGTCCATCGGCCGGCCGATCGGCAGCGAGTGGGGCACCTCCGCGTCCCGTCCGACGCGGTAGGACGCGGCGAACGTGGTGGTCTCGGTGGGGCCGTAGCCATCCACCACCGCCAGCTCCGGGCACGCCTCCCGCACCCTGCGGACCGCATCGGCCTGGACCACGTCACCACCGGTCCACACCTCGCTCAGGCCACTGAGGCAGCCCGGGTCCTCCTCGGCGAACAGGTGGAACAGCGCGGCGGTCAGCCAGACCGCCGTGATCCGGTGACGGCCGACGAGGTCACGCAGCCGTGCCGGGGAGAGGTCACCGGGTGGCGCGACCACGATCCGGCCGCCCGCGAGCAAAGGCGCCCACACCTCGTAGGTGGATGCGTCGAACGCCTGTGGCGAGTGCACCAGCACCACCTCGTGGCCCGTGCGGTAACGGCTGTCCGCGGCCAGCGCGACGACGGCACCGTGGGGGACCAGCACGCCCTTCGGCCGGCCGGTCGACCCGGAGGTGTACATCACGTACGCACCGGAAGCGGACGACAGGGCACCGCCCCGCTCGGCATCCACGACGTCGGAAGCCGCCAGCCCGGCCAGCTCGCTCTCCAGCCGCGGCTCGCCCCAGACCACCATCCGCTGGTCGTCCGTGAGCAGCGGTTCCAGGACGGCGACGTTCTCCGCCGTGCTCATCACCAGACGCGGCCGGGCGTCCTGGAGCATGTACGAGATCCGCTCCGCCGGGTAGTCCGGGTCCACCGGGAGGTAACCGGCACCGGCCTTCAGCACGCCGAGCAGCGCGACGATCGCGTGCTCGGAACGCGGCAGGGCCAAGGCCACCAGGTGCTCCGGACCGACGCCCTGACCGATCAGGTACCTCGCCAGTCGGTTCGCCCGCGCGTTCAGCTCCGCGTAGGTGAGCGACCCCTGGTCGGAGACCACCGCGACCACGTCCGGCGTCCGTGCCGCCTGCGCCTCGAACAGCTCGGGCAGGCCCTCCCGGGGCGCCTCGTACGGCTCCGGGTTCCACTCCGTCAGAATGCGCTCGTGCTCCCCCGGAGCCAGCACGTCCACGAGACCGATGCTCATGCCCGGCTCGGCGCACACAGCCGTCAGCAGCCGCTCCAGCCGCCCCGCGATGTCCTCGACGGTGGCCCGGTCGAAGAGGTCGGTGGCGAACTCGATGCCGCCCTCGATGCCCGCCGGGATCCCGTCGGGGCCGAAGCTCTCCCCCAGCTGGAAGGAGAGGTCGAACTTCGCCGTGTCGACGGCCACCGGCATGGGGGTGGCCGGCACGGTGCCCAGCCGCATGTCGACGGCAGGGGTGTTCTGCATCGACAGCATGACCTGGAAGAGGGGGTGACGGGCGAGCGAGCGGACGGGGCTGAGTTCGTCCACCAGGCGTTCGAAGGGGATGTCCTGGTGGGCGTAGGCGGCGAGGTCGGTCTCCTTCACGCGCTCGACGAGCTCGCGGAAGGTGGGGTTCCCGGAGAGGTCGGTGCGCAGGACGAGGGTGTTGACGAAGAAGCCGACGAGGTCGTCGAGGGCTTCGTCGGTACGCCCGGCGACGGCGCTGCCGATGGGGACGTCCTCCCCGGCGCCGAGCTTGCCCAGCAGCGCCGCCACGGCCGCCTGCACCACCATGAACACCGTGCTGCCGGACTCGTGGGCCAACCGCACCACTGCCCCGTGCAGTTCGGCGCCGAGACGAACGGGCACGGTCTCGCCGTGGTAGCTCATCTTCGCGGGCCGTGGACGGTCCGTGGGCAGAGCCAGTTCCTCGGGCAGGTCGGCGAGCGCCGAGCGCCAGTGGTCCAGCTGGCGCGCCATGGAGCTGCCCGGGTCGTTCTCGTCACCGAGGACGTCGCGCTGCCAGAGGGTGTAGTCCGCGTACTGGACCGGCAGCGGATCCCACAGGGGCGCCGCACCGGCGCAACGTGCCGCGTACGCGGTGGAGAGGTCACGGGAGAGCGGGGCCATCGACCAGCCGTCGGTGGCGATGTGGTGCACCACGATCAGCAGGACCGAGTCGGTGGGGCTCAGCACGAACAGCCCGGCGCGCAGCGGCGGCTCGACCGCGAGGTCGTAGTCGGCCGATGCGGCGCGCGAGAGCTCCGCGTCCAGGTCACTCTCGGCGACGCGCGTGACCGTCAGCTCCGGGACGGCCTGCTCGGAGCTGATGATCTGCTGGCGGGGACGGCCGTCGGTGTCGGGGAAGACGGTGCGCAGGCTCTCGTGCCGCGCCACGACATCGCCCAGGGCCGCCCGGAGGGCGTCCTGGTTCACCTCGCCGGACAGGCGGAGCGACAGGCCGGTGTTGTAGTTGCCGCCCGATTCCTCAAGGCGGTTGATGAACCACAGCCGCTGCTGAGCCGGCGACAGGGGGATGTCCTCGGGGCGTTTCACGGCCGTCAGCGGCGGTCGGGCGCTTCCGGCGTCGGCGAGCTTCAGCGCCAGGCCCGCGACGGTGGGCTCCTCGAAGACCGCGCGTACGCCGAGCTCCGCTCCGAACGCGGTGCGGATGCGGCTGACCAGTCGGGTGGCCAGAAGGGAGTGGCCGCCGAGGTCGAAGAATCCGTCGTCGATGCCGACGTGGTCGAGGCCGAGCATGTCCGCGAAGAGCGCGCACAGCATCTCCTCGCGTGCGTCGCGCGGGGCCCGGCCGGTGATCCGGACGCTGTAGTCGGGAGCGGGCAGAGCCTTGCGGTTCACCTTGCCGTTGGGCGTCAGCGGGAAGGACTCCAGCACCACGAACGCGGAGGGCACCATGTATCCCGGCAGCGCGCCCGCCAGGTGACCCTGCAGCTCGGCCGCATCCGGCCTGCCGCCGTCCTCGGCCGGGACCACGTAGGCCACGATGCGCTTGTCGCCCGGCCGGTCCTCGCGGACCACTGCCAGGACCTGTCCCACGGCCGGGTGCGCGGCCGCGGCGGCCTCGATCTCGCCCAGCTCGACCCGGAAACCCCTGACCTTCACCTGGTCGTCGGCGCGGCCGATGAAGTCCAGTTGCCCGTCGGCACGCCGCTTGACGATGTCACCGGTGCGGTACATGCGCGCACCCGCGCCTGCGAAGGGGCTCGCGACGAAACGCTCGGCGGTCAGGCCGGGACGGCCCAGATAGCCGCGGGCGAGCAGGTCGCCCCCGATGTAGAGCTCACCCGGGACCCCCACCGGAACGGGGCGGAGGCGGGCGTCCAGGACGTACAGCGCCGTGTTCCAGATGGGACGTCCCATGGAGACGGCGCCGGCGGGGCTGCTCCCGCCCGGTTCGATGCGGTACTCCGCGCACCCGACGGTGGCCTCGGTGGGGCCGTACTCGTTGATGACGGTCACCCCGGGGTGGCGCCGCCGCCACTCGTCCAGGACCTCGCCCAGCAGCGCCTCGCCGCCCAGGACGAGCTGCCCGGAGGGGGAGAACCGCTCCGGCAGCGCCATGAGCAGGCCGAGGTGGGAGGGGGTGGCCTTGACGAAGGTGGGCCGCTCGGCGGGCTGCTGGACGGCGTCCTCGTCGAGCTCCGTCAGGTGGACGCAACCGCCTGCGGTGAGGGTGCCCAGCAGGCCGGTGACGGTCAGGTCGAAGGAGACGGGAGAGTGAACGAGGGCGCGACCGGAGACGGCGGGGAAGGCGTGGCGGGTCCACGCGAGGTACAGGTTCAGCGAGCGGTGCTCGATCACCACGCCCTTGGGGCGTCCGGTCGACCCCGAGGTGTAGATGACGTACACCGGGTGGGCCGGTGCGATGGGCGCGGACCGGTCCTCGTCCGTCGGGTTCGTGCCGGGCAGGGTCGCGACCGCTTCCCTCGTGGCCGCGTCGTCGACGACCACCACGGACGGAACGTCCTCGGGCAGCGCCGACACCGTGCCGGTGTCGGCGAGCACGCAGACGGGCTTGGTGTTCTCGAAGATGTAGGCGATCCGGTCGGCGGGGTAGCCCGGGTCGATGGGAACGTAGGCCGCACCCGCCTTGGCCACCGCGAGCAGGGCGACCGGCAGGTCCACGGACCGGGAGAGGACCACTCCGACGTAGCTCTCCGGGCCGATGCCGCGGGCGAGCAGCAGACGGGCCAGGCGGTTGGCCCGCTCGTTCAGCTCCGAGTACGACAGGCGGGCGTCACCGCAGGCCACGGCCTCGGCGGCGGGTGTCGCGGCGGCCTGGGCCTCGAACAGTGCCGGCAGGGTGGCCTCGGGCACCTCGTACGGCCTGTCGTTCCACTCGACGAGGATGCGCCGGCGCTCCTCGTCCGACAGCAGCTCCAGGTCACCGATCGATGCGTCGGGATCGTCGGCCACGGCATCGAGCAACCGCACCAGACCGTCGGCCAGCCGCTGCGCCGACGCTTCGTCGAAGAGGTCGCGGGCGAACTGCAGGGAGCCGGTGACACCGGCGGCGGAGCCGTCCGGCGCGTTGTTCTCGACCAGCCCGAAGAACAGGTCGAACCGGGCGCTGCCCGTGTCCATCAGCTCCGAGTCCGCGGTCATGCCGACGAGGTCGAGCTGCTCGCCGGCATCGACCTGAACGTCGAGCGCGGTCTGGAACAGCGGGTGGCGCGCCAGGGAGCGGACGGGGTTGAGGGCCTCCACGAGGCGCTCGAAGGCCAGGTCCTGGTGGGCGTAGGCCGCCAGGTCGGTCTCGCGGACCCGGCCCAGCAGTTCCCGGAAGGTCGGGTCACCGGAGGTGTCCGTCCGCAGCACCAGGGTGTTGACGAAGAAGCCGACCAGGTCGTCCAGCGCCGCGTCCGTACGGCCCGCGATCAGCGAGCCGAGGGGAACGTCCGTGCCGGCGCCGTGGCGGGTCAGCAGGGCCGCCACGGCTGCCTGCGCCAGCATGAACATGCTGGCGCGGTTCTCCACCGCCAGGTTCCTGAGCTTCTCGTGGGTCTGCGGGGAGAGCCGGAAGGTGACGCGCCCGCCTTCGTAGGTGGCCACCGCGGGTCGCTGGCGGTCGGTGGGGAGGTCGATCTCCTCGGGGAGGCCGTCGAGCGCCTCCCGCCAGTAGCGCATCTGCCGGGCGAGCTCACTGTCCGGGTCGTCGGCGTCGCCCAGGAGGTCGCGCTGCCAGAGGACGTAGTCGGCGTACTGCACGGGCAGCGGCTGCCACTCGGGCGCCGTGCCCTCGGCGCGAGCGGCATACGCGGCCGACAGATCGCGGGTGAAGGGCGTGACGGACCAGCCGTCGCAAGCGATGTGGTGCACCACGAGCTGCAGGACGTGCTCGTCCTCGGCCAGGGTGAGCAGCCTCGCCCTGACGGGGATCCCGGTCGCGAGGTCGAAGCCCAGGCGTGCGAAGCCGGCGAGCTCGGCCGCGAGGTCCGGTGCCGCGACCGGCTGTACGGGCAGCTCGACGGTGGCGGCCGCCGGGCTCAGGACCACCTGGCGGGCTTCGCCGGCGAGCTCCGGGTACACCGTGCGGAGGCTCTCATGGCGGGCCACGACGTCGTTGAGCGCCGCCTTCAGGGCGGCGGCGTCGGGCCGGCCGTGCAGCCGGATGGAGACGGCCTCGTTGTAGACCGCGTCCTGGCTGCCGAGGGTGTTGAGGAACCACAGCCGGTTCTGTGCGGGTGACAGCGGTACCGACTCGGGACGCTCGACGGCCTTGAGCGGCTGCCGTGCGCCGTGTGCGGTGCTCAGTTGCTCGGCCAGGCCGGCCACGGTCGGGTTCTCGAAAACGCGGCGCAGTGACAGCTCGGCCTTGAAGAGGGCGCGGATACGGCTGACGAGCTTCGTGATCTGGAGCGAACGTCCGCCCAGGAGGAAGAAGTTGTCGTCGACGCCGATCTCGTCGACGCCGAGGATCTCGGCGGCGATGCCGCACAGGACGTCCTGTTGCGGGGTGCGCGGGCCGGTTCCGGCCGTCTGCGCGGTGGGCGGAGCGGCCGGGATCCCCGTGCCGGTGTCCCAGGTGGTAACCGCGGCGTGCCGCTCCCTCGCCTGCCGGGCCGGGCCGGACACGGTGAGGTCCTCGACCGCTCGGTCCGGCCCGGCCTCCGCGATCTCCCTGAGGAATGCGGCGAAACCGTCCTGGTAGGCCGCCAGGTCGTCCTCGGTGTAGAGGTCGGCGTTGGCGTCGCAGTCGATCTGCAGGCCGGCCTCGGTCGTCCGGTCGTAGATCAGGAAGGACAGGTCGTCGGTGGGTCCGGTGGCCAGGGTGCGCGGACGGGAGGGGTGCTCGCCGAACGAGAGCTTGTGGTCGAAGAGCATCAGGTTGACGTGCGGACCGACCAGCCTGCGGTCGTCGGCCAGCATGCCGAGGTCCTGGCGGATGTCCTCGTACGGGTAGCGCTGGTGCCGGGTGGCGCCGCGGAGCTCTCCCGAGACCTGGGCCATCAGCTCGGCGACGGTCGTACCGGGGCCGAAGGTGAGGCGCAGGGGCAGGACGTTGGAGACCATGGAGGGCGTCTTGAGGGCCGTGCGCCCCAGCCGGTTGGACACCGGCAGGCCGAGGATCACCTCCTGCTCGCCGGTCAGCCGACGCAGGTACGCCGCGACCGCGGCGAACAGCACCGGCGGCCAGGACACCTCCGCGGCGCGTCCGAGGTTGCGCAGGGCGTCGGTGTCCTGCTGGTCCACACGGGCGGTGCGGTGGAGGAGGCTGCGGACCTCCCTGGCGGGCCGTCCGGCCAGGGCGACGGGCTCGTGGGCGCCGGCCATGTGCTCGGTCCAGTACGCACGGTCCTTCGCGCACCGCTCGGACTCGCGGTAGGCCGCGTGCTCGTCGAGCAGGTCGCGCAGCGGCCCGAAGGGGCTGTCGCCGACGGGCTCCCCCGATGCGAGGGCCGTGTAGATCTGAGGGACGCGCTGCGCGATGAGAACGACGGTGTAACCGTCGGCGAGCAGGTGGTGGTAGCGGTAGAACCAGAAGTGCCGGTCCTCTCCGACCTTGAGCAGGGCGAAGAGGAACAGCGGGTCGGTCAGCGGGTCGACCGGCCCGGCCAGCTCTGCATCCATCCAGGCGCGGGCCGCGGCGCACGGGTCGTTCTCCGTGCTGAAGTCCAGCCGTCGAGGCTCCCAGGCGAAATCCCGTGCGGGTACCACGCGCTGGACGGGCTCGCCGTCGTGCTCCTCGAACCGCACGCGCAGCGTCTCCGCCTCCTCGACCACCCGGTGCAGGGCCCGGACGAGGAGCTCCGTGTCCACGGGGCCTTCGATGTCGAGGTACTCGCCGAGGTGGAAGACGGTGTTCTGCGGGTTGAGTCGCTGTGCGTACCAGACACCGGCCTGGGCGGCGGTCAGCGGCAGCAGGTTGTCCTGTCGGTCGGACACGACTAGTTACCTCCAGCGGAGTGGACGAGCTGAATGAACTGCGCCGCGACGGAGTTGCGGTAGAAGTCCTGGGTGGAGACGCGGGGCAGGCCGCGGTCCCGCATTTCCCGCAGCAGCCGGATCACGAGCAGGGAGTTGCCGCCCAGTTCGAAGAAGTTGTCGGTCAGGCCCACGTCGGTGTTGAGCGCATGGCTCCACAGCTGCAGGATCTCGCCGGCCAGGGGGTCGGCCGGGCCGTCGTCCTCCCGTTGCGCGGGTGCCGGAGCGGGGGCGGCCGCCTCGCGGGTGTTCGGTTCGGGCAGGGCCGCGGTGTCCACCTTGCCGTTGATGGTCAGCGGGATGGAATCCACCGCCGTGACGGTCGCGGGCATCATGTAGTCGGGCAGCACACCGCTCGCGTGGCCGAGGATCTCGGCTGTCGCCACACCGGAGCCGCTGATGACGGCGTAGGCGTCGATGCGTGCCGTCGCGGTGTCGCCGGGCGTCTCGTAGCGGAGGACGACGGCGGCCCCGGAGACCGCCGGGTGGCTGAGGAGCACGTTGCGGATCTCGTCGAGCTCGATGCGGTGCCCGCGGACCTTGACCTGGCTGTCCAGCCGGCCCAGGTGGTCCAGACGGCCGTCGGGCCGCAGCCGGCCGCGGTCGCCGCTGCGGTAGACGCGGCCGTGGCCGTAGGGGTCGTCGACGAAGCGCTCGGCGGTGAGCTCGGGCTGGTGGAGGTAGCCCAGGGCCACGCCCGCGCCACCCACGTAGATCTCGCCGGGCGCGCCCGGCGGCAGCACCCGTCCGCGGGGGTCGCGTACCGACAACGACCAGCCGGGCATGGCACGCCCCACGGACCGGGTGCGGGCGACGACGTCGGCCGGGGTCACCGTCTGTTCGGTGACGTGCACGGTGGTCTCGGTGATCCCGAACATGTTGGACAGCCGGCAGCGGGTGTGGGAGTGGCGCGCGAACCAGGGGGCGAGCATGCCGACGTCGAGCGGTTCGCCGCCGAAGACGATCAGGCGCAGCGACAGTTCGGCCCGCATCCGGCTGTCGGCCTCGATCAGCTGGGCGAAGGCCGAGGGCGTCTGGTTGAGGACCGTGACCTTGTGCTCGGCGAGCAGCTCGTAGAACAGGTCGGTGTCGCGCGTGACCCAGTAGGGCACCACGACGAGTTCGCCGCCGGTGAGCAGGCAGCCCCAGATCTCCCAGACGGAGAAGTCGAAGGCGCTGGAGTGGAAGAACGTCCACACGTCCGTGCCGGCGAGGGCGAAGTCCTCGCGGGTGGCCGCCACCAGCGCCGCCACGTTGCGGTGCGGCACCGTCACGCCCTTGGGCCGGCCGGTGGAGCCGGAGGTGTAGATGACGTATGCGGCGGCCGACCCGTCCTCGGCGACGGGGGTCCGCCCGGTCGTCTGCCCGGCGAGCGGGATCAGTTCGGCGGGCGCGACCACGCGGACGCCGTCGATGGCGGGGAAGCCGTCGGCGGAGCCGATGACGATGCCGGTACCCGCGTTGTCCACGGTGTACCGCAGCCGCTCCTCCGGGTACCTGATGTCCATCGGCACGTACACGCAGCCGGCCTTGAGGACGCCCAGGAGGGTGACGATGAGCTCGGCCGTGCGGTCCAGGGCCACGCCGATCAGGTCGCCGGGCCGGGCTCCGAGTGCGTGCAGGCCGCTCGCCACGTGCCCGGCGCGCTCGTCGAGCTGCGCGTAGGTGAGCCGGGTGGCACCGTCCACGACGGCGACGGCCTCGGGCCGGCGACGGGCCACGTCGGCGAAGAGCCCGTGGATGGTCCGGTCCGTGGCCTCCGAGGCGGCGACGGGCGGGGTGACGCCCTTCTCGACGACGGCGAGCGCCTCGGCGTGCGGCAGCAGGTCCACGTCGGAGAGCGGGGTGTCCGCCCCGGCGCGGACCAGCTGGTCCAGGGTGTGGGCGACGCATGCTGCGAAGGCGCGGGCGACCTCGGGTGCGGTCTCGCCCTCGTCGTACGTCAGGGTGCCGTCCACGGAGCCGTCCGCCGAGCGGCACCAGTGGACGACGACGGGCAGCGCCGGGGCGAGGAACGGGCGGTAGTGGGTGCCGGGTTGCTGTTCGCCGACGAGCACTGCGACCGTCGGTACGGGGCCCTCCGCGAGCTCCTCGCCGTCCTGTGCCTGCCACTGGGCGAGGTAGTCGCCGATGGTCCGGGCCTCGTCCAGGGGAACGGAGCGGACGGTCACCTGTGTGCCGTGGTCCTGGGGGGCGAAGACCGCGACGGAGGTGTCCTCGCCCGCGGTGTAGCGCGCGAGGACGAGGCCGGCGGCGGCGGTGAGCTGCGCGTCCGAGGGCTCGGACACCTCCGTCTCCACCGGCACCGAGCCGGTCCGGCCCGTCCGGGAGGGATCGCCGAGCCCCCACGGGGCCGCGGTGCGCGGCGCGCCGGCCACCGGGGGCACGGCGGCCGGGATCACCGGAGGCGTCCCGGTCCCCTCCAGCAGGTGGGCGGCCAGGTCCCGCAGCGCCTGCTCGTCGAGCGCGGACCTGCGGGCGACGAGGACGAGGTCGGCCTGCCCGTCGGTGTACCGCAGGAGGACGGCGCGGACCGCCGGCGCCGAGGGCACCGGCGGCCGTCCGGCCTCCGCCCGCAGCCGTGCCCGGGCCTGCGGCGTGCCGGAGGCGGCGGGCACGGACTCCTGCCAGAGGTGAAGGCCGGTCACGGGCCGGGGGACGACCGGGCCCTCGGCCCTGACGGTCAGGCTGTGGCAGGACCTGGCCTGCGCTGCCGGCAGTCGGCCCGGGCCGACTGGGACGGCCACACGGTAGCGGACAGCTGTCGCCATTTGCGGACTCCTGCAGAGCGAAGGTGATCGAGAGCGGAAGGACGTGGCGGGGACGGTGGGGCGTCGCTCAGCGGGCGGAGAAGCCGCCGTCGACGGTGAGCGTCGTGCCGGTCACCTGGCGGGAGTCGTCCCCGGCCAGCCACACGGCCGCGCCCGCGATGTCGTCGGGCTCGATGAGGGCGTTCATCGGCTGGGCCTGGACGAAGATGTCCTCGTGCTCCTCGACCGCCACGTCGAGGGACCGGGCGATCTCGGCGAGCATGCGGCCCTCGACGCGCAGGTCGTCGCGGACCGAGCCGGGGCACAGGGCGTTGACGCGCACGCGGTGCGGTGCGTAGTCGAGCGCCGCCGCTTTGGTGAGGCCGATCAGTCCGTGCTTGGCGGCCACGTAGCCGGCGAAGTTGCGGTAGCCGACGAGCCCGGCGGTGGAGGCGACGTTGATGATGCTGCCCTCGTTGCGGGCGATCATCTCGGGGGCGACCGCCTTCATCATCCGCCAGGCGCCCGAGAGGTCGGTGTCGACCATCAGGTCCCACTCGTCCTCGGTGATCTCGTGGACGGCCTTCCCGGACGGGGCGGCGATCCCGGCGCCGTTGAACAGCACGTGAACCGCGCCGAAGCGGTCGTGGGCCCGGGCCACCGCCGCCTCGCACTGCCCGGCGCTGCGGACGTCGGCGGTCACCGTGATGACGGCGGCTCCCTCGGCGCGGCAGAGGTCGGCGGTGTGCTGGAGCTGGCTGCCCGAACCGAGCGGGTAGGGGACGCCGTCGAGGTCCTGCCCGATGTCGAGCAGGACCAGGTCGGCGCCCTCCCGGGCGAAGCGCGTGGCGCAGGCGCGGCCGATGCCGCGGGCGGCGCCGGTGACGACGGCTGTCTTGCCGTGGAGAAGCATGTGTCGCCCGCCCTCAGCCCAGTGTCCGCACGACGGCGTCGAGCAGCGGCCGGGGGTCGTCGGCCAGGTACATGTGGTGGCCGGTGACCTCCAGCAGCTCGAAGTCCGCGGAGGTCGCCGCCCGCCACTGCTCCGCCTGCTCGCGGGAGACCAGCTCGTCGTCGTCACCGCGCAGCGAGGTGATCGGGACGCCCAGCGGACGGTCCGAGACGGGCTTGTAGTTCTCGTGCATCTCCACATCGGCGCGGAGCAGAGGAAGGAGCAGCTCACGCATGTCGGGGTCTTCCAGCGCCTCGTGCTTGTACCCGGCGAACGCCTCGACCTGAGCGAGGAATTGGTCGTCGTCCAGCCCGGTGGCCCGGTCGTCACGGCCGGTCCACGGGCCGGGGGAGCCGCTGACGAAGAGATGGGCGGGGCGCCGCAGACCGGCCTCGTCGAGGTTCCGCGCGATCTCGTAGGCGAGCACGGCACCGAGGCTGTGCCCGAACAGCGCGAAGCGTTCGTAACCGCGGCTGAGTTCGGCGACCTGGCGGGCGAGCTCCGCGCCCGCCTGCACCGCGTCCCGGAACGGCTCGTCGACGAAGAGCTCCTCCCGGCCGGGCAGCTGGACCGGGACGATCGCCGGACTGCCCTCCGGGAGGTCCCTCCAGGCGCGGTAGAACCCCGCGCCCCCGCCGGCGAAGGGCAGGCAAATCAATGCGCAATGGGTTCGGCCCTCGGCATCGCCAGCAAAGGGATTGGTCGCCATCGTCAATGTCTTCCTTTTCCGACGAAAGTACGTGACCTGAGAGTCGGCCAGAGCCTGACCATGCCATCCTGCGCCTGCCTGCATTTCCCCGGCAATCACACCTGCAACAACCTGCCATCCCTTCCTTCGGCGATCGAGAGCCTTCATGGCAGCTTGCTGCAGGCGCACTTGAGAGGGGCGCGGGCGGAAGTTCAGGGTGGGCCGGAGACCCGGAAATCTTCAGGCAGAAGGCGTCCACCTTGCCGGGGACGATCCGCATCAGCGCTGATCCGCTGCCCGGAATTTATCTCCCGCCGAGGCGGCCCGATCGAAGGATAGTTATGTCCCCAGTGCTTCCTGGCGGTGCATCCGTAAAGCACCGCGTGGTGCTCACCGGATTCGGCGTGGTATCCAGTATCGGAATCGGTGCGGCCGAGTTCGCGGAAAGTCTCAAGGCGGGCCGGAGCGGAGCAAAGCCGATCTCGATATTCGATGTCGGCGGCTTCGCCCACAGCAACGGCTGCGAGGTCTCCTCGTACGAGCCGGAGCAGTGGATCACCCGGACCCCCCTCGACACCCTCGGCCGGGCCAGCCGCTTCGCCGTGGGCGCCGCCCGCATGGCCCTGCAGGACGCCGGTCTGGACCCGGCCCGGCTCGCCGAGCAGCGCGGGCTGATCTCGATGGGCACCACCGACGGCGAGTCCTACGAGCTCGACCAGCTCGTGGGCGTGGAACTCGCCGAAGGGCCCGAGGAGATGGACCCCGAGGTCGTCCGGCGGGTCTCGCCGGTCCGGCTGTCGACGGCCATCGCCCAGGAGCTCGGGCTGACGGACGTCGAGGCGCAGACCATCGCGACCGCCTGCTCGGCCGGCAACTACGCGATCGGATACGGCTTCGACGCGGTGAGCTCCGGGGAGGTGGACTTCGCCCTGTGCGGTGGCGCGGACGCGATGTGCCGCAAGACGTTCACCGGCTTCTACCGGCTGGGCACCATCGCGCCGGAGTTCTGCCAGCCCTTCGACGTCAACCGCAAGGGCATCCTGACCGGCGAGGGCGCGGGCGTGCTCGTCCTGGAGAGCCTGGAGTCGGCGCTGGCCCGGGGCGCGACGATCTACGCCGAGGTCCTGGGCTACGGACTCAACTGCGACGCGTACCACCAGGTCGCGCCCAACGGCGACAGCGTCGCCAACTGCATGCGGATCGCCCTGGAGAACGCCGGTGTGAAGCCGGAGGAGGTCGACCTGATCTCCGCCCACGGAACCGGCACCAAGGCCAACGACATCACCGAGGCCCGTGCCATCCGCGAGGTCTTCGACGACGTCCCGCCGCGCACCATCTCGCTGAAGTCGATGCTCGGCCACACCATGGGAGCCGCCAGCGCGCTCGGCGCCATCGCCAGCGGCCTCGCGATCTCCCACGGCTTCATCCCGCCGACCATCAACCACACCGAGACCGACCCCGAGTGCGAGATCGACTGCGTGCCCAACCACGCCGTCGAGGCGGACCTGCGCATCGTGCAGAACAACGGCCTGGCGTTCGGCGGCAACAACGCGATCGTCATCCTCGGCAAGTACGAGGAGCAGGCCGCATGAGTTTCCCCATCACCGGCATCGGTGCGGTGGCGAGCATCGGGGCCTCCCCCGACGAGATCTTCACCGGCCTGTGCGAGGGCCGCACCGGGTTGGGGCCGCTGCGCGGCTTCGACCGGGAACGCTTCAACGCCCAGCAGCTCTTCGAGATCGACGACCGGTCCGGCGACGGCGACGAGCCCGGCCGGGCGACCCGTTTCCTCGTCGAAGCCGTCCGGCAGGCCGCCGCGGACGCCGGGCTCGGCGAGGACCTCTCCGGCGTTCCGGTCCTCGTCGGCACCGGGCTGCGCGAGCTGCGCTCGCTGGAGCTGTGGTGGCGGGACGGCATCCCCCCCGGCTTCGACGCCGCCGGCCTGGACTTCGGCCCCGCCCTGCAGCAGCGCTTCGGCGCGCTGGACACCCACACCTTCGCCAACGCCTGTTCGGCCTCCCTCTACGCCCTCGCCCTGGGCTGGGACCTGTTGGAGCAGGGCGACGCCGAGACGGTCATCGTGGCCGGCTGCGACGCGGTCACGGAGAGCATGTTCGGGCAGGCCGACCGCGTCCAGTTCAGCCCGCCGCCGGCCGTGCGCCCGTTCGACCGCGAGCGGCAGGGAACCATCCTGGGCGAGGGCGCGGCGGCCGTCGTGCTGCGCCGCCGGCCCGAGGCCGGCAGGCCGGTCCGCGGCTGGCTGCGCTCGGTGGCCGTCAACTGCGACGCCCGGCACCCCACGGCACCCGACCGGGAGGGCATCACCGCCTCCGTCCGGCAGGCACACGACATCGCGGGCGTCACGCCCGAGGAGATCGACCTGGTCCTGCTGCACGGCACGGGGACCCCGGTCAACGACCTGATGGAGGCCCAGGTGACCGGCGACGTCTTCGCCGGCGCCCGGCCCGCCCTCACCGGCATCAAGTCGCAGACGGGCCACACCTCCGGTTCCGCCGGGCTGATGAGCCTGCTGGTAGCCCTGTCCAGCATCGAGACCGGCACGATCCCCGCGATCGCCGGGCTGGCCGACCCCCTGCCGGAGGCCGCGGGTCTCCGGCTCGTCCGCGACACCACGGTGTCGGAAACGGTGAGGTGCGCCCAGGTGAACGGTTTCGGGTTCGGCGGCGTCAACGCCGTGGCCGTGGTGGCAGGTGCCGCATGAGCGTGGTGATCAGCGGCATCGGTCTGGCGCTGCCCGGTGTGACCGCACCGGCCGATCTGTTGCGGCCCGCCCCGGCGGACCCCGCGCCGGTCGACCCCGCGGCTCTGATCGGCAAGAAGGGGCTGCGCTACAAGGACCGGGCCACGCAGCTGGCGCTGTGCATGGCCGCGGCGGCCCTGAGAGACGCCGGGCTGCTCGGAGAGGACGGACCGGCCGTCCCCGGCGACCGTGTGGGCGTCGTGGTCAGCTCCAACCTGGGGAACGTGGACACGGTGTGCCGGGCGGTGGAGACCATCGCCAAGGAGGGCACCGCCGGGCTCAGCCCGATGGACACACCGAACGCCTCCAGCAACATCACGGCGTCGGAGACCGCCATCCGCTTCGACCTGCGCGGGCCGAACCTGACGGTGTGCAACGGCATCACCTCGGGCCTGGACGCGGTGCGCTGGGCGTCGCTGGTGCTGCGGTCCGGCCGCGCGGACCACATGCTGGTGCTGGGCGTGGAGCCCGACAACCCGGTGGCGCGCTCGCTCGTGGGCGGGCCCGTCGTGGACGGCGGTGCCGGCCTGGTGCTCAGCCGTGCCGGAGAGTGCGCACGCCCGCGCGTCGAGCTGGGCCCCGCAGTGCGCTCCGCATCGCTGTCCACCTGCGCCGAGCGGCTGTCGGACATCGCCCCGGGCGCCGCCGGCTGGCTGACCGACGACCTGGCGGTCGTACCGCTGGAGGCCGACCACCTGGACCTGCGCGGCCGCGGCGAGTGCTCCGGCGCCCTGGGGGTCCTGCAGTGCGCGGCGGCCGTCGGCTGGGCGGAGTCGGGACGCACGGAGCCGTTGTACGCGCTGCTCGGCGGTGCTGCGGGAGAACCCGCCGCCGGTCTGGTCCTCACCCCCTGCGGACCGGCCTCGTGAAGCAGATCCTGCTGCTGCACGGGCTCGGCAACAACGGCGGCATCTGGAACGGGGTCCGTCCCCACTGGCGGGACGACGTGCGCGTGCACGCCCCCGACCTGCCCTGGCGGGGCGACGGAATCGACACCTGGCGGTTCGAGACCGACTCTGCCGCCCGGCTGGAGGACGTCCTCGCAGCGGTGCCCGGCGGGGCGGACGTGGTCGTGGCGCACTCGTTCAGCGCCCTGCCCCTGCTGGAACTGCTCAGCCGCAGGGCCCGGGACGGGCAGCCGGCCGGAATCGGCGGCGTCGTCCTGGTGACCCCCTTCTACCGGCGGCAGCCGGAGGACTTCCACTGGGACATGATCGCCCCGCTGCTGACCAGCTTCCCCGAGACGATGGGGGAAGGCATCCGGCTGCAGTCCGGCAGCCGCCGGATCGACCCCGAACTGCGCGCCGACATGGCGCGCCGGCTCTGCGAGTGGGTCGGCCCCTACGGCTGGCTGCGCTTCTTCGACGCCTACCTGAACTCGCCCCGGCTGCGCATCGACCTGATCACGGTGCCCTCCCTGGTGATCGGCGGCGCCGAGGACCCGACCGCGCCCGTGGACGAGGCGCGGCTGCTCGCCGCGGACCTGCCCGCGGGCGAGGCGCACATCGTGGACGGCGGGCACTTCCCGATGCTGGAGCGGCCGCGCTGGTTCACCGACGCCGTACACGAATTCCTCGACCGCGTCCCGGCCCGGCCCCGCCCGGCGGCCGCCCTCTGACCGCGGAGAACCGCATGCATACCAAGGAGACAGCGATGAGCCCGATGCCAGACCCCGCCGTGGCGGCGCTGCTGGAGTCCCCGAGCACGTACCGGGTGCGCCCGGTGTTCGAGGGCAACAACATCAGTTACGCGATCGGCTTCAAGCACATCAACTACGTGTCGGAAGCGGCCGTGCTGAACCACTTCCGGGTGGCGGGCTGGCCCGTCGGCGCGCTGTACAAGCGCCTCGGGCTGGGCTTCGAGGTGGTCGAGCTGCGCTCCCGGCTCGCTGCCCTGCTGGACGTCGACGACGAGGTGGAGGCCGAGGTCACCCCCGCCACGAAGGCCGGGGCGAACGAATTCACCTTCAAGGTCGCGCAGTTCGTCCAGCGTGACGGGCAGCGCGTCAAGTGTGCCGACTCCACCGTGCGGGTCGCCCTGCGGAGGGATGGCCACATCGCCGCCTCCGAGCCGTACCCGGCCGGCCTGGAGCAGTTCGCCGTTCCGCGACTGGGCGAGGGCGAACGGCTGGAGCTCGGCGTCACCCCGCGCCCGTACGGCAGCCTGTCCGAGGGCCGCGGGACCACCGGTGCCGACCCGGTGCTCGACCGGCTCATCGGCGAGGACAACGCCTTCGGCTGGCGCTGGCGGATGCCCTACTTCTACTGCCACTTCAACGACCGTGTGCAGATGTCGGGCTTCCTGCGGATCATGGAGGAGGCCGAGGACCTCTTCCTCGCCGAGCGCGGGCTGGCGATCAAGGAGGTGCTGGACACCCGCAACTGGATCCCCGTGGTGACCCAGTCGCAGATCCGCCTCCTCGACGAGACGCTGATGGAGGAGGAGCTCTACACCGTCTACACCATCGAGAACGTCTTCAAGAGCCTGCTCTACACCGCGCGCATGGACTGCTACGTCATCCGCGACGGCGAGCTCGTCAAGACGGCCACCGGCACCATCACGCACGGCTACCTGACGGAGCACGCTCCCAACGAGTGGTCCATGGCCACGCTCGACGAGGCGACGATCGAGGCGCTGAGCACCCCGAAGAAGGTGACCGCATGAGCACCATGGCACGACCGGTGATCTCGGCGTGGTCGGCGGTGTCCCCCTACGGAATCGGGGCCGGCTCCTTCTCCGACGGCGTGCGCTCGGGCCGGACGACCTCGGCACCACTGGACACCGTGCGCTGGCAGGTTCCGGCGGGGGACGCCCACCTCGTACCGGACTTCGAGGTGCGTCAGGTGCTCGGCAAGAAGGGGACCCGTTCCATGGACCGGGTCACCGGACTGGCGGTGACCACGGTCGGCGGGCTGCTGGAGCAGCCCTCGGCCGACCGGGACCGCGAGACCGGCGATCGCGCCGCCCTGGTCCTCGGCACCACCACGGGCAGCGTCGCCAGCATGATGGACTTCACCCGCAGCTCCCTCGTGGGAGACCGGCCGTTCGACGTCGATCCGGCGCAGATGCCCAACGCCGTGATGAACTGCGCCGCCGGCCAGTGCGCGATCTGGTACGGCATCCGCGGTCCCAACACCACCATCGCGGGCGGCCGTACGGCCAGCCTGGCCGCCATGAGCTACGCGACGCGGCTGCTGGCCTCGGGGCGGGCCGAGTCCGTGCTGTGCGGCGCCGCGGAGGAGTTCTCCTCGGCGCGCTACTGGCTGGAGCACCACAGCAGGGACACCGATGGCGGCCCGGCGCTCGGTGAGGGGTGCGCGATGCTCCTGATCCAGCCCGCCGACGCCTGCAGCCCCGAGCGGCCCGCGCTCGCCGAGATCCTCTCGGTCAAGTCCCGCGTGGCGACGGGAGCGGACCTGGCGGCCACGCTGGAGGCATGCGTGCGCTCCGCGCTCGCCGCGGCGGACGTCGCGGCCGAGGACGTCTGGGCAGCCAGTGTCAGTGCGGCCCCGGGGCAGGCGGGGACGACCGAACGCGAGGTCCTCGCGTCGGTCGTCGGCGACCGGGCGCTGGGGCGGGTGCCCTCCGTGGACACGCTGGGCGACGTCTCCGCCGCGTCGGGGGCCTTCCAGATCGCCATGGTCCTGGCGGCCGCCGAGGGGAACCCCGAGGCCGCCGGGCAGCCCGTCGTGGCCACCTCCGTCGACCGGGACGGTTCGCTGTCCTGCGCGGTCCTGCGGCTGGGGGCGTGATGAGCGACATGGACGTGCTGGAGACGGAGGCGACGGGTGCCACGGGCGTCAGCCCGGTGGCCGCCGGCATCCACGTGGTGTCCGGCCTGCAGGACGGGCACTCGGCGACCCGGGTACCCGTCTCCCCCGACGAGCCCGTGTTCGCCGGCCACTACCCCGACTTCCCGATCTTCCCCGGGGTCTGTGTCGTGGAGTGCGCCCACCGCAGCGCCCTGGCCACCGCGCCGGAGCCCGTCGAGCTGGCGGCCGTGGAGTCCGCCCGGTTCACCGGACCGGCCTTCCCCGGTGACGTGCTCTCCTTCGACCTCAAGTGGCGGAACAAGGACGGTTCCTGGCAGGTGTCGGTCACCGCCGTCACCGCTCGCGGTGACGCCGCGTCGATGCGTCTGCGGTACCGGGTCCGCGGCAGCGCCCCGGCCGGCACCCACGGCATCGCGCCCGGCGCGGACGCACCCCGGCACACGACCGGGCAGCCGGGTCTGCCCGAGGTGATGGACCTGCTGCCGCACCGGTATCCGATGCTCCTGGTCGACCGGGTGACGGCGCTGGAGCCGGGCGTGCGGATCAGTACGGTCAAGACCGTCACCCACAACGAACCCTGGTACGCGTCCCTCGCACCGGGCCGGGACCCGTCCTACCCGGCGTCCTTGCTGGTGGAGTCGTGGGGCCAGTCGGCGGGCCTGCTGGCCTCGGCGGCCGCTCCACAGACCCGCGACCAGGTGATGCTCTTCGGCTCGGTGTCCCACGCCGTCTTCCACCGGCCGGTCCGGCCGGGTGACGTGCTGGAGCACCACGTCACGGTCTCCCGGTCGCTCGGCGACTCGGTGATCTTCGAGGGCGAGAGCCGCCGGGGTGCGGACCCCGTGATGTCCGTGGAGCGCATGGTGATGGCCTTCCGCCCGGCCGGTCATCTGCGCTCCTCCTGAGCGGGCGCCGGGGCGCCCCGAGTTCTTTTGGTGAGAGGGAAGAGATGACGGATCAGCCGAAACTGTCCAAGTACTGGATGCTCACGGACGACTTCACCCAGAACCCCTACCCGGTGCTGGACCGCGTCCGGGCGGAGGGTCCGGTCACCAAGCTGTCCATACCCGGCGGGGGGCACGCCTGGGTGGTGACCCGCTACGAGGACGCCAAGGCCGCCCTCGCCGACCCCCGGCTGAGCCGCGACATCCACGTGCACTACGACCTGGTCTCCCGGCAGACCGGGGTGGCGTTGACGCCGCCGCCCGAGCACGCCAACCACCTGGCGAACCTCGAACCGCCGCGCCACACCCCGCTGCGCAGGGCGATCAGCGCGGCGTTCACCCCGCGCCGGGCGGACGCCCTGCGGCCGCGCATCGAGGAGGTGGCCGACGAACTGCTCGACAAACTGGCGGGGCAGCCCCGGCCGGACCTGATCTCCGGTTACGCCGACCCCCTGCCGGTGATCGTCATCGCCACGCTCATGGGCGTGCCGGGCTCGGCCTGGCCCGACTTCCTGCGCTGGTCGCTCGCCCTGCGGGAGACCGATCCGACCGACCCCGCGGCGGAGCGGACCGTGAAGGAACTCTCGGCCTACATGGCGGCGCTCATCGAGGACAAGGAGCGGGAGCCCGGCGACGACCTGATCTCGGCACTGATCCACGCCGAGCCCGACCGCCGGTTGACCAGTGTCGAGATCCTGTCGACCGCCTTCGCTCTGATGACCGGCGGCAACGACACGACCGCCAGCCTCATCGGCGGCACGCTGGCCGCCCTCCTCACCCACCCCGAGGAGCGGGCCGAGCTGCTGGCGGAGCCGGGACGCTGGGGCGCCCGGATGGACGAGATGGTGCGCTTCGTCGGCCCCATCACGAACACGCTGCAGCGGGCCACTGTCGAACCGGTCGAGATCGGCGGCGTGACCATCCCGGCAGGCGAGACCGTGATCATCTCGGCGATCTCCACCAACCGCGATCCCGCACAGTTCACCGAATGCCCGCACGCGCTCAAGCTCGACCGGCCGAAACCCGCCCACCTCAGCTTCGGGCACGGCATCCACTTCTGCTCGGGTGCGCACCTGGCCAAGCTGATGACCGAGGTGGCCGCGCGCCGGCTCTTCCTGCGCTTCCCCGACGTCAAGCTGGCCGTCGATCCGTCCCGGCTCCGGTATGTGCAGAGCATGGTGGTGCGCCCCCTGGAGTCCCTGCCCGTGGTGTGGTGAAGCACCGGTTCAGCGCTGGGTCCGGAAGATGACGAAGAGCATCCGCAGGCTCAGCACACCGCTGAAGACCAGCATGTGGTAGCCGATGGCCCGGAAGAGGCTGATCGACGGGGTCACCATCGGGCCGCCCGTGGTGTGCAGCAGGATGACCGCCATCAGCCCGGCGGTCGCCGCCAGGCCGGTGAGCAGGATTTCGTGCACGAGGCCGCGGATGTACCGACGGTCCCGGCTGTCTGCGAACATCCGTATGTTCACGCCCAGCCGGCCCTCTTCGAGGGCGCTGGTGACACGGTCCACCCGGCGGGGCAGCCGGCGCAGCGTGGACACCGCGGAGAGCAGCTCGCTCTCCAGCGAGCTGCCGGCCGAGGAGTAGCCGACCTGCGAGGCACCCTGCTCCTCGGCCCACTTCTGTGACTCCGTCATGATGTCGAAGCCGGGCGAGAGGCTGGTGAGGGTGCCTTCCAGGGTGGCCAGCGCCCGGAACACCGCGGCGACCTCGGGCGGGATGCCCAGCCCGTGCAGGGATATCAGGCGGAAGAGATCGACGAAGACCATGACGTCCGGGGCGGCGCCCGGCGTGAGGTGCCGGGCCATGAAGCGGCCGAGCGACCGTTCCAGGGCCTGCTCGTCGATCTCCTCCGGCCTGGACACGAGGTCCAGCAGGGCGTCGCACAGGGCCGCCGGGTCGGAGTGGTGCACCGCGATGAGGAATCGGCTCAGCGCGGCCCGTATCTGACCGTCGAGCCGGCCCACCGAGCCGAAGTCGATGAGTGCGACCCGGCCGTCCTCCAGCAGGAGGATGTTGCCCGGGTGCGGGTCGGCGTGGAACGTCCCGTCGACCAGCACCTGCTTGAGGAGACTGCCCAGCAATGCCCGTGCGACGTCGGTACCCTGTGCTCCCGGGTTCGCGACGTGGCCGGGCAGGGCGCTGATGGGTGAGCCGGGCAATCGTTCGAGCACGAGGACCAACTCGCCGCTCAGTGCCTCGTACGTCCGGGGGATGACCACGTCGTCGTCGGCCCGGCGCCGTTCCCATGCCGCCTTGACCGTGGCCATGTTCCGCGCCTCGACCCGGAAGTCCAGCTCTTCGCGTACGGAAGTGGCGAATCCGTTGGCCAGGTCGACCAGGCCCAGGGCCCTGGCCCACCGGGCACGGGCTTCGAGCACACTCGCGATCCGGCACACGATGTCCAGGTCCCGGTGGACGGCGGTTCGCACCCCCGGCCGCTGGACCTTCACCACCACCTGTTCGCCGGAGTGGAGTTCGGCAAGGTGGACCTGGGCGATCGAGGCCGCCGCCAGCGGCTCGTGGTCGAACGTCGCGAAGACGTCCTCCGTCGGTTTCCCGAAATGCGTGCGCAGCTGGTCGGCGAGGCGCCCCGGAGACTCCGGCGGCACCTGGTTCTGCAGTCGACTCAATTCCCGGATGAATGCGGGCGGCAGCAGGTCGTGGCGGGTCGACAGCACCTGTCCCAGCTTGATGAAGGTCGGGCCGGCCTCCTCCAGTGCAAGCCGCAGTGGCCTGGCGAGCCGGGCCGTACCCGTCGCCCCCTCGTGGAGGTCCTCCCCGCGCCGCTGACGCCCGAGGAGGTAGGGGCGCAGGCCGTGACGCACGGCGATGGCGCTGATCTGGGAGTACCGGCGCGCGCGGGCGGTCCGGGCGCGCACCGCCCGCAGCCAGCCGGCAGGCGAACCCGCGCCGCCGGGAGCGAGCATCTCCAGTCCCGCGAGAAAGCCCATGGCGAGCAGCAGGGCACAACCCATCTGCACCCCCACGAGCAGGCCGCCCTGGTCCGGAGACTGCATCACCGAGCTGAAGAGCGTCATTCCGGCGACCGCCACCGCGCCGGTCAGGAGCGTGCGGATGATTCCCACCCGCACTCCGAGCAACCGCCGCGCGATCACAGGGAATACCACCAGGAACACTGTGACCGAAGCCATTACGAGGACGACGACCGCTATCGTCATGTGCCGGGCCTCTCACGCACGATGGTTGTTCCCTTATGCGGAAACGGGACCCAGCGCAAGGTACGGGGAGTGCGCGAAGCAGTACAAGGAGTGCTGCAGCATGCTGCCAAAAAGCTGCGGGGCCCGGTGTCTCGGGGGTAGGACTCCGGGCCCCGCGGTCAATGGGACATGTCAGCCCATGGCCTCCACGAGGCTTTTCGGGCGCATGTCGGTCCAGTTCTCCTCGACGTACTCCAGGCAGTCCTTACGACTGGCCTGGCCGAACACCGTGGTCCAGCCCGCCGGGATTTCGGCGAACGCCGGCCACAGGGAGTGCTGGGCCTCGTCGTTGACGAGGACGTAGTACGTGCCGTTCTCGTCCTCGAAGGGGTTGCTCATGGTCGGATTCCTTCCTTGCAGGAGTTGCGGTACAACGTCGAGGAGACCGGTCAGCCGCAGCCACCGGCATGACCCAGGTCCCCCGCGGGCCCCAGGTCGACCTGCATGCCGGCGCGCACGGCGGCCGCGAACCCGGCCAGCCGGTCGGATCCCCAGAACTTGTCGTGCCGGTGGATGAAGAAGGGGGCGCCGAAGACGCCGTCCCGGTAGACCTTGCGGAGCTCCACGAGGCCGCGCTGTCTGACCTCGGGGTCGTCGGCGGCGTTCGCCAGGCGCCGGCCGTCCAGCCCGAGCTCGTCGCCGATCCCGGCGATGACCTCCCGGTCCCACAGCTCAAGGCCCCGCTCCCACCGGGCGTGGTAGGCCGCACGGATGAAGTCGCGCCCACGGCCCTCGTCCTCGGCGAGGAGGTAGGCGAGGTGGGAGACGTCCCAGTTGGGGTCACGGTCGACGGGCCAGGCGATCGTGAGGCCACGCTCGGCCGCCAGTCGTCGGACGTCCTGCAGGATGTAGAAGTGCTTCTCCTTGGACATGGGGACGTAGGGAAGCTGAATGCCTTCCTCGGCGAGCAGCTTCTGCCCGATGTCGTCGGGTTCCCAGTAGGGTCGCCATTCGATGGCGTCGGCGACGTCCGGGTGGTTCTCCGTGAGATCGCGAAAGGCGATCCACGAGTAGGGGCTGCGCAGGGAGAAGTACCAGCGCGGTGGCTTGGCGGCCAAGGGAGCCTCCTGGCGTTCGGGGCCGGGGTCGGGTGCTAGACGGTGATGCCGCCGTCGATCTGCATGACGGAACCCGTGACGTAGGCGGCGCGGTCCGACACGAGGTAGGCGATGAGGTCGGCGACCTCGTCGGCGCGTCCGAGTCGCTTGAGGGGGATCGTCTCCAGCGCCTTCTCCTTGACGGAGTCACTGAGCACCGACGTCATGTCGGTGTCGATGAATCCCGGGGCGACGACGTTGGCCCGGATTCCGTAGCGGCCGACTTCTTTGGCCAGGGCGCGCGAGAAGCCGATGATCCCGGCCTTCGACGCCGAATAGTTGGTCTGGCCGGCGTTCCCGTAGACCCCGGCGACCGAGGAGACGTTGACGATGGCCCCCGTCCGCCGCTTCATCATCGAGAAGACCACCGAACGGCAGAGGTTGTACACACCGTCGAGATTGACGTCGAGTACCTGGCTCCACTCCTCGTCCTTCATCAGGAGCAGCGCGTTGTCACGGGTGATGCCCGCCGCCGTGACGGCCGCGTCGACGGGGCCGAGCACATCCTCGGTCTCGGCGACCAGGGACTGCACGGACGCCATGTCCCTGACGTCGACCCTGCGGGCGAGGACACGCACCCCGAAACCGCCGGCCTCCTTCTCCAGCTGCCGTGCGGCCTCCTCGTTGGACTGGTAGCAGAAGGCGACGTCGAAGCCGTCCTGCGCCAGTCGCAGCACCGTGGCCCGGCCGATTCCACGGGAACCCCCCGTGACCAGGGCAACCCGGGTGTTCTTGCTCGTCATTGCTCTCCCAAGCCTGTCAGCCGGCCGCCGGGGCCGGAGCTGCTGTGCCGGACCAGGTGCCAGGCGTCAGCGGGTTCGACTACCAGCCCGCGGACTCGGAGACCACCTCGTAGACGCCCTTGAGGTGGACCATCCGCGACAGTTCCGACTGGTCGATGACGATGCCGAACTCCTTCTCGAGGGCCGCCAGGATCTCGATGGCCCGCAGCGAGTCGGCGTCGTGGTCCTCCTTGAAGAGGCTGGTCTCGGTGACCTCGTCCTCCTCGATCTCAAGAATGTCGCAGATGATTTCGCTGATCTTCGACATACGCTCTTCGTACACACCGCTCACGGAATACATCCCCTTCGGTTCCCGGCCATTCAGCCGAAATTGCGACCTCTTGTCGATCACTTTCTATGGCACTCGCCAACGCAGCAGCAAGTGGCCTTACATGAAGCTGCCACAGCCGATTTGCGTTATCCGGCGACCCGAGCGCCCGGATCATTCGCATAGGAACAATGCAGCGCATCGCCGATGCGTATCGCGGTGTCGATGGCCGCCCCGCTCAGCATCCGTCCCGCTCCGGCAGTCAGCCGGGCGGCCGGCCCGGAGAGCGCGAGTGCCGCCACCACACGGCCTTCCCGGACCCGTACCGGCACGGCGACCGTACGGGTGTCGGGTCCCGCGGTGTCCGGCCCGTAGATCCAGCCCCGGCGTCGTACCTCCGCAAGCTGTTCCGGTCCGAAACGCGCACCCCGCAGTCCTTCGTAGATCTCCTCCGGCGCCTCCCACGCGAACAGCGTCTGCGCCACGGGCCCGGCCTTGGCCGGCTGTGCCGCGCCGATGGGCACGTCCGGGCCACCGGCCGTGCGGCTCCGCTCCGCCGCCACACAGATCTGCACGGATCCCCGGCGCCGGAAGAGGCGGACGTCGAAACCGGTGAGACCGGCCAGCTCCCTCAAGGCCGGGGCCGCGATCCACAGCAGCCGGTCGCCGTGCGCCTCCACCATGAGGGTGCCCAGGCGGGGGCCGAGCACGAACCGTCCCTGCAGGTCCCGGGTCAGCAGACCCAGCCGCTCCATGGCCTTGGCGATGCGGTGCACCGTGGGCCGGCTCAGCCCCGTGCGGTTCACCAGCTCCGCCGAGCTCGCGGGGCCGTTCTCCACCACGCCCAGCAGCATGGACGCTTTGTCCAGCACGCGGACTCCGCTGTCGTGCAGCACAGGACCGGGCACGCTCACCGCGCCGACGCCAGTCGTGCGCGGATGTCGGCGATCAGGGCGTCCCGCTGCTCGGCCAGGTAGAAGTGGTCGCCGGGCAGCACGCGCATGCCGAACCCTCCGGGGGCGAGGTCGGACCAGCCGCGCACGGACTCCACGTCCACGTCGTCGTCACCGTCACCGACGTACGCGTACACGGGGCACGGCAGCGGCACGCCGGGCCGGGCCGCGTACCGGGCCACGATCCGGAAGTCCGTGCGGATCGCCGGCAGCACCAGTTCGCGCAGGTCGGGATCGTCCAGCACCAGGGCATCGGTGCCTCCGAGCCGCCTGACCTCCGCCAGGACCTCCTCGTCCGGCAGGTCCGGGCGCGGGGTGAGCAGGTGCGGCGGCTTGCGGCCGGACACCATCAGGGCGGCGGGAGCGACACCGTGGCGGTTCCACAGCCTGAGGGTGATCTCGTAGGCGAGCGATGCCCCCATGCTGTGCCCGAACAGGACCAGCGGTGTGTCCAGGAAGGGCCGCAACTCCTCGGCGATCACGTCGGCGAGCGGCTCCATCTCCGTGATGAACGGATCGGCGATGCGCTCCTGACGTCCGGGGTAACGGGCCGCCATCACCTCCACGTCACCGCCGAAGGCATGCCCCCAGGAGTGGAAGAATCCGGCCGAGCCCCCGGCGTGCGGAAGGCAGAGCAGGCGCAACCGGGGCGGCTGCGGAGTCCGGTAACGGCGCAGCCAGACGCTTTCAGTACCTATGGCCATGGATTTCGGCCTCCTCACGGCTGAAGCTGGTCCAGGGCGTCGGGGCTGTCCACCGACACCACCTCGGTCTCGGGGACGATCCGGCGGATCAGCCCGGCCAGGGTGCGGCCGTGGCCGAACTCGACCAGCCGGCGGCAGCCGAGCGGCCCGGTGAGGGTGTGCACGCTGCGCTCCCACTGCACGGGCGAGGTGAGCTGGCGGGTGCCGAGCTCCGCCCAGTCGCCGTCACCGGAGTACGGCTCGGCGTCCACGTTGGCCACGACCGGCGTGTGCCGCGGGGCGAACGACGTGTTCTTCAGGGCGATGCGCAGCGCCTCCGCGGCGGGCTCCATGTACGGGCTGTGGAAGGCTCCGCCGACCTGCAGCCGGATCATCCTGGCGCCGATCGAGGACGCCTCCTCGGAGATGTGCTCGATGGCCTCGGGAGAGCCGGAGACCACGATCTGTCCCGGCCCGTTGACGTTGGCCACCCACACCGGCGCGCCCGCCTCCCGCACCCTCCCCACCAGCTGCTCCACCTCGGCCAGCGGGGCACGGACGAGCACACCCATGGTGCCCTCGCGCTGCTGCGCCGCGGCCTGCATCGCCCGCCCGCGGGCGGCCACCAAGGTGGCCGCGTCCGCGAGCGGAAGGGCACCTGCCGCGGTCAGCGCGGCGTACTCGCCGAGGCTGTGGCCGGCGCAGGCGGCCACCGGGCCCGTCAGCAGCCCGCGCCGTACGGCCTCCGCGTGGGCCATGACCGCGACCGTGAAGACGGTGAGCTGGGCCAGGTCGGTGCGGCGCAATTCCTCGCTCGGTGTGTGCAGCAGCAGTTCGGCGAGGTCCTCCCCCGTGGCCAGGGAGACCTCTTCCGTGATGTCCCAGGACGGGGTGTCCCGCCACGGCTCACCCATTCCCTGGCGCTGGGTTCCCTGCCCGGGAAATACCAGACCGACCGGCCATGAATTCATTGCCCCACCTTCCGCGCAGCGTCGGGGAACGCCGTTTCCGGCGCCCATACAACGGCGTCGCCCGGGGCACTGCAATCGGTCTTTCAGGAAGATGCCAAGGGTGGCGGGGCCACCGGGACGCTATTCCGTGCGTGAGGCCACGAAGGTGCAGAAGGCCCGCAGGACCTGGGCCGCGGGACGGTCCGGCACCTGGTCGACCAGCGCCGTCGCCCGGGCGAGGCGCTCGTCCATCATCGAGCGGGCCTCGGCCATGACGGGTGATCCGTTCAGGAGGTCCAGCGCCCTGCTGCGTTCGGCCGCGTCGGTCAGCGGACCGGAGGCCAGCAGCTCGCGCAGCTCCCGTGCCGGTGGGCGCGTGTCGTCCAGCGCCAGGAGGATGGGCAGGCTGGCGACGCCCACGGCGAGGTCCTTGCCCTGCTCCTTGCCCAAGTGCACGGAGGACGAGGAGATGTCCAGGAGGTCGTCGGACATCTGGAAGGCGACGCCCAGGTGTTCGCCGTACTCCGCGAGGATCTCCATGGTCTCCGGGGCCGCCCCGCCTTCCATGGCGCCGATCCGCAGGGCCAGCGACAGCAGCGAGGCCGACTTGTCGGATATCACGCGGAAGTAGTGGGTGAGGCGGTCCTCCCCCTCGGCAGGGCCCAGGAGTTCGCGCATCTGCCCTTCCACGAGCCGGTCCGAGGCGTACGCCTGCAGCCGGACCGCCTCGGGACCCAGCCCCGCCACCAGGTGCGCCGCCCGGCTCAGGAGCCAGTTGCCGGCCTGAACGGCGACGGCGTTCCCCCACTTGACGTTCGCGCTGGCCACTCCGTGCCGCACCCGGGCGTCGTCCATCACGTCGTCGTGGTAGAGGGAAGCGACGTGGATGAGTTCGGAGACGACGGCGGCCTCCACGCCGTCACGGCCCGGCGCCGGGCCGAACTCGGCGGCCACCAGGGCCAGCAGCGGGCGCATACGCTTGCCCCCGGCGGCGATGAGGTGGCCCACGGTCTGCGCGACGAACGGGTCCTGTGCTTCGTTCACGCACTGGAACAGCCGCTTCTCCACCGCTTCGAGGCGCCCGCTGAGCCTCTCGACGAGTTCCGGTTCGGCGACGGCGAGCCGGGTGATCATCGTCTGGCCCCGTGCGGCCTCTTCGGCGGTGACGGACATGCGTCCCTCCTGCGGTTCCGGGGGCCGCACGTCCGGCCGCTTCCACGCGCTGGCGACGGTAGCCCCGCCCGTGTGCCACGGAGCGCGGGGCGGGGTGAGGGTGGCAGGAAGAGGACAGCAAGGACGGGCCCGGACGCAACCGTTCCCGCGCCCGATGTCAGGAAACTGCCGCCTTCCGCAATCTGAGCCAACCCTTCCGGGTGGCCGATGCAAGGATGAAGTGCTCTGGATTTCGGTGGAGATAACCGATTTATACGGTCCGGGCGGTGCATCAAGTCACGTTGTAAGGAGCCTCATGTTTGGACGAATCGGACGGTTCTCGGTGACCCGTCCGTGGCTGACCATCGTGGCTTGGATCGTCGCGGCAGTAGCGTTGTCAGCGCTCGCGCCCTCGCTCAAGTCGACCGACGACCAAGCCGACTTCCTGCCATCCCACTACGAGTCGGTGCAAGCCGGGAAGTTGCAGGAACGCTCCTTCCCTCAGCGTGAGCAGTCGGCCGCCACCATCGTCTTCCAGCGTTCCGACGAAGGGAAGCTGACCGACGGCGACAAGGCCGCGGTGGCCAAGGTCGCCAAGGGCCTGCAGGACAAGAAGTACGAGAAGATCAAGCAGGTCACCGCGGACCCCTCCGCCGTCTCCCCCGACGGCACCATCGCGATCGCCAGCGTCGTGGCCGGCGACAAGGACGTCTACGACGAGGTCATCGTCGACGGGATCAAGACGATGCGGCAGGACGCCAAGGCGCTCCTGGAGGGTACGTCGCTGAAGGCGGGCTTCACCGGTACCGCAGCGACCGCCCTGGACTCCCGCGAGTCGTCCGGCAACACCGACGGCATGGTCATGCTGGCCACGCTGGTGCTGATCATCGTGCTCCTCGGCGTCATCTTCCGGAGCCCGCTGATCGCCCTGCTTCCGGTGCTGATCATCGTGCTGGTCTTCATGGTGGCCAACGCCGTCATCGCCTTCGCCAGTGACCTCGGCGGCCTCAAGGCCGACGCCGGCACCTCGGCCATCCTCATCGTCGTCCTCTTCGGCGTCGGCACCGACTACATCCTCTTCCTGCTCTTCCGCTACCGCGAGCAGCTGAGGACCGGTCAGCAGCCCAAGGAGGCCCTGATCGAGGCCGTCGGCCGGGTGGGCGAGACCATCGCCTCCGCCGCCGGCGCCGTCATCGTCGCCTTCCTCGCCCTGCTGCTCTCCACCATGGGCAGCATGCAGGCCATGGGCCCCTCCCTGGCCATCGCAGTGGCCGTGACCCTCGTGGCAGCACTCACCCTGGTCCCCGCGGTCTTCTCGCTCCTGGGCACCAAGGCCTTCTGGCCCTCGAAGGCGTGGCAGCGCCAGCCGAAGAACGCCATGGCCCACCGCGTGGGTGGCCTCGTCTCCCGCCGCCCCGGCATCGTGGCCGCGATCTCCACCGGGCTCCTGGCCGTGCTGGCCGTGGGCGTCTTCGGGTTCAAGGCCGAGTTCGACATGGGCAGCTCGATGCCGAAGGACCTGGAGTCGGTCAAGGCGTCGAAGGTCCTGGAGAAGGGCTTCGCCGCGGGCGAGACCGACCCGACCCTCGTGTACCTGAAGTCCGACGGCGGGGCCAAGCTCGATGCGCCGGCCCTGGCCGCCTTCCGCGCGAGCATGGCGAAGACGGACGGCGTCGGACAGGTCAGCGAGGCCGTGACCAACCCGGAGGGCAACGTCGCCCTCTTCAATGTGGCGCTGAAGTACCGCCCCGCCGAGGAGAAGGCCATCTCCTTCGTGGCCGACACGCTGCGCGACAAGGCCCATCAGTCGGCACCGGACGGCACCGAGGCCCTCGTGGGCGGCACGACGGCCGTCCTGGCCGACATCGAGACCGCGGTCACCCACGACTACAAGGTGGTCTTCCCGGTGGCGGGCATCGCCATCCTGATCATCCTCGGTCTGCTGCTGCGCAGCGTCGTGGCCCCGCTCTACCTGCTGCTGTCGGTCGGTCTGGGCTTCGCCGCCACGCTCGGTGCGACGGTCTGGCTCTTCCAGGACCTCCAGGGCAAGAACGGCCTGCTGTTCATGCTGCCGATCATCGTCTACCTCTTCGTGGTGGCGATCGGGACCGACTACAACATCCTCATGGTGGCGCGCCTGCGTGAGGAGGTCGCACGCGGCACCTCCCCGAAGGAGGCCGCACGCCTGGCCGTCTCCCAGTCGACGCCCACCATCGGCGCGGCGGCGATCATCCTCGCCGGCACCTTCGGCGTCCTGATGCTGGCGAACAACAGCATGCTCCAGCAGATGGGCTTCGCCGTCGCGTTCGGCATCCTGCTGACCGCCTTCATCATGGCCATGCTGCTGGTGCCGACCATCACCACGCTGCTCGGCGACAAGGCGTGGTGGCCCAGGCGTCCGGAGACAGGTCAGCCGTCGACGGCCGCACCGGTCACGTCCCACGAGCCCGAGATGACCGCGGGTTCCGCCTCCCGGTAGGCCCTACGCCGTCCACCAGGACACCGAAAGGGACCGGCCTTCACCACCCGACCCGGGTGGTGAAGGCCGCTTTTTCTTTGACCGAGGCGCCGCCCGGCGCCAACATTCCATGGAATCGGCTTATTGCCGTTGTGAACGGATAGGGAATGCATAGTCCGTTGCGCCATCCTGACTCTCCGGACCCTCAGAGGTCCTGTTATTCCGAAGGAGGGGAAATGGATGACGACACCGGGGCCGACGTGCTCGCCGAGATGGAGCACGACTACATCACCTGGCTCGAACAGGGCGGCCTGAGCCGCATGGCCCGGCTGGACGGGCGTGATCTCACCGACCCGGACGTGCTCGACCAGGCGGTCCGCGAACTGGCGCTGGAGCCGACGCGCACACTGCCCGCGCCGAGCACACCGCGTGTCACGCTCACGAGTGATTCGGATCTGCGCTGGGCCAATCTGCTGGCCGCGTTCATCGAGGCGGTGCACAGCCTTCCGCCCGACCCCTGCGACGCCCGGAGGCCGACCGAGGCGTACCGGCCCGAAGGGTCAACCTGAGAGGCGGCCCGCGTGCGGCTGTTCCCGGGCGAACAGCCGCACCAGGGAGGGGATCCGGTACGCCGGCCCGGCACCGGCCGCGACGACCTCGACGAGCATCGCCTCGGCCAGTTCCTCCAGCAGACGCTCGGCCCGCTCCTGCGTACAGCCCAGGAGCCGCGCCGCCCCGGGGCCGGACCAGCCCGCCGTGCCACCGCGGGCGAGAACACCCAGGGCATCGGCGGCGGCGGGCCCCAGCCCTTCCAGCATGTCCCGCAGCCCCGCCCGCGCGTCCAGGCTGCCCATGCGCAGCTCGTCCAGCCGCCCCGGCTCGGGAGCAAGACGGTCGGCCACGTGGGCCAGCCGGCGCTGCGGATACGCCGTCAGACGCGCCGTGCACACCCGCAGGGCGAGCGGCAGGCCGTCGCACAGCTCCACGACGCGGGCCGCGGCCTCGGGCTCGGCCTCGACCCGGGAACGCCCGCTCATCGCGCTGAGCAGTCGCAGCGACTCGGCGGGTCCGAGCGGTCCGAGCCGGACGACGCGCATGCCCTCCAGCGTGGTGAGCGGCCGTCGGCTCGTGACGATCGTGCGGCAGTCGCCGCCGCCGGGCAGCAGAGGACGCGTCTGACGGTCGTCGGCGGCGTTGTCGAGGACGATGAGCATGCGACTTCCCGCCAGCCGGCTGCGGTAGAGCTGGGCCCGCTCGTCGAGCGTCGCGGGCAGCTCGTGCCGGCCGGGGAGCAGGGCGCGCAGGAAGCAGGCCAGGGCGTGCGCCGGGCCCTTGGGCCGACCGTCCTCACCCCTGAGGTCGATGTACAGCTGGCCGTCCGGGAACTCGTCGCGGCAGGCGTAGGCGGCATGCACGGCGAGGGCGGACTTGCCCATGCCCGCCCTTCCCGTCAGGACCGCACCGCGCCGCGCGGGCACCACGCCGCGCAACTCCCCCAGCACCTGGGCCAGCTGCTCCTCGCGGCCGGTGAAGTCGGGGGCGTCGAGGGGCAGCATCGCCGGCACCAGCCGGGCCCAGGGGCTGCGGGCCCGCCGCGCGTCCCGGCCCGGGTCCCTTGCGGGTGCCGGACGGACCTCCGGGGCGGCCAGCGTCACCGTCTCCGGTCCCGGAGGGCCGGGCAGCCCTCCGGTGAGCACGTCCCGGTGGATGCGGCGCAGGGAGATACCGGGGTCGATGCCCAGTTCCCTCTTCAGCACATGGCGCCCCTGTTCGTACACGCGCAGGGCGTCGGCCTGCCGGTCGCAGCGGTAGAGCGCCGTCATCAACTGCCCTCGCAGCGCCTCTCTTTCCGGGTGGTCGGCGACGAGCCGCGTCAGCTCGGGCAGGACCCGGGCGTGCCGGCCAAGGGCGAGTTCGGCCTCGGTACGGTGCTCCAGCGCGGCGAGGCGGCCCTCTTCGAGGTGCGGAAGCTCCGCGTCGGCGAGGAAGGTCGTCACCTCCGACAGCGGGCTGCCGCGCCACAGCGTCAGGGCCGCGCTCAGGGTTGCGGAAGCGGCCCCGTACCGCCCGTTCGTCAGCTCGCGGTGCCCCTGTTCGGCCAGTCTCCGGAAGGTGTCCACGTCGAGGACGACCGAGCGCAGGTCCATGTGGTAGCCGCGACTGCGCCGGGTGATGCGCAGCCCCGGCCCCAGGCTCTTGCGCAGGCGCGAGATGTGCGTGTAGAGCTGGGCCGCCATGGTCACCGGCGGTTGCCAGCCCCAGAGGAACTCGCTGAGTCGTTCGTCGGAGACGACACGACCGCGGGACAGGAGGAACGCCGCGAGCACCGTCCTCGTCTTGGCTCCGGTCAGCGGTACCGGGACCCCTGCGACGAGCGCCTCCATCGGTCCCAGGATCCGGAACTCCATATCAGTTGTCCGGAAGACGGGCCGCTAGCTCCTGCCCTGGCGCGCCGCCGCCGGGAACAGCCCCAGCTCCGCGGCCCGCACGCCGGCCTGGAAGCGGGAGGTCGCCCCCACCAGGGACATGATCTCCGCGACGTAACGGCGGTAGGTGCGCACGGACATCGCGAGCTCGCGGGCGGACACCTCGTCCGTCGCCCCGGCCCTCAGCTGTTCGAGGATGCGGCGGGCCGTCTCCGTGCGGGCGTGGTCGCCGAAGTCGATCCTGTCCGTCACCGCCACGGAGTTGCGCCAGACCCCGTCGAAGAGCGTGAGGAGCGGCTTGATGACCCCGGAGGCCCGGATGGCCGAGGCGCGCCGGCCGACCGCCGAGTCGGCGCAGACCAGCGCCTCCCGGCTGTCGACGATGACGCCGGCGAGCAGCGGGATCCTGGCGATGCGTACCTCGATCCACTGGCATTCCGTCGCGTACTTGCGCACGAACTGCCAGTCGACCATGGGTGCGGTGCACAGGAAGCGGACGTTGACGTCGCCCTGGCGGTCCTCCAGGAGCTGCGCAGCCGCCGCGATCACCGGACGGGCGTAGGCGGCCTCCGAGGCGAGCACGACGTCGAGGCTCTGGGTGGCCCTTCCGACCAGCCGGCACGAGAGGTCGGCGGCCTCGCCGTCCGCCTTCACCAGGGAGACGAGTGAATTGCCGTGCAGACGGTCACGGTGTTTGACGACCGTGGACTCGATCAGTGCGCTGACCTCAAGGAGTTCCTGCTCGAATTCGTCACTCGCGTACCCGAAAGGTCTGTGACCCCTGCCATCAGCATCGACACCGTCGGACCCGACGCCGACATACGCCGACTGCAGCACAACACTCACCCCGTGATTCTTTGCTGGAACAGTAAGGAACCGCATGCCGGCCAAGGATGCCGGGACGGCAGGTCAGTCGCCGGCCGAGAGGAGTCCGAGTTCCACGGCCCGTACACCGGCCTGGAAACGGGATTTTGCTCCCAATTCACGCATTATTTCCGCAACATGTCGCCGGTAGGTGCGCAGGGAGACCTGGACCTCCCGGGCCGCGACATCGTCCGTGCAACCGTCACGCATCCGTTCGAGGATGCGTCGTGCCAGATCGGAGCGCAGCCTTCCGTGCAGCCGTGCATGCTCGGCCGGACGTACCGCACCGCTCCAGACGCCCGCGAACAGGAGGTCGAGCGCGCGGGCGGCGGCCGGGTCCTCGATGATCAGCACGCAGTCGTCGGCCGGGCCGTGGTTCGAGCGGACCAGTACGAGCCTGCCGTCCGCGATCAGCACCTCCTGCAGTTCGCCTTCCGTCAGGCGCGTCTCCAGGCGGGGTATGCGGATCTCCGCATCGCGCATCGCGGCCCCGGCGAGCGCACTGGCGGTGGACAACAGGCGAACGGTGAGGTCCTCCCGGCCCGCCGCACCGAGACGGTCGAGGGCGAGCACACCCGCCTTCGCGTTCTCGACGTTGCCCGGCAGGGCAAGGCTCACGCTGTGCCGGGCCCGGTCCAGCAGCATGCCGACGGCGTTGCCGATGGCGGCCTCGTCCTCCGCCATCATCACCAAGGAGTCCTGCCCCGAGGTGCGGCGATGCAGAGAAACCGTCGACTCGATCAGTTCGCGAGCGCGCAAGAGCACGCTCTCCACATTTTCTTCGACCCCGCCATGACTTCCGGACACACCTCCGAAAGCAGACGGACGCTCCATACCCGAATGTTGCGAATAACGAGACATCCTGGACATATCAACCACTCGCTCCCCCGATGCGACCGCCACCCGCCGTACAGCGGAACAGTGGCCACAAGATGATTGATTGGCGAACTTAATCTGGATGAAAGGGCACACTCCGGGGAATTCACGTTTCCCCTGCAACCCCCCACCGCCCCGGAACTCTGAATGTCGGCAAGGCCCCAAACAAGCCGACGGCAACCGCTCGACTGAGATTAAGTGGGCCCTGCATGATCGTCAACGTGGGTCGAAACGCAAAGGATCGCCAAAGAGTCAGGTTTTCGCTGGTGGAGAGCGGACCTCGGCAAGCGGCACGCCGACCGCACAGGAGGGCATGTCAGGAAGCTGCAGAACCCCGCCCGGACATGACGGCCAACCCGGACACCTCGACGGCGCGGCGCAGGCGCCCCGTGACAGCGAGTTGCCACCCCGCAACCTGGACATCCGGCCAATTGGACAACACCCGTCACAACAGCAGGACTTGGATGCCCGGCGCATGACCGGCGGATGAAACATGCATGCGGCCAGCAATGGCTTGAAACAGTCTGTGTGCCACGCCACACGTGACCTCAGCCCGAAGCCACGCCTCCCCGGTGCACCGACCCCAGCCAGAGCGTGTCCCGGGCCCGGGTCATGGCGACGAACAGCCGGGTGCGCGAGAGCTCCTCGCGCTCCTGGGCGATGTCCTCGTCGACGGCGCCGCGCGGCCGGACCGGGTCGTGGTCGGGGAGGTAGACGTGCTTGAACTCCAGCCCCTTGGCCCGCCGGTAGCTGCCCAGTTTGACGCCGGGCACCGGGTGGCCGTCGTAGCGCTCCAGCGCGCAGTGCGCGATGCCCGCCCGGTCGAGCAGCCGCTGGTAGCGGTCGGTCTCCCGCGGGGACCGGCACAGCAGCGCGGAGTCGGGCCAGCTGGCCTCGCCGCGCGCGTGCAGGGCGGAGAGCAGGGCCGCGTCCTGCTCGGCGGGCGTGCGCGCGACGCACCGCACGACCTGGCCGTCGTGATAGGTGAGGTCGATGTCGCGCAGTCCCGCCAGCCGGGTGCCGTCGATGTCGTCGAAGGCGTCGTCGGCGACGACGGCCAGGGCCGCGTCGAGCACCTGCCGGGCGTTGCGGTAGTTGGTGCGCAGGACCTGCCCGCGGTCGCCGCGGACGTCGATGCCCGCGTCCGAGAGCCGGAAGCCGCCGGGGTAGACGGCCTGCTGGCCGTCGCCGACCAGCAGCAGGCCGTTGGGGGCGTCGCCCACGAGGGCGTGCAGCAGGCACACGCCGACCAGGGTGAGGTCCTGCACCTCGTCGGCGATGACCGCCGAGTAGGGCGAGCGGCCCGGCCGGGCGCGGGCCTCGGCCAGGGCCAGGGCCAGGACGTCGTTGAAGTCGTGCACCCCGCGCTCGGCGCGGACCCGCTCGTACTCCTCGTACAGCGCCCACACCGCCTCGCGGTGCGGGCGGCGGAGGTTGGCGCGCCGGCGGTGGCGGCGCAGCGTGGCGTACTCCTCGAAGCGGGTGATGCCCCGGCCCTTTATGACGCAGTCGATCTCCTCGTGCCAGTAGTACGACGAGGGGTCGATCCTGGACAGGATGCTGTCGCGGCCCCGGTGCAGCCAGGCGCGGTTGAAGGCGGTCCTGGCGCCCTTGCCGTTCAGCCGGTGGGGGATGCCGCGCTCTTCGAGGAACGTCAGGGACCACGAATGGAGGCTGCGGAACTCCACCCGCTCCGCGACGGCCGGCGCCATCGTGCGCAGGAACGTGCCCTGGACGCGGGGCAGGTTGCTGGCGAACGTGACGTACAGGATCCGGCCCGTCGTCCGCTGCGCGAGGTGCGCGGCCCGGTGCAGGGCCACCACGGTCTTGCCGGTGCCCGCCGGGCCGCTGACGCGCGCCGGGCCCGACCAGTTGCGCCGCACCAGGGCGACCTGCTCGGGGTGCAGGAACGTCATCCACTGCTCGACCGGGCCGCGGCGGGCGGCGTCCATGGCCGCCTCGCACAGCCCGGCGACGTCGAACAGCGCCTCCGCCGGGGCCGCCCGCCGCCGGCCGGTGCGCCCGGCCGGCACGGCGGGCACCGCCGAGGACTCGTAGGCGGGGAACGCCTGCTCCAGGTGGTCGGCGATCGCCCGCACCAGGGCCGGGCCGAGCCGGCAGCGCTCGGCGAGCAGCGCGGGGCCCACCTCCCGTTCGCCCAGCAGCCGCACCCGGCCGAGCGTTCCACTGAAGGAGCGTCCGGCGAAGACCATCAGCGGCTGGACGGCCACGGGCGACAGGCCGAGCGAGGCCAGCGCGCCCTCCGCCACCCGGGTCACCGCCAGCAGCTTGCCGATCTCGCCGTCCCGCCGCTGCCGGCCGGCCGTGAGGTGGCCGTCGCCCGCCCCGGGCGGCGCCTGCCAGTTCTTGACGTCGATGACGAACACGCCGCCCGGACCCACGAGCAGCATGTCGACGTTGGCCGCCCGGGTCCCCGGCCAGCGCCGGTCGACCAGCAGGCGCCAGCCCCTGCGGGTGAGCATCAGCAGCTGGGCGGCGACCTGCCGCTCGCCCTCGCTCGCCGCCTCCCACCGCCGGGCCTCGCGCTGTGCGGCCCTCAACTGCTCGCGCAGCTCCCGCTCGTGCCGCCGCGCCTCTTGTGCCCTCGCCGATGCCGAAACCCCAGCCAGCATGTCGCCCCCCTGCCCCTGCTACCCGTATTCCCCCGAACGTGCATATATACACAAAGTAATGATCGAACTACGGGGCCGGAAACGGCGCATGGCGCCCTCCGGCCGTTCGCCGGGAGCGCCATGCACGCGTCGAACGCGTCGGCCGTCGTCAGTCGCTGAGGCAGACGTTGCCGGACGCGGGGTTGAGCAGGCCGACGATGTTGATCGTGTTGCCGCAGAGGTTGATCGGGATGTGGATCGGGATCTGGATGACGTTGCCCGAGATGACACCCGGGGATCCGACAGCCGCCCCCTTGGCTCCGGAGTCGGCGACCGCACCGCCGGCCACGCCGGCGAGAGTGGCGCCCACAGCGACGGTGATGGCTGCTGCCCTGACGATTCGTGACATGGGGAGACACCTTTGCTTGGACGTACGGGACGAGCACCCGGACGGTTACGGCCGGGAGTCCGGATCAACGTGCGAAAGTGACAAAGGTTTCGTCCGTGAAGCGACCGGGTGACCCCGGTTTGGGCCGAATGCGTGACCGGTGTGGGACGATCAACAGCAATAGGGGTTTCCCCATTGGCTTTCCGGCTGGCAGGGTTCCAGTCCGAAGATCGGCACGAGACGGATGGGCGAAGATGATCGGCACCCTGCTGCCCTCACCCGTCGAGAGCTCCGAGGCTTTCGACGACCTCGCCGGCCAGGCCGGCGCTTTTGCGCTCTTCCCCGAGGAAGAGGCGCTGATCGCCCGGGCCGTGGCGAAACGGCGCAACGAGTTCACCACCGTGCGGGCCTGCGCCCGCACCGCCCTGGGCCGCCTCGGCATCGCCCCGGGCCCCATCGTCCCGGGGCAGCGCGGCGCACCGCAGTGGCCGTCCGGCGTCGTCGGCAGCATGACGCACTGCGCGGGCTACCGGGCCGCGGCCGTGGCCCGCAGCACCGACGTGACCGCCATCGGGCTGGACGCCGAGCCCAACGCGCCGCTGCCCGAGGGCGGGGTGCGGGACCTGGTGACGCGGCCCGAGGAGCACGACTGGCTGGCCCGCCTGCAGGCCGAGCGGCCGGAGGTGAGCTGGGACCGCCTGGTCTTCAGCGCCAAGGAGAGCGTCTACAAGGCGTGGTTCCCCCTCACCCGCCTCTGGCTGGACTTCCAGGACGCGGTGATCGAGGTGGACGCCGAGCGGCGGACCTTCTCGGCCCGGATCCTGACGCCGGAGCCGCTGCGCACCGCCACCGGAGGCCGCCTGTCGGGCTTCGAGGGCCGCTGGATGGTGGCCGACGGCCTGATCGTGACGGCGATAGCGGTCCCGGCCGCGGGCTGAGCGGGGCCCGGAGCCGGGCGCGGCCTCACCCGTCCTGCGCGGCCACCCGCGCGGCGAACACCGCCAGTTCCTCGCGCCAGCCCGCCGCCAGCGACAGGCCCGCCGCCACCCGGCACGCCCGCTCCACGCAGTCCTCGATCAGCTCCTCGGTCGCCCCGCGCTCCTGCGGGTCCAGCAGCAGCTCCCGCATGAGCTGGGCGTTCCACGCGTACTCCGGCCCGCCCTCCAGGAACCCGCGCAGCCGCCAGGCCGCGTGCAGCGGCCGGGCGTAGGCGTCGAAGGAGGCCCCGAGGTCGGGACGTCCGGCGAGGGCCGCGCCCAGGCGCAGCGGGTGGCGCAGCGCATACCAGCCGGCCGTGCAGCCCCGGTCGCAGCCGGAGACGCAGCGTCCGGGCCAGGGGTCGTCGAGGTACTCGGCGGCCACGGCCTCGTGCGCGTACGAGCCGATGGCGCGCTGCAGCCGCAGTTCGTCCCACAGCGGCCGGACGTCGCCGGGCAGGTGGGCCGCGAGCCGGTCGGCGAGGGCGAGGGCGAGGTCGCCGGCGAGCGTGGCGGTGGAGTCGCCGAAGCGCCGGGAGTCGCCCGCCCAGCCGCCCTGCTCGTGCTCGGTGGCGCGGCTGACGTGCAGCGTGGGGATGCCCCTGCGCAGGGCTGCGTCGTCGCGGACGTCGGCGCGTATGAGGGTGCAGGTGTCGAGGAGTTCGAGGGCGGCGGCGATGTCGACGGCCTCGTCGGAGGCCGCCTCGCCGCCCGCGGCGAGGTAGCCGGTGAGGAGGACCAGCGGGCGGGCCCGGTCCCCGCCGGCGGTCACGAAGGCGGCCAGGGACTCGATCAGGCCGGCGCCGCGGGCGTCGGCCGTGCGCCAGTGCCGGTGCTCCTCCTCGAAGAGGCCGTGCAGCCGTTCCTCGACGCGGTCGAGCATCCGGGCACGCTGGAGCGGGGGCGCGGGGGCGGAGGGTGCGGACGGGCCCGCCGGCCGGTGCTGCTGCGTCATCGTGGTGCCTCCCTGGTGTTCCGGGTTACGGCCTTCGGCCGACCCTGGCGGGCGGCGGCTCCGCGCTCGACGGCGGAAGGTGACCGGCCAGGAGGCTGCCCCGGCCGCACGGGCGGGAAGCGCCGGTTTCCTGCCAACCAGGGCGGCTCCGTCCGCTTTTCGGCCACCACCGGTACGGACGGGGGTGACGGTCCTGGCGGCCCGTGCGTGCCGTCTGTACAGCGCGCGCCGTGGACGGTTACAACGGGGGGCGGGCCACGGGACGAACCGGCTTTCGGAGGCAACCATGCGCAGGATCGCGATCGTCGGCGCGGGGCAGGCGGGCCTGCAGCTGGCCCTGGGGCTGCGGGCGGCCGGCCACGAGGTGACCGTCCTCTCCGCCCGTACGCCCCAGGAGATCCGGGACGGCCGGGTGCTGTCCACGCAGCTGATGTACGGCCCGGCGCTGGCGCTGGAGCGCGAGCTGGGCCTGAACCTGTGGGACGCGCAGACCCCGCCGGTCGAGGGCCTGCAGATCAGCCGGGTCGACGCGCCGGGCATCCCGCCGAAACGATCCATCAGCGCCGCCCTGGACGAGCCCGCCCGCTCGGTGGACCAGCGGGTGAAGACCGCCCGCTGGCTGGAGCTGCTGGAGGAGCGCGGCGGCCGGGTGGAGTACCGCAACGTCGCCGCCGAGGAGCTGGCGGGCCTGGCGGCCGCCCACGACCTGACGCTGATCGCCTCCGGGCACGGACCGCTGGGGCACGTCTTCGGACGGGACGAGCGGCACAGCCCGTACGAGGTCCCCAAGCGCGCCCTGGCCTGCCTCTACGTGCACGGCGCCCGGCCGGCCCCCGGGCCGGCGGCCACGTACCTGCGCATGTGCGCCTTCCCGGGGACCGGGGAGTTCCTCGTGCTGCCCGCGCTGACGGCGTCCGGGCCCTGCGACATCCTGCTGTGGGAGGGCTGCCCGGGCGGCCCGTTCGACTGCTGGCAGGGCGTGGGCGACCCGGCGGCCGCGCTGGAACGCACGTTGCAGCTGCTGCGCTCGTACGCGCCCTGGGAGTACGAACGGTGCGCGGACGCCGTGCCCACCGACGCGGGGGCCCTGCTCACCGGCGCCCTGGTGCCGGTGGTGCGGCACCCGGTCGCGGAGGTGGCGCCGGGCTCGTACGTCCTGGGCATGGCGGACGCGGTCGTCCTCAACGACCCCATCACCGGGCAGGGGTCGAACAACGCCGCGCGCTGCGCCGACCGCTACCTGCAGTCGGTCCTGGAGCGCGGCGACCGGCCGTTCGACCGGGCGTGGATGCACGAGACGTTCGCCGGCTGGTGGGAGCACGCCCGGCACACCACGGCGTTCACGAACATGGTGCTGGACGCCCCGATGCCCGAGCACGTGCAGCACGTGCTGGCGGCGGCCGCCGAGCACCCGGCGCTCGCGCACCGCTACGTCAACGGCTTCGCCGACCCCGCCGGTTACCAGGAGTGGCTGATGGACGCCGACCGGGCCGAGGCGTGCCTGGCGGTGGTCGCAGGCCGGGCGGCCGGCTGAACGGAGGGCGCCCCGGGGTGAGCGGGGTCAGCCGCCCGTCGCCTCCGGGTGCTCCAGCAGCACGCGCCGCAGCTCGCGCGCCGCGCGCGGCGGTGCCGCGTCCTTGCGGTGGGCGATGGCGACGGTCCGGCGCATGCGGTCGCCCTCGAAGGGGGTGACGCGCAGTCCGGAGCGGGCCGCGACCATGCCGGGGACCACGGCGAGGCCCAGCCCGGCGCGGACGAAACCGAGGACGGCGTCCATCTCGCCGCCCTCGACGGTGAACGACGGCTCGAAGCCGGCGGCCCGGCACGCGGCGACGGTGATCTCGCGCAGGTCGTAGCCGCGGCGGAACATCACCAGCGGGCGGTCCCGGAGCTCCTCGACGCGCATGCGCCGGCGCCGGACGGGCGGCGGGCCGGAGGGTGCCGAGACCACGACGAGGTCCTCGCGCAGGAGTTCCGCGGTCGCCAGGGCGGGGGCGGCCGCGCCCAGCGGGGTGATGACCAGGGCGAGGTCGAGGCCGCCGTCGGCGAGGCGGCGGACCAGGTCCTGCGAGCCGCCCTCCTCGACGTGCAGCTCGATGCCGGGGAACCGCGCGTGGTAGGTGCGCAGGACGTCCGGCACGAGGCTCGCGCACAGGCTCGGCGGCGCGCCCAGCCGCACCCGCCCCCGGCGCAGCTGGGCGACCTCCTGCACCTCGCGGCGGGCCGTCTCGGTGTCGGCGAGGATCCGGCGGGCCAGCGGCAGCAGCGCCTCGCCGGCGTCGGTGAGGGTGATGTTCCCGCGGGCGCGGTGGAAGAGCTCGGCGCCCAGCTCCCGCTCCAGGGCCCGGATCTGCTGGGAGAGCGAGGGCTGGGCGACGTGCAGCGCCTCGGCGGCCCGGGTGAAGTGCCGCACCTCGGCGACCGTGGCGAAGTAGCGGAGCTGCTGGAATTGCACCCCACCACGATAGATAGCCGCTGCCTATGGAAACCAGCTAGGCCATGTCTTGGACGCATCGAGGGGCGGCTGCCTAGCGTCGTGGTCATGGCACTGGCGACCCGGACGGCACGGCCCCCGTCCCTCATCGGCTCCGTGTGGCGTTCGACCGTCGGCAAGAAGGCGGTCATGGCCGTCACCGGCCTGATCATGCTGGCGTACCTGGTGGCCCACATGATGGGCAATCTGAAGGTGTTCTTCGGCGCCGGCGAGTTCAACCACTACGGCCACTGGATCCGCACCGTCGGCGAGCCGTTCCTGCACCGCGAGTGGTTCCTGTGGGCGGCCCGCGCGGCCCTGTCCGTCTCCGTGGTGCTGCACGGCGTGGCCGCGTACCAGCTCAGCCGTCGCGACCTCGCCGCCCGGCCCGCGAAGTACGCGCACAAGCGACCGCGGGCCAGTTACGCGACGCGCACCATGCGCTGGGGCGGGGTGATCCTCGGCCTGTTCATCGTCTGGCACGTCCTCGACCTCACCACCCTCACCGTGAACCCCAACGCGCAGGAGGGCCGGCCGTACGAGAACCTCGTCGCCTCCTTCGACCGCTGGTACGTCTCCGCCTTCTACATCGCGGCGATGCTCGCCCTCGGGCTGCACGTCCGGCACGGCTTCTGGAGCGCGGCGCAGACCCTCGGCGCCGGCTCGCCGCGCCGCGACCGGGCACTGAAGTTCCTCGCCAACGGCCTCGCGGCCCTTTTGACCTGCGGCTTCATCGCCATCCCCGTCGGCGTCCTGACTGGAGTCGTGAGCTGATGTCCCCCTTCGCCCCCTACTCCCACTACACCGTCGGCGCGCCGCTCACCGACACCGCCGCCCCCGGCGGGCCCGTCGCCGGGCGCTGGGACCGCCGCCGCTTCGAGGCGAAACTGGTCAACCCGGCCAACCGCCGCAAGCACACCGTCATCGTCGTCGGCACCGGCCTCGCGGGCGGCGCGGCCGGCGCGACACTGGCCGAGCAGGGCTACCGCGTGGTGCAGTTCTGCTACCAGGACTCGCCGCGCCGCGCCCACTCCATCGCGGCCCAGGGCGGCATCAACGCGGCGAAGAACTACCGCAACGACGGCGACTCCGTGCACCGGCTGTTCTACGACACCGTCAAGGGCGGCGACTTCCGCGCCCGCGAGTCCAACGTCCACCGCCTGGCCCAGATATCGGTCGAGATCATCGACCAGTGCGTGGCCCAGGGCGTGCCGTTCGCCCGCGAGTACGGCGGTCTGCTGGACACCCGCTCCTTCGGCGGCGTCCAGGTCTCCCGCACCTTCTACGCCCGCGGCCAGACCGGGCAGCAGCTGCTGCTGGGCGCCTACCAGGCGCTCAGCCGCCAGATCGACGCGGGCGGCGTGGAGATGCACGCCCGCACCGAGATGCTCGACCTGATCGTCGTCGACGGCCGGGCCCGCGGCATCGTGGCCCGGGACCTGATCACCGGCCGGATCGAGACCCACCTCGCGGACGCCGTGGTGCTGGCCTCCGGCGGCTACGGCAACGTCTTCCACCTCTCGACCAACGCCAAGAACTCCAACGCCACCGCCGTGTGGCGGGCCCACCGGCGCGGCGCCCACTTCGCCAACCCCTGCTTCACCCAGATCCACCCCACCTGCATCCCGCGCTCGGGGGACCACCAGTCGAAGCTGACGCTGATGAGCGAGTCGCTGCGCAACGACGGCCGCATCTGGGTGCCGAAGGCCGCGGGCGACACCCGGCCGCCGGCCGCCATCCCCGAGGACGAGCGCGACTACTACCTGGAGCGCGCCTACCCCTCCTTCGGCAACCTCGTCCCGCGCGACATCGCCTCCCGCGCCGCGAAGAACGTCTGCGACGAGGGCCGCGGCGTGGGCCCCGGTGGTCAGGGCGTCTACCTCGACTTCGCCGACGCGATCGCGCGGATGGGCCGCGCGGCCGTCGAGGCGAAGTACGGCAACCTCTTCGAGATGTACGAGCGGATCACCGCCGAGAACCCGTACGAGGTGCCCATGCGCATCTACCCGGCCATCCACTACACGATGGGCGGCCTGTGGGTGGACTACGACCTGCAGACCACCGTGCCGGGCCTGTTCGCGATCGGCGAGGCCAACTTCTCCGATCACGGCGCCAACCGCCTGGGGGCGTCCGCGCTGATGCAGGGCCTGGCCGACGGCTACTTCGTACTGCCCTCCACCATCAACGACTACCTCGCCCGCCATCCGCACGCACAGGTGCCGCACGACCACCCGGCGGTCGCGGAGGCCGCCGGGGAGGCGGCGGACCGCCTGCGCCGGCTGCTGGAGGCCGGCGGCGACCGCACGCCGGAGTCCTTCCACCGCGAGCTCGGCGAGCTGCTCTGGGACGAGTGCGGCATGTCCCGCACGGAGAGCGGCCTGCGCAAGGCGCTGGAGAGGATCCCGGAGCTGCGCGAGGAGTTCTGGCGCCGGATCAGGGTGCCCGGCACCGGGGAGGAGCTCAACCAGCAGCTGGAGAAGGCCAACCGGATCGTCGACTACCTGGAGCTGGCCGAGCTGATGTGCCTGGACGCCCTGCACCGCACCGAGTCCTGCGGCGGCCACTTCCGCGAGGAGAGCCGCACCGCCGACGGCGAGGCGGCCCGCAAGGACGAGGAGTTCGCGTACGTGGCGGCCTGGGAGTTCACCGGGCCGGGCAACGCGCCCGTGCTGCACAAGGAAGACCTGCGTTTCGAGTACGTCCACCCCACCCAGCGGAGTTACGCGTGAACCTCACCCTGCGCATCTGGCGCCAGCGCACCCCCGAGGCTCCGGGGGCCATGACCACCTACGAGGTCACGGGCATCAGCGAGGACATGTCCTTCCTGGAGATGCTCGACCACCTCAACGAGGAGCTGATCCTCTCCGGCGACGAGCCGGTCGCCTTCGACCACGACTGCCGCGAGGGCATCTGCGGCGCCTGCGGCATGGTCATCAACGGCCGGGCGCACGGCCCCGAGCGCACCACCACCTGCCAGCTCCACATGCGGCACTTCCGCGACGGCGACACGATCGACGTCGAGCCCTGGCGGGCCGCCGCGTTCCCGGTCGTCAAGGACCTGGTCGTCGACCGTTCGGCGTTCGACCGGGTCATCGGCTCCGGCGGCTACGTGTCCGTACCGACCGGATCGGCGCCGGAGGCCCATGCCACGCCCGTGCCGAAGGCGGTGGCCGACCTGGCCTTCGAGCACGCCGAGTGCATCGGGTGCGGCGCCTGCGTGGCCGCCTGCCCGAACGGCTCGGCCATGCTCTTCACCTCGGCGAAGGTGGTGCACCTCAACGTGCTGCCGCAGGGCGCCCCGGAGCGCGGGTCCCGGGTGCTGGACATGGTGGCGGCCATGGACGACGAGGGCTTCGGCGGCTGCACCAACACCGGGGAGTGCGCCACGGCCTGCCCCAAGGGCATCCCGCTGCAGTCCATCGCCCACATGAACCGCGAGTACCTGCGGGCGGTGGTCAAGGGCGGACGGGGACGCTGACCGTGCGCGCCGGGCCGGCGCGCCGGTCAGCGCGCGCCGAAGACCTGCGTCCAGCGGGGACCGCCGGGCGCCTTGTTGATGCCGATGCCGATCTCCTTGAAGGAGCAGTTGAGGATGTTCTTGCGGTGGCCCGAGCTGTTCATCCAGGAGTCCATGACCGCGGAGGCGGTCTGCTGGCCGTAGGCGATGTTCTCGCCGTAGGTGCTCCACTTGTAGCCGGCGGCGGTGACGCGCTCGCCGGGGCCCTTGCCGTCGGGGTTGGTGTGGTCGAAGAAGCCGCGGGCCGCCATGTCGTCGGAGTGGCCCTGGGCGGCGGCGTCGAGGAGGCTGTTGGAGCTCACGACCGGGCAGCCGGCCTTGGCGCGCTCGGCGTTGACGAGGGCGACGACCTGCTGGGCGAGGGAGCCGCCGCCCGGGTTGGCGGGCGGCTTGGGGGCCGGCTTCTCGGTGCGGGCGGCCGTGCGCTCGGGTTCGGGGCTCGCGGAGCGGGACGCCGAGGCGGAGGGCTTGGCGGTGGAGGCCGAGGGGCTCGGCGAGGGGCTCGCGGAGGCGGACGCCGAGGCGGAGGCGGAGGCCCCGGTGCGCAGCGGCGACGGCTCCCTGGCGCTCTGCTGCCCCAGCTGTGTGGCGTCGGCGGCCTCGGCGACGGTGGTGTCGTCGGAACCCCCGAAGAAGTGGCTGCCGCCCAGCACGCCGCCCGCGACGATCGCCAGGATGCCCGCGCCGATGACGACGCGCCGGGTGGTGCGGGAGCGGCCGCCGGCCGCGCGGTGACCGCCGCCGTGCTGCCGGCCGGCAGCGCGACGGCCCCGGGGCCGGGCGGCGTGCGAGGCGTGGGACGCGGCGGGGGTGCCGAGCGGGGCGGTGTGGGCGACGGACTGGGTGTGCAGCCCCGCTCCGCCGCCCCAGCGGGCGAGCAGCGCGGCGCCGACCGGCACCAGTCCGAGGCCGACCAGCAGCCCCTCGGCGGGGACGAGCGCCGACAGGGCGCCGGTGCAGCGGCCGCACTCGCGCACGTGCCGGGCTATGCGCTTGCGCCACAGCGCGGAGGGGACGCCGTCCCAGTGGGCGACGACCTCGGCGAGGCGGGGGCAGCGCGGGTGCGCGGCGAGGGCCTGCACCACGCCCCGGGCGATGTCCAGCTGGGCCTTGGTGCGCTGGATGCGGACGGCCGTGTGCTGCGGGGTCAGCTCCAGGGCGGTGGCGACCTCGGCGCGCTGCAGCTCGCCGGCGGCCTCCAGCCACCACAGGGACAGGACCTCCTGCTCGCCCTCGTCGAGCCAGCGGGTGGCCTCGGCGGCCTCCCGGCGCTGGCCCTCCAGGCCGAGCCGGACGATGGTCAGGTCGACGAAGTCGGCCTCGGGGTCGGCGACTTCGCCGACCACTTCCTGCAAGCCACTGACGGGGGCCTCGGGGCGGTCCTCCCGGCAGTGGCTGCGTATCTGGTTCATGGTGATCGCCACGAGCCAGGAGCGGAAGCTCGCCGGGTCGCGGAGGCCGTCGAGGCCGCCTATGACGCGGAGCATGGTCTCCTGCACCACGTCGTCGACGTCCGCGTGGCCGTTCAGGGCCCGGCCGACGATGTTGTAGACCAACGGCAGGTGGAGGGCGACGAGCTCGTCCTGTGCCGCCGGGTCCCCGGCACGCGCCGCCTCGACCACGGCCACGCTCACACTCTTCACGCCCGCACCTCTTTCCGCACCGCCACGTTGGCGTCCGTTCCGACACCTAGGAGACCCAGGGCCGGTCCGTTGATAACAAAAAGTTGGACGTGAATATGTGGCAAAGCTCTCAGCGGACCGCGGGCGCGAGCCACTCGCGCACGATCCCCGGAGCCGCCGCCTCCGCGAAACCCGCTGCCCCGACTGCGGACATGTCCCGGATGCGGTACCCGTCCTCCCCGCCCAGGACCGCCGCCGTGACGGTCACCACACCCGCCCGTCGCGAAAAGGGCGTGTCGGTAAAAGTCCAAGCAAGCACGGCATCGCGGTCGAGGGTCACCGTCTCGCGGCCGAACGTGCCCGAGCGCACCACCAGGTGACGCCCGTGCAGGGCGTGCCCGAGCGAGCGGTGGGCGTCGCGGGCCAGCGCCCGGGCGACCGGGGAGGCGAGCAGCGTCCACCCCGCCGCGCAGAGGAGGAGGACGGGTGTGAGCAGCCACCCCAGCACCGCGAGCGCCGCCGTGACCGGCAGCACGCCCCAGCCGATCGCCCACGTCACCCGCCGCCGCAGGGCGGCCCGCGGGTGGGGTCGCAGCTCCCGCTCGGTGCCCGCCCCCGCTCCCAGCAGCCCGGCGCACACGCCCGTGGCGACCGCGCGCGGCGCGGGAGGCAGGACGACGCTGCGCGTGCGGTTCTGGTCGCGGTTGCCGAGTCCGCCGGCGACGGCGCGGACGCTCGCCCCGCCGCCGGCGCGCAGCAACAGCGGCTCCCGCAGGGCCACTCCGCACAGCCGGGCCCGTTCGATGGTGACGGTCCTCTTCGTCAGCAGGCCGCGGCGGACGGCGAGGGTGGACGGACCGGCCCATTCCAGGCGGTACCGCCACCAGCCCTCCGCGGTGACCAGTACCGCGCCGACGGCGCCCAGCGCGGTGACGGCCAGCAGGGCCAGGGGGATCGTCAGCCACAGCACGCTGTCGCCGAACTCCTCGGCCGCGTCGTGGACCCAGCCGATCCGCCAGGGCTTGATCCGCAGGGCGGTCAGCACCTTCCACACCGTGCCGGCCACGACGAGGACGCCGCCGATGACCCAGAAGGTGAGCGGTGCGTACCGCAGCCACGCCGCCCGGCCCACGGCGAGCACCGGGCCCCGGGGCCCGGCCACCGCCGTTGCCGCGGGGTGGTCGTACTGCGGCCGGGCCGCGGCGTCGAGGCGGGCGGCCAGCTGCCGGGCGACGCCCTCGTCGAGCCCGCCGATCCGCAGGTCGCCGGCGGTCGAGCCGGTGCCGACGGTCACCGTGGCGAGCCCGAACCGCCGCTGGAGGGGCCCCCGGCGGACGGCGGCGGACCGCACGCGGGACAGCGGCACCATCCGGCGCCGGCGCCACAGCCAGCCGCTGTCGGCGCGCACCGCCGACTCCCCCAGCTCCCAGGCGTGCACGCGGTGGCGCCGGGCCGGCATGGCCAGGGCGTACCCGAGCGCGGGGAGGACGAGGACGAGGGCCGTCAGGGGGGCCAGCCAGGGCAGCGCGCCCGGGAAGAAGAGGAGGCACGAGGCGAGGAGCGCGCCGGCCACGAGCAGGGGGCCGCTCGCGGCGAGCCATGCCCGGGCGGTCCACCAGCGGCGGGCGCGGGGGCCGACGGCGTGGGCCGGCGGCCGGAGTTCCACGTGCGTTTGCGGAGGGTGCGGATCTCCGGCCACCATGTTCCCCCGATTTCTTTCCAAGTCAGTTGTATCGTCATGTGAATCGTATGGCAATACAGCTGACCCGCAAAAACCCGAGAGGCAGGCGCCGTGCCCAAGCGCGTCGACCATGACGAACGCCGCCGCACCATCGCGGAGGCCCTGTGGCGGATCGCGTCCACCCGCGGCCTGGAGAGCGCGAGCCTGCGCGACGTGGCGGCCGAGGCGGGGATGTCGCTCGGGCAGCTGCAGCACTACTTCCGCAGCCGGGGCGAGATGCTCGTCTTCGCCCTGGACCACATCAACCAGTACGCTGCCGCCCGCGTCCGCGACCGCGTCACGGCCGTGACCGACACCCCGTCCCCGCGCACGGTCCTCGGCGAGATCGTCGCCGAGCTGCTGCCGCTGGACGACAACAGCCGCAACGGCATCCTGGTCCAGCTCGCCTACTTCACCCTCGCCATCCACGACGAGCGGATGCGCCACTACGCCAAGGAGGGCACCCCGGCGCTCGTCTCGCTGCTGGCGGGGCAGATCCGGCGGGGCATCGAGCGCGGCGAGGTGGGGGCCGACAGGGATCCCGAGACGGAGGCGATCCTGCTGATCTCCATGAGCGACGGCCTCGGCAACTACGTACTGCTCGACGTGCTCACGCCCGCCGAGGCGCTGCGCCTGGCCACCGCACACCTGGACCGGCTGTTCACACCCTGACCGCGCGCGGCGGCTCCGGGGGCGGTCAGCCGCCGGAGCGGGGCGCGGCGCGGCGGCCCGGGGTCAGCGCGTCCGCCAGTTCGTCGAGCGCGTCCAGCAGCAGCTCCGAGGCCCGCACCGCCACCCCCTCCTCGCCCGCCGCCGCCCGCCAGGCGGCGTGCGCCCGGTGCGGGGCCGACCAGTCCAGCGGCCGGCGCTCACGCACGGCGGACACCGCTTCCGGCAGCGCGGCACGCAGGGCGGCCGCGAACGTCCCGGCCCCCGGCGAGGCTCCGGCGTCCCGGTCCGGCATGTGGGCCTCCATCAGCATCGTCGCGCGCCCCATCGTGGCGAGCGCCGACTCCGCCCCGCGTTCGGCGCGGCGCGAGATGCCCCGGTGGCGCACCGGCTCCTTCTCCGCGCGGGCGACGGCCTCCTCCCATTCCAGGCGGGCCGCCCGCGAGTCCAGCAGGGCCTCGCGCACCCGGCGCGGCCTGCGGTCGGCGGGGAGGGCGTACACGGCGAGGACGGCGAGGGAGTAACGGCCGTTGGTGTGCAGCCAGTCGGCGAGCCGGTCGCGCAGCCGCAGCGTCTCCCAGGCGGGGAAGAGCGCATAGGCGGTCAGCGCCAGCAACCCGCCGAGCAGGGTCAGCGTCAGCCGGGCCCACACCGTCTGCGACCAGCCCTCGCCCGCGATGCCGAGCAGGAAGACGACGTAGGCGGCCAGGCAGGTGGAGGCCACGCTGTAGCCCGTGCGCAGCAGCAGGTACATCAGCGCGATGCACAGCACCGCCAGGCCCGCGCACACGTACGTGCCCGGGTGGACGAGGACCATGAGGCCGCCGGCGAGCCAGACGCCGACGACGGTCCCGGCGAAGCGCGCGACGCCCCGCGAGAAGGTCTGGGCGAAGTCCGGGCGCATGACCATCACCGAGGTCATGGGCGCCCAGTAGCCGTGGCCCAGCGGCAGGGCGTTCCCCAGGGCGTAGCCCGCCGAGACCACCGCCGTGACCCGTACCGCGTGCCGTCCGATGGCCGAGGACCAGCGCGCCTCGCGCTGCAGGGCCCGCAGCCCCACGGGCACCAGCCGGGGCACGGAGGGGCGCAGCAGGTGCCGGCGCTCGCCGGGGGCGGCGGGGCCGGTGGACTGCACGCGCTCGTCGGCCGCCTCGACGACGTCGGCGAGCAGCACGATCAGCCGCAGCCCGGAGCGGCGGGCGGCGCCGTGGAGGACCAGCCGGTCCTCGTCGGGCACGTCCAGCGCGGCCATCACCTCGGGGGTCATCGTCACCGGCTTCCCCCAGCGGACGGCGTGCGCCACCGCGTCGAGCACGGCCGCGGCGGCACCCAGCAGTTCACGGACGCGGTCCCGCTCGGGCCCCTCGTCGGGCGCGCCCGTGACGGGGTCGGCGAGCGAGGCCAGCACGGGCCGCAGCCGCTCGGCCAGGCCGCGGGGGCCGGCCAGCTGGTGGGGGCGGCGCCTGGCCTGGCGCGGCGTCAGGGCGGCGGCGCTGCGGGCGTCCATCAGCGGCTGCGGGTCGAAGCGGGCCACGGGGTCGTGGCGCAGGCGGCGGGCGTAGTCGGCCTCGGCGGCGAGCGCGTCCGCCAGCACGTCGCGCTGGCGCCCCCAGGGGCGGATCGGGAAGACGATGATGAGCGCCGCCTGCACCAGCCCGCCGAAGAGGATGAGGCCCGCGTGGTGCAGCGCGCCGAGGACCGAGGTGGGCAGGGTGACGGTGAACAGCATGACGGCGACCATCTGCGAGGCCACCATGCCCGACACCGGGCCGATCGCCCACGCCATGCCCGCCAGCAGCGTCCAGAGGGCCAGCAGGACGGCGAAGACCACGGGATCGGCGATGGCCATGTAGCCGATGAAGGTGCTGAAGGCCAGGCCGGCCGCCACGGCCAGGGCCAGCACCGGCCGCGGCCGCCAGCTGCGCTGGAAGGTGGCCAGCCCCGAGGCGAAGGCGCCGAAGGCGGAGGCCACCGCCAGCTGGGGCGTGAACAGCCACAGGTTGACGCCGATGACGATCGCGACGCCGCACGCGCCGCGCAGCGCGACCAGCGGTTCCAGTTTGGTCCGCTCGATCGTCAGCCCGGCACGTGCGGTGGCCTTCAGCGCGCTCGTCCAGGTCATGCCCGCAGCTTACGGTCCGATCACCGCACAACGGGGCAATCAGGACTAGCGGTGGCTGGGGAAGCCCAGGTCCACACCGCCGTCCTGCGGGTCGGGCCAGCGGGTGGTGACGACCTTGCCGCGGGTGTAGAAGTGCACGCCGTCGTTGCCGTAGACGTGGTGGTCGCCGAAGAGCGAGTGCTTCCAGCCGCCGAAGGAGTGGTAGCCCACCGGCACCGGGATGGGCACGTTGACGCCCACCATGCCCGCCTCGACCTCCAGTTGGAAGCGCCGGGCCGCGCCGCCGTCGCGGGTGAAGATCGCGGTGCCGTTGCCCCACGGCGAGGCGTTGATGAGGGCCACGCCCTCCTCGTAGGTCTCCGCGCGCAGCACGCACAGCACGGGGCCGAAGATCTCCTCGCGGTAGGCGTCCGCGGAGGTGGGCACCTTGTCGAGCAGGGACAGCCCGATCCAGTGCCCGTCCTCGTAGCCCTCGACCGTGAAGCCCGTGCCGTCGAGGACGACCTCGGCGCCCTGGGCGGCGGCGCCGTGCACGTAGGAGGCGACCTTGTCGCGGTGGGCCCTGGTGATGAGCGGCCCCATCTCGGACGTGGGGTCGTCGCCCGGGCCGATCTTGATCTTCTCGGCGCGCTCGCGGATCTTCGCCACCAGTTCGTCGCCGGTGTCGCCCACCGCGACGACCGCGGAGATCGCCATGCAGCGCTCGCCGGCGGAGCCGTAGGCGGCGGAGACGGCGGCGTCGGCCGCGGCGTCGAGGTCGGCGTCGGGCAGGACCAGCATGTGGTTCTTGGCACCGCCGAGCGCCTGGACGCGCTTGCCGTGGGCGGAGGCGGTGGTGTGGATGTGACGGGCGATCGGGGTGGAGCCCACGAACGAGACGGCGGCGACGTCGGGGTGTTCGAGCAGCCGGTCGACGGCCGTCCGGTCGCCGTTGACGACGTTGAGGACGCCGTCGGGCAGGCCCGCCTCGGCGGCGAGTTCCGCGAGGCGGATCGCGGGCGAGGGGTCCTTCTCGCTGGGCTTGAGGACGAAGGTGTTGCCGCAGGCGACGGCCAGCGGGAACATCCACATCGGCACCATGGCCGGGAAGTTGAACGGCGTGATGCCGGCGACGACGCCCAGCGGCTGCCGGATCGAGGCGACGTCGACCCGGCCGGAGACCTCGGTGGACAGCTCGCCCTTGAGCTGCGTGGTGATCCCGCAGGCCAGCTCGACGATCTCCAGTCCGCGGGCGACCTCGCCCAGCGCGTCGGAGTGCACCTTGCCGTGCTCGGCGGTGATCAGCGCGGCGAGCTCGTCGCGGTGGGCGTCCAGCAGCGCGCGGTAGCGGAACAGCACCGCCGTGCGCGCGGCCAGCGAGGAGCCGCCCCACGTCGCGTACGCGGCCTTGGCGGCCGCGACGGCCGCGTCGACCTCCTCGGCGGACGCGAACGCGACCCGCGTGGTGACGGCACCGGTCGCCGGGTCGGTCACCGGCCCGAACTCGCCGGAGGTGCCTTCGACGGACTTGCCGTCGATCCAGTGGTGGACGGTCTTCATCTGCTGCGGCCTCTCACTTCAAAGATAGCGACGGCGGGCGACTGCGTTGCGGTCGTACTCCTCCCGGGCCGTCACGGCCGCCGGGCGGGTCGCGGTCTCGGCGACAGGCACATCCCACCACGCCTGTGCGGGGGGCGCGCCCGGCACTGTGTCGGCTGTTTCGGTCTCCACGTAGACACATGTGGGCCGGTCCGAGGCGCGGGCCTCGGCCAGCGCGGCCCGCAGCTGGGCGGTCGTGCGGGCGCGCAGCACGGTCATGCCGAGCGAGGCGGCGTTGGCGGCCAGGTCCACGGGCAGCGGGTCGCCGGTGTACGTGCCGTCGGGCGCGCGGAAGCGGTAGGCGGTGCCGAAGCGCTCGCCGCCCACGGCCTGGGAGAGGCCGCCGATGGAGGCGTAGCCGTGGTTCTGCACCAGGACCACCTTGATGGCGATCCCCTCCTGCACGGCCGTGACGAGCTCGGTCGGCATCATCAGGTAGGTGCCGTCGCCGACGAGCGCCCACACCGGGCTGTCGGGGTCGGCGATCCGCACGCCGATGGCGGCCGGGATCTCGTAGCCCATGCAGGAGTAGCCGTATTCGAGGTGGTACTGGCGGCGGGAGCGGGTCCGCCAGAGTTTGTGCAGGTCGCCGGGGAGCGAGCCCGCCGCGTTGATGATCACGTCCTCGTCGCCGACGACGGCGTCGAGCGCGCCCAGCACCTGGGCCTGGGTGGGGCGGGCCCCGTCGCCGCGCCCGTCGGACGGGGAGTACGCGCGGGCGACGACCGTCTCCCACTCGGCCTTCCCGGCGGTGTACGCGCTCGCGTACACGTCCGGGACGCGGTACCCGCGCAGGCCCTCGGTCAGCGCCTCCAGCCCCGTGCGGGCGTCGGCGACGAGCGGCCGGCCGGCCATCTTGTGGGCGTCGTGGGGGGTGATGTTGAGGTTGACGAAGCGGACGCCGGGGGCGGCGAAGAGCGTCGCGGAGGCGGTGGTGAAGTCGCTGTAGCGGGTGCCGACGCCGATGACGAGGTCGGCCTGGGCGGCGAGGGCGTCGGCGACGGCCGTGCCGGTGTGGCCGATGCCGCCGATGTCGCACGGGTGGTCGTGGCGCAGCGAGCCCTTGCCGGCCTGGGTGGAGGCGACGGGGATGCCGGTGGCGTCGGCCAGCGCGCGCAGCGCGTCCTCCGCCTCGCTGTGGTGCACGCCGCCGCCGGCGATCAGCAGGGGCCGCCGGGCGGACCGCACGGCCCGCACCGCCTCGGCCAGCTCGGCCGGATCGGGGGCGGGGCGGCGCACGTGCCAGACGCGCTCGGCGAAGAACTCCTCCGGCCAGTCGTACGCCTGCACCTGCACGTCCTGCGGCAGGGCGAGCGTGACGGCCCCGGCCTCGACGGGGTCGGCGAGGACGCGGGCCGCTTGGAGCGCGGCGGGGATCAGCGCCTCGGGCCGGGTGACGCGGTCGAAGAAGCGGGAGACCGGCCGCAGGCAGTCGTTGACGGACACGTCGCCGGCGCCGGGGTGTTCGAGCTGCTGGAGAACGGGGTCGGCGGGGCGGGTGGCGAAGGTGTCGCCGGGCAGCAGGAGGACGGGCAGGCGGTTGACGGTGGCGAGGGCGGCGCCGGTGACGAGGTTGGTGGCGCCGGGGCCGATGGAGGTGGTGACGGCATGGGCGGAGAGCCGGTCGTGGTGGCGGGCGTAGCCGACGGCGGCGTGCACCATGGCCTGTTCGTTGCGGCCCTGGAGGTAGGGCAACGCGTCGCCGCTCTCCAGCAGCGCCTGGCCGATCCCGGCCACGTTGCCGTGGCCGAAGATGCCCCAGCAGGCGGCGATCAGGCGCCGGCGGCGCCCGTCGCGCTCGGTGTGCTGGCGGGCCAGGAACTCCACCAGGGCCTGGGCGACAGTGAGGTGCCGGGTGGTCATCGGTCCCCTCCGGGGCGGGTCAGCGGCAGGCGCGGGTCGACGGCCTGATGGGGCCAGGTGGTCCGGATCCAGGCGTGGTCGGGGTGGTCGCGGATGAGCCACTCCCGCTCGGCGCCGGGGCCGGCCATGACGTTGAGGTAGTACATGTCGTGCCCGGGCGCGGCGATGGACGGGCCGTGCCAGCCGTCGGGGATCAGCACGGCCTCGCCGGTGCGGACCTCGGCGAGCACGTCGGTGCCCCCGTCGCGGGAGGGCGAGACCCGTTGGTAGCCGAGGCCCGGGCGGCCCTCCGGGGAGTCCGCGATCTCGAAGTAGTAGATCTCTTCGAGCTCGGACTCCCGGCCCGGGTGGTGCTCGTCGTGCTTGTGGGGCGGGTAGGAGGACCAGTTGCCGCCGGGGGTGAGGACCTCGACCGCGATGAGCCGGTCGCAGTCGAAGACGCCCGCGGCGGCGAAGTTGTTGACCTGGCGGGAGCAGGTGCCGCTGCCGCGCGTCTCGACGGGCACGGACCGGGCGGGGCCGTAGCGCGCCGGGAACCGGCGCTCGCAGCGCGCCCCGGCGAGGGCGATGCGGCCGCCGGCGGGCGCGGTGAGGGTGACGCGGGCGTCGCGCGGGACGTAGGCGAAGTCGGTGACGGCGGTGAAGACACCGGCACGGCCGTGGAGTGCGAAGGAGTCGCCGTCGGTGGTGGTGACGGTGACGTCGCGGCTGCTGAGGGGGAGGACGATCCACTCGCTGCCGGCGGTGTCGAAGGTGTGACGGCCGCCGGCCGGGAGGGCCAGGACGCGGAGGGAGCTGTACGCCCAGCCGGCGTCCTCGGGGGTGATGTGCAGGGTGTACGGGTGGCTGGGCGGGGTCATGCGGTTCCTCGTCTCGTGACGCCGGTTCGACACCGCCGGGGAAGGCGGCGGGGACGGATCGCCGGTGCGGCGGGCTCCCTCTCCCCGCCCCGGCCCCGGCTGGGGGCCGGCCGGGCCCGGGGCGCCGGCGCACGTCACAGCAGCCCCACGGCCGTGTCCACGGCCGCTTCGACGTCCCCGTCCGGCGGGTACAGCAACGCCCGCCCCACCACCAGCCCCTGAACGGTCGGCAGCCGCAGCGCCGCCCGCCACCGCTCGTAGGCCGCCTCCTGGTCGTCCCCCACGTCGCCGCCGAGCAGCACCGCCGGCAGGGTCGAGGTCTCCATCACCCGCGCCATGTCCTCGGCGTCCTGGGTGACGGGCACTTTGAGCCAGGTGTACGCGGACGTGGCGCCGAGCCCGGAGGCGATGGCGATGGACGTGGTGACGGCTTCCGGGCCGAGGTCGTTGCGGACCGTCCCGTCGACGCGCCGGGACAGGAACGGCTCGACGAACACCGGCAGCCGCCGGGCGGCCATCTCGTCGATGGCGCGCGCCGCGGACTCCATGGTGGTCAGCGAGCCGGGGTCGTCGTAGTCGATGCGCAGCAGCAGCTTGCCGGCGTCGAAGCCGCGCCGGACGAGGTCGTCCGCGCGGGGGCCGGTGAAGCGGTCGTCCATCTCGAAGGAGGCGCCGAAGAGACCGCCGCGGTTCATGGAGCCCATGACGACCTTGTTCTCCAGCGCGCCGAGCAGCAGCAGGTCGTCGAGGATGTCGGCGGTGGCGAGCACGCCGTCCACACCGGGGCGCGCGAGGGCGCGGCAGAGCCGCTCCAGGAGGTCGGCGCGGTTGGCCATGGCGAGGCTCCGCCCGGCGACGTCGAGGGCGCCGCGCGCGGTGTGGTCGGCGGCGACGATCATGAGCCGCCCGCTGTCCCCGACGAGCGGCCGCCGCACCCGCCGCGCGGCGGCCTCACCGATGGCCTCCGGATGCCGACTGCGCACCCCGGTCAACTCCCCGATACGCACCCCCTTCACGCGCCACCCCCGACCGGCCGACGCCCTGCGAGGGGGCTGCCGGGAGCGGGGCCGGCATCCGGTACGGCCCCGAGGCCGGTGGCCGGGCCAGGCGTCACCCCCGGGCGCGGTCCGGTGTCGTCGGACGCCCCCGCACCCGTATGGGGACCGGTGGGGGCGCCGGCGCTCGCGGCATCACCGGCACTCGCGCCGCCGGCAGCCGATCCGGCCCCGGGCCCGGGACCGTCACCAGGGACGGCCCCCGGGCCGGTGCCCGGGCCCGGGCGCGGTCCGGTGTCGTCGGACGCCCCCGTACCGGGGCCGGGGGGGCCGCCGGCAGCCGTCGCTCCCCCTCCCCTCAGTACCTCCGCGACCTCGTCGCGGTCCGGCATCGCCGACGAGCACGCCAGGCGCGACGCCACGATCGCGCCCGCCGCGTTGGCGTAGCGCACGGTCCGGGGCAGGTCCCAGCCCGCGAGGAGGCCGTGGCAGAGGGCGCCGCCGAAGGCGTCGCCGGCGCCGAGGCCGTTGACGACCTCCACCTCCACCGGCGGTACCCGCACGGCGGTGCCGTCGCGGTGGACGGCGAGCACGCCCTCGGGCCCCTGTTTGACGACGGCGAGCTCCACGCCCGCGGCCAGCAGGGCCCGCGCCGCCGCGTGCGGCTCGCGCTCCCCGGTGGCGACCTCGCACTCCTCGGCGTTGCCCACCGCCACGGTGGCGTGGGCGAGGGCGGCCGCGTAGTGCGGGCGGGCGGCGGCCGCGCCGCCCGCGGCGTCCCAGAACACCGGCCGCCAGTCGAGGTCGAAGACGGTGACCGCCCTCCGCGACCGCGCCGCGAGCGCGGCGAGCGTCGCGCCGCGGCTGGGCTCCTCGCTCAGGCCCGTGCCGGTCATCCAGAAGACGCGGGCGGCCCGTACCGCGTCCAGGTCCAGCTCGTGGGCGTGGATCTCCAGGTCCGGCGCCTTGGGCCGGCGGTAGAAGTACAGCGGGAAGTGGTCCGGGGGATGCATCTCGCAGAAGGTCAGGGGCGTGGGATAGGCGGCCACGGGCGTCACCCAGCGGTCGTCCACGCCGAAGTCGCGCAACGCCCGGTGCAGGAAGCCGCCGAACGGGTCGTCGCCGGTGCGGCTGATCAGGGCGGTGCGGCGGCCCAGCCGGGCCGCGGCGACGGCCACGTTGGCGGCCGATCCGCCGAGGAACCTCCCGAAGGTCTCGGCCTCGCCCAGCGGCACCCCGGTCCGCAGCGGATAGAGGTCCACCCCGAGCCGGCCCATGGTGATGAGGTCGTAGGGACCGGTCATGGTCTTCCCCTCCGCGCTTCGGCTCGCTCCGGGCTCAGGTCTAGCCGGGCGCGCACAGCCATGTCAAGCATTTGTCCTTACATACGGACGTCGCCACATCAGGGCGTCTCCGAGGGAGGATTGACGTTACGTCCATATGTCCGGACGAAGCCTTGACACTCCCCTGCCCAGCCAGGAAGCTACGGGCATCCCCAGCCCTTGCCCGGTCACTGCCGACCGGCGAGAGGAGAGCCGCCGCATGGACGCCGCCGCCCGACCGCCCCTTGCTCCCGCTCTGGACCGCATCCGCGTGGGCTCCGCGCCGGATTCGTGGGGCGTCTGGTTCGCCGACGACCCGGCCCAGGTCCCCTGGGAGCGCTTCCTGGACGAGGTCGCGGAGGCCGGCTACGAGTGGATCGAGCTGGGCCCGTACGGCTATCTGCCCACCGACCCCGCCCGGCTGCGCGACGAGACCGGCCGCCGCGGCCTGCGGGTCTCCGCGGGCACGGTCTTCACCGCCCTGCACCGCGGCCCCGCCGTCTGGGAGGAGACCTGGGAACAGGTGTCTCGCGTCGCGGCGCTGACGCGGGCGATGGGCGCGCACCACCTGGTCGTCATCCCGTCCTTCTGGCGCGACGACCGGACGGCGGAGCTCATCGAGAGCCCGGAGCTGACCGCCGAGCAGTGGCGCCACCTCAACACCGGCATGGAGCGGCTGGCCGAGCGGGTCCTGGGCACGTACGGGCTGTCCATCGCCGTCCACCCGCACGCCGACACCCACATCGACACCGAGGCGCACGTCGAACGCTTCCTCGACGCCACCGACCCCGGCCTGGTCAACCTCTGCCTGGACACCGGCCACTACGCCTACTGCGGCGGCGACAGCGTCAAGCTCATCAAGACCTACGGGGAACGGATCGACTACCTCCACCTCAAGCAGGTGGACCCGGCGGTCCTGTCCGACGTGCTCGGGCAGGGCCTTCCCTTCGGCCCGGCCGTGCAGCGGGGCGTGATGTGCGAACCGCCGCGCGGCGTCCCGGCGCTGGAGCCCGTGCTGGCGGCCGCACAGGGACTGGGCGTGGACCTGTTCGCCATCGTCGAGCAGGACATGTACCCCTGCCCGCCCGACCGGCCACTGCCCATCGCCCGGCGCACCCGCGCCTTCCTGCGCTCCTGCGGCGCCTAGCCCCAGCGGAAACGAGCCTTCGAGGAACGAGCAATGACGCACAACGGAACCCTGGGCGTGGCCGTGATCGGCACCGGCCGGATGGGCTCGGACCACGTCCGGCGCCTCGACGAGGTCGTCAGCGGCGCCCGGGTGAGCGCCGTGGTGGACATCGACGCCGCCCGCGCCGAGGCGGTGGCCGCCCGCGTCCCGGGGTGCACCGCGTGGACCGACCCCGCCGCCGCCATGGCCTCCGCCGACGTCGACGCCGTGCTCGTCGCCTCCCCCGGCCCGGCCCACGAGGCCGCGCTGCTGGCGGCGTTCGAGCACGACCTGCCGGTGCTGTGCGAGAAGCCGCTCACCCCGGACGCCGCCTCCGCCCTGCGGGTGGTCCAGGCGGAGACCCGGCTGGGTCACCGGCGGGTGCAGGTGGGCTTCATGCGGCGCTACGACGCCGAGTTCCGGCAGCTGAAGGCGCTGCTGGACGGCGGCGGGCTCGGCCGGGCGCTGATGCTGCACTGCACGCACCGCAACGCCTCCACGCCACCGGGCTTCACCAGCCGGATGACGATCAACGACTCGGTGGTGCACGAGATCGACGTGACCCGCTGGCTGCTGGGCCAGGAGATCACGGCCGTCACCGTCCTGCGGCCGGCCCCCTCGGGCGACGCGCCCGCAGGGCTGAGCGACCCGCAGCTCGTCCTCCTGGAGACCTCGGGCGGCGCGGTCGTGGACGTCGAGATCTTCGTCAACTGCGGCTTCGGCTACCAGGTGCGCTGCGAGGCCGTCGGCGAGCGCGGCACCGCCCGGGCCGGCGATGCGCACGGGCTGTACGTCAACGCCGCCGGCCGGTGGGGCGGGGAGATCGCGCAGGACTACGTGGTGCGCTTCCGGGACGCCTACGACCGTCAGCTGCAGACGTGGGTCGACGCCACGCGGCGCGGCGAGACCGTGGGGCCGAGCGCCTGGGACGGCTACGCGGCCGCCGCCGTCTGCGAGGCGGGCGTCCGGGCCCAGGAGACGGGCCTGCGCACACCGGTCACCCTCACCGAACGGCCCGGCCTCTACGCGGCCGACGAGGCAACGGCCGAGGAGCTGACGGCGGATGACACGAAGGCGGGCGGGGCGAAGGCGAGCGGGACGACGGCGGGCGCGCACCATGGCCGGTGACCGCCTGCGGGTCGGCGTGCTGGGCGCCGGCCGCATCGGCTCGTTCCACGCCCGCACGCTGGCCGCCGCCGGGGACGTCGGAGAGCTGGTGATCGCCGACGCCGACCCCGCCCGGGCCACCGCCCTGGCCGCGTCCCTGGCCGCGTCCCCCGCGGAGGTCCGCACCGCCGCTTCGGCGCAGGAGGTGCTCGCGGCGAGCGACGCGGTGGTCATCGCCACCGCCACCGCCGCGCACGCGGAGCTGATCACCCGGGCGGCCCGGGCCGGCCTGCCCGTGTTCTGCGAGAAGCCCGTGGCGCTGGACCCGGCGGGCACCCGCGCCGCGCTGCGCGAGGCCGGGGCGGCGGGCATCCTGCTGCAGATCGGCTTCCAGCGGCGCTTCGACGCCGGCTTCCGGGCGGCGCGCGAGGCGCTGCGGGCGGGTGTGCTGGGGCGCGTGCACACCATCCGGTGCGTGAACTCCGACGCCGTGCCGCCACCGGCCGCCTTCGTGCCGCTGTCCGGCGGCCTGATCCGCGACTGCATGGTCCACGACGTCGACACCCTGCGGTGGCTGACGGGGCGTGAGGTGGTGGAGGTGTACGCGCGGGGCTCCAACGGCGGCGCGGCCTTCTTCCGGGAGGCGGGCGACGTGGACACCGCCGCCGCGCTGCTCACCCTCGACGACGGCACGCTCGCCACGGCCACCGCGACCCGTTACAACGGCGCCGGCTACGACGTGCGGATGGAGCTGTCGGGCGAGCGCGACCAGTGGGCCGTCGGGCTCGCCGGGCGGACGCCCGTGACCTCGGCCGAGCCGGACGGCCCCGCGGCGCCCGAACGGCCCTGGCCCGGCTTCCTGGAGCGGTTCGCGGACGCCTACCGCGCGGAGCTGGCGGCGTTCGTCCGGGCCGTGCGGGGCGAGGCGGAGAACCCCTGCCCCGGCGAGGAGGGGCTGCGGGCCCTGCTGGTGGCGGAGGCGTGCGAGCTCTCGCGCCGGGAGAACCGCCCGGTACGGGTCGCCGAGGTGGGCTGAAAACCGCCGCCGACGCGGCGTCACTGCGTCACTCCCGTGTAACGGTCGTCACACTCGCGCCGGGCTTCCGTCACAGAAACCCGACAGACCGCCGTCGCGGTCACTCTCCGTCGTGGCCCGGGGACAGGCTTGCGGTCGAGAACGGCCGCGCCGCAGCTCCCCCAACGGACCCCCTCCGTGGCTGCGGCGCAGCGGAGAGGCGCGAGAGATGGCCGACCGTCGACTCTGGTCCTACAAGGAGATCGCCGCGCACATCGGTGTGCAGACCGACACCGTGCGCTCGTACCGCAAGCACGGGCTGCTCCCCTCCCCCGACCTCACCGAGGGCGGCAGACCCTACTGGTTCGCCGACACCATCCGGACCTGGGTGACCCAGCGGCCCGGCCGCAACGGGCGCGCACGCAGCCGGTCCTGACCCTTCTCCCCGGACCCGCTCCCCCGTCAGAAGAAACCTTCAATCCCTGCCCTTCACCCCCCGGGGAATACCCCCGGGGGGTACAGTGCTGTGGCGTGCCAGAAGGCACGAGCACGACGCTTCCCGAGGAGTACGCCCATGACCACCACCGTCTACAAGGTGACCGGCATGACCTGCGGCCACTGCGAGTCCGCGGTCACCGAAGAGGTCTCCGCACTCGCCGGCGTGACCTCGGTCGCGGCCGTGGCCGCCACGGGCCTGGTCACCGTGGCCTCCGCCGCACCGCTGGACGACGAGGCCGTGCGCGCCGCCGTGGACGAGGCCGGATACGAGCTCACCGGCCGCGTCTGAGCCGTCCGGGCCGGGCCTTTCTTCACGCAATCCCCACAAGTAGGGTCTTGCCCTTTTACGCCCCGTTGCTCCGCGAGACCTAGATCACAGGGATTGGGAGGTAACCATCCCGGGGGGACATTGGTCTAACCAGGCAGTGCTGGATCGTCTTGGGGGACGGACCGGCCACGCGTGGCCGGGGCACGTACCCGGGGAGCTTTGAGCGGCCCTCCCGTACGTACGCGTCCCGGCAGATCGCGTCCGTCCGCTCCTGGCCGGATCCCGTGGGGGGAATCCGCGCCGGGACAGGAAAGCGCCTCGCTCCGACCCGTGGGGGGATCGGAGCCGGGGCGCTTTTCACTTGGTGCCTACACGTACGCAGTGCCCGCGTGTGCGGCCGCGGACACACGACGGCGCCCCGCACCGGTGACGGTGCGGGGCGCCGCTGTTACAGGAGGGGCTGCGCCGGGGTCAGCGCTGCTCGACCGGCACGAAGTCGCGCTCGACGACGCCCGTGTAGATCTGGCGCGGGCGGCCGATGCGGGAGCCGGGCTCCTTGATCATCTCGTGCCACTGGGCGATCCAGCCGGGGAGCCGGCCGAGTGCGAAGAGCACGGTGAACATCTCGGTCGGGAAGCCCATCGCCCGGTAGATCAGACCGGTGTAGAAGTCCACGTTGGGGTAGAGGTTGCGCGAGACGAAGTAGTCGTCGGAGAGCGCGTGCTCCTCCAGCTTCAGCGCGATGTCCAGCAGCTCGTCGGACTTGCCGAGCGCCGAGAGGACGTCGTGCGCCGCCGCCTTGATGATCTTCGCCCGGGGGTCGAAGCTCTTGTAGACGCGGTGGCCGAAGCCCATCAGGCGGACGCCGTCCTCCTTGTTCTTCACCTTGCGGATGAAGGAGTCGACGTCGCCGCCGTTGGCCTGGATGCCCTCCAGCATCTCCAGCACCGACTGGTTGGCGCCACCGTGCAGCGGGCCCCACAGGGCGCTGATGCCCGCGGAGATCGAGGCGAACATGTTCGCCTGCGAGGAGCCGACCAGGCGCACGGTCGAGGTGGAGCAGTTCTGCTCGTGGTCGGCGTGCAGGATCAGCAGCTTGTCCAGGGCGCTGACGACGACCGGGTCCAGCTCGTACTCCGCGGCGGGCACCGAGAAGGTCATGCGCAGGAAGTTCTCGACGTAGCCGAGGTCGTTGCGCGGGTAGACGACCGGGTGACCGATCGACTTCTTGTACGCGTAGGCCGCGATCGTCGGCAGCTTGGCGAGCAGCCTGATCGTGGAGAGGTGGCGCTGCTTCTCGTCGAACGGGTTGTGGCTGTCCTGGTAGAAGGTGGACAGCGCGCTGACGACGGACGACAGCATGGCCATGGGGTGGGCGTCGCGCGGGAAGCCGTCGTAGAACCGCTTGACGTCCTCGTGCAGCAGCGTGTGCTGGGTGATCTCACCCTTGAACGCCGCCAGCTCGTCGACGGTCGGCAGCTCACCGTTGATCAGCAGGAACGCCGTCTCCAGGAACGAGCTGCGCTCGGCGAGCTGCTCGATCGGGTAGCCGCGGTAGCGCAGGATGCCCTGCTCGCCGTCGAGGTAGGTGATCGCGGACTTGTAGGCGGCGGTGTTGCCGTAGCCGGAGTCCAGGGTCACCAGACCGGTCTGCGCACGGAGCTTGCCGATATCGAAGCCCTTGTCGCCGACGGTGCTGTCGACCACCGGGTAGGTGTATTCGCCGTCCCCGTACCGCAGTACTACAGAGTTGTCGCTCACGTCATCCCTCACCGACGTTGTGCCTCTTCTTCGAGGTGCCCTGACTACCCCTACCTTCCCCCATTTGGACGATGTACGTGCACTCGGGGTCGGCCATAGGGCCTAAAGACGGCACTGAGTGCCGTCCAGCCTGCCCATCCTGCCCCCTTCGCCCGGATTGGTAAACCGCTCAGAGACGAATGCCACCTCCGAGGCGGTGATCCAGCGCCGTGCAGCGCCTGCCCGCCGACACCGTCCGCACCGCCTGCGCCAGCGCACGCCGGGACCCGACCAGCACCACGAGGCGCTTCGCCCTGGTAACGGCCGTATAGAGAAGATTGCGCTGCAGCATCATCCAGGCACCCGTGGTGACGGGGATCACCACCGCCGGATACTCGCTGCCCTGCGAGCGGTGGATGGTCACGGCGTAGGCGTGGGCGAGCTCGTCCAGCTCGTCGAAGTCGTAGCCCACCTCCTCGTCCTCGTCGGTGCGCACGGTCAGCCGCTGCTCGACGGCGTCCAGCGCCGTGACCACGCCCACCGTGCCGTTGAAGACTCCGTTCTGCCCCTTCTCGTAGTTGTTGCGGATCTGGGTGACCTTGTCGCCGACCCGGAACACCCGGCCGCCGAAGCGCCGCTCGGCCAGGTCGGGCCGGGCGGGCGTGATCGCCTGCTGCAACAGCCCGTTGAGCGTTCCCGCCCCCGCCGGGCCGCGGTGCATGGGCGCCAGCACCTGCACGTCACGCCGCGGGTCGAGTCCGAAGGTGGCGGGGATGCGCCGGGCGGCCACGTCCACGGTCAGCCGGCCCGCCTCTTCGGTGTCCTCCTCGGCGAAGAGATAGAAATCCTTCATCCCCTGAGTGATGGGCGGCACCCCGGAGTTGATGCGGTGTGCATTCGTCACCACGCCGGACTGCTGGGCCTGCCGGAAGATTCGTGTGAGCCGGACGGCCGGAACGGGGCTGCCCGGGGCGAGGAGGTCGCGCAGCACCTCGCCCGCGCCCACCGACGGCAGCTGGTCCACGTCCCCGACGAGCAGCAGGTGGGCGCCCGGCGCGACGGCCTTGACCAGCTTGTTGGCCAGCAGCAGGTCGAGCATGGACGCCTCGTCGACCACCACCAGGTCGGCATCCAGCGGCCGGTCGCGGTCGTAGGCGGCGTCACCGCCGGGTCTCAGCTCCAGCAGCCGGTGGACGGTGGAGGCGTCGGCTCCGGTGAGCTCGGACAGGCGCTTGGCGGCCCGCCCCGTGGGCGCCGCGAGCACGACCTTGGCCTTCTTCGCCCGGGCCAGCTCGACCACCGACCGCACGGTGAAGGACTTGCCGCAGCCCGGCCCGCCGGTGAGGACCGCGACCTTGCTGGTGAGGGCGAGCCGGACGGCCTCCTGCTGCTCGGGCGCGAGCTCCGCGCCCGTCCGGCCGGCGAGCCAGTGCAGGGCCTTGCCCCAGTCGACGTCCCGGAAGGCAGCCAGCCGGTCGTCCTGGGTGCGCAGCAACCGGGTCAACTGCCCGGCGAGGGAGAGCTCCGCGCGGTGGAAGGGGACGAGGTAGACGGCCGTGACCGGCTCCCCGCCGTCCGGCCCGGGAACCTGCTCGCGGACCACTCCCGGCTCGTCCTCGCCGTCGCCGCCCGGTGCGGCCAGCTCGGCGAGGCAGTCGATGACGAGGCCGGTGTCGACCTGCAGCAGCTTCACCGCGTCGGCGATCAGCCGCTCCTCGGGCAGGAAGCAGTGGCCCTGGTCGGTGGACTGGGACAGGGCGTACTGCAGGCCCGCCTTCACACGTTCGGGGCTGTCGTGCGGGATGCCGACGGACTGGGCGATGCGGTCGGCGGTGAGGAAGCCGATGCCCCAGACGTCGGCGGCCAGCCGGTAGGGGTGGTTGCGGGTGACGGAGATGGAGGCGTCGCCGTACTTCTTGTAGATGCGCACGGCGATGGAGGTGGAGACGCCGACGCCCTGCAGGAAGAGCATCACCTCCTTGATGGCCTTCTGCTCCTCCCAGGCGGCGCCGATGGACTTGGTGCGCTTGGGGCCGAGCCCGGGGACCTCGATCAGGCGCCCGGGTGCCTGCTCGATGACGTCGAGGGTGTCGGTGCCGAAGTGGGTGACGATGCGGTCGGCGATGCGCGGGCCGACGCCCTTGATCAGGCCGGAGCCCAGGTAGCGGCGGATGCCCTGGATGGTGGCGGGAAGGACCGTCGTGTAGTTCTCCACGGTGAACTGCCGCCCGTACTGCGGGTGGGAGCCCCAACGGCCCTCCAGGCGCAGCGACTCGCCCGGCTGGGCGCCGAGGAGCGAGCCGACCACCGTCAGGAGGTCCCCGCCGCCACGGCCGGTGTCGACGCGGGCGACCGTGTACCCGCTCTCCTCGTTGGCGTAGGTGATCCGTTCGAGGACCCCTTCGACCACAGCCAGTTGCACCATGCCCCGACGGTACCGCCGGGGTCCGACAGGGCGTTCGGGCCTGTGGATGGCCGAGATTCCGCTTGGCGCCCGCGCGATGGCGCGGAGGGTGTCCCACGGCGGCGCACATGAGCGGCACACATGATTCGAGGGGCCCGGTCCGACGACCGAGCCCCTCGCGTTCCCCCCGGAACCGGCTTCCTCCGAATCCCCCCGGATCCCTCCCCAGGAAGCCTGATGTCCATAACGACCCTCCAGACCGCCGAAGGGTTGCAGTGATTCCGAGGCGTTACCATTCCTTTACCTACTGTAGGGAACGTCCGTTCACAGCACGTGCGCGCGGTAGCGCTCCAGCACCTCGTCCAGCACCTCCGCGCCCGGCCGCCGCCACAGCGCCGGGTTGAAGATCTCCACTTCGGCGGGGCCCGCGTAGCCCGCCGCGTCGAGCCGCTCCCGGAACCACCGCAGGTCCACGCACCCCTCCCCCAGCTGGCCCCGGCCCAGCAGGACCCCCTCGGGCAGCGGAGTGACCCAGTCGGCGAGCTGGAAGGCCGCGATGCGGCCGTCCCGCCCCGCCCGGGCGAGCTGTCCGGCGACCGTGTCGTCCCACCACAGGTGGTAGGTGTCCACGACCACGCCCACCTCCTCCGCGGGGAAGCGCCCGGCGAGGCCGAGGGCCTGACCGAGGGTGGAGACCACGCAGCGGTCGGAGGCGAACATCGGGTGCAGCGGCTCGATCGCCAGCCGCACCCCGTGCCCGGCCGCGTAGGGGGCCAGCTCGGCGAGGGCGTCGGCGACCCGTTCCCGGGCGCCGCGCAGGTCGCGGCTGCCCGGCGGCAGCCCGCCGGAGACGAGCACGAGGGTGGCCGTGCCGAGGGCGGCCGCCTCCTCGACGGCGGCCCGGTTGCCGGCCAGGGCGGCGGCCCGGCCCGCCGGGTCGGCCGCGGTGAGGAAGCCGCCCCGGCACAGGCTGCTGACGGTCAGTCCGGCGCCGCGCACGAGCCGGGCGGCCGCCGCGGTGCCGTACGCCCGCACGGGCTCCCGCCACAGCCCCACGGCCCGCACCCCGGCGGCCGCGCAGCCCGCCACGAGCTCGGGCAGCGACCACTGGCGCACCGTCTGCTGGTTGAGGCTGAACCGCTCCAGGCCCGTCGTCACCGTTCCACCCCGTGGACGGCCAGCAGGGCGGCCATGCGGGACTCCGCCGCCCCGGGGTCGGGGAACAGACCGAGGGCGTCGGCCAGTTCGTAGGCGCGCGCCAGGTGCGGCAGCGGGCGGGCGGCGTGCAGTCCGCCGGCCATGGCGAAGTGCCCCTGGTGGCCGGCGAGCCAGGCCAGCAGGACGATGCCCGTCTTGTAGCAGCGCGTCGGCGGCGCGAAGAGGTGCCGGGCCAGCTCGACGGTGGGGTCCAGCAGGGCCCGGAAGCCTGGCAGGTCACCGTGGTCCAGGCGCCGCACGGCGTGGGCGGCCAGCGGCCCCAGGGGGTCGAGGACCCCCAGCAGGGCGTCGCTGTGGCCGTGCCCGTCGCCCTCGACGAGGCCGGGGTAGTGGAGGTCGTCGCCCGTGTAGCACCGCACGCCGGGCGGCAGCCGGCGCCGCAGCGCCCGCTCGTGCCCGGCGTCCAGCAGCGACACCTTCACGCCGTCGACCTTGTCCGCATGGGCGGCGACGATCCGCAGCAGCGTGCCGGTGGCGGCGTCGACGTCGGTGCTGCCCCAGTAGCCCTCCAGGGCGGGGTCGAACACCGGGCCGAGCCAGTGGAGGATCACGGGCGCGGCCGTCTGGCGCAGCAGCCGCCCGTACACCTCCTCGTAGTGCTCCGGTCCCGTGGCGAGGGCCGCCAGGGCGCGGGAGCCCATCAGGACGGCCCGGGCGCCCGCCGCCTCCACGACCGCCAGCTGCTCCTCGTAGGCCGCGGTCACGGCCTCCAGACGCCCGTACGGCGGCGTCAGCTGGTCCGTGCCGGCCCCGCACACCAGGCGGCCGCCCACGGCCCGTGCCTCGGCGGCGGAGCGCCGGATCAGCTCGGCCGCGGCCGGCCAGTCCAGCCCCGTGCCGCGCTGGGCGGTGTCCATGGCCTCGGCCACGCCCAGTCCGTGCGCCCACAGGTGACGACGGAAGGCGAGGGTGGCCTCCCAGTCGAGGCCGGCGGGGCCGTAGGGGGTGGTGTTGCCGAAGGGGTCGGCGACGACGTGGGCCGCCGCGAAGAGCGTCCGGCTCGCGGGCGGCGGTCCCGGCGGCAGGGGCGCCGCCGTCCGCCGGGGCTCGTAGGGGCGCAGCGCCCCGGTGGCGTCCGGCAGCCGGATCACGGCGTCGCCTCCGGCACGGTCAGCCGGCGCCCCTCTGCGGAGGAGCGGCGGGCGAGCTCGGCCAGCTGCACCCCGCGGGCGCCCGCGAACAGGTCGAAGCGCCAGGGCCCGCCGAGGACCACGTGGCGCAGGAACAGCTCCCACTGCGCCTTGAAGGCGTTGTCGTCCCGGCCGTCGCCGGGCACCTCGTGCCATTGGGCGCGGAAGTCCTCGCGGGCGGGGGCGTCGGGGTCCCACACGGGCCGGGGGGTGGCCGTGCGGTGCTGGGCGCGGCAGCGCCACAGCCCGGCGACGGCCGAGCCTTCGGTCCCGTCGATCTGCAGCTCCAGCAGCTCGTCCCGGTGCACCCGTACGGCCCAGGAGGAGTTGAACTGGGCGATGGCGCCGCCCTGCAGTTCGAGGACTGCGTAGGCCGCGTCGTCGGCGGTCGCCTCGTAGGCGTCGCCCTGTTCGTCCCAGCGGCGCGGAATGTGGGTGGCCAGTCGTGCCTGGACGGCCCGTACGGGCCCGCACAGCTCGCGCAGGACGTACTCCCAGTGGGGGAACATGTCGGCCGCTATGCCGCCGCCGTCCTCGGCGCGGTAGTTCCACGAGGGCCGCTGGGCGGGCCGCCGGTCGCCCTCGTGGACCCAGTAGCCGAACTCGCCGCGCACGGCGAGCACGCGCCCGAAGAAGCCGCTGTCGGCGAGCCGCTTCAGCTTGCGCAGGCCCGGCAGGAAGAGCTTGTCCTGCACGACGCCGTGCCGCACCCCGGCCTCCTGTGCGAGCCGGGCCAGGGCGAGCGCGCCCGCGAGGCCGGTGGCGGTGGGCTTCTCGCAGTACACGTGCTTGCCCGCCGCGATGGCCCTGCGCAGGGCCGCCTCGCGGGCGGCGGTGACCTGTGCGTCGAAGTAGACGTCGACGGCCGGGTCGGCGAGGACGGTGTCGAGGTCGGTGGACCAGTGCGCGATCTTGTGGCGGGCGGCGAGCGCCTTGAGCCGGGGCCCGTCCCGCCCGACGAGCACGGGCTCGGGCCACAGCACGGTGCCGTCGCCGGCGTCGACGCCGCCCTGCTCGCGCAGGGCGAGGACGGAGCGGACGAGGTGCTGGCGGTGGCCCATACGGCCGGTGACGCCGTTCATGGCGATGCGCAGGGTCCTGACGGTCATCGGCCGGTCTCCTCCCGCCGTCGGATCGGCCGTCTTCGGCACCAAGGGCATTTCCCGCCGGGATGCGGGGAAACCGATGTGCATGAAGCTGGCGTTCTCCACCCTCGGTGTGCCCGGGATGTCCCTGCCCGACGTGGCGCGGCTGGCGGCCGCGTACGGCTACGACGGGGTCGAGCTGCGCGCCCATCCGGAGGAACCGGTGCACCCCGGTCTCTCCCCCGCCGGCCGGGCCGCCGCCGCCCTGGCCTTCGCGGACGCGGGCGTGGCGGTCCTGGCCGCGGCCGGGTACGCGCGCGTGGCCGCACCCGGGCCCGACGGGCCGGTCCTGAAGGAGCTGGAGGACCTGGTCCGGCTCGCCGCGGACCTGGGGGCGCCGTACGTACGGGTGTTCCCCGGCGGCGGGGACCTGCCGGCGGCGGAGGCCGACGAGGTCGCGGCGCGCCGGCTCGCGACGGTGGCGCCGCTCGCGGCGGACACGGGCGTGCGGGTGCTGCTGGAGACCCATGACTCGCACCGCCGGGCCCAGGACGCCGTGCGCATCCTGGGCCCGGTGGGGCACGGCAGCGTGGGCGCGGTCTGGGACGTGCTGCACACCTGGCGGGGCGGGGAGGAGCCCGCCGCCAGCTTCCCGGCCCTGGCCCCCCATCTGGGCTACGTGCAGGTCAAGGACGTCGCCTCGGCGGAGGAGACGGCGCCGCTGCCGCTGGGCTCGGGGGTGCTGCCGCTGGGCGCCTGCGTGGGGACGCTCACGCGGGCCGGCTGGGACGGCTGGCTGTGCTGGGAGTACGAGAAGCGCTGGCATCCGCAGGCGGCCGATTTCCAGCAACTGGCGGGGCCGGGGGCCGAGTACCTGCGGGGGCTGCTGGCCGCCGCCCCGCACGGGAGGTGAGGGCGACGCCGCCCACCAGCAGCACCGCCGCGGACCAGCGCAGCACGCTCACGTCCTCCCCGAGCAGCAGCGCGGCCGAGGACATGCCGAAGACGGGCACCAGCAGGGTGAAGGGGGCGACGGCGGAGGCGTCGTAGTGGCGCAGCAGGAAGCCCCAGGCGCCGAAGCCCAGGACGGTGGAGACCCAGGCGACGAAGAGGACGGCTCCCACGCCGGTCCAGTCGAGCGAGCCGAGCGCCTCGGCGTCGGCGTCCGGCCCCTCGAAGAGGAGCGAGAGCAGCAGCAGGGGCAGCACGGGGACGCAGCTGACCCAGACGATGAAGCGCAGCGCGTCCGGGGGCGCCGCCTTGCGGGTCAGGACGTTCGATACGCCCCAGAATGCGGCCGCGGCCACCACCAGGGCGAAGCCGAGGAGCGACCCGGAGGTGCCCTCGTCGACGGCCGCCACGACGATGCCGGCCAGGGCCACGCCCATGCCGGCCAGCCGGGCCCGGCTGGTGCGTTCGCCCAGGGCGGCCATCGCGAACAGGGCGGTGAAGACCGCCTGGATCTGGAGCACCAGCGAGGACAGCCCGGCCGGCATGCCGGCCCGCATCCCGATGAACAGCAGGCCGAACTTGCCCACGCCGAGCATCAGTCCCACGCCGATGATCCACCGCCACTTCACCGGTGGCCGTCCGACGAAGAACACGGCGGGCAGGGCGGCGGCGAGGAAGCGCAACGCGCAGAACAGCAGGGGCGGGAAGTGGTCGAGCCCCGCGTCGATGACGACGAAGTTGACGCCCCACAGGGCGGCTATGAGGACGGCCAGGACGATGTGCAACGGACGCATGCGAGGAGCATCACGGCTGCCGACCATGTAGCACCAGCACACATTTCTTCATGATGGAGTTCAGCAGCGCTCAAACGACGCGGAGCGCTCGGAGCATGGGGGTGGGAAGAACATGCTGGACCTGTCGCGCCTACGGGCTCTGCACGCCGTCGCGGTGCACGGTTCGGTGAGCGCCGCGGCCGACGCGCTGGGCTACACCCCCTCCGCCGTCTCGCAGTCGATCACCAAGCTGGAGCGGGAGACCCGCACCACGCTGCTCGAACGCCGCGGCCGGGGCGTGGCGCTGACCGATGCGGCGGCCCGGCTGGCGGCCACGGCACAGGAGTTGCTGGCCATGGTCGAGCGGGCGGAGACCGACCTGGAGGAGCGGCGCGGGGTGCCGGCCGGCCGCCTGGTCATCGGCGCGTTCGCCTCCGCCGCCCGCGGCCTGCTGCCCGGCGCGCTGGCCGGGCTCAGCCGCGAGTACCCCTCCCTGGACGCACGTCTGATCGAGGTCGATCCGCACCTGTCCGTCGGTCAGGTGGCCCAGGGCGTCCTGGACCTGACGGTCACCTTCGAGTGGGACATCAACCCGTTGCCCGCGCCGGAGGGGCTGGAGCGGGTGTGGATCGGCGACGACCTGTGCGACCTGCTGGTGCCGGCGGGGCACCCGCTGGCCGGCCGGGAGGGGCTGCGCCACCGGGACCTGGCGCACCAGCGCTGGATCTGCCAGCCGGCCGACACCGTCTGCCACGACTGGCTCGTGCGCACGCTGCGGGCGGCGGGCACCGAGCCGGACCTCGCCTACCAGACGGCCGAGAACCACACCCAGGTCGCGCTCGTGGCGGCCGGCCTGGGCATCGCCCTGATGCCCAGGCTGGGCCGCGGCCCGCTGCCGGAAGGGGTCGTGGAGGTCGCGCTCGATCCCGTCCCCGTGCGGCGCCTGTTCGCCTACTGGCGCACGGGTGCCTCGCGCCGGCCGGCGATCACCGAGACGGTGCGGCACCTGCGTTCCGTGTGGCCCCGGCGCACCGGATGAGCCCCCGCCCGGGCCCCGGCTGCGGAGCCCCGCACCGCCGCCTCCGGCGAACGGGCCGGTGCGCGCGGCCCCGCGGAACCGCTCCGGCGCGCGGCCCGTCACAGCACCGTGCTGCACCGCGCGTCCGCAGAGCGGTGCCGGCCCCGCCGCTGGCCGCGGGGCCGGTCGTCCTCTCCGCCGCCTGCGGCCGGCAGCACGCCGTCGCCGGTGCGTTCCCTCCTGCTGCGCCGGCGGCGGACCGCCCTGTGGACGACGGCAGGGGGCGCGGCCACGCTCCGCGCACCCTTCCGCACGCCTGGCGTGCGCTGGTGGCCATCGGGTAACTCTTGAGGCTCGCACGGCGGTTGGGGGAGATCATGCGCCATCGCGCGCTGCCGGAGGCGCTGTTCGCGTTGGCCGTCCTGTGCGGTGCGTGCGCGCTCACGGGCTGCCACGCCCCGGCCCGGTCCGGCGCGGAGAGCGTCGCCCCGGACGAGGAGGCCGCCCTGTCGCCGGCCCGGGCCGGCCACAGCCCGACGTTCCTGGGCCGAGGTTCGTGCACGGGCCGGGGCCGGCCGGCCTACGAGGAGGTGGACTGCGCGAGCGAGCAGGCCGCCGCGAGCGTCCTGGCCCGCCACTACGGCCCGCAGGCCGGCGGTCCGCGCTGCCCCGAGGCCACCGACTTCGTCCTGCACATCACGGCCGTCAACACCGGCACGTCGGAGTCCGAGAGCGCCCCGGAGGGCTACGCCTGCATGCGCAACCTGCGGCCCCCGCACCCGGGCGACCCCGGCAGGGGCGGCGGCCCGCTGACGGTCGCGGGCGACTGCGTGTACACCGAGCGGCGCGGGGTGGTGAAGGAGACCGCCTGCGAGGGGGCGCAGGGCCCCGCCCCGGAGTTCCGGGTGGAGGAGACGGTCCCCGTCCGCGAGGACTGCCCGCCGGAGACGGACCTGTACGTACAGGTGGGCGGCGGGGCACCCGTGGGGTGCGCCCGCCGCCTGCCCTGAAGGGCGCCGGCCCCGGGGGCCGGGCGCGGCGTTACGGCCGCAGGGTGTTCCGCTTCTCCACCGGCGTGCGGTCGAGCTTGGCGTCGTACGGCGCCAGCGGCTTGGCGTGCTTGTCGTCCTTCTGCACGGCCGCGGGGGCGACGCCCGCCCAGCGCAGGACCTCGGCGGTGGCCACGGCCCGCTCGTCGGCGACGAGGTCGGAGATCTTGCTGCCGTGGTTGCCGCCCGGCGCGTAGAACCGGAAGTCGTGCCGGGCCGCGGCGTTCTTGCCCAGGCGGAACGGTTCGGCACTCCACGGGTCGTTCTGCCCGTAGACGAACAGCATGCGCTTGCTGTCCTCGCGCACCCAGCGGTCGACGTCCGCCATCGCACCGTTGCGGAAGGTCATCGGTATGTCGCGCGGCACGTAGTTGCGCGGCTGGTAGATGCCCGGGTACCGCAGCAGGCCCTTCAGGTGCGGCGACCTGAACGTCGGCGCGCCGAGCTCGGTGCCCGCCTGGTAGTAGTACGGCGTGAACTGCTCCAGGCCCTGGTCGGTGTACGCCTCGAAGCCGGAGATGTCGTCGATGAACTTGTAGAGCTCGTCCGTGGACGCCTTGGTCGCCGGGACGGTCTTGCAGTCGCTCTGCAGGTGGTACTGCCAGAAGGCCCACACCAGGTCGAGGACGACGTTCTCGTATGCCTTGTCGGCGCTGCCGACGACCTTGAACGTCTTCTTGTTGGCGTCGGCCCACTTCTGGTAGCGGGCCACGATCTCGTCGCGGCGCACCAGCGCCTCGCGCTGCACGGACTCCAGCTGCGTGCGGCACGCCTTGTCGCCGACGCCCGCGAAGAACCGGTCGTAGGCGGAGTCCTCGTTGTTGACCACGTCGTTGGGTGCGACGTAGGCGACGGTGCCGTTCATGTCGTTGGGGTAGAAGCGCCGGAAGTAGGTGGCCGTCATGCCGCCCTTGCTGCCGCCGGTGGCCAGCCAGTTCTTGTTGTAGACCGGCTTGAGCGCCTGGAAGAGGCGGTGCTGGTCGCTGGCGGCCTGCCAGATGTCCAGCTTCGACCAGTCGGCGGGCTTGGGCCGCGACGGGGTGAAGTAGCGGTACTCCATCGACACCTGGTTGCCGTCGACGATGCGGGTCGGCTCGCTGCGCGACGGGTTGGTGCTGACGTTGTAGCCGGAGGTGAAGAAGACCGTCGGCCGGTCCGTGGCCTTGTGCAGCAGCGTGAAGCGCTGCTCGAAGGTGCCCTTGGCCGGGTTGCGGTGGTCGACGGGCTGTTTGTAGTTCAGGACGAGGTAGCGGTAGCCCTCGTAGGGCTTCTCCTCGACGAAACTCATCCCCGGAATGCTCAGGATGCGTTGCTTTATGTCCGGCACGGTGTCGGCGGTCGTCGCCGCACCCGCCGTCGCGCCGCCGGCACCGACCGTCCCTATGGACATGGTCAGTGCCAGCAGCGCTCTGACAGCCTTGCGCATGCGCCCTCCCCTGGGTTCGCAAAGGTCGCCGCGAACCTACCGGGGGCAACATCCACCACGCCAGGGGCAGTCGGTTGTGATCTTGGCAGCGCCGTCCGGCGCCGGGCTCAGGCGGGCACGACCTCGCCCTTGAACGTCCGCCACAGCTCCGCGTACCGCCCGTCCTGCGCCAGCAGCCGCTCGTGCGGACCGTCCTCCACGACCCGGCCGCGGTCGAGGACGACCACGCGGTCCGCGCGGGCGGCCGTGGTCAGCCGGTGCGCCACCACCAACGTCGTGCGCCGCCCTGCGAGCCGGTCCGTGGCCTGGTTGACCAGCGCCTCGGTCGCCAGGTCCAGCGCGGCCGTGGCCTCGTCCAGCAGCAGCACGTCCGGGCCGACCAGCTCGGCACGGGCCAGGGCGATCAACTGCCGCTGACCGGCGGAGAGGTTGCGGCCCCGCTCGGCGACCGTGTGCAGGTAGCCGCCGTCCAGGGTGGCGATCATCTCGTGCGCGCCCACCGCCCGGGCCGCCGCCTCGACCTCGGCGTCGCTCGCGTCGGGGCGCCCGTAGGCGATGGCGTCGCGCACGGTGCCGGGGAAGAGGTACGGCTCCTGCGGTACGACGCCGAGCCGGTGACGGTAGCCGACCGGGTCCAGCCCGCGCAGGTCGTGGCCGTCGACCAGAACGGCTCCCGAGGTGGGGTCGTAGAAGCGTGCCACCAGCTTGACCAGCGTCGACTTGCCCGCACCGGTCTCGCCGACGAAGGCGACGGTCTGACCGGCGGGGATCGTCAGCCGGATGCCGGAGAGGGCGGCCTCCTCGTCGGCGCTGCCGTAGTGGAACGACACGTCGTCGAAGACGACTTCGCCGCTCAGTCCGCTCACCGCGCGCGGCTCCCGGGCCACCGGCGTCGTCGTCGGTTCGCGCAGCAGGTCCTGCACCCGGCCGAGCGAGACCGTCGCCTGCTGGTAGCCGTCGAAGATCTGCGAGAGCTGCTGCACGGGCGCGAAGAACAGGTCGATGTAGAGCAGGTACGCCACCAGCGCGCCGGCCGTCAGCGTGCCGTCGCTCACCCGGCCCGCACCCACGATCAGCACCGCGGCCGCGGCCACGGACGACAGCAGCTGGACGAACGGGAAGTACACCGAGATCAGCCACTGCCCGCGCACCCGCGCCTGCCGGTAGGACGCGCTGCGCTCGGCGAACCGCCGGGCGCCCGGCGCCTCGCGGCGGAACGCCTGCACGATGCGCAGCCCCGCGACGCTCTCCTGCAGGTCGGCGTTGACGATGCCGACGCGCTCGCGGGCGAGCTCGTACGCCTTGACGCTCTGGCGGCGGAAGAGGATCGTGCCGGCGATCAGCGGGGGCAGCGTGGCGAGCACGACCAGGGCCAGCTCGACGTCGAGGACCAGGAGGGCGACGAGTATGCCGAAGAAGGTGAAGACGGAGACGACGGCCGTGACCAGGCCGGTCTGCAGGAACGTCGACATGGCGTCGACGTCCGTCGTCATCCGGGTCATGATCTTTCCGGTGAGCTCGCGCTCGTAGTAGTCGAGGCCGAGCCGCTGCAGCTGGGCGAAGATCTTCACGCGCAGCGCGTAGAGCACGCGCTCGCCCGTCCGCCCGGTCATCCGCATCTCGCCGACCTGCGCGGCCCACTGCCCCAGCACGACGAGCAGGGCGAGGCCGGACGCGGCCCACACGGCGCCCAGTGCCAGGCGCTGGACGCCCTGGTCGATGCCGTGCCGGATCAGCACGGGCAGCAGCAGGCCGGCGACCGCGTCGAGGGCCACGAGGAGCAGGCTGACGGCCAGCGGCGCCCCGAAGCCGCGCAACAGGTGGCGCAGGCCGTACGACTCCTCCGGCCGTGCGGCCTGCTCCTCGTCGATGCCGGGGGTGTCGGTGGCGGGCGGCAGGGCGTCCACCGCGGCGAGCAGCTCGGGCGTGGCGGGCATGCCGGCGAGGGCGCCGTGCCCGGGGACGTCGGGGGTCTCCTTGCGGATCCACAGGTGGGGGGTGACGCCGTCGACGACGGGACGGCGGCCGCCGCCGGTGGTGGGGACGGCCGGCGCGGCCGTCCCGCGGGCGTCGGTCAGGACGGCGCCGGCGGGGTCCTTGCCGACTCCGGCGAGCTCCTCGGGGTCCGTCAGCAGCTGGCGGTAGCGCTCGCAGCGGGCCTGCAGCTCCTCGGCGGTGCCGATGTCGACGAGCCGGCCTCCGTCGAGGACGGCGATGCGGTCGGCCAGGGCGAGGGTCGAGGCCCGGTGGGCGATGAGCAGGGTGGTCCGGCCGGCCATGACGCCGCGCAGGGCCTCGTGGATCTCGTGCTCCACGCGGGCGTCGACGGCCGAGGTGGCGTCGTCCAGGAGCAGCAGCCGCGGGTCGGTGAGGATCGCCCGGGCGAGCGCGATGCGCTGGCGCTGGCCGCCGGAGAGGGTCAGGCCCTGCTCGCCGACGCGGGTGTCGTAGCCGTCGGGGAGGGCGGAGACGAAGCCGTCCGCCTGGGCGGCCCGGGCCGCCGCCCGGACCTGCTCGTCCGTGGCACCGGGGACGCCGTAGGCGATGTTGTCGCGGATGCTGTCGGAGAACAGGAAGCTGTCCTCGGGCACGAGCCCGATGGCCGCCCGCAGCGAGGACAGCGTCAGGTCGCGCACGTCGTGGCCGCCGACCTTCACGGCGCCGGAGGTGGCGTCGTAGAAGCGCGGCAGCAGGAGGGCGAGGGTGGACTTGCCGCTGCCGGAGGCGCCCACGACGGCGACGGTCTCGCCGGGCTCGACACGCAGCGAGAGGCCGTCGAGGACGGGGTGGGCGGGGTCGTAGCCGAAGGTGACGTCGTCGAACTCGACCGTGGCGGGGGCGTCCGCGGGCAGCTCGTGCGCCCCGTCGCGCTCCTGCACCACCGGTTCGGTGTCGATGAGCTCCAGGACGCGCTCGACGCCGGCCCGGGCCTGCTGCCCGACCGTCAGGACCATGGTCAGCATCCGTACGGGCGCCACGAGCTGGGCGAGGTAGGTCGAGAACGCGACGAACGTGCCGAGCGTGACCTGCCCGCGGGTGGCCATCCACCCGCCGAGCGCCAGCATGGCGACCTGCCCGAGCGCGGGCACGGCCTGCAGGGCGGGGGTGTAGCGGGCGTTCAGCCGGACCGTGCGCATCCGGCCGGCGAAGAGCCGGCGGCCGACCTCGCGCAGCTTCCCGGCCTCCTGCGCCTCCTGCCCGAAGCCCTTGACGACCCGCACGCCGGTGACGGCGCCGTCCACGACGCCCGCGACGGCGGCGGCCTGCCCCTGCGCGTACCAGGTGGCGGGGAAGAGCTTGGTGCGGCTGCGCCGGGCCAGGAACCACAGGGCGGGGGCGACGGCGAGGGCGACGACGGTGAGCAGCGGCGAGAGCACCGCCATCACGACGAGCGAGATGACGAAGAGGAGGATGTTGCCGATCATCATCGGCAGCATGAACAGCAGGCTCTGGATCAGCTGGAGGTCGCTGGTGGCCCGGCCGACGACCTGTCCGGTGGACAGCTCGTCCTGCCGCTTGCCGTCGAGGCGGGCGAGCGCCGCGTACATCTCGGTGCGCAGGTCGTGCTGGACGTCGAGCGCGAGCCGGCCGCCGTAGTAGCGCCGGACGTAGGTCAGGACGTAGACCGCGACCGCCGCGGCCACCAGGAGGGTGGCCCAGGGGGTGAGGGGACGCTGGTGGGAGCCTATGACGTCGTCGATGATCAGCTTGGGTATGAGGGGGACGAGCGCCATGACGGCCATGCCGGCGAGGGAGGATCCGAGCGCGAGCAGGACCGCGGTGCGGTACCGCCAGCAGTACGACGTGAGCCGCCTGGCCCACCCCTGACCGGTTGTTTCCGTCGCCGCCACCCGAGACCTCCCGCTGCCCCGCTCCCCTGTTCTGACGGAAGGCCCCAACGCTCCGGTCTGCGGATTTCATCCCACCGCAACGAAATCGGCCGGCCGGGTACGGGTCACATGCCCGGTACGTACTGGATGAGCAGGTCGATGAGCTTGATGCCGGCGAAGGGCGCGAGGAGGCCCCCGAGCCCGTACAGGCTCAGGTTGCGGCGCAGCAGCGCGTGGGCGGAGGAGGGGGCGTAGCGCACGCCGCGCAGCGCCAGCGGGATCAGGGCGACGATGACGAGCGCGTTGAAGACGATCGCGGAGGCGATGGCCGAGGTCGGGCTGTGCAGGCCCATGACGTTGAGCTTCTCCAGGCCCTCGTAGCCGGCGACGCCGCCGAACATGGCGGGCACGATCGCGAAGTACTTGGCGACGTCGTTGCAGATGGAGAAGGTGGTCAGGGCGCCGCGGGTGATGAGCAGCTGCTTGCCCACCTCGACGATCTCGATGAGCTTGGTGGGGTCGGAGTCGAGGTCGACCATGTTCCCGGCCTCCTTGGCGGCGGAGGTGCCGGTGTTCATGGCGACGCCGACGTCGGCCTGGGCGAGGGCGGGGGCGTCGTTGGTGCCGTCGCCGGTCATGGCGACGAGGTTGCCGCCGGCCTGCTCCTCCTTGATGCGGGCCAGCTTCTGCTCGGGCGTGGCCTCGGCCAGGTAGTCGTCGACGCCGGCCTCGGCGGCGATGGACCTGGCGGTGCGGGGGTTGTCGCCGGTGAGCATGACGGTCTTGATGCCCATGGCCCGCAGCTCCGCGAAGCGCTCGGCGATGCCGGGCTTGACGACGTCCTTGAGGTGGACGGCGCCCAGCACCCGGGGCCCGTCGGCGTCCTCGACGGCGACGAGCAGGGGGGTGCCGCCGCCGGCCGCGACGGAGTCGGCGATCCACTCGGCCTCGGCGGGGACGGTGCCGCCGCGCCGGGTGACCCAGGTGCCCACCGCGCTCGCCGCGCCCTTGCGGATGCGGCAGAACTCGCCCTCGAAGGAGAAGTCGACGCCGCTCATGCGCGTCCCGGCGCTGAACGGCACGAAGCGGCCGTGCACGAGCTCGCCCTCCGAGCGTTCGATGCCGAACTCCTGCCGGGCGAGCTCCACGATGGAGCGGCCCTCGGGCGTCCCGTCGGCGAGCGAGGAGAGCTGGGCGGCGTCGGCCAGGAGCTCGGCGGGGATGCCCAGGACGGGCAGGAAGGCGGCGGCCTGCCGGTTGCCGAGGGTGATGGTGCCGGTCTTGTCCAGCAGGAGCGTGTTGACGTCGCCGGCGGCCTCCACGGCCCGGCCGGACAGGGCGAGGACGTTGCGCTGCACGAGCCGGTCCATGCCGGCGATGCCGATGGCGGACAGCAGGGCGCCGATGGTGGTCGGGATGAGCGTGACCAGCAGGGCGACCAGCACGGTGATGGTCTGCGGGGCACCCGCCCAGCCGGCCATGGGCTGCAGCGAGACCACGGCCAGGATGAAGATCACGGTGAGCGAGGCCAGCAGGATGTGCAGGGCCAGCTCGTTGGGGGTCTTCTGCCGGTCGGTGCCCTCGACCAGGCTGATCATGCGGTCGAGGAAGGTGTGGCCGGGGCGCGAGGTGATGCGGACGACGATGCGGTCGGAGAGCACGGTCGTGCCGCCGGTGACGCCCGAGCGGTCGCCGCCCGGCTCCCGCACGACGGGCGCGGACTCCCCGGTGATCGCGGACTCGTCGATCGCCGCGACGCCGTCGACGACCTCCCCGTCGCCGGGCACGGTGTCGCCCGCCTCGACGACGACGAAGTCGTACGGCCGCAGGTCGCCCGCCGGGACGCGTTCCTCGGCCCAGTCCCGGCGGTCCATGCTCACCCGCCAGGTGCGCAGCCGGCGTGCCACGGTGGTGCTGCGGGTGCGGCGCAGCGTCTCGGCCTGGGCCTTGCCGCGCCCCTCGGCAACGGCCTCGGCGAGGTTGGCGAAGACGACGGTGAGCCAGAGCCAGACGCTGATGAGCCAGGTGAAGACGGAGGGGGCGAGGACGGCGGAGACCGTGGTGAGCACGGAGCCGGCCTCGACGACGAACAGCACGGGGTGCCGGACCATCACCCGCGGGTGCAGCTTGCGGACCGCCTCCGGGAGCGAGGTGATCAGCTGTCGTGGCTCGACGAGCCCGCCGCCGACGCGGCGGTGGCGGCGGCGTCCGGCGGCCCGGCGCGGTGCCGGGGCCTGCGGTGCGGGGTGCTGTTCGGGTGCTTCGGGCGCCAGGGGCAGCATCAGCGGAAGTGGCCTTCGACGGTCTCGGTGCGGCGGTCGCAACGACCGCCTCAGCAAACCGTCCGGACACGCGGCGTGGTCGCGTCCTGACGCCCCCTTGTCGCGGGCGGGGCCGCACCTTACGTGGCCTTTACGCCGCGGCGTGGCCGCCCGGGGTGCGCGAACGCCGGAGGGGCCGGGGTTCCGGCCCCTCCGGCGTGTGCGGAGCGGAGGTCCGGGGCCACGGGCCCCGGGAGGGCTCAGCCGCGGGCGGCGGCGATCTGCCGGGACATGATCGTCGTCAGCTCGTACGCCGCGTGCGACGCCGCCACCGAGGTGATCTCGGCGTGGTCGTAGGCCGGCGCGACCTCCACCAGGTCCGCGGAGACCAGGTTGCAGGAGGACAGGCCGCGGATGATCTCCAGCAGCTCGCGGGAGGTCAGGCCGCCGGCCTCGGGGGTGCCGGTGCCGGGCGCGTGGGCCGGGTCCAGGACGTCGATGTCGATGGAGATGTACAGCGGGCGGTCGCCCACGCGCTGGCGCAGCTGGTCGGCGATCTCGTCGACGCCGCGGCGCATCACGTCCGCGGAGGTGACGATGCCGAAGCCCATCTTCTCGTCGTCCGTGAGGTCCTTCTTGCCGTACAGCGGGCCGCGGGTGCCGACGTGGGACAGCGCCTCGGTGTCGAGGATGCCCTCCTCCACGGCGCGGCGGAACGGCGTGCCGTGGGTGTACTCGGCGCCGAAGTAGGTGTCCCAGGTGTCCAGGTGCGCGTCGAAGTGCAGCAGGGCGACGGGGCCGTGCTTCTTGGCCACCGAGCGCAGCAGCGGCAGCGCGATGGTGTGGTCGCCGCCCAGGGTCATCATGCGGGCGCCGGTGCCCAGCAGGTCGTCGGCCGCACCCTCGATGGTCTCGACGGCCTCGTCGATGTTGAACGGGTTCGCGGCGATGTCACCGGCGTCCGCGACCTGCGCGAGGGCGAAGGGCGAGGCGTCCTGGGCCGGGTTGTAGGGGCGCAGCAGGCGCGACGCCTCGCGGATGGCGTTGCCGCCGAAGCGGGCGCCGGGGCGGTAGGAGACGCCGGTGTCGAAGGGCACGCCCACGACGGCGACGTCGGCGGTGCCGACCTCGTCGAGGCGCGGCAGGCGGGCGAAGGTCGCCGGGCCCGCGTAGCGCGGAATGCGGGAGGAGTCGACGGGGCCACGCGGTTCACGGGGGGCGGGGGTGCTCATGCTGGGGGCCTCTCGGATCACGGACGGGGCGCCGACGGGTCACGGTCGCGTCAACGTCGGAGCAGCGGCGATGGACGTACCCGAGGGTAGGCAGGGAGGCGGATTCCGCACATGTACGGAACTGAAGGGTCCGGCTTCGCCATATGGACACGGCGTCCATCGCGCACTCCGGGGGAGAATGAGCCCATGCCGATACCACCCAGCCGTACCGAACTGATCGATCACCTCGTCCGTACGCGCATCGCGGGCCTCGTCGCCACGCCCCGCGAGAACAACCTCGACCACTACCGCAGGCTCGCGCAGGGCGACCGGCACTACTGGTTCGGCCTGGAGCTCGGTGACCGCTGGCGGGACGAGCAGGACGTGCTCGCCGTGATGGCGGAGCGCTGTGGCGTGAGCGACGACCTGGACCACCGGATGGGCCAGGACTCGATCGACCCGGAGCTGACCGTGGCCGCGCTGGAGCGGATGGCGGCGTTCCTGCGCAAGGCGGCGGAGGGCCGGCAGCGGGTGCTGTTCGCGACCGGGCACCCGGGCGGGCTGCTGGACGTCCACCGCACGACGGCGGCCGCGCTGCGGGCGGCGGGGTGCGAGGTCGTCTCGATCCCCAGCGGGCTGCGGGCGGACGACGGCTCGGTGTACCAGGTGGCGGACGTGGCGGTGTACGAGCGCGGGGCGACGCTGTGGCACACGCACTCCCCGGCCCCGATGGCCGCGATCCTCGACGGTCTGCTGCGCGAGGGCCGGCTGCTGCCGGACCTGGTGGTGGCCGACCACGGCTGGGCGGGATGCGCGGCCCAGCGCGGCATCGACACGGTGGGCTACGCGGACTGCAACGACCCGGCGCTCTTCCTCGCCGAGGCGGAGGGCACCCTGCAGGTGGCGGTGCCGCTGGACGACCACGTCCTCGACCCGCGCTTCTACGAGCCGATGACGGCGTACCTGCTGGGTGCGGCAGGGCTGGCGGGCTAGGACACGGACTGGGCCGTGCTCCGGGGGCCGCCGTTCCATCCCCGGACGACCAGCCAGGAGCCGCCGTAGAGCACGGCGGCTTCGGCCGCCCGCAGGCCGAGGCCCGACACGACCCTGGCGGAGCCGGTGAGTTCGACGACGTCGGCGTGCCAGAAGAAGAACAGCACGATGCCCAGGGCCAGCACGGCCACCCCTGCGGTGATCAGCAGGACCCTCATCACCATCGGCATCGTGGCTGCGGCGCGCGTCATCGTCGTCCCCTCCCTGAGGGCCGTCCCCCTGACGGCCGGTCACCAGGGTAAGGCGGCGGCTCGGTCGCGTCACCCGACCAAGACGGCGCCTCAGCCGCGGGGAACGCGGACGACGCCTTCCTGGATCACCGAGACCGCCAGCCGTCCGTCCGCGGTGAAGATCCGTCCCCTGGCGAGCCCCCGGCCGCCCTGCGCGGTGGGGCTCTCCTGGTCGTACAGCAGCCATTCGTCGGCGCGGAAGGGCCGGTGGAACCACATGGCGTGGTCCAGGCTCGCGCCGACGACGTCGCCGACGGCCCAGCCGCCGCGCCCGTGGGCCAGCAGGACGGAGTCCAGGAGCGTCATGTCGGAGACGTAGGTGGCCAGGCAGATGTGCAGCAGCGGGTCGTCCGCCAGCTTGCCGTTCGTCCGGAACCACACCTGCGACGTGGGCTCGCGCGGCTCGCCCACGCTGGCGAACGGCGGTGCGTCGGCGTAGCGCAGGTCGACGGCCCCGCGGGCCTCCAGGATGCGGTCCACGACCTCCTGCCCGCCCAGCCGGCCGGCGTGGCGGGAGAGCAGTTCGGCGGGGGTGGGCAGGGTGAGCGGGTCCGGCGCGGGCGGCATCGGCTCCTGGTGCTCCAGTCCCTCCTCCTGCGTCTGGAAGGACGCGGAGAGGTGGAAGATCGGCTGGCCGTGCTGGACGGCGACCACGCGCCGGGTGGTGAACGAGCGGCCGTCGCGGATGCGGTCGACGGTGTACACGATCGGCACGTCGGGGTCGCCGGGGCGCAGGAAGTAGGAGTGCAGGGAGTGGGCGGGGCGGTCGGCGGGGACGGTGCGGCCCGCGGCGACCAGCGCCTGGGCGGCGACCTGCCCGCCGAAGACGCGCGGTACGAGGACCTGGCCGGCGGTGGTGCCGCGGAAGATGTCCTGCTCGATCTGCTCCAGGTCGAGCAGGCCCAGCAGGTCGTCCAGGGGGGTGAGGGGCTCGCTCATCGGCCGGTGGTCCTTTGACAGGCGGGGGTTCGGTGGTGGGGGGGTCCTGATGCGGCGGGGCGCCCTACAGGCCCATGGACTTGGCGATGATCGAGCGCATGACCTCGCTCGTACCGCCGTAGATGCGGGTGACGCGGGTGTCCGCGTACAGGCGGGCGATGGGGTACTCCATCATGTAGCCGTAGCCGCCGTGCAGTTGCAGGCACTTGTCGATGACGACGGCCGCGCGCTCGGTGGTGAACAGCTTCGCGGAGGCGGCGTCGGCCGCGGACAGCTCGCCCGCGTCGTGCGCCTCCAGGGCGCGGTCCACGACGGCTTCCATGGCGTCGACGTCCGCCCGGCAGTCGGCCAGGACGAACTTGGTGTTCTGGAACGAGGCCACGCTCTGGCCGAAGACCGTGCGGTCCTGCACGTACTGCGTGGCGAACCGCACGGCGGCGGCCGACTGGGCGTACGCGCTGACGGCGATGCCCAGGCGCTCCTGCGGGAGGTTGTGCGTGAGGTAGCCGAACGCCTTGCCCTCCTCGCCCAGGAGGTCCCCGACGGGGACCTTGACGTCGGTGAAGGAGAGCTCGGCGGTGTCGGAGGTCTTCAGGCCGAGCTTCTCCAGCTTGCGGCCGACCGCGTAGCCCTCGGAGGCGGCGTCGACGACGAGGATCGACAGGCCGCCGCGCCGGTCCTCGGGGGTGGCGGGGGCCGTGCGGGCGCAGACGAGCACGCGGTCCGCCTGGACGCCGCCGGTGATGAAGGTCTTGGCGCCGTTGAGGACGTAGTGCGTGCCGTCCCCGGAGAGCCTGGCGGTGGTCCTCATGCCGGCCAGGTCGGAGCCGGTGCCGGGCTCGGTCATGGCGATGGCGGTCATCATGTCGCCGGAGACGAACGGCGGCAGCCAGCGCCGCTTCTGCTCCTCGGTCGCGTAGGCGAGGAGGTAGGGCAGGCACAGTGCGGTGTGGACGCCGGCGCTGCCGAAGCTGACGCCGGCGCGGGCGCACTCCTCGGTCAGGACGGCCTGGTACTTGAACGTGCGCCGGCCGGCGCCGCCGTACTCCTCGGGGACCTCGATGCCGAAGACGCCGAGTGCGCCGAGCTTCTTGTAGAACTCGCGCGGGACCGCGCCCGCCTCGCGCCACTCCTCGTGGAAGGGCACCACCTCGGCGGCGATGAAGTCGCGGACGGTCTCGCGGAACGCCTCGTGGTCCTCGGTGAAGACGGTACGGCGCATGACGCTCCCTCCGACTGTGTAAGCGCTTGCTCAGCGAAGCTACCGGCCGGTCACCGAGGCTGTCCAGATCCCGTTGGCGCGAAACCGCTGACGCCGGCCGGGCCGCCGTCAGCCGGACAGCGCGCCGAGCGCCCCCAGGGCGAGACGGTGCAGCAGCGCGGCGGTGGCGGCCCGCCCGGAGACGACGCCGGCCCGGCCGAGGTGGGGGGTGGAGTTGAGCAGCCCGAAGACGGCGTGGACGGCGGTGCGCACCTCGGCCTCGGTGGCGCCCGGGTGCAGGGCGCGGACGACCTCGACCCACAGCTCCACGTACTGGCGCTGCAGGGAGCGCACGAGCTTGCGGTCGCTGTCGCGGAGCTGGTCGAGCTCGCGGTCGTGGAGGGTGATGAGCGCGCGGTCGTCGAGGGCGAAGTCGATGTGCCCGCCGATGAGCGAGTCGAGGACCTCGGCCGGGCCGGCGCCCGCCCCGGACGCCTCGGCGACCCGCTTGCGGCCGCCGGCGAACAGCCGGCCGCTGATGCCCACCAGGAGCTCGGCGAGCATCGCGTCCTTGCCCGCGAAGTGGCGGTAGAGCCCGGGCCCGCTGATGCCCACCGCGGCCCCTATCTCGTCCACGCCGACACCGTGGAAACCGCGCTCGGCGAAGAGCCGGGCGGCCTCCCGCAGGATCTGCTCGCGTCGGGTGGGGGCGGGGGGAGCCGCCTCGGTCCGGGTCACTGCTTCTTTCACGAAAACAATTCTAGACAGCGGCGTTAGTGGTCGTTAACCTGAAGGAAGAGTGTTAACGCTCATTAACCGAGCAAGGGAGCTCGTGGACATGCAGCAGGCACCGGTGCTGGGGAGCGCCGCGGATCCGGCCTCCGACGCCTGGCGGGCCAACGAGGCGGCACACGAGGAGCTCACCGCGCAGCTGCGCGGGAAGCTCGCCGCGGCACGCATGGGCGGGGGCGAGAAGGCCCGGGCGCGGCACACCGCACGCGGGAAGCTGCTGCCCAGGGACCGGGTGGACGCCCTGCTGGACCCCGGCTCGCCGTTCCTGGAGATCGCGCCGCTGGCCGCCGACGGGATGTACGGCGGGGCGGCCCCGGCCGCGGGAGTGATCGCCGGCATCGGCCGGGTCTCCGGCCGCGAGACGGTGATCGTCGCCAACGACGCCACGGTCAAGGGCGGCACGTACTACCCGATGACCGTCAAGAAGCACCTGCGCGCCCAGGAGATCGCCCTGGAGAACCGGCTCCCGTGCCTGTACCTCGTCGACTCCGGGGGCGCGTTCCTGCCCCTGCAGGACGAGGTCTTCCCCGACCGGGAGCACTTCGGCCGGATCTTCTACAACCAGGCCCGCATGTCCGGCGCCGGCATCCCGCAGATCGCCGCCGTCCTCGGGTCGTGCACGGCGGGCGGCGCCTACGTCCCCGCGATGAGCGACGAGGCCGTGATCGTGCGCGGGCAGGGCACGATCTTCCTGGGCGGGCCGCCGCTGGTGAAGGCCGCGACGGGCGAGGTCGTCACGGCCGAGGAGCTGGGCGGCGGCGAGGTTCACTCGAAGGTGTCGGGCGTCACCGACCACCTCGCCGAGGACGACGCCCACGCCCTGCGGATCGTGCGGACCATCGTCTCCACGCTGCCGCAGCGCGGCCCGCTGCCGTGGTCCGTGGAGCCGGTGGAGGAGCCGAAGGCCGATCCCTCGGGGCTCTACGGCGCAGTGCCGGTGGACTCCCGGACCCCCTACGACGTGCGCGAGGTCATCGCCCGGATCGTCGACGGCTCCCGCTTCGCCGAGTTCAAGGCCGAGTTCGGGCAGACGCTGGTGACGGGCTTCGCCCGCATCCACGGCCACCCCGTGGGCATCGTCGCCAACAACGGCATCCTCTTCTCCGAATCCGCCCAGAAGGGCGCCCACTTCATCGAGCTGTGCGACCAGCGCGGCATACCCCTGCTCTTCCTGCAGAACATCTCCGGCTTCATGGTCGGCCGGCAGTACGAGGCCGGCGGCATCGCCAAGCACGGCGCGAAGATGGTCACGGCCGTGGCCTGCACCAGGGTCCCCAAGCTCACGGTCGTCATCGGCGGCTCCTACGGCGCGGGCAACTACTCCATGTGCGGCCGCGCGTATTCGCCGCGCTTCCTGTGGATGTGGCCCAACGCGAAGATCTCGGTGATGGGCGGCGAGCAGGCCGCCTCCGTCCTCGCGACCGTCAAGCGCGACCAGCTCGAAGCCCACGGCGAGCAGTGGAGCCAGGAGGACGAGGACGCCTTCCGCGCCCCGATCCGCGAGCAGTACGAGACCCAGGGCAACGCTTATTACGCGACCGCCCGGCTGTGGGACGACGGCGTCATCGACCCGCTGGAGACCCGGCAGGTGCTGGGTCTGGCCCTGACCGCCTGTGCCAACGCCCCGCTGCCCCAGAAGGACAGCGCGGCGCCCGGCTACGGCGTCTTCCGGATGTGAGGCGGAGCATGTTCGACACTGTCCTTGTCGCCAACCGGGGCGAGATCGCCGTACGCGTCATCCGTACGCTGCGCGCCCTCGGGATCCGTTCGGTCGCCGTCTTCAGCGACGCCGACGCGAATGCCCTGCACGTCCGCGAGGCGGACACCGCCGTCCGCATCGGCCCCGCGGCCGCCGCCGAGAGCTACCTGTCCGTCGAGCGCCTGCTGGCGGCCGCCGCCCGCACCGGCGCCCAGGCCGTCCACCCCGGCTACGGCTTCCTCGCCGAGAACGCCGCCTTCGCCCGCGCCTGCGCCGACGCCGGGCTCGTCTTCATCGGCCCGCCGGCCGGGGCGATCGAGCTGATGGGCGACAAGATCCGCGCCAAGGAGACGGTCCGCGCGGCCGGCGTGCCGGTCGTGCCCGGCTCGTCCGGGAGCGGCCTGAGCGACGACGAGCTCGCCGCGGCCGCCCGCGAGATCGGGATGCCGGTGCTGCTCAAGCCCTCGGCGGGCGGCGGCGGCAAGGGCATGCGGCTGGTCCGGGACGCCTCGCTGCTCGGCGAGGAGATCGCCGCCGCGCGGCGCGAGGCGCGCGGTTCCTTCGGCGACGACACCCTGCTGGTCGAGCGGTGGGTCGACCGCCCCCGCCACATCGAGATCCAGGTGCTGGCGGACGGCCACGGCAACGTGATCCACCTGGGCGAGCGCGAGTGCTCCCTGCAGCGCCGCCACCAGAAGATCATCGAGGAGGCGCCCAGCGTCCTGCTCGACGAGGCCACCCGCGCGGCGATGGGCGCGGCGGCGGTCCAGGCGGCCCGCTCCTGCGGCTACACCGGGGCGGGCACGGTGGAGTTCATCGTGCCGGGCAACGACCCCGCGTCGTACTACTTCATGGAGATGAACACCCGCCTCCAGGTCGAGCACCCGGTGACGGAGCTGATCACCGGGCTGGACCTGGTGGAGTGGCAGGTGCGCGTCGCGGCCGGGGAGCGGCTGGGCCTCGCCCAGGAGGACGTCACCCTGACCGGCCACGCCGTGGAGGCCCGCATCTGTGCCGAGACCGCCCGGGTCTCCGGCGACCGGGTCGACTTCCTGCCGTCGGCGGGCACGGTCCTGGCCCTCCGCGAGCCGGCCGGCGAGGGGGTCCGGGTGGACTCCGGCCTCACGGAGGGCGCCGAGGTCGGCACGGCCTACGACCCGATGCTCGCCAAGGTGATCGCCCACGGCCCGGACCGCGCCACGGCCCTGCGCCGGCTGCGGGCGGCCCTGGCCGGGACGGCCGTACTGGGCGTGGACACGAACGTGGGCTTCCTGCGGCGGCTGCTGGGCCATCCGGCGGTGGCGGCCGGGGAGCTCGACACGGGCCTGGTCGACCGGGACGCGGCGACGCTCGTTCCGGCGGAGGTGCCGGAGGAGGTGTACGTGGCGGGTGGGTTGCTGCGCCAGCAGGGGCTCGCCCCCGCCCCCGGCGGGGAAGAGCCGCGGCCCGCCGCGTGGGTGGACCCGTTCTCCGTCCCGAGCGGCTGGCGGCTCGGCGGCGAGCCCGCCTGGACATCCCACCACTTCCGCGTCCCGGGCCACGCCCCGGTGACGGTCCGCGTGCGCGGTGACGTCTCCGAGGCGCAGTTCCTGCTGACGCCCGCGGACGGGGCCGCACCCGCCACGCCCGGCAGTGCGAAGCTGCTGCCCTCCCAGGGGTCCGGGGGCCTGCCCCCCACGCAGCGGAGCCGCACATCGGTGCAGCCGGGTGGGTGGGGGCACCTCCCAGCGGTAGCTGGGGGAGGGGCCGGGGAACAGCTCACGTTCCAGCTCGACGGCACGACCCGCACCCTCACCGTCGCCCACGCCCCCGGTGGGGGCGTCTGGCTGACCCACGGCGGCGACGCCTGGCACCTCGTGCCCCACGACCCCGTGGAGGCCGCCCTGGGCGGCAGCGGCGCCGGCGCCCACGCCGGCACCCTCACCGCCCCCATGCCCGGCACCGTCACCGTCGTCAAGGCGGCCGTCGGTGACGAGGTCGAGGCCGGGCAGAGCCTCCTCGTCGTGGAGGCGATGAAGATGGAGCACGTCATAGCCGCCCCGCACGCCGGCACCGTCACCGAGCTCGACGTGACCGCCGGCAGCACGGTCGCCATGGACCAGGTCCTCGCGGTGGTGGCCCCGAGGGAGGAGGCGTGATGAACGGCCTGCCCATGACCGTGCCCGACCCGGCCCTGCCCGCCCGCGTCCGCATCCACGAGGTGGGCCCCCGCGACGGCCTGCAGAACGAGAAGGCGATCGTCCCGACGGAGGTCAAGGCGGAGTTCGTCCGCCGCCTCGCCGACGCCGGCCTGAGCACCGTCGAGGCGACGAGCTTCGTGCACCCGCGATGGGTGCCGCAGCTGGCCGACGCCGAGCAGCTGATGCCGATGCTAGACGGGGTCGCGGCACGGCTGCCCGTGCTGGTGCCCAACCGGCGCGGCCTGGAGCGCGCCCTCGCCCTCGGCGCCCGCGAGATCGCCGTCTTCGGCAGCGTCACGGAGTCGTTCGCCAAGGCCAACCTCAACCGCACCGTCGACGAGTCCCTGGAGATGTTCGCCCCCGTCGTGGCGATGGCCCGCGAGGCCGGCGTCCGGGTGCGCGGCTACCTCTCCATGTGCTTCGGGGACCCCTGGGAGGGCCCCGTCCCCATCGAGAGCACCGTCCGCGTCAGCCGCCGCCTCCTCGCCCTGGGCTGCGACGAGCTCAGCCTCGGCGACACCATCGGCGTCGCCACGCCCGGCCACGTCGCGGCGCTGCTGACCGCGCTCGGCGAGGCGGGCGTGCCCGCCGACCGGCTCGCGGTGCACTTCCACGACACCTACGGGCAGGCCCTCGCCAACACCCTCGCCGCACTCCGGCACGGCGTGAGCACCGTCGACGCCTCCGCGGGCGGCCTCGGCGGCTGCCCCTACGCCAGGAGCGCCACCGGCAACCTCGCCACCGAGGACCTCGTGTGGATGCTCGACGGCCTCGGCATCGCCACCGGGGTCGATCTCGGCCGTCTCACCGCCACCAGCGTGTGGATGGCCGGCCAGTTGGGCCGACCCAGCCCGTCCCGCACCGTGCGTGCCCTCTCCCACCAGGAGTCCTGAACCATGTCGCTGGACCACCGCCTCTCCCCCGAGCACGAGGAACTCCGCCGCACCGTGGAGGAGTTCGCACACGACGTGGTCGCCCCGAAGATCGGCGACTTCTACGAGCGGCACGAGTTCCCGTACGAGATCGTGCGGGAGATGGGCCGCATGGGCCTGTTCGGGCTGCCGTTCCCCGAGGAGTACGGCGGCATGGGCGGGGACTACCTCGCCCTCGGCCTCGTCCTCGAAGAGCTCGCCCGGGTGGACTCCTCCGTGGCGATCACCCTGGAGGCCGGGGTGTCGCTGGGCGCGATGCCCATCCACCGCTTCGGCACCGAGGAGCAGAAGCGCACGTGGCTGCCGAAGCTCTGCTCCGGCGAGATGCTCGGCGCGTTCGGCCTGACCGAGCCCGACGGCGGCTCGGACGCCGGCGCCACCCGCACCACGGCCCGTCTGGACGAGGCCACGAACGAGTGGGTGATCAACGGCACCAAGTGCTTCATCACCAACTCCGGCACGGACATCACGGGCCTGGTCACCGTCACCGCGGTCACCGGCCGCACGGACGGGGGCAAGCCGCTGATCTCCTCGATCATCGTGCCGTCCGGCACGCCCGGCTTCACGGTCGCGGCCCCCTACTCCAAGGTCGGCTGGAACGCCTCGGACACCCGCGAGCTGTCCTTCTCCGACGTCCGGGTGCCGGCGGCCAACCTGCTGGGCGAGCAGGGCCGGGGCTACGCGCAGTTCCTGCGGATACTCGACGAGGGCCGTGTCGCGATCTCGGCGCTGGCCACGGGCCTGGCCCAGGGCTGTGTGGACGAGTCGGTGGCGTACGCGCGGACGCGGCAGGCGTTCGGCCGGCCGATCGGCGCCAACCAGGCCATCCAGTTCAAGATCGCCGACATGGAGATGCGGGCGCACACGGCCCGCGTCGCCTGGCGCGACGCGGCCTCCCGGCTGGTGCACGGCGAGCCGTTCAAGAAGCAGGCGGCGCTGGCCAAGCTCTACTCCTCCGAGATCGCGGTCACCAACGCCCGCGAGGCCACCCAGATCCACGGCGGCTACGGCTTCATGAACGAGTACCCCGTGGCCCGCATGTGGCGCGACTCCAAGATCCTGGAGATCGGCGAGGGCACCAGCGAGGTCCAGCGCATGCTGATCGCCCGCGAGCTGGGCTTCACGGAGTGAGCTGCCGGAGGGCCGGCTTCCGCCCGCCGGCCCTCCGCCGAACAAGATCCACCTGCGAGAATCCCGTCCATGGCTGAGATCTTGCAGACGGACGGCACGTGGTCCTTCGACGGCGTCGCGATACGCATCGTGCCCGGCCGGGAACGCGGGGTGCACCTGCTGCGGCAGACCCTAGGCGAGCTGAGCGTGCCCCTGGCGGCCGTGGCGGGGATCGCCTTCGAGCCCGGCCGCAAGGGCGGCCGGCTCCGGCTGCGGCTGCGGGACGGCGCCGACCCGCTCGCCCAGGCGACCCGCGGCCGGCTTCCGGACTCCGCCGATCCGTATCAGCTGACCGTGGAGCCCGACCGCACGGGCGTCGCGGAGTACTTCGCCGAAGAGGTGCGCACCGCCCTGGTGCTGGAGCAGGTCCCGGCCGGCCCCACCGACCGCTACCTGCTGCCGGGCCCCTCCCTGCCGATCTCGGTGGGAGCGGGGGACGGTACGGCCACGTTCGACGGCGAGCGCGTCCGGCTCGAATGGAACTGGAAGACCGAGGAGGGCAAGAAGTCCGCCGGCACGCGCGTCCTGACGCTCGCCGACATCTCCGCGGTCGAGTGGCAGCCCTCCGCCGGCCTGGAGAACGGCCACCTCCGCTTCACCGTGCCGCCGGCGCCGTCCGGCATCCCTCCCAAGCACGACCCGCACGCGGTCGAGCTGTACGGCTTCAAGAAGGACCCGCTGATGGCGCTGGTGGCCGCCGCCGTCACCGCCCGCCTGCCGCACCCCTCGGCGCCCGCCCCGGGCACCGGGGACGAGCAGCACGCCGGCCGGCCCGCGCTCACCAAGCCCGGACCGGGCGCGGCCGGGGCCGCCCCCGCGGACCACCGGCCGCCCTCCGCGGCCACCGACGATCACGACGCGCTGCTGCGCCGGCTGCGCGAGCTGGGTGAGCTGCACCGGTCGGGCATTCTGACCGACGAGGAGTTCTCCGCCGCGAAACAGGCCATCCTGCGTCGTTTCTAGGCGTTTCCCCCTGTTTCACATCACATCCGCTGGCATTCCTGCCCGAAATCGGGCAGGATTCTTGCGTAGGGCCGGGGTTCCCCTCAGTATCGACGGGTGCTCGAACGCCGCATGTCCCACGACGACCTGGTCGACCACCTGGTGCGCAGCACGCCGCTTCAGCGCGGCGAGGCTGCCCGGGTGGTGCTGGACGTGCTCGCGTACTTCGACGAGACGGCCGAGGAGTTCGTCCGTCGCCGCCACCGCGAGCTCCAGTCCGGCGGACTGAACAACGCGGAGATCTTCGAGCGGATCGCGGCCGAGCTGCCGCACCGCGCGGTGGCACCCCCGGAACTCTCACTGCGGCAGCTGCGCCGCATCGTCTACGGCTGACCGGCCGGGACGACCGGCACGGGTGAGGCGGTCCGCACACCGCCCCCGCTGCCCTCGCCGCCATCGGCACCACTGAACGTCTACCTGGGAGGGTCTCACCTATGTGTGGAATCGTCGGATACATCGGCAAGCGTGACGTCGCGCCGCTGCTGCTGGAGGGGCTGCAGCGTCTGGAGTACCGCGGCTACGACTCCGCCGGCATCGCCCTGCACGGCAAGACCGGCGGCCTGAAGTCCGCGAAGGCCAAGGGCCGCGTCCGCGAGCTGGAGTCCCGCCTGCCCAAGCGCTTCGCGGGCACCACCGGCATCGCCCACACCCGCTGGGCCACCCACGGCGCGCCGAACGACGTCAACGCCCACCCGCACCTGGACGCCGACGAGAAGGTCGCCGTCGTCCACAACGGCATCATCGACAACGCCTCCGACCTGCGCGCCAAGCTGACGGCCGAGGGCTTCGTCTTCGTCTCCGACACCGACACCGAGGTCCTCGCCCACCTCATCGCCCGCTCCGAGGCCGGCACGCTGGAGGAGAAGGTCCGCGAGGCCGTCAAGCACATCGAGGGCACGTACGGCATCGCCGTCCTGCACGCCGACTTCCCGGACCGCATCGTCGTCGCCCGCAACGGCTCCCCCGTGGTGCTGGGCATAGGCGAGAAGGAGATGTTCGTCTCCTCCGACGTCGCCGCCCTGGTCTCCCACACCCGCCAGGTCGTCACCCTCGACGACGGCGAGATGGCCACCCTGCGCGCCGACGACTACCGCACGTACACCACCGAGGGCTCCTCCACCTCGGCCCAGCCGACCACCGTCGAGTGGGAGGCCGAGTCGTACGACATGGGCGGCCACGACACGTACATGCACAAGGAGATCCACGAGCAGGCCGACGCCGTGGACCGCGCCCTGCGCGGCCGCATCGACGACCGCTTCTCCACCGTGCACCTGGGCGGCCTGAATCTCGACGCCCGCGACGCGCGCGCCGTGCGCCGCGTCAAGATCCTCGGCTGCGGCACCTCGTACCACGCCGGTCAGATCGGCGCCCAGATGATCGAGGAGCTGGCCCGCATCCCCGCGGACGCCGAGCCGGCCTCCGAGTTCCGCTACCGCAACCCGGTCGTGGACCCCGACACCCTCTACATCGCCGTCTCCCAGTCCGGTGAGACCTACGACGTGCTCGCCGCCGTCCAGGAGCTCAAGCGCAAGGGCGCCCGCGTCCTGGGCCTGGTCAACGTCGTCGGCTCGGCGATCGCCCGCGAGACCGACGGCGGCATCTACGTGCACGCCGGCCCCGAGGTCTGCGTCGTCTCCACCAAGTGCTTCACCAACATGGTGGTCTCCTTCGGCCTGCTCGCCCTGCACCTGGGCCGCACCCGCGACCTGTCCGTCGCCGACGGCAAGCGGATCATCGAGGGTCTGCGCAAGCTCCCCGGCCAGATCGAGGAGATCCTGGCGAACGAGGCGCAGATCGAGGAGCTGGCCAAGGAGTACGCCGAGGCCAAGTCGATGATGTTCATCGGCCGCGTCCGGGGCTACCCGGTGGCCCGCGAGGCGTCCCTGAAGCTCAAGGAGGTCTCGTACATCCACGCCGAGGCCTACCCCGCCTCCGAGCTCAAGCACGGCCCGCTGGCCCTGATCGAGCCCGCGATGCCGACCGTCGCGATCGTTCCGAACGACGAGCTGCTGGAGAAGAACCGCGCCGCGCTGGAGGAGATCAAGGCCCGCAGCGGCCGCATCCTCGCCGTCGCGCACCAGGAGCAGGAGAAGGCCGACCACACGATCGTCGTGCCGAAGAACGAGGACGAGCTGGACGCCATCCTCATGGGCATCCCGCTGCAGCTCTTCGCGTACTACACGGCGAAGGCCATGGGCCGTGACATCGACAAGCCGCGCAACCTGGCGAAGTCCGTCACCGTCGAGTAGTCCCGCCCGGGCCCGCCCCGGCGGGCCCCCTCGGACCTCTCGGACCTGTCCGCACCTGTCCGCGACAGGTACGAGAGAACGGTCCCCCGCGCGTGCCACCACGCGCGCGGGGGACCGCCTCCCCTGCGCCGGCGTCGCCCTCACGCCGGCGGCGAGCCACCGGTCCCGGGAACCGTCACCTCCCGTCCGGCAGCACGGCGGCGCCGTGTGCCGGGGTTGTACCCGCACCGCGCGCGCCATCCACCTCTACGCGTGAGTAGATTTCCGCAGGTGGCCGAGGCGTTCGGACGTCATCGCCCGCCGGGCGCACGCCAGTTGGCGCCTCCCCGCAGAGCGTGAACGATCTTCCGCACCCCTACGGGCGTCCCGCGGGAGCTACGGGATGACGACCACGGGCCGCTGCGCCCGCCGCGCCAGCCGGCCCGCCACCGAGCCGAAGATCCGGCCGACCAGACCGTGCGTGGAGCCGACCACGATCGCGTCGGCGGCGTACTCCCGCCCGACCTCTTCGAGCTCGTGGCAGATGTCCCCGCCACGCTCCACCAGGATCCACGGCACTTCGGACAAATAGTCCGCACAGGCCAGCTCCAGGCCCAGCACCTCGGTGCGGTGATCGGGTACGTCCACGAAGACCGGCGGTTCACAGCCCGCCCACACGGTCGTCGGCAGCCGGTTGGCCACATGGACGATGATCAGCCCAGAGCCCGAGCGCCGGGCCATGCCGATTGCATACGCAAGCGCTCGCTCGCTCGACGTGGAACCGTCGAAGCCCACCACGACGCCGTGCTGGAACGCCGGATCGCAGGAACGACGTGTTTCTTCCGCCGCTTCGGGATGCGCCGTCTGATCGGCGATCCGCTTGCGGTCCGCGGGTTCGGAGAATTCGTGACCGGCCATCGGTGTCTCGGCGAAGGAAGCCTCTTGTCGAGGGGAACGGCGGTGGACTGGTTGGAGTTGTCGAGGGGTGCGCCCGGCGATGGATCATGGACGGCGAAATCCGTCCGGGATTCATCTTTTCAAGGGCTTACCCCCCAGGGTACGGCGACACTCGCTGCCTGCCCAGAGGCTGCCCGCCGGGGCCTGGACCCCGTGGGCGTTCCCCGGAGCATGCACGAGCGCGGCGCGTAGCGCAATGGCCCCGGCTCCGCTCCCCGGCGGCCGCTCCCCAGTGACCCCTGCCCCCGGGCCGCCGTTGTAATACCGCCAGCAGCCGCCAGCAGGGAGCCGCTCCGTGCCCGGAACCCGTGATTACGCCCGCGAGGACGCCACCGAAGGGGAGTCCCCCGATCCGGTGAGCGACGTGGTGCGGTGGGCGGCGTTCAGCTGCGCCCTGGTCCCCGTCGTGCTGCTGATGTGCGGTCAGTCCTTCGGCGGCGCGGCCGGCACCGCGGCCGGTCTGGTGGCCCTCACCTGCGTCTGCCACGCCCTGCTGCGGCAGTCCGCGCGCACCGCCGCCAGGGCCTTGGCGGAGCAGTCGGTTCCGCACCGCGGGCGGCGCGGCCGGACGGGCGGCGGCAGCCATCGCGGAGCCCGTCACCCGGGGCCCGGTAGCCCCGTGGACTGACCCCGTCGCACGCCTGGACCCGTAGGTTTTCAGCCAAGTTCAGGCCGAACTTCATACCTTGGCCGGAGGGCCCTCCAACAGCCGGTCGACCAGCAAGGAAAGCGCCGCGGAGGGCGGTTGCCGCCTACGGACAGTGGGCATGGGCGAGAGGCGTACTTTTCACCGGAGCCTGCAGGTGCAACGCTTCGTGATCGAACGCTTCGCGCCAAGTTGTCATGTCGACTTAGAGGCGGGTGGTGAACTGGTCACCGCGTCTCCAAGTGACGCAGTAGATTCGATCTTGGCCATGACCGGCGGGGGAACCGTTCAGGACCGAGGGGAAACGTGCAGGACCGAGAGGACTCGACCGCCGAGGGGGGCTTAGCGCCATGAGCCAGGACTCCACGACCGTACCGGAGACCGCGCGCAAGCTCTCCGGACGCCGCCGCCGGGAGATCGTCGCCGTACTTCTTTTCAGCGGCGGCCCCATCTTCGAAAGCTCCATCCCGCTCTCCGTGTTCGGGATCGACCGACAGGACGCCGGAGTTCCCCGCTACCGATTGCTGGTGTGCGCGGGCGAAGATGTGCCATTGCGAACAACCGGCGGCCTGGAATTGACCGCACCGTACGGCCTGGAGGCACTCTCCAGGGCCGGCACCGTCGTCGTACCGGCCTGGCGGTCGATCACGCAGCCGCCACCGGCCGCCGCGCTCGACGCACTGCGCCGGGCCCACGAGGAGGGCGCCCGCATCGTCGGGCTGTGCACCGGGGCCTTCGTACTGGCCGCCGCGGGCCTGCTCGACGGCAGGCCCGCCACCACCCACTGGATGTACGCGCCCACGCTCGCCAAGCGCTACCCCTCGGTCCACGTGGACCCGCGGGAGCTCTTCGTCGACGACGGCGACGTACTGACGTCCGCGGGCACCGCGGCAGGCATCGACCTGTGCCTGCACATCGTCCGCACCGACCACGGGGCCGACGCCGCGGGGGCCCTGGCCCGCCGCCTCGTCGTCCCGCCGCGCCGCAGCGGAGGACAGGAGCGCTACCTCGACAGGTCTTTACCGGAGGAGATCGGCGCCGACCCGCTGGCCGAGGTCGTCGCCTGGGCGCTGGAGCACCTCCACGAGCAGTTCGACGTGGAGACCCTGGCCGCCCGCGCGTACATGAGCCGTCGCACGTTCGACCGGCGGTTCCGTTCGCTCACCGGGAGCGCCCCGCTGCAGTGGCTGATCACCCAGCGGGTGCTCCAGGCGCAGCGGCTCCTGGAGACCTCGGACTACTCCGTGGACGAGGTCGCCGGGCGCTGCGGCTTCCGTTCGCCGGTGGCCCTGCGGGGCCACTTCCGGCGGCAGCTGGGGTCCTCCCCCGCCGCCTACCGGGCCGCCTACCGGGCACGCCGGCCGCAGAGCGGCGTGGTGGACCGGCCGGAGCGGGGCGAGCGGGCGGAGCGTGCGGAGCGCCCGGAGCGCGGCGACCGCTTCGACCGGCCGGAGCCGGTGGAGCCCCGCTCGGGCGAGGCGCTCATGGCGATGCGGCGCACGGCCATGGCCCCCGCCCATGCGGTGACGGGCGCGCCCCTGGGCGCTCCCCCACCCCATGGAGGGCACAGCGGGCATCTCGGCCATATGCCCGGCCACACCGGTGGACCCGGGACGAACATCCCGGATCCGGGCAAACCGGAGTCGGACCTGTACGCCCCACGCCTGCCCGGTCAGCGGGAGCGCCCCGTAGGGTGAGACGTATGAACGATCGCATGGTGTGGATCGACTGCGAGATGACCGGGCTCTCGCTGTCGACCGACGCGCTCATCGAGGTGGCCGCACTGGTCACCGACTCTGAGCTGAACATCCTCGGGGACGGCGTGGACATCGTCATCCGCCCGCCCGCCGAGGCGCTCGCCACCATGCCCGAGGTGGTGCGCCAGATGCACACGGCCTCCGGGCTGCTGGCGGAGCTGGACGGCGGGACCACGCTCGAAGAAGCCGAGCGGCAGGTCCTGGCGTACGTCCGCGAGCACGTCCCGGAACCGGGCAAGGCCCCGCTGTGCGGAAACTCGGTCGGCACCGACCGCGGCTTCCTGCTGCGCGACATGCCCGGACTGGAGAGTCACCTGCACTACCGGATCGTGGACGTGTCCTCGGTGAAGGAGCTGGCGCGCCGCTGGTTCCCGCGTGCCTACTTCGCCAGCCCGAAGAAGAACGGCAACCACCGGGCACTGTCCGACATCCGCGAATCGATCGCCGAGCTCCGCTATTACCGCGAGGCGATCTTCGTGCCGCAGCCCGGCCCGGACTCCGACACGGCGAAGGCCATCGCGGCCAAGCACGTCCTGCCTGTTCAGGCATAGTGACGTAGCTCGCTCCCGGCACGACGAAAGCTGGGAGCGAGCACCCCTCCGGACCCTGTACACTTTTTCTCGGCCGGTGGGAAACGCACCGGACACGGTGGGTATAGCTCAGCTGGTAGAGCACCTGGTTGTGGTCCAGGATGTCGCGGGTTCGAGTCCCGTTACTCACCCTCACCGAGCAAGGGCCCGGTTCGCGCAAGCGGACCGGGCCCTTGTCGTTTTGTAGTCCCCAGGAGTGACGCAGGGCGCGTACGGGGGAAGTTCGGGCCGGGTCCGGGGAATGCTGAGGTGCCGACACCGGACGAAGGGTCATGACCGATGGCAACAGGCACAGTGAAGTGGTTCAACGCCGACAAGGGCTTCGGCTTCATCGCGCAGGACGACGGCGGCCCGGACGTGTTCGTCCACTTCTCCGCGATTCAGAGCACCGGATACAAGGAGCTGCGCGAGAACGACAAGGTCTCCTACGACGTCACCCAGGGACCGAAGGGACCGCAGGCTGAGAACGTCGTCGTCGAGACGTGACCCCGGCCTGGTCGAGCGGTCCCTTCCGCCGCCGGGCACTGTTGCTCCTCGCGGCCGCCGCGCTCGTCCTCGTCGTCAGTCTCCTCGACGGCTGCGCCAGGGACGGCGGCGACGCCGACCGTCCCGGCGGCAGTGGGCGGACCACGGTCACCATCGGCACCTTCGGTGTCTTCGGCTGCAAGCAGGCGGGTCTCTACGAGGAGTACGAGCGGCTGCACCCGGGCGTCACCATCAGGGAAAGCGTGATCGAGCGCAATGACGCCTACTACCCCCAGCTCCTCACCCACCTCGCGGCGGGCAGTGGCCTGGCCGACATCCAGGCCATGGAGGTCGGCAACATCCACCAGGTGGCGGCCGCGCAGGGCGACCTCTTCGTCGACCTGGGCCGGGCGAAGGGGGTGCGCAGGCGCGACTGGCTGCCGTGGAAATGGGCGCAGGCCACCACCCGGGACGGCCGCACCATCGGTCTCGGTACGGACATCGGCCCGATCGCCGTCTGCTACCGCAAGGACCTCTTCCGCAGGGCCGGGCTCCCGACGGACCGGGAGGCGGTCGGCCGGCTGTGGGCCGGCGACTGGCAGAGGTACATCGACACCGGCCGGGCGTACACCCGGCGGGCCCCGGCGGGCACCGTCTTCACGGACTCGGCGGCCGGCCTCTACAACGCCTCCGTCCACGGCTACGCGGAGCGCTACTACGACCGCCGCGGCAGGCCCGTCTACGCGAACAGCCCGGCGGTCAGGACCTCCTGGGACCTGGCCGTGCAGGCCGTCCGGGCGGGGCTGACCGCGCGGCTGAAGCAGTTCGAGAAGCCCTGGGACCAGGCGTACGCCAACGGCCGCTTCGCCACCGTCGCCTGCCCGCCGTGGATGCTCGGCTACATCAAGGAGAAGTCGGGTGCCGCGGGCCGGGACAAGTGGGACGTGGCCACCGCGCCCCGGCCCGCCAACTGGGGCGGCTCCTTCATCGGCGTCCCGAAGGCGGCCCGGCACAGGGCGGCGGCGATCGAGCTCGCGGTCTGGCTGACGGCGCCCGCCCAGCAGGCCCGGCTCTTCGAGCGCCAGGCCGGTGTCCCCTCCACCCCGGCCTCGTATGCGATGCCGCAGGTCAGGGACGCCCGGAACGCCTACTTCGGCAATGCGCCCATCGGGGCGATCTTCACGACGGCGGCCCGCTCCATCCCCCTGCTCGTCCACGGCCCGATGGAGGCGCAGATGGGGACGGCCTTCACCGACGTCGGCATCCCGCAGGTCGAGCAGCAGGGCCGGCCGGCCCGGGCGGGCTGGCGGGCGGCGCAGAAGGAGATCGAGAACGCGGTGGACGGATGACCGCCACCACCACGGTGGTGGAGGGCGCCCCGGCCGGCCAGGCGGCGGGCCGCCGGCAGGGCCGGGCCGGGCCCGGCCCCTGGCGCAGCCGTCTGTACCGCTGGGACGTGCGCTGCAGCCCCTACGCGTTCGTCGCGCCGTTCTTCCTCTTCTTCGCCGCATTCGGGCTCTTCCCCCTCCTCTACACGGGCTGGGCCTCACTGCACCGGGTGGAGCTGACCTCCCCCGGCCGCATGGAGTGGGCGGGGCTGCACAACTACGCCCGTCTGCTGGGCAACGACTTCTTCTGGAACGCCCTGCGCAACACCTTCACCATCGGTGTCCTCTCCACCGTTCCCCAGCTGCTGATGGCGCTGGGCCTGGCCCATCTGCTCCACTACCGGCTGCGGGCCGCCACGTTCTGGCGGGTCGCGCTGCTGACCCCCTACGCCACCTCCGTCGCCGCGGCCACGCTCGTCTTCGTCCTGCTCTACGGGCGGGACTACGGCATGGTGAACTGGGCGCTGGACGCGGCGGGGATCGGCCCGGTCGACTGGCAGAACGGCACGTGGTCCTCCCGGTGCGCGGTGTCCTCGATCGTCGTCTGGCGGTGGACGGGCTACAACGCACTGATCTACCTGGCCGCCATGCAGGCGGTGCCTGACGAGCTGTACGAATCGGCGGCGCTGGACGGCGCCTCGCGCCTCGCGCAGTTCCGGCACATCACCGTGCCGGCGCTGCGGCCGACCATCCTCTTCACGATCGTCGTCTCGACGATCGGGGCGACCCAGCTCTTCGGCGAACCGCTGCTGTTCGGCGGGGCCGGAGGGCAGAAGGGCGGCGCCGCGCACCAGTTCCAGACGCTCGGTCTCTATCTCTACGAGCAGGGCTGGTTCAACTTCCACCTGGGGCGGGCCTGTGCCGTCGCGTGGACGATGTTCCTGATCCTGCTGCTGATCGCCGCCGCCGGCGGGCTGATCGCGCGACGCCTGCGGAAGGAAGGGTGAGTCAAGGCCGTGAACCCCGCCGGCCCGAGGCCCACGACCGCGGCGCGGCGCGTCGTCCCGGCACCCCGTGCGGGGCGGCAGCTGCACGGCGGGCCCCTCGTCTACGCCGTGCTGACGCTCTTCACCGCCGGCTCGCTCCTCCCCCTGGTGTGGACGGCGGTCGCGGCCTCCCGCGACAACGCCCGCCTGGCCCGCACCCCACCGCCCCTGTGGTTCGGCGGCAACCTCCTGGAGAACCTCGGCTCGGCGTGGACCGACGCCAACATGGGCCTCGCGCTGTTCAACACGACCCTGGTCGCCGGGATGGTCGCGCTGGGCACCGTGCTCTTCTCCACCGTCGCCGGCTTCGCCCTCGCCAAGCTGCGCTTCCGCTTCCGCAGGGCCCTGCTCCTGCTGACCGTCGGCACGATGATGGTCCCGCCGCAGCTGAGCGTGGTGCCGTTGTTCCTCGTCGTCGCCCGGCTCGGCTGGACCGACCAGCTGCAGTCCGTCGTCCTCCCCACCCTGGTCAGCGCCTTCGGCGTCTTCTTCATGCGTCAGTACCTCGTCGAGGCGCTGCCCACCGAGCTGGTCGAGGCGGCCCGCGTCGACGGCGCGAGCAGCTGGCGCGTGGTGTGGCACGTGGTCCTCCCCGTCGCCCGGCCGGCCATGGCCGTGCTGGGCATGCTCTCGTTCGTCCAGGCGTGGAACGACTTCTTCTGGCCCGTGATCGCGCTGACCCAGGAGAACCCGACCGTGCAGGTGGCCCTCACCGGACTCGGCCGCGGCTACGTCCCCGACCAGGCCGTCGTCATGGCCGGTGCACTGCTGGGCACCCTGCCGCTGCTGCTCGCCTTCACGCTCTTCGGCAGACAGATCGTGGGCGGCATCATGCGGGGTGCGGTCAAGGGCTGATCCCGTCCCCTCCTCCACGTCCTCGTCCTCTCCCACCTCCCGGAGCGCTCTCGTGACCGTGAACTTTCCGTCCGGCTTCCTCTGGGGTGCCGCGACCGCCGCCTACCAGGTCGAAGGCGCCGCCCGGGAGGACGGGCGCACCCCGTCCATCTGGGACACCTTCGCCCGCACCCCCGGCCGGGTGCAGGGCGGCGACACCGGGGACGTCGCCACCGACCACTACCACCGCCGCCAGGAGGACGTGCGCCTGATGGCCGGGCTGGGGCTGGGGGCCTACCGCTTCTCCGTCTCCTGGCCGCGCGTCCAGCCCACCGGCCGCGGGCCCGCCTCCCGGCGCGGGCTCGACTTCTACCGGGCGCTCGTCGACGACCTCCTCTCCCACGACATCAGGCCGGTGCTGACCCTCTATCACTGGGACCTGCCGCAGGAGCTGGAGGACGCCGGCGGCTGGCCCGAGCGCGAGACGGCGCACCGCTTCGCCGACTACGCGCACCTGGTCGGCGAGGCACTGGGCGACCGCGTCGATCTGTGGGCCACCCTCAACGAGCCCTGGTGCAGCGCCTTCCTCGGCTACGCCTCCGGGGTGCACGCCCCCGGCCGCACCGACGACGAGGCCGCCCTGCGCGCCGCCCACCACCTCAACCTCGCCCACGGGCTGGGTGCCCAGGCGCTGCGGGCCGTCCTTCCCGCCCGGGCGCTGCTGACCGTCGCCCTCAACACCGGCGCCGTACGCGCCCGTACGCCCTCCCCCGCGGACGCGGACGCCCGGCGCCGCATCGACGCCCTCTCCACGCGTATCTTCACCGAGCCCATGCTGCGCGGCGCGTACCCCGCCGACCTGCTGGCCGACACGGCGGCGATCACCGACTGGGCGTTCGTGCGCGACGGCGATCCGGACGTCATCAAGCACCCCCTCGACGCGTTGGGCATCAACTACTACGCACCGTCAGTGGTATCAGCCGCCACTGACAGCCGCCCCGCCCGCGCCGACGGCCACGGCGGCGAGCGCTCCCCCTGGCCGGGCGCGGACGGCGTGGCCTTCCACCAGCCGCCGGGCAAGCGGACCGCGATGGGCTGGTCCGTCGACCCCACCGGCCTCTACGACCTGCTGATGCGCTTCGCCCGCGAGGCCCCGGACCTGCCGCTGATCATCACCGAGAACGGTGCCGCCTACGACGACAAGCCGGGCGCGGACGGCACGGTGCACGACCCCGAACGCATCGCCTACCTGCACGCCCACCTGGAGGCCGTGCTGCGCGCCCTGGACGACGGCGCGGACGTGCGCGGCTACTTCCTGTGGTCCCTCCTGGACAACTTCGAATGGGCGTACGGCTACAGCAAGCGCTTCGGCGCGGTCTACGTCGACTACGCCACCCAGGCCCGTATCCCCAAGTCCAGCGCCGACTGGTACGCCCGCCTGATCCGCACCGGTCAGCTGCCGCCCTGCTGAGGCCGCGGCTACTCGAAGACCGAGGGCGGCGGCGCGGGCGAGGGCCTGGCGTCGGCATCGGTGACGGGCGCGGCGCCACCGGTGAAGTCGTCGAGGGCGCGGCCGTGTTCGACCCGCCCCTGGTGCGGGTCGGTGGCGGCCCGGCGGGTGAGCTCGGCGACGGGCAGCTCGCGGTCGGCGGCGAGCAGGACGGCGTTGCCGAAGCGGCGGCCGCGCAGCACCGCCGGGTCGGCAGTCAGGCACAGCTCCGGGAAGACGGTCCGTACGGTCGCGATCTGCGCCTTGAGGTGGGCGAGCGGCGGGCCGTCGGCGAGGTTCGCGGCGTAGAAGCCGCCCGGGCGCAGTGCGCGCCGCACCTCGGCCGTGAACTCGGTGCTGGTCAGGTGGGCGGGGGTGCGGGCGCCACTGAAGACGTCCGCGATGATCAGATCCGCCCAGCCGTCCGGCACCTTGGCGAGCCCCTCGCGGGCGTCGCCGCCGCGCACCCGGATGCGCCAGCCGCTCTCCAGCGGCAGCTCGGCGCGGACGAACTGCACGAGCGGGGCGTCGATCTCGACGATCTGCTGGGTGGAGCGGGGCCGGGTGGCGGCGATGTAGCGGGCGAGGGTGAACGCGCCGCCGCCCAGGTGCAGCGCCTGGACGGGCTTGCCGGGCGGCGCGACGAGGTCGGCGATGTGGCCGAGCCGGCGCTGGTAGGAGAAGTCCAGGTGCGCGGGGTCGTCGAGGTCCACGTGGGACTGCGGGGCCCCGTCGATCAGGAGGGTGCGGGCGCGCGGCCGGTCGCGGTCGGGCACCAGCTCCGCGAGACCGCCCGCCACCTGCGCGGATATCGCTTCCGCGGTGCGCCCGCGCGTCTGTTTCTGCTTGCCCTTCGCCACCCGTCCAGTATCGCCGGTGCCGACGGGCCGGCTTAACGGCAGCGGTCGACGGCCTCGATGGTGCGGGCGGCCTCGCCGAGTGCGGCGCGCAGCACCACGGGGTCGGTGGCGGCACCGTAGGCGGCATCCGGCGCGACGAGCCAGCCGGTGCCGGTGACGGGCGGCTCGGCGAAGGCGCCGGTGCGCAGCCCGCGCCCGTAGGTCTGGGTGCAGGCGCTGCCCGGCACGTCCCAGCCGTCCGCCGTGCCGGCCGGCACGAGGAAGCCGAGGGTGTCGCAGTCGCCGTCGTGCAGGACGGGACCGACGCCGTCGCGCAGCCGCAGGATGTCCACCGCCTCCAGCCCCTGGCGGGCGGGGACGGTGACGAGGTCGCACGGGCGGCCGTCCTCACCGGCGGGCGGGGGCGGGTACGGGGAGGGGCTGCGGTCCTGACGCGGCTGGTGCAGAGCCGTCGTCCGCGAACCGCCGCCGATGTCCAGTCCGGCCTCCGCCACGGGAAACCCCTCCTCACGCCGCGCCGTCCGCGTCGGGTCCACATCGAGCCCGCGCTCATGCTTCACGGGGTTCAACGGCCCAGGGCGTCAACGGCTACGGCGCCATGCCGCTGCAAAGGATGGCAGTTCATGGCGGATGACAGGTGGGATATCCGTTTTGTAGCCAAACCGGACCTTGGCGCCCCGGCGCAGCCGGTACGGTCATCACGCCACACGGCAGCACAGCCGCCCGCCCCGCGGGTTGCCCGAGGGGCGGCTCGCCAGGGAGAGGGTCCGCCATGGCGTCGCACAGCGCGTCCTCGTCACCGCGCCCGAACACCGCCTTCCGGGAGCTGCGCGGGCAGCGCTCACCAGGCGAGTTCGCGGCGGCGGTGCGCCGGGCGGCCCGGGAGATCGGTGAACACGTCTCCTGTGACGCGCGCTACGTCGGGCGCGTCGAGTCGGGCGAGATCCGCTGCCCCAACTACGCCTACGAACGGGTGTTCAGGCATATGTTCCCCGGCCTCGAACCGGCGGACATGGGCTTCGCGCCGCGCGAGGCGGTGCGCGGACGGGGGGCGCGCAAGCAGGGCTCCGCGCCCCCCGGGCCATCCGAGAGCCCGGCCGAAAGCCGTACCTCCGGTGCGGTGGACGACACCTTCGACAGCACCGAGGAGAGCGACGTGTTGCGTCGCGCGTTCATGACCACTGGTACGGCCGCCGTGGCCGTAGCCTCCCTGGGCCCCGCCCCGGCCGCCCTGGCATCCCCGCCGCGCCACGCGGGCGCGGCCGAGGCCGCCGCCGTGGAGCAGGCCGTGCGGCGCATCCGGCTGCTCGACGACCGGCACGGTGCCGACGGGCTGTACCGGCGCGCCACCCGCCCGCTGAAGGCGGCGTACGAGCTGCTCGACGCCCAGACGCGGCGGCGGTCGGTGGCGGACCGGCTGCACGCGGGGGCGGGTGAGCTGGCGATCTCCGTCGGCTGGCTGGCCCATGACTCGGGCCGGTTCTCCGACGCCCGTTCGCACTACGCGGAGGCCCTGGCCACCGCGCGGGTCGCGGGGGATCCGGCGCTGGAGGCGCACGCCTTCTGCAACACCGCCTTCCTGGCGCGGGACGCGGGGCGTCCGCGCGAGGCCGTGCGCGCCGCGCAGGCGGCGCAGCGGGCGGGGCAGCGGCTGGGGTCGGCGCGGCTGCTGTCCCTGCTGGCCCTGCGCGAGGCGGGCGGCTGGGCCCTGCTGGAGGACCGGGCGGCGACGGAGGAGGCGCTGCTGCGGGCGCGGGCGCTGTTCGACCGGGGCACCTGCGAGGCGGACCCGGAGTGGATGAGCTTCTTCGGCGAGGCGGAGCTGGAGGGGCTGGAGTCGCAGTGCTGGTCGGCGCTGGGCGACTGGCGGCGCGCGGCGGAGCACGCGGAGCGGGCGGTCGGTCTGCAGGACCCGCACTTCGCCCGGAACACCGCCCTCTACACGGCGCAGCTGGCGGGCGACCTGGCCCGGGGCGGCGCCCCGGACGAGGCCGCCGCCGCGGGCGGGCGGGCGCTGAGCCTGCTGGGCCAGGTCCGGTCGGCCCGCATCCGCGGCATGCTCTCGGCCACGACACAGCTGCTCGGGCGGCACGCGGCCAACCCTGCGGTGGCGTCGTTCCTGGCCCGCCACCGGATGGCCGCACGGTCGGCGTGAGCCCCCGGGGCCCGCGCCGTCGGGCGGGGTGGCCCGTGTCGTCAGGCGAGGTGGCCCGTGTCGTTCCAGCGCTCCAGCGCAGGGGCGCCGTAGGCCCAGCCGAGGACGGACAGCGACGTGGGGTCGAGGCGGATGCGGGAGCCGAAGAAGACGTCCTCGCCCAGCCAGCGTGCCGCGATGGTGCGCAGGATGTGGCCGTGGGCGAAGATCAGCACGTCGCGGTCGGCCTCGCGGGCCCAGGCCACGACCTCGTCGGCCCGCGCGGAGATCTCCGCCCGGGTCTCGCCCTCGGGGACGCCGTCGCGCCAGATGAGCCAGTCGGGGCGGCCCGCCTTGATCTCGGCCGGGGTCATGCCCTCGTAGGCGCCGTAGTCCCACTCCATGAGCGCGTCCCACTCGGCGGCCCGGTCACCGAAGCCGGCCAGCTCGCAGGTCTCCTTGGCGCGCACCAGCGGGCTGGTGCGGACCTCCGTGCCCGGCAGGGCGTCCCAGGGCGCCCGGTGCAGCCGCTCGCCCAGCAGCTTGGCGCCGCGCCGGCCCTCGTCCAGCAGCGGGATGTCCGTGCGGCCGGTGTGCTTCCCGGACAGCGACCACTCCGTCTGTCCGTGCCGGGCCAGCAGGATGCGCGGTGCCATGGCGGGCCCCTCCAACATTTCGATGACGTTCCGCGTCCATCATCACTCACGTCACACCCAGGCAACCCTCGGGGCGATCGGGGCGTCTCCCCCCGAGCACCTCGGTGTTCGAGTGAATGCCGGGGCGGTGTGCGAGCAATGTGGCGTACACCGTACGGTTGCAAGCGCGCTTTTTGGTCGCCTGAACAAATGGAGAGCCGTCCGCATGTACCGCACCGCACCACGAGGCAAGCGGCCGCGCTGGTGGACCGAACTGCCTCTGATAGCCGTGGTGTACGGGCTGTACTCGGCGGGACGGCTGCTGGTCCGAGGCGATGTCCAGTCGGCCGTGGATCACGGCCTGGCAATCCTCGATCTTGAAAAAACGTTCCGAATAAACTTCGAGCACCCGCTCAACCGGCTGTTCACCGATCATGCCTCGATCGGCATACCCGCCGACTTCGCCTACGCCGCCCTGCACTACCTCCTCACCCCGGCCCTCCTGGTCTGGCTCTTCCGGCGCCGCCCCGACCACTACCGGCGGATGCGGACCTGGCTGATGATCTCCACCCTCATCGGCCTCATCGGATTCACGCTCCTGCCCACCTGCCCGCCCCGGCTCCTCGACGGCTCCTACGGCTTCGTCGACACCATGCACCAGTACTCGGAGTACGGCTGGTGGGGCGGCGACGCCAGCGCCCCGCGCGGCCTCGGCGGGCTCACCAACCAGTACGCGGCCATGCCGAGCCTGCACGTCGGCTGGGCCCTGTGGTGCGGTGCCGTGCTCTGGCGCCACAGCCGCGCCGCCTGGGCGCGGATCGCCGGCGTCGCCTACCCGCTCCTGATCACCCTCATCGTGATGGGCACCGCCAACCACTACTTCCTCGACGCCGCCGCCGGAGCCGGCGTCATGGGCATCGGCTACCTGCTGGCCCGCCCCGCGCTGCGGCTCACCGCCCGCATCCGCGACCGCTTCACCGGCGCGACGGACGGCGAAATCACCGGGACGCCCGCGATTGTCAGTGCCGGGTGCGAGACTTCCGCGGGTACAGCGCTTCCCCGGACGACCGCCGCCGGCTCCCCCGCCGGAGCGGGCCGGCCGGGGGCGCCGGAGAGACTTCGCGAGGCGGACGCCAGTGACCAGATCCCTCGACAGCAGGCCCGGGGCGAGGCCGGGGACGACCGCGCCGACGACGCTGCGGCAGCGGCTCGCTGAGCTGCGCGGCCCCTCGGTCGCGCCCCTCCCGCTGGACGCCCGCGCGCTCGCCGCGCTGGCCGCCAACCCCGGCTGCCACCGCCGCGCCCTCCTCGACGGCGCCGGTGTGGACAAGGCCGCCCTCGCGCGGGCCCTCGGCTCACCGGCGACGTTCGGGCAGTCCCAGTTCGCGTTCGTCCGCGGCCACGCCTTCGAGGCGCGCGTCAAGGCGGACGGTGGCACGGAGCTCGTCCGGCTGCTCCACGCGCGTCTGGCCGGGGCCGCCGCGGCGGCCCCGCCGCCCGGGCCGGACGACGTCCGCATCCCCGACCTCACCGCCGCCGGGCCCGAGGGCCGCACGGCCCGGACGGCCCTGGCCCTGCGCGAGGCCACGGCCGCCGGCCGGTGGACGCTGCTGGACCACCCCCTGCTGGCCATGGACGTCGCCGGGACGCCCGCCTACCTGGAGCCGGACGCGGTGGTCGTCCACCCCGACGGCAGCTGGACGGTCGTCGAGATCAAGTCCTTCGCCATGGTCGACGGCTCGGCCGACGCCGCGAAGGTGGGCGCGGCCGCCCGGCAGGCGGCGGTGTACGCGCTCGCCCTGGAGCCCCTGGCCGGGCGCGTGGCCTCCGGCGCCACGGTGCGCCATGAGGTCCTGCTGGTCTGTCCCAAGGACTTCTCCAACGTCCCCGACGCCGCCCTCGTCGACATCCGCAAGCAGCTCGCCACGACGCGCCGCCAGCTCGGCCGGCTCACCGGCGTGGCCGACATCGCCGCCGCCCTGCCGGAGGGCACCAGCTTCGATCTGTGCCTGGCCGACGACGGCCGCACGCCGCGGCGCCCGTCCGGCGAGCTGGCCGAGGCGCTCGACGCGGTGGCACCGGCCTACGCGCCGGAGTGCCTGGCCGCCTGCGAGCTGGCCTTCCACTGCCGCGCCCGGGCCCGGGCGGAGGGCTCGGTGCAGACGCTGGGCCGCGGGGCCCGCGCCGAGCTGGGCGGCCTGACCACGATCGAGTCCGTCCTGGCGGCCGCGGCCGGAGAGGCCGGCGACCCCGACGACCCCGCCGTGGCCGCCCTGCGCCGCGCGGCGGCACTGCGGGCCGAGGCGCTCGCGCCGTGCGGCGCCGAACCGGTGCCGGCCGCCCGGAAGGAGCTCCCGTGTCACTGATCGGCACGCTCGCCCGCATGGAGGCCGTGCGCGAGGGGCGGGCCCGGCCGCTGGCCACCGTGCGGCACCGCCACCTCGCCGCGCGGCCGCTGGTGTTCGTGCCGCTCACCACGGCCGGCGAGGCGGGGGCGCCGCTGGGCGCGCTCGTCGGCACCGAGCGGGACGCGCCCCGGCTGCTGGTGGTGGCGCAGCCGCGCGACCGGGACATGCGGTTCGCGTTCCTCGCGGAGCTGGCCGACGCGATGCTGCCGTACGTCGAGGCGTACGGCGACGCCGTGGAGCACGAGGAGCGCAAGGAGACCGACCCGGAGACCGGCCGGAAGGTGCCGGTCGAGGTCGAGCTGTGCGCCGACGCCCCGCAGCTGCTGGTGCCGAGCGCCGCGGGCGTGGAGTACGTACGACTGCTCGGCCGCTCCATGCGCTTCCGGCGCACCGCCGAGCAGGACCCCGACGCCCCCCACCCCGCGCCCCCGCGCGTGCCGCTGCTGGGCCGCTGGCTGACGCACTTCGGGGAGCGGGCCCACGTGCCGGGCTCGTCGCTGCTGCTGGCCATGACGCAGCTGCTGGGCCGCCATTGGGCGACGGGCCAGAGCGCGCTGGAGGACCAGCACCTGGGAGCGCTGCTCGCCTGGATCGATCCGCCGGACGGGATGCCCGGCGGGCAGGCGGCCCTGCGGGCGGAGCTGGAGCGCGACGCGGACGGCCTGCTCATCCACCCGCCCGCCGGCCCGGCGACGGACCCGGTCTTCGACAACAAGCGGCTGGCCCCGGCCGTCACCCGTTACGACCGGGCCCGCACCGAGGCGCTCGAAGCGGCCCCGCACCGCTTCGCGGCCGCCCAGGAGGCGCTGGCCGACGCCGACCGTGCGCTCCGCGAGCTCCTGGCGTCCCAGCTGCGCCCCACCTGGGACGCCGTGTGGCACGGTGTCGACCTGCTGCGCGCGCTGCCCGAGGGCGCGCACGTCGCCGAGCGCTGGAAGCGCGACCGCTGGTCGTACACCGGGCACCGCGACCGCGTCCGCGCCGGCGAGCCCCCGCAGCCCCGGCGGGACGACGCCGTCACCGCGGCCCGCAAGCTCGCCGCCCGGGAGACCGCGCAGGCGCGGCTGGACGCCCAGGAGGCACTGGACGACCCGCTGGTGATGGCGGCGCGGCGGCTGGCGGGCGAAGCCTTCGCCGGCGAGGTCACCGAGGTGGTGATGGAGTACACGCAGGCCAAGGTGGCCCGTCCCCGCCCGCTGGTGACGCTCCGCACGGCGGACGGCCCGCACGTCGCCGACGGCGCGACGCTGCACCGCGCGCTGCCGGACGGCAGGACGCAGTCCGCGGAGTTCGTCGCGTACGGGCCCGGCGGCACGCTGACCGTACGACTGACCGGCGGAATGGGGCGCGGAAAAGTGCCCGACACGGGTTCGGTGCCCGAGCCGGGCCACCACGTGTGCTGGACACTCTTCGACCATGCGCCCAGGGGCGGCCCCGACCTGCCCGACCCCGAGCAGACCCCCTGGACCCACGGCGGCCCGCCGGCCGCCGTCGCCGAGGCCCCCGACCCCGTGACCGCGGAGGACCGTCTGTGACCGTACGCATGGCGCCCGGGCGCGCCTTCGACCCCGCCGGGGCGGCGGCAGCGGCCACGGACGCCATCCTGCGCGACACGCTGCACAGCCCGCACCGCGGCGTCGTCGTGGACTCCCCGCCGGGCGCCGGCAAGTCGACGCTGGTGGTGCGTGCGGCGCGCGAGCTGGCCGCCGCGGGCCGGCCCCTGATGATCGTCGCGCAGACCAACGCCCAGGTCGACGACCTCGTGCTGCGCCTGGCCGAGCAGGATCCCGGGCTGCCCGTCGGCCGTCTGCACAGCAGTGACCGGCACCCCTACGACCCGGCGCTCGACGCGTTCGACCACGTCGTGCCGTCCGCGCGGGTGGCGGAGCTCGCCGGGCTGGACGTCGTCGTCTCCACGGCCGCGAAGTGGGCCCACACCAAGGTCGCCGAGCCGTGGGGGCACGCGATCGTCGACGAGGCGTACCAAATGCGCTCGGACGCGCTGCTCGCGGTGGCGGGCCTGTTCGAGCGGGCCCTGTTCGTGGGCGATCCCGGCCAGCTGGACCCGTTCAGCGTGGTGGGGGCCGAGCAGTGGGCGGGGCTGTCGTACGACCCGTCGGCGAGCGCGGTCTCCACGCTCCTCGCGCACAATCCGGACCTGCCGCAGCACCGGCTGCCGGTGTCGTGGCGGCTGCCCGCCTCCGCCGCGCCGCTGGTCTCGGACGCGTTCTATCCGTACACGCCCTTCCGCAGCGGCACGGGCCACGGCGAGCGCCGGATGGCGTTCGCCGTGGCCTCCGACGGCTCCGGGCCGGACCGGGTGCTGGACGAAGCGGCCGGGACGGGCTGGGGCCTGCTGGAGCTGCCCGCCCGCCACACCCCGCGCACGGACCCGGAGGCGGTCGGCGCGGTGGCGCTGGTCGTGCGCCGCCTGTTGGACCGCGGCGGCGCCGTGACCAGCGAGCGATCCCCCGACCCGGTGCCGCTCACGGCGGACCGCGTCGCGGTCGGCACGGCCCACCGCGACCAGGCCGCGGCGGTGCGCGCGGCGCTCGCGGGCCTGGGCGTGGACCCGGGGCCGGGCGGGGTCACGGTGGACACGGCCAACCGGCTCCAGGGCCGGGAGTTCGACGTGACGGTCGTGCTGCACCCGCTGTCGGGGCGCCCGGACGCCACGGCCTTCCACCTGGAGACGGGCCGCCTGTGCGTGCTGGCGTCGCGGCACCGGCACGCGTGCATCGTGGTGTGCCGGGCGGGCGTCGACCGGCTGCTGGACGAGCACCCCTCGACGGACCCGGTGCAGCTGGGAGTGACGGTGAAGTTCCCGGACGGATGGGAGGCGAACCACGCGGTGCTGGCCCATCTGGCGGAGCACCGGGTGGCCTGGCGGCCGTGACGCGCGGCGGGCTGGGGGGCGGCTGGATCCCGGGGAGGGAGCGGGGGCGCACTTGCGCGCGGCAGGACAATGGATGACGGTGCAGACGATTCTGGAGGTATGTACATGTGCGAGCCGAAGCAGGCTCCCGGCGCGCAGGACAGTGCCCAGCGCCGCCTGAAGCCCGCGCAGCTGCTCTTCGAACCACCCGAGGCCGTCGCCGATCCCGAGCACTTCTTCGACCTCGAATCGATCGAGGACCCGCGTGAGCTGCTGACCCGCTCCACGGAGCTGGCGCTGGCCTTCCGCGCGGCAGCGGACCGGGCGACGGAGTACCAGGCGGTGGCAGCGGCTCAGCTCGCCGATCCCCGGCGCTTCGACAGACTGCCGACGGCGGTGATCGCCGAGCGCGCCGAATGGAGCGAGGACTACGCGAAGAAGATGGTCGAGTTCGGCCGCGAGCTGCAGCGCGGCAGCAACACCGCGGTCGACTGACCCGTACGGCCCATGGTCCCGACCATGGGCCGTTGGCATATGCGGCGCACAAGGTAGCGCACGGCCCACGGCCCTGTCCCGATTTCCGGCAACTACCCCGGACCGACCCCACTGCGCCGCCGACGATAGGGCCATGAGCTCCTGGCCGCACCCTCCGCGCCCCGTCCGCCACCGGCCCGCCGCCGGCGTCACCCCCGCCGGTGCCGACTGGCTCGCCTCCGCCAGCCGGTTCCCCGCCTCCGTGCACGCCCTGTGGGCCGGCAGCGCCCAGGCCACGGCTGTGCTGCCCTGCGGCACGGTGTTCGACGTGATCGGCGCGCCGACGCTGTTCGGCCGCCGGATGCTCGACCAGCTGTGGTCGCCCACCGGGCCCGGTTCCGGCCCGGTGGCGGCGCACCGCGGGATACTGCTGCTGTTCGCCGCCCCCGGAACGGCCCAGCGGCTGCCCGCCCTGCTCGGCTGGGAGGAGTGGGTCCAGGGCGCGGGGAGCGAGGGGGCCATGCCCCAGTTGCTCTCCTACGGCCCGGGGGACGCCGTGACCGTCCCGCCGCTGCTTCCCCAGCCCGAGGAGAGCGAGCCCGCTCCCGCCACGACCCGCTGGTTGGTGGCCCCGGAGACCCGCCACCCCTGGCTGCCGGCCGCGGACGCGCTGCTGTGGGCCTGCGTACGGGCCGCCCGGGCGGGCTCGGCGGCCCCTGTACCCATGCCGGCGCGGGGCTGAAACATACGGATTTTCTTTCCACCGGATCGGGGTGCTAAAGTTTTCCACGTCAGCAGGCGCCGCTAGCTCAGTTGGTTAGAGCAGCTGACTCTTAATCAGCGGGTCCGGGGTTCGAGTCCCTGGCGGCGCACCGACAGACGAAGGGCCTCATCGAAAGATGAGGCCCTTCGTCGTACGCCCGCGAGGCGCCGCACACCCGCCGGGCCCCGACGGCGCCGACCGTCACCCCCGGCTCACCTTCACCGTCCAGGCCCCCGTCGCCGTGTGCCCCCGCACCTCCACCCGGACCCCGTCCGCGACGGAGCCCAGGGACTCGCCCGGGCCCAGGGGGGCGTCGGCCAGCGGCGGGTAGACGGACTGGCCCCAGCAGGCGTGGCCGCCCGGGTGGCCGTCGAGCACCTGGATGGGCCCGCCGCCGGAGGCGGTGTCGCTGCGCACCCGGTAGACCAGCACTCCCTCGGTACAGGTGGCCGCGTCGTTGCCGAAGGCGCCGCGCGCCTCGACGACGACGGCGGTGGTCGCGCCCGTACGGACCACGACCATGCGGGTGCGGGCGTCCGTGCCGGGGTGCATGGGGCTCTCCAGCGGCTGGAGGGTGTGCAGGGCGGAGCCCGGGGCGTTGACGCAGTCGACCTGGCGCGGGGTCAGCCAGCCGAGCTTCCACTTGTGCCAGCCGAAGGGTTCGGAGGCGAGTCCGAACTGGCTGCCCATGAGGTCCCAGTCGCCGACGTGGGTGTCCCAGTCGCCCTTGCCGTCGGTGGGCCGGTGGTAGAGATCGGGCAGGTCCAGTACGTGCCCGGTCTCGTGGGCGAGGACGTTGCGGTCCGGCGGGTGGTGCTCGAAGACCGTCACGACGCGCCGCAGGTCGCTGCCGTCGACGCGGATGGGCTCCTCCAGGTTGACGACCTTGGTGGCGTCGGAGTCGACCCCGGGGGCGTCGGGGTCGGCGACGAGGTAGACGAGGCTGTAGCGCCGGAAGTCCACGGAGCGGTCGGCGGCGGCGATGGCGTCCCGCAGGTAGGCCGAGCGCCGGTCGCCGTCCCAGTCGCGCTGTATGTGGTACTCGCCGGAGGTGTGGGGCATCTGGAACCAGCGCTTCACCGGATGGACGCGGAGCGAGAACCGTCCGTAGGAGGCCCGCTCGAAGAAGCGGGACGTGGCGGGGAAGTGGTCGGCGGCGAGCCGGTCGGGGGAGACGGTGGGCCTGGCGTCCGGGAACGACAGGAAGATCATGACCGCGTCGAGCCGGCCGACGGGCCGCGGGTAGTCCGGGTTCCAGGTGTCCACCCCCTCGGAGTGGTGCGCCTGACTGCGCGGCAGCGCGCAGGGACCGCCGGGCCCCGCCGCGTGCGCCGGGGCGGCGACCATGGTCGTGGCGATCGCGCACAGGCAGGTGAGCACGGCGCCCAGGCGGCGCAGCCGGGACCGTTCCGCGCGGCGCGGCCGCGGCCGGTCCACTCCCATGGGTGTCAGCGGACGCACCACGTCGACCTCCGGGGACGGAATTGGGAGACCTCACCCACCCTCTTGTTATTTGCGGTGTTATGCCCCGTTTCACTACCCCAGTCGAGTGACTAAGCCGACTTCTGGGTACATCACACTCAGTCACGGATGGTCAGTCGCGAAAGATGGTCGATAAGAACCGCCCGGCAGTCTCGGGCGTGAGTGCGCACAGGCGTGCATGGGCGGTCAGAAACGGTCGGACCCATGCCGACGGCTCCCCCGCTCACGGCCGGGCCGCTGGAACGGTCCCTGCGCGGGCTCTATGCTCGCCACACTTCGAGCACAGAATCCCCCTACAGGCGGCCATTTGCCGCCTTTTCCACCACGCGTACGAGACACACGACACCCGCACGGGGTCCGTGCGGGACGAATGCCACGCGGGAGCGAGCGTTGAGCGGAACACTCGACGGCCAGGGCGGCAAGCCCGGTCCAAAGCCGCCAGTCGTCACGCAGCGTCACGTCACTTCGAATGAATTCCGCGCCGCCTTCCGTGCCGCGCGCCTCGGTATGGCCGTCGTCGGCCGAGACGGCCTCGTACGCACCGCCAACGACGCCCTCGGCGCCCTGCTGGGCACCGACCCCGCGCGGCTCCAGGACTCCCCCGCCGCCGAGTTCACCGGTCTGCGCGAGGACTCCCGCACCTGGAGCGCCTACCGGGAGGTGCTGCTCGGCCGCCGCGACCGGCTCCACTGCACCCGCCGGCTCAAGCAGCCCGGCGGCCAGGGCGTATGGGCCGAGGTGACCGTCACCCCGCTGCCCGAGACCCCCGACGCCCTGCTGTCGGTGGCCGACATCAGCGACCGGCGCGACCTGCGGGCCCGGCTGCGGCACCTGCGGATGCACGACCCGGTCACCCGGCTGCCCAACCGCAGCCTGTTCTTCGAGCGCCTGGCCGGCGCCCTGGCCACGGCCGCCGCCCGGCGCGACGCCGACGGGCGCAGCGGCCGCATCGGGCTGTGCTACCTCGACCTGGACGGCTTCAAGGCCGTCAACGACACCCTGGGGCACCGGGCCGGCGACCGGCTGCTGTGCGCGGTGGCCGAGCGGCTGACGCAGTGCGCGGCCCCCGGCGGCCACCTGGTCGCCCGGCTCGGCGGCGACGAGTTCGCGCTGCTGGTCGAGGAATCGGCGGGCACCGAACAGCTGATCGACCTCGCCGCGTCCGTCCAGGCCCACCTCACGCGGCCGTTCGAGGTGGCCGGGCAGCGGCTGGCGGTGTCGGCCAGCATCGGCGTGGTCGAGCGCCCGGCGGCCGGCACCCACGCCACCGAGCTGATGCAGGCGGCGGACACCACGCTGTACTGGGCGAAGGCGGACGGCAAGGCCCGCTGGACCCTCTTCGACCCCGAGCGCAACGCCCACCGCATGACCCGGCAGGCCCTCTCCAACACGCTGCGCCCGGCCGTCGACCGCGAGGAGTTCTCGCTGCAGTACCAGCCGTTGGTGGGGCTCGGCGACGGCGTCCTGCGCGGGGTGGAGGCGCTGGTGCGCTGGCACCACCCGCAGTTCGGCACGCTCCCGCCCAATCGTTTCATCGGACTGGCGGAGGAGACGGGTGCCATCGTGCCGCTCGGCCGCTGGATCCTGGCGACCGCCTGCCGCCAGGCCCGCCGCTGGCAGCTGGACCACCCCGGCGAACAGCTGGTCGTCAGCGTGAACGTGGCGGTGCGCCAGGTGTGGGACTCCGACCTCGTCGCGGACGTCGCCGCGATCCTCACCGAGACCGGGCTGCCGCCGAGCCTGCTGCAGCTGGAGCTCACCGAGTCGGCGGTGATGGGCTCCGCCGGCCGGCCCCTGCAGCAGCTGCAGGCGCTCAGCGACATGGGCGTCGCCATCGCCATCGACGACTTCGGCACCGGCTATTCCAACCTCGCCTACCTCAGCCGGCTGCCCGTCTCCACGCTCAAGCTCGACGGGTCCTTCGTGCACGGCTTCCGCGCCGCGGAGCATCCCAACCCGGCCGACGAGACGATCGTCGAGGCGCTCGTCCAGCTCGCGCACCGGCTGGGCCTCACCGTCACGGCGGAGTGCGTGGAGAGCGCGGAGCAGGCCGAGCGCCTCGGTCGCATCGGCTGCGACACCGGCCAGGGGTGGTTCTACTCCCGGCCGGTCCCGGCGGACCGCATCTCGGCCCTGCTGAGCGCGGGGGTGCGGCCCTAGGTGTGTTGTTCGGTGAGGTTGGTGACGCGGCTGGCGGGTGTTTGGCCGTGGATGCCGGTGTGGGGTCGGTGGTAGTTG
>NZ_BMVB01000016.1 GCF_014650495.1 Streptomyces cinnamoneus | reverse complement strand
CGACGCACCATGACGGACTCCTGCCCGGGAGAACGGCTGATCCACCACACGGGCAAGAGCCATCAGACACTGCCTAGTAGCCGTGGTGCGGGTCTCCGGCAACGGCCAGCGGGACGACGACGGCAACACACAGACAGATCCAGATGAAGACCGCGAAGCGCTGTCTCACGCGTTGTTCCCGAGCCGACGCACGGACGCGACGTCCACCCGCCACTCGCACCCGCCACCGGGCGGGAGCAGCCACACGCACGACGGCGTCTCCTCGACCCCGAACGGCTCACCGACGCCGTGCACGATGCCCTCGCGATCCCCGGCGACGTCGATCACCCGCGCGCCGAGCCGCAGCCACTGCGGCAGACCCTTGATGTGGTCACCGCTAGCCTGCGCCGGCCCTCCGGCGTGCGCTCTTACGGACTTGCTCACGTCTTGCCCCTTCGCTGGCGTAGCTCGAAGTGGTGCACAACCAGTGCACTGCTCGAGCGGGCGCTGCGGGCGTCGCGAGACCGGACGTTTAGGCGGACGTTTTCGGGGTCGGCGCAGGCATCAAGTCATTACGGTGTGGAGGGAATCCGCGGTCGCGAGGAGAGCGCATGGCGGGCAAGACGATCAGCAAGCTGACGCAGTCACGCCGGGCCGCCGGGTACACGCAAGCGTCGTTCGTGGCGGCGTTCCTCGAGGAGGCTGCGCGCCTCGGGGTCGCGGCTTCCCTCAGCGAGCGGCAGCTGCGCCGGTGGGAACGAGAATCGCCGCCGCCCCTGCCGCACCCGGGCCAGCAGGCCGTACTGGAAGCCATGTTCGGCGTGCCGCTGGCCGAGATGGGGTTTGACGTCCCGAGGCATCGCGTGACGGTCGCAGTGCCGATCAGCGACGCTGGAGAGGTGAAGCGGAGAACGTTCGTCGCCGATGCTGGGGCACTCGCCGCAGCGACCCTTGTTCCTGTTCGACCGGGGCCGCGGATCGGTACGTCCGACGTTGTCCGTCTGTGGTCGAGGCTCGACGGCTTGTACCAGACGGACCACACGGTGGGCAGCGTGCCGGCCATGACGCAGGCGGGCCGGATCGAGGGTGAGATCACGGAGGCTCTCGGCGCCGCCTCGTACACCAGCCGCATTGGTCGCGAGTTACAGACGATGCTTGCTGAGCTGCACGGCCACCGGGCTTGGTACGGCTACGACAGCGGGCGCATTGATCAGGGGCGCGCCGCCTGCATGGAAGCGCTCGCCGCGGCGCAACTTGTCGACAATCCGTTGCTACAGATTTCCGTGCTCGAGACGCTTGTGCTTCTCGCGATCAAGGCGGAGCGAGCGTGGGAGGCGGCGAGCGCGGTCGAGAACGCGTACCAGCTCGCCACGCGCGCGGGCGCCGGTCACACGGTGCACCTGGTGATCGCGCTGCGGGATGCGAACGTCGCGACCCACGCGGGAGACTTGTCCGGGGCGCGCCGCGCGCTGAGTCGGGCCGTCAGTCACCAGGGACGCGCGGACACGGATTCCGAGGTGCCGAAGTGGGCCCGGTTCGTCGGCCCGTTTGAGGTCGACTACGCCACGGCAGACATGTACGTGCGGGCCGAGCAGCCGAAGCAGGCCGTGCCGTTCCTCCGCGCCGCTGTGCGCGGCATCGGCGGCGACCTGGCTCGCAACAGCGCCTCGTACCGCGTGAAGCTCGCAGGTGTACTTCTCGCCGCCGGGGAGGTCGACGAAGCTTGCGCGGAGATGGGCGCTGCTCTCGACGCGTCCAGCGGTATCGCTTCTCCACGGCTGCTGGGCAAGATCCGAGGGTTCCAGCGGGCCGCGGCCCGGGTCGACAGCATCGCGGCCCGTGAGTGCGGCGAGCGCATCCGCGAGACCGTCCGAGGAGGCACCACATGACGCAGCAAGGGGCCATCACGGTAGAGCGCATGAACGGCTCTGCTGCCGCGGGGGCCGAGGAGGCGTTCAGGCTGGTTTACGCCGAAGCGTTCGCAGAGCCGCCGTACAACGAGACTGCGGACGACGTGGCAGCCACCTTCCGGCGCTTTCGCTCTCAGACCCGCAAAGGCACCTTCCGTGCTGCCCTGGCCCGCGCCGAGGACGACGAGCCGGTCGGCATGGCGTACGGCTACCCACTCGGTCCCAACACGGGGTGGTGGGACCAACTGACCGATCCCGTGTCCGACGACATGCGGAGGGAAGACGGGCACCGCACCTTCGGGCTCATGGAACTCGCTGTGCGCGGACCGTGGCGCCAGCAGGGCATCGCGCACCGCTTGCACGAGACGCTGCTCGACGGCATCGAGGCTGAGCGCGTGCTGCTCAACGTCCACCCGGACAGCAAGGCAGCGTCGGCCGCTTACCGGGCGTGGGGGTACCGCAAGATCGGCGAGGCGCGCCCGTGGGAGGGCGCGGACCTCCATGACGTGATGCTGCTCGACGTGCGCTGAGCGAGTACGGGCGCCTCGCGCGCGTAGGAGCAAAGCGACCGGTCGCACCGGTCACCCCTCACGCCTCACGCGCGCGCCCGCGCGAGGCTCGACCGGTCGCGGCACGATGTGGGTGGGGACGATGGGGACGTGAGGGACGCTGTTCCCTGTGTCCCTCTCTCCTTCTCCTCACTCCGCTGACTGAGACAGAGGGGAATGGGGCTGGAAGCGTCCCCAGCGTCCCCCATGCTCCATGGTGTGCCTGTCGTTCTGATGCGAGCGCTGCGCCGTGGGGGGGGGGGGGGGGGACACATGGTGCACGGCGCGTCCCCTGCCGTCCCCCGAGCGTCCCCCGCTCGTTCCCAGGACGCAGCAGCGCCCCACCGGGAGCTTGCCCGGCACGGGCCTGCATTTCCGCCCAGTAGGGCGCCGCGCAGTCGGTGCCCGTTTCGAGAACGTCACAGTCCGAGATCCATGATTTCCCCGCACGTGGCCTGTCCAGAGACCGATGCTGTCGTGCTGGCGTGACGAATCCAGGTGAGGGCGCTGGTTGTGATCCACGTCCATGGCTTGGCCACTGGCGAAACGCCGACATGGGCACCGAATTGATACGACATGAGCCGGAGAGCCTGGACGTGGGCCATGCCATCGGCCGTCAGCTCAGGCAGCGAGGCGAACAGCTCATGATGCGGGCGCGTATGGACCGCCTCGGCGACAGCAGCAGCGCTGATCCTTCGTAGGTCACTGGCAGCAGAGACCGGCCGGTCGAAACTGATCGAGTGGAGGGCCAGGCAGACAAGTGCCTGAGCTTTCGGGTCAATGGCCTCAGCGTTCGTCTCCCAGTCCTGATACCGGCGGTGGAGCCGCTCACGCAGAGCTGCATCACGCATGGCCAGGCCGAAGACGTGAGAGCCGAAGCCTTGGCAGAACTGCCACCGCTGCTCATCACTGATCGTCATTTCTGGCCTCCGGGCGCTGGGGGAGCGAGTGCTGACTCGCTCCCCCAGCATTCCGGTGACATGCGGAGACGTGAAGGGGATGTTCAGGCACACCTGACGTTCAGGAGAGAGCTGTCCGCATAGCCAGTCTTCTGGGACCTACCATCCGAGATCGTGACCCAGGTCCTCGACATGTAGCTCCAGTTGACGTCACTCGGCTGACAGTGACGGAAGGTCGCGGTACTGCTGCGGCTGGGAGGCGGGCAGCCGTAGTTCACGGATCCCGCAGCGAGCACTTCGAAAGTTCCGGGCCCCGGGTAGTACCTCATCAGGTCTGTCTCGGTACGGCAGGTCTGCGGCTGGCGAGAGCAACTCGTGAGCGCGCCGGTCGCCACGACGGCCGACCCGCTGTAGTTGGGCTTGTAAGCTCTTCCCTCGCAGGTGATGACATCGTTGGAAGCGCCCTTCTCGTCGCCCAACGTGATGGTGAACGTTGTCACTGGAGCGCCTGTGGGATCAGGCTCGGCAAGAGCCGGACCAGCGGCAAAGACCAGCAGGATTGCGGTGCCGGCCATGCTCAGCAACGACCGCCAGAGCTTGGTTGCCTTGCTCACTGTTCTCCCCTCGTAGAGTGGCGTGTGCCACGGAACTTCGGGTGGGACATGTGCAGCACGAGCGCTCGAACTCTAGTGCGTCAGTGAGGGGCGGACCTTCTGTTTTCCGGCCGAGTCGCCCACGGCAACCAAGTCCGGACGCGACTGCGCCCCGGGCGGCGAGAGCGCTATGCCGGGGCACGTTCGGATGCCGGGCAGGTCATGACGGCGGGGTGACGGTGACGCCCCACACTTTGCCGTTCTTGTTGCTGCCCGACGTGCGCGCCACGTGGATGCCGCGGGCGCGGAGCGCAGGGGCGACCTGGCGAATGCGGGCGCTGAGGACGGCAGGTGTCTTTGGCCAGCCGTCGGCGAGGCTGCGCCCGTCGCTGCCGAGCAACCGGTGCAGCTCGGCCATGGTCCCCTGCCAGCCGCCGGCCGGGAAGGCAGACGAGCCAGTCCAGTCACGCAGGGCGCCGGCGACTGGGTGCCCGTCGAGGACCGCGTCGTTCAATGCGTCTTGCGCGCCGTTGAAGGCGGCGAGGCTGTGCCAGCCGGTGACGCGGTCGAGGGCGTGCAGCAACTCGGCGAAGTCGGCGAGCCGCGGGCGTTCGGCGAGGTCGGCAGCAGCGTGCGGAAGGTCGGCCCATACAGCGGCGGCGAGGTCGAGCAGCGCGCCGAGGATGCGCGGGTGCGCCTCTTCGTACGTGGCCCACAGGGCGCCGGCCGTGCGTCGCTTGTGGCGCGGGATGGGTTGCAGCTCGAGCGGCATCATGCGCTCGGCGAGATCATTGCGCAGCGCACCGAGGCCAATGCCGGTGAGTGGCACTGGGCGTTGGTAGGTGATCACGTTCACGTCATCGTCGGTGTAGAAAGCGCGGGTCACCTGCGCGTCGCCCGTGACGACGCGGCACAGTGCGCCGACCACACCAGCAAGACGCGCAAGCTCGTGCCCAGCGGCGAGCACGGCAAGGGCAAGCGGTGGCAGGTCCGTTGGCGCGACGCCAGTGGGAAGCAACGCAAAGAGAACTTCGACAAGCGGAGCATGGCCGACACCCGCGCGGCGACCATCGACGCTGACCTCGCCCGCGGCCTCTACGTCGACCCTGCCGCGGGCAAGGAGAGCTTTCGGGCTGTCGCTGAACGCTGGCGCACCTCGGCTGTTCACCGCTCGACAACGGCATCGCGCGTCGAGCGCGCCCTGCGCAATCACGTCTACCCGACGTTCGGTGACCGGCCCGTCGCGAGCATCCGTCCGTCGGAGATACAGGCGTGGTCAAGGACCGTGCACAGGTGCTCGCCCTGTCCACGCTCCGGGTGACGTACGCGTACCTCGTGAGCGTGCTGCACACGGCCGTGCGTGACCGGATCATCGCCGTGAACCCGTGCGACGGGGTGAGGCTGCCGGCGAAGCGCCGTACCGAGATCGTGCCGCTGCACCCGGACCTCGTCCGCGCTCTGATCGACGCGGCTCCGGCCTGGTATCGGTCCCTCACCCTGCTTGCCGCAGCGTCCGGGCTGCGCCAGGGCGAGGTGTTCGGGCTGGAGGTCGAGCACGTCGACTTTCTGCGCCGCGAGGTGAGGGTGCAGCAGCAGCTCATAACCCCGGAGGAAGGTGCGCCCTACCTCGGTGAGCCGAAGACGCACGAGAGCCATCGCACTGTGCCGCTCGCCAAGTCAGCCGTTAACGCTCTTGCGGCGCACCTCGAGCGGTATCCGGTCGTCGAGACGGAAATCGAGGACCGTACGAACCCGCGTAAGCCGCGCAGGCGTAAGGCTCGACTGCTCTTCCTCAACGAGCACAACGAACCGGTTCGGCGAGACGGTTGGGCTCACGTCTGGCGGCGGATGGTGGGCAACGCGAACAAGGCGCTCACTGCGGCGCACGGTCGCGCTCACGCGGCGTGGGTCAAGAAGGGGAAGCCGGAAGGCAAGGCACCTGAACTCTTGCAAGTCCCCGAAGGCGAGCATGCACGACCTGCGCCACTTCTACGCGTCGCTGCTGATCAAGCACCGCGAGAACGTCAAGACGGTGCAGAAGCGGCTCGGCCACGCCAAGCCGTCGATCACGCTCGACACCTACACGCATTTGTGGCCGGACGACGAGGACACAACGAGGGCCGCCGTCGAGGAAGTCCTCGGCGATGTGCCCCCGTTGTGCCCTCCCCGCCGCGCCTATGGCACATAAGTGCAGGTCGGAGACCCAGATCAGCGGTAGTTGACGAACTGGACCGCGAAGTCCAGTTCCTTGCCCTTGAGCAGCTGCTGGACGGCCTGCAGGTCGTCGCGGCTCTTGGAGGAGACGCGGAGCTCGTCGCCCTGGACCTGGGCCTTGACGCCCTTGGGGCCCTCGTCGCGGATGATCTTGGCGACCTTCTTCGCGTTCTCCTGGGAGATGCCCTCCACGATCGTCGCGAAGAGCTTGTACTCCTTGCCGGACGGCTGCGGCTCGCCGGCGTCCAGGGCCTTCAGGGAGATGCCGCGCTTGATCAGCTTGGACTGGAAGATGTCGAGAACCGCCTTGACCCGCTCCTCGGCGTTGGCGCGCATCTCGATCTTCTCGCCCGACCACTCGATCGAGGCGCCGACGCCCTTGAAGTCGTAGCGCTGCGAGATCTCCTTGGCGGCCTGGTTGAGGGCGTTGTCGACCTCCTGCCGCTCGACCTTCGAGACGATGTCGAAACTGGAGTCGGCCATATTGAGTTGGCTCCTCGTACGTAGATCCATCAGGGGAGTGCGGCCGGGGCCGCGTCGGCCAGCCTAGTCACCCGGGGGCGCATCGAGGCGCTGTGAACCGAGTGGCGGACCACCCCAGGTCATCGGGTATGGTTTACGTCGTTGCCCCGGAGAGGCTCGAAAGAGCGGCCGAGGCGACCACCCATGGCGGTGTGCCCGAGTGGCCAATGGGAGCGGACTGTAAATCCGTCGGCTTAGCCTACCCAGGTTCGAATCCTGGCGCCGCCACGGAACGAAGCCCCTGACCTGCAAAGGTCAGGGGCTTCTTTCGTTCCGCGGGCCTGTTTCCCCGGTTTCCGCGGTTTCCGCGGGCCTGCTTCGCCGGCCGGTTTTCCGCGGGTCCCGGCGGCTAGCCCGCCACCGCCTTCACCGCCTCCGCCACCGGCGTGTCGCCGCCGATCAGCTCAAGCGTCCGGCCGGCCGTCCCCGGCTCCTCCAGCAGGGCCGCCAGCACCGCCGCCACGTCGTCGCGGGACACGTCCCCGCGGCCCGTACTGCCCGCCGAAAGCGCCACGCGTCCCGTACCCGTCTCGTTCGTCAGCCTGCCCGGGCGCAGGACGGTCCAGTCGAGGCCGGCCCGGGAGCGGACGTCCGCGTCGGCGGCGCCCTTGGCGCGCAGGTAGGCGGCGAAGACCGGGTCCGTGCCGGGCTGCGGCTCGCGGTCGGCTCCCATGGACGAGACGATCAGGAAGCGCCGGACCCCGGCCGCCTCCGCCGCGTCGGCGAAGAGCGCGGCGGCCGCGCGGTCGACGGTGTCCTTGCGCTCGACGCCGCTGCCCGGTCCCGCGCCGGCCGCGAACACGGCGGCGTCGGCACCCTCCAGGTGACGGGCGACGTCCGCGACGGAGGCCGTCTCCAGGTCCGCCACGACCGGTTCCGCGCCGGCGGCCAGCAGGTCCCCCGCCTGTCCCGCGCGGCGGACGATGCCCGCCACCTCGTCACCGCGCCCGGCGAGCAGCCGCTCCAGCCGCAGCGCGATCTGACCATGTCCTCCAGCGATGACAATGCGCATGATCCGACCGTACGCCGACGGTCAGCGCTCCGGATCCCCGCCGCGCGGTGACTGGCGGGGCAGGTCCAGGGACGCCGGCGACGGGGCGTCGGCCTGGACGTCGCCGTACTCCCGCACCGCGCTCGTACGGGCCACCACGCGGCCGCGGTGGACCACGAGGCGGCTGTAGCCCAGGGAGAGCACGCTCGCGATCCCGCCGCCGCGCACCGCCAGCAGCTCCGCCGGGAAGCCGGCCTCCACCCGCACCTCCGGCAGCCCCATCGCCGCCCGGGCCCGCCCGCTCACCGCCTCGTACGCCTGGCCGGGGCCGAGCTCGCCGTGCGAGGCCAGCAGGTAGGCCGCCTCCAGGGGGTCCCCGCGCCCGACGGGGTTGGCGGCGTCGCGCAGGGAGCCGCTGCCCGCGGCCACCTTCACGCCCGCCGCCCGCAGCAGCCGCACCGGCGCGCACCAGGCGCCCCGCCCGCCGCCCAGGACGCCGCAGGCGCCCTGCGGCAGGCAGACGACCGTCACGCCGGCCGCCGCCAGCTGATGGCCCGCCCGCAGGGCCTTGTCCTGCGGGAGCCGGGCCAGGCCCGCGCAGGGCCCGAACGTGACGCCGGGACGCAGCCCGCCGGCCATGGCCGCGAGCCGGGCCAGGCGCACGGGGTCGTCACCGTCGGTGTGCAGGTCGACGGCGCAGCCGTGCTCGGCGGCGATGGCCAGGACGGTCTCGGCGTAGCCGGTGGGGTCGGGGTCGAGCTCGGGGCAGCCGCCGACGACCGTGGCGCCCATCTCGACCGCGTCCCGCAGCATCGCCAGCCCGTCGGCGCCGGCCGTGCCCGTCAGCAGCCGGGGGACGGCGACGGCGCTGAGCTCGGTGAGCCCGGACAGCGCGCGCCGGGCCTGCAGCACGGCCTCCAGGGAGCGCAGGCCCTGGACGTCGCCGATGCGCACGTGCGAGCGCACCGCCGTCGCGCCGTGGCCGAGCTGCAGCAGGGCCGCCTCGGTCGTGCGCCGCTGGACGTCCTCGGCGGCGAAGGCGAGCGGGCCGCCGAGGTCGGCGGTGAGCGCGGTGTCGCAGTGGGCGTGCGGCTCGGCCGGTGCGGGCAGCAGGACGTAGCCGGTGAGGTCGACGCGCGGGCCGGGGGCGAGGCTGCCGGCGGTCCCCACGGCCTCGATGCGCCCGCCGCTGAGGCGCACGTCCACGACGCGGCCGTCGGCGAGGCGGGCGCCGCACAGCAGCAGGGCGCCGTCGCCGGGCGCCGCGGCGGCGGCGTCGCCGTCCGGGCTCCTCGCGGGCTGCGGCTGACTGTCGGGCATCGCGGTCCTCCGGGTGGCCGGGGCGGACATGATCACTCAGCGGTCCGAGCGTAGGCCGCGTGCCGAGCCGGTTCGAGCAGGCGGCGGCGAGCGGCGAATAGTCGTACCGGCGTGTGTCCGGGGGCGGCGCGGAGCGTGCGGCGGCGGGGCCGGGAATCCCCGCCGCGACCTGCCCGGCAAGGGGTCCGGGCGGGGTCGCCGGATACGGATTTCACCTTCGGCCGCAGACCGTGTAATGTCTTCCTCGCTCGCCCCAATAGCTCAGTCGGCAGAGCGTCTCCATGGTAAGGAGAAGGTCAACGGTTCGATTCCGTTTTGGGGCTCTGGTGTGAGGGGTTTTCCCGCCTTCGGGCGGGGAAACCTCCCCACATCAAAGCGGTGTAGCTCAGTCGGTAGAGCAAGCGGCTCATAATCGCTGTGTCACCGGTTCAAGTCCGGTCACCGCTACACACAGTAGCCGATTGTGGGGTCGGTCCTCCGATCGGCTACTCTTTTCTGCGTTAATCCGTCCATTCCGTCAAGGAGCACTCACGTGGCTGCCACCGACGTCCGCCCGAAGATCACGCTGGCCTGCGTGGAGTGCAAGGAGCGGAACTACATCACCAAGAAGAACCGGCGCAACGACCCGGACCGTCTTGAGATGAAGAAGCACTGCCCTCGTTGCAACGCCCACACGGCGCACCGCGAGACCCGCTAAACGCGAAATCGTTCATGAGGCCGCCCCCATCTTCTGGGGGCGGCCTCATGGCGTATCCACCCAAGTCCACTGCAGGAGGTGCCGAGCCCATGGCACTCGACCAGTCCTTCGTCGGACGGACCTACCCGGCCACCGAGCCGTACGAGGTCGGCCGGGAGAAGATCCGCGAATTCGCCGAGTCCGTCGGCGACGCCAACCCGGCGTACACCGACCCCGAGGCCGCCCGGGCTCTCGGCCACCCGGACGTGATCGCCCCGCCGACGTTCGTCTTCGCGATCTCCTTCCGGGCCGCCGGTCTGGTCATCCGTGACCCGCAGCTGGGCCTGGACTACGACCGCGTGGTGCACGGCGAGCAGAAGTTCGCCTACACCCGCCCCGTCGTCGCGGGCGACCGCCTGACGGTCACCTCCACCATCGAGTCGATCAAGTCCCTGGCCGGCAACGACGTGGTCATGGTCCGTGGCGAAGTGCACGACGCGGACTCCCTGCACGTGGTGACGGTCCACACGAAGCTGGTGGCGCGAGCCGCCGAGGAGGCGTGATGGCCACCACTGTTTCCTACGACGCGGTCGAGGTCGGCACCGAGCTGCCCGCCCAGTCCTTCCCCGTGACGCGCGCCACGCTCGTCCGCTACGCGGGTGCCTCCGGCGACTTCAACCCGATCCACTGGAACGAGAAGTTCGCCAAGGAGGTCGGACTGCCCGACGTCATCGCGCACGGCATGTTCACCATGGCCGAGGCGATCCGCGTCGTCACCGACTGGGCCGGCGACCCGGCCGCCGTCATCGACTACGGGACGAAGTTCACCAAGCCCGTCGTCGTGCCGAACGACGACAAGGGCGCGACCGTCGAGGTCAGCGCCAAGGTCGCGGCCAAGCTCGACGACGAGGCCCGCACGGTCCGCGTGGACCTGGTGGCCATGAGCGACGGCCAGAAGGTGCTGGGCATGGCCCGCGCCGTGGTCAAGCTCGCCTGAGCGGCAGACACACGTAAGGGGCGCCCGCAATTGCGGGCGCCCCTTACTCCTTGACTCGTTAGTGAGTAGCCACTAACTTACTCGCCATGCCCAGGATGACCGCCGAAGAGCGCCGCGAGAGTGTCATCCGCGCCGCGATGTCCGAGTTCGCGCGCGGGGGCTACCACGGCACCTCCACGGAGGCGATCGCCCGCCGCGTCGGGGTCTCCCAGCCGTACCTCTTCCGGCTCTTCCCCGGCAAGCAGGCGATCTTCCTGGCCGCGGCCAACCGCTGCCTGGAGGAGACCCGGCTGCTCTTCGAAGAGGCGTGCAAGGACGCCACGTCGCCCGATGAGGCCAACCGCATGATGGCGGAGGCGTACCTGGTGGACACCGATCCCGAGCAGCTGCTGTTCCAGATGCAGATCTACGTGGCGGTGGCCTCCGCCGAGGCCGCGGGCGACCACGAGTTCGGCCGCACGATCAGGGAGAGCTGGCTGGAGTTCTGGGACTCCGTCCACCTCTCGCTCGGGGCGGACCAGGAGGAGACCACCGAGTTCTGGGCCTACGGGATGCTCATCAACACCCTGCTGTCCCTGGGCTTCCCGGCCGATCACCGCGTCTGGGCCGGCTTCCACACGACCAAGCCCCTCTAGCCGCAGAAACCAGGGGGGCCGGCATCCGCACGGCCGCAAAAGTTAGTGATCAATAACTAATCGACCAGGGGGAATCAATGAAGCACCAGCAAGAACCACCCACCTCCCGCACGGGCGCCATCTGGGCCCTGATCATCACCAGCGTCGCCGGCTTCATGGCGGCCCTGGACAACCTTGTCGTCACCACCGCCCTGCCCTCCCTGCGCAAGGACCTCGGCGGAGGGCTGGAAGAGCTCGAATGGACGGTGAACGCCTACACGCTCACCTTCGCCGTCCTGCTGATGCTCGGCGCGGCGCTGGGCGACCGCTTCGGCCGCCGCAGGCTCTTCCTCGCCGGCCTCGCGATATTCACCGCCGCGTCGGCCGCCGCCGCGGCGGCCCCCGGCATCGACAGCCTCATCGCCGCCCGCGCCGTCCAGGGCGCCGGGGCGGCGATCATGATGCCGCTGACCCTCACCCTCCTCACGGCCGCCGTCCCCGCCGCACGACGCGGCATGGCGTTCGGGATCTGGGGCGCGGTCAACGGCCTCGCCGTCGCCTGCGGCCCCCTGATCGGCGGCGGCCTCACCGAGCACGTCTCCTGGCACTGGATCTTCTGGCTGAACGTTCCGCTCGGCCTGGTCCTCCTGCCGCTCGCCCGCTTCCGTCTGAACGAGTCGTACGCCCCCGGCGCCCGCCTCGACGTCCCCGGCACGCTCCTCGTCAGCGGCGGCCTCTTCGGCATCGTCTACGCCCTGGTCAAGACCCCCTCGGACGGCTGGACCAGCACCCCGGTGGTCGTCAGCCTCCTGGTTGGAGCCGCGCTCCTGGGCGGGTTCGTCCACCACGGCATCCACAACAAGGCCCCCATGCTCCCCATGCGCCTCTTCGGCAACCGCGCCTTCAGCGCGATCAACGCCGCGAGCCTCCTGATGTTCCTGGGCATGTTCGGGTCGATCTTCCTGCTCAGCCAGTTCCTCCAGAACGTGAGCGGCTACTCGCCCACGGAGGCGGGTCTGCGCATGCTGCCCTGGACGGGCATGCCGATGATCGTCGCGCCGCTCGCCGGCTACCTCTCCGACCGCATCGGCGGCCGCCCCGTGGTCACCGCCGGGCTGGCCCTCCAGGCCCTGGGCCTGGCCCTCTTCGCCGTGGTGATCGAGGCCGACGTCTCCTACGCAGCCCAGCTCCCCGCCCTGATCGTCAGCGGCGTCGGCATGGCCCTGTACTTCGCGCCCGCCGCGAACCTGGTGATGTCCAGCGTCCGCCCCGCCGAACAGGGCATCGCCTCCGGCGCCAACAACGCCCTGCGGGAAGTGGGCGGCGCCCTGGGCGTGGCCGTCATGGCCTCGGTCTTCTCGGCGCAGGGCGGCTACGAATCCGCCGCAACCTTCGTGGATGGCATACGCCCGGCCCTGTGGGCGGGGGCAGCAGCAGTGGCCCTGGCAGCAGTAGCGGCAGCCCTGCTCCCCACCAGGAAGCAACCGCAACCGGAAGAGCCGGCACGCACCCCGGCCAGGGTCTGAGGAACCGACGGGAGGGCGCCGGCGGCGGAGGGAGTCGTTCCGGAATGCTGCCGGACATGTGTGGGCGGAGTGCGGGGTTCCCGTGCGGGAGACGGCTCCCCGCCCGTAAATATCCGATTCCGGAATGACCCCCGGAGCCGCCGGGCGCCCGCACCACGACGGCCCGGGCCGCCACCACGACCGACGTCCCGCCCAGGCCCCCGTACCCTGGTGCCCGTGCAGGAACGACACGACGCCCCCCTCGCCCCCCTGACCACCTTCCGCCTCGGCGGCCCGGCGACCCGCCTCATCACGGCCGTCACCGACGCCGAGGTGATCGACGCGGTGCGCGAGGCCGACGAGACCGGCACCCCGCTGCTGATCATCGGCGGCGGCAGCAACCTCGTCATCTCCGACAAGGGCTTCGAGGGCACCGCCCTGCGCATCGCCACCACCGGCTTCGCGCTGGACGGCACCCGCCTGGAGCTCGCCGCCGGCGAGAACTGGTCCGACGCCGTGGCCCGCACCGTCGAGGCGGGACTGGCCGGCATCGAGTGCATGGCCGGCATCCCCGGCTCGGCCGGCGCGACGCCGATCCAGAACGTCGGCGCGTACGGCCAGGAAGTGGCCTCCACGATCACCGAGGTGGTCGCATACGACCGCCACACCGGCGACACGGTGACGATCCCCAACGCGGACTGCGCGTTCTCCTACCGCCACAGCCGCTTCAAGGAGGACCCCACCCGCTACGTCGTCCTGCGGGTCCGCTTCGAGCTGGAGGACGCGGGAGGCATGTCGGCGCCCCTGAAGTACCCCGAGACGGCCCGCGCGCTCGGCGTGGAGGCCGGCGACCGCGTCCCGGCCGCCGCCGCCCGCGAGACGGTGCTGCGGCTGCGGGCCGGCAAGGGCATGGTCCTCGACGCGGAGGACCACGACACCTGGTCCGCGGGCTCGTTCTTCACCAACCCCATCCTCACCGCGGCCGAGCACACCGCGTTCATGGCGCGAGTCGCCGAGCGGCTCGGCGCGGACGTGGCCCCGCCGGCGTTCCCGGCGGGCGACGGCCTGATCAAGACCTCGGCGGCCTGGCTGATCGACAAGGCGGGCTTCACGAAGGGCTACGGCTCGGGCGCCGCCCGCATCTCGACGAAGCACACGCTGGCGCTCACCAACCGCGGGCGGGCCACGACCGAGGACCTGCTGGCGCTGGCCCGCGAGGTCCGCGACGGGGTGCACGAGGCGTTCGGCGTGACGCTGGTGAACGAGCCCGTCACGGTGGGCGTCAGCCTGTAGCAGGGCCCGGGAGACGGACCCGGCCGGCGGGGTCAGCCCACGGCCGGTGCGCCCGCGGCAGGGCCGGCAGGGGCAGCCAGCCAGCCGTCGATGTCCGTCAGCAACCGCTCCCGCACGTCCGCCGGCGCCGCCGACGCGCGCACCGACTGCCGTGCCAGCTCCGCCAGCTCGGCGTCCGTGAACCCGTGGTGGTCGCGGGCCAGCTCGTACTGCGCCGCCAGCCGCGAGCCGAAGAGCAGCGGGTCGTCCGCGCCCAGTGCCATCGGCACACCCGCCTCGAAGAGCGTGCGCAGCGGAACGTCGGCGGGCTTGTCGTACACGCCCAGTGCGACGTTCGAGGAGGGGCAGACCTCGCAGGTGACGCCGCGCGCGGCGAGCTTGGCCAGCAGGCGGGGGTCCTCGGCGGCCCGTACGCCGTGGCCGATGCGGGCCGCGTGCAGGTCGTCGAGGCAGTCGCGCACGCTGCTGGGGCCCGAGAGCTCCCCGCCGTGCGGGGCGGCCAGCAGACCGCCCTCACGGGCGATCTCGAAGGCGCGGTCGAAGTCGCGGGCCAGGCCGCGCCGCTCGTCGTTGGAGAGGCCGAAGCCGACCACGCCCCGGTCGGCGAAGCGCACGGCCAGGCGGGCCAGTGTGCGGGCGTCCAGCGGGTGCTTCATGCGGTTGGCGGCCACCAGGACCCGTATCCCCACGCCCGTGTCCCTGGACGCCGTCTCCACCGCGTCCAGGATGATCTCCAGGGCCGGGATCAGGCCGCCCAGGCGGGGTGCGTACGAGGTGGGGTCGACCTGGATCTCCAGCCACCCCGAGCCGTCGCGGACGTCCTCCTCCGCGGCCTCCAGGACCAGCCGCCGGATGTCCTCGGGGGAGCGCAGGCAGGAGCGGGCGATGTCGTACAGCCGCTGGAAGCGGAACCATCCGCGTTCGTCCGTCGCCCGGAGCTGGGGTGGCTCCCCGCTGCTCAGCGCCTCCGGCAGGTGCACGCCGTACTTGTCGGCCAGCTCCAGCAGGGTCGAGGGGCGCATGGACCCGGTGAAGTGCAGGTGCAGGTGGGCCTTCGGCAGCAGTCGGACGTCGCGAACACTCTCCATCCTGGGATCTTGCCGTACGAACCGGCCGACCGGAAGGGGCTTTCCCTGAACGGACGCCGCCCCGAAAACGCATGCGGGCCCCCGGCCGCAGCCGGGGGCCCGCAGAGCAGGTGGGGGTGTTACGCCTTGGCCTCCGCCAGCAGCTTCTGGATGCGCGAGACGCCCTCGACGAGGTCCTCGTCACCCAGCGCGTAGGACAGGCGCAGGTAGCCGGGCGTGCCGAACGCCTCGCCGGGGACGACCGCGACCTCGGCCTCGTCCAGGATCAGCGCGGCCAGCTCGACGGAGCTCTGCGGGCGCTTGCCGCGGATCTCCTTGCCGAGCAGGCCCTTGACCGACGGGTAGGCGTAGAACGCGCCCTCGGGCTCGGGGCAGACGACGCCGTCGATCTCGTTGAGCATGCGCACGATGGTGCGGCGGCGGCGGTCGAAGGCGACCTTCATCTCCTCGACGGCCGTCAGGTCGCCGGAGACGGCGGCCAGCGCCGCGACCTGCGCGACGTTGCTCACGTTGGACGTGGCGTGCGACTGCAGGTTGGTCGCGGCCTTGACGACGTCCTGCGGGCCGATGACCCAGCCCACGCGCCAGCCGGTCATCGCGTACGTCTTGGCGACGCCGTTGACCACGATGCACTTGTCGCGCAGCTCCGGGACCACCACGGGCAGGGAGGAGAACTCCGCGTCGCCGTAGACGAGGTGCTCGTAGATCTCGTCGGTGAGCACCCACAGGCCGTGCTCGGCGGCCCAGCGGCCGATCTCCTCGACCTGGGCCCGCGAGTAGACCGCGCCGGTCGGGTTCGAGGGGGAGACGAAGAGCAGCACCTTGGTCCGCTCGGTGCGAGCTGCTTCGAGCTGCTCGACCGACACCCGGTAGCCGGTGGTCTCGTCGGCGACGACGTCGACCGGCACGCCGCCCGCGAGGCGGATCGACTCGGGGTAGGTGGTCCAGTACGGGGCCGGGACGATGACCTCGTCGCCCGGGTCGAGGACGGCGGCGAACGCCTCGTAGATGGCCTGCTTGCCGCCGTTGGTGACGAGCACCTGCGACGCCTCGATCTCGTAGCCCGAGTCGCGCAGCGTCTTCGCCACGATGGCCGCCTTGAGCTCCGGCAGCCCGCCGGCCTGGGTGTAGCGGTGGTACTTGGGGTTGCGGCAGGCTTCCACCGCGGCCTCGACGATGTAGTCCGGCGTCGGGAAGTCGGGCTCGCCGGCGCCGAAGCCGATGACGGGGCGACCGGCCGCCTTGAGGGCCTTGGCCTTGGCGTCGACGGCCAGGGTGGCGGACTCGGAGATGGACCCGATACGGGCCGACACCCGGCGCTCGGTGGGGGACTGGGCGGGGGACACGGGAGGAGTGGCAGCGCTCATGAGGGCATCGTCGCAGACCTCGCGGGAGGCGGGCACATTGGTTTCACGGACCGGTCCGGGGGGTGTTTCGCAGGCCGTCCTGAGGTCCTTGCGCAGCCCCTTTCGGGAACGCGGCGCCCATGGCTGTTCGACGACGGCGTCCGGACCACGTACACTCATCCGTCGTTGGCCCTCACCGGCGAATCCGCCCGATGCATGCACACCGTGCACCCGGACGGATGCGGTACGTTGGGGGAACCACAAAGGGTCGTAGCTCAATTGGTAGAGCACTGGTCTCCAAAACCAGCGGTTGGGGGTTCAAGTCCCTTCGGCCCTGCTACACGCATCACACTGGGTGCGTGCGTGCGTACGTACTGAAATGCACCGCCGTGCGGCTCAACCGGGCGCGGCACGGCCACGACCCGGATTCAGGTGAGGACGTAGTGACGGAAGCCCTTGGCTCCACCGCGACGCCTGAGAGCGGTCGTCCTGAGGACGAGGTGGCCACCAAGAAGGGCCGCCGTGGCGGAAAGCGCGGGAAGAAGGGTCCTCTGGGCCGCCTCGCACTCTTTTACCGCCAGGTCGTCGCAGAGCTCCGCAAGGTCGTCTGGCCCACCAAGAGCCAGCTGTCGACGTACACCACTGTGGTGATCGTCTTTGTTGTCATCGTCATCGGTCTGGTGACCGTGATTGACTATGGGTTCGAGCAGGCCGTCAAGTACGTCTTCGGCTGAGCCCGGTCCCGCGCGTAAGGCGGCCTTTCCGGAGAGCCGCCTCTTCGCTCGTTCCACCCCTTGAAGCCAGGAAGAAGCAGCCAAGTGTCTGACCCGAACCTGAACGACGCCGCCGAGCCCGTCGAGGCGACGGAGGCCGACGTGGACGCTCCGGCTCCGGCTGACTCGGAAGAGGTCGGCGAAGACACCGAGACGCAGATCCTCGAGAACGCCGACGGCGTGGACGAGTTCGACGCGGAGGAAGCCGCCGCGGGCGAGCCCGCCGAGGAGGCCGCGCTCCGTGTCGAGGGCGAGGACGAGCTCGCCGGTGACGAGGTCGAGGAGGCCGAGGAGGCCCCCGTCGACCCGGTCGCCGCGCTCCGCGACGAGCTGCGCGGTCTGCCCGGCGAGTGGTACGTCATCCACACCTACGCGGGCTACGAGAACCGCGTGAAGACCAACCTTGAGCAGCGCGCCGTCTCGCTGAACGTCGAGGACTACATCTTCCAGGCCGAGGTGCCGCAGGAAGAGGTCGTCCAGATCAAGAACGGCGACCGCCGCACCGTCCGCCAGAACAAGCTCCCCGGCTACGTGCTGGTGCGCATGGACCTGACGAACGAGTCCTGGGGCGTCGTCCGCAACACGCCGGGCGTCACCGGCTTCGTGGGCAACGCCTACGACCCGTACCCGCTGACCCTGGACGAGATCGTCAAGATGCTCGCCCCCGAGGCCGAGGCGAAGGCCGCCAAGGAGGCCGCCGAGGCCGAGGGCCGTCCGGCCCCCAGCCGCAAGGTCGAGGTCCAGGTGCTGGACTTCGAGGTCGGCGACTCGGTCACGGTCACGGACGGTCCGTTCGCGACGCTGCAGGCCACGATCAACGAGATCAACGCCGACTCGAAGAAGGTCAAGGGCCTCGTCGAGATCTTCGGTCGCGAGACCCCGGTCGAGCTCAGCTTCGACCAGATCCAGAAGAACTGATCTTCGCCGGGATTCCCCGGCAAACGCTTCCGAACAGGTCAGACCGGCTCTCGCAGCCTGTCTGACCTGTCGGTTTTGGCCCGGCCGCGATACCCGTTATCGTGGTGCGGTATGCCTGCGCGCAGTGTGTCGTAGGCAAAAAAACTCTCACTAGGACCCGGAGAGAGCAATGCCTCCCAAGAAGAAGAAGGTCACGGGGCTTATCAAGCTCCAGATCAGCGCTGGTGCCGCCAACCCGGCTCCGCCGGTCGGCCCCGCGCTGGGTCAGCACGGCGTCAACATCATGGAGTTCTGCAAGGCCTACAACGCCGCGACCGAGTCGCAGCGTGGCATGGTCGTGCCGGTGGAGATCACGGTCTACGAGGACCGTTCCTTCACCTTCGTCACCAAGACTCCGCCGGCCGCCAAGCTGATCCTCAAGGCCGCGGGCGTGGACAAGGGCTCCGGCGAGCCGCACAAGACCAAGGTCGCGAAGCTGACGCGCGAGCAGGTCCGCGAGATCGCCACCACCAAGATGCCCGACCTGAACGCCAACGACCTGGACGCCGCCGAGAAGATCATCGCCGGCACCGCCCGTTCCATGGGCGTCACGGTCGAGGGCTGATCAAGCCCCCGCTTGACCTTTCAGTGGCAGGGCCGGCGCTGGCCCGGACCACGACTCCACGCTCAAACCTTTCAGGAGCAGAAGTGAAGCGCAGCAAGACTCTCCGCGCTGCGGACGCCAAGATCGAGAAGGAGCGCCTCTACGCTCCCCTCGAGGCCGTCCGTCTCGCGAAGGACACCACCTCCGTCAAGTTCGACGCGACCGTCGAGGTTGCCCTGCGTCTGGGTGTCGACCCGCGCAAGGCCGACCAGATGGTCCGTGGCACCGTGAACCTTCCGCACGGCACCGGTAAGACCGCCCGGGTCCTGGTCTTCGCGACCGGCGACCGTGCCGAGGCCGCGCGTGCCGCGGGCGCCGACATCGTCGGCGCCGACGAGCTGATCGACGAGGTCGCGAAGGGCCGTCTGGACTTCGACTCCGTCGTCGCCACCCCGGACCTCATGGGCAAGGTCGGCCGCCTCGGCCGCGTGCTCGGTCCCCGTGGTCTGATGCCGAACCCGAAGACCGGCACGGTCACCCCGGACGTGGCGAAGGCTGTCACGGACATCAAGGGCGGCAAGATCGAGTTCCGCGTCGACAAGCACTCGAACCTGCACTTCATCATCGGCAAGGTGTCGTTCGACGAGGCCAAGCTGGTCGAGAACTACGCCGCGGCGCTGGAGGAGATCCTCCGTCTGAAGCCGTCCGCCGCGAAGGGCCGCTACGTCAAGAAGGCGACCCTGACCACCACGATGGGCCCCGGCATCGCCCTGGACCCGAACCGCACCCGCAACCTCCTCGTGGAGGACGAGACCGTCTGAGGACGGCTCTCGTAGCTGGTGACGCCTTCCAGCGGTAGCCGGGAGACGTGCGTGAACCACGAACCGGGCCCCGCATCTGTTTCGCAGGTGCGGGGCCCGGCTCGATTTGGAACTCGCGCCCGGATCGCGTAAGGTGTCCTAGAAGCCAAAGACCGCTGGTCGTTGCTGTACCTCCTCCCGGAGGTGTGGTGGCCGAAGGATCCGCTAGCTGCGGGCGACCTGCGCAGGTGAATGTGGTTGCACTCCCATCGAGGCGCAAGAGAATTGCGTCGGCATGGTCGAGTCACGCCCCGTGCGCCTGCGCCGGGGCGTTTCGTTTTGCCCAGGTCCCTTCTCGCGCCTATGCGGTCCGAATCACCCGGAAGGAGGCCGAGGCTCATGGCGAGGCCCGACAAGGTCGCAGCCGTCGAGGAGATCGCGGACAAGTTCCGCAGCTCCAACGCCGCTGTTGTGACCTCGTACACCGGGCTCACCGTTGCGCAGCTCAAGCAGCTGCGCCGGTCGCTCGGTGAAAACGCTCAGTACGCCGTGGTGAAGAACACGCTGACCAAGATTGCGGCCAACGAGGCCGGGATCCAGCTGGACGAGCACCTCGTGGGCTCGACCGCTGTCGCCTTCGTGACCGGTGACCCGGTCACGGCGGCGAAGAGTCTTCGTGACTTCGCCAAGGAGAACCCCTCTCTCGTCATCAAGGGCGGTGTCCTTGACGGCAAGGCGCTGTCCGCCGACGAGATCAAGAAGCTTGCGGACCTCGAGTCCCGCGAGGTTCTGCTCGCCAAGCTGGCGGGTGCCATGAAGGGCAAGCAGTCCCAGGCTGCGTCGCTCTTCCAGGCCCTGCCCTCGAAGCTGGTCCGCACCGTGGACGCGCTTCGCGACAAGGTCGAGCAGGGCGGTGCCGGTACGCCGGCTCCCGTCGAGGCCGAGGCTGCCGAGTAATCCAGGCATCCGCCTGAATCACTCGCGCCCGTCACGGTCGCAGCGGGCCCTACGTACGCCCGCCGAAATGTACATCCGGCACCTGCCGAATTAGTGGAAGGACCGCCATCATGGCGAAGCTCACCCAGGACGAGCTGCTCGCGCAGTTCGAGGACATGACCCTCATCGACCTCGCCGCGTTCGTGAAGGCGTTCGAGGAGAAGTTCGACGTCACCGCCGCTGCCGCTGCCCCGGTCGTCATGGCCGGCGGCGTCGCCGGTGGCGAGGCCGCCGCTGCCGAGGAGCAGGACGAGTTCGACGTCATCCTCACCGGCGCCGGCGACAAGAAGATCCAGGTCATCAAGGTCGTGCGTGAGCTGACCTCCCTGGGTCTGAAGGAGGCCAAGGACCTCGTCGACGGCACCCCGAAGCCGGTCCTCGAGAAGGTCGCCAAGGACGCCGCGGAGAAGGCCGCCGAGGCCCTCAAGGGCGCCGGCGCCTCCGTCGAGGTCAAGTGACCCCACGGAGTCTGCTGACTCCTCTACGGCGGGCGTCCTGACGCTTGCCGCAAACTCAAGGGCGATCACCCACACGGGTGGTCGCCCTTGGGCGTTCCCGGGACGGATGCGCGCACCGGACGCCGGGGACGAGTATGGTGATCTTCGTTGCTCAGAGGCGGCCGGAAGGCCGCAGACGCCCCGTTACGGGAGGCGGCCGGGGTCGAGGGGCCTTGACGAACGGCACGCCGCGCGCGATTCTCAGGACGCGTCCCGGACGCGTCGCACATCGGTCCTCCGTCCGAGGCATGGATCGATGGCGGAGAGGGAAGTATCGTCATGCGCTTCCGGCGCACGGCGTGCGTCGGACGGGCGCCAGGCGCTGAGGAACAACAGGATCCCGGAGGGAGAGATTGGTATCGCACCGGTCTCGGGAAATCCGCTCTGGACATCAGTGGGCCAAGTGGCTACACTGACCCTTTGCGCTGCCTGTTAGCTGCTCCCTGCCCGTCACCAGGGGCATGCCCACTTCCGAGCACAGCTGATGGAAACCCCCTGAGCTGGGATTTCTCTCCTTTGTACGGAGTGGGACCGGTACGCGCGTAGTGAGTCCGAGCCCTCGGAAGGACCCCCTCTTGGCCGCCTCGCGCAACGCCTCGACCGCCAATACGAACACCGGCGCCAGCACCGCCCCGCTGCGCATCTCCTTTGCGAAGATCAAGGAGCCTCTTGAGGTTCCGAACCTCCTTGCGCTGCAGACCGAGAGCTTCGACTGGCTGCTCGGCAATGCCGCATGGAAGGCTCGCGTCGAGGCTGCGCTGGACAGCGGTCAGGACGTCCCCACCAAGTCCGGTCTGGAGGAGATCTTCGAGGAGATCTCCCCGATCGAGGACTTCTCCGGGTCGATGTCGCTGACCTTCCGCGACCACCGTTTCGAGCCCCCGAAGAACTCCATCGACGAGTGCAAGGAGCGCGACTTCACGTACGCGGCCCCGCTCTTCGTCACGGCCGAGTTCACGAACAACGAGACCGGTGAGATCAAGTCCCAGACGGTCTTCATGGGCGACTTCCCGCTCATGACGCCGAAGGGCACCTTCTGCATCAACGGCACCGAGCGTGTCGTCGTCTCGCAGCTGGTCCGTTCGCCGGGTGTCTACTTCGACTCCTCCATCGACAAGACGTCCGACAAGGACATCTTCACCGCCAAGATCATCCCCTCCCGGGGTGCCTGGCTGGAGATGGAGGTCGACAAGCGTGACATGGTCGGTGTCCGCATCGACCGCAAGCGCAAGCAGTCCGTCACCGTCCTGCTGAAGGCTCTCGGGTGGACCACCGAGCAGATCCTTGAGGAGTTCGGCGAGTACGAGTCCATGCGCGCCACCCTGGAGAAGGACCACACCCAGGGCCAGGACGACGCGCTGCTCGACATCTACCGCAAGCTGCGTCCGGGCGAGCCGCCGACCCGTGAGGCCGCGCAGACGCTGCTCGAGAACCTCTACTTCAACCCCAAGCGCTACGACCTCGCGAAGGTCGGCCGCTACAAGGTCAACAAGAAGCTGGGCGCCGACGCCCCGCTCGACGCCGGTGTGCTGACCGTCGACGACGTCATCGCGACGATCAAGTACCTGGTCAAGCTGCACGCCGGTGAGCTGGAGACCATCGGCGAGAACGGCACGTCGATCGTCGTCGAGACCGACGACATCGACCACTTCGGCAACCGTCGTCTGCGCAACGTCGGCGAGCTCATCCAGAACCAGGTCCGCACGGGTCTGGCTCGTATGGAGCGCGTCGTCCGCGAGCGGATGACCACCCAGGACGTCGAGGCGATCACGCCGCAGACCCTGATCAACATCCGGCCGGTCGTCGCCTCCATCAAGGAGTTCTTCGGCACCAGCCAGCTGTCCCAGTTCATGGACCAGACCAACCCGCTGTCGGGTCTGACCCACAAGCGTCGTCTCTCGGCGCTGGGTCCGGGCGGTCTCTCCCGTGAGCGGGCCGGCTTCGAGGTCCGAGACGTCCACCCGTCGCACTACGGCCGCATGTGCCCGATCGAGACGCCCGAAGGCCCGAACATCGGTCTGATCGGCTCGCTCGCCTCCTACGGCCGCGTCAACGCGTTCGGTTTCGTCGAGACCCCGTACCGCAAGGTCGTCGACGGCGTCGTCACCGACGAGGTCGACTACCTGACGGCCGACGAGGAAGACCGCTTCGTGATCGCCCAGGCGAACGCGCCCCTCACCGAGGACATGCGCTACGCCGAGGCCCGCGTGCTGGTCCGCCGCCGTGGTGGCGAGATCGACTACATCGCCGGCGACGACGTCGACTACATGGACGTCTCCCCGCGCCAGATGGTGTCCGTCGCGACCGCCATGATCCCCTTCCTTGAGCACGACGACGCCAACCGCGCGCTCATGGGATCGAACATGATGCGCCAGGCCGTTCCGCTGATCAAGGCGGAGGCCCCGCTGGTCGGCACCGGCATGGAGTACCGCTGTGCGGTCGACGCCGGCGACGTCATCAAGGCCGAGAAGGACGGTGTCGTCCAGGAGGTCTCCGCCGACTACGTCACGGTGGCCAACGACGACGGCACGTACAACACCTACCGCGTCGCCAAGTTCTCCCGCTCGAACCAGGGCACGTCCTTCAACCAGAAGGTCGTCGTGGACGAGGGCGCCCGCGTGATCACCGGTCAGGTGCTCGCCGACGGTCCGTCCACGGACGAGGGCGAGATGGCGCTCGGCAAGAACCTCCTCGTGGCGTTCATGCCGTGGGAGGGCCACAACTACGAGGACGCGATCATCCTGTCGCAGCGCCTCGTGCAGGACGACGTCCTCTCCTCGATCCACATCGAGGAGCACGAGGTCGACGCCCGTGACACCAAGCTGGGCCCCGAGGAGATCACCCGGGACATCCCGAACGTCTCCGAGGAGGTCCTCGCCGACCTCGACGAGCGCGGCATCATCCGCATCGGTGCCGAGGTCGTGGCCGGCGACATCCTGGTCGGCAAGGTCACCCCGAAGGGTGAGACCGAGCTGACCCCGGAGGAGCGCCTGCTCCGCGCGATCTTCGGTGAGAAGGCCCGTGAGGTCCGTGACACCTCGCTGAAGGTGCCGCACGGCGAGATCGGCAAGGTCATCGGCGTGCGCGTCTTCGACCGCGAGGAGGGCGACGAGCTGCCCCCGGGCGTGAACCAGCTGGTCCGCGTCTACGTCGCTCAGAAGCGCAAGATCACCGACGGTGACAAGCTCGCCGGCCGTCACGGCAACAAGGGTGTCATCTCCAAGATCCTGCCGGTCGAGGACATGCCGTTCCTTGAGGACGGCACCCCGGTCGACATCATCCTCAACCCGCTCGGTGTCCCGTCCCGAATGAACCCGGGACAGGTCCTGGAGATCCACCTCGGCTGGCTCGCCAGCCGCGGCTGGAAGGTCGAGGGCGACGAGGACTGGATGAAGCGTCTGCAGGCGATCGGCGCCGACGACGTCGCCGCCGGCACCAACGTCGCGACCCCGGTCTTCGACGGCGCCCGCGAGGACGAGATCGCCGGTCTCTTCGAGTCCACGATCCCCAACCGCGACGGCGAGCGCCTGGTGCTCCCGTCCGGCAAGGCCCGGATGTTCGACGGCCGCTCCGGCGAGCCGTTCCCGGACCCGATCTCGGTCGGGTACATGTACATCCTCAAGCTGCACCACCTGGTCGACGACAAGCTGCACGCCCGTTCGACCGGTCCGTACTCCATGATCACCCAGCAGCCGCTGGGTGGTAAGGCTCAGTTCGGTGGCCAGCGCTTCGGTGAGATGGAGGTGTGGGCGCTCGAGGCTTACGGCGCCGCCTACGCCCTCCAGGAGCTGCTGACCATCAAGTCCGACGACGTCACCGGCCGAGTGAAGGTCTACGAGGCGATCGTCAAGGGCGAGAACATCCCCGAGCCCGGCATCCCCGAGTCCTTCAAGGTGCTCATCAAGGAGATGCAGTCCCTCTGCCTCAACGTGGAGGTGCTGTCCTCGGACGGCATGTCCATCGAGATGCGGGACACCGACGAGGACGTCTTCCGCGCGGCGGAGGAGCTCGGTATCGACCTGTCCCGGCGCGAGCCGAGCAGCGTCGAAGAGGTCTGACGGGTCTGGTGGGGGGCTTCCCCGGAAGCCCCCCACCGTCCCCGGACCCCCAGACCACTGATGTAGAGCCCATACCTCGCTAGCGCGAGAGGGCACGACCCCTGAAAGAGGGATTGACGACAAGTGCTCGACGTCAACTTCTTCGACGAGCTGCGGATCGGCCTGGCGACCGCGGACGACATCCGAACCTGGTCCCACGGCGAGGTCAAGAAGCCGGAGACCATCAACTACCGCACCCTGAAGCCGGAAAAGGACGGACTCTTCTGCGAGAAGATCTTCGGCCCCACCCGGGACTGGGAGTGCTACTGCGGCAAGTACAAGCGTGTCCGCTTCAAGGGCATCATCTGTGAGCGCTGTGGCGTCGAGGTCACCCGCGCCAAGGTGCGCCGTGAGCGGATGGGCCACATCGAGCTTGCCGCTCCCGTCACCCACATCTGGTACTTCAAGGGCGTCCCGTCGCGCCTGGGCTACCTGCTCGACCTCGCCCCGAAGGACCTCGAGAAGGTCATCTACTTCGCCGCCTACATGATCACGTGGGTGGACGACGAGCGCCGCACGCGCGACCTGCCCTCGCTGGAGGCCCACGTCTCCGTCGAGCGTCAGCAGATCGAGCAGCGCCGCGACGCCGACCTTGAGGCCCGCGCCAAGAAGCTCGAGTCCGACCTGGCCGAGCTGGAGGCCGAGGGCGCCAAGGCCGACGTGCGCCGCAAGGTGCGCGAGGGCGCCGAGCGTGAGATGAAGCAGCTGCGCGACCGTGCGCAGCGCGAGATCGACCGCCTCGACGAGGTGTGGAGCCGCTTCAAGAACCTCAAGGTCCAGGACCTGGAGGGCGACGAGCTGCTCTACCGCGAGCTGCGTGACCGCTTCGGCACGTACTTCATGGGTGCGATGGGCGCCGCCGCGCTGCAGAAGCGCCTGGAGTCCTTCGACCTCGACGAGGAGGCCGAGCGCCTCCGCGAGATCATCCGGACCGGCAAGGGCCAGAAGAAGACCCGTGCGCTCAAGCGCCTCAAGGTCGTCTCCGCCTTCCTGCAGACCCGCAACAGCCCCAGCGGCATGGTGCTGGACTGCATCCCCGTGATCCCGCCGGACCTGCGTCCGATGGTGCAGCTGGACGGTGGCCGCTTCGCGACCTCCGACCTGAACGACCTGTACCGCCGTGTGATCAACCGCAACAACCGTCTGAAGCGTCTGCTCGACCTCGGTGCCCCCGAGATCATCGTGAACAACGAGAAGCGGATGCTCCAGGAGGCGGTCGACGCCCTCTTCGACAACGGCCGTCGTGGTCGCCCGGTCACGGGCCCCGGCAACCGTCCGCTGAAGTCCCTCAGCGACATGCTGAAGGGTAAGCAGGGTCGATTCCGTCAGAACCTGCTCGGTAAGCGTGTGGACTACTCCGCGCGTTCCGTCATCGTCGTCGGTCCGCAGCTGAAGCTGCACCAGTGCGGTCTGCCCAAGGCCATGGCGCTGGAGCTCTTCAAGCCGTTCGTGATGAAGCGCCTGGTCGACCTGAACCACGCGCAGAACATCAAGTCGGCCAAGCGCATGGTCGAGCGCGGCCGCACCGTCGTGTACGACGTCCTCGAAGAGGTCATCGCCGAGCACCCGGTGCTGCTGAACCGTGCGCCCACGCTGCACCGCCTCGGCATCCAGGCCTTCGAGCCGCAGCTGGTCGAGGGCAAGGCCATCCAGATCCACCCGCTCGTCTGCACCGCGTTCAACGCGGACTTCGACGGTGACCAGATGGCCGTCCACCTGCCGCTCTCCGCGGAGGCGCAGGCCGAGGCCCGCATCCTGATGCTGTCCTCGAACAACATCCTCAAGCCGGCCGACGGCCGTCCGGTCACCATGCCGACCCAGGACATGGTGCTCGGTCTGTTCTTCCTCACCACCGACGAGGAAGAGCGCAAGGTCATCGGCGAGGGCCGGTCCTTCGGCTCGGTCGCCGAGGCGATCATGGCGTTCGACGCCCGTGAGCTCTCGCTCCAGGCGAAGGTCGACATCCGCTTCCCGATCGGCACCGTCCCGCCGCGTGGCTGGACCCCGCCGGTCGCGGAGGAGGGCGAGCCGGAGTGGCAGCAGGGCGACTCGTTCCGCCTGCGCACCACCCTGGGCCGCGCGCTCTTCAACGAGCTGCTGCCCGAGGACTACCCGTTCGTCGACTACTCGGTGGGCAAGAAGCAGCTCTCCGAGATCGTCAACGACCTGGCCGAGCGCTACCCCAAGGTCATCGTGGCGGCGACGCTCGACAACCTGAAGGCGGCCGGCTTCCACTGGGCGACCCGTTCCGGCGTCACCGTGGCCATCTCCGACGTCGTCGTTCCCGAGGCGAAGAAGGAGATCGTCAAGGGCTACGAGGCGCAGGACGAGAAGGTCCAGAAGCAGTACGAGCGCGGTCTGATCACCAAGGACGAGCGCACGCAGGAGCTCATCGCGATCTGGACCAAGGCGACCAACGAGGTTGCCGAGGCGATGAACGCGAACTTCCCCAAGACGAACCCCATCTTCATGATGGTTGACTCGGGTGCCCGAGGAAACATGATGCAGATGAGGCAGATCGCCGGTATGCGTGGTCTGGTGTCGAACGCGAAGAACGAGACCATTCCGCGACCCATTAAGGCGTCGTTCCGTGAGGGTCTCTCCGTGCTGGAGTACTTCATCTCCACCCACGGTGCCCGTAAGGGTCTCGCGGACACCGCCCTCCGTACCGCCGACTCGGGTTACCTCACCCGTCGTCTGGTCGACGTCTCCCAGGACGTGATCATCCGCGAGGAGGACTGCGGCACCGACCGTGGCCTCAAGCTGGCGATCGCCGTCCGCGGCGAGGACGGCGTCCTGCGCAAGACGGACGACGTCGAGACCAGCGTGTACGCCCGCATGCTCGCCGAGGACGTCGTCGTCGACGGCAAGGTCATCGCGCCGGCCAACGTCGACCTCGGTGACGTGCTCATCGGCCAGCTCGTCGCGCACGGCGTCGAGACGGTCAAGACCCGCTCGGTCCTCACCTGCGAGTCCGCGGTCGGCACCTGTGCCTTCTGCTACGGCCGCTCGCTGGCGACCGGCAAGCTGGTGGACATCGGTGAGGCGGTCGGCATCATCGCCGCCCAGTCCATCGGTGAGCCCGGTACCCAGCTGACGATGCGTACCTTCCACACCGGTGGTGTGGCCGGTGACGACATCACCCAGGGTCTGCCCCGTGTCGTCGAGCTCTTCGAGGCCCGTACGCCCAAGGGTGTCGCCCCGATCTCGGAGGCGGCCGGCCGCGTCCGCATCGAGGAGACCGAGAAGACCAAGAAGATCGTCGTCACTCCGGACGACGGCAGCGACGAGACGGCGTTCCCGATCTCGAAGCGTGCCCGTCTGCTGGTCAGCGAGGGCGAGCACGTCGAGGTGGGCCAGAAGCTCACCGTGGGTGCCACCAACCCGCACGACGTCCTGCGCATCCTCGGCCAGCGCGCCGTCCAGGTCCACCTGGTCGGCGAGGTCCAGAAGGTCTACAACTCGCAGGGTGTGTCGATCCACGACAAGCACATCGAGATCATCATCCGGCAGATGCTGCGCCGCGTGACGATCATCGAGTCCGGCGACGCGGAGCTGCTGCCGGGCGAGCTCGTGGAGCGCTCGCGCTTCGAGTCCGAGAACCGTCGTGTGGTCACCGAGGGCGGTCACCCCGCCTCCGGCCGTCCGCAGCTGATGGGTATCACCAAGGCCTCGCTCGCGACCGAGTCCTGGCTGTCGGCGGCGTCCTTCCAGGAGACGACCCGGGTTCTGACCGACGCGGCGATCAACGCCAAGTCGGACTCCCTGATCGGCCTCAAGGAGAACGTCATCATCGGTAAGCTCATCCCGGCCGGTACGGGTCTGTCCCGCTACCGCAACATCCGGGTGGAGCCCACCGAGGAGGCGAAGGCCGCGATGTACTCGGCCGTCGGTTACGACGACATCGACTACTCGCCCTTCGGCACCGGCTCCGGCCAGGCGGTCCCGCTGGAGGACTACGACTACGGTCCGTACAACCAGTAGTCGTTGCGACACGCTCGTCAGGGCGGTCACCCCGATCAGGGGTGGCCGCCCTGCGGCGTTTCACGGCGTCCGTGCTCAGCGCGAGGCCAGCTGGAGGGCCGCCACGACGACTCCGGCAAGGGCCGTCAGGGTGGCCACGCTCGCCAGCGGCCGGCGGTGGCGCTCCAGGGCGTCGAGCCGGGCCTCGTGGTCGGCCAGCTGCTTGTCGGTCTGGTCGCTGCGCTGCACGACGAGCAGGGCGAGCGAGCCGTCGACGCGGGCGAAGCCCGCCTCCATGGTGCCGCGCAGCCGCTCCAGCTCCAGGGCGACCGCGGCGGGGGCGGTGCGGTCCGTGTCGGATTCCCTCATGCGCGGCCCCGGTCGGCAGCGCAGTCCCCGTGCTCGTCGTCGCAGGCGGCAGGGACTCCCGTCCGTCACGCGCGGTGAGGGCGGCAACGGCCCGGCGGGGCGGCCCGGGCCCGTCGGTGCGCAGCCAGGGGGGCAGCAGGATCTGTACGGCCGGCACGGCCATGACGCGGGTGAGCGCGCCGGCCGCCAGCCGGCGCCACTCGGCGCGGACCCTTGCGTGGCGGTGCCGGGCGTCCGTGCGGCAGGCGCAGGCCGGGTCCTCGCAGCGGCAGCCGGGGTTCACGCAGAGCACGGTCTCGCGGTGCGGGAAGACCCGCAGTGACACCGAGTCGCAGTGCGGGCAGCGGCCGCGCACGCGCACCGGCGTCTCGGCGTCGCCGAGGGAGCAGCGGCGGGCCATGCGGTGGGCCTCGGCCCGTACGTGCTCGGCCAGGTCCGGGTCGGCGGTGATGCGGTCCAGCGCCGCGATCAGGCGGGTCAGGCGCGCCAGTCGGCGGGGCGGCGGCGGGCTGCGGTGGGGTGCGGAGAGGCGGAGGCGGGTGCGCGGAGCGCTGGATCGGGCATGGGCGGGTCGGGTCCCTCTCGGGCACGGGCGTGGACGGTCGCCCCGGGTTGCGGAGGGCCGGGGCGTGTGCGTGGCGTACGGGCACCGGTTGTTGCGGTGGCGCAATGAACGGTCCGCAGCGTGCTGGCGCGAGCGCAACAAAAGTCGCAGATGTATCCCCTGCCACGCCGGGCACCCCCTGTTCACCGGCCAAAGGACGAGAAATTACCCATCGGCCCTAGCCGGTTGCGCCCGCGCGCAGCATTCTGGTTATTGCGTGCGCGAACGGACGGTAGCGTTTCTGCTGCGGAGGGAGCAGTGCTATGGGCGGAAAAGGCTCGGAGACGGAGCGATTCGCGGGCTGGGTCGAGGGTCTGATGCGGGAGCGCGGTTACGACATCGACAGCCCGCGCGGCGGCGGACGGTCGCGGCTCGCGGAGGACGCCGGCGTGCACCGCGCGGCGGTGACCCGGCTGCTGCAGCGGCAGAGCCTGCCCGACCTGGAGACGATGCGCGCCCTGGCGCGCGTGCTCGGCGTGTCGCTGCGCGACATGCTCATCCAGTCCGGGAAGGTGACGGCGGAGGACCTGCCGCTGCCCGACGCGGCGCGCCCGGGCGTGTCGCACCGAAGCGACGGCCCGGTGACCCCCGGTGAGGCGGCCGACGCGCTCGGCATCCCCGACAGCTACCGTCGGCAGTTCGTGGAGATGACCGAAATGATCCTGGCGGTCAGCGGGGCCCGGCCGGAGGAGCCCCGGAGCACCCATCGGGGTGTATCCACCGGGCGCTAGGCGCGCGGGCGGGCCGGGGCGAGGCCCGGTGGGGCCGCCCTGAGCTGCGACATATCCAGCACATCGGGGTGTCCTCCGCGTGTGCATTTGTTTTGACCGCAGCCCATGCGGTAGGTACGCTCTGACCTTGTGCCTGGGGTGTCCCTGGGCTCTCGTGCGTGCCTTCAAACCGTACGAGGGGCCCGGAGCCGAGCGGTTCTCAACGCTCGGAGACGCCGAAATCTGCACCAATCCGCCCTCGGCGGAGGTCTGCAGTCTTCGACACGCCCGACCGCGTGGGTCGGCCGTCGCTCCCAGGTTAGTTTTATCGTGATCGGCACACAGAAACCGGAGAAACGGTGCCTACGATCCAGCAGCTGGTCCGGAAGGGCCGGCAGGACAAGGTCGAGAAGAACAAGACGCCCGCACTTGAGGGTTCGCCCCAGCGCCGTGGCGTCTGCACGCGTGTTTTCACGACCACCCCGAAGAAGCCGAACTCGGCGCTCCGCAAGGTCGCGCGTGTCCGCCTGACCAGCGGCATCGAGGTCACCGCTTACATTCCGGGTGAGGGCCACAACCTGCAGGAGCACTCCATCGTGCTCGTGCGCGGCGGCCGTGTGAAGGACCTGCCGGGCGTTCGCTACAAGATCATCCGTGGCTCGCTCGACACCCAGGGCGTCAAGAACCGCAAGCAGGCTCGCAGCCGCTACGGCGCCAAGAAGGAGAAGTAAGAATGCCTCGTAAGGGCCCCGCCCCGAAGCGCCCGGTCATCATCGACCCGGTCTACGGCTCTCCTCTTGTCACCTCGCTGATCAACAAGATCCTGCTGCACGGCAAGCGCTCCACCGCTGAGCGCATCGTGTACGGCGCCATGGAGGGTCTGCGCGAGAAGACCGGTAACGACCCGGTCATCACCCTCAAGCGTGCCCTCGAGAACGTCAAGCCGGCTCTTGAGGTCAAGTCCCGCCGTGTCGGTGGCGCCACCTACCAGGTGCCGGTCGAGGTCCGTCCGGGCCGCGCCTCCACCCTGGCGCTGCGCTGGCTGGTCGGTTACTCCCGCGCCCGTCGCGAGAAGACCATGACCGAGCGCCTCATGAACGAGCTGCTGGACGCCTCGAACGGTCTCGGCGCCTCGGTCAAGAAGCGTGAGGACACGCACAAGATGGCCGAGTCCAACAAGGCCTTCGCGCACTACCGCTGGTAGTCGCTACCCCCATCGAGAACCGAGAGAAGACTGAGCCATATGGCCACCACTTCGCTTGACCTGGCCAAGGTCCGCAACATCGGGATCATGGCCCACATCGACGCGGGCAAGACGACCACCACCGAGCGGATCCTGTTCTACACCGGCGTTTCGTACAAGATCGGTGAAGTCCACGACGGCGCTGCCACGATGGACTGGATGGAGCAGGAGCAGGAGCGCGGCATCACGATCACGTCTGCCGCGACGACCTGCCACTGGCCGCTCGACAACGTCGACCACACCATCAACATCATCGACACCCCGGGTCACGTCGACTTCACCGTCGAGGTGGAGCGCTCCCTGCGCGTGCTCGACGGTGCCGTGACGGTGTTCGACGGCGTTGCCGGTGTCGAGCCCCAGTCCGAGACCGTTTGGCGTCAGGCGGACCGCTACGGCGTGCCGCGCATCTGCTTCGTCAACAAGCTGGACCGTACGGGTGCCGAGTTCCACCGCTGCGTCGACATGATCGTCGACCGCCTGGGCGCGGTTCCGCTGGTCATGCAGCTGCCGATCGGCACCGAGGCCGACTTCAAGGGCGTGGTCGACCTCGTCCAGATGAAGGCTCTGGTCTGGTCCGCCGAGGCCGCCAAGGGCGAGATGTACGACGTCGTCGACATCCCGGACACGCACATCGAGGCTGCCGAGGAATGGCGCGGCAAGCTCCTCGAGGGCGTTGCCGAGAACGACGAAGAGATGATGGAGCTCTTCCTCGAGGGCCAGGAGCCCACCGAGGAGCAGCTGATGGCGGCCATCCGCCGCATCACTCTCGCCTCCAAGGGCGGCGGCGACTCCGTCACCGTCACCCCGGTGTTCTGTGGCACCGCGTTCAAGAACAAGGGCGTCCAGCCCCTGCTCGACGCGGTCGTGCGCTACCTGCCGTCGCCGCTCGACATCGAGGCCGTTGAGGGCCACGCGGTCAACAACGCCGACGAGGTCGTCAAGCGCAAGCCGTCCGACGACGAGCCGTTCGCCGGTCTTGCCTTCAAGATCATGAGCGACCCGCACCTCGGCAAGCTCACCTTCGTCCGGGTTTACTCGGGCCGCATGGAGGCCGGCACCCAGGTGCAGAACTCCGTGAAGGGCAAGAAGGAGCGCATCGGCAAGATCTACCGGATGCACGCGAACAAGCGTGAGGAGATCGACTCGGTGGGTGCCGGTGACATCGTCGCCGTCATGGGTCTGAAGCAGACCACCACCGGTGAGACCCTCTGCGACGCCGCGAAGCCGGTCATCCTCGAGTCGATGGACTTCCCGGCCCCGGTGATCCAGGTCGCCATCGAGCCGAAGTCCAAGGGCGACCAGGAGAAGCTGGGTGTCGCCATCCAGCGCCTGGCCGAGGAGGACCCGTCCTTCCAGGTCCACACGGACGAGGAGACGGGCCAGACCATCATCGCGGGTATGGGCGAGCTGCACCTCGACGTGCTGGTCGACCGTATGAAGCGTGAGTTCAAGGTCGAGGCCAACGTCGGCAAGCCGCAGGTCGCGTACCGCGAGACGATCCGCAAGGCCGTCGAGCGCATCGACTACACGCACAAGAAGCAGACTGGTGGTTCCGGCCAGTTCGCCAAGGTGCAGATCGCGATCGAGCCCCTCGAGGGCGACGGTTACGAGTTCGAGAACAAGGTCACCGGTGGCCGCATCCCGCGGGAGTACATCCCGTCCGTGGACGCCGGTTGCCAGGAGGCCATGGAGTTCGGTGTTCTGGCCGGCTACCCGCTGACCGGCGTCAAGGTGACGCTGCTCGACGGTGCCTACCACGACGTCGACTCCTCGGAGCTCGCGTTCAAGATCGCCGGTTCCATGGCGTTCAAGGAGGGTGCTCGCAAGGCGTCGCCGGCTCTGCTGGAGCCGATGATGTCGGTCGAGGTCACCACCCCCGAGGACTACATGGGCGACGTGATCGGCGACATCAACTCCCGCCGTGGCCAGATCCAGGCCATGGAGGACCGCCACGGCGCCAAGCTCGTCAAGGGCCTGGTTCCGCTGTCGGAGATGTTCGGCTACGTCGGAGACCTCCGCAGCAAGACGTCGGGTCGCGCAAGCTACTCGATGCAGTTCGACTCCTACGCCGAGGTTCCGCGGAACGTCGCCGAGGAGATCATCGCGAAGGCCAAGGGCGAGTAAGGGGCTCTCGTCTCCACAGACGAGGCTCACGCCTTAGGCTTGACACCGACTGTCGGGGCATACCGCCGCAAACCGTGAGGATTGCGGCGGGTGCCCCGGTGGACGGCACCCCAGCAAAGATCCCTGGCGCCGACCGAATCTAGGCGTACAGAACCACTCCACAGGAGGACCCCAGTGGCGAAGGCGAAGTTCGAGCGGACTAAGCCGCACGTCAACATCGGCACCATCGGTCACGTCGACCACGGTAAGACCACTCTTACCGCGGCGATCACCAAGGTGCTGCACGACGCGTACCCGGACCTGAACCCCTTCACGCCGTTCGACGAGATCGACAAGGCGCCCGAGGAGCGTCAGCGCGGTATCACGATCTCGATCGCGCACGTCGAGTACCAGACCGAGCAGCGTCACTACGCCCACGTTGACTGCCCGGGTCACGCGGACTACATCAAGAACATGATCACCGGTGCCGCCCAGATGGACGGCGCGATCCTCGTGGTCGCCGCGACCGACGGTCCGATGCCGCAGACCAAGGAGCACGTGCTCCTGGCCCGCCAGTCCGGTGTGCCGAAGATCGTTGTCGCCCTGAACAAGGCCGACATGGTCGAGGACGAGGAGATCCTGGAGCTCGTCGAGCTCGAGGTCCGTGAGCTCCTCAACGAGTACGAGTTCGACGGCGACGACGCTCCGGTCGTCCGCGTCTCCGCGCTGAAGGCGCTGGAGGGCGACAAGGAGTGGGGCGAGAAGCTCCTCGGCCTCATGGCCGCGGTTGACGAGTTCATCCCGCAGCCGGCTCGTGACACCGACAAGCCGTTCCTGATGCCGATCGAGGACGTCTTCACGATCACCGGTCGTGGCACCGTCGTCACCGGTCGTATCGAGCGTGGTGTCCTGAAGGTCAACGAGACCGTCGACATCATCGGCATCAAGACCGAGAAGACCACCACCACGGTCACCGGCATCGAGATGTTCCGCAAGCTGCTCGACGAGGGCCAGGCCGGTGAGAACGTCGGTCTGCTGCTCCGCGGCATCAAGCGCGAGGACGTCGAGCGCGGCCAGTGCATCATCAAGCCGGGTTCGGTCACCCCGCACACCGAGTTCGAGGCCACGGCGTACATCCTCTCCAAGGACGAGGGCGGCCGCCACACCCCGTTCTTCAACAACTACCGTCCGCAGTTCTACTTCCGTACGACTGACGTGACCGGTGTTGTGACCCTCAAGGAGGGCACGGAGATGGTCATGCCCGGCGACAACGCCGAGATGCACGTCTCCCTGATCCAGCCCGTCGCCATGGAGGAGAACCTCCGCTTCACCATCCGCGAGGGTGGTCGCACGGTCGGCGCCGGCCAGGTCACCAAGATCGTCAAGTAAGTCCTCTTACTTGCAGGTCTGAGAGGGCCCCGCACATCCTCGGATGTGCGGGGCCCTCTCGCTTTCTCCCCGCCCGCTCGCCTTTCGCGGCCCCGCCGCAGGTCAGCGGGTGTACGGCAGGATCTGCCGCAGCAGCCCCTTCGGGTGGCCGCGCCGCCGCCACTCCCTCGGATAGCCGATGGAGACCTCCTCGAAGCGGACCCCGTCGTGGAAGGTCGTGCGCGGGATGTGCAGATGACCGTAGACCACGGCCGCGGTGGTGAACCGCGTGTGCCAGTCCCGCGTCAGCACCGTCCCGCACCACTGGGCGAACTCCTGGTACGTCATGATCTCGGTGGGCTCGCGCACCAGCGGCCAGTGGCTGACCAGCACCAGCGGCAGCGACGGGTCGTGCGCGGCCAGCCTGGCCTCGGTCGCCGCCACCCGCGCCCGGCACCAGTCGTCGATGCCCGCGTAGGGCTCGGGGTGCAGCAGGAACTCGTCCGTGCACACGATGCCCGCCTCATGGGCCTGCGCCAGCGACTCCTCCTTGGTGGCCGCCGTCGGGGTGCGGAACGTGTAGTCGTAGAGCGTGAACAGCGGCGCGACCGCCACCGGCCCGCCCTCGCCCTCCCACACCGGCCACGGGTCCTCCGGCGTCACCACGCCCAGCCCCCGGCACAGCTTCACCAGGTGCTCGTAGCGGGCCTCGCCCCGCAGGTCCACCGGATCCGTGCGCGGCGTCCACAGCTCGTGGTTGCCCGGCGCCCACACCACCTTGGCGAAGCGGCCGGCCAGCAGGGCCAGCGTGCGCTCGACGTCCTCGAAGCGCTCGGCCACGTCACCGGCCACGATGAGCCAGTCCTCGTCGGTGACGGGCCGCAGTGACTCGGCGATGGGCACGTTGTCGGCCATGCCGGTGTGCAGGTCGCTGACGGCCAGGAGCCGTCGGCCGGGGGTGGGCGTAATCGGCTGCTGCATCGAATCCCAGACTCGCGGTCGGCTATTGGTGGTGCGCGGTACGGAACTTACGGTAGGCCCTGGTGCCCGGCGTGCGACGGGCATATTCATCACACCGGAGGACAGGGTGCCGACCGAGGAGTTCACCTACACGACCAGCTGGCGACCGGCCCCCCTGCCCGGGGGAGCGGGCACCGTCCCGCCGGGTCCGGTGCTGATCGTCCACACCCCCGCCGGCCGCCCCCTGGCCGACGCCCTCGCCGCCCGCCACCGACCCGACGAGGTGTTACGCCGCGAACTGGCCCCCCACCGCCGGGAGTCGGCTCCCCTGCCCACCGTGCCGCGCACCGTCTACTTCCTCGCCGGGGAGCACCCGGGAGCCCCCGGCGGCGCCCTCGACACCGCGGCCCTGGAGCGGGCCGAGGAGCAGGGCGTACGGGCCCTCTTCCGCTGCGCCCGCGACCTGCTCGTCCCGGTGGCCGCCACCCGTCCCGTGGACTGGCGGATCGTCACCCACGACGCCTGGCCCGTCGCCGGCACCCCCGTCACCAACCCCGCCGCCGCCTCCCTCGCCGGCCTGGCCCGCGTCCTGGAGAGCGAGCACCGGCACTGGAGCGCCCCCGTCCTCGACCTGGGCCTCGGCGGGCGGCTGCCGGCCGAGGCCGACCCGGCCCTGCCGCACCTCGCCGCCCTCATCGCCGCCGAACCGGCCGTACGCGGCGCCCACGCCGCCCACCGCGGCGGCGTCCGCCACGTCCCGGCACCGCACCCGGTCACCCTGCCCGCCCCGGCCGCGGCCCGCCTCCGCGCCGGCGGCACCTACGTCATCGCCGGCGGGGCGGGCGGCATCGGCCTGGAGACGGCCCGCCTCCTGGCCCGCGACCACGACGCCCGGGTGGTCCTGCTCGGCCGCTCCGACCCCGGCGAGGAGCTCCGCCGCCGGATCGCCGAGGCCGACCCCGATGGCAGGCACCTGCTCCACCTGCGGTCGGACGCCGGCGACCCGGAGAGCCTGCGCGCGGCCCTGCGGAGCGTGCACGCCCGCCTCGGGCCCGTCCACGGGGTGATCCACTCGGCGCTCTCCCACACCCCCGGCCTCGTCCGCGGCCTGGACGAAGCGGTGCTGCGCGACAGCCTCGCCGCCAAGAGCCGCATCAGCGTGGCGCTGGCGGAGGTCTTCGCCGCCGAGCCGCTGGACTTCCTCGTCTTCTTCTCCTCCGTCCAGTCCCTCCTGGGCGATGCGGGGCTGGCCGGCTACGCGGCCGGATCGGCGTTCCAGGACAGCTACGCCCACGCCCTCGACCAACTGCTGCCGTTCCCCGTACGGGTCGTCGACTGGGGCTGGTGGGGCACGGTGGGCGCCGCGTCCCACGCCGCCGTCCGCCGGCGGGCCCTGAGCCAGGGCTTTCGGTCCATCGCTCCGCACGAGGGCTTCGCGACCGTGCTGCGCACCCTGGCCGGCCGGCCCGTACAGGTGCTGGCGGTGCCCGGCGAGGACGTCCTGCTCGACCGGCTGGGGCTCACCCCGCGGCGTCGGGAGCAACCAGCCGTCGCCCGTTGAGCAGCTCCCGGCCCAGGAAGCTGAGCGTGTGGTACGCCCGGCCGTTGGCCCGGTGGGTGGTGATCAGGCCCGCGTCGCGCAGGACCGTGGCGTGGTGGCTGGCGGTCGCCATGGCGATGCGCACCCGGCGGGCCAGCTCGCTGGTGGTGCAGCCGCGGGCGGTGGCCTCCAGCACCTCGGCCCGGGTGCGGCCGAGCAGCGCGGCCAGCGGCGGCTCGCCGCGCGCCCGGCGGTCGCCGTGGACGTCGAGCAGCCACGCGGGGTCGTGGACGATCGGGTAGACGAGCACCGGCGGGAGCAGGGGATCACGCAGCACGGTGGGGGCGCGCCAGCAAAAGAAGGAGGGCACGAGCCGAAGCCCGCGCCCCTCCAGGTAGACGTCCTCGGTGGTCCCCGGGATCGCCACTTCCAGTACGGGTGGGTTCCAGCGGACCGCCGGATGCAGGGTGGCCAGCAGGTGCTCGCCGCCGCTGTGCAGGATCGACTGGGAGCGCACGGCCCGGTCGGCGGAGATGTGCTCGCTCAGCTTGCCGAGGTAGGGCCGGACGGCCAGGTCGTGGAAGGCGGTGATGCCGTCGCCGAGGGCCCGCAGGGGAGCGGCCTCACCGGCGGCGAGGGCGCGCACGAAGTGCAGGTCGCGCCGGTCCGGGGCGAGCAGCTCCAGATCGTGGCGCAGCTGGCCGCGGGGCAGCGAGAGCATGGCGTCCAGACCGCTCTCCAGCCCCTCGGCCGCCTCGGGCGGGGTGAGGAAGTCGGGGGAGTAGCCCCGGGGCGGCGCCAGGGCGAGGAGCCGGCGCATGGGGTCGGTCAGCGCGCTGCGCACCCGGTTGCGCCACTCGCCGAAGATCAGGGGCCCCTGGCCCGTCTGGACCATGTGGGCGGCCAGCAGCGTCTCCCACAGCAGGTCGGGCTCCGCGGAGACCCGGATGCGGCCGAGGTCGACGCCGGTGAAGTGAATGCGCACGGTCTGCCCCTGCCCCTCCGCGGCACGGCCTGAACGTGGGAGCGGCCGGAGAGTCGCCGGGGAGAAGCCTCCCCGGCCATTTTCCGGAAGCCGGCCCTCAGCCCCCCGGAGCCCGGCCTCAGACCCCCGAGCCCGGCCCTCAGCCCTCGGATCCCGGCCCTCAGCCCCCCCGGAGCCCGGGCCTCAGACCCCCGAGCCGGGGGCCGGACGCCAGAGCCAGGGGGTCGCGTCCGGGCCCAGGCCCACGGCGCACGGCCGCTGGCTCGCGTCCGTGACCAGCGAGGACGTGCCCAGCGGCAGGACGGCGTGGGACGGCCGTACGGGTGAGTCGCCGGCGTCGGCGTCGACGAGCTGTATCTCGCCGCGCAGCGAGCGGCCCAGCACCAGCAGGGAGTCCCGGCCGCCGCGCCGGGGCACGGTGGTCGCCGCGAGGGCGCCGTATCCGGTGAAGGAGCGCAGCCCCGCGCCCCCGGTCCGGCTGACCTTGGCGCCGTCCGGTTCCAGCCGGTAGCCGGTGGGCTCGGCGGCGGTGGGGGTGCGGTAGAGCACCGTCAGTGCCCCGTCCGGGCCGAGGGCCGCGCCGATCTGGTCGCCGCCGGGGCCGGGCAGCCCGTCGAGGGGCATGTGGCGCACCGGCTTGCCGGGCGCCTCCTGGCTCCAGTGGTGGACGGTGTCGCGGCCGGCACCGAAGACGTGGACGCGCTGCCGGTCGTCCAGGGCCACGGTGAGGCCCTCCTGGATCTCCTGGCCGTGCAGGCTCTGCCACTTCCCCCACTTCCCGTCGGCCTCGCGCACGCGGCTGGAGAGGCCCTTGCCGGCGTTGCGGACGAAGAGGTGGACCCGGCCGTCGGGGGTGGCGACGGCGGCGGGCAGGCCCACGCGGCGGCCGCGCTCGGTCTTCCGCTCGGGATTGCCGAGGCCCCGCCAGCCCTGGAAGGGGCCGCCGGGGGAGCGCTGCTCCAGGACGACGATCTCGCGGCTGTTGGCGCGGCCCTGGCCTTCGAGGGAGGAGAAGCGCAGGGCGAAGAGCAGCCGGCGGCCCTTGGCGTCCTTGACGGCCGCCAGCGAGGGCGCGAGGGGCCCGCCGCCGAGGTTCTGCGGCCGGCCCCAGCGGCCGCTGCCGGGGGAGGTCTCCTGCCAGCGCACGGCCTGCAGGCCGAGCACGCCGAACGCCTCCAGCCGGCCGGCGCGGTCGCTGTCGGCGACGGCCACGGCGCCGGGGTAGCGGTAGTGGGTGGAGCGGATCCAGCCCTTGCGGTTCTCCAGCGGGCGGTTGCCGCCCTGGCCGTAGTCGCCGCAGCCGGCGGCGTTGCCGCACTCCCAGGACGGGTCGCCGCCGTAGGCGGTGACGAGGCGGTGCTTGTCCTCCACGATCTGCTGCGGGAGGTTGTGCGGCCAGCGCTGGTTGTAGTACCCGCGGAACGCGTTCACGGCGAAGCGCGGCGGGTGTCCCTCGCGCCGGGTGGCGTCCGCGACCCACTGGTCGAGCGCCTTCCAGGTGAAGAGGGCAGTGGGGGTGTGGTCGCGGTGGTCCGAGCACGCCCCGTAGTCGTTGTCCTTGGGGTGGGTGGCGTCGTGGACCTGGTAGTCGGGGTCGGGGTCCATCGTGTGGACCACGGTCGGCCGGAACTTCGTCATGATCGCGGCGAGCACGTCCACCAGGGTGTTGTGCCGGTAGGTGCTCACGCTGGTGCAGGGCGAGCCCGCGGAGACCATGGAGTGCATGACGGCGTACGGGCGGTCCCACAGCTGGGGCATCCGGGTGTTGCCGGTGGAGAGCATGGCGATGTTGAGGAAGATCAGCCGGACTCTGCGGTGCCCGTTGGCGAGCTCGTCGGTCTCCGCCCGGACACCACCCGGAAGGTCCATGACGGACTTCTTCCAAGGGGTGAACTTGTCCTTGCCGATCATCTCGGCGTAAGCCTGGCGCAGGCCCTGCTGGCGGGCCGAGGAGTAGCCGGCCTTGTCGGCCCTGGGGTGGGGCATGCCCGGGATCCAGTTCTGCCCGACGGCCTCGCCGGCGGTGACGTAGACCGAGACGACGGGGACGCCCGCGTCGACCAGGCGCTGGGCGTCGGGGTTCATGAAGAACAGGTCGTCGTCGGGGTGCGCCATGACCTGCAGCAGGAGGGCGTTCCCGGCCGTGTCGAAGGACCGCATGGCGCTGGGGTCGACGGAACCCATGGCCTGGGGGGACGATGTGACCCGGTCCGCGCTGCCGGAGGCCCTGCTGCACCCGGCCGCGGTGAGCGCCGTGGTGGCGGCGATGCCGGTGAGCACGGCCCGGCGCGGGATGCCCCTGCGCTGTGAGATCTTCAACTAAGCGACTCCGTCCCGTCGTGCAGCGCGCAGTCTCCGGCTGCCCCAGCGTGATGAGGGACGGCCGGGGCTCCCCAGGGGTTGCCCCGGCCCTCGTCACAGCATGCCGGGGAGTGATGCTGCCGTGACACCGGGCCGCCGGCGACCACAGTGTCCCGTATGTCGGCGGGGTGGTTTGACAAGTGAGCCGGTAGGGGTACGGTCTTCGGCCGCGATTGGACCCCCTTCCGGGGTGTATGGCACACTGTTCAGGTTGCTCGGTTGAGTGCCGATGCTGCGCGCCTCCCGCCGGGAGGACTGGAAGCGAGTCCCGCAGTACTCGTCGTCCCTTATAAGGGGCGGAAGTACGGGAATCTTCCGGGAAGTGTCAGCGGGGCCCCAGCCAGGCGCTCGGTGGGTGCTTTTCCCCCACGAACCCCTTGAGCAGGGAATTTCCTTTGGGAAATTTTGCTGGAAGGGGCGCGACACGCCCGACCGCGTGGGTCGGAGGTGGAGCGGAGAACGGCAGCGTTCCGGGAGGTTTCCGGGCCGCGGCTCACCGAGTCCCAGAGCGTTACGAGAGACAGGACTACTGAGTAGCCATGGCGGGACAGAAGATCCGCATCCGGCTCAAGGCCTACGACCACGAGGTCATCGACTCCTCGGCGAAGAAGATCGTCGAGACGGTGACCCGCACTGGTGCGTCGGTCGCGGGCCCGGTGCCGCTGCCCACTGAGAAGAACGTGTACTGCGTCATCAAGTCGCCGCACAAGTACAAGGACTCGCGCGAGCACTTCGAGATGCGCACGCACAAGCGCCTCATCGACATCCTCGACCCCACGCCGAAGACGGTTGACTCGCTCATGCGCCTCGACCTGCCGGCGGGCGTCGACATCGAGATCAAGCTCTGAGGTGACGCGCGAGATGGCTAAGAACATTAAGGGCGTCCTGGGCGAGAAGCTCGGCATGACCCAGGTCTGGGACGAGAACAACCGTGTCGTCCCGGTGACCGTCGTCAAGGCCGGGCCCTGCGTCGTTACCCAGGTCCGCACCAACGACATCGACGGCTACGAGTCGGTCCAGATCGCCTTCGGCGAGATCGACCCGCGCAAGGTGAACAAGCCCCTCAAGGGTCACTTCGCCAAGGCCGACGTCACCCCGCGCCGCCACCTGGTGGAGCTGCGTACCGCTGACGCCAGCGAGTACACGCTCGGCCAGGAGATCACCGCTGCCGTGTTCGAGTCCGGCGTCAAGGTTGACGTCACGGGCAAGAGCAAGGGCAAGGGCTTCGCCGGTGTCATGAAGCGTCACAACTTCAAGGGCCTCGGCGCCGGTCACGGCACCCAGCGCAAGCACCGCTCGCCCGGTTCCATCGGTGGCTGCGCCACCCCGGGCCGTGTGTTCAAGGGCCTCCGCATGGCGGGCCGCATGGGCAACGAGCGGGTCACCACCCAGAACCTGACCGTCCACGCCGTTGACGCGGAGAAGGGCCTGCTCCTGATCAAGGGTGCGGTTCCTGGTCCGAACGGCGGCCTCGTCCTGGTCCGTACCGCGGCCAAGGGGGCCTGAGGTAACCGATGAGCACCATTGACATCCTTTCGCCGGCAGGCGACAAGGCCGGGACCGTCGAGCTCCCCGCGGAGATCTTCGACGCGAAGGTCAGCGTTCCGCTGATCCACCAGGTCGTCGTCGCGCAGCTGGCCGCTGCCCGTCAGGGCACGCACAAGACCAAGACCCGTGGCGAGGTCCGTGGTGGTGGCAAGAAGCCTTACCGCCAGAAGGGCACCGGTCGCGCCCGTCAGGGTTCGACCCGCGCGCCGCAGTTCGCCGGTGGTGGCGTCGTGCACGGTCCCGTGCCGCGTGACTACTCGCAGCGCACCCCCAAGAAGATGAAGGCCGCCGCCCTGCGCGGTGCCCTCTCCGACCGGGCGCGCCACAGCCGTATCCACGTCGTCACCGGCGTGGTCGACGGCGCGGTGTCCACCAAGGCCGCCAAGACCCTGCTCGGCAAGATCTCGGAGCGCAAGAACCTGCTCCTGGTCGCCGACCGGTCCGACGAGGCCGCGTGGCTGTCCGCCCGCAACCTGCCCCAGGTGCACATCCTGGAGCCGGGCCAGCTGAACACGTACGACGTGCTCGTCTCCGACGACGTGGTCTTCACCCAGGCCGCCTTCGAGTCCTTCGTGTCTGGCCCCAAGGCCGCTGAGACCGAAGGGAGCGTGGCCTGATGACTGAGGCCGTCGTCACCAGCAAGACCTTCTCGGACCCGCGCGACCTGCTGGTCAAGCCGGTTGTCTCGGAGAAGAGCTACGCGCTGCTGGACGAGAACAAGTACACGTTCATCGTCGACCCGCGCGCCAACAAGACCCAGATCAAGCAGGCCGTCGAGGCGGTCTTCTCGGTCAAGGTCACCGGGGTCAACACGATCAACCGTCAGGGTAAGCGCAAGCGCACCAAGACCGGTTTCGGCAAGCGCGCCAACACCAAGCGCGCCATCGTGACCCTCGCCGAGGGCGACCGTATCGACATCTTCGGCGGCCCGGTCTCCTAACCAGGAGTCCGAGTCGTCCGGAATCGGACGAGGACTGAGAAATGGGTATCCGCAAGTACAAGCCGACGACCCCGGGCCGTCGTGGCTCCAGCGTCGCCGACTTCGTCGAGATCACGCGGTCCACGCCGGAGAAGTCGCTGGTCCGCCCGCTGCACAGCAAGGGTGGCCGTAACAACACCGGTCGCGTGACCGTCCGCCACCAGGGTGGCGGCCACAAGCGCGCCTACCGCGTGATCGACTTCCGTCGTCACGACAAGGACGGCGTGCCGGCCAAGGTCGCTCACATCGAGTACGACCCGAACCGCACCGCGCGCATCGCGCTCCTGCACTACGCAGACGGCGAGAAGCGCTACATCATCGCCCCGGCGAAGCTCAGCCAGGGTGACCGGGTTGAGAACGGCCCCACGGCCGACATCAAGCCGGGCAACAACCTCCCGCTGCGCAACATCCCGGTCGGTACCACGATCCACGCGATCGAGCTCCGTCCCGGTGGTGGCGCCAAGTTCGCCCGCTCGGCCGGTTCGTCCGTCCAGCTGCTGGCGAAGGAGGGCGCTTACGCCCACCTGCGCATGCCGTCCGGCGAGGTCCGCCTGGTCGACGTCCGCTGCCGCGCCACTGTCGGCGAGGTCGGCAACGCCGAGCAGTCGAACATCAACTGGGGCAAGGCCGGCCGTATGCGCTGGAAGGGCGTTCGCCCGACCGTCCGCGGTGTCGCGATGAACCCGGTTGACCACCCGCACGGTGGTGGTGAGGGCAAGACCTCCGGTGGTCGCCACCCGGTCTCCCCGTGGGGTCAGAAGGAGGGTCGTACTCGTTCTCCCAAGAAGGCGAGCAACAAGTACATCGTCCGCCGCCGCAAGACGAACAAGAAGCGCTAGGAGCGGGTTTAGATGCCGCGTAGTCTCAAGAAGGGACCCTTCGTCGACGGACACCTCATCAAGAAGGTGGACGCTCAGAACGAAGCCGGTACCAAGAACGTCATCAAGACCTGGTCCCGTCGCTCCATGATCGTGCCGGCCATGCTCGGCCACACGCTCGCGGTGCACAACGGCAAGACGCACGTCCCGGTGTTCGTCACCGAGTCGATGGTCGGCCACAAGCTCGGCGAGTTCTCGCCGACCCGCACCTTCCGCGGCCACGTCAAGGACGACCGCAAGTCGAAGCGCCGCTAAGGCGGGGTGTGAACGACTATGACTGACACCGAAGGGACAACCATGGAAGCCAGGGCCCAGGCGCGGTACATCCGCGTCACGCCCATGAAGGCCCGCCGCGTGGTGGACCTCATCCGTGGCATGGATGCCACGGAGGCTCAGGCGGTCCTGCGTTTCGCCCCGCAGGCCGCGAGCGTGCCGGTGGGCAAGGTGCTGGACAGCGCCATTGCCAACGCCGCGCACAACTACGACCACACGGACGCTTCGTCGCTGTACATCAGCGAGGCGTTCGTGGACGAGGGCCCGACCCTGAAGCGGTTCCGTCCGCGTGCTCAGGGCCGTGCCTACCGGATCCGCAAGCGGACCAGCCACATCACCGTGGTCGTCAGCAGCAAGGAAGGAACCCGGTAATGGGCCAGAAGGTTAACCCGCACGGGTTCCGGCTCGGCATCACCACGGACTTCAAGTCCCGCTGGTACGCCGACAAGCTGTACAAGGACTACGTCAAGGAAGACGTTGCCATTCGTCGCATGATGACGAAGGGCATGGAGCGCGCCGGTATCTCGAAGGTTGAGATCGAGCGCACCCGCGACCGCGTCCGCGTTGACATCCACACCGCCCGCCCGGGCATCGTCATCGGCCGCCGTGGCGCCGAGGCCGACCGCATCCGTGGCGAGCTGGAGAAGCTGACCGGCAAGCAGGTCCAGCTGAACATCCTCGAGGTCAAGAACCCCGAGGTCGACGCTCAGCTGGTGGCCCAGGCCGTCGCCGAGCAGCTGTCCTCCCGCGTCTCCTTCCGTCGCGCCATGCGTAAGAGCATGCAGTCGACGATGAAGGCCGGCGCCAAGGGCATCAAGATCCAGTGCGGTGGCCGTCTCGGCGGCGCCGAGATGTCCCGCTCGGAGTTCTACCGCGAGGGCCGTGTGCCCCTGCACACGCTCCGCGCGAACGTCGACTACGGCTTCTTCGAGGCCAAGACCACCTTCGGCCGCATCGGCGTGAAGGTCTGGATCTACAAGGGCGACGTCAAGAACATCGCCGAGGTCCGCGCCGAGAACGCCGCTGCGCGTGCGGGCAACCGCCCGTCCCGTGGCGCCGGCGACCGCCCGGCCCGTGGTGGCCGTGGTGGCGAGCGTGGCGGCCGCGGCCGCAAGCCGCAGCAGGCTGCCGAGGCCCCCAAGGCCGAGGCCACCGCTGCTCCGGCTGAGTCCACCGGAACGGAGGCCTGACCGACATGCTGATCCCTCGCAGGGTCAAGCACCGCAAGCAGCACCACCCCAAGCGGAACGGCATGGCCAAGGGTGGCACCGAGCTCGCCTTCGGTGAGTACGGCATCCAGGCCCTGACCCCGGCCTACGTGACGAACCGGCAGATCGAGTCCGCTCGTATCGCCATGACCCGTCACATCAAGCGTGGCGGCAAGGTGTGGATCAACATCTACCCGGACCGTCCGCTGACGAAGAAGCCGGCCGAGACCCGCATGGGTTCCGGTAAGGGTTCTCCGGAGTGGTGGATCGCGAACGTCAAGCCCGGTCGGGTGATGTTCGAGCTGTCTTTCCCGAACGAAAAGGTCGCTCGTGAGGCGCTGACCCGCGCCGCTCACAAGCTTCCGATGAAGTGCCGCATTGTTCGGCGCGAGGCAGGTGAGTCGTGATGGCCGCTGGTATCAAGGCGACCGAGCTGCGTGAGCTGAACGACGAGGACCTCGTCGCGAAGCTCCGTGAGGCCAAGGAAGAGCTGTTCAACCTCCGCTTCCAGGCGGCGACCGGGCAGCTTGAGAACCACGGTCGGCTCAAGTCCGTCCGTAAGGACATCGCCCGGATCTACACCCTGATGCGCGAGCGTGAGCTGGGCATCGAGACGGTGGAGAGCGCCTGATGAGCGAGAAGAATGTGACTGAGACGAACGAGCGCGGTTTCCGCAAGACCCGTGAGGGTCTCGTCGTCAGCGACAAGATGGACAAGACCGTCGTCGTCGCCGTCGAGGACCGCGTCAAGCACGCGCTGTACGGCAAGGTCATCCGCCGTACGAACAAGCTCAAGGCGCACGACGAGCAGAACGCTGCCGGCGTCGGCGACCGCGTCCTCCTGATGGAGACGCGTCCGCTGTCGGCGTCCAAGCGCTGGCGCGTCGTCGAGATCCTCGAGAAGGCCAAGTAATTCCTGAGGGGAATTCCCCTCGGGCTAGTTCCGCCAGGCTCGGCGCGGGGCTCCCGCCGCTTCCGGAAGGAAGCGTCGGGGCCCCCGCCGGGAACCGGCAGACGATCAGGAGATAGACGTGATCCAGCAGGAGTCGCGACTTCGCGTCGCCGACAACACTGGTGCCAAGGAGATCCTTTGCATCCGTGTTCTCGGTGGCTCGGGTCGCCGCTACGCGGGCATCGGTGACGTCATCGTCGCCACCGTGAAGGACGCGATCCCCGGCGGCAACGTGAAGAAGGGTGACGTCGTCAAGGCCGTCATCGTTCGCACCGTCAAGGAGCGCCGCCGTCCGGACGGCTCGTACATCCGCTTCGACGAGAACGCGGCCGTCATCCTCAAGAACGACGGTGACCCCCGCGGCACCCGTATCTTCGGCCCCGTGGGCCGAGAGCTGCGCGAGAAGAAGTTCATGAAGATCGTCTCGCTCGCGCCGGAGGTGCTGTAACCGATGAAGATCAAGAAGGGCGACCTGGTTCAGGTCATCACCGGTAAGGACAAGGGCAAGCAGGGCAAGGTCATCGTGGCCATGCCCAGCGAGAACCGCGTCCTCGTCGAGGGTGTCAACCGGGTCAAGAAGCACACCAAGGCCGGCCAGACCGCTCGTGGTTCGCAGACCGGCGGCATCGTCACGACCGAGGCCCCCATCCACGTGAGCAACGTTCAGCTCGTCGTGGAGAAGGACGGCAAGAAGGTCGTCACGCGAGTCGGTTACCGCTTCGACGAGAACGGCAACAAGATCCGCGTTGCCAAGCGCACCGGTGAGGACATCTGATGACTGCCACCACCAACGCGCCGCGTCTCAAGCTGCGCTACCGCGAAGAGATCGTCGGCAAGCTGCGTGAGGAGTTCTCCTACGAGAACATCATGCAGGTTCCCGGCCTGACCAAGATCGTGGTCAACATGGGTGTGGGCGACGCCGCCCGCGACTCCAAGCTGATCGAGGGCGCCATCCGCGACCTCACCACGATCACCGGCCAGAAGCCCGCCGTCACCAAGGCTCGCAAGTCCATCGCGCAGTTCAAGCTGCGTGAGGGCCAGCCGATCGGCGCCCACGTCACCCTCCGTGGTGACCGCATGTGGGAGTTCCTGGACCGCACCCTGTCGCTCGCGCTCCCGCGCATCCGCGACTTCCGTGGTCTGTCCCCGAAGCAGTTCGACGGTCGGGGCAACTACACCTTCGGTCTCACGGAGCAGGTCATGTTCCACGAGATCGACCAGGACAAGATCGACCGTGTCCGGGGTATGGACATCACCGTGGTGACCACGGCGACCAACGACGACGAGGGCCGTGCCCTCCTTCGTCACCTCGGCTTCCCCTTCAAGGAGGCGTGACCGAGATGGCGAAGAAGTCTCTGATCGCGAAGGCCGCGCGCAAGCCCAAGTTCGCGGTCCGTGCGTACACCCGTTGCAACCGCTGCGGCCGTCCGCACTCCGTGTACCGCAAGTTCGGCCTCTGCCGCGTGTGCCTTCGTGAGATGGCTCACCGTGGCGAGCTGCCGGGCGTGACCAAGAGCTCCTGGTAACAACCCACTTGGGTTGACCAGGGCTCTCGGTAAGCATCAAGGACGGTGGGGCCCAGTCCTTCACTCGCGTAGAGTTGAAGGGTTGGGCGCCCGCCGCCCATGACCGTCTTACTACGCCGTAGGTCCCCGCGCCGCACCCGCTCCGACTCAGTTCGGGGAGAGGGATGGCGCACATAGGAAACCCCGGCGAGAGAGGCCGAAGGCCAAACATGACCATGACCGATCCGATCGCAGACATGCTGACCCGTCTGCGGAACGCGAACTCGGCTTACCACGACTCCGTGGCCATGCCCCACAGCAAGATCAAGGCGCACATCGCCGAGATCCTGCAGCAGGAGGGCTACATCGCCGGCTGGAAGGTCGAGGACGCCGAGGTCGGCAAGTCCCTCGTCATCGACCTGAAGTTCGGTCCGAACCGTGAGCGCTCCATCGCGGGCATCAAGCGGATTTCGAAGCCGGGCCTCCGGGTCTACGCAAAGTCCACCAACCTGCCGAAGGTCCTCGGCGGCCTGGGCGTGGCGATCATCTCCACGTCCCACGGTCTCCTGACCGGCCAGCAGGCCAGCAAGAAGGGCGTGGGTGGGGAAGTCCTCGCCTACGTCTGGTAATCGGGAACGGAGGAAAAGCTAATGTCGCGTATTGGCAAGCTGCCCATCCAGGTTCCCGCTGGTGTGGACGTCACCATCGATGGCCGTGACGTGCAGGTGAAGGGTCCCAAGGGCACCCTGAACCTGACCATCTCCGCGCCCATCGAGATCGCCAAGGGCGAGGACGGCGTTCTGAACGTCACCCGTCCCAACGACGAGCGTCAGAACAAGGCCCTGCACGGCCTGTCCCGCACGCTGGTGGCGAACATGATCACCGGCGTGACCCAGGGCTACAGCAAGGCTCTTGAGATCAGCGGTGTCGGTTACCGCGTCCAGGCGAAGGGCTCCAACCTGGAGTTCTCCCTGGGCTACAGCCACCCGATCCTGATCGAGGCCCCCGAGGGCATCACCTTCAAGGTCGAGTCGCCCACCAAGCTCAGTGTCGAGGGCATCGACAAGCAGAAGGTCGGCGAGGTTGCCGCCAACATCCGCAAGCTTCGCAAGCCCGACCCCTACAAGGCCAAGGGCGTGAAGTACGCGGGCGAGGTCATCCGCCGCAAGGTCGGAAAGGCTGGTAAGTAAGCCATGGCATACGGTGTGAAGATCGCCAAGGGCGATGCTTACAAGCGCGCCGCCAAGCAGCGCCGCCACATCCGCATCCGCAAGAACATGTCGGGTACGGCCGAGCGCCCGCGTCTCGTCGTGACGCGCTCCAACCGCGGTATCACCGCTCAGGTCATCGACGACCTCAAGGGTCACACCCTGGCGTCGGCGTCGCACCTGGACGCGTCGATCCGTGGTGGCGAGGGCGACAAGAGCGCCCAGGCCAAGAAGGTCGGCGCCCTGGTGGCCGAGCGTGCCAAGGCCGCCGGTGTCGAGGCCGTCGTGTTCGACCGCGGTGGCAACCAGTACGCCGGGCGCATTGCCGCTCTGGCGGACGCCGCCCGCGAAGCCGGGCTGAAGTTCTAAGCCCCGGTTCCGGAGCTAGCGGACGTAACAGAGAGAGGTAAATCCAATGGCTGGACCCCAGCGCCGCGGAAGCGGTGCCGGTGGCGGCGAGCGGCGGGACCGGAAGGGTCGCGACGGTGGCGCTGCCGCCGAGAAGACCGCGTACGTTGAGCGCGTAGTCGCGATCAACCGCGTCGCCAAGGTTGTCAAGGGTGGTCGCCGCTTCAGCTTCACCGCGCTGGTCGTGGTGGGCGACGGTGACGGCACGGTCGGTGTCGGTTACGGCAAGGCCAAGGAAGTTCCGGCTGCCATCGCCAAGGGCGTGGAAGAGGCCAAGAAGAACTTCTTCAAGGTCCCCCGTATCCAGGGCACCATCCCCCACCCGATCCAGGGCGAGAAGGCGGCCGGTGTCGTCCTGCTCAAGCCCGCCACCCCCGGTACCGGTGTTATCGCCGGTGGCCCGGTGCGTGCGGTGCTCGAGTGCGCCGGCGTCCACGACATCCTGTCGAAGTCGCTCGGTTCGTCGAACCCGATCAACATCGTGCACGCCACGGTGGAGGCCCTCCAGGGACTGCAGCGTCCCGAGGAGATCGCCGCCCGTCGTGGTCTGCCGCTTGAGGACGTCGCTCCCGCCGCACTGCTGCGGGCGCGTGCAGGGGCGGGTGCGTAATGGCTCGCCTCAAGGTCACGCAGGTTAAGTCCTACATCGGCAGCAAGCAGAACCACCGCGACACCCTTCGTTCGCTCGGGCTCAAGCGCCTGAACGACGTGGTTGTCAAGGAGGACCGTCCCGAGATCCGCGGCATGGTGCACACCGTCCGCCACCTCGTGACGGTTGAGGAGGTCGACTGACATGGCGGAGCAGAACCCGCTGAAGGTCCACAACCTCCGTCCTGCCCCGGGCGCCAAGACCGCCAAGACCCGTGTCGGTCGTGGTGAGGCGTCCAAGGGTAAGACCGCAGGTCGTGGTACCAAGGGCACGAAGGCCCGTTACCAGGTTCCGGAGCGCTTCGAGGGTGGGCAGATGCCCCTCCACATGCGTCTCCCGAAGCTCAAGGGCTTCAAGAACCCTGCCCACAAGCAGTTCCAGGTCGTGAACCTGGACAAGCTGGCCGCGCTCTACCCGCAGGGTGGCGAGGTCACGGTGGCCGACCTGGTCGCCAAGGGCGCTGTTCGCAAGAACGAGCTCGTCAAGGTCCTTGGCCAGGGCGAGATCTCCGTGGCGCTGCAGGTGACGGTCGACGCCGTCTCCGCCTCCGCCCAGGAGAAGATTGCCGCCGCAGGCGGCACCGTCACCGAGCTCATCTGAGCTCGTTGATCTGACAACCGGGGATGTCCCAAAAGGGGCATCCCCGGTTGGTCGTTCCAAGGGGGGCACGGTCGCCGGTAAGGTGGCGTGCACTGCTAATCTCCGCGCGGCCTGTGTCCGTGCGGATTTTGACTGACTACGTATTCGTCGATCCTCAAGACCGTCACCTCTCACGTAGCCACGTGGGGGGCGCAGGAGGCACCGTGCTCACCGCGTTCGCCCGGGCGTTCAAGACGCCCGACCTGCGCAAGAAGCTGCTGTTCACGCTGGGCATCATGGTCCTCTTCCGGCTCGGGGCACACGTGCCCGTGCCCGGCGTCGACTACCGCAACGTCCAGACGTGCATGGACCAGGCCAAGAGCGGGATGGGCCTTTTCGGCCTCGTGAACATGTTCAGCGGTGGTGCGCTGCTGCAGATCACGATCTTCGCGCTGGGGATCATGCCGTACATCACGGCGAGCATCATCCTTCAGCTTCTCACCGTCGTCATTCCGAGACTCGAAGCCCTCAAGAAGGAGGGTCAGTCCGGTCAGACCAAGATCACCCAGTACACCCGCTACCTGACCGTCGCGCTCGCGGTGCTCCAGGGCACCGGCCTCGTGGCCACCGCACGCAGCGGTGCGCTCTTCGGCAACTGCACGGTCGGCAACCAGATCGTGCCCAACCAGTCGATCTTCACCACGGTCGTCATGGTCATCACGATGACCGCGGGCACGTCGATCATCATGTGGCTCGGTGAGCTGATCACCGACCGCGGCATCGGCAACGGCATGTCGATCCTGATGTTCACGTCCATCGCGGCCGGCTTCCCGAGCGCCCTGTGGGCGATCAAGATGCAGGGCAAGCTGATGGGCGGCTGGCTGGAGTTCAGCCTGGTGATCCTCTGCGGTCTGGCGATGGTCGCACTGGTCGTCTTCGTGGAGCAGGCCCAGCGCCGCATCCCGGTCCAGTACGCGAAGCGCATGATCGGCCGCCGTTCCTACGGCGGTACGTCCACCTACATCCCGCTGAAGGTGAACCAGGCCGGTGTGATCCCGGTCATCTTCGCCTCGTCGCTGCTCTACATCCCGGCGCTGCTCGTGCAGTTCACCGGCTCCAAGGCGGACTGGGCCAACTGGGTCCAGGCCAACCTGGTCAAGGGCGACCACCCGATCTACATGGTCACGTACTTCCTGCTGATCGTTTTCTTCGCCTTCTTCTACGTCGCCATCTCCTTCAACCCCGAAGAAGTTGCCGACAATATGAAGAAGTATGGTGGATTCATTCCGGGCATCCGGGCTGGTCGTCCCACCGCGGAGTACTTGAGCTACGTGCTGAACCGCATCACGTGGCCCGGCTCGCTCTATCTGGGGCTGATCGCCCTGGTGCCCACGGTGGCACTGGTCACACTCAACGCAAACCAGAACTTCCCGTTCGGGGGAACCAGCATCCTGATCATCGTGGGTGTCGGTCTGGAGACTGTGAAGCAGATCGAGAGCCAGCTTCAGCAGCGCAACTACGAAGGGTTCCTCCGCTGATGCGAATCGTCCTCGTCGGCCCGCCCGGCGCCGGCAAGGGTACGCAGGCCGCGTACCTCGCCAAGAACCTCGCGATCCCGCACATCTCGACGGGTGACCTCTTCCGGGCGAACATCAGCCAGGGCACGCCGCTCGGCCAGAAGGCCCAGGAGTACATGCGTGCCGGCCAGCTGGTGCCGGACGAGGTCACGATCGGGATGGCCCGGGACCGCATGGAGCAGCCGGACGCCGCCGACGGCTTCCTGCTCGACGGCTTCCCGCGCAACCTGGCCCAGGCCGAGGCGCTGGACGAGATCCTCACGGCGGACGGGCTGCGGCTCGACGCCGTCCTGGACCTGGAGGTCCCGGAGGACGAGGTCGTCAAGCGGATCGCCGGCCGCCGGATGTGCCGCAAGGACAGCAGCCACATCTTCCACGTGATCTACAACCCGCCGGCGACGGAGGGCATCTGCGACACGTGCGGTGGCGAGCTGTACCAGCGCGAGGACGACAGCGAGGAGACCGTCCGCAAGCGGCTGGAGGTCTACCACAGCGAGACCGAGCCGATCATCGACTACTACAAGGCCCAGGGCCTGGTGGTGACGATCTCGGCGCTCGGCAAGGTCGCCGAGGTGACCCAGAGGGCCATGGAGGCCCTCCCCGCGCGCGCCTGACGCACGCCGAACACGGCCGCGATGCCCCCACGGGCATCGCGGCCGTAGTGTTGTTCCCACGCGCCCGAGGGCGCGCCCACCGCAGAACCGAGGAAGGCAGTCCATGGTCGAGATCAAGACCCCCGAGCAGATCGCGAAGATGCGCGAGGCGGGACTGGTCGTCGCCGCCATCCACGCGGCCACCCGGGAGGCCGCCGTCCCCGGCGCCACGACCAAGGACCTGGACGAGGTCGCGCGGAAGGTGATCGCCGAGCACGGGGCGAAGTCGAACTTCCTCGGCTACGGCGGCTTCCCCGCCACGATCTGCACCTCGGTGAACGAGGTCGTCGTCCACGGCATCCCGGACGGGAAGACCGTCCTGAAGGACGGCGACATCATCTCCATCGACGCCGGCGCCATCGTGGACGGCTGGCACGGCGACGCGGCCTTCACGGCCTTCGTGGGCACCGGTCACGCTCCGGAGCTGATCGAGCTCTCCCGGGTGACCGAGGAGTCGATGTGGGCCGGCATCGCGGCCGTGAAGAACGGCAACCGCCTGGTGGACATCTCCAAGGCCATCGAGGGCTACATCCGCCGCCAGCCCCGCCCGGCCTCCGGGAAGTACGGGATCATCGAGGACTACGGCGGCCACGGCATCGGCTCCGAGATGCACATGGACCCGCACCTGCTGAACTACGTCTCCCGCAAGCGCGGCAAGGGTCCGAAGCTGGTCCCCGGCTTCTGCATCGCGATCGAGCCGATGGTGAGCCTGGGCACGGCGAAGACCCACGTCCTGGCGGACGACTGGACCGTCCTCACCGACGACAAGAGCTGGTCCTCGCACTGGGAGCACTCCGTCGCCGTGACGGAGCAGGGCCCCCTGGTCCTGACGGCGGTCGACGGCGGCCGCGCGAAGCTGGCGGAGTACGGCGTGACGGCGGCGCCGGATCCGCTGGCGTAAGGATCTCTGCGGCGGGGCAAGGACCCTGGATTAGGCTTTCCGGTTGCCCTGACGTAGACTGATGCGTCGGCTCTCGTGTATCCGCATGCCTGCGTGCATATGGGGGAGTCGATCAAGGTAGCCGATTCGAAAGGCGAAGCGTGGCCAAGAAGCAAGGTGCCATCGAGATTGAGGGCACCGTGATCGAGTCTCTGCCGAACGCCATGTTCAAGGTGGAGCTCCAGAACGGTCACAAGGTCCTCGCGCACATCAGCGGCAAGATGCGGATGCACTACATCCGCATCCTCCCGGATGACCGGGTCGTCGTGGAGCTGTCTCCGTACGACCTCACGCGTGGCCGGATCGTCTACCGCTACAAGTAGATCTTGTCGACGCCCCGCCGCGGCGGGGCGCCGGCACTGACCCGGAGAACCTCACACCCATGAAGGTCAAGCCGAGCGTCAAGAAGATCTGCGACAAGTGCAAGGTGATCCGCCGCCACGGCCGGGTCATGGTCATCTGCGACAACCTGCGCCACAAGCAGCGCCAGGGCTGACGCAGAACCTGCACTCCGCAGTTTCTTCGCGCGACGCATAGCAATACGTACATACGCAGGGCCCGTCCAGCCCAGGCTGGCGACACCTCCGGCGGGGGCCGGGGACCCGGACGTACCGCTCTTCCAGACGGAAGGGCCGGCGGTCGGGAGTGGCTCTGCGGAAGACCCCCGAGAATCAACTGGAGCCATTGAATGGCACGCGTTTCCGGTGTTGACATCCCGCGCGACAAGCGCGTGGAGGTTGCACTCACCTACGTCTTCGGTATCGGCCGCACCCAGTCGCAGGCGACTCTCGCCGCCACCGGTGTGAACCCGAACACCCGCGTTCGTGACCTTCCCGAAGAGGACCTGGTCAAGATCCGCGAGTACGTGGACGCCAACCTCAAGACCGAGGGTGACCTCCGTCGCGAGATCCAGGCCGACATCCGCCGCAAGGTCGAGATCGGCTGCTACCAGGGTCTGCGTCACCGTCGTGGCCTGCCCGTCCACGGTCAGCGCACCAGCACGAACGCCCGTACCCGCAAGGGCCCGCGTCGCGCCATCGCCGGCAAGAAGAAGCCGGGCAAGAAGTAGTCCGCAGCGGACGCTCACCAGCGGTCTTCGCTGTAGGACCGACCACCTCCCTCCATCAGGAGTAAGACATGCCCCCCAAGGGTCGTCAGGGCGCTGCCAAGAAGGTGCGCCGCAAGGAAAAGAAGAACGTCGCTCACGGCCACGCGCACATCAAGAGCACGTTCAACAACACCATCGTTTCGATCACCGACCCCACGGGCAACGTGATCTCCTGGGCCTCCGCCGGCCACGTCGGCTTCAAGGGCTCGCGCAAGTCCACCCCCTTCGCCGCGCAGATGGCTGCCGAGTCGGCCGCCCGCCGCGCGCAGGAGCACGGCATGCGCAAGGTTGACGTCTTCGTCAAGGGCCCGGGCTCCGGTCGCGAGACCGCCATCCGTTCGCTCCAGGCGACCGGTCTTGAGGTTGGCTCCATCCAGGACGTCACCCCCACCCCGCACAACGGCTGCCGTCCGCCGAAGCGCCGCCGCGTCTGACGCAGCAGGCCGTTTCGCACGGTTGTTCTGAGTGTCCGGGCGGTACGACTCCCTTCACGGGAGCCGTGCCGCCCGTACCCTTGCAGTAGCAGAGGACATCAAATAGTGGGTGTCCATGACTGAAGGATTCATCGCATGCTGATCGCTCAGCGCCCCTCGCTGACCGAAGAGGTCGTCGACGAGTTCCGCTCGCGGTTCGTGATCGAGCCGCTGGAGCCGGGCTTCGGCTACACCCTCGGCAACTCCCTGCGTCGTACGCTCCTCTCCTCGATCCCGGGTGCGGCGGTCACGTCCATCCGCATCGACGGTGTCCTGCACGAGTTCACCACCGTGCCGGGCGTCAAGGAGGACGTCACCGACCTCATCCTGAACATCAAGCAGCTGGTCGTCTCCTCGGAGCACGACGAGCCGGTCGTGATGTACCTGCGCAAGCAGGGTCCGGGTCTGGTCACCGCCGCCGACATCGCCCCGCCGGCCGGCGTCGAGGTGCACAACCCCGACCTGGTCCTGGCGACCCTGAACGCCAAGGGCAAGCTGGAGATGGAGCTGACCGTCGAGCGCGGTCGCGGCTACGTCTCCGCCGTCCAGAACAAGCAGGTGGGCCAGGAGATCGGCCGCATCCCGGTCGACTCCATCTACTCGCCGGTTCTCAAGGTCACCTACAAGGTCGAGGCGACCCGTGTCGAGCAGCGCACCGACTTCGACAAGCTGATCGTCGACGTCGAGACCAAGCAGGCCATGCGCCCGCGCGACGCCATGGCGTCCGCCGGTAAGACCCTGGTCGAGCTGTTCGGTCTGGCCCGCGAGCTCAACATCGACGCCGAGGGCATCGACATGGGCCCGTCCCCCACGGACGCCGCCCTGGCCGCCGACCTGGCGCTGCCGATCGAGGAGCTGGAGCTCACCGTTCGGTCGTACAACTGCCTCAAGCGCGAGGGCATCCACTCCGTGGGTGAGCTCGTCGCCCGCTCCGAGGCCGACCTGCTCGACATCCGCAACTTCGGTGCGAAGTCGATCGACGAGGTCAAGGCGAAGCTGGCCGGCATGGGCCTGGCCCTCAAGGACAGCCCGCCCGGATTCGACCCGACCGCTGCCGCGGACGCCTTTGGCGCCGACGACGACGCGGATGCGGGTTTCGTGGAGACCGAGCAGTACTGACGGTCTTCGGGTGCGGGTCGGCTTCGGCTGATCGCGCCCACGCGGCGGAGCCGCAAATCGAATACCTTCCCGCGCCCCTTCGGGGGCGCGGGTCTCCGACAGGCGACCGCCTGCTCGGATACTGACTCCGGTACCTGATACGGCCGGGGCAGACACCTAGGAGAAACACCATGCCGCGTCCCACCAAGGGTGCCCGTCTGGGCGGCGGTGCCGCGCACGAGAAGCTGATGCTGGCGAACCTCGCCAAGTCGCTCTTCGAGCACGGCCGCATCACGACGACCGAGGCCAAGGCCCGCCGCCTGCGTCCGGTCGCCGAGCGCCTGATCACCAAGGCGAAGAAGGGCGACATCCACAACCGTCGCCAGGTGCTGCAGACGATCACGGACAAGGGCATCGTGCACGTGCTCTTCACCGAGATCGCGCCGCGCTTCGCCGAGCGTCCGGGTGGCTACACCCGCATCACCAAGATCGGCAACCGTCGCGGCGACAACGCCCCGATGGCTGTGATCGAGCTGGTCGAGGGTGAGATCGCCAAGAAGGCGACCGTCGCCGAGGCCGAGGCCGCCACCAAGCGTGCGGTCAAGGAGTCCGAGGCCGCCGCCGAGGCTCCGGCCGAGGAGTCGAAGGACGCCTGACAACGCTGATGCGTGTCAGTGACGGGCCCGCCCCTTCCGGGGGCGGGCCCGTCCCGCATTTCTGAGAGGAACACTCGGTGAGTGACGAGGTGGCGCCCGGTTTCGTCCGGGTGCGGCTGGACCTGTCGTACGACGGCAAGGACTTCTCCGGCTGGGCCAAGCAGCGCGAGGGCCAGCGCACGGTCCAGGGCGAGATCGAAAGCGCGCTCCGGACCGTGACCCGGTCCCAGGAGACGTACGAGCTGACGGTCGCCGGCCGTACGGACGCCGGAGTCCACGCCCGCGGCCAGGTCGCCCATGTCGATCTTCCGGCTGAGGTGTGGGCCGAACACGAGGACAAGCTGCTGCGCCGTCTCGCCGGCCGGCTGTCGCACGACGTCCGCGTGTGGAAGGTCGCCGAGGCGCCGGCCGGTTTCAACGCGCGCTTCTCCGCGATCTGGCGGCGCTACGCGTACCGGGTCGTCGACCACGTCGGCGGGGTCGACCCGCTGTTGCGCGGTCATGTGCTGTGGCACGACTGGCCGTTGGACGTGGACGCGATGAACGCCGCCGCGCAGCGGCTGGTCGGCGAGCACGACTTCGCCGCGTACTGCAAGAAGCGCGAGGGCGCGACGACGATCCGTACGCTCCAGCAGCTGAGCTGGGAGCGGGACACCTCCGGCGTCATCACGGCGACGGTGCGCGCGGACGCCTTCTGCCACAACATGGTGCGTTCGCTGGTGGGCGCGATGCTGTTCGTCGGCGACGGGCACCGGCCGGTGGAGTGGCCGGGCCAGGTGCTGGCGGCCGGGGTGCGGGATTCGGCGGTGCACGTCGTGCGGCCGCACGGGCTGACGCTGGAGGAGGTCGGGTATCCGGCCGACTCGGAGCTGGCGGCGCGGAACCTGGCGGCCCGCAACAAGCGGACGCTGCCCGGCGCCGGGTGCTGCTAGGCCGGGTCCTGGGGGCGCGAGGTCCTCGAAGGGCGCCGGGCGGGCCGGAGTTACCGGCCCGCCCGGCGTCTTCTGTTTGTCCGGCGCAGCGTCAGCTGTCGGTGCCTGCCGCCAGGTTGACGGCGAGGTCGCTGTTGACCGTGAAGTACGGGCGGACGCCCGCCGTCGCCGGGTAGAGGTCGGTCTTGTTGCGGTCGACGATGTCGCCGGTCAGGCGGGCGATGCGAACGGGCTTGGCTCCGGCGGTCGTTCGCAGGGCCAGGTCCCACGTGACGGCCTCGTCGCCCTCGCGTGCCGCGCGCAGCCGCTCGTACGGGAGGGTGAAGCGGAAGGTGTCCGGGGTCGGCGTCTCGACGTCCACGGTGACCCCGGCGGCGTTGTCGCCGCGCGGCGTGCCGATGACGGCCGGTGTGTCGTCGGTCGTCAACTCCACGCCGTACAGGGTGCCTTCGACCGTGAGCGCGTCGTCCGCCGCCCGCACGGAGCGGGCTTCGGCGTGGGCCTCGCGGTGCCAGGCGCGCAGGGCGAGGTAGCCGTCGACGGTCGGGTAGGGCACCCACCAGGTGAACGGGGTGCCGGGCAGCGGTTCCAGGCCGAGCAGGCCGCGGCCTTCGGCGAGGTGGGCCACCACGCGGCGGCGGGCCTTGTCGTCGGCGCGGACCACGTGCAGGTCCCAGCGGCCTTCGCCCAGGCGCAGCGCCGTGCGGTCGAGTACGGCCGTGTAGGGGCCGCGTCCGTCGGCGGCGGGCTGCAGGGGGACCTCGACGGGCTTGCCCTCCTTGCGGCGGGTGACGGTGAGGGTCAGCTTGTCGCCGCTGGCGCCCTTGCGCTGGACCGAGACGAGGATGTTGCCGTCGGCGTCGACGCGGCACGAGGCGACCGGGCGCAGCGGCTTGGCGGCGGTGGCCTTCTGGGCCTTCTTCGGCTGTGCGGTGGCGGGGGCGGCGGCCGGCCGGCGGCGCAGCGGCCTGACCAGTTTGCCGACCGTGCGCCGCAGCCGCTTGGCGAGCGGCAGGGGCTTCGGGGCCGCGGCGGCGGGCTTCGGGGCGGGCCGGGCGGCGGGGGCGCTCGCGGCGTCCGCGTCCGGGGTCGCGGCGGTGCGCGGGCCGCCGAGGCTGTCGATCAGCTCCAGGTAGGCGTCGGCGATGCGTTCGGGTGCGTAGCGCTGGGCGGAGGTGCGGGCGGCGGCGCCCATGGCGCGGCGCAGCTCGTCGTCCTCGATGAGCTTGAGCAGGCCCTTGGCGATGGCGTCGCTGTCGCCGACGGGGACGAGCAGGCCGTCCTCGCCGTCGGTGATGATCTCGCCGGGGCCGTGCGGGCAGTCGGTGGCGACGACGGGGACGCCGCAGCCCATGGCCTCGACGATCGTCATGCCGAACGACTCCTCGCGGGAGGTCACGGCGGCGATGGAGCCCTTGGCCCATTCGGTCTCGATGGGGGAGTGGGCGCCCATGAGGGTGATGGCCTCGTTCAGGCCGAGCGTGTCGATCTGGGTGCGCAGCTTGGCCAGCTCGGGGCCGCGGCCGTAGATGCGCAGCTTCCAGTCGGGGCGGGTGGCCGCGACGGTCTCCCAGGCGCGTACGAGCAGGTCGTAGCGCTTGACGGGGATGAGGCGGCCGGCGGCGACGACCAGCTTGGCGCTGGAGTCGGAGGGCTCGACCTCGGACGGGGGGCAGCCGTTGGGCAGGCAGACGATCTTCGTCCGGATGCCGGGGAACTGCTCGCGGTGGGTGGCCGCGTCCGCCTCGGAGACGGTGGTGTGCGCGTCGAGGGCGGGGATGGCGGCGTCCTGGCAGGCGCGGATGGTCGGCTCGTGGGTGCCGTAGATCCGGTGTTCCTGGCCGATGCGCAGGTAGCGGTCCTGTCCGAACTCGGCGAGGTACATCACCAGGCCGGGACGGGTGGCGACGACGACGTCGGCGTCGGTCGTGGCCAGGTGCTCGGCGACGCGCTCGTCGGTGAGGGCGCTGAAGTGCGCGCCCTTGGCCTCGACCGGGGGGACGTGCTTGCTGTCCTGGGCGAGCAGCGGGTGGTCGCGGTCGGCGCCCTTCTCGGCGCGCCGGTCGATGAGGTTGACCAGCCGCACCTTGGGGTGAAGCGGGAGGCGGGGTTTGTCGCCGCTCCTGATCGTGGACACGATCTCCACGTCGTGCCGGGCGGCGAGGGCGCCGGCGACGTTGAACGTGGAGCGGATGGTGCCGCCGATGCCGTAGGCGTTCTGCAAAAGGAAAGAGATCTTCATGGCGTGTCTGCGCGACGCGCCGGGGGCGTCGCGCCGGTCCTTCCCCCTGGCGTGGGTGGTGTCCGGGTCTTCCCTTGCTGATCGGTCCGTCGGTTCCGGCGTGGTCCGAACCGCCGGTGGAGACCGTTGGGAGGGATTTCGGTTGCCTGCGCAGCCTACATTGTGGCTTGGGTCACGCCGCAAGAAGGTGTGGAGGAGACCGCTCGGTGGGCGCTGGGAGGCGGAACGCGTGAGGGCGAAGGTGGCGGTGGTGGTCTCGGCGGCCTTGGTGCTGGGCCTCGCGGCCGGCTGCGGCATCGGCCGGTCCGGCGGTGCGGGCGGCGCGGGCGGCGCGGGGGAGGCGGGCGGTGCCGCCGAGGACAAGGACGAGCACGAGGTGGTGCGGGTGCTCGGGCACGCCCAGCTGCGCCACGCGGAGCTGGGGCCGCGGGAGGTGCCGGGCTTCGTGGTGGAGCGGGCGTCGGCGAGCACGGCCGGGCACGGTCTGCCCAGCACCGACAGCCGGGCGTGCCGGCCGCTGGTGGTGGCGCTGGGTTCGCAGCCGCAGCCCGCGCCCGTGGCCTCGGTCGTCAACACCTTCGCCAAGGCCACCAGGGAGCAGGGCTTCCAGGGGCTGCTGGGCACGATCCGGGTCTCCACGTACGCGGGCGACGGGGCGCGGAGCACGTTGCGGGCGCTGCGGTCGGCGGCGGAGGACTGTGCGGGCGGTTTCGCGATGGAGACCGGTGAGGGCCAGCCGCAGCGGTTCGAGGCGGTACGGGCGCTGCCGGCGCCGCGCCTGGGCGACGAGGCGATGGCGTACCGCCTGGTCAATGCGGCGGAGCGGGCTCCGAGCCTGGTCACGGTCGTGCGGACGGGGGCCACGCTGGCGATGTTCTTCGCGACGCACCTGTCCGACCCAGGGGCCGTGGAGATCCCGCAGGCGCTGCTGGCGGCGCAGGTCGCGAAGGTGGAGGCGCTGCAGCGGGCGGAGCGGCCGCCCACGGCCCCGCCGCCGCACGCCGGCCCCGGGGCGGGGCCCGGTGAGGGCGGTGAGGCGGGGGACGGCGAGAACGACGGCGACGGTGCGGAGTAGGCCGTACGTCGTCGTAGACCGTACGTCGCCGCGGTGGTCAGTCCTTCTCGGACGGGGACGGGGAGGACTTGGCCGGGGGCTTGTCGGAGACCGTCTTGTCGGAGCCCTTGTCGGAGGGCTTGGCCGACGGCTTGGGCGAGACGGAGGCCGCGGCCAGTGCGTTGGCCCGGTACATGATCCGGCGGAAGGTGTAGCCGGCGACGTCCCGGCCGGCCTGCAGGGCCTTGGTGTCGTCGGAGGTGACGGCGCTGCCGTTGGTGTAGCCGGCGACGGTGAAGTAGGCGTAGCGGCCCTCGGCGTTCGCCGTGAGCCGGCAGGCGGTGGCGCGGCAGAAGGCGGGGCCGTCGTCCCCGGAGAGGGCGGTGATGTTGCCCGTGGCCTGCTCCTTCGCCTTGTCGGCGGCGGCCTTGTCGGCGAAGACGGCGACGCCGACGGTGACGGCGACGCCGTCCCGCTCGTAGGTGGAGCGCAGCACCTTCTGGCAGCCGTTGTCGGCGAGGACCTGGCCCAGGCCGCCCTGGGTGGCGGAGGCGCAGTCGGTGGTGGTGTCGGTGGCCACCCGCTTGTAGGTGCGCTTGTCGAGGACGGGCTTGGTGTGCGGGAAGAGCGTCTTGGTGGAGAGCGGCGCGGTGTCCTTCTCCTCGCTGGCGATGAACTCGCGCGGGTTGGGCGGGGCCACCTGCGAGAACGTCGGCTCGGGGGAGCCCGCGGAGGCGCTGGGCAGCTTCTCGGGGGAGGGCAGGGCCTTGTCGTCGTCCTTGCCGGACATCATCACGGCGGTGGCCACGATCGCGGCGATCGCGCCGGCGGCCAGGACGCCGCCGCCGGCCAGCAGCCAGGTGCGGCGGCGGCCGCGGGCGGCGGCCTCGTCGGCGAGCCGTCCCCAGTCGGGGGTGGCCGTCCGGCCGGGTATCTGCTGGTGCCAGGGGGCGCCCGGTGCCGCAGCCGGCGGTATCTGCGGAGGCGGCTGGGGCGCAGGAGGCTGTGGAGACCCCTGGGGTGCCTGGGGCGCATGAGGCGGCGGCCCCCACTGCGGCGTGGACGGCTGATCCCCCGGGGCCCCGTGCGGCCCTCCCTGCCCAAAGCTCATGGCGTGCATCGTAAACCGGTTGGGCGACTGCCCCGGGAGCGGAGAGAATCCCCGCATGGGACATGTGGAAGCGGCACATCTGGAGTACTACCTCCCGGACGGTAGGGCCTTGCTGGGCGATGTGTCGTTCCGCGTGGGCGAAGGGGCGGCGGTGGCCCTGGTGGGGGCCAACGGCGCGGGCAAGACCACGCTGCTGCGCCTGATCGCCGGGGAGCTCCAGCCGCACGGCGGCTCGGTCACGGTCACCGGCGGGCTCGGGGTGATGCCCCAGTTCGTGGGGTCCGTGCGGGACGACCGCACGGTCCGTGACCTGCTGCTCACGGTCGCCCAGCCGCGGATCCGGCAGGCGGCCGCGGCCGTCGACGCGGCCGAGCACGCGATCATGACGGTGGACGACGAGGCCGCGCAGATGGCCTACGCCCAGGCCCTGTCCGACTGGGCCGAGGCGCACGGCTACGAGGCCGAGACCATGTGGGACATCTGCACCATGGCGGCCCTCGGCGTGCCGTACGAGCAGGCCCAGTGGCGGCAGGTGCGCACCCTCTCCGGCGGCGAGCAGAAGCGCCTGGTGCTGGAGTCGCTGCTGCGCGGCACCGACGAGGTCCTCCTGCTGGACGAGCCGGACAACTACCTCGACGTCCCCGGCAAGCGCTGGCTGGAGGAGAGGCTGCGCGAGACGAAGAAGACGGTCCTCTTCGTCTCCCACGACCGCGAACTGTTGGCCCGCTCCGCTGAGAAGATCATCAGCGTCGAGCCGGGCCCGGCGGGCAGCGACGTCTGGGTGCACGGCGGCGGCTTCGGCACGTACCACGAGGCCCGCAAGGAGCGCTTCGCCCGCTTCGAGGAGCTGCGCCGCCGCTGGGACGAGAAGCACGCCCAGTTGAAGAAGCTGGTGGTCAACCTGCGGCAGGCCGCGGCGGTCAGCCACGAAATGGCCTCCCGCTACGCCGCCGCCCAGACCCGGCTGCGCAAGTTCGAGGAGGCGGGCCCGCCGCCGGAGCCGCCGCGCGAGCAGGACATCCGGATGCGGCTGCGCGGCGGACGCACCGGCGTGCGCGCGGTGACCTGCGCCGGCCTGGAGCTCACCGGCCTGATGAAGCCGTTCGACCTGGAGATCTTCTACGGCGAGCGGGTCGCGGTGCTGGGCTCCAACGGCTCCGGCAAGTCCCACTTCCTGCGGCTGCTCGCCGGCGAGGGCGTCACCCACACCGGGCAGTGGAAGCTGGGCGCCCGCGTCGTCCCCGGCCACTTCGCGCAGACGCACGCCCACCCCGAGCTGATGGGCCGCACGCTCGTGGACATCCTGTGGACCGAGCACGCCAAGGACCGCGGCGGCGCGATGTCCGTGCTGCGCCGGTACGAGCTGGAGAAGCAGGGTGACCAGCCCTTCGAGAAGCTCTCCGGCGGCCAGCAGGCCCGCTTCCAGATCCTCCTCCTGGAGCTGGCGGGGACCACGGCCCTGCTGCTGGACGAGCCGACGGACAACCTGGACCTGGAGAGCGCGGAGGCGTTGCAGGAGGGGCTGGAGGCGTACGAGGGGACGGTGCTGGCGGTGACGCACGACCGCTGGTTCGCCCGTTCCTTCGACCGTTTCCTGGTCTTCGGCGCGGACGGCAAGGTCCGCGAGGTCCCGGAGCCGGTGTGGGACGAGGGGCGCGTGGCGCGGGCCCGGTAGCAGGGTGTGGCGGCCGGTGGGATCATGACCGGTGGGACCATGTTTTGACCCGGCAGGTGGGCTCCCGGTACTCTACGAGTTCGTTATGCGTATTGGCTTGGTCGTTCTCACGCGAGGGGCCCTTACGCTTGTCCGCCAGGATGGTCGTCGGCGGTCGGCACGCGGGTTGCGTCCCCGTTGTGCGGCCGGTTCCGTGTGATCGTCCAGTGCGGACCGTGTCAGGACCCACTCACTGAAGAAGCGAAGGCTACGACCGTGCGTACGTACAGCCCCAAGCCCGGCGATGTCACGCGCCAGTGGCACATCATCGACGCGCAGGACGTCGTCCTGGGCCGTCTGGCCTCTCAGGCTGCCTCCCTGCTGCGCGGCAAGCACAAGCCCGTGTACGCCCCGCACATGGACATGGGTGACTTCGTCGTCATCATCAACGCCGACAAGGTGCACCTGTCCGGTAACAAGAAGACCCAGAAGATGGCCTACCGCCACTCTGGCTTCCCGGGCGGTCTGCGCTCTGTCCGTTACGACGAGCTGCTCGACAAGAACCCCGAGAAGGCCGTCGAGAAGGCGATCAAGGGCATGCTGCCCAAGAACTCCCTCGGCCGTCAGATGCTCTCGAAGCTGAAGGTCTACTCGGGCGACCAGCACCCGCACGCTGCCCAGCAGCCCGTGCCGTTCGAGATCACCCAGGTCAAGCAGGGCTAAGTCCCGGCCACCGCCGAACCAGAAAGTCTGAGGAGAATCGTGGCTGAGACCACCGCCGAGATGCCGGTCGAGGGCGTCGAGGAGTACACCAGCGAGACCGAGGTCGTGGAGTCGGAGTACACCTCCGAGTCCCTCGCGTCCCGCTTCGGCGACCCGCAGCCGGCCGCCGGCCTGGGCCGTCGCAAGAACGCCATTGCCCGCGTCCGGATCGTTCCGGGCTCCGGCAAGTGGAAGATCAACGGTCGCACCCTTGAGGACTACTTCCCCAACAAGGTGCACCAGCAGGAAGTCAACGAGCCCTTCAAGGTGCTTGAGCTCGACGACCGCTACGACGTCATCGCCCGCATCTCGGGTGGCGGCGTTTCCGGCCAGGCCGGCGCCCTGCGCCTCGGTGTGGCCCGCGCGCTGAACGAGGCGGACGTGGACAACAACCGCGGCCCGCTGAAGAAGGCCGGCTTCCTGAGCCGCGACGACCGTGCGGTCGAGCGCAAGAAGGCCGGTCTGAAGAAGGCCCGCAAGGCTCCGCAGTACAGCAAGCGCTAATCCCGCGGCTTCGCTGCACTGCCCGAACGCCCCGGTCGGCACGATCCGTGCCGCCGGGGCGTTCGGCCATTACCGGTCAGGACTTGGTACGTATGTTCGGGGCCCGCTGACGGCCCCGCCCCGCTTTTTCGGAGGACACCTGTGGGACGACTCTTCGGTACGGACGGTGTGCGCGGTGTCGCCAACGCCGATCTGACGGCGGAGCTCGCGCTCGGCCTGTCGGTCGCGGCTGCGCATGTGCTCGCCGAGGCGGGGACCTTCGAGGGCCATCGCCCGGTGGCGGTGGTCGGCCGTGACCCGCGTGCGTCCGGTGAGTTCCTGGAGGCCGCCGTGGTGGCCGGTCTCGCCAGCGCCGGAGTGGACGTCCTGCGTGTCGGCGTGCTGCCCACGCCCGCCGTCGCCTACCTGACCGGTGCCCTGGGCGCCGACCTCGGCGTGATGCTCTCCGCGAGCCACAACGCCATGCCCGACAACGGCATCAAGTTCTTCGCCCGCGGCGGCCACAAGCTCGCCGACGAGCTGGAGGACCGCATCGAGCAGACGTACCGGGCGCACGCCTCCGGCGAGCCCTGGGACCGTCCCACCGGCGCCGGCGTCGGCCGCGTCAAGGACTACGACCAGGGCTTCGACAACTACGTCGCCCACCTGATCGGCGTCCTGCCCAACCGCCTCGACGGCATCAAGGTCGTCATCGACGGCGCCCACGGCGCCGCCTCCCGCGTCTCGCCCGAGGCGTTCTCGCGCGCCGGCGCCGAGGTCGTCACCATCGGCACCGAGCCCGACGGCCTCAACATCAACCACGAGTGCGGCTCCACCCACCTGGACAAGCTGCGCACCGCCGTCGTCGAGCACGGCGCCGACCTGGGCGTCGCCCACGACGGCGACGCCGACCGCTGCCTGGCCGTCGACGCCAAGGGCAACGAGATCGACGGCGACCAGATCCTCGCCGTGCTGGCGCTCGCCATGCGCGAGGCGGACTCGCTGCGCAAGAACACCGTCGTCGCCACCGTGATGTCCAACCTGGGCTTCAAGCTGGCCATGGAGCGCGAGGGCGTCCAGCTCGTCCAGACGGCGGTCGGCGACCGCTACGTGCTGGAGGAGATGAAGGCGAACGGCTTCGCCCTGGGCGGCGAGCAGTCCGGCCACGTCATCGTCCTCGACCACGCCACCACGGGCGACGGCACCCTGACCGGTCTGATGCTGGCCGCGCGCGTCGCCGCCACCGGCCGCTCGCTGGCCGACCTCGCGGGCGTCATGGAGCGCCTGCCGCAGGTGCTGATCAACGTCCGTGACGTCGACAAGTCCCGCGTCGGCTCCTCCGAGGAGCTCGCCACGGCCGTCAACGCCGCCGAGCGCGAGCTGGGCTCCACCGGCCGGGTGCTGCTGCGCTCCTCCGGCACCGAGCCGCTCGTCCGGGTGATGGTCGAGGCCGCCGACATCGAGCAGGCGCGCACCGTCGCCCAGCAGCTGGCCGACGTCGTGAAGTCGGCGCTGGGCTAGGCGCCTTTTCCGGGGCTGCGCCCCGGACCCCGGTCCTCAAAACGCCGGACGGGCTGATTCCTCAGCCCGTCCGGCGTTTTGTGCGTCCCGCCTCTCAGAGCTTGCGCAGCGACAGCCGCTGGACCTTGTGGTCGGGGCCCTTGCGCAGGATGAGGTTGGACCGGCCACGGGTGGGCGCCACGTTCTCCAGCAGATTCGGCTTGTTGATCGTGCGCCAGTTGCGGCGGGCGTAGTCCAGCGCCTCCTCCTCGGAGACCTGCGTGTACCGCCGGAAGTAGGAGTCGGGGTCCTGGAAGGCCGTCGCCCGCAGCTTCCTGAACCGCTCGTAGTACCAGCGCTCGATGTCCTCGGCGCGCGCGTCCACGTAGACGCTGAAGTCGAAGAAGTCGGCGAGCGAGACGCGCGTGCGCCCGTCCTGGCCCGGCTGGGCCGGCTGCAGGACGTTGAGGCCCTCGATGATCAGGATGTCCGGGCGGTGCACGGTCAGCCGCTCACCGGGCACGATGTCGTAGATCAGGTGGGAGTAGACCGGCGCGGAGACCTCGTCCTTGCCGGCCTTCACGTCCGCGACGAACCGGGTCAGGGCACGGCGGTCGTACGACTCGGGGAAGCCTTTCCGCGACATCAGCCCCCGGGCCTGCAGCTCGGCGTTGGACAGCAGGAAGCCGTCGGTGGTGACCAGCTCGACGCGCGGGTGCTCGGGCCAGCGGGCCAGCAGGGCCTGCAGCAGCCGGGCCGTGGTCGACTTGCCCACCGCGACGCTGCCGGCCACCCCTATGACGAAGGGCGTGCCGCGCTGGGCCCCCTTCTCGCCGAGGCTCTCGCCGAGGAAGGTGTTGAGCGTGCCGCGCAGGCTGCCGGTGGCCCCCACGTAGAGGTTGAGGAGCCGGGACAGCGGCAGGTAGATGTCGCGGACCTCGTCGAGGTCGATCACGTCGCCGAGCCCGCGCAGCCGCTCGACCTCCTCCGCCGTCAGGGGCAGAGGGGTGTTCTCCCGCAGGGCGCTCCACTGCGCGCGGCTGAGGTCCACGAACGGGGACGAGTCTGCGCGGCGTCGTTGCTGCGGGTCCATGGTGGTCGGCACGGGCCCATTGTGCGCGCGTGCGGCCCCGGCGGGTGACTTCGGGGTCCGTTTCTGCCGTGACGGTAGGGGACCGAGAGGTTCCTGTGGGTGAAGTTTTCTCGCGGGGTCTGTACCTACTCGCGGGTCAGGACTACGTTCCTCCCCCCGGTCCGCACGAGGCGAGGAGCTCTGCTCCGTGTTCGTTTTCTTTCTGGTCCTCCGGCTCGCCAGGAGGCGCGTACGGCGCCTCGTCCACCGCCGCTGTCCCGTTCCCGCCGTTCCCGCCGCCCGCGTCGCCCGCCCGGACTTCGCCGGGCAGGTGTGCGGCGACCTCGCCGCCGAGCTGCCGGAGGAGGACCTCGGCCAGGACCTCGACGACTGCCTCGACCGGTACGTTCTCGGCAGCAAACCGCGCTGTGAGGAGGTCGAGTACCTCGAACTCGTGCAGGAGGCCATCGACCGCATCGAGCGCGGGCGTTGACCCACGGGCGCCGGCCCCCGGGCCGTACGCTGCACCCCATGTGCGGAATCGTTGGCTATGTGGGAGGGCAGTCCGCCCTCGACGTCGTATTGGCAGGGCTGCGGCGGCTGGAGTACCGCGGCTATGACTCGGCCGGGGTGGCGGTGCTGGCCGACGGCGGGCTCGCCGCCGCGAAGAAGGCGGGCAAGCTCGCCAACCTGGAGAAGGAGCTGGCCGGCCGGCCGCTCCCCTCCGGCGCGACCGGCATCGGCCACACGCGCTGGGCCACCCACGGCGGTCCCACGGACGCCAACGCCCACCCCCACCTCGACAACCCCGGCCGCGTCGCCGTCGTCCACAACGGGATCATCGAGAACTTCGCCGCACTGCGGGCCGAGCTGGCCGAACGCGGCCACGCGCTGGAGTCGGAGACCGACACCGAGGTCGTCGCGCACCTGCTGTCCGAGGTCTTCTCCTCCTGCGGCGACCTCGCCGAGTCCATGCGGCAGGTCTGCCGCCGGCTGGAGGGCGCGTTCACGCTCGTGGCGGTGCACGCGGACGAGCCGGACGTGGTCGTGGGGGCGCGGCGCAACTCCCCGCTGGTCGTCGGGGTCGGTGACGGCGAGAACTTCCTCGCGTCGGACGTGGCGGCGTTCATCGCCCACACCCGGGAGGCGATCGAGCTCGGCCAGGACCAGGTCGTCGAGCTGCGCCGGGACCGCGTCACCGTCACCGGCTTCGACGGCACGCCGGCCGACGACGCCGTGCGCGCGTACCACGTCGACTGGGACGCCTCGGCCGCCGAGAAGGGCGGCTACGACTACTTCATGCTCAAGGAGATCGCCGAGCAGCCGCGGGCCGTCGCCGACACCCTCCTCGGCCGGATCGACGCGGCGGGCTCGCTGACCCTGGACGAGGTGCGGATCCCCGCGTCGGTGCTGCGGGAGGTCGACAAGGTCGTCATCGTGGCCTGCGGCACGGCCTACCACGCCGGAATGATTGCCAAGTACGCGATCGAGCACTGGACCCGCATCCCCTGCGAGACCGAGCTCGCCAGCGAGTTCCGCTACCGCGACCCGATCCTCGACCAGCGCACGCTCGTCATCGCCATCAGCCAGTCGGGCGAGACGATGGACACCCTCATGGCCCTGCGGCACGCGCGCGAGCAGGGGGCGAACGTCCTGGCCATCTGCAACACGAACGGCTCGACGATCCCGCGCGAGTCGGACGCCGTGCTGTACACGCACGCGGGGCCGGAGGTGGCCGTCGCCTCGACGAAGGCGTTCCTGACCCAGCTGGTGGCCTGCTACCTGGTCGCGCTCTACCTCGGCCAGGTGCGGGGCACCAAGTGGGGCGACGAGGTCGGCAGCGTGGTGCGCGAGCTGTCGGAGATCGCCGGGGAGGTGGAGGAGGTGCTGGAGACCATGGAGCCGGTGCGGGAGCTGGCCCGTTCCCTGGCCGACAAGAACACCGTCCTCTTCCTCGGCCGCCACGTGGGCTACCCCGTGGCGCTGGAGGGCGCCCTGAAGCTCAAGGAGCTGGCCTACATGCACGCCGAGGGCTTCGCCGCGGGCGAGCTCAAGCACGGTCCGATCGCGCTGATCGAGGACGACCTGCCGGTGGTGGTGGTCGTTCCCTCGCCGCGCGGCCGGTCCGTCCTCCACGACAAGATCGTCTCCAACATCCAGGAGATCCGGGCGCGCGGTGCGCGCACGATCGTCATCGCCGAGCGCGGCGACGAGGCGGTGCGCCCCTACGCCGACCACCTGATCGAGGTGCCGCCGACCCCGGTGCTGCTGCAGCCCCTGGTGGCGACGGTGCCGCTGCAGGTCTTCGCCTGCGAGCTCGCCACGGCGCGGGGCAACGAGGTCGACCAGCCGCGCAACCTGGCGAAGTCGGTGACCGTCGAATGATCGTCGGAGTGGGCATCGACGTCGCGGAGATCGACCGCTTCGACGCCGCGCTGCAGCGGACGCCGGGGATGGCGGACCGGCTGTTCGTGGAGCGCGAGCTGTTCCTGCCGAGCGGTGAGCGCCGGGGCATCGCCTCGCTGGCCGCCCGCTTCGCCGCCAAGGAGGCCCTGGCCAAGGCCCTGGGGGCGCCGGCCGGCCTGCTCTGGACCGACGCCGAGGTCGTCACGGAGGCCGGCGGCCGCCCGGCCCTCGTGGTGACGGGGACGGTGGCCGCGCGAGCGGAGGCGCTGGGGGTGCGGAGCTGGCACATCTCGCTGAGCCACGACGCGGGGGTGGCGTCGGCGGTGGTGATCGCGGAGGGGTGACGGGCCGCTCCGTCCGGGTCGGACGCCCTCTTCGGGGGCGTCCCCTCAGCGTGCGCCCGTGAGGTTGTACTGGCTGTCCAGGGTCAGGGTCATGGTGTACGAGGGCGATCCGGTCGTGCCGTTCTTGAACTGCCCGCTCAGCGTGTACGGCCCCGTCCGTGTGGTGCCGCCGGGGCTGGTGTCGGTGTCCGTCGTGGTTCCCGAACCCTGGACCGTGCCGTCCTGGAGCAGCTGCGCGTCCATGGGTCCGAGCGTCTCGTTGAGCACGCTGGCCACGCCGTTGAAGGCCGGGGTGTAGTTCACCTCGGTGACGGTGACGGTGATGCGCCCCGCCTCGTCGGGGCCCGGGCCGGAGGGATCGGATTGCTTCGCGATCGTCACGAAGCACTCGGGCTGCGCGCACACAGCGCCGTTCAGCGTCCCGTTGTACATCCCGTTGACGTCGAAGGTCGTGGGAGCGGCGGGCGGCGGGTTCGAGGGGGTCGGCGCCTGCGGATTCCCCGGTGCGGGGTTGCCGGGCTGTTGCGGGGCCGGGGCGGCCGGCGAGTGCGCCGGCGCCTCCTGGTGGGTGCGGTTCCAGAGGTAGACCGCCCCGCCGGCCAGCACCAGGATGATCACACCGCCGGTGATCAGCGAGCCGAGGCCGAGTCCCGCGATGCCGCCCACGCCCTCGGCGGCGGCCGCGCCGCCCACGGCTTCGCCTGCCGCGACCGCCTCGCCCGCGGCGATGCCCTCACCTACGGCGATGCCCTCACCCACGGCGACGCCTTCGCCCACGGCGGCGCCCTCACCGAGGGCGGCCCCCTCGCCCAGGGCGGCTCCTTCGCCGGCGGCCGCGCCTGGGGCGGCTGCGCCCGGTGCGACCGTCGCCGCGTCGGCACCGGCGGCGGGGGCGGCCGTCATCACGCGTGCGGCGGTCCCCAGGCTCCCGACCTTGGCGGCATTGTCCTGCAGGAACCGCGTGATCGCTTCGGGAGACCACTTCATGACGTTGACGAGGAAGTCCTTGAACCCGGCGGCCCCGGCGTCCAGGGCGGCATGGAGCTCGGCCTGCACGCGAGGGAACACTGTACGAAGCATGTCGCGGTATTCCTCGACGGTCTCCCCCAGGGTGCCGAAGTAATCGCCGAGTTGCATGCCGCCGGTGCGTAGCCCTTCTTCCACCTCCAGCAGCCCTTGTCCGATCATCCTCACGATGTTCTGCTGCTTCGAGACGAACGCCTCGAAGGCGGCTTGCAGGGCCTGCTCTTCTTCCGGCGTGACGGCCATGGCTCAGCCCTCCGCGGATCCGGCGGCCCGGTCCGGGGGCGGCTCCTCGTCCAGGAACGAGCCCATGGTGTGGAGCCGGATGCCGTCGTACCAGTACCAGGTCCCGCTGGGGAGATCGAGAAGCAGGGCACCGCTGTCCCGCATGACGAGCCCGGCGTGGAACGCCTGACGACGGAACGAGTCGAAGTCGATGCGTTGTGCCTGAAGGTCGTCCAGGAGTTGTTGATACGTACCGAGAGAGGTCTTGAGCTGCGACAGCAGCTCCATCCCGATGGCCTGCTCGGATTCTGTCGGCTCCTGCAGGCGCCGCCCGTCCACCCAGACGGGCCAGCCGCCCGAAGCGCACACGACGCGGGCCCAGCCGCTGGGTGACCGCTCGACGACCTGCACGCGCGTGCCGGGGTCCAGACGGCCGTCGGGGGCCTTCATCGCGTCGGGGGTCCGCCAGGAGTCCAAGCCCGTTGCGGGAACCACGTGGGTCGCCGCGAACGGCTCCCCCTTCGAGCCGCGATCGCTACCGGCCGGTACCTGCCATTGATGTCTTGTCGTGTCTGGACGGTCCATGTGCCCGACCCCTTCCAGGGCCCCTCTGCCAGTTTTGCACCGTGGGGGAGGCGGGGGTAGCCCCAGAATCCGGGCAGGTCAGTGACTCTCTGGGCCATACGGGCTCGCGCGAGTGGGACACGTTCGGGTGGACGTTGTGGGGAGGGCACCGCATCCGCCGACCGCGCCTCCGGCGGGTCCGGGTGCGGCGTGAACGGCCCCCGAGCCAGGGGCCGTTCACCATTGCTCTGTCGGCGGGCGGCGGTACCGTTCTTGTGTCGTGTCAGAACGGAGCTCCGTATGCCCCCGCACAGTGACGACTGCACCGGCGCGCGCATTGCGCGTACGCGCAAGGTACGCCGCCTGACCCAGAGAGAGCTGGCGGAACTCTCCCACGTCTCCTACAGCACGCTGACGAAGGTCGAGCAGGGCGCCCTGCCCGCGAGCCCTTCCGTCACCGGGGCCCTGGCCCGTGCCCTCTCGGTGCCCGTCACCGAGCTGACCGGGCAGCCCTACCTGGACGAACTCCGGGCGGACCAGCTGGACGGGCTGATCCAGCCGATCCGCGAGGCGCTGAACATCTACGACCTCGGGGCCGACCCGGACGTGACGCCCCGCCCCGTGGAGGAGCTGGAAGCGCACGCCGAGGAGCTGTGCTCCCTGGTCCGCGCGACGCGCATCAAGCAGGTCGCCGCGGACCTCCCCGGCCTGATCCACGAAGCCACCACCACGGCGCACACGACCCCCAGGGACCGCAACTGGCGCGTCCTCGCCAGTGCGTACCGCACTGCTTACGACGTGACCACGAAGCTCGGTTTCCCCGACCTCTGCACGGTCGCGCTGGACCGACTGGACTGGGCCGCGCAGCGGGCCTCGGACCCGGTGCTGGGCGGAATGCGGCAGTACCTGCGGGCCCTGGCCTACCTCCGCGCCAGCGATTACCGCACGGGGAAGCGGCTCGTGGTGCTGGGAATGTCCACTTTGGCGCAGGCCGAGCCGGGTCGCGTCCGCGACGTCGTCACCGGGCAGTTGCACTTGGGCGCCGCCGTGCTGGCGGGCCGCGACAAGGATGAGACGGCCGCCGACGGCCACCTCGCCGAGGCGCGGCGGATCGCCGAGCGCACGGGCGCGGCCGAGAAGGTGTACTGGCTGTCCTTCGGCCCCACCAACGTCGTCGCCCACCGAGTGAGCGTCCTCGCCGAGCTCGACCGGTACCCCGAGGCCGTACGGGCCGCCGAGGAGAGTCCGCTCCCCGACGACTGGCCGCCCTCCCGCCGGGCTCACCACTACACCGAGGTCGCCCGCGCCGAGATGTGGACCGGCCGCACGGACGCGGCCTTCAAGAACCTGCAGCTGGCCCGCAAGGTGGCGCCGCAGCAGACGCGCTACCACCCGACCGTCCGGGAGACCTTCGCAGGACTGGAGTCGGCGAAGCGGCGCATGCCGGACAGCTTCAACAACTACGGGACCTGGCTGGGAAGATGACGGGCAGCAAGGCGTCGGCCGAGGCTATCGGTCACGTCTGATAGTTGGGGCCTTGTGGTGTCGGCAGGCTGTGAAGGTCGGAGGACCCCCGCAACCGCGCGAACGGCCCGGGGGCGTGGCCAACGCTGCTGAGGAGCGTCGACATGCGAGACCCCATCCGCCGCATCACCCGGTGGGCGAGAGCCCTTCTCGACGGCCACCGGCCGTCGAAGTCACCGGCCCCCGCACCGCACGCGCCGTGCACCACCCACCGCGCGGTGATCAGCGCGCACAGCATCGACTTCGTGGCGGTGCGCCCATGAGCGACGCGCCCGCCGAGAACTACCGTCTCTCCGCCCCCGTGGCGCCCGGCACCGCCCGGCTGGCCCGGGAGTTCGTGACCGCCTCCCTCGTCGCGGCCGACCGCCACCCGCTGATCGAGAACGCCCGGATCTGCGTCTCCGACGCCGTGACCAACGTCGTGCGCCACGCGCGCGTGCCCGAGCTCGCCGTCGAGGTGACGGTCCACACCGGCCGCGTGGTCGTGGCCGTACGGGACGACGACCCCGGACGGCCCCCGTGGCCGCGGCAGCCGCACTCCGGCGAGGGCGACGGCAAGGGCATGGCCCTGCTGCGCAGGCTGTCCCACGCCTCCGGCGTGATCTGGGTGTGGGACGAGCTCACGCCCGTGGGCAAGGAGGTCTGGTTCGAGCTGCGCGAGGGCGGGCCGGCGCTCGCCTGATCCGCCCCGCCCCGCCGTACCCCGGCCCGGACGTGCACCCCCGTGGCGCGTCCGGGCCGGTCCGTGCACATGCGAGGATCTTCGTACCTCAAGCCGGGTTGAGGTCAAGGCTCCCCCGTGATGCACCGGCTTGACTCTCCAGCGACGGGAGACCCCACGGTGGTGGACATGGACGACGGCATCCCGCTCTATTCCATCGGCGAGCTGGCCCGGCTGACCGGCCTGACGGTCAAGACGATCCGGTTCTGGTCCGATGCCGGCGTGGTGCCGCCGACCGACCGCACACCCGCGGGCTACCGGCTCTACGGGCCGCAGGCCCTGGCCCGGCTCGGCCTCGTCCGCACGCTGCGCGAACTCGGCGTCGGCCTCACCGCCATCCAGCGCGTGCTGGCGCGCGAGGTCACCGTCGCCGACGTCGCCGCCGTGCACGCCGAGGCCCTGGAGACGCAGATCCGCACCCTGCGGCTGCGCCGGGCCGTGCTCAGGGCGGTAGCCGGACGCGGGTCCACACCGGAGGAGTTGGAACTGATGCACAAGCTCGCGCACCTCACCGACGGGGAACGCCGCCGGCTGATAGAGGACTTCATCGACCACGCCTTCGACGGCCTGGACGTCGACCCCGGCTTCCTGGCCACGATGCGCAACGCCATGCCGATGCTGCCCGAGGACCCCTCGCCCGAGCAGATCGACGCCTGGGTGGAGCTCGCGGAGCTCGTCCAGGACGACGGTTTCCGGGCCGGCATGCGCAGGGCGGCCGACGACCAGATGCGGGCCTGGGCGGAGGCAGGCCGGCCGGGGGTCGAGGAGACGCGGCGGCAGGCGGATCTGATCAGGGAGCGGACGGGTGCGGCGCGGAAGGCGGGGATCGCGCCGCAGTCGCCGCAGGCCCGGCCGTTCGTCGACGACATCGTCGTGGCCTCGGCCCAGATGACGGGACGCCAGGACTCGCCGGAGTTCCGGGCGTGGCTCCTGGAGCAGCTGGAGAGCGGCCACGACTCGCGCTACGAGCAGTACTGGCGGCTCCTGGCGGTGATCAACGGGTGGCGGCAGCCCGACATGGGCCCGGCCGTCGAGTGGCTGATCGCGGCGCTGCGGGCCGGGGGGCCCGCGGCCTGACGGGCCGGCGTCCGCCCGGCTCGGGGGTCCGGGCGGGCGCCTCGTCCGTGCGTCTTCCCGATCCCCCCGCTCGCATGCGACGGCTGGCGTATCGTCTGCTCCGCTCGTAGCGCGGAGGGGGAGAGGCTGTGCACCCGGCGAGGGAACGCATTGCGGCGGTGTTCGGGCGGAGTCAGGGCAGTGGATACCTGCTGGCGCCGAACGTCGTCCTGACCGCCGCGCACGTGGTGGGTGACTGCGACGCTCCCTCGGTGATCGTGCCCGGCGGGACCGGCAGGGTCCGCTGCCGGGTGGCGTGGGCGCGGGACGACGACCGGCGGTGCGACGCAGCGTTGCTGGTGGCCGAGCGGGACCTGGTCGTGCCGGAGACCGCGGCGGCGTTCGAGCCGCTGGTCTGGGGCCGGGCCTACGACCTGCGCGCCTGGCCGGGCGCGCAGGCCATCGGCTACCCGCAGGTGCAGCGCGACGCCGGCGGCGGGCTCGACACCGAGCAGGTGCTCGGCACGCTCAAGCCGGGCAGCAACCTGCTCAGCGGGCGGCACGTCCTCGACAGCGAGTACGGCGCCCCCGGCGCACCCGGTGACGGGGGCTCGCCGTGGGCGGGCATGTCGGGTGCGGCCGTGTTCGTGGACGGCCTGCTGGCCGGGGTGGTGTGCGCCGACCCGAACGGCTGGCGGCACGGCCGGCTGACGGTCACGCCGTCGGCGACGCTGTGGTCGGAGTTCAGCTTCCTCAGCGAGTGCCTGCTGGCGGGCCACAAGCCGCAGTCGCGCTCGCTGGCGTCGCCACGGCAGCTGGAGATCGAGGCGTTCGAGCGGCGGCTGCGCGACTACGTCGTCGAGAAGTCCGGCGAGCTGACCATCATCGGGCTGACGCTCTCCGACGGCGAGGGCGAGACGTGGCCGCTCGACGCCGCCTACCTCAGCCTCGAACTCACCGGCCCCACGCCCGGGCCGCAGGCGCGGCCCGGGGAGACCTGTGCCGACGGCGGGCGGCGTGCGGTGCCCTCGCCGCAGCGCGCGGAGGAGGCGCTGGCCGGGCACCGGCGGGTGCTGCTCCGCGGTGCCGCCGGGTCGGGCAAGACCACGCTGCTGCAGTGGCTGGCCACGACGACCGCGCGCGGTGATCTGCCGCCCGGGCTCGGGCACTTGAGCGGCTGCATGCCGCTGATGCTGCCCCTGCGCACCCTCATCCGCAGGGGTGCGCTGCCGCAGCCGGAGGAGTTCCTCGCGGCCGCGGCCGGACCGCTGGCCGGGGTGCCGGCGGCGCAGGGGTGGGTGACGGGCCGGCTGGACGAGGGCACGGCGCTGCTGCTGATCGACGGCGTCGACGAGGTGCCCGAGGCCGACCGTCGGCGCACCCTCGCCTGGGTGAAGGACCTGCTGGCCGCCTACCCCGACGCCCGGTACGTCATCACGACGCGCCCGTCGGCCGTGCGCGAGGGCTGGCTGTCGGACGCCGGCTTCACCGAGCTGGAGCTGCTGCCGATGAGCCGGGGCGACGTGCTCGCCTTCATCGACCGCTGGCACGCGGCGGCCGGACAGGAGCACGCCGGGCAGGAGCACGGGCAGGAGCACAGCGAGCGGCTGCGGGCGTTCAAGGAGTCGCTGAGCGCGGCCGTCGTCGCGAAACGGGACCTGGGCCGGCTCGCCACCAACCCCCTGATGTGCGCGCTGATCTGCGCCCTCAACCGCTCCCGCCGCGGCTACCTCCCGCACGGCCGCATGGAGCTCTACCGCGCGGCGCTCGACCTGCTGCTCATCCGGCGCGACCGCGAGCGCGAGATCGAGGTCGGCCTGGAGGGGCCGGAACTGGAGCAGGCGCAGACCGCCCTCTTACAGAAGATCGCCTACTGGCTGATCCGCAACGGCCGTGCGGAGATCGAGTGGCACAAGGCCGTGGAGATCCTCGACCGGGCGCTGCCCGCCATGCCGGCCGTCGCGGCGAAGGGCGGCGCGGAGGACATCCTGCGGCACCTGGTCGTGCGCAGCGGCCTGCTGCGGCAGCCGACCAGCGAGACCCTCGACTTCATCCACCGGACGTTCCAGGACTACCTGGGCGCCCAGGCCGCCGTCGACGACTGGGACTTCGACCTGCTCGTCAACCACGCCCACGACGACCAGTGGGAGGACGTCCTGCGCATGGCCGTCGGGCACGCCCCGCCGCGCGCCCGGGCGGAGCTGTTGCGCAAGCTGCTGGAGCGCGGCGACGCCGAGGACGCCAACCGGCACCGTCTGCACCTGCTGGCCGCGGCCTGCCTGGAGCAGGTGACCGAGGTCGACCCGGACGTTCGCACCCGGGTGGAGAAGGCCGCCGCCGAGCTGGTGCCCCCGCGCGACACGGAGTCGGCCAAGGCCCTGGCGGAGGCGGGCCGGATCGTCCTGGACCTGCTGCCGGGCCCGGAGGGCCTGTCCGACGAGGTGGCCCACGCGGTGGTGGTGGCGGCCACGACGGTGGCGGACGACCGCGCCATCCCCCTCCTGTCGCGCTACGCCACCCACCCCTCGCGCCAGGTGCGCGCCCAGCTGGCCTGGGCGTGGGACCGTTTCGACACGGACCACTACGCGCACGCCGTGATCGGCCGCCTCCCGTACGACGACGGCCTGGCGTTCGTGGTCAAGAACAGCGCCCAGGAAGACGCCCTCCGGAGACTGGGCGGCCGGCCGGAGGTGTGGTCTGCCGGACAGTGGCAGCGGCGGTCCCGCACTACGGATTGACGTCCAGGACTCGCACTGCCTGTCCCGCCCACCGGGCAGGTGCGGTGGTGGCGACGTATGCGCCGTCGGGCCGTTCGGCGGTCGGCTCGGCCGCGTACTGCGTGTGTGCCGGGGCCCAGTTGTCCTTGCCCGCGACGGCCAGTGCTGCGGGCAGGTCCAGGTCGAGAACGATGATGCCGGGCAGGGCGGCGATGTGTTCGGCCGTGCCGGGGCGTTTACGGTCCGCTTCCACCAAGGCGCACGTGGGGGCGTACAGGTGCCATCCCGCCTCGGTGTGCGCCCGGTGGATCAACCGGGAGGTCATGGCGTTGCCCTGGCCGGCGGCCACCATGGCGGTCTCGTCAAGGACGATGTGAACGTGGTCGCTCACCGAGCCGCCTCCACCAGGCGCCGGTCCAGCTCGGCGTCGAGGCGGGCCTCCTCGTCCGGACTTGGGTCGTAACCAGTCCACTCGTGCAGGAGTTGGCGAGCCCGTTCGGCCTGCTCTGCGCGCTCGGCGGGGGTGAGAACGCTGTCGGCGAGGCGCGCGAGATAGGCACGCAGCGACATGCCTTCGGCGGCGGCGACTTCGGCGAGGCGGTCACGTGCCTCGGCAGGGATGCGGATGTTGGCATCGGCCATGGATGGGTCCTTCCACTCCCCTCCAAGGGTACGGGTACGTCCCCGTACCCGTACGGGGGGTTCGTCGTGTTCACCCGATCGAGACGTCCCGCCACACCCCCCGCAGTTCCTCCGCCACGCCCAGTGCCGTGATCGGTGCGGCTCCCAGTTGCCGTGCCGCCAGGCCGTGCAGGTACGCGCCCGCGGACGCCGCGTCGCGGGCCGCCAGGCCCGCCGCCAGCAGCGAGCCGGTCAGGCCGGACAGCACGTCCCCGCTGCCCGCCGTCGCCAGCCAGGGGGTGCCGGTGGGGTTGACCCGGACCGCCGGATGCGTGGCGGAGGCGATCAGGGTCGTGGAGCCCTTGAGGAGGGCGGTGACGCCGAAGCGGTGGGCCAGCTCGCGGGCGGGCGGCAGGCGGGCCGCCTCGACCTCCTCGCGGGAGCGGCCCAGCAGGGCGGCGGCCTCTCCGGCGTGCGGGGTCAGGACCGTCGCGGCGGAGCGGGACCGCACGGTGTGCGGGTCCAGCAGGCGCAGGCCGTCGGCGTCGATCAGGACGGGGACGTCCGACGCCAGGACGTCCTCCAGCGCCTGCCGGGCCTCCGCGCCGTCCCCCAGGCCGGGCCCGGCCACCCACGCCTGGACGCGGCCCGCCTTCGACGGGGGGCCCGTCGTCACCAGGGTCTCCGGGAAGCGGGTGATCACCGCCTCCGCCGCCGGCCCCGCGTAGCGGACGGCGCCCGCGCCGCCGCTGAGGGCGCCGGCCACGGCCAGCACCGCGGCGCCCGGGTAGCGGGCCGAACCGGCCACGACGCCCACGACGCCCCGGCGGTACTTGTCGCTCTCGGCGGCCGGCCGGGGCAGCAGCGCGGCGACGTCCGCGTGCTGCAGCGCCTCCACGTCCGGTTCGGCCGGCAGGTACGGCCCCAGCCCGATGTCCACCAGCCGCAGCGCCCCGGCGTGCTCGCGTGCCGGGTCGATGAGCAGCCCCGGCTTGTACGTGCCGAAGGTGACCGTCGCGTCCGCCCGTACCGCCGCCCCGCGCACCTCGCCGCTGTCCGCGTCGACGCCGCTCGGCAGGTCGACGGCGACGACCGGCGCGCCCCCGTCCTCCGCCGCCCGCACCAGGGCCTGCGCCTCGGGCCGCAGGCCGCCCCTGCCCCCGATCCCGACGATGCCGTCGACGACCAGGTGCGCGCGGGCGAGCGCCCGCCCGGCGGCCGGCCCGTCCGTGGCGGGCACCGCCCGGCCCCCCGCGGCCCGCAGCGCCCGCAGCCCGCCGGCGTGGGCGCGGTCCGGCGCCAGCAGCACCGCCGTCACGCCCGCGCCGCGGCGGGCCAGGCGCGCGCCCGCGTACAGGGCGTCGCCGCCGTTGTCCCCGCTGCCGACGAGCAGGGCGACCCGCGCCCCGTACACGCGGCGTCCCAGCAGGTCGGCGCAGGCCGCCGCCAGGCCCGCGGCGGCGCGCTGCATCAGGGCGCCCGCGGGCAGCGCGGCCATCAGTTCCCGCTCCGCGGCCCGTACCGTCTCGACGCTGTAGGCAGTCCTCATGGGCCCAGCCTCCCCCGTCCGCCCCGGTTGTGACACCCGTGAGACATCACCGGGGACCATGGCCTGAGACACTGACGGGGATGAGTGAGACACCGATGCGCGCCCGAGCCGTGGTCGACCTGGCCGCCCTGCGGGCCAACGTACGTGCTCTGCGGGCCCGTGCCCCCCGTGCGCAGCTGATGGCCGTCGTGAAGGCCGACGCGTACGGGCACGGCGCCGTGCCCTGCGCCAGGGCCGCGCGCCAGGCCGGCGCGCAGTGGGTCGGAACGGCCACTCCGCACGAGGCGCTGGCCCTGCGTGCCGCCGGCGACCGGGGCCGGCTGATGTGCTGGCTCTGGACGCCCGGCGACCCGTGGCGCGAGGCCGTCGAGGCGGACATCGACGTGTCGGTCAGCGGGCTGTGGGCCCTCGACGAGCTGACGGCGGCCGTCCGTGCGGCCGGCCGCCCCGCCCGCGTCCAGCTGAAGATCGACACCGGTCTCGGCCGCAACGGCTGCCAGCCCGCCGACTGGGAGAAGCTCGTCGCCGCCGCCCGGGACGCCGAGCGGGCCGGCCTGCTGAAGGTCACCGGCATCTGGTCGCACTTCGCCTGCGCCGACGAGCCGGGCCACCCCTCCATCCGGGCGCAGCTCGACGTCTTCCGGGACGCGGTCTCCTACGCCGAGCGCCAGGGGCTGACCCCCGAGGTCCGGCACATCGCCAATTCGCCGGCCACCCTGACCTTGTCCGAGACCCATTTCGACATGGTGCGGACGGGCGTCGCGATGTACGGCGTGTCGCCCAGCCCCGAGGTGGGCGTCCCCGAGGACTTCGGCCTCAGGCCGGTCATGACGCTCTCCGCCTCCCTGGCCTCGGTCAAGCGCGTGCCGGGGCACCACGGCGTCTCGTACGGCCACACCTACCTCACCCCCGGTGAGACGACCCTCGCGCTGGTCCCCGTCGGCTACGCGGACGGCATCCCGCGGGCGGCCTCCGGCACCGGCCCGGTGCTGGTGGGCGGCAAGTGGCGCACGGTGGCGGGCCGGGTCGCGATGGACCAGTTCGTCGTCGACCTGGGCGGGGACAGCGCCCAGGCCGGTGACGAGGCGGTGCTCTTCGGCCCCGGCGACCGCGGCGAGCCGACCGCCGAGGACTGGGCCCGGGCGACCGGAACCATCGCCTACGAAGTCATCACCCGCATCTCCGCGCGCGTGCCCCGCGTCTATGTCGGAGAGGTCCGGGAAGAAGAGGGAACCGGACTCGACGGACGCGACGACACGGGGGCGTGAGATGAGCGAGGGCGGCGACAGTACGGGAGCGGCGGCGGCACTCGCCGCCGCCGCCGGAGCCACGGCAGCGGCCGCGGGGGCCACGACGGCGGCCGGCGCGGGCGGGACCGGCTGGCGCCTCGGCGCGGGCCTCGCGGGCGCCGCGGTGGGCGTCGTCGCCGCCGGAGCGGCGGTCGGTGTGGCCGTCGAGCGGCTGACGGTCGGCCGTGGCATGCGCCGCAAGGCACGCCTCGCCCTGGACGCGGCGGGCCCGTACGGGACGCTGCGCGGCACGCCCGGCACCGCCGTCGCCGAGGACGGGACGGTTCTCCACTACGAGGTGGACGAGGCCGACCCCGAGGGCGCCGGTGGCCGCCGCGGCCGGCTCTTCGGCCGCCGTCCCGCGCCCGCCGTCACCGTCGTCTTCAGCCACGGCTACTGCCTGAGCCAGGACTCCTGGCACTTCCAGCGCGCCGCCCTGCGCGGCGTCGTGCGCACCGTCTTCTGGGACCAGCGCAGCCACGGCCGCTCCGCCCGCGCCGAGGGCGGCGATCCGGTCAGCATCGACCTGCTCGGCCGCGATCTGAAGGCCGTCATCGACGCCGCCGCCCCCGAGGGGCCGCTGGTGCTGGTGGGGCACTCGATGGGCGGGATGACGACCATGGCCCTGGCCGCCCAGTACCCCGAGCTGATCGCCGAGCGGGTCGTCGGCGCGGCCTTCGTCGGCACCTCCTCGGGCAAGCTCTCCGAGGTCACCTACGGGCTCCCGGCCGCCGGCATGAACCTGGTGCGCCGGGCGGTCCTGCCCGGCGCGTTCAAGCTGATGGCGGCGCAGACCGAGCTGGTGGAGAAGGGACGGCGGGCGACCGCGGACCTCCTCGCGGGGATCATCAAGCGCTATTCGTTCGGGTCGAGGGACGTCGACCCGGCGGTCGCGCGCTTCGCCGAGCGCCTCATCGAGGCGACGCCCGTGGACGTGGTCGCCGCGTTCTACCCGGCGTTCGACGAGCACGACAAGGTGGCGGCCCTGGAGGCGTTCGGCCGCCTCCCGGTGCTGGTCCTCGCGGGCGAGAAGGACCTGATCACCCCGAGCGGGCACAGCGAGGTCATCGCGGCCGCGCTGCCGGACGCCGAGCTGGTCGTGGTGGAGGGCGCCGGGCACCTGGTCATGCTGGAGCAGCCGGCCACCGTCTCCTCGCACCTGACCGCGCTGCTGACGGCCACCGGCGCGGCCGGGGTCCGGCAGGGACGCGCGGCCGGAGCACAACCGGGCGGCTGAGGCCCGTACGGCCGCCCCGGCCCCGTACCATCGGCGAATATGAACGTCCCGCACGAGACCTCCGCCGCCACCGCCGCGCAGCTCACCGTGAAGTCCGCCGAGGACATGCGCGAAGTGGGCCGCAGGCTGGCGACGCTGCTGCGCCCCGGCGACCTGGTGCTGCTCTCCGGCGAGCTGGGCGCCGGCAAGACGACCATGACCCGCGGCCTGGGCGAGGGCCTCGGCGTCCGTGGCGCCGTGACCTCCCCGACCTTCGTCATCGCCCGCGTGCACCCGCCGCTCGGCGACGGCCCCGCCCTGGTCCACGTCGACGCCTACCGGCTCTCGGGCGGGCTGGACGAGATGGAGGACCTGGACCTCGACGTCTCGCTGCCGGAATCCGTGATCGTCGTGGAGTGGGGCGACGGCAAGGTCGAGGACCTGTCCGAGGACCGCCTGCGGGTCGTCATCGAGCGCGCGGTGGGCGCGGACGCCCCCGTCGACGACGCCGACGACGTGCGCAGCGTGACGGTCACGGGCGTGGGCGACCGCTGGGCGTCGGTCGACTTCGCGCTCCTGGGCTAGGCGGCGGGGCGGGGCCTGCGGGGCCCCTGCGGGGCAGTGCCGGCGGGGTCGGCGCGGCCTGTTGCCGAACATTCCGACAGTCCGTCGGGAAGATGTTGCGCGCGCGGCCGCGGACGTGGTCACATGGAGAGGCGGAGGGTTGGTTAGGTGTGCCTAACTCGGTCCTGGCACACTCCTGACTCGCTCCGTCCGGCCCCAGCTGCCCCAGGAGGCACTCATGTCGGCCCACGAGCCCGCTGCCGCTGCCGCCTCGGCGAACCGCTCCGAGCCCGAGGAGCGCCGCCCCCTGTCGATGCGCGACCTGCTCGCCGCCTGCGCCGCGGCCGACGCCGTCTCCACCCCGCCGAAGGCGCCGGGGACCGTCACGCCGGGCCCCGACGAGCCGCAGGAGCGGGGGCCGGGGCGCGGGGAGACCCCGGACCCGGAGCGCGACGCCGCGTAGGAGTGGGGCGGGTGAGAGCCGGAAGCCGGACGGACCGTCCGACAGGCCGGAAGCCGGGTGAGCCGGAAGCCGGGCGGGCCGGAAGCCGGGTGAGCCGGACGGGCCGGAAGCCGGGCGGGCCCCTTACGGGGCCCCGGGCTTACGGGACGACGACCACCTTCGTGTTGTTCACGGCGAACTCCCACATCGCCCGCCCGTCCGCGGGCTGCTCACGGATGCCGCCGGTCTTCTTCGCCGGGTCCGGCTTCGGCGACGAGCCGTCGACGGCCGCGCTGAAGCCGAAGACGATCCCGGCCGAGTCCTTGTGGAAGCGCACCACGTGCTCGATCGGAATGCCGTCCGAGCCGGTGACCTGCGGGTCGCGCGAGGTGACCTTGTACGCCCCGGGCGGCGGGCTGACGGTGCTGGGCGCCACCTCGTACGTCCGGGTGGCCTTGCCGTCGGAGCCGACGAGCCACACCCGCTTCTTGCCGAGCGCGTAGACGACCCGCAGGCCCGTGCCCGAGCCCTCGGGGACCGCGTTCGCCGCCTGGCCCTGACCCTGGGCATCGGAGGCCGCGCCCTTGTCCGAGCCGCCGTCGCCCTTCGCCTTGCCGGACTCCTGGCCCGTGGCCTGCGCGCTCTTCGGGTGGTCGGGTGCGGCCTCCGCCTGCACGGCCAGGAAGCCGACTCCGGCCAGGGCCGCCGCGGTGAGCGTGGCCACGAAGATTCCTGAGCTGCTGCGTGCCACGGTGCGCACCTTTCGTCCTGCGTTCGGGTCGCCCCGATGTGCCGCTACGTACTGCCTGCACGCCCCGTCGGCACAGTGCTCGTACGACTATGCGGCTGACCGTAGCACCCGCTCAGTGACCCCGCCGCGCCCCCGCGGCGGCCGGTGCGGGCACCGGACGCCCCACGGCGCGCCGTAGGCTTGTTCCGTGCTGCTGCTCGCTCTGGATACCGCCACCCCCGCCGTCACCGTCGCCCTCCACGACGGCGACTCCGTCGTCGCCGAGTCGAGCCAGGTGGACGCCCGCCGGCACGGGGAGCTGCTGCTGCCCGCTGTCGACCGGGTGCTGGCCGAGGCGGGCCGCAAACTGGACGCCGTGACCGGCATCGTCGTCGGGGTCGGCCCCGGCCCGTACACCGGCCTGCGCGTCGGCATCGTCACGGCCGCGACCTTCGCCGCCGTGCTGGACGTTCCCGTCCACAGCCTGTGCACGCTGGACGGCATCGCGTACGCGGCCGGTCTGGCGGGGCTGGAGGGAGAGTTCGTCGTGGCCACGGACGCCCGCCGCAAGGAGGTCTACTGGGCCAGGTACGCGGACGCCCGCACCCGCGTCACCGAGCCGGCCGTGGACCGTCCGGCCGAGCTCGCGGAGCGGGTCGCCGGCCTCACGGCCGTCGGCGCGGGCGCCGTGCTCTACCCGGACGCGTTCACCGACGTACGGGCCGACCTGCCGCAGCACCAGTCGGCGGGCGCGCTGGCCGCGCTGGCCGCGGAGAAGCTGCGCACGGGCGGGGAGTTCCTGCCGGGCCAGCCGCTGTACCTGCGCCGCCCCGACGCCCAGGTGCCGGCCAACTACAAGGTGGTCACCCCCCAGTGACCGGGACCGCCGCAGCCGTGGGCATCCGGGAGATGCGCTGGTGGGACATCGGCCCGGTGCTGGAGCTCGAACGCGAGCTCTTCCCGGACGACGCGTGGTCCAAGGGGCTCTTCTGGTCCGAGCTGGCCCACGCGCGCGGTGCGAACGCCAACCGCCGCTACGTGGTGGCCGAGACGGCCGGGGCCGCCCCCGCCGGCGCCGGGGAGGCGCCCCGGCGGATCGTCGGCTACGCCGGGCTCGCCGCCATCGACGGCACCGGCGACGTGCAGACGATCGCCGTGGCCAAGGAACACTGGAGCACCGGCCTGGGCGCCCGCCTCCTGGCCGAACTGCTCACGACCGCGACCGCCTTCGAGTGCCACGAGGTGCTGCTCGAAGTGCGCGTCGACAACACCCGCGCCCAGCGCCTGTACGAACGCTTCGGCTTCGAGCCCGTGGGCGTGCGCCGCGGCTACTACCAGCCCGGCAACGTCGACGCGCTCGTCATGCGCCTGTCCGATCCCATCACCGCAGTGCAAGGAATGCCCCATGGCTCGCAGGACTGACGAACCCCTCGTCCTCGGCATCGAGACCTCGTGCGACGAGACCGGCGTCGGTATCGTCCGCGGTCACACGCTGCTCGCGGACGCGGTCGCCTCCAGCGTCGACGAGCACGCCCGCTTCGGCGGCGTCGTCCCCGAGGTCGCCAGCCGGGCGCACCTGGAGGCCATGGTCCCGACGATCCAGCGCGCCCTGAAGGACGCGGGGGTGAGCGCGAAGGACCTGGACGGCATCGCGGTCACCGCGGGCCCGGGCCTCGCGGGCGCCCTGCTCGTGGGCGTCTCGGCGGCCAAGGCGTACGCGTACGCGCTGGGCAAGCCGCTCTACGGCGTCAACCACCTGGCCTCGCACATCTGCGTCGACCAGCTGGAACACGGTGCGCTGCCCGAGCCGACGATGGCGCTGCTGGTGTCCGGCGGCCACTCCTCGCTGCTCCTGGCACCGGACATCACCGCGGACGTCCGCCCGCTCGGCTCGACGATCGACGACGCGGCGGGCGAGGCGTTCGACAAGATCGCCCGCGTGCTGAACCTCGGCTTCCCCGGCGGCCCGGTCATCGACCGCTACGCCCGCGAGGGCGACCCGGACGCCATCCGCTTCCCGCGCGGCCTGACGGGCCCGCGCGACCCGATATACGACTTCTCCTTCTCCGGCCTCAAGACGGCGGTCGCCCGCTGGATCGAGGCCAAGCGCGCGGCGGGCGAGAACGTGCCGGTGGCGGACGTGGCGGCCTCGTTCCAGGAGGCGGTCGTGGACGTGCTGACGCGGAAGGCGGTGCGCGCCTGCAAGGACCACGGCGTGGACCACCTGATGATCGGCGGCGGTGTGGCGGCCAATACCCGTCTGCGCGCGATGGCCGAGCGCCGCTGCGAGGACGCGGGCATCACGCTGCGCGTGCCGCGCCCGAAGCTGTGCACGGACAACGGCGCGATGGTGGCGGCACTGGGCGCGGAGATGGTGGCCCGGGGCCGCGCGTCGTCGTCGTGGGACCTGTCGGCGGACTCGTCACTGCCGGTGACGGAGTCGCACGTGCCGGGGCATGGGGATGGCCACGGTCACGGCCATGGCCATGGCCATGGGCACGACCACGATCACTTCCACGAGCTGAGCAAGGACAACCTGTACTCGTAGGCGGACCGGAGCGGTCAAGGCCGCTTCGGCGGGTCCCCGTTCAGGTGGTCGCATGCCTGTTTGGGCTGGGTACGGTGAGCGTACGGAGCAGAGTCCCGCCCATGGGAGAAACCATGACTGCTGATGTTCCCGCGCGACCGTTGATTCCGCAGCCTTCGCCCACGGTGTCCGCGCTACGCCAAGCCGTCGGGAAGATCATGCCTGCTTCTCTGCCTGCATTTGCCAGAGAGCTGGAACAGGCTGTTGACGAGGCTATGGACCCGGCCCGTCAGGTAGCGGAGTTTGGGCCGCTGTGGCGGTTCACCACGCGCTGGGCTGTTTACGTGCAGATCCAGCGCCAGCCACAGGTAGCGGCGAGGTTCCGGGAGCTGGAGGACTTGGCGGCCGAATTGGACGACCGGGAGCAGATCTTCACGGTCACGTCCGAGCTCGGCCACATCCTCGACGACGCGTTTGAGGCAATTGGGCTGAGGAAGCCTTGAGCGATTGGAGCTGGGCGTACGACCCGAACGAAGAGCACGTTGCGGGCGGCGTACCGGCTGCCTACGTGGCGGAGGTCGAGCGACTTGCCGAGGACCTTGTCTTGTTGGCGAGCACTGGCGCAGACCTCGATCACGTCGGCGAAGGGCCAAGGCCCGGTGGCATGCGGCAACTGGAAGCCGCAGGAGGATTCTTCTTCTTCCTCGTGTTCCGGCGGGGCAGGATGATCGTCGTCACGAGGATTGTGCCGCCCTTCGAGAGCCTCTGACTCGCCGTGGAGGAGAGGGCGGTACGGGCAGGCGTCGGCGCCTGGCGATTCACCCGTTCGGGGGCAGGCTTGGCGTGCGAACCGGGAGACCCGAGCGTTCCCTGACGGCTACCTTGCGTAGTGGCGATGGGAAGGGGTGGCCCATGGGGGAAGCGGAGTCTCAGCCGCCGATCGGCTGGCGCTACTGCGGGGATCAGCTGAAGCTGTGGCGGCAGCGGGCGGGCGTCTCGCGGGAGGAGCTGGGGAAGGAAGCCGGGTACGGCTACGAGACCATCAAGTCGATGGAGCAGGGACGGCGCCGGCCGAGCCTGCGGGTGCTGCAGGTCGCGGACCAGATGTGCGGGGCGGCCGGGCTGCTGGAAGCGGCGCACCCGTTCTTGAGGCCGGAAGAGCCGCGGTCGGTTGTGCAGGACTTCTTCCGGTACGAAGCCGAGGCGATCGTGTACAGCTCCTGCGAGCCCATGTTCATTCCGGGGCTGCTGCAGACGGAGGAGACCATGCGGGCGCTGTTCAACTCGGCATGGCCACCAGTGGATGACGCGACGGTTGAGGAGAGGGTCGCTGTCCGGCTCGGGCGGCAAACACTGCTCGACAAGCAAACTGTGGCGTTCTCCTTCGTGATCGGCGAGCTTCCGCTGCGCTACCCAGTCGTCAGCAACGAGGCCCATAGGAGGCAACTGCTGCGCATCTTGGAGGTGGGGCAGCAGCGCAACGTAACGGCGCAGGTGATGCCGCTCGACAGGTACAGGGAGGGGCTCGACAGGGCCATCATGGTGTTGGAGTTGCCAGGGCATGACCGGATTGCCTACGAGGAAGCGCACGCCACGGGTGGGCTCTACGGCGATCCGGCCAAGGTCAGTTCGTATGCGCAGAAGCACGCATTGAACGGCAGGGTGGCTCTCAATCCGGCGGAGTCCGTGCGTTTCATCCGAGAGCTCTCGGAGGAGTTGTGAGCACCAAGCTGATGTGGTTCAAGTCCAGCTACAGCACGTCAGAGGGAAACGCCTGCGTCGAGGTGCGCTCCGGGCCCCGGGAGATACGGGTGCGGGACTCGAAGCGAATAACCGGGCCGGAGCTCCGCTTCGCGGCTCCCGCCTGGGCGGCGTTCGTGGCCGCTCTCGCCGCCGGGGGCTGAGCCCAGGGATCGCGCAGCGATTCTGCGCCGCTGCGCGGCTTGGGGCGCGGAGGGGGCCAGGGGCTCCGCCCCAGGGGGCCGGCTGCTGGCGCAGCCTTGGTGGGCGAGCTCCGCATGCCGGGCGCACCCGGCAAGGTCGCGCCAGCGGGCGGGCTCTCAGGGGCGGAGCCCCGGCGCCCTCCCGGCCCAAGCCGCGCAGCGGTGCAGAGACGCTGCATGTGCGCGCAGCGGAGCGGAGCGGAGCCTCGCCTTGACCTCAAGCTTGATTGAGTTCCTACCTTCGTGGCCATCGGCAGAAATCGATGAAGGAGGAACTTCCCATGGCCGCGACCACCGTTCCCGAGAACTACCGCAACGCCGTGATCGCTCACATCATGCTCGACGGAGCCGCCTCTGCGATCAGCTTCTACGTCCAGGCTTTCCGCGCCGAAGAGCTGTTCCGCCTCGATGGTCCGGACGGGCGCATCCTGCACGCAGAGATCAGCATTCAGGGATCCGCCATCATGCTCGGAGACGCCGAAGGGCCCGTCTTCGGCGCGCCGACCGCCATCGGCGGTACCACCGTGGGTCTGCACGTCTACGTCGATGACGTCGATGCTCTCGTGCGGCAGGCCGTTGTGGCCGGCGCGGAGCTGCTGCAGCCGCCGACCGACCAGTTCCACGGCGACCGCACCGCCATACTGCGCGACCCCTTCGGGCATGTCTGGGTCTTCCTCACGCACCTGGAGGACCTGACGCCGGACGAGCTCGCCCGCCGGGCCCGGGAATATTTCCACGCCGGGGCTTGAGCTCCGGGCTCCGGGCTCTTTATTCAAGGAATGGGCGGTGGGTTTCAACCCACCCACCCTCCCCAATCGCGCGTATACCACGCCGCGTTCACTTTGTGTGATCTGCTTGCGACGAACAGTGGCGACCCTCTAGCGTCCGGAACAAGCAAACGACCCCGGTCGGTGTTAGCGCACCGAGCCGGGGTCTGACCATCAAGATCGAAAAGGACTCGATCTCATGGCTGACGCCAACCCTAGCGCCGTCGCGCGCCCCCCGCACGCCTACCCGATGGCCAAGCCGGGCTACGGCAAGAAGTCCGCCCCCGCCCAATCGCCGCGTACCGCCACGGACTTCGCGCACCTCCCGCCGCGCGAGGCGCAGATCGCCGCGTTCGTCGACCGCCTGCCCGAAGGCGCGGCCATGGACGCCAAGTCGCTGGCTGCCCAGCTTCCCGCCTACGGCCAGGCCGCGTGCCGCACGGCCCTGCGGCGCCTGTCGGAAGCCGGGCACCTCCGTCGGGTGAAAGAGCACCTCAAGGGTGACGACGGGGCCTATCACTGGGTGACGCGCACGTACTTCTCGCGCACCGCGCGGGACGACGCCTGGTGGACGGCCGTCCTCGCGGGCGAGGTCCCCGAGCCGCCCTCCGGGCCCGCGCCCCGCTCGCGGGCGTACGCGGCGCTGGCCGCCGCCGGGCGCACGGACCCGCGCATGACGCTGTCGCACACCGACTGCGTCGCCCTCGAACCGCTGGCGGCCGCATGGCTGGAGCGCGGCGCGAGCGAGAGCCACGTCGTACGCGAGCTCACGGCGGGGTTGCCCTCGCAGGTGCACCACGCTGCGGCGCTGGCCCGTCGTCGACTCATCGACAAGCTGCCTCCCGAGCGCGCGCCGGAACCGCCGAGCCTCACCCCGCTGAGGCTCGTGGAGTGCACCGTCTGCGCCGCTCCCGGCCGCCCGGAGGCCCTCCCCGGCGGCCTCTGCCGCGACTGCCGGGGCGAACCCCAACGACCCGCCTCGGCCGCCCTCACACCGGAGGAAGTCCACGCCCGGGCGGCCATCCTGCGGGCGATCAACCGTGAACCCGAACGGCCGTACGGCACGCCGGTCGAGCTCCCTGCGCCGGTTGGGTTCACCCTGGAGACAGAGAAGCTCAAAGAGTTCAGGCACTAGCCAACGGGAGCGCCCCATGACCACAGCCCGGGACCTGCTGATCGCCGTCATGGGCGAGGCCCCCGACCGGCCCGCGGAGCGGGGTGAGGTGTCACTGGCGCTGGCAGGCGCCGAGCTGGCCGACCTCCTGGCCGCCGGGGTCGTCACGCTGGGCGGCGACCAGGGCGACCGGATCGTCCCCGGCCCGCCCACGGGCACGGGTGACCCCCTGCTGGACGAGGCCGCGGCGTCGCTCACCGCGGAGGCGCCGTACGAGGCAGTCGGCGACTGGCTGTGGCGCAGGGGACGCGACCTGGCCTCGGCCTACGTGGCCGCCCTTGAGGCGGACGGGCACGTCCGACGGCAACGTCGTAGCTGGACCTTCCGGCCCGGCCGGCCGGTGCTGACGGATCCGGACGGCCGCCTGCGGTCGAACGAGCCCGTCCTCGCCGCCCTCGTCACGGCCGTCCGGACCGGCGACGAGGGGAACGCAGAGGCCGCCGCCCCGGGCGTGGCCGACGACGCCGTGGACACCGTGCTCGCCGCGGTCAACGGCGCGGTGATGGAGCTGGAAGCGCTACGGCAGCGGCGGGCCATCGAGCAGTCGGCCTTCGACAACATCTGGCGGGGCGACTGAATTCAGCATCACCGCCTCAAGGGCCGAGAAGGGCTGACCCGGGGTTAGGGCGTGTCCGAGGGCCTCGCCACCGGCTGCCCCAGCAGCATCGTCGGTGCACCCGCCACGCGCGTCAGGACGATGACGCAGGAGTTCGGCCCGGCCGGCTTGAGCTTCTTGCGGAGCTCCTCCGGCTCGACGGCCGAACCCCGCTTCTTGATGACGACGACGCCGATCCCGCGCTCCCGCACCAGCGCCTTCAGCCGCTTCAGGTTGAACGGCAGCACGTCCGTGATCTCGTACGCCGCCGCGTACGGCGTCCCGCGCAGCTCGTCGCTCGTCACGTACGCGATCGTCTCGTCGATCAGACCGCCGTCGCCGAGCCCGGCCGCGACATCGGCCACCAGGTGCGCGCGGATGACCGCGCCGTCCGGCTCGTAGAGGTAGCGCCCCACCGGCCGTACCGCCGGGTCCGGCAGGCCCTGGCCCACCAGCGACGCACCGCCCGGCAGCAGCGTCGCGCGGCGGGCGCCCGGCTCCGTGCCGAACCACAGCACGGCCTCCTTCACGTCGCCGCCGTCCGAGATCCACTCCGCCTCGGCGTCCTCGGGGATCGCCTCGTGCGGGACGCCCGGTGCGATCTTCAGGGCCGCGCGCGGGGCCCGGCGGGCCGCCTCGATCGCCCAGGACAGGGGCGGGGAGTACGCCTCCGGGTCGAAGATCCGGCCGCGGCCGCCGCGCCGCGCAGGGTCGACGAACACGGCGTCGTACGTCGACGTGTCGACCTCCGTGACGTCGGCGCAGCGCACCTCGATGAGATCCGACAGACCCAGCGCCGCCGCGTTGGCCCGGGCGACCTCGCAGGTCAGGGGGTCGCGGTCCACGGCGAGGACGGCGATGCCGGCCCGGGCGAGGGCGATCGCGTCGCCGCCGTTGCCACAGCACAGGTCGGCCAGGCGACGCACGCCGAGCGCCTCGAAGCGCCGGGCGCGGTGGAGCGCGACGGACGCGCGCGTGGCCTGCTCCACGCCGTTGGGGGTGAAGAACATCCGGTACGCGTCCTCCGCACCGAACTTCGCGACCGCGCGCTGCCGCAGCCGTGCCTGTCCGAGCGCCGCCGACACCAGCTCGGCGGGGTGCTCGCGGCGCAGCCGGGTGGCCGTGGCCAGCTCCTGGGAGGGGTCGTAGTCGCGCAGGCCGTCGAGGAGGGCGCGGCCCTCGTCGGTGAGCAGGGCCGCGAAGGCGGCGGTGGCGTCGGTCGCGTCGGTGGCGGGATTCGGTGCGGGCACGTGTCTCATTCTCTCTTGCGGGCCGGTGCCCCACGCGGTGGACTGCCGGGGTGACGACCACCGCGAACCGCATCCTCTACCTGGTCTGCTGCGCCGCCGCGCCCGCCGTCCGGGTCGCCGACGGAGTCCGCGCCGCCCAGGCCCGTGGCTGGGACGTGTGCCTGATCCTCACGCCCTCCGCGCACCGCTGGCTGGAAGCGGAGGTGCCCGCCCTGCGCGCACTGACCGGCCACCCCGTGCGCCACCAGTACAAGCTTCCCGGCGAGCCCGACGTCCTGCCGCCGCCCGACGCGATCCTCGTTGCGCCCGCCACCTTCAACACGGTCAACAAGTGGGCGGCCGGCATCTCCGACACCCTCGCCCTCGGCCTGATCACCGAGGCCGTCGGCCTGGGCCTGCCCCTCGTCGCCCTGCCCCGTCTGGGCGACGCCCAGGCGGCGCACCCCGCCTTCCCCCGGAGCGTGGAGTTCCTGCGCGCGGCGGGGGTGACCGTGCTGCTCGACGAGGCCGGCGACGGACCGGGCGACGACCCGGGCGACGAGCCGGTCCAGGGCGACGGCCAGGAGGCGTACCCCTGGGCGAAGGCCGTCGCGGCGCTCCCGGCCGTCGGCTGAGGCGCCGGGGCAGCGGGCCGGGGCAGGGGCTGGAGCAGAGGGCCGAGGCAGCGGAGCGAAGCGGCGGGCCGGGGCGGGAGTCCCTGGGCGGAGGCCCCCGCGCGGAGTTCGAACGCATGCACAACAATCGTCCGCGTGAGCCTGCTCGTTTCCGGCCGCCGTCTGCGCGCCGCCGCCCTCGCCTCCGCCGCCGTCCTCCTGGCCGGTGCCCTCGCCGGCTGCTCCGGTTCCTCCGGGGGAGGCAAGAAGGAAGCCCGCGCGGGCGGCGCGTCCGCCGCCACGACGTCCGCGACGCCGCCCGCGTCCGACGACGCGTACCGCCGCTGGGGCCTGGAGCGGCCGCTGGCCGCGCCGCCCGCCCCGCCGGCGAAGAAGCTCACCGACGGGGCCACGGGCGGCGCCCCCCAGGTCGTCCGCCGGATACCCACCCAGGACAAGGTCGTCTTCGTGACCTTCGACGACGGGGCCGAGAAGGACCCCGAGTTCCTGAAGATGGCCAAGGACCTCAAGCTGCCGTTCACGATGTTCCTGACGGACAGCATCTCCCGCGCGGGCAGCGGCTACGGCTACTTCGACCAGCTCCGGGCCCTCGGCAACGGCATCGACAACCACACCCTGACCCACCCCAACCTGCGCACCCTCTCCGCCGATGCGCAGAAGCACGAGATATGCGGGCAGCAGGACGCCCTGGAGAAGCGTTTCGGCACACGGCCGGCGCTCTTCCGCCCCCCGTACGGCAACTACAACGACGCCACCCTCGCCGCGGCCGGCGGCTGCGGTGTGCGCGCGGTCGTGCTCTGGGAGGTGACGATGCAGATCAACGACATGCGCTACGCGCAGAGCGACAAGCTGCGCCCCGGCGACATCGTCCTGGCGCACTTCCGCGGCCCTCAGGAGCTCAAGGGCACCTCGATGACCGGCATGGTCACCAACATGCTGCGCAGCATCCAGCGGCAGGGCTACACGGTGGCGCGGCTGGAGGACTACCTCTAGGCGCGTCGCGGACGGCCAGGGAGACCGCCCTGGACGATCAGGTCCGCTCCGGACGGCGCCGGGGGAGTGCGCCGGGTCCCGGCTGGGTAGGGCACCTTCCGGCCGTCCGCCGCACCCGCGTCGCACCCCGCGTCGCACCCGCGTCGTACCCGCGCCGCACCCGGTGATCGCCAGGCTCGCCGCAACGGCGAATTGGCACTCCGCTTGACCGAGTGCTAACCGCGTCATAGTCTCGGCTCCGTTGGCACTCTCCACCGGTGAGTGCCAAACACAGCGACGGGCAGATTCGGCACCCGCGACGACGGATCCACCTGGTCGCCACCTCAGACAGTTAACCCCGTGAGATCTCCGAAGGGGGAGGTCGGATCGTGACGACCGCCAGCTCCAAGGTTGCCATCAAGCCGCTTGAGGACCGCATCGTGGTCCAGCCGCTCGACGCCGAGCAGACCACGGCCTCCGGCCTGGTCATTCCGGACACCGCCAAGGAGAAGCCCCAGGAGGGCGCTGTCCTGGCCGTGGGCCCGGGCCGCTTCGAGAACGGCGAGCGCCTGCCGCTCGACGTGAAGGTCGGCGATGTCGTGCTGTACAGCAAGTACGGCGGCACCGAGGTGAAGTACAACGGCGACGAGTACCTCGTCCTCTCGGCCCGCGACGTCCTCGCGGTCATCGAGAAGTAATTCACCCAAGCTTTCGAACCTTCGAAGCTTTTGTTCTGCGCCCCTGGTTCCCGCGTCACAGCCGGGCGCCCGGGGCGCAGTTCGTTTGAGAGAGATCGCGAGGATACGTAACCCATGGCGAAGACCCTGAAGTTCGACGAGGACGCCCGTCGCGCTCTTGAGCGCGGCGTCAACAAGCTTGCCGACACCGTGAAGGTGACGATCGGCCCCAAGGGCCGCAACGTCGTCATCGACAAGAAGTTCGGCGCCCCCACCATCACCAACGACGGCGTCACCATCGCCCGCGAGGTCGAGCTCGACGACGCGTACGAGAACCTGGGCGCCCAGCTCGTCAAGGAGGTGGCGACCAAGACCAACGACATCGCGGGTGACGGCACCACCACCGCGACCGTCCTGGCCCAGGCGCTGGTCCGCGAGGGTCTGCGCAACGTCGCCGCCGGCGCCTCCCCGGCCTCCCTGAAGAAGGGCATCGACGCCGCGGTCAAGGCCGTCTCCGACGACCTGCTGGCGACCGCCCGCCCGATCGCCGACAAGGCCGACATCGCCGCCGTCGCCGCGCTCTCCGCGCAGGACAAGCAGGTCGGCGAGCTCATCGCCGAGGCCATGGACAAGGTCGGCAAGGACGGTGTCATCACCGTCGAGGAGTCCAACACCTTCGGTCTGGAGCTGGACTTCACCGAGGGCATGGCCTTCGACAAGGGTTACCTCTCGCCGTACATGGTCACCGACCAGGAGCGTATGGAGGCCGTCCTCGACGACCCGTACATCCTGATCCACCAGGGCAAGATCTCCTCGATCCAGGACCTGCTCCCGCTGCTGGAGAAGATCATCCAGGGCGGTGGCTCCAAGCCGCTGCTGATCATCGCCGAGGACGTCGAGGGCGAGGCCCTCTCCACCCTGGTCGTCAACAAGATCCGCGGCACGTTCAACGCCGTGGCCGTCAAGGCCCCGGGCTTCGGCGACCGCCGCAAGGCGATGCTGGGCGACATGGCCACCCTCACCGGTGCCACCGTCATCGCCGAGGAGGTCGGCCTCAAGCTCGACCAGGCCGGTCTGGACGTGCTGGGCTCCGCCCGCCGCGTGACGATCACCAAGGACGACACCACCATCGTCGACGGCGGCGGCAACGCCGCCGACGTCCAGGGTCGCGTCGCCCAGATCAAGGCCGAGATCGAGACCACCGACTCGGACTGGGACCGCGAGAAGCTCCAGGAGCGCCTCGCCAAGCTCGCCGGTGGCGTCTGCGTCATCCGCGTGGGTGCGGCCACCGAGGTCGAGCTCAAGGAGAAGAAGCACCGTCTGGAGGACGCCATCTCCGCGACCCGCGCCGCGGTCGAGGAGGGCATCGTCTCCGGTGGTGGCTCCGCGCTCGTCCACGCCGCCAAGGTGCTGGACGGCGGCCTGGGCAAGGAGGGTGACGAGGCCACCGGCGTCGCCGTCGTCCGCCGCGCCGTCGTCGAGCCGCTGCGCTGGATCGCCGAGAACGCCGGCCTGGAGGGCTACGTCATCACCTCCAAGGTCGCCGAGCTGGAGAAGGGCCAGGGCTTCAACGCCGCCACCGGCGAGTACGGCGACCTGGTGAAGGCCGGCGTCATCGACCCGGTCAAGGTCACCCGCTCCGCCCTGGAGAACGCCGCGTCCATCGCCTCCCTGCTGCTCACGACCGAGACCCTGGTCGTCGAGAAGAAGGAAGAGGAGTCCGCCGAGGCCGGTCACGGCCACGGTCACGGCCACGCGCACTGACGCACCGCCGCACCGACGCCTTTGCACCACGGCCCGGCCCGGCCTCCCCTCGCGGGAGGCCGGGCCGGGCCGTTCGTGTGCGGTGTTCGTGTGCGGCTTCGTGTGCGGTGGCGCGGAGCCGTTCCGTTGCGGCCGTTACGGCTCCGGTCCGGCCGTTACGGCCCCACGTCCAGCTGGCGCCTCAGGCCCATCAGATCGTAGATCCACCAGCCCTCCGCGATCTTCCCGTCCGCGAAGCGATGGATCGTCACGCCGTCCATCGTGGCCCGTCGGCCCGTCGGCTGCAGCCCCATGAAGTCGCCCTGGTGGACGCCCCGCCAGGTCCAGTGGGTGGTGACCTGGTCGCCCTCGGCCACCTGGCAGTGGAGGGTGAAGTCGAAGTCGAACGCGTTCCGCCAGAACGTCACGTCCTGCTTCATGACGTGCGCGCCGATCGCGGTCTCCTCCTCCTTGACGACGTCGTGGTCCCGGTAGTCGGCCGCGAAGATCTCGTCGACGAGGTCCAGGTCGCCGCCGACGGCGATCTCCTCGTAGAAGCGGCGGGCCGTCGCCTTGTTGACCTGCTCGTCGCGGACGACGTCGAGGTCGGTGAAGGTCGGCATGCCGTCGCAGAGCGCCACCATCTCCTCGAAGATCCGGTTGGTCTCCGGGAGGCTCGAGTTCTTCATCGCCTCTTCGTAGGACGGGAACTCGACGATCTCGATGTAGTGGTCGGCGGCTGCGCGGTCCCGGCCGACGACCGAGCGGGTGGCGGTGCGCCTGCCCTCGGTGGCGGCGAGCCACTCGTCCATGAGCCGGTTCATGTCGTCGTACCGGCTGGTCTTGCAGTCGATTACCTGTACGAAAGTCATGGCGCCTCCCAGGTGATATATCCAGGCTAGCCCGGAATGTGCACCCGGGAGGCGGGGAGTGGGGCGGGGAGCGAGGCGGGTGGCGTCGCGCCGGAAGCGGGGGTCAGTTCGGCCCGTACCGGCGGCCGGTCGATGCGCTCGCGCGCGAGACCGCCCGGCGCGGGGCCAGCTTCATCAGGCCCGTCAGCGCCTTGTACCGGGGGTCAGGGATGGACAGGGACTTGCCGCGGGCGAGGTCCTTCAGCGCGGCCTCGACGAGCTTGTCGGCGTCCAGCCACATCCAGCCCGGCACGTTGTCCACCCCCATGCCGGCCCGCTGGTGGAACTCCGTCCGGACGAAGCCGGGGCACAGAGCCATCAGCCGCACTCCGCTGCCCGCCAGGTCCCGCGCGGCACCCTGGGTGAACTGCACCACCCACGCCTTGCTCGCCCCGTACGTACCCCGGGGGACGAACGCGGCCACCGACGCCACGTTGACGACCCCGCCGCGCCTGCGCTCGCGCATGCCCGCGGCCGCGGCCGACGTCAGCCGCAGGACCGCCTCGCAGTGCACCTTGAGCATGGTCAGCTCGTCGGCCATCGAGACTTCGAGGTAGCGGCCCTTGTTGCCGAAGCCGGCGTTGTTGACCAGCAGGTCCACCGGGTTCTTGCGGTCCGAGAGCCGGGCCTCGACGGCCGCGATGCCCGCCTCCTCCGACAGGTCCGCGCGGAGCACCTCCACCTCCACCCGGTGGCGGTCGTGCAGCTCGGTCGCCTGCTCGCCCAGCCGCTTCTCGTCCCGGGCCACGATGACCAGGTTGTGTCCGTCGGCCGCCAGTCGTCGTGCGAAGGCCGCGCCGATGCCGGCCGTGGCTCCCGTGATCAGTGCAGTCGTCATACCGGAACGTTAGTGCTCGCCGCCCGTCCCCGGTTGCCTCCCCCGGCCTCCGTTCGCCCCTGCGGGGCGCTGCGCGGCACATCCGCCCTCCTGCGCCCGCACCCCCGCGCCCCCGCGGCCAACGCCCTCCGGCGTGCACGCCGTTGACGCCGCCCCCCATGGCCTCAAAGGGACCAGTGAACATTTCTCGACGAGTCCAAGTCTGTCTTATGCTCGGAGCTATGATCGAGGCTCGTCACCTGAGGGTGCTGCGCGCGGTGGCCGCCACCGGTTCGTTCTCCGCGGCGGCACGCGACCTGGGCTGCACCCAGCCCGCCGTCAGCCAGCAGATGAAGGCCCTGGAGCAGTCCACGGGCACCCCCCTGCTGATCCGCACGGGGCGCGAGATGCGCCTGACCGAGGCGGGCGAGGCCCTCGTCCGGCACGCCGCCGGGATCCTGGCCGGCCTGACCGCGGCCGAGGAGGAGATCGCGGCCATCGCCGGGCTGCGGGCGGGCCGCGTGCGGCTGGTGTCCTTCCCCAGCGGCAGCTCGACGCTGGTGCCCACCGCCCTCGCCGAGATGCGCGCCGCCCACCCCGGCACCCAGATCTCCCTCGTCGAGGCGGAGCCGCCGCGCTCGGTGGAGATGCTGCGCGAGGGCGACTGCGAGATCGCGCTCGCCTTCCGCTACCCCGACGTGCGCGGCGCCGATCCGGCCGCCGGCGCGGAGTGGGACGACCTGGTCGTACGGCCGCTGCTGACGGACCGCCTCATCGGCGTGGTGCCGGAGGGGCACCGGCTGGCGGGCGCGGAGCGCATCGGGATCGGCGAGCTGGAGCAGGAGCCCTGGATCGCCGGCTGCCCGCGCTGCCGGCGGCACCTGGTGGAGGTCTGCGAGAGCGCGGGCTTCACGCCGCGCATCGACTTCGCCACCGACGACTACCCGGCCGTCTTCGGGCTGGTCGGGGCCGGGCTCGGGGTGGCCGTCATGCCGGAGCTGGCGCTGGAGTCGGTCCGGCCGAAGGGGGCCCGCACGGTGCCCGTCGAGCCGGTCGTCCACCGCGAGATCGTCGCCCTCACGCTGCCGGACCTGGCCCGGGTGCCGGCGGTCGCGGCGATGCTGGACCGCCTGGTGGCCGCCGCCCACCGCTGAGCACGCCCGCCGAGGAGCGGCGCCGGCCGCATCGCCGAGGCACGCGCGCATCACCCCGGCGCCGGAAGGCCGCCGAGGGCTGTCGGCCGAAACCGGAACCTCTCAGCTGACGGGAAACCTCTCAGCTGAAACGTTTCTTCTCGGGGTGGCCGATGGGGTGCGCCCGGGCGCTCAGGCAGTCATGGCACCGGCGCCCGCGCCGCTCGCGGTGATGGAACGGTGCCGCGCGCGCCCCATGAGCTCCTCGCGCTCGTCCTCGGTCAGGCCGCCCCACACGCCGTAGGGCTCCCGTACCGCCAGCGCGTGCGCCGCGCACTCGGCGCGTACCGGGCAGCGCATGCACACCTCCTTCGCGGAGGTCTCACGGGCGCTGCGGGCGGCGCCCCGTTCGCCCTCGGGGTGGAAGAAGAGCGAGCTGTCGACCCCTCGGCACGCCGCCAGCAGCTGCCAGTCCCACAGGTCGGCGTTGGGACCGGGGAGGCGGGAGAAATCTGCCATTGCTTATCCCCTCGGGACGATCTGTCGAAGTGATCCGTTGCAGTACCCGTCCATACCTCTGTCATGCGTCTGCTGTGTGAGCAGATGAAAATATGACTCATTGCGAATCTAGCCACAGACAGCAGCAAATGGGAAGAAAAACGGGTCCGACTGGGCAAATGGGGCATAGCTTGCCTGGTGGGACGGGCGCCCCCTGTGCGCCCTGCTCCGTGTCCGCGCCCTCACGTAGAGTGCCGAACACGGCCGACCGAGCCCGTAACTCTTTCGGGTGACCGTCGTTGAGAGTGCGGAGGCGGTTGACGCATCAAGCAGTCGGGCGGGTGGCAGTGCCCGGGCGTCGTCAATCGCACAGGTGACGATCAATACCAGCCTCTGGAGGCTCAAGGTGACGCGCATCAGCTGCGGAGGGCGGCCATGACATCCGTCCTCGTCTGCGACGACTCCCCGCTTGCCCGAGAAGCGCTCCGTCGCGCGGTGGCGACCGTGCCCGGCGTCGAGCGCGTGACGACGGCGGCCAACGGCGAGGAAGTCCTCCGCCGCTGGGGCGCCGATCGTTCGGACCTCATTCTGATGGACGTACGCATGCCCGGCCTCGGCGGTGTGGAGACCGTCCGCCGGCTGCTCTCGGCCGACCCCGGCGCCCGCATCATCATGCTCACGGTCGCGGAGGACCTGGACGGGGTCGCGCTCGCGGTCGCCGCAGGTGCGCGCGGCTATCTCCACAAGGACGCCTCGCGCGCCGAGCTCCGCGCCACCGTGACCCAGGCGCTGGCCGACCCGACCTGGCGGCTGGCGCCGCGGCGGCTGCGCTCCGCCGAGATGGGTGCGGCGCCCACGCTCACCGCGCGTGAGATCCAGGTGCTGGAGGGCATGAGTCACGGCCGCTCCAACGCCGAGATCGGCCGTGAGCTGTTCCTCTCCGAGGACACCGTCAAGACCCACGCGCGTCGTCTGTTCAAGAAGCTGGGCGCCTCGGACCGGGCGCACGCCGTGGCGCTGGGCTTCCGCTGGGGCCTGGTCCGCTAGGCCGCCGACGGCCGGTTCCGGGCAGCTCTGGGGCGTCGTGTTCGTGCGTCGAAGCGGGGGAGTGACGTACCCCGCCCGCCGGGGAGCGGGCGGGGCGGCCCGCCGTGGCCGCCCGCCCGGCGGCCCCCGATCACCGGCCCGCTGCACGTTTCCCGCGCGCTGCCGCATCCTTGGAGTATGGAGTTCCTCGGGGACGGCTCGGGAAGGCGTGATGGGAAGGTGCGGGACATGACCGCCGGCGCACCCGCTCATAACGCTTCGGTGCACAACTACGGATGCGGTGCCGCGGACAATCCGGCGTCAAGGCACCATGGACCGATGCGCGACGACGACACGACAGCCATTGGCGCGCTCGTCGCCCGCGCCGTAGAGGGCGACCGCCAGGCCACCCACGATCTGCTCGCCCTGGTGCATCCGCTCGCGCTGCGCTACTGCCGTACGCGCCTGTCGCGGCTGCCCGGCGACGCCCGCCACTTCGTCGACGACCTCGCCCAGGAGGTCTGCCTGGCGGTGCTGTGCGCCCTGCCGCGCTACCGCGACACCGGGCGGCCCTTCGAGGCGTTCGTCGTGGCCATCGCCGCGCACAAGGTCGCCGACCTGCAGCGGGCCGCCATGCGTCACCCGGGGAGCACCGCCGTGCCCTCCGACGAGATGCCCGAGCAGCCGGACGACTCGCTCGGGCCGGAGGAGCGTGCCCTGCTCAGCAGCGATGCCGAGTGGGCCAAGAAGCTGCTCGCCAACCTCCCGGAGAACCAGCGCGAGCTCGTCCTGCTGCGGGTCGCCGTGGGGCTGACGGCCGAGGAGACGGGGCAGATGCTCGGCATGTCGCCGGGGGCCGTGCGCGTCGCCCAGCACCGGGCGCTCAGCAGGCTCCGGGCGCTCGCGGAGCAGTGATCCAATCCTCTGGGGCAGCCAACCGACCGAATCCTGTACGAATCTCCAAGTGATGCGGACCTCAGTGCTCGTGGAATGGGACACCATTGGTGGCCGTTAGCATGGGAGTCCTCGCTGGGGCAAGACCATTTGGGAAGGTGTCATGACTGACAACGTCGACGGAATGCCCGGGAAATTCGCGATGCTCGGTCTGACATATGACGACGTCCTGCTGCTGCCGGGCGCCTCCGAGGTCCTGCCGAACGCCGTGGACACCTCCTCCCGGGTCTCGCGCAACGTCCGGGTCAACATCCCGCTGCTGTCCGCCGCCATGGACAAGGTGACCGAGGCGCGCATGGCCATCGCCATGGCCCGCCAGGGCGGCGCGGGCGTGCTGCACCGCAACCTGTCCATCGAGGACCAGGCCAACCAGGTCGACCTGGTCAAGCGCTCGGAGTCCGGCATGGTCTCCGACCCGATCACGGTCCGCCCGGACGCCACGCTGGCCGAGGCGGACGCCCTCTGTGCGAAGTTCCGCATCAGCGGCGTGCCGGTCACCGACCCGGCGGGCAAGCTGCTCGGCATCGTCACCAACCGCGACATGGCCTTCGAGGTGGACCGCAGCCGCGCCGTCCGCGAGATCATGACGCCGATGCCGCTGGTGACGGGCAAGGTGGGTATCTCCGGCGAGGACGCCATGGAGCTGCTGCGCCGCCACAAGATCGAGAAGCTGCCGCTGGTCGATGACGCCGGTGTGCTCAAGGGCCTCATCACGGTCAAGGACTTCGTCAAGGCCGAGAAGTACCCGAACGCCGCCAAGGACGCCGAGGGCCGCCTGGTCGTCGGTGCCGCGGTGGGCGTGGGTCCCGAGGCGTTCGAGCGCGCCCAGGCGCTCGTCGAGGCCGGCGCGGACTTCCTGGTCGTCGACAGCGCGCACGGCCACAGCCGCGGCATCCTCGACATGATCGCCAAGATCAAGTCCAACATCACCGTCGACGTCGTCGGCGGCAACGTCGCCACCCGTGACGGCGCCCAGGCGCTGATCGACGCCGGCGTGGACGGCGTCAAGGTCGGCGTCGGCCCCGGCTCGATCTGCACCACCCGCGTCGTCGCCGGCATCGGTGTGCCGCAGGTCACCGCGATCTACGAGGCCGCCCAGGCGTGCCACGCCGCCGGTGTGCCGCTCATCGGCGACGGCGGCCTGCAGTACTCCGGCGACATCGCCAAGGCGATCGCCGCCGGTGCCGACACGGTGATGCTCGGCTCGCTGCTCGCGGGCTGCGAGGAGTCGCCGGGCGAGATGGTCTTCATCAACGGCAAGCAGTTCAAGTCCTACCGCGGCATGGGCTCCCTGGGCGCCATGCAGTCCCGCGGCCAGGCGCGGTCCTTCTCCAAGGACCGTTACTTCCAGGACAACGTCCTCTCCGAGGACAAGCTGGTGCCCGAGGGCATCGAGGGCCAGGTTCCCTACCGCGGCCCGCTGGCCTCCGTCGCCCACCAGCTCATCGGCGGCCTGCGCGCCTCCATGGGCTACGTCGGCTCGGCGGACATCCAGGAGCTCAAGGACAAGGGCCGCTTCGTGCGGATCACGTCCGCGGGCCTCAAGGAGAGCCACCCGCACGACATCCAGATGACCGTGGAAGCGCCGAACTACTCCCGCCGGTAGTAGGGCCGGGGTAGTTTCGGAGTTTCGTACAGCGCCCGCAGGAGCCCGCGACCGACAAGGCCGCGGGCTCCGCCGCGTCGGGGATACTGGTATGCGGCAGACGGAGCGCCAAGGAAAGTGAAAGGCCACAGACGTGACTGAGATCGAGATCGGGCGCGGCAAGCGCGGCCGCCGGGCGTACGCGTTCGACGACATCGCCGTCGTCCCGAGTCGCCGTACCCGCGACCCGAAGGAGGTCTCGATCGCCTGGCAGATCGATGCCTACCGCTTCGAGCTGCCGTTCCTGGCCGCCCCGATGGACTCGGTCGTCTCGCCCGAGACCGCCATCCGGATCGGTGAGCTGGGCGGCCTGGGCGTGCTCAACCTTGAGGGTCTGTGGACCCGCTACGAGGACCCCGAGTCGCTGCTGGCCGAGATCGCCGAGCTGGACGAGACGGCCGCGACCAAGCGCCTCCAGGAGGTCTACGCCGCGCCGATCAAGGAAGAGCTGATCGGGCAGCGCATCAAGGAGGTCCGCGACTCCGGTGTCGTGACCGCCGCCGCGCTCTCCCCGCAGCGCACCGCGCAGTTCTCCAAGGCCGTCGTCGACGCCGGCGTGGACATCTTCGTGATCCGCGGCACGACCGTCTCCGCCGAGCACGTCTCGGGCGCCGCCGAGCCGCTGAACCTCAAGCAGTTCATCTACGAGCTCGACGTCCCCGTCATCGTCGGCGGCTGCGCCACCTACACCGCCGCCCTGCACCTGATGCGCACGGGCGCGGCGGGCGTTCTCGTCGGCTTCGGCGGCGGCGCCGCCCACACCACCCGTAACGTCCTGGGCATCCAGGTCCCGATGGCGACCGCCGTGGCCGACGTGGCCGCAGCCCGCCGCGACTACATGGACGAGTCCGGCGGCCGCTACGTGCACGTCATCGCCGACGGCGGCGTGGGCTGGTCCGGCGACCTGCCGAAGGCCATCGCCTGCGGTGCGGACGCCGTGATGATGGGCTCCCCGCTCGCGCGCGCCACCGATGCCCCGGGCCGTGGCTTCCACTGGGGCATGGAGGCCGTCCACGAGGACGTGCCGCGCGGCAAGCGCATGAACCTCGGCACGGTCGGCTCCACCGAGGAGATCCTCACCGGTCCCTCGCACACCCCGGACGGGTCGATGAACTTCTTCGGCGCGCTGCGCCGGGCGATGGCCACCACGGGCTACAGCGAGCTCAAGGAGTTCCAGCGGGTCGAGGTGACGGTCGCGCCGTCGCAGCACGACAACCGCTGACCCCGCGTCGGCTCCGCGTCGGCCTTTGGGCCCGGTCCGCTTCGGCGGGCCGGGCCTTTCGCGTTGTCCGCGAGCCCCGTTAGCGCCGTATAAACATTCGATCGTAGGGAATACTGGCGACTTATGGCGCAAAGCAAGTCGTTCAGCGGCAGGGACATGGGTATCGACCTCGGCACCGCGAACACGCTGGTGTACGTACGCGGGAAGGGAGTGGTGCTCAACGAGCCCTCGGTCGTCGCCGTCAACGCCGAGGACGGCAGTGTGCTGTCGGTCGGCTCCGAGGCGAAGGAGACCATCGGCCGTACGCCGTCGAGCATCGTCGCCATCCGCCCGCTGCGCGACGGCGTCATCGCCGACTTCGAGATAGCCGAGCGGATGCTGCGGCACTTCATCAAGAAGGTCATGGGCAACCGCCTCTTCTCCCGGCCGCGCGTCGTGGTCTGTGTGCCGTCCGGCATCACGGGCGTCGAGCGCCGCGCCGTCATCGAGGCCGCCTCGCAGGCCGGGGCCCGGCAGGTGCACCTGGTCGAGGAGCCCATGGCGGCGGCGATCGGCGCGGGACTCCCGGTCAGTGAGCCCACCGGCTGCATGGTCGTCGACATCGGCGGTGGCACCACCGAGGTCGCGGTGATCTCGCTCGGCGGCATCGTCACCGCCCGTTCGGTGCGCACGGCCGGCGACGCGATGGACGCGGCCATCATTTCGTACGTCAAGAAGAAGTACGCCATGGCGATCGGCGAACGCACCGCCGAGGACCTCAAGATGAGCATCGGCTCCGCTTCGCCCACCAATTACTTGTCGGAGTCCGGGCTCGCGGCGCTCGCCCGGCACGTGGCGGCCGGCGGCCAGGACGAGGCGGGCGACCCGGAGGAGACCCAGGGCCTGCGGCCCGGCGACCGCTGCACCATCCGGGGCCGGGACCAGGTCAGCGGCCTGCCCAAGACCCTGGAGCTGACGGCCGACGAGATCCGGCACGCCCTGTCCGAGCCGGTGGACGCGATCGTCATGGCCGTGCGTCAGACGCTGGACGAGACGCCGCCGGAGCTGTCCGGCGACATCATGGACCGGGGCATCGTGCTCACCGGCGGTGGCGCGCTGCTGCGCGGCCTGGACGTGCGCCTGAGCAAGGAGCTCGACATCCCGGTGATCATCGCGGACGACCCGCTGGACTGCGTGGCCGTCGGCACCGGGCGCTGCGTGGAGAACTTCGCCTCCCTGCGGACCGTGCTGGACGCCCAGCCGCGGATGCTGTCGACCGGCCGGCTGTAACGGCGCGCCGTCCGGGCGGGGAGCGGTGCCTCACAGGCGGTGCGCCGCTCCCGCCGGGCTCGCGCCGCGGGTGTCGAGCAGCAGCTGTGCCTTGACCGACAGACCCTGCAGGTCGTACTTGCGGTGGTGCTGGAGAAGGACCGTCAGGTCCGCGGCGGCGGCCGCCTCGTGGGGGCAGTCGGCCCTCGGCACGGGGTGGCCGAGGACGCGCCACTGCGGGACGTAGGGGTCGTGGTAGCTGAGCTGGGCACCCATCTCCATCAGCCGGGAGGCGATCTCCCGGGCCGGTGAGCCCTCCTGGTCGCCGACGTCGGGCTTGTAGCCGACGCCGAGCAGCAGGACGCGGGCGCCGCGCGCCGACTTGCCGTGCTCGTTGAGCAGCGTGGCGCAGCGCTGGATGACGTAGCGCGGCATCCGCCCGTTGACCTCCTGGGCGAGCTCCACCATGCGCAGCGGGTAGCCGAGGCTGCGGCCCTTGTAGGAGAGGTAATTGGGGTCGATGGGCACCCCGTGGCCGCCCACCCCGGGGCCCGGCCGGAACGCCTGGAAGCCGAAGGGCTTGGTCTCGGCGCAGCGCACGACGTCCCAGAGGTCGACGCCGATGTCGTGGCAGAAGACCGCCATCTCGTTGGCGAGCGCGATGTTGACGTGCCGGTAGTTGGTCTCCAGGACCTTGACCGCCTCGGCCTCGCGGGGGCCCCGGGCGCGGACGACCCGCTCGCAGACGCGCCCGTAGAAGGCGGCGGCGGCCTCCGTGCAGGCGGGGGTGAGGCCGCCGATGACCTTCGGGGTGTTGGCGTAGGCGTGGTGGCGGTTGCCGGGGTCGAAGCGGCTGGGCGAGTACGCCAGGTGGAAGTCCTGGCCGGCCCGCAGGCCGGAACCGGCTTCGAGGAGAGGGCGCAGGACGTCCTCCGTGGTGCCGGGGTAGACGGGGGACTCCAGGAGCACGGTGGTGTGCGGGCGCAGCCGCGGCGCGAGGGTGCGGGCGGCATCGGTGATGGCGCTCAGGTCCAGGGCCCGGTCCTCGCCGAGGCGGGTGGGTGCGCAGATCACGGCCGTACGGACCCGGCCCAGCTCGACGTCCTCGGTCGTGGCGCGGAAGCCGGCGTTGAGCATGCGGCGGATCCCGGCGACGGTGAGACAGCCGTCGGCGCCCTCGGAGGGCATGCGCCCGGCGCGCAGCTCGGCGACGGTGTGGGCGTCGGGGTCGTAGCCGACGGTGGGGATGCCCGCGGCCGTGGCGGCCTGGGCGAGGGGGAGTCCGAGGTGGCCGAGGCCGATGACGGCGAGATCTGCGGGCATGGCGGGATGCGGTCCTTCCCGGAGGGGATTCCGGCGGTTTCCGACGGGTTTCCGGCGGGGATCAGCCGTTACATCAGGTTAGGCGGATATATGACTGTTATCCGGTATTGCCGCGGCGTGGCACGCCCGCCACACGCTGCCCGGATGCCGTCCTGCCGGACTCCGGCGCGGCCGAAGCGGCCGATCTGGGGCAGCATCGAAGGAGAACGGGCGCGGCCCCGGCGCGACGGGGCCGTGGCGCCGGCCGTGGTCCCGGGGCGGAGCAGGGCGCCGTGCGGGCGCGTCGCGACAGCGGCGCGGGCCCGGCAGGGCGTGGCGGCACCGGCAGCGGCAGGTCACCGGCAGCGGCGGCGAGAGCGGCCAGGCAGGAGGCAGCGGTGAGGACAGCGACACTCGGGCCGGCCGAGCGCGGAGCGGCGCTCGCCCGGATGGCGGAGCGGGAACTGGACATCCTGGTGGTCGGCGCCGGCGTCGTCGGCGCGGGCACCGCGCTGGACGCGGCCACCCGCGGCCTGGCCACCGGGCTCGTGGAGGCCCGGGACTGGGCGGCGGGCACCTCCAGCAGGTCCAGCAAGCTCATCCACGGCGGACTGCGCTACCTGGAGATGCTCGACTTCGCCCTCGTGCGCGAAGCCCTCAAGGAGCGCGGACTGCTGCTGCAGCGCCTCGCCCCGCACCTGGTCAAGCCGGTGCCCTTCCTCTACCCACTGCAGCACCGGGGATGGGAGCGCTTCTACGCCGGCTCGGGCGTGGCCCTCTACGACGCCATGTCCCTCTCCTCCGGGCACGGCCGCGGCCTGCCCACCCACCGCCACCTCACCCGCAGAAAGGCCCTGCGGGTCGCTCCCTGCCTGCGCAAGGACGCACTGATCGGCGCCCTGCAGTACTACGACGCCCAGATGGACGACGCCCGCTACGTCACCACCCTCGTCCGCACCGCGGCCGCCTACGGCGCCGACACCGCCAACCGCGCCCGCGTCGTCGGCTTCCTCCGCGAGGGCGAGCGCGTTGTCGGCGCCCGGGTGCGCGACCTGGAACAGGGCGGCGAGTTCGAGATCCGGGCCCGGCAGGTCGTCAACGCCACCGGCGTGTGGACGGACGACACCCAGCAGCTCATCGCCGAGCGCGGCCAGTTCCACGTACGGGCCTCCAAGGGCATCCACCTGGTCGTGCCGAAGGACCGCATCCACTCCACCACCGGGCTGATCCTGCGCACCGAGAAGAGCGTCCTCTTCGTCATCCCCTGGGGCCGGCACTGGATCATCGGCACGACGGACACCGACTGGGACCTGGACAAGGCCCACCCGGCGGCTTCCAGCGCCGACATCGACTACCTGCTGGAGCACGTGAACTCGGTGCTCGCCGTGCCCCTCACCCGCGACGACGTCCAGGGCGTCTACGCCGGGCTGCGCCCGCTGCTGGCCGGCGAGTCCGACGCCACCAGCAAGCTCTCCCGCGAGCACACCGTGGCCCACCCCGTGCCGGGGCTGGTGGTCGTGGCGGGCGGCAAGTACACCACGTACCGCGTGATGGCGAAGGACGCCGTGGACGAGGCGGTGCACGGCCTGACCCAGCGGGTGGCCGACTGCGTCACGGAGGACGTGCCGCTGGTGGGCGCCGAGGGCTACCGGGCGCTGTGGAACGGCCGGGCCCAGATCGCCCGGCGCACCGGACTGCACGTGGCGCGCGTCGAGCACCTGCTCAACCGCTACGGCTCGCTCGTCGACGAGGTGCTGGGCTACGTCACCGCCGACCCGGCGATGGGCGAACCGCTGACGGGCGCCGACGAATACCTGCGGGCCGAGGTCGTCTACGCCGCCTCGCACGAGGGGGCGCGCCATCTGGACGACGTCCTCACCCGGCGGACCCGGATCTCGATCGAGACCTTCGACCGGGGCACGCGCTGCGCCCGCGAGGCCGCCGAGCTGATCGCGCCGGTGCTGGGCTGGGACGGGGCCCAGGTCGACAAGGAGGTCGAGCACTACGAGAAGCGCGTGGAGGCCGAGCGTGAGTCCCAGCGGCAGCCCGACGACCTGACAGCGGACGCGGCCCGGCTGGGCGCGCCGGAGATCCAGCCCATCTAGGCCCCTGTCACCCTGCTCCCGCCGTTCAGCCCGTCCTGCCCTCGCCGTTCAGCCGTCCCGGTCGGGCCGGGAGCAGAAGTCCTCGCGGAGGAGCTCTGCCTCGGCCCCGGTGGGCGGCCGGGTGTCGCTGTTGACGCGGTAGCTGACCACGTGCCGGCCGTCGGCGGTGCCCAGCGTCTGGACGTAGGAGCCGTTGATCTCGCCGTTGTGCCCCCAGACCGTGCGCCGGCACGGCAGCCGCACGGGGAAGACGCCCATGCCGTAGCGGCCGCCGGTGGCCTTCGTGTCCAGCATGGTGCGCAGCTCGGGCGCGGCCAGCAGCTCGCCGCCGAGGAGCGCGGCGAAGAGGCGGTTGAGGTCGGGGAGGGTGGAGACCATCTCTCCGGCGGCACCTGCGACGGACGGGTTGAGCTCGGTGACGTCGCGCGGGGAGCCGCCTGCTGACGCGCTGTAGGCCCGGCCGTGCGGGGCGGGGAGCGTGGTGCGGGTGCCGGGGAAGCTGGTACCGGAGAGGCGCAGGGGGGTGATGACGCGGCGTAGGGCCTCGGTGGCGTAGGAGTGGCCGGTGACCTGACGGATGACCATACCGAGGAGGAGGTAGTCGGTGTTGGAGTAGTGGTACCGGGCGCCGGGCGGCGCGTACGGGGCGTGTGCGACGGCGGTCCGTACCAATGTCTCGGGCGAGTGGGCGGTGAGGCGGTGGTCGGTGACGTCGTGGAAGAGGGCGAGGTCGTCGGTGTACGAGAACAGCCCGCTGGTGTGGGTGAGGAGTTGGCGGACCGTGACATCCCGCCCGTACCGGACGCGCCGGACCGCGTCGGCGGTGGGTTGCGGGAGGTGGCCGGTGACCGGATCGTCCACCTTCAGCCGGTGCTCGGCCGCCAGCTGGAGTACGACGACGGCGATGACCGTCTTGGTGATGCTCCCGGCGCGGAAGCGGTCCGTGAGGCCGATGGGACGTCCGCTCCGTACGTCCGACACGCCCGCGGTGGCGAACCGGAGGGCACCTTGAGCATCTTGTGACAGCTCGGCCGCGCCGGGAACCGTCCGCGCAGAAACCAGGTCCTGTAGAGGGGAGCGGGCGACGTCGCCACCGCATCCCGTCATCGCCGACACCGTTACGGCGCAGGTCAGCGCGGCCATGGTCGCGGTGAGTCGCGGGCGGGCGGTGCGCGTCGGCATGCGCCCATCATCCACGGCCTCCCGGACCCTGGCCTTCCACTGGTCCGCGGATGAGAGACAATGGTCGCTCTGCCAGGGTCGGTTGGTCGCAGAGCTGATTGCCAGAGGGGACGCATGTCGGAGGCGGAGCAGACGCAGGGCACGACAGGGCGCCTCCTCGCCGGGCGATACCGCCTCGGGGACGTCCTCGGGCGCGGTGGCATGGGCACGGTCCACCGGGCGACGGACGAGACGCTGGGCCGGGCAGTCGCGGTGAAGGAGCTGCGATTCCCGGCCAACATCGACGAGGACGAGAAGCGCCGTCTCATCACGCGGACACTGCGTGAGGCGAAGGCCATTGCCCGCATCCGCAGTGCGGGCGCGGTCACCGTCTTCGACGTCGTGCACGAGGACGACCGGCCGTGGATCGTCATGGAGCTCATCGAGGGCCGTTCCCTCGCCGAGGTCATCCGGGAGGACGGGCCGCTGAAGTGGCGCAGAGCCGCCGAGGTCGGCCTCGCCGTCCTCGACGTGCTGCGCGCCGCGCACCGCGAGGGCATCCTGCACCGCGACGTGAAGCCCTCCAACGTGCTCATCGCCGATGACGGCCGTGTCGTCCTGACCGACTTCGGCATCGCCCAGGTCGAGGGCGACCCGTCGGTCACCTCGACCGGCATGCTCGTCGGCGCGCCCTCGTACATATCCCCCGAGCGCGCCCGCGGCCAGAAGCCCGGCCCCCCGGCGGACCTGTGGTCCCTGGGCGGTCTGCTCTACGCCGCCGTGGAGGGCGCCCCTCCGTACGACAAGGGGTCGGCCATAGCGACCCTGACGGCCGTGATGACGGAGCCCCTGGGACCGCCCAGGAACGCGGGCCCCCTGGAGGGCGTCATGTACGGGCTGCTCGCCAAGGACCCGCAGAAGCGCCTGGACGAGGCCGGCGCCCGGGCCCTGCTGACCGACGCCGTCAACGCCCCGGACGAGCGCCTGCCCAGGGCGCCCGAGCCGACCCCGGACCTGGACGCGACCCAGGCCCTGTCCCTGCCGCCCATACCGGAGACGCCCCACAGGGCGGCCTCCTCGTCGTCCCGGGGCAGGAAGGGCGGCTACGGCTACGACGGCCGGTCGTCCTCCTCCGGCGCACACTCCTCGCACTCCTCGGCCGGACCGTCCGCCACGGGCCGTCCGAACCCGGCCCCGGCCTCCGCCGCCGGCGCGCGCCCGGGCGGGCGCAATGCGGCGGGCAACGCGGCCACCCAGCGCACGCCGGGTGCCTTCCGCCCGCTGCGGGACGCGACCCCGGGCGGCTCGTCGGTGACCGCCGAGTCCGCCGGTCCGGCGCAGCCGGTGAAGCTGAGGGTGGGCAGCGTCGCCGCCCGCAGCCGCGCGGGCGCGCGCACCGGCACGTACGGCCGGGCGTCGATTTCCGACATCGTGCCGCGCCGGGTGCTGCTCATCGCGGCGGTGGTCGTTGTGCTGGCCGTCATCGGCACCGTGCTGGCCTTCAGCCTGAGCGGCGACGACAAGAGCGAAAACGGCAAGGGCGGTTTGTCCCCCGCGCACAAGAAGGCGTCGATCGCCCCCGCCGCGGTGCTCTATGACGCCCCGGCAGGCTTCCCGGGCGCGCACTGACGCAGGTGGCGCGCGGGCCGGAAGACCCGCGCGCCACGTCGGGCGCATAACGGGCGGCGTGCCGGGGGACGTACTGAGCCGTACGGGCCCGAAGGGGCGGGTTCGGCACGTATCGTGAGTCGTCGTGGACCGTACGCAACCGCAATAAGCGGCTGAACGACCGGCTTTGGCGGTTGTGCGGGGCAATGGTGGTGCATCGCACGCTGGGGCGGATCGCACGATTGGGGAGGCGTCGTGGACGAGTACGCGGGCCGGGTGCTCGCCGACCGCTATCGCCTGCCGTTGCCACCCTCCGACGCCTTCGAACTCGTCGAGACGCGGGCCTTTGACACCTACAGCGGGCAGGAGGTCCTGGTCCGCCAGATTCCCCTGCCGGAGGTCGTGGACGCCGAGGTCCTGGGCGACGACCCCCCTGGAGCCAGCGCGACCGGGACCGGGACCGCAGCGATGCCCGGAACCCGGACGCCGGGCGCCGGCCCCGGCGCGGCAACGGGCGGCGCGGTGCCCGGTGCGGGTGCGGGAACGGGTGCAGGGAGGGCGTCCGCTTTTGGGGCCGTGCCCGGCCAGCGCGGGGCGTCCGGGGCCGGTGCGAGGGCCGGGAGCGGGCTCCGCGAACGGGCCGGCTTCGGCGGCCGGCCCGGTGGCGCGGGGCGCAGCGGCCAGGGCGCGAGCGACCCGGCGGTGCGTCGTGCGCTGGCGGCTGCGACCGCCGCCGCGCAGGTGCCCGACCATCCGCGGCTCGACCAGGTCTTCCATGTCTTCGCCGAGGCGGGCAGCCTCTGGATCGTCAGCGAACTCGTCTCGGCCCGCCCGCTCGCCGCCCTGCTCGCCGAGCGCACGCTCTCCCCGCACCGCGCGGCGGAGGTCGCCGCGGACGTCCTCACCGCCCTGCGCGCCCTGCACGCCCAGGGCTGGACCCACCGCAACATCACCGCCCGTACCGTCCTCATCTGCGACGACGGCCGCGCCATCCTCACCGGCCTCGCCGCCGGAGCGGCCGAAGAGGCCCTCTGCGGATACGACCCCGTGCCGGCGCCCTCCGCCCCCCACGGCGCGGCGGACCGCCCGTACGCGCCGGGCCCCGCGGGTGCCGGCGCGGGGCAGCCCGGCCCGGGGAGCCCCGGCGCCGGGGCCGCGGGCGGTGGGACCGCGGGCGGTGGGTACCGCGACCAGGGAACGGCGGGCGGCGCCTACCGGGACCAGGGCGCTGCGGGCGGCTTCGTGCGGCCCGATGCTGCCGGCACAGGCCGTCCGGGTGAGGCGCAGAACGCACGCGACGTACGAGCGGTGCGCTCCGGGGCGATTGCCGCCTACCACGCCGCCGCCCGCGCTGCTGCGGCCCGGGTCGCAGCCGAAGCCAAGCCCGGACTGCCGACCGGGGCATCCACCTGGGGCGGCGGCAGCGCCGCCAGCGGGACCGCCCCCGCCCCCGGAGCCAAGTCCGCGCGGAACACGCCCCCTGCCCCGCACGCTGCCCTGCCCGGGGCGGCTCCGCTCCCCGCGCAGGCTTCCGGTCCCCTTGCGCCGCACCCTCCGGCCCCCGTGGCGGAGGAGCGCAGTCCGGCCGAGGGCCCCGCGCCCGCCCCCGCCCCCGCTCCATGGGCGGACGGCTGGGCCTACCCCGGTGGCCCCGGCAGCGCCGTGGCCGCCGAACGGGCCCGGCAGGCGCGCATGGTGGTCGTCGGCGCCGTCACCGAGCGCTGGGCACCCGAGCAAGCCTGGCCGATCCAGGAGAACTGGCAGCTCGCACCCCCCGTCGGCCCCGCCGCCGACCTGTGGGCGCTCGGCGCGCTGCTCTTCCGCGTCGTCCAGGGACACGCGCCCTACCCGGAGGACAGCACGACCGAGCTCGTCCAGGTCGTCTGCGCCGAACCGCCCGCATACGCCGAGGAGTGCGGAGCGCTGCGGCCCGTCGTCGAGTCGCTGATGCGGAAGGACCCGACCGAGCGACCGGAGTTCGAGGAGCTGCGGGGCTGGCTCCGCTCACTCATCCGGTCCGCGCCGGAGCCGGACATCGGCAGCCGTACGGTCACCGTGCCGTCGATCGGCGCCCCTGCCCCCGCGGACCCGCGCCGGCTGCCGGTGGTCCGTCGCCGCGGCGAGCTGGTCCGCCGTCGGCGCGCCCGTACCGCCGCCTCCACCGCCGGTCCGGCGCCCGCCGCCGCGCACGGGCGGCACAAGAAGACGGTCAAGGAGAGCGGCAGGGCGGCCCGGCCCCAGGAGCGGAGCGGCTTCCACTCCACCGGTCATCTGCAGGAACAGCGGGTCCGTACGGCTCCCGCCCCGCAGCGCCTGGGGCGCCTTCTCCTCGGCCTGATCCTGCTCGCCCTGATCGGGGCCGTGCTGTACGCCCTGCTGTTCATGCCGCGTGCGGAGGAGAGCGCAGGCCAGGCCCCGGCGGACCGCACCGGTTCGGCGGGCGCGCTGAGTGCGGCCCCCAACAACCCCGGCTCCAACGGCAGAGTGGGTCAGACCTCCGCCACCGGCGCGCAGAACGAGCGGACCGAGGAGCGCGGCGGCGCGAAGGGGTTCACCACGCGCAAGGCCCCCCAGGGCTTCACCATCGCCGTCGCCAAGGACTGGCAGCGCCGTGGCGAGAACGACCGCGGCCAGGTCGTCTACGTCGGCGGCGACTACGAACTGATCGTGGTGCCGGGCCGGGACAAGGCGTCGGAGTTCGGCAACGACCCGATGGCCTACCAGCAGGACAAGGAGCCCGAGCTGGCCCCGTACCGCTCGTCCTCCTGGTCGGGCGCCTCCGGCCTGCGCCGCAGCGACGTGGGCGGCACGGCGACGGCGGAGGGCACGTTCAACTGGAACGACAGCAGCGGACGGCAGGTCTACGTCCGCAACGCCGCCATGCTCCTCGGCGGCCGCTACCACCTCATCCAGGTGCGCGGGCCGATGGATGAACAGCGCTCGATCGACGGCTTCTTCGAGCAGGCCATGGCCACCTACCGGGCGAACGGCTGACGATCGGACGAGGGCGGGCTGGAGAAGCGCTCGCGCAGCTTGTACTTCAGCACCTTGCGGAGGGTGTCGTTGCGCGGCAGCGCGTCGACGACTTCCAGCTGCTCGGGCAGCTTGTGCACCGCCAGACCTGCGGCCCTCAGATGGGCGGTCACGTCCGCGAGGGTCAGGGGAGCGGCTCCTTCGGGCTGCTGGACCACCGCACAGACGCGCTCTCCGCGTGCGGCGTCGGGAAGCCCGACGACAGCCACGTCCTCGACTCCGGGGTGGCCGTGGAGGAGCTGTTCGATCTCCTGCGCGGAGACGTTCTCGCCCTTGCGGACGATGACGTCCTTCGCGCGCCCGGTGAGCACGAGGTAACCGTCCTCGGTGAGGTGACCGAGATCGCCGGTGCGCAGGAAACCGTCGGCGTCGAACGCCTCGGCGGTCTGGCGCGGGTCGAGATAGCCGCGGAAGACGGCCTCGCCGCGCAGCCGTACCTCCCCGTCCGTACCGATGGGGACCGGCATGCCGTCCGGGCTCGTGATCCGGATCGTCATCCCGGTGGCCGGCCTGCCCTCCGTGCCGGCCAGTCTCTCCTCCGGGTCATCCGGACTCCCCATGGTGATCATGGGTGCCTCGGTCATGCCGTAGCCGTGGGTGAGGCGGCAGCCCAGTTCCCGGACGACCGCGTGGTGCAGCTCGGGCGGCTTCGGCGCCCCGCCGCCCGCCATGAGGCGCAGGGCCGGGAGGATCCTGCGACCGGGGGCCTTGCGCTGCTCGGCGAGGAACATGGCGTAGAAGACCGTCGACCCGCCCGCCACTGTGACGCCGTGGCGGCGATAGGCGGCCAGTGAGTCCGGCAGGGCGAAGTGCTCCAGGAGGAGCACCGGGAAGCCGCGCAGCAATGCCATCACCATGTAGTCGGGCCCGCCCACGTGCGCAAAGGGGAAGGCCATGGAACCGACATCGTTCGGGGTGAGGCCGAGCGCGTCGGCGAGGTGGGTGCCCGAGGCGATGAGGCTGCGGTCCATGTGCAGGACGCCCTTGGGGTCGGAGGTGGTGCCGGACGTCCAGTAGATCCAGCGGACGTCCGTACCGCTTGTGGGCGCAGGCGGAAGCGCGGCGGGATCGGCCTCCGGAAGGGCGTCGTACGCCGGGAACACCAGCGGCGGGTGGGGCAGCGTTCCCGCGATGCGCCGGGCCATCGCGGTGTGGTCGAACCCCCGCCAGGTACCCGGGACGGCGAGGTGGCGTGCCCCGGTCGTCCGCAGGGCATGCCCGACCTCGCGGTCGCGACAGGAGGGGATCAGGGGCGTCTGGACGGCACCCAGACGGGCCAGGGCCAGGCTCAGGACGACGGTCTCGATGCGCGTGGGCAGCTGCCACGCCACGCGGCTGCCGGGACGCACACCCTGTGCGTACAGCCCGGCGGCGACGCGCTCGGCACGCTCCCGCAGTGCGCCGAACGTCACCCGCCGGTCGCCGCCCGGCGCCGCCGGCTCGTCGGCCTGGATGAGAGCGGGGGCACCGGGCGTGAGGGCCGCCCGCCGCGCGAGAAGCTCCCACAGCGTGGGCGAGCCGGACAGGTCGCCGTCGGCATCTGCCAGACGCATGGCCGTCGCCTCCTTGGGTCTGACGAAGCGTCATATTGCGCCGGAGCGTAGGGCGTATGCGCTTGTCGGTCCAGGGGTCGGCGGCTAGCCTCCTGAACTGAACTGACGGTCCGTCAGAATAGCGAGGGAGTGCCATGGACCTGCCGCGCATCGTCAGTGTCGACGACCATGTGATCGAACCCGCCCACCTCTTCGAGACGTGGCTCCCGGCCAAGTACCGCGACCGAGGCCCCCGCCCCATGACCGCAGGCATCGGCGAGCTGGAGTACACCGGCGGGAAGTACCGCATCACCATGGACCCCGACGGGCGGCCCACCGACTGGTGGATCTACGAGGACCTCCGGTTCCCGTACAAGCGCAACATCGCGGCGGTCGGCTTCCACCGGGACGACATGACGCTGGAGGGCATCACCCGGGAAGAGATGCGCCGCGGCTGCTGGGACCCGGCGGCTCGGCTGAAGGACATGGACCTCAACCACGTCGAGGCGTCCTTGTGCTTCCCGACCTTCCCCCGCTTCTGCGGGCAGACCTTCGCGGAGGCGCACGACAAGGAAGTGGCCCTCGCGTGCGTACGCGCCTACAACGACTGGATGGTCGACGAGTGGTGCGGCGACAGCGGCGGCCGGCTCATCCCGCTGTGCATCATCCCTCTCTGGGACATCGATCTCGCCGTCGCCGAGGTCCGGCGCAACGCCGACCGGGGTGTACGCGCCCTCACCTTCAGCGAGCTGCCCACCCACCTGGGCCTGCCCAGCATCCACACCGGCTACTGGGACCCGCTCTTCGCCCTCTGCCAGGAGACGGGGACCGTCGTCAACATGCACATCGGCTCCTCCTCGCAGATGCCCGCAACCTCCCCCGACGCGCCGACGGCCGTACAGGCGACCTTGTCGTTCAACAACGCCATGGCCTCGATGTCGGACTTCCTCTTCAGTGGCGTGCTCGTCCGCTTCCCCCGCCTCACCCTCGCCTACAGCGAGGGTCAGATGGGATGGATCCCCTACGTGCTGGAACGCGCTGACGACGTGTGGCGGGAACACCGTGCCTGGGGCGGGGTGCGCGATGTGATCCCCGAGCCGCCCTCCACGTACTACTACCGGCAGATCTTCTGCTGCTTCTTCCGCGACAAACACGGAATCGCCTCACTCGATGCGGTGGGCCGCGACAACGCCACCTTCGAGACCGACTACCCGCACGTGGACTCCACCTTCCCCCACACCAAACGGGTGGCCCTCGACCATGTGAAGGGCCTCGACGACGAGACCGTCCACAAGCTCATGCGGGGCAATGCCATCCGGATGCTCGGCCTGGACCTCGACACCCCCGCGGCCTGACCGCCATGGACCTCCAACCCACCGCAGAGGAGGAAGAGTTCCGGCAAGGGCTGCGGGCCTGGCTGGCCGCCACCCTGCCGCATCTGCCCCCCAAGCCGGCACCGGCTGACTGGCCCGCCCGTCGCGCCTATGACTGTGACTGGCAGCGGGCGCTGTACGACGCCGGATACGCGGGCCTGCACTGGCCCGTCGACGCCGGGGGCCGGGGCGCCACCCCTGCCCAGCACCTGATCTTCCTGGAGGAGACGGAGCTGGCCGGAGCGCCGTACGTGGGCGCCAACTTCGTGGGTCTGCTGCACGCCGGACCGACGATCGCGGCGGAGGGAACAGCCGCCCAGCGTGCCCGCTGGCTGCCACCGATCCTGCGGGGCGAGGAAGTGTGGTGTCAGGGGTTCTCCGAACCGGAGGCCGGCTCGGACCTCGCCTCCCTGCGCACCCGCGCGGTCCGGGACGGCGACGACTACGTCGTCACCGGCACCAAGATCTGGACCTCGCACGCCGAGGTCGCCGACTGGTGCGAGCTGCTCGCCCGCACCGGCCCCGCCGGCTCCGGGCACCGGGGGATCTCCTGGATCGCGATGCCGATGGACGCCCCCGGGGTGACGGTCCGCCCCCTCCGGACCCTCGCCGGCTCCACCGAATTCGCCGAACTGTTCCTGGACGACGTGCGGATACCGGCCGGACACCGGGTCGGTGCCGAGAACGACGGCTGGCGCGTCACCATGGTCACCCTCGCCTTCGAGCGTGGCACCGCCTTCGCCGGCGAGATCGTCGCCTGCCGCCGCACCCTGGTCCAGCTGGCCCGGACGGCCCGGGAGAACGGCCGGTGGGACGACGCCGTCCTGCGACGCCGACTGGGCAGACTCAACGCCGTCTTCACGGCCCTGTGGCGCCTGGTGCAGTGGAATACGAGCGAGGCCCAGGCATCGCTCATCGCCGGCGGCAGCGGCCTCCCCGGCATCGGCGGGTCGGTCTTCAAACTCCGCTATTCCCAGGCCCGCCAGGAGCTGTACGACGCGGCGGCCGAGATCCTGGGCCCGCACTCCCTGGACGCCGGCCGGCTGTGGACCGCCGAGCGCCTGTCCTCTCTCGCCTACACCATCGCCGCCGGTACCTCCCAGATCCAGCAGAACATCATTGCCGAGCGCATCCTCGGCCTGCCCAGAGGACGGTGAGAGCGGTCATGGATTTCCGGCTGAGCGACGATCAACGCGCCGTGCAGACGGCGATGCGGGAACTCCTGGCGGCGCACTTTCCGCGGGAGAAGCTCCGGCAAGTGGTGGATGCGGGGGAGCAGGACCAGGGCTTCGACCGGGCTCTGTGGCACGAGCTGGGTAAGGCCGGCTTCTTCTCCCTGAGACTGCCCGAGAAGGACGGCGGTGCGGGCCTCGGCCTGCCGGAGGCGGTGCTCCTCTTCGAGGAGGCCGGGCGCGCCCTGCTGGCCGGCCCGCTCGTCGCCACGCACCTTGCCGCGGGGGTGGTGCCCGGCGCCGCCGAGGGCACGGCCGTGGTGACGGCCCTGGACCGGCCCGGCATGGTCGGCCACCTTGCCGCGGCCGACGCCGTTCTGCTCCTCGACGGCCCGGCACCCCGGATCCTGCGGACGGGCGGAGAAGAAGCGCTGAAAGTGCTCGCGGCCCGGCCCGTCCGGTCGGTCGACCCCGCCACCCCCCTCCATCACATCGAGCGTCTGTCCCCGCTGCCGGGGGCGACGCCGCTGAGCGACGCAGGTGATGCTGCCCGCCTGCGTCGGGAGGCGGCCCTGCTGACCGCCGCCGAACAACTCGGCAGCGCCCTCCGGACTCTGGAAATGGCGGTCCGCCACGTAAAGAACCGCAGCCAGTTCGGTCGCCCGATAGGGGCTTTCCAAGCCGTGCAACACCTCTGCGCCCGCATGCTCGTCCGTACGGAACTCGCACGCAGTAGCGTGTACGCCGCGTCGCCGGCAATTACGGTCAGTGACACGTGGGCGGCCAAAGTGCTCTCCGACGAGGCTGCTGTCCGTAATGCCCGTGACTGTTTGCAACTGCATGGCGGCACGGGTTTCACCTGGGAAGCGGAAGTCCACCTGCATCTCAAGCGGGCCTGGCTGAGGCTTGAACACTGGCAGACGCCGGCGGACGGGGAAGAGGCGCTGGCCGCCGCGCTTCTCGACGGTTCGGAAAATTGCTCGACGGAAATCGCGAATCACCCGAATGGCGCTACGTAATCGGTGTGGGTGAATTATGCGCCTTGCGGCGGATAAGTGATCACGCTGCGTCGATATCGACTTGTGTTCTTCGCGTTACTCGTCACAGTGCGGAGTCGGGCCGGGTTTCGGGTACTCTCCGTGGGATGCGAGTAGTTCAGGGCCGCAGCAAAACCGGTGATGCCGGAGCGGCTGAGTCGCGGGCGGAAATGCCCCTCGTTCACGTCGCTACGAGGTTCGAAAGAACTCGTTGTTCGAGTCCCAGCAGCGCGCGTCGCACAGTATGCAGCACGCATACTCCTTTGCGCCGGAATATGCCTGAAGCGCTTGTTGGGGTAACTGTACGTCAACCATGCTGTCTCGCAGCGGGATCACGTTCCGTGACCCCCCTGAGACGCGAGGCGTTGTGTCCGCCGGTTCGGATGGTGTGAGCGGTGCAGGTGCTTCAGATGCAGATGGAGGTCCGGGCCGACCCCGCGGAGGTGGGGCGGGCCCGCAGGTGGGCGCGGTCGCGGCTTGCCGGATCCGGCATAGGGGCCGATGAGCCCGTGGCGGAGACGCTGATCCTGCTGATCTCCGAGTTGGTCACCAATGCGGTCGTCCACACGGGATGCCCCGCCGTGCTGCGGATGCTCTTCCCCGGCGCGGCCGGCGCCGCCGCCGCGGGTGCGGTCGGCGGACGTGTCGACACCGTCCGCGTCGAAGTGACCGACATCAGCGCCCGGCCGCCGAGGCGGCGGTGCGCCGAGGGTGATGACACCGGAGGCAGGGGGCTGGAGCTGGTGGACGGCCTCGCCGACCGCTGGGGCTGGCACCGCGAGGGTGCCGGGAAGCGCATCTGGTGCGAGGTCGACCGCGGTGGACCGATCTGGAGTGGCGCTTTTGAGCCACAACACGCCGCGACAAATCGGGCTTAGTCGACAAAGTCCAGACCGGGTGTTGACGTGAAGTGTTCACGTGATCACCCTTGGGTGCAGCGATTCGTTGCGAGGGGACGTCGAGAGGCCCAGGTGACCAGGGCTGCCTTGGCGAGTGCGGGTCGCGTCCGGCGCGACAACAGGGCTCAGGCGCCGGAGCTGGGTGGCGGCGTACGGTGCCGTGCTCGGGGTGCGCATCTGTACGCCGCCGCCCGCCCGAACCGCGCGGGGTCAAGCCCCAAGGCGCGGGCGGACGGTGACGTGCAGTCTGCTCGTCAGAAAATCGCGACCGGCGCCACGGGCGCTCCGACTCCTCCGACGAAGGGTTCGGGCATGGCCGCCAGCAGGAAGGCGTAGCGCCGTTCCTCGGCACAGACCTCCGCAAGCTCCTCCAGATTCCAGTTCTGCCCCTGCGGCATGCCCATCTCGACCAGGTCGAGTGCGTGGACGGGAAGCCACAGGTCTTCTATCTCGGGCGGGAAGATCTCGAACGTGAGGGTGTCGTTGGCGACGGCGGCGACGTCGCGGGCGTGGAACCACTCGGGTGTACGGATCGAAAGGCCGGGCGAAGGGTAGGCGTACGCCTGTTTGTCGCCTGTCAGATAGCGCTGGATCTGGCCAGTCCGCACCAACGCGATATCGCCGGGCCCCACCCTGACTCCGGCCAGTTCCTCGGCCGCCTCCAGATCCTCGGGAGTGACGGCGTGTGCACTCTCGAGCCGGTCGACACCCCTGGCGCGCGCGACGTCGAGCAGCACTCCGCGCGAGACGATGTGCCCGGCCTTGTCGACCCCGTTGAAGGCCGAGCGCCCGTGTGCGGTGATCGACTCCGCCGGCCGCCCGTTGTAGAGCCGCCCGCCGTGCGAGACGTGGGACAGGCCGTCCCAGTGCGTGCCCGCTTGAAGGCCCATGGTCACGGTGTCGTCGCTGGTGGCCACGGTCCCGGGGCCGAAGAACTCCACGTTGATCGCGACCATCGTGTGCAGCGGATTGACGCGACCGGGGATCACCCCCGTCTGAACGCCGTCCTGCTGCAGGGGCAGCGCGAGCGGAACGCGACGTCCACTGGTGACCGTCGCGGCCGCTGCGCGCACCACGGCATCGGTGATGAGATTGAGGGTTCCGATCTCGTCGTCCACCCCCCAACGCCCCCAGTTGTTCACTCGCTTGGCCAGCTCATGGAACTCGTCCGGCAGTGGCATGGAATTCCTCTCCGATCGTGACCTGATGCGGTGCGTCTTTGCTTCGTCGACGGGTCTTGTGTTCACGCCTGCGCTGCCCAAAAATCTAACGGACCGTCAGAAACTGCGGGAAGGGGCACACCGTGGGGAGCTTCTTGACCGGCAAAGTGGTCGCCGTCACCGGTGCCGGGCGCGGTATCGGCAGGGCAGTGGCCCTGGCGAGTGCCGCCGAGGGCGCCAAGGTCGTCGTCAACGACCACGGCGTCTCCCTCACGGGCGACGAACCCACCAGCGAGGTCGCCACCGCCGTCGCCAAGGAGATCGAGGCGGCCGGCGGCGAGGCGGTCGCCCTGGCGGACGACGTCTCGACGATGGCCGGCGGCCAGCGGATCATCGATGCGGCCCTGACGCAGTACGGGCGGGTCGACGGCGTGGTGTGCGTCGCCGGGATCCTCCGCGAACGCATGATCTTCAATATGACCGAGGAGGAGTGGGACCCGGTCATCGCCACCCACCTGAAGGGCACCTTCACCGTCTTCCGGGCTGCCTCCGCCGCCATGCGCCGACAGCGGAGCGGCACCCTCATCGGCTTCACCAGCGGCAGCCATCAGGGCAGCGTCGCGCAGGCCAACTACGCCTCCGCCAAGGGAGGTGTCATCTCCCTCGTCCGCAGTGCCGCACTGGGCCTGCACCGGTACGGAGTCACCGCCAACTGCGTGGCCCCCGTGGCCCGTACGCGGATGTCCGCCAACGTGCCGACCGAGCTCACGGAGATCGGGGAACCGGAGGACGTGGCAGCGTTGGTGGTCTACCTCCTCAGCGACCGCGCCCGCCAAGAGCGGATCACCGGGCAGGTCTACACGGTGGCCGGCCCGAAAATCGCGGTCTGGGCCCAGCCCCGCGAACTGCGGGCCGCCTACGCGGAAGACCGGTGGACCCCCGGGCGCATCGCCGACGCCCTCCCCGGCACGATCGGCACCGACCCGATGCCGATGCTGGACCGGATCCAGGCGATGGCCGACGCGGCCGCCGCCGACAAGCGCCCCAACGCGTGACGCGGCGAGCGACGACGGGAGCGCGCATGGACTTCGCATTCGGGCCGGAGGACGAGGCGTTCCGCCAGGAGGCCCGCGCCTGGCTGGACGAGCACGCCGCCACCACCCCACCCCCGGCCGTCGGCCGCCCCTGGGAACGGGAACTCGGCGCCGACGGCTGGATCGGCCTCGGCTGGACCCCCGCCCGCGGCACCTACGGCAACCGGACCGCCACCCTCACCGGGCAGGTCGTCTGGGCCGAGGAGTACGCCCGCGCCCAGGCGCCCGTCCGCCTCGGTCACCTCGGCGAGAACCTCCTGGCACCCACCCTCCTCGCCCACGGCGACGACACGCAGTGCGCCCGCTTCCTTCCCGCCATCGCCCGGGGCGAAGAGCTCTGGTGCCAGGGATACAGCGAGCCCGGTGCGGGCTCCGACCTGGCCGCCGTACGGACCGCGGCCGTGCGCGCCGACGGTGGCCGTACGTACCGCGTCAGCGGACAGAAGATCTGGACCTCACAGGCCCACGAGGCCGACTGGTGTTTCCTGCTGGCCCGGTCCGCCAAGGGCTCCCGGCGCCACCATGGGCTCTCCTTCCTTTTGGTGGCGATGGACCAGCCCGGCCGGATCGAGATCCGCCCCATCCGCCAGATGTCCGGGGACGCCGGCTTCAACGAGGTCTTCTTCGACGGCGCCGTGGCCAGGGCCGAGCACCTCGTCGGCGGCGAGGGCAACGGCTGGCGCGTGGCCATGGGCCTCCTGGCACGCGAACGCGGGGTGTCCACGCTCGTCCAGCAGATCGGCTTCGCGGCCGAGCTGACCCGCGTGGTCCGCCTGGCAGTCGAGACCGGTGCCGTAGAGGAGCCGGCGGTACGGAACCGGCTCGTACGGCAATGGGCCGAACTGCAGGCCATGCGCTGGAACGCCCTGCGCACCCTGGGCGCCGCGGACGATCCCGGGGCGCCCAGCGTCGCCAAACTGCTGTGGGGCGGCTGGCACCAGCGGCTCGGTGAACTGGCGATGCAGGTGCGCGGCGCGCCCGCCGCCCTGGGACCGGACGACTGGCGGGCCGACAGGCCGTACCGACTGGACGCCCTGCAACGCCTGTTCCTCTTCAGCCGGGCCGACACGATCTACGGCGGCTCGGACGAGATCCAGCGCACCATCATCGCCGAGCGCGTTCTCGGCCTGCCGAAGGAGTCTCGCCCATGACGGCGTACGGGCACTGGATCGACGGCGCCTGGCGTGCGCCGGAAAAAGGGCACTATCCAATTGTCAATCCGGCGACCGAAGAGGTCGTCGGGGAGGCCCCGGAGTCGACTCCCGCCGAAGTCGCCGACGCCGTGGCCGCCGCGCAGGCCGCGCAGAGCGGCTGGTGTCGTACTGATCCGCGCGAACGCGCGGTCGTGCTGGAGCGGGCCGCCGAACTGCTCGCCGAACGGGAGGAGCGGTTCGTCCGCCTCATTCAGGCCGAGACGGGCGCGACCCTGCGCGTCGCCTCGTCCCTTCAGGTGCCCGTGGCAGTGGACCGATTCCGGCGCTACGCGCGCGGCGCGATGGAGCCGCACGTGATCCCGCTCGCGCCCCATGTCGTCAAGGCCGGGCCACTCGCTCCCGGGGGCCTGATCGGTGCCGCGGTCGCCCGCCGCCCCGTGGGCGTCGTCTGTTGCATCACCTCCTACAACTTCCCGATCGTCAATCTCGCGGGCAAGGTTGCGCCTGCCCTGGCCATGGGCAATTCAGTCGTCGCGAAGCCGGCTCCGCAGGACCCGCTCTGCTGCCTGGAGCTGGGCCCACTGCTGCAGGAAGCCGGCCTCCCGGACGGCGTGTTCAACGTGATCACCGGTTCGGGCCCGGGCGCCGGGGAGGCGCTCGTGACCCACCCGGGCGTCGACATGGTGAGCTTCACCGGATCCACCACGGTGGGAAGGAAGATCGCCGAAGCCGCGGGGAGGTCGATGAAGCGCACCCTCATGGAGCTGGGCGGCAAGGGCGCGGCCATCGTACTGGAGGACGCCGACGACAACGTGCTCAAGTCGGCGATCATGGCGGTCGGTTCGGTCTGGTCCTTCCACAGCGGGCAGATCTGCACGGCACCGACCCGGGTGCTCGTGCATCGATCGCTGTACGAGCGGGTCGTCACCGGTCTCAAACGGTACGCCGGGTCACTGACAATCGGGGACCCTGTGGATAACTCCACGGTCGTGGGCCCGTTGATCTCCGCCGCGCAGCGCGACCGCGTCGAGGCGTACGTCGCCGGAGCCCGTGCCGAGGGAGCCCGGATCATCACCGGAGGCACGCGGCCCGCCGTCCGGCCCGGGTTCTACGTGGCCCCCACCCTCATCGGCGACGCCACTCCCGACATGACGGTCGCCCGGGAAGAGATCTTCGGCCCCGTCGTCGTCGCCCTCGCGTTCGACGACGAGGACGAGGCGGTCCGTATCGCCAACGGCACCTCGTACGGCCTCCACGACTATGTCTTCAGCGCCGATACGGGCCGGGCCTGGGCCCTCGCCGCCCGGCTGCGCAGCGGCAATGTCGGCATCAACACCGCACAGCGCCACCCCGAGACGGCTTTCGGCGGGTTCAAGGAAAGCGGGATCGGCCGCGACGGCGGCTCCTTCGGCCTGCACGCCTACAGCGAACTCCAGTCGGTCGTCTGGCCGTCCTGAGGCCCGACGCCCCCGCTGCCGGAGAGGAAACGATCATGAGAGGCGTCATCTTCGACGGGAAGCGGCCCGAGATCGTCGACGATCTCGAGGTCCGTCCCCCACGCCCCGGCGAGGTCCTCGTCGCCATCGCCGCCGCCGGCCTCTGCCACAGCGACCTCTCGGTGGTCGACGGCACCATTCCCTACCCCGCCCCCGTGGTCCTCGGTCACGAGGGCGCGGGCATCGTGGAGGCGGTCGGTCCGGGCGTCACGCACGTCGCTTGCGGAGATCACGTCGCGCTGTCCACTCTGGCCTGCTGTGGCACCTGTCCCGAGTGCGACCGGGGGCGTCCGACCATGTGCTGCCAGTCGATCGGCCGACCCGGCCGCCCCTTCACCCGCCGCGGGGAGAAGCTCTTCCACTTTGCTTCCTGCTCTGCCTTCGCCGAGCGCACGGTCGTCAAAGCGGTTCAGGCCGTGAAGATCCCCCGTGAGGTCCCGCTGATCCCGGCCTCCCTCCTGGGCTGCGGCGTTCTGACGGGGGTCGGAGCCGTTCTCAACCGTGCGCGCGTGAGCCAGGGCGAGTCCGTCCTCGTCATCGGCGCCGGCGGCATCGGGCTCAACGTCCTGCAAGGGGCGCGGATCGCCGGCGCCTCCACGATCATCGCCGTCGACGTCAACCCGGCGAAGGCCGAGCCGTCCCGGCGCCTCGGTGCAACCCATTTCGTCGATGCCTCCGCCGTCGACGACACGGCCGCAGCCGTGCGGCAGATCCTTCCGGACGGTGTCGACCACGCCTTCGAATGCGTCGGGGACTCCCGCCTCATCCGGACGGCCGTCGATCTGCTCGACCGGCACGGCCAGGCGGTACTGCTCGGCGTCCCGCCCGCCGGTGCCCAGGCGTCCTTCCTCGTCTCGTCGTTGTATCTCGACAAGTCGATCCTCGGCTGCCGCTACGGCTCCTCGCGCCCGCAGCGCGACATCGCGCTGTACGCGCAGCTCTACCGCGAGGGACGGCTCCTGCTCGACGAGCTCGTCACCGCGGTCTACCGGATCGAAGATTTCCCCAAGGCGGCCCACGACGTGAACAACCGTACGGTGGCGCGCGGCGTCCTCTCGTTCGACCGGTGACCCGGTCCGCCCCTTATGTGATCCCTGTCGACAGGTCTTGCGCCGACCGCTGCCTGCGTGTGGGGTTGGCTCGCACCCCCTGCCATCCAGGCAGGCCCGAAATCGGGCCAAGACGGACTATTCAGTAAGAATGGTCCGACTGGGCGGCTGACGCCGGTGCAGCGGTATGTCCGGACCTGATTGTCGGTGGAATTCGGTGGACCGGTGGGCTGAGCGTGCTCTTGCCTCTCGCAACGGAACCCCCGACTTCTGGGGGAGTCATTCTTGGAGAGAGGGGCGCACGTGAGACAGAAGGCGGAGCCGCACGCGATACCGGGCGAGGCGACCAACACCTCGCCCGAGAACTGCTGTGCCCTCCCGAAGAAACGGGGCACGTACGCCGACGGCTTCGGTGCCGCGTTCTGCGCGTCGATGGCAGCGCTGTGCGCGGAGGTCCTCGTCGCCGGCACGGCAGGGGTGTTCGTACTGCTCTCCCGCGAGCACGACGGAATCCCCGGGGGGCCGCTCATGGTCGCCGCGCTCGCCCTCGGTGTCGTGCTCCTGACCGTACTCGTCAGTGGCTTCGTCACCGCTGCCGCGGTGATGCCGGCCCTGTCGCTGGGCCGCTGGGCGGCAGCCCGCCGGAGCTGGAGCGGCAGCCCGCTGTGGGCCCTCGCCGCCGTACCGGTGGTCTCGGCCGCGGTAGTTGGGGCCTTCGGCGGCGTGGCGGCGCTGGGCAGCCTCTCCTTCGCCTCTCCCCTCCGCTATCTGCTCTGGTGGGTGTTCCTGACGGCCGGTCTGCTGCCCGCCGCCGTTGCGGGCCAGGCGGCGGCCCGCAGAGTGCGCGAAGCCCGGTCGGGGAGCGTGGCGCGCAGAGTGACGACCGGCGGCCTGATCGCCTGGCTGGCCGTCGGTGCGGTGGGCGCCGGAGTGTACGGCTCCGGGCTCGTGAAGGTCTACGAGCCGCCGCGGCTGTCCAAGTCCGACCTCGCCGGCACTTGGACCGACGGGCGTGGGGGCACCGTCCGGCTCGGGCCGGACGGCAATGCGGTCGCCGACGGTCTCGACAACTTCATCTGGGACGGTACGGGCAAGGACAAGCCCAAGGACTGCGACGGCGCCGGCACCTGGAAAGAGGTGAAGGAGAGCGGCCGGGTGGAAGGAGTCTCCCTGCGGATCGGCTCTTGCGAGCTGGCCCGTGACTGGAGCGTGACCGGCACGCAGAAGGAGCCGCGGATCTACCACGAGATCGGCAAGCCTGGCTCGGGCAAGCGATATGTGCTGACCAAGGTGGTCAAGCACAAGAAGTGAGGCCGCGGCCCCCGGGCAGCCGGGCGGTCCGGAACCAGCAGGTGCCTCAGTTGCCGTCCGCCCCGAACCCGTCGAAGGTTCCGAAAGCGCCCCGGTGGAACAGCAAGGGCCCCGCGCCCGCTGCACCCTCGTCCGCGCCCAGTGCCTCCACGCGCCCCACGACGATGAGATGGTCCCCGGCCGTGTGCACCGCATGGATGGTGCAATCGATCCACGCCGGTACGCCCTCGATCCTGGGCGAGCCGGTCACAGGCGCGCGCTCGTAGGCCACCCCGGCGAACTTGTCGTCTGTCTGTGAACTTCTGACGGCGAAACCTCGGCAGAGCGCTCCCTGATCCGAACCGAGGACGTTGACGCAGAACACCCCGGCGCGGGCGATGCGTGGCCAGGTGCCGGACGACCGGGCCACCATGAAGACGACCAGCGGTGGGTCGAGGGACAGTGAAGAGAAGGACTGACAGGCGAAACCGGCAGGCGGTTCCCGCTCCGCGCCGGGCGCAGTGATGACGGTGACGCCGCTGGCGAAGTGTCCAAGGACGTTCCGGAACTCTTCCGGCGCCGGCGGAGGCCGTTCGTCCGCTCGTACGGCCCGGAGCTCCGGACGGGGGAGAGGGTCGAGAGGCGCGGCGGCGGAGGCCGGTGCGCCCGCCGATCGCAGGCGGCGCACGGCGAGGGCCGCCATCCCGGCGTGTCCCATCATGAATCCATTGAATCTGACGGGGCGTGAGATGGGAACACTGCTGCCGGGTGGGAAGCGCTGCGGCGCCCGCCCGGCCTTGTGCAGCGATCTCAGCGGCCCCGGAAGTCGGGGCTGCGGCGCTCGACGAAGGCGATCACGCCCTCGGCCGCGTCCTCCGTCGCCGCGTTGATCTCCTGCGCGGCCGCCTCGGCGGCGAACGCAGCTGCGCGATCCGTCTCAAGCGAAGCGTTGACCAGCTGCTTCGTCAGTGCGAGTGCCCGCGTCGGGCCGGCGGCCAGCCGTTCGGCCCAGGCCAGCGACCTCCTGACAAGCTCCGCGTCCGCCACGACGCGGTTGATCAGGCCGAATCGTTCCGCCTCGGAGGCGTCGAGGGCGTCGCCGAAGAACATCAGCTCCTTCGCCCGCTGCGGTCCGATCAGGCGCGTGAGCAGGAAGGCTCCGCCACCGTCGGGGACGAGGCCCCGGCGGACGAAGACCTCGACGAACCGGGCGGATTCCGCGGCCAGGACCAGGTCGCAGGCCAGCGCGAGATGCGCCCCGAGCCCCGCGGCAGTGCCGTTCACGGCGGCGATCACGGGCTTCTCGCAGTCCAGCACCGCGCCGATCAGTCGCTGAGCCCCCTCGCGGATCGTGCGGGTCACATCGCCCGGGACACGGCTCGACGCGGCCGCCGCGGGGGCTGCCCGGAGGTCGGCGCCCGAGCAGAAGCCCCTGCCCGCACCGGTGAGGACCACGGCCCGGACGGCGGGGTCAGCGGAGATCCGGGTGAATTCCACAACGAGGTGTTCCCGCAGGTCAGGGGTGATGGCGTTGAGCGTGTGGGGGCGGTTGAGGGTGATCACGGCGACGCCGTTGTCAGTGGTGTGCCGTATCAATGACTCAGCGGATCCGGTGGATGCGACGGAGTCGTCGGGCTTGCCGTGTCCGCCGGGCCGGGAGGGTGACTCACGGGGGGAGAGGTTCATGGGGGAGCTCCTTGTCCTACGGGCGGTTCGCGCGAGAGGGCGCCGACCGGCGCACTCGGACGGCCGGGCGGGAAGGGCGGTGACGCCTGGGGGCTCAGCGGCAGAAGGCCAGTGCGTCCAGCGCCACGGCGCCCTGGCCGCGTTCGAGGACCACCAGCGGATTGAGGTCCAACTCGGCGATTCCGTCACCCAGTTCCAGCGCCATGCGCTGGACCCGAAGGACGGTCTCGACCAAGGCGTCCACGTCGGACGGGGGAGCCCCCCGGACGCCCTCCAGCAGGGCTTTTCCGCGCAGCTCGCCGAGCATCGCCCGGGCATGGTCCTCGCCGAACGGCGGTACGCGCACGGCGGTGTCGTCCAGCACCTCGACCAGCACACCGCCCAGCCCCACCGTCACCGTGGGACCGAACAGGTCGTCGTGCGTGATCCCGACCGCCATCTCCACGCCCCGCCCGACCAGTTGGCAGACCAGGATGCCGTCCAGGGGGAGCTGCTCGTAGCGGGCGATGTCGGTGAGCTCGCGATACGCGTCGCGGACCTGGCTCGCCGAGGTCAGGCCGATCTTGACCAGCCCCAGCTCGGACTTGTGGGCCAGCCGGGGGCCGGACGCCTTCATGACGACCGGGTAGCCGACCTGGGCGGCAGAGCGGACGGCGGCGGCTGCGCTGGTCACCAACTGCTCGCGGGGCACGCGTATGCCGTACGCGCGCAGGAGCTGCTTCGCCGCGTGCTCGCTGAGTTGCTCGCCGGGGCGCAGCAATGCCTGCGCCTTGCGGGCCGACGGGGAGAGGGCGCGGGGGGCGTCGTCGAAGGGAGAGCGGTAGCCGGCGGTGAAGCGGTGGTGGCCGAAGTAGGCGCGTACGGCGGTGATGCAGTTGGCGAAGGTGCGGAAGGTGGCCACGCGGGAGGAGCCGAGGAGGGTGGTGCGGTAGGCGTCCTCGGTGCCCACGGGGGAGCCCCAGATCACGCAGACGAGCTTGTCCGTCTTCTCGGCGGCGTCCACCAGGTCCCGCGCGAGCTTGTCGCTCAGCGGCGGGAACGGTCCCGTGATGGGGCAGACGAGGACCCCGACGGACGGGTCGGCGAGAAGGGCATCGATGATCTTGCGGCCGCGCCAGTCACCGACGGGGTGACCGCCGTTGTCGACGGGGTTCGCGGTGCTCAGGTAGTCGGGGATCCACTGGTGGAGCTCGGCCTGCTTCCCGGCCGGCAGGACGGGCAGGTGGAGCCCGGCCGCCGCGGCGAGGTCGGCGAAGTGGGCGCCCGTACCGCCGGAGATCGAATACACGGCGACGCCGTCGGCCCGGGGCGGGCGGGCGCGGGCGAGGAGCGCTGCGGTGTCCTGGAGCTCGTCCAGGCCGTTCACGCGGATCACGCCGAACTGCCGCATGGCCGCGTCCACCACGTCGTCCGCGCCCGTCAGCTTGCCGGTATGGGTAGCGGCGGTGCGTGCGCCGACCTCGGTCCGGCCGACCTTGACGGCAATGACCGGGACCCGGTGGCGGGCGGCCCGGTCGGCGGCGAGCAGGAAGGCGCGGCCGTCCTTGAGGCCCTCCACATAGGCGGCGATGGCCCCGACCTCGGGGCGGGTGGCGAAGTAGGAGATGAAGTCGGCGCACTCCAGATCCGCCTCGTTGCCCGTGGGGGCCCAGTGCGAGAGGCGGATGCCCAGCTCCTGCAGGGCGAAGACGGGACGGCCCTGGTGGCCTGACTGGGTGATCAGGGCGATGGCGGGGCCGTGGAGGTCGTCGCGCAGCGGTTCGAAGGCGTTGAGGTTGGTGTTGGGGCCGAGCAGGCGGGTGCCGGTGCCGTGGAGGGCGGCGGCGAGCCGGGCCTGGGCCGTGGCGCCGTCGGCGCCCGTCTCGGCGAAGCCGGAGGCGAAGACGACGGCGAAGGCGACGTCGCACCGGGCCAGCTCCTCAAGGACCGGGGTGGGGTCGCCGACGAGGAGAACGGCCACGTCGACCGGGCCCGGGATGTCGTGGACGGAGGAGTGACAGGGGAGGCCGAACACGGTGGTACGGGTGGGATGCACCGGGTGGACGCGGGCGCCGACGCACTCGGCCCAGGCGATGAGACGGCGGGTGATCCCGGTGTTCGGCCGGCCCTCCGTCTCGGAGGCGCCGATGACCGCGACGGTCCGGGGGCGAAAGAGGCGGTCGAGGTCGGGGACGTCGGAGCGCAGGGGGCGTCCGCTGACGTCCAGGTCGTCGGCGGATGTGGTTCTGCCGTGGACGACGGGGCCCGGGTGCCGGCCGCAGGCCACCACGCGGGCGGGACGGGAGGTGGTGGTGAGGGTGCCGTGAGTCGATCCGAGCATCGCCCGCTCCTGCCCGATGGCCGATAAACTGACGTTCAGTCAGATTAGCGAGCTGACAAGCTGTCAGGAAAGGTCGTGCGCCGCGACAGGCGACCGGCCGGTGCGGACGGGACCCCTTGGGGAGGTGGCTCGTTGGGCGGACTTCCGCGGTTCGATGTGCCCGGTATCGACGACTTCACGCGGCCCTACTGGGACGCCGCGGCCGGAGGGGTGCTGCTGATTCGACGCTGCCGTGCGGCCGGATGCGGGAAGGCGCACCACTACCCCCGCGAGTTCTGCCCGCGCTGCTGGAGTGAGGAGGTCGTCTGGGAAGAGACGAGCGGCCTTGCCGGGCTCTACACCTGGTCCGTCGTGCAGGTGAATGATCTTCCGCCCTTCGGTGCCCGCGTCCCCTACACGGCGGCCGTCGTCGATCTCGACGAGGGGCCGCGCATGATGACCGAGGTGATCGACTGCCCCGCGTCGGACCTGCGGATCGGCATGCGACTGCAGGTGGCGTACCGGACGGATCCGGAGGGTGTCGTGCCGGCGGTGCCGGTGTTCCGGCCGGCGGCCGGGGCGGGGTAGACGGGAGGGGGGAAGCCGGAGGTGGGGGCGGGCGGGTGGCGGCTGGGCTGTCGGTACGGGTTCAGTCGCGGCCCAGGATCAGCGTTCCCGACGAGCAGAACCAGCCGCCCGTGCCCGAGGCGACGGCCAGGCGGGGAGGCTGCCCGCCCGCCTTGCGGACCTGGCGGCCCTCCTCGGCTTCGCCGCGCAGCTGGCGTACGGCCTCCACCAGGAGGAAGAGTCCCCGCATACCGGGGTGGCAGGCGGAGAGGCCCCCGCCGTCCGTGTTGACCGGCAGGTCGCCGCCCACCGTCAGCCGCCCCTGCGCGGCGAAGGCGCCTCCCTCGCCCTTGGGGCAGAAACCGAGGTCTTCCAAGGTCACCAGCGTCATGTAGGTGAAGGCGTCGTACAGCTGCGCAATGTCGATCTCCTGCGGGGTGATTCCGGCCCGCGCGAAGGCCAGGCGTCCCGAGGCCGCGGCCGGGGACGTGGTGAAGTCCTCCCACTCGGACATGGTGGTGTGCGAGACGGCCGTGCCGGTGCCCAGCACCCACACCGGCGGCTTGGCCGCGTCAGCCGCGCAGTCCGCGGCGGCCAGCAGCACTGCGCACCCTCCGTCGGAGCGGACGCAGCAGTGGAGCTTGGTGAAGGGGTCGGCGATCACCGGGCCGTCGAGGACGTCGTCGACGGTGATGGGCGCGCGGTACATGGCATGCGGATTGTGGACGGCGTTGGCGCGGGTCTGAACGGCGATGTCCGCCAGCTGTTCAAGCGTCGTGCCGTACTGGTGCATGTGGCGGCGGGCCGCCATGGCGTACTTGGCGACGAGGGAGTGCCCGTACGGGACCTCGAACTGTGCCGGGCCGCGGGCGCCGAAGGACAGGCTGGAGGTGCGGCGGCCGGCCTTGATGTCGGCGCGCGCGGTGGAGCCGTAGACGAGCAGGACCGCACGGGCGTGCCCCGCCGCGATGGCGTCGACCGCGTGGGCGGCCATGACTTCCCAGGTCGAGCCGCCGACGGACGTCGAGTCCACCCAGGTGGGGCGCAGTCCCAGATACTCCGCGACGTCCACTGGGGCGAGCGCGCCGAGCCCGGCCGAGGCGAAGCCGTCGACGAGGGAGCGGTCGAGCCCGGAGTCGGCCAGTGCGCGGCGGGCGGCCTGGGCGTGCAGCGCGTACGGCGTGACGGTGTCCAGCCGTCCGCAGTCCGACAGGGCGACACCGACGACGGCTGCTGCGCGCTTGCCTGGAGGCATGCAGCTGACGGTACATCAGATCGGAAGGGTGCGCCCTCCTGTCCGCCTGCGTTCGGTCGTGGCCTGGGTCTGGGTCTGGGTCTGGGTCTGGGAATGGATGGCGGCGCACCCTAATATGACGCACCGTCAGCAAACCGGTTCAGGGAGGCTGCCGATGCACACCGCGTTCACTGAGGAGCAGGTGGAGATCCGGCGCACCCTGCGTGACGTGCTGCTCAAGCGGTGCGGCCCGGACGAGGTCAGGGCGGCGGTGCTGACTCCCGCCGGCCACGACCTGCGGTTGTGGCACAGCCTCGCGGACCAGCTGGGGCTGCCGGGGCTCGCGGTGCAGCAGCAGTACGGCGGGGCAGGGTGCGGCCTCCTGGAGCTCGCCCTGGCTTGCGAGGAGGCCGGCCGGGTCCTCCTGCCGTCGCCCCTGACGGCCACCGCGGCACTGACCGTTCCCCTCGTGACCGCTCTGGGCACGCCGCAACAGCGCGCCGGGCTCCTGCCCCGCCTCGCATCGGGCCGGCTGACCGGCACGCTCGCGGTGCCGAACGGCACGCTGCCGGACGCCCTCGGGCTGACCGGTGACGGCTGCGGGCGGCTCCGGGCCGGCTGGTCCGGCGGTGGCCGGGCCGGGGGTGTGCAGGCCCGCCGGACGGGTGACAGCTGGAGGCTTTACGGCGAGGCCGGCCAGGTGCTCGATGGGCACACGGCGGGACTGCTGCTGGTCGCCGCACACACGGGTGGCTACGCATGCAGCCGCACCCTGCTGTTCGTGCTGCGCCCAGAGGAGGCGCGCGGCGTGGTCCGTACGCGGCTGACCGCGCTGGACGAGACGCGGCCCCAGGCCGGTATCGAGCTGCGGGACGTGGAGGCGGAGCCGCTCGGGCAGGTGGACTCCGACGTGCGGGGCGCGCTGGCCGGGGTCGGTGGCGTCGTTGCGACGGCCCTCGCGGCCGAGGCCGTGGGGGCCGCGGACCGCGCGCTGGAGCGAACGGTGGAGTACGCGCGCGTGCGGGAACAGTTCGGCAGGCCGATCGGTTCGTTCCAGGCCGTCAAACACCGGCTCGCAGACCTGTACGTGGCCGTGCAGGCGGCCCGCTCAGCGGTGTACTACGCGGCCTGGTCCGGGCGTCCGGCTGTCGGCGGACTCGCGCTCGCACAGGCATTGGAGGCGGCCCAGGTGGTCACCGCAGAGGCGGTCCAGCTGCATGGAGGCATCGGAGTGACGTGGGAACACGACGTGCAGATGTACTTCAAACGCGCCGCTTCGGACGCGCTCTTGTTCGGCTCCGTCCACCGTCTGCGGGAGCGTGCTGCGGACGTGGCCGGGCTGTTTGACGCCGCGGGGGGCCGGGAAGCGGTGGTGCTGTGATGGCCGCCGTCGAGCGCCTGGTGCGCACGGTCTCCTCGACCCGTACGTTCGCCCGGGTCGCGCCGCACTGCATTCCGGCGGTCGACCGGGCCGTGCACCGGCTGACCCGCGGCAAGGTGCTGCTGAGCGCCTTCATGCTGCCGGCGGTCGTGCTGACGTCGACGGGAGCGAAGAGCGGTCTGCCCCGGCGGACGCCGCTCGCGTGCATGCCGGAGGACCGTACGGAGACCTGCTGGATCCTGATCGGCAGCAACTTCGGACGCACGGGGCATCCCGCGTGGACGGCGAACCTGCTGGCCCATCCAGAGGCCGAGATCAGCTGGAAGGGCAGGGACATCCCCGTACGGGCGCGGCTGCTGCGCGGCGCGGAACGGGAGGCGGCATGGGCGGCGGTGTTGAAGTTCTGGCCGCCGTACGCGCGCTACCAGGCGCGGGTGGAGCGTGAGATCCGGCTGTTCCGGCTGGAACGGCGGTAGACAGGCGCCGGAGGGTGCGTGAGCGGCGCGGGCGTGGGCCGGTGGCCGCGTCACGGTGCACCGCGGCGGACCGTCCGGGGCCGGGCCCGAGCGGCCCGCCGCTGCGATGACAGGACATGCGAGGGGGAGCGGTTGTGGTGCGCGTGCGCGCCGGAGGCTACTTGGTCGGCTTCTTGCCGGTGATGCCCAGGTGGACGAGCAGCGCGAGGTTCGGCTTGAGCTCGGCCTGCTTGACGCCCCAGCTCTGGAAGCCCTTCTGGTGCGAGGCAACGGCCGCGAGCATGGCGACGAGGGAGCCGGCCACCGCAGCCGGGCTGAGGTCCTTGTCGACCTTGCCCTTCGACTGCAGTTCCTTGACGGAATCCGTCAGGGAGTTGGTGACCGCGTTGAGGATCTTCATGCGGATCTTGTAGAACCGCTTGTCGCCCTCGGCCGCCCCGAGGTCGACGACGCGCAGGATCGCGTCGTGCTTGCGCCAGAAGCCGAGGAAGCCGTCGACGAGTTCCTCGGCCGCCTGCCAGCCGGACTTGCCGACCCAGGAGCGCCCGGCCACCAGATCCGTGAGGCTCGCGCCCTCCTTCGCCATCTCTTCGGCGATCTCCAGTACGGCGCCCTCGACGTCGGGGAAGTACTGGTAGAAGGTCGCCGGAGAAGTGCCGGCCCGGCGGGCGACATCGATGACCTTGACATCGCGGTACGGCGATGAGCTGAGCATTTCGCTGAGGCAGTCGAGCAGCTTCTGCCGCGTCGCCTGGCCGCGCCGACCGGCCACGCGGCCGTCGACGGTGCGTACTTGTCCTGTCATGCCGTCAGCTTACCGAGGGGTGATCGGAGCGCGATTCGGCCGCATGCAAATGGGGGCGGGGGTGCCCGATGGTGCGAAAGCCCAGGTCAGGTGGGGTATGCGAGGGTGTGGAGAGCGTAGGAGCGGATTGGCCCGTACCGGTGAATTGTCCTATCAACAAGCCGTGGACGGAGAGCCCGGCAAGGGCTGGGCGAAGGGGCTTCCACGGTTATCCACAGGCCGCGCGGAATCCACGATCCGCCTCTACCGTGGCAGCGAGAACACTCGGAATGAGTAAGGCGTCCCATCCGACCGCGCGGAAGGAGCCGGGCCATGAGTTCAGCACCGGACGGATATCCGGAAGGCACCCCGTGCTGGGCGGACGCCATGCTGCCGGACCTCGCCGCGGGCAAGCGTTTCTACGGCGAGATCTTCGACTGGACGTTCGAGGACGGTGGTGGCGAGTACGGGTACTACACGCAGGCGTTCCATGAGGGGAAGAACGTCGCGGCGCTGGCGCCGAAGCCGGACGGCCGGATGCCGACGACCTGGTCCGTCTACTTCGCCTCGCCGGACGCCGCGGCCACGGCCGGCCGGATCCGGGCCGCCCGCGGGCAGATCTTCATGGGGCCGATGGCCATCGACGGCTTCGGCACGATGCTCATGGCGGCCGACCCCGGCGGCGCGGTCTTCGGCGTGTGGCAGGCGGGCAGCCACAAGGGCTTCGAGAAGCGCGGCGAGCCGGGTGCCTTCGGCTGGACGGAGGTCTACACGTGGGACGCCCAGGCGGTCGACCCCTTCTACGAGGCCGTCTTCGGGTTCGGCACCCAGGACCTGAGCGACGAGACGGGGACGGGCTTCGCCGTCTGGACCCCCGCCGGGGCGCCCGCCACCCCCGAGCACGCGGTGGCGGGCCGGGCCGTGATGGACGACCGGTTCCCGAGGGAGATGCCCGCGCACTTCCTGGCCTACTTCGTCGTCGAGAACTGCGACACCGTGGCGGACGCGGTGCTGCGGCTGCACGGACGGGTCCGCCTGGAGCCCCAGGACACCCCGTACGGACGCTTCGCCATGCTCGCCGACGACCAGGGCGCCGACTTCGCCATCATCGACGTCTCGCAGCCGGGACAGGAACTGGGGCAGGGGCTCGGGCAGGGGTAGCGGGAGAGACGGGGAGGGGGCGGTACGGGATCTCAGGGGGGAGTGCCGCAGTCGGAACGAAGCGGACGCATCCGGCTATAGCCGGATATCGACCCATTTGGCGGAGACACGGCGAAGCGTGCCCCGGGTTCGCAACCGCGGGCTTCGCCAGGAAGAATCAGGGTGCGTACCCCGGGATAATTTTCGCGGTGAGACGCTGCACGGGGCTGAAACCCTTCAAGCCCCCACGGGGAGGTGGCAGGTCAGTGGTGGAGCAGCTTACGCAGCACGACCCGAGACGGATCGGCCCGTTCGAGGTGCTCGGCCGGCTCGGTGCGGGCGGCATGGGGCTGGTCTATCTCGCCCGCTCGGCGTCCGGCCGACGGGTGGCGATCAAAACGGTGCGCACGGAGCTCGCCGAGGATCAGCTCTTCCGGGTCCGCTTCACCCGTGAGGTGGAAGCGGCCCGGGCGGTCAGCGGCTTCTACACCGCCGCGGTCGTCGACGCCGACCCGAGGGCCGCCGTGCCGTGGCTGGCCACCGCCTACGTCCCCGCGCCCTCGCTGGAAGAGATCATCAACGAGTGCGGGCCCCTGCCCGCCCAGGCCGTGCGCTGGCTCGCCGCCGGCATCGCGGAGGCACTGCAGTCCATCCACGGCGCAGGGCTCGTGCACCGGGACCTCAAGCCCTCGAACGTGCTGGTGGTGGAGGACGGCCCCCGGGTCATCGACTTCGGCATCGCCTCCGGCGTGTCCAACACCCGGCTGACCATGACCAACGTCGCGGTCGGCACGCCCGCGTACATGTCACCCGAGCAGGCGCGCGACTCCCGCAGCGTCACCGGTGCCAGCGACATCTTCTCCCTCGGCTCCACGCTCGTCTTCGCCGCGACCGGTCATGCGCCCTTCCACGGCGCCAACCCGGTCGAGACCGTGTTCATGCTGCTGCGCGAAGGCCCGGACCTGAGCGGGCTGCCGGACGAGCTGCGCCCCCTCATCGACTCCTGCATGCAGATGGCCGCGGAGAACCGGCCGAGCCCGGCGGACCTGCAGTCGCAGCTGGCACCGCACCTGTTCGCCTCGGGCGGCGACGACAGCGGCACGGCCTCGGCATGGCTGCCCGACAACGCGGTCACCCTGATCGAGCAGCGCCGCGCCGGCCACCGGCCGCCCGCCGCGGGGGCGGCCGGCGGCGCCCGGGGCGGCAGCCGGCGCGA
>NZ_BMVB01000015.1:99072-147834 GCF_014650495.1 Streptomyces cinnamoneus | reverse complement strand
GCGCGGCCCCGGCGGGCGGCGGCTCCCACGCCGCGGCCGCCCCGCGCGGCCCCGGCCGGACGGTGGCCCGCACCGTGACCGGCGTGACCGCCGCCCTGGTGACGGCCGTGCTGGCGGTCATGGTGGCCGGACAGGTGCAGCGGGGCGACGACACGGCGCAGGCCCGGCCCGCCGGCATCGGCAACCGCTCCGGCGCCGACACCGCCTCGCGCTCCGACGCCCGGCCCACGCCCTACGGCGGCGCCCAGGTGCCCGTCACGTACGAGCAGAAGATGGCCGGGAAGTACCCGCTGGAGGAGCAGGCCGGCGCCTCGGGTGAATTCGAGGTCGTGCCGGGCACCGACCAGGCCCCCGGTAAGGGTGATGTGGTGCGCTACCGCGTTGACGTGGAGAAGGGACTGCCGCTCGACGGCGCCCTCTTCGCCGAGGCCGTGCACCGCACGCTCAACGACGAGCGCAGCTGGGGCCACGGAGCCAAGCGCACGTTCGAGCGCGTCTCCTCCGGCGACGCCGACTTCGTGGTCACCCTGGCCAGCCCCCGGACGACGGCGACCTGGTGCGCCAAGTCCGGCCTGGACACCACCGAGGACAACGTCTCCTGCGACTCCGCCGCCACCGACCGCGTGATGATCAATGCCTACCGGTGGGCGCAGGGGTCGCAGACCTACGGCGACGAGATGCACGCCTACCGGCAGATGCTGATCAACCACGAGGTCGGCCACCGGCTCGGCCGCGACCACGAGTCCTGCAGCGCACAGGGCGCCCTGGCGCCGGTGATGATGCAGCAGACGAAGTTCCTGACGACGGACGACAAGACCTGCCGGCCCAACCCCTGGCCGTATCCGGAGGCCGCGCCCCGTTCCGCATCCTGAGCCGTTCGGTCTCTCCATGTGAGACATCTTTGCCAGGGGGCGAAAATTCGTTCAGTCTTCTGCGCATGTCGCACCACCACGCCTCCGAGATCGCCGGCTTCGAGCTGGCGCTGATCGGCGTGGCCGCGCACGCAGTCGCCGACATCCTCTGTCGCTGAGACCGCCCTTCCCCCGCGCTCTTGCGCGCTGCCCGGCAGCGTCGCGTCCGCCGGGGGCGGTCCTGCGTCCCCGTGCGCTCCTCCAACCGCCTTCCGTGGGTGCTTCCTGCCGTCCTTCCTTCGGCATTCCTCGCTGCCCCCCCCCGCGAAAGGCTTTTCCTGTCATGCGTCACATGTCCGTCATATCCCGTCGGGTGGCCGCTGCCGCCGTCAGTGTGGTCCTGGCCGGCGGCGCAGCGGCGTGCGGCCCGGAGAAGAGCGACGGTGCGGGGGGCGGCGGCGCCGACGGCGCACCCGCCAAGGGCGGCACGCTCACTGTCCTCAACCGGGCGCCGCAGAAGCAGTTCGACCCCGCCCGCCTCTACACCTCCGGCGGCGGCAACATCCCCTCGCTGGTCTACCGCACCCTCACCACCCGCAACCGTGAGAACGGCGCCGAGGGCACCAAGGTGGTCCCCGACCTCGCCACGGACACCGGCACCCCCAGCGACGACGCCAAGACGTGGACGTACAAGCTCAAGGACGGGCTGAAGTACGAGGACGGCTCGCCCATCACCTCCGCCGACATCAAGTACGGAGTCGAGCGCTCCTTCGCCGCCGAACTCTCCGGCGGCGCCCCCTACTTGCGCGACTGGCTCATCGGCGGCGACACCTACCAGGGCCCGTACAAGGAGAAGAAGGGCCTCGACTCGATCGAGACGCCCGACGAGAAGACCATCGTCTTCAAGCTGAGGAAGTCCGAGGGCGACTTCCCCTACTTCGCCACCTCCACCCAGTTCGCGCCCGTGCCCAAGGCCAAGGACACCGGCGCCAGGTACGCCGAGCACCCGGTCTCGTCCGGCCCGTACAAGGTCGTCAAGAACGTGGGCGACGGCGAGCAGATGACGCTGGAGCGCAACCCCCACTGGTCCGAGGAGACCGACAAGGAGCGGCACGCCTACCCCGACCGCATCGAGGTCAAGTCCGGCCTGTCCCCGGCCGTCATCAACCAGCGGCTGTCCACCGGCTCCGGCGCCGACGCGGCCGCCGTGACCACCGACACCAACCTCGGCCCGGCCGAACTCGCCCAGGTCACCGGCGACAAGAAGCTCGCCGAGCGGGTCGGCACCGGCCACTTCGGCCAGACCTCGTACCTGGCGTTCAACCCCACGGTCAAGCCCTTCGACGACCCGAAGGTCCGCCGGGCGATCTCGTACGCGATCAACCGCACCAGCGTCGTCAACGCCGCGGGCGGCTCCTCGCTCGCCGAGCCCACCACGACCTTCCTGCCGCCCCAGAAGCCCCTCGGCCACACGCCGTACGACCACTTCCCGGCGGGCGCCAAGGGCGATGCCGCCAAGGCCAGGGAACTGCTGAAGGACGCCGGTCACGAGAGTGGCCTGGAGATCACCCTCACCCACTCCACGGCCCAGAACTTCGAGACCGGCCCCGAGATCGCGACCGCCGTCCAGGCCGCGCTCAAGGAGGCCGGGATCACCGTGAAGCTGGAGGGCCTGGAGGACAACGACTACGACGAGAAGATCCACAGCTTCGACAAGCAGCCGGGCCTCTTCATCGCCCACTGGGGCGCCGACTGGCCCTCCGGCGGCCCGTTCCTCGCCCCGATCTTCGACGGCCGGCAGATCGTCAAGGACGGCGCCAACTTCAACACCGCCCGCCTCGACGACGCGACGACCAACGACGAGATCGACGCGATCAACAAGATCACCGACCATGACGCGGCCGCCGAGCGCTGGGGCGCCCTCGACAAGAAGATCGGTGAGCAGGCCCTGACCGTGCCGCTCTTCAACCCCGTCTACAAGCGCCTCTTCGGCAAGGACGTCAAGAACGTCGTCATCAGCAACTGGACCGGTGTTCTCGACGTCTCGCAGGTCGCGGTCAAGTGACGGACCCGATCACCACCCAGGAACCGGAGACGGGAGCCGCTCCCGTCTCCGGCGCCCGGCAGGTCTGGCGGCGGCTGCGCGCGCGCAGGTCCGCGCTCGCGGCCGGCGCCGTGCTGGGCCTGCTCGTCCTCCTCGCCCTCGCCGCACCGCTGCTGGCCGCCCTGGAGGGCCAGGACCCGAACACGTACCACGACGCCCTCGTCGACTCCGCGCGCGGCGGCGTGCCCTTCGGCGACCTCGGCGGCATCAGCGCCGAGCACTGGCTGGGCGTCGAACCGGGCACCGGCCGCGACATGTTCGTGCGCCTGCTGTACGGCGCCCGCGTCTCGCTGCTCGTCGCCCTCGGCGCGACCCTCGTCCAGATCCTGATCGGCCTCGGCGTGGGCCTGGCGGCCGCGCTCGGCAACCGCTTCGTCGAGAGCGCGCTCGGCCACGTCACCGACGTGATGGTGGCGATGCCCCTGCTGGTCTTCGCCATCGCCCTGATGGCCGTCGTCCCGGCGGACTTCCCGCGCCCGGTGCTCCTCGTCATCGCCATCGGACTCCTCCAGTGGGGCGGCATGGCACGGCTCGTGCGCGCCCAGACCCTGAGCCTGAAGAAGCTCGACTTCGTCTCGGCCGCCCGGCTGACCGGCGGCTCCACCTGGCGGGTGGCCCGGCGCGAACTGCTGCCCTCGCTCGCCGGCCCCGTGATCACCTACGCGGCCGTCCTGCTGCCCACCAACATCGTGCTCGAATCGAGCATGTCCTTCCTCGGCGTCGGGGTGAAGGCCCCGACCCCCTCCTGGGGACACATGCTCTCGTCAGCCACCACCTGGTTCCGCGCCGACCCCATGTACGTCCTGCTGCCGGCCCTCATGCTGTTCCTCACCACCCTCGCCTTCACCGTCCTCGGCGACGGGGTGCGCACCGCCCTCGACCCGCGCGCGGCCTCACGGCTGAGCGTCGGCACGAAGCGGCGCACGGCGCGCACGAGCAGCGCGCGAGGTGCGGCATGACCGGCTACCTCCTGCGGCGCCTCGCCGGGGCGCTCGCCGTCGTCCTCGTGCTCACCGCCGTCGTCTACGCGACCTTCTACATCGCCCCCGGCGACCCCGCCCGCCTGGCCTGCGGCCCCCGCTGCAACCCCGAGCAGATCGCCCAGGTCCGGGCACAGCTCTCCCTCGACGACCCCGTTCACACGCAGTACTGGCACTTCCTGCAGGGCCTCGTCACCGGCCACGACTACTCCACCGGCGCCGGGGTGCTGCACTGCGACGCCCCCTGCTTCGGCCTCTCGTACCAGAACAACCAGCAGGTCACCGACATGCTCGTCGAGCGGCTGCCCGCCACCGCCTCGCTCGCGGTCGGCGCCATGGCCGTGTGGCTGCTCCTGGGCACCGGCACCGGCCTGCTCTCCGCACTGCGCCGCGGCGGGATCACCGAACGCGTCCTGACCTGGCTCACCCTCGCCGGAACGGCCACCCCCGTCTTCATCAGCGGCCTCGGCCTGCTCATGCTGTTCTGCGCCTACCTGGCCTGGCTGCCCTTCCCCACCTACGTCCCGCTCACCGACGACCCCGAGCAGTGGGCCTGGAACATGCTGCTGCCCTGGGCCGCGCTCGGCCTGCTCGAATCGGCGAAGTACGCCCGGCTGACCCGCAGTTCCCTGCTGGAGACGCTGGCCGAGGACCACATCCGCACCTTCCGCGCCTACGGGGCCACCGAACGCTCGCTCGTCGGGCGGCACGCCCTGCGCGGCGCCGTCGCCCCCGTCATCGCGCTGTCCGCGGCCGACTTCGGGTCGATGTTCGGCAACGCCGTCCTCACCGAGATGATGTTCGGCCTGCCCGGCATCGGACAGCTGCTCGTGCACGCCACCACCACCCTCGACCTGCCCGTGGTCGTCGCCGTGGTGACGGTCACCGGCACGGCCGTCGTCCTCGCCAACATCGTGGCGGACGTGCTCCACGCCGCCGCCGACCGAAGGGTGGTCCTGCGATGACGCCCCAGCCCCTGGTCGCGGTGGACGGCCTGTCCGTCGCCTTCCCGGCCGGCCCCGGCCCGGAGGCCGGCTCCCACCCGACCGCAGGTCTCGTCCGGGCCGTCGACGACCTCTCCTTCACCCTTCGGCCCGGCGCGGCCCTCGGCATCGTCGGCGAATCCGGCTCCGGCAAGTCCACCGCCGCCTACGCCCTCCTCGGCCTGCACCGGGGCACCGGCGCCCACGTCACCGGCTCGGTGCGCGTCGCCGGGCACGACGTGCAGGCCGCCGACGACGCCGCACTGCGGCGGCTGCGCGGCGGCACGGCGGCCATGGTCTTCCAGGACCCGCTCTCCTCCCTCGACCCCTACCGGGCCGTCGGCGACCAGATAGCCGAGGTCCACCGCCTCCACCACCGCGGCGCCTCCCGCCGCGCCGCCCGCGCCCGCGCGGCCGAGGTCCTGGACCGGGTCGGCATCCCGGACGCCGCCCGCCGCGCCCGCCTGCGCCCGCACGAGTTCAGCGGCGGCATGCGCCAGCGCGCCCTCATCGCCATGGCACTGGCCTGCGCACCCCGCCTCCTGGTCGCCGACGAGCCCACCACCGCCCTCGACGTCACCGTCCAGGACCAGATCCTCGGCCTCCTGCGCGAACTGCGCGAGGAGAACGGCATGGGCCTGATCCTGGTCACCCACGACCTGGGCGTCGCGGCCGACAGCGTCGACGAACTGCTCGTGATGAAGGACGGACGGGCCGTCGAGCACGGGCCGGTGCGCGACGTGCTCGGCGCGCCCCGCGAGCCCTACAGCCGCGAGCTGTTGGCGGCCGTCCCGCGCATCACCGAACGGCGGCAGCGCCCGGCCGGCGCCGACGCCGACGGTGAGGTCCTGCTCGAAGCCACCGCCCTGCGGCGCGAGTTCGGGCGTGGCAAGCAGACCGTCACCGCCGTGGAGGGCACCTCGCTCACCGTACGGGCCGGCGAGACCGTCGGCATCGTCGGCGAGTCCGGCAGCGGAAAGACCACCCTCGGTCGCATGCTGGTCCGCCTGCTGGAGCCCACCGGCGGCGAACTGTACTACCGCGGCCGCTCCATCGGCGGCCTCAAGGAGCGCGAGCTCCGCGCCTTCCGCAGCGAACTGCAGATGGTCTTCCAGGACCCGGTCTCCTCGCTCAACCCGCGCCGCAGCATCGGCGAGTCCATCGCCGACCCGCTGCGGGCCGCCGGAAAGCTGGGGGAGGCTCAGATCGTCGGCCGCGTAAGGGAACTGCTGGAGCGCGTCGGCCTCGACCCCGCCGCCTACCACCGCTACCCGCACGAGTTCAGCGGCGGCCAGCGGCAGCGCGTGGGCATCGCCCGCGCCCTCGCCCCCGAGCCGAAGCTGATCGTGTGCGACGAGCCGGTCTCCGCCCTGGACGTCACCACCCAGGCGCAGGTCGTGCGGCTGCTGGGCGAGTTGCAGCGCGACCTGGGCATCGCGCTGGTCTTCATCGCCCACGACCTCGCCGTCGTGCGCCAGGTCAGCGACCGGCTGGTCGTCATGCGCGGCGGGCGCATCGTGGAGGAGGGCCCGGCGGACGACGTCTACGAACGCCCCCGGCACGCCTACACCCAGGCCCTGCTGGCCGCCGTGCCCACCCTGGAGCGGCCCGCCACCACGGCCGGCCACGGCCCCGCCGCATAGCGCGATCAAACGCCCCGCCTGCTGGAAAGTCACTCCCGTTCACCCCTTCCGGTGGCGCGACGGACAACCGTCCGCCGCGCCACCGGGAAGCGCGCATAGCGTGCTCCCCGCTGCCCTAACGGCGGCTTCCGACAAGGGAGAACGGGGGTGCGTTCGTGCGTGTGGGACTGCTTTCCGAGGGCGGGTATCCGTATGCCGCCGGCGAGGGCGGGGAGTGGTGCGACCGGCTGGTGCGCGGACTGGGCCAGCACGACTTCGAGCTCTACGCCCTGAGCCGCAGCGCCCGCCAGGAGGACAGCGGTTGGCACGCCCTGCCGGGCAACGTCCGGCGGGTCCGGGCCGCACCCCTGTGGGGCGGACCCGCCCCCGGCTGTGCGAGCCGCGCCTACGGCTCGTACGGACGCGACCAGCGCCGCCGGTTCTCCGCCCACTTCGGTGACCTGGCAGCCGCGATCACCCTGCCGGGAGATCAGGCGTACCGTTTCGCCGACGGGCTCGACGGCCTCGCCGGCCTCGCCCGCGACGAGGGCGGCCTCGCCGCCGCACTCCGCTCCGAACAGGCCCTGCGCGCTCTGGAGACCGCCTGCCGCGCCCCCGGCGCCCACCCCGCCGTCTACGGCACCCGCGTCGCCGACCTCCTCGTCGTCTCCGAACTCCTCGAACGCGCCCTGCGCCCCCTCTCCCTCGACTGGTACGGCACCGCGGGCGGCGACCGCGGCCTCGCCGCCGTCGACCTCTGCCACGCCACCTCCGCCGGACCCGCCGCCCTCCCGGGCCTGCTGGCCAAACGCTTCTTCGGCACCCCCCTCCTCGTCACCGAATACGAGGTCCGGCTGCGCGAGCACTACCTCTCCGGCCCCGGCGACCTCTCCCTTCCCGTACGCACCCTGATGTCCGCCTTCCACCGGCAGCTCGCCGCCCGCATCTACGCCGAAGCCGCCGTGATCACCGCCGGCGACGGGCAGGGCCGCCGCTGGCAGGAGCGCTGCGGCGCCGACCGCGCCCGGCTGCGCACCGTCCACCCCGGTATGGACGCCAGCCTCTACGAAGCGGTCGGCGAGGGCGACGGAGAGGCCGCCGACGACGGACTCACCCTCGTCTGGACCGGCGGCCCGGTCGAACCCCACCTCTGGGAGGCCCTGGCCACCCTCCGCACGGCCGAACCCGCCATCCGGCTGAAGGTCGTCGGAGCGCCCCCCGACACCCTCCACGGCCCCGAAGGCGTCACCTTCGGACCCGCCTGCGGCCCCGAGGACTACGCCGACGGCAGCGTCGTCCTCCTCTCCGGCGCCCACGACGGCTTCCCCGCAGCCCTCGCCGAAGCCATGTTCTGCGCCCGCGCCACCGTCTCGCCCGACGTCGGCGCCGTCCGCGAAGTCATCGGCGGCACCGGCCTGATCGTCCCCCCGCGCGACCCCGCCGCCCTCGCCGCCGCCTGCCGGGCCCTGCTGGGCGACCCCGGACGCCGCGCACGGCTCGGCGCCGCCGCCCGGGCCCGCGCCCTCGAACTCTTCACCGTCGAGCAGAACGTCTCCGCCTTCGGCGCCGTCTACCTCGAAGTCCTCTCCCGCGCCCCCGTCCAGCACACCGCCCCCGACCCCGCCGTCCCCTTCTCCCACGCCGCCGGCGCCCAGCCCCCGCTCGCCGTCTCGCCCCGCGCCGCCTCGCCCACCTGGGCAGGGCGCCCATGACCACATCACTGCGGCCCGGCACCAGCGCAGCGACCCCCGTCGGCATAGCCGAGGACCCGGCGGACGCCCCCGCACCGGACCGGGCACCGGCAGACCCCGTCAAGGCACTCCTGCGCCGCCACCACGCACTGTGCGCCGGCGCCGTCCACCCGCTCGAAATCGCCGCGGCCCTGGAGAAGCACGGCATCGGCGACCGCGTCGCCGCCGAGTACCGCCACCGCGACGTCTTCTCCCTCGCCGAGGAGCTCCACGCGCGTGTGGAGCGCGACGAGGACACCTACGGTCAGGCCCCGCCGTCCACCCGGCACGACGGAACGGCCACGGGCGAGCACCGGCCCGCAACCTGCGCGGCCCTGCGCGCCGGCCGGGGCAGGGCCGGCCTGCCCGCCTGGCTCTGGCTGACCGCCTACGCCCTGGCCGGCGACTGCGCCGTCACCCTGCTCCTGCACGGGCGCCACGGCCGGTCCGCCCACGCCCTGGCCGCGGCCGCCGTGAACGCCGCCGCCCCCACCGCGCTCGCCCTGGCCTGCGCCGTGGCACCCGCCGCATGGTGCGCCCACTGGTTCACCGAACGGGCCCGGCGCGTCCTCGCCCGAAGCCGCGGCCTGGACGAATTCGCACGGCAGGTCCGGCCCGCCCTGCTCGTGGCCCTCGCCCTCTTCCTCGGCGCCCTGCTCGCCTGCCTCTGGCCGGCCCGCACCGCCCTGCCCCCCGGCGGCCTGCTCGGCGTCCCCGCCCGGCCCGCCCTGGACTGCGCCGCCGTGGCCGCCCTCGGCGCACTGTTCTTCCTCGCCCGGCTGCTGTCCGCGCACGGCCTGACCCGGGCCGCCGTCACCGCCACCCTCGCCGCCGCCACCGCCGAGGCCCTGCCGCTGGCCAGCCTGCTCGCCGCCCGGCTGCCCGGCTGCGAAGCCCTGCGATGGCCCGTCGGCTGGGCGGCGGGCGCCTACGGCCCGGCCGTCGTCCCGCTCCTCGCGTGCACCCTGCCGGCCCTCGCCCTGCTGGCCCACGCCGTCCCCGCGCTGTCGAGGGCCTCGGTCCACGGCCGCACGGACGCCCCGCACCCCTCCCGAACCGCCCTGCCCCCGGGGGCGCCGCCGGTGCCCCGGGCACCGGGCAGGAGCCCTCGCCCGGCGACCCCACACCCCGTCAGAGGAGAGCAAGGAAGATGACCGTTCACCCCCTTGGCACCACCGGGCGAGAGCGAGGGCACGACCGATGAGAGTCCTGCTGCTCGGCGCCAACGGCTACCTCGGCCGCTTCGTGGCCGACCGGCTGCTCGCCGACCCCGCCGTCCAGCTCACCGCGCTCGGCCGCGGCGACGACGCGGACGTCCGCTTCGACCTGGCCAGCGGCAGCCCCGGTGCACTCACCCGGTTCCTCAACGCCGTCCACCCCGGCGTCGTCATCAACTGCGCGGGCGCCACGCGGGGCGGCGCCCGCGAACTCACCCGGCACAACACCGTCGCCGTCGCCACCATCTGCGAGTCGCTGCGCCGCAGCGGCTGCGGCGCCCGGCTGGTCCAGGTGGGCTGCTCCTCGGAGTACGGGCCCTCGCAGCCCGGCTCCTCCACCGCCGAGGACGCCGTCCCCCGCCCGGGCGGCCCGTACGGCGTCAGCAAGCTCGCCGCCACCGAACTCGTCCTCGGCTCCGGCCTGGACGCCATCGTGCTGCGGGTCTTCTCGCCCGTCGGCCCCGGCACCCCCGCCGGCTCACCGCTCGGCCGGCTCGCCGAGGCCATGCGGCGGGCCATGCAGAGCGGCGACAACGAACTCAAACTGACGGGCCTGGGCGTCCAGCGCGACTTCGTCGACGTCCGCGACATCGCCCGCGCCGTCCACGCGGCCTCCCTGTCCGCCGCGCAGGGCGCCGTCAACATCGGCACCGGCCGCGCCGTCCGGCTGCGCGACGCGGCGACCCTCCTCGCCCGCGTCGCCGGCTTCGGCGGCGCCCTCCACGAACTGGACGACCCGCACCTGGGCAGCCCGCCCGCCTACCCCTACCCCGACGGCTGCGGCGGCTGGCAGCAGGCCGACGTGCGCACCGCCCGCGACCGGCTCGGCTGGCGCCCCCGCATCGGCCTGGAGGAATCACTGGCCGACATCTGGATGGAGGCGGCGTGTCGTATCTGATCTCGCCGGGCCACCGACGCGCCCCCGCCGCCCGCAAGGCCCCCCTCCGGATCGCCGTGCCCGGCTTCGCCCACCCCCTGGTCGCCCCCGTCGAATGGGGCGGCCTCCAGCGGACCGGGCTCCCGCTGGACTGGGTGGTGCTCGGCGCCGGCACCCTGCGCGGCACCGGCGGACCCACCGGCGGATCCGTCGGCGGCCCCGGCTTCCGCCAGGACCCGTACTGCCTGTCCGCCGTCGTCCCGCTGCGCACCTCCGGCGTCCGGGTGCTCGGCCACCTGGACGCCGGTCACGGCACGCGTCCCTTCGGCGAACTGCTCTCGGACGCACAGCGCTACCTCAACTGGTACCGCGTCGACGGCTTCGCCCTGGGCCGCTGCCCCACCGACGCCGCCGGGCTCCCCGGCACCCGGCGCGCGGTCGGTGCCCTGCGGACCCTGCTCGACGCGGCCCACGTGGTGCTCGTGCAGGGCGGGCCCGCCTGCTCCGGATACGCCGCCCTCGCCGACCAGTTGGTGACCTTCGCCGGGCCGTGGTCCCGCTACCGCTGGTCCCAGGCCCCCGAATGGACCGCCGAGCACCCGCCCGAGCGGTTCTGCCACCTCGTGCACGGCGTGCCGCGCCACCACCTCGACGAGGCGCTGCGCATCGCCCGCTGGCAGGGCGCGGGCACCGTCTACCTCACCGACCGCACCGACCACGACGACGTCGACCCCTGGGAGTCCCTGCCCGGCTACTGGGACGAGATCGTCTCGCGCATCGGACCTGGTGTCTCGGAATGAGACGGGGCGTGGCAGTGTTGCAGGGGAAGAACAGAACGCTGCCTCTATGTTCCCCGCACCCGTGGGGATGACCCTGGAGCCCCTGTGTCGCTGCCACCCCTGGTCGAGCCGGCTGCCGAGCTCACCGTCGACGAGGTCCGTCGGTACTCCCGCCACCTGATCATCCCGGACGTCGGGATGGACGGGCAGAAGCGCCTGAAGAACGCGAAGGTGCTCTGTGTGGGCGCCGGCGGCCTCGGCTCCCCAGCCCTGATGTACCTGGCCGCGGCCGGCGTCGGCACGCTCGGCATCGTGGAGTTCGACGAGGTCGACGAGTCGAACCTGCAGCGCCAGATCATCCACAGCCAGTCGGACATCGGCCGTTCCAAGGCCGCCTCCGCGCGCGACACGGTGCTCGGCATCAACCCGTACGTGAACGTCGTTCTCCACGAGGGCCGCCTTGAGGCCGACAACGTCATGGAGATCTTCGCGCAGTACGACCTGATCGTGGACGGCACGGACAACTTCGCCACCCGCTACCTGGTCAACGACGCCTGCGTGCTGCTGGGCAAGCCGTACGTCTGGGGCTCGATCTACCGCTTCGACGGACAGGCGTCCGTCTTCTGGAGCGAGCATGGCCCCTGCTACCGCTGCCTCTACCCCGAGCCCCCGCCGCCGGGCATGGTCCCCTCCTGCGCCGAGGGCGGCGTGCTGGGCGTGCTGTGCGCGTCGATCGGCTCCATCCAGGTCAACGAGGCCATCAAGCTGCTGGCCGGCATCGGCGACCCGCTCGTCGGCCGCCTGATGATCTACGACGCCCTGGAGATGACCTACCGGCAGGTCAAGGTCCGCAAGGACCCCGACTGCGCGGTCTGCGGCAAGAACCCCACCGTCACCGAGCTCATCGACTACGAGGCGTTCTGCGGCGTCGTCTCCGAGGAGGCGCAGGCGGCGGCGGCCGGCTCGACGATCACTCCCGCGCAGCTCAAGGAGTGGATGGACGCGGGCGAGAACATCGACGTCATCGACGTCCGCGAGCCGAACGAGTACGAGATCGTCTCGATCCCCGGCGCCCGCCTGATCCCCAAGAACGAGTTCCTGATGGGCAACGCCCTCCAGGACCTTCCGCAGGACAAGAAGATCGTCTTGCATTGCAAGACGGGCGTCCGCTCGGCGGAGGTGCTGGCCGTGCTGAAGTCGGCCGGCTTCGCCGACGCCGTGCACGTCGGCGGTGGCGTGATCGGCTGGGTCAACCAGGTCGAGCCGCAGAAGCCGGTCTACTGATCGACCGTTTTTTGGGGAGGGGGGCTGCGGAGTTGTGTCGCAGCCCCCCACATTGCTGCCACGCCGCATGTGTTGTTGGTCGTTGTCGGCTGCCGTCAGTCACCCACGGACGGCCCACGGACGGCTGCGATCCGGTCTGCCGTGCGAGGGGCGGCGAGCACGTCTACGCTGGTCCGAAAGGGGGGTTCTTCGCGAGAAGGACCAGGCCATGACTCGAATGAACTCAGCGCGCTCGCGCGCGAGCGCCGTTGTGGTCGGCACTCTACTGATCACAACCGCCTTCGGTTTGGCGACCGCTAGTACAGCTGAGGCTGTGACGTCGACGACGGTTGCCGGGCCCGTGGGCCAGCACTCCGAGGCAACGTGTCCGGAGGGCACCCACTTGATCGGCGGCGGATACGCGGTGAAGGGTTTCGTGCCTATTGAACGGGGCCCGATCATATTCATGAATGGCCCATCGCCTGACACGCCCAATACCTGGGCGGCCAGCAGCCCTGACGAGATCCAGGCGCTTGCCCTCTGCGAAACCAACAGTTGACCCTTCGGGCGAGCAACAGCATAGGAGCGGCCGCCCGCTGGCCCCCGTTCGCCTCGCGCGAGCGGGGGCCGTCGGCGTTCAGGAGCAGACGGTGCCGTCCGCCGGGGTCCTGCCCTCCAGCAGGTGGGCGTCCACGGCCTTGGTCGCACACTCGTCGACCCCGTACGTGCCGTGGCCCTCGCCCTTGACGGTGAGGCGGACGCCGACGCCCCTGCCGAGCTTCTCCGCCATGCGCTCCGCACCGGCCACGGGCGTCGCCGGGTCGCCCGCGTTGCCGACGACCACGATCGGCGCCGAGCCGTCCGCGCTCACGTCGGGGGTCTTCCACTTGCCCTTCACCGGCCAGTCCGTGCAGGACAGCAGGGACCACGCCGCCGACTCCCCGAAGACCGGCGACGCCGCCCGGAACTCCGGCAGGCGCTGCTTCACGTCGGCCACGGTGTAGCGCTGCTCGGCATCGGCGCAGGAGACCGCCCGGTTGGCGGCCTGGAGGTTGCTGTAGCGGCCGTCGGGGGCGCGGCCGACGAGGGAGTCGAAGAGCAGCAGCAGGGTGTTGCCGGTGCCCTTGCGCAGGGCCTCCTGGAGCCCGGCCGTCAGGTACTTCCAGGTGTCCTTCGAGTACAGCGCGGCCGCGATGCCGTTGACCGCCTCGTCCTGGGTGAGCTTGCGGCCCTGCGTGGTCGGCAGGGGTTTGGCGTCGAGGTCCTTGAGCAGGGTGGTGATCTGCGCCTGCGTCGGGCAGCCGCCGGAAGTGCCGCAGTCCTTCAGGTAGTTGTCGAGGGCAAGCTGGAAGCCCTTGGTCTGGCCGAGGTTGCCCTGCAGCGGGTCCTGGGTCGGGTCGACGACCGCGTCGAGGACGGCCCGGCCGACGTTCTTCGGGAACAAGTGGGCGTAGACCGCGCCCAGTTCCGTGCCGTACGAGATGCCGAAGTAGTGCAGCTTCTGCTCGCCGAGCGCGGACCGGATCAGGTCGAGGTCGCGGGCGGCGCTGATCGTGTCCACGTGGGGGAGGACCTTGGCGGAGTTCTTGGCGCACGCGTCGATGTACGCCTTGTTCGCCGTCAGGGTCTCCTTGAGCTCGGCGTCGTCGTCGGGTGTGCCGTCGATCTGGTAGGAGGCGTCGAGCTCCTTGTCGCTCTGGCACCGCACGCCCGCGCTCTCGCCCACGCCGCGCGGGTCGAAGCTCACCAGGTCGTAGCGGCCCTGCAGCTTCTCGTAGCTGTCGGCCAGCGACGGCAGGCCCGCGACGCCGGAGCCGCCGGGGCCGCCGAAGTTGAAGACGAGCGAGCCGATGCGGCCGGAGGAGTTCCGGGCCTTGCTGCGGATCAGCGCCAGGCCGATCTTCTCGCCGTCCGGCTTGGCGTGGTCCAGGGGCACGGGCAGCGTCGCGCACTCCCACCCCTTGCCGGGCGCCTTGCCGCCGCCCTGGGGCGCGGTGGGCGCCTCGCAGCGCTTCCAGGTGAGCTGGGCGCCCGCCGAACGGTTCCTGCTGTCGGTGCCGCCGGACCCGTCGCCGTCTCTTCCCCGCCCGCACGCGGTGGCGGTGAGGGCGAGCGCGAGGGCGGCGGAGGCGAGGGCGGCGGCCCGGGGCCGTGTGGGACTCATTCCACCGACTTTACGGAGAAATCGCTCGCCGGAGGCCCTTCGCCCCCCGGCGTACGGTCGCCGTCAGACGGAGTGCAGGGGCGCGCAGCCCATGCGGTCCGCCGCCGCCTCCACGAGAGGGGGGAACGCCTCGCGCGCGTCGTCCAGGCGCGTCCCGGTGCGGCCGGGGCCCGTGCGCATGGTGAACACCGTGGGACGGCCGGCGCAGTCGGCCCGTATGAGCGCGGCCGTGGCCTCGATCCGGCCCAGGGCGCGCCAGCCGGGCGCGGGCGGGCTGTCGCCGGTCAGTCCGTCGAACAGGGTGACGATGCGGGGCCGGGCGACCATCGTGAACCGGGCCGCCCACTGACCGCCGCCGGCGACGGCGCAGGTCTGGAAGCCGTCGTGGGCACTGCCCGCCGCGGTCCCGGGTGCGGCCGGGGGAGCCGAGGCGGATGCCGGCGCGGGCCGCGGAGCCGGGAGCGGGAGGCTGCAGCCCGTGGGGGTCGTGGGGCCCGTGGTGCGCACCTCGCCGGCGCAGCCCGTCACCTTCGTGGCGCGGTTGGCCGCCTCCAGGAGGATCCTGCCCGTCCGGTCCGGGCTGGAGTCGAACGAGCCCGAGACCGTCACCACCGAGGGCCGGCCGTCCACGTCGCACGAAGCGGGCAGGACCAGGGTGCCGGTGGCGGCGGTGACGAAGCCGGGGAGGTCGTCCGGCAGGGCGGCGTCGCCTCCGGCGAACAGCTCCGCCAGCCACGCCCGGCGCTCCTTCGCCGCGCTGGGGCCCGTCTCGTAGCGGACCTCCAGGCTCCGGCGGGGGGCGTCCCGGCCCCGGCCGCCGCTCCAGCTCAGCGAGCAGCGGCCGTGGGGACGGGCGGGGGTGGGGGCCGTCTCCCGGGCGGTGCGGCGGTGTGCGCCGCCGTCGCGCCCGGCGTCCGTGCGGAACGGGCCGCCGTCCGCGCGCCAGGTGCCCCAGCAGTACTCCGGCTTGGACAGCGGCCGGAACTGCGTCTGCCACAGCGCCATCAAGGCCGCCAGCAGGGCCGCGATGGCCAGGGCGCCGGTCAGCGTGCGGGCCCGCCGGGCGGTGCGGCCGGCTGCGGTGGTGTTCGGCATGACGTGCCCCCCTTCGTCCCCCGGTGCAACTCCGTTGTCGCGTGCGGAACTTCTGTGCGGGCGATCGTAGTGCGGGCCACTGACATTCGAGCCGGCGGAGTTCGTATTACCGGTGTGATGTGCTATGGGTGCTATCAGCACACCTTATGAGCAGATCTTATGGGCTTCCGGAACGGTACCTTCCAGCAGGTATGCGTCAACAGCGCTCTTCACGCACGCATTGCCGCTGTCGTACGCCCCATGGCCTTCGCCCCGGTACGTCATCTCCACGCCCACTCCCGGGCCCAGTTCCTGCACCATCTTGCGCGCTCCCTCGTAAGGGGTGGCCGGGTCACCGGTGTTGCCCACCACGAGCACGGGTGCGGAGCCCTTCGCGCTGACGTCCGGCGTCTGCCATTCGCCCTTTACGGGCCAACCGGTGCACTGCAGCAGGCTCCACGCCATGAACTCCCCGAAGACGGGGGACGCCTTGCGGAACTCCGGCACCTTGCCCTCGATCTCGGCCGCCGTGTAGCGCTGGGCGAAGTCCGCGCAGGTGATGGCGTTGAGCGACGCCTGCAGCGAGCTGTACTTGCCGTCCTGGCCACGGCCGTTCATGGAGTCGCCGAGCGCGAGCAGGATCTTCCCGTCGTCGTTCTCCGCGTCCTCGACGCCCTCCGTGAGGTAGTCCCAGAAGTCCTTCGAGTACAGGGACTGGGCGATGCCGCTGGTGGCCAGCGACTGGGTGAGGTCACGGCCGGAACCACCCGGCACCGGGTCCTTGCCGAGACGGTCGAGCAGGCCGGTGATCTGCTGCTCGGTGGGGCAGTTGTCGGACGTCTTCACGCAGGCGGCCATGTAGTTGCCGAGCGCCAGCTGGAAGCCGCCCGCCTGCGCGAGTGCGCTCTGCACGGGGTCGCTGGACGGGTCCACCACGGCGTCCAGGAGGGCGCGGCCCACGTTCTTCGGGAACAAGTGGGCGTAGACGCCGCCCAGTTCCGTGCCGTACGAGATGCCGAAGTAGTGCAGCTTGGCGTCGCCCAGTACGTGCCGCATGAGGTCCATGTCGCGGGCGGCGTTCGTCGTGCCGACGTGGGGGAGGATCTTGCCGGAGTTCTTCTGGCAGGCCGCCGCGTACTGGTCGATCCTGGCGACCAGGGACCGCTCCTCGTCCTGACCGGTGGGGGTGGCGTCCGCGGCGTAGTAGGCGTCGAGTTGCCGGTCGTCCAGGCACGTCACGCCGCTGCTGCGGCCCACCCCCCGCGGGTCGAAGCTGACCAGGTCGTAACGCGAGCGCAGGGTGCGGTAGTCGTCGGCGAAGGCCGGGAGGGTGGTGATGCCCGAGCCGCCCGGACCGCCGAAGTTGAAGATCAGCGAGCCGATGCGGTGGGCCTGGTCGGTGGCCTTGGCCCGGATCATGGCGATGCCGATGGTGTCGGCGTCGGGGTGGGCGTAGTCCAGCGGGGCGCGCAGCGTCGCGCACTCCCAGTCGCGCCCCGGTGGCCGGCCCGCGCTGCTGTCCTCGCTGCGGGCGGGGGCGGGACACTGCTTCCATTCCAGCTTCTGTGCGGCGGCCGCGAGGCGGGCGGTGTCACCGCTGCCCGCACTCGCGCCCGTGCCCGGGGCGGCTTCGCTGCTGCTGCCCGGACCCACGCCGCCGTCGCAGCCCGTGGCGGTGGCGAGGAGAAGGACGGTCGCGGCCAGCAGGACGCCGACTCGTGGGGATCTGGGCACGCCTCCCATCCTCCGGGCGGGAGGGGGAGGGCCGCGCGCGGTGCGGGGCGTACGGGTTACCGCGGGGCCGGGCGGGCCGGGCGGGCCGGGCGGAGCGTACGGGATGCCCCGGCCCGCTTGGCGCTCCGGCCGCCCATCGGTGGGGGCGGGACGTTCCGGGTGCGGTCGGTGCGGTCAGTGTGGGTCAGTGGGGGACGAACCTGATCTCGGTCGCCTTGACGGTCACCCAGACGCGGGTGCCCTCCTTCAGCTCCAGTGCCGCGGCCGCCGCCGGGGTGATCTCGGCGATCACGTCCGGCTGCCCGGCGACGAGGACGCGGAGCCTGCCGCCCTGGGCGGTGAGCTCGTGAACCGTGCCCGGCCAGGCGTTGCGGGGGCTGCCTGCCGCCGGCTCGGCCGTGTGCACTGCGACGGCCTCCGGCGGCACGACGGCCAGTCCGGTCGTTGCGGCGGCCGGGGCTTCCGCCGTGCGCAGGCGGGCGCCGTCGTCCAGCAGGATCGTTCCGTCCTCCGTCGCCCTGCCGGACCACGCGTTGTGCCCGAGCATGCGGGCCGCCCACGGGGAGCGGGGGTGGCGGGTCAGCTCGGCGGGAGTGGCGTACTGGACGGTCCGGCCGTCTTCGAGGACGAGCACCCGGTCCGCCAGCGCCACGGCCTCCACGGGGTCGTGGGTGACGATCAGGCAGACGCCGGGGAAGCCGGCGAGGTGGGTGCGCAGGGTCCGGCGGACGTGGGCCCGGGTGGACTGGTCCAGTGCCGCCAGCGGTTCGTCCAGGAGGAGCAGGCGGGGGCGGGAGGCCAGGGCGCGGGCCAGTGCCACGCGCTGGGCCTGGCCGCCGCTGAGGCGGGCGGGCCTGCGGTGGGCCAGGTGGCCGACGCCCAGGCGGTCGAGCCACTCCCGGGCGTCGCGGTGGGCGGCCTTCTTCGGGGTGCCCTGGGCGCGCAGGCCGTAGGCCGTGTTCGCCAGGGCGGTGAGGTGGGGGAAGAGGGCGTTGTCCTGCGGGACCCAGGCGATGCGGCGGTGATGGGTGGGGGCGGACGCCGTGTCCTCCTCGCCCAGGTGGAGCGTGCTTGCTGTGGCGCGGGTCGTCATGCCCAGGAGGGCTCGCAGGAGCGTCGTCTTCCCTGCGCCGTTCGGGCCCACGACCGCGATCGTGGTGCCGGGTGCGGCGTCGAGGCTTGCCTGGGTGGCGCCGGTGACGGTGGTGCGCAGCCGGTGTCCGGTGGGGGCGGGGCCGGGGCGGGGAGGGCCCTCTGCGGCTGCAGGCCGCACGGCCCCTGCACCGACGGCTCCGGCGTCGGGGGACGACTGCTCCGCATCCTTCTCCTCCCGCCCGGCTCCGGGCGCCGTGTGCGGCGTCAGCCAGCGGCCTCTCAACGACAGCAGGACCAGCGTGGCGATCGCCAGGAGGAGCAGGGATACCGCCGTCGCTCCCTCGGGGTCGTCCTGGAGCAGGAGGTAGACCTGCAGCGGCAGCGTCTGCGTGGCGCCCGGGAGGTTGCCCGCGAACGTGATCGTCGCCCCGAACTCGCCCAGTGCGCGCGCCCAGCAGAGCGCCGCTCCGGCGAACAGGCCCGGGGTCACCATGGGCAGCGTGACCGTGCGGAAGACGTGCAGGGGGCCCGCGCCGAGGGACGCCGCCGCCTCCTCGTACCGGGGGCTCAGGCCCTTGAGCGCTCCTTCCAGGCTGATCACGAGGAACGGCATCGCCACGAACGCCGACGCGACCACCGCCCCCGCCGTGGAGAACGGGAGCGTGATGCCCAGGGTCTCGTCCAGCCAGGCGCCCAGCACTCCTCGCCGGCCGTACCCCTGCAGCAGCGCCACGCCCGCGACCGTGGGCGGGAGCACCATCGGCAGCATCACCAGGCAGCGCACCAGCGCCTTGCCCCGGAACTCCCCCCGCGCCAGCAGCCACGCCAGGGGGACGCCCAGGACGAGGGAGAGGGCGAGGGCCCAGGCCGACACCGTGAGGCTGAGGGTCAGGGCCTGGGTGACCCCGGGCGAGGTGAGGCGGGCGGGGAGCGTGTGCCAGGGCGTGCGGGCCAGGATGCCGGTCAGCGGGAGCAGCAGGAAGGCCACCGCCAGCACGGCCGGCACGGCGAGGGTCAGGGGGGCGCGGAACCTCACGGCTGCTGGAAGCCGGCGTCCCGGAGGATCTTCTGGGCCTCGGGCGAGCGCAGCCAGGTGACGAACTCCCTGGCCGCGTCGCCGTGCCGGGACGCCTTCAGCGCCGCCGCCGGGTAGGAGGCCACGGCGTTCTGCGCGTCCGGGACGGTCACGGTGGCGACCTTGCCCCTGGCGGCCGCGGCGTCGGTGACGTACACGATCCCCGCGTCGGCCTCGCCCAGGGAGACCTTGCCGAGCACGGCGCGGACGTTCGGCTCCTGGGAGACCGGCCGGACGTCGACGTGCTGCGCTTCGAGGACCTGCTTGCTGTAGCGGCCGGCGGGGACCTCGGGGGCGGCCAGGACGACCTTGAGGCCCTCCTTGGACAGGTCGGCGAGGCCCTCGATCTTGTGGGGGTTGCCCGGTGCCGTGGCGATCGTCAGGCGGTTCTTGGCGATCGTGGCGGGGGTGTCCGTCTGCTGCCGGAGGCCGTCCATCGTCTTGGTGTCGGCCGTGACGAGCGCGTCGGCGGGTGCGCCCTGGCGCACCTGCGCGGCCAGCTCCTGGGAGCCGGCGAAGGAGAACGTCACCTCGGTGTCCGGGTGGGCCTTCTCGTAGGCGGCGCCGGCGGTCTTGAAGACGTCGGTGAGGGAGGCGGCGGCCAGGACGGTGAGCCGGGTGGGCTTCTTGGCGCCGGTGTCCGCGGCGTCGGTGTCCTTGCTCCCGCCGCCGCACGCCGTGAGCGCGATCAGCAGGGCGGCGGCCAGGACGGGGGCGGTGGTGCGGCGCATGGTCTCTCCTGGCTCAGGCGCGGTCGATGTGCACGTTGGTGGCCTTGACCCGGGCCACGGCCTCCATGCCGACGGCCAGGCCCAGCTCCTCCACGGCCTCGCGGGTCAGCAGGGAGACGAGGCGGTGGGGCCCGGCCTGGATCTCCACCTGCGCGGCGACGTCGCCGAGCTTGACGGCGGTGATGATCCCCGGGAAGGCGTTGCGCGCGCTGGTGTGCGCCGTGTCCTCGCTCTGCGCCTCGGCGGCGAGCGCCACCGAGAACGCGGCGAGGTCCGGGCCCTGGACGAGCCGCTTGCCCGCTTCGTCGCGGTCGGTGGGGATCCGCCCGGCATCGGCCCAGCGCCGGACCGTGTCGGGACTGACGCCGAGCAGACGGGCTGCCTGCCCGATGGTGTACGACCGCATGCGCGGCACCGTATGGCCATACGGTCCGCATATGCAAGGCGATCTCCGGGGGCTGCCTGGCTTCTGCTAGATCGCACCCTTTCGTGTGAGCTGGTTGAAGCACAGCCACCCGGGCAGCACCGGCAGCCAGAACGTCATCAGCCGGTACAGCAGCACCGCCGGCGCCGCCGTCTCCGCCGGCAGTCCGGCGAGGGTGAGGGCGCCGATCAGGACGCCCTCCACCGCGCCCACGCCGCCGGGCGTCGGGGCCGCCGAGCCGAGGGCGTTGCCGGCGAGGAAGACCACCGCGACGCTCGCGTAGCTCAGGTCGCCGCCGAACGCGCGGATGGAGGTGTCGAGGCACATGACGAACGCGGCCGACAGCAGCACCCAGCCACCGATGCCGTGGATGACCTTCCGGGGGCGCTGCAGCAGGTCCAGCATGCGCGGCACCACGCCGGCGAACAGCGAGCGCACGCGGGTCGAGACGAACTTGCGCAGGAAGGGGACCGCCGTCACGACGAGGACGAGGACGGCCGCGGTGAGCAGGCCGCCGATGACCGTGCGGGAGGGCGGGAGCGCCGAGGAGGTGCGTTCGGTGCCGGTGATGTAGCCGAAGGTCAGCAGCAGGATGATGTGGCTCGCCAGGCCGAAGAGCTGGGAGGCGCCCACGCTGGCCACGGCCAGGCCCGGGCGCAGGCCCGCGCGCTGGAGGAAGCGGGTGTTCAGGGCCACGCCGCCGACCGCCGCCGGGGCGACGAGCTTCACGAACGAGCCGGCGACCTGGGCCAGGAGGGTGCGGCCGAAGGGCACCTTCTCCGGTACGAAGCCGAGCAGGCTCATCGCGGCGGCCACGTAGCTCAGCGCGGAGAAGCCGGCCGCGGCGGCCACCCAGTACCAGTTGGCCTGGTCGACGAGCTTGCCGAGCTCGACGTGGGCGAGCTGCGAGAGCAGGACGTAGGCGGCGATGGCGCCCGCGAGGGAGCTGATGAGGGTGCGGGGCTTGATGCGCTCCAGGCGTACGGGCTCTATGGGGGCCTGGGGGCGGATGAGGAGGACCTGGCGGCGGATCTGGGCGAGCAGGTCCTCCTCGCGGGCCTCCTCGGCGGCGTCGTCGAGGAGCTGCTTCTCCGCCTTGCGCTCGGCCTTGAGGGTCTTGCGGTCGTCCTTGGGCTCGGTCGCGCCGGCCTCGGCGCGTTCGCGGGCCTTCTCCTCGCGGGCGATGCGGGACGCCTCCAGGGCGGCCTCGCGCTCGCGGTGGGCGCGCTCGCGGGCGAGCTGGCGCAGGGTCGCGCGGCTGGCGCGGGTGAGGGCGATGGGCTGGAGCAGCGGCAGGCTGTCGGCGACGGCCTCGGGGCCGAGGACCGACACGGCCGCGGCGACCGCGCGCTCGGCGCCCACGCGCAGCCCGAGGGTGGTGAGCAGCTGGGCGACGTCCATGCGCAGCACCAGGTCGCCGGCGGCGATCTCGCCGCCGCGCAGGTCGGTCAGGACGACATTGCCGGAACGATCCACCAGGAGGGCGTCGCCGTCGAGCCTGCGGTGGGCGATGCGGCGCGACTGCAGGGCCTGGACCTGCCGCCAGGCGCCTGCCATCAGCTCGTCGGTGATCTCCTCGGTGGCGGTGGCGTCCAGGGTGCGGCCGCCGATGTGCTCGTAGACGAGCATCACGGCGTCCGGGCCGAGCTCGGAGGTGGCGATGAGCTTGGGCGCGTTGGCGCCGGCGGCGATCGCCGCGTAGGCGAGCAGCGCCTCCTGCTCCAGCGCCTGGCGCAGGGACACCAGGCTGCGGCGCTGGATGATGCCGCGCAGGGCCAGCCGCTGCCAGACGCGGTAGAAGAAGCCCTGGGCCTGCTGCTCCCGGTCGACGACGGTGACGTCGAGGGGCGGGCCGTCCTCCAGGGTGACGAGGTAGCGGCGGCCGCGGTCGGGGTGCGCGGACGGCTCGGCCTCCGGGGTGTCCTCCTCGGTGCGCAGCGCGCTGACGGGCGTGAAGCCCACGCGCCGCAGGCCCGCGAGGAGGTGCTGGCCGGTGGGGCGCACGTTCGGCGAGCCGACGGCGTACAGCGTGCCGTAGGCGACCGTCCAGCCGATCAGGACGGTGGTGACGATCGAGAACGGCGTGGTGTAGCCGTTGACCAGGACGGCGAAGGCGTCCAGGAGGAGCACGCCCCACATGGCCACGCGCCAGCGCGGCCGGCGGGACATGCCGACGGCCGTCATGTAGGCGATCACCGGGGCGAGGTAGCCGTGGACCGGGTCGGTGAGGCCGCCGGTGGGCGCCTGCTGGGTGAGCGCGGCGCGAATGGATTCGGGCGCGGCCTCGGCCACCCAGAGGGCGGTGGCCAGGGACACGCCGTGGGCCAGCACGGCGGCCAGGACGCCGTCGGCGATGCGCAGCCCGTCGCGTTTGATCAGCCGCTCGATGGCGAAGGCCACCGGGACGATGAAGACCGCGACGTTGGCCGTGAGCCCGGCGAAGCTGGCCAGCAGCTGGGGCGCCTTGCCGGTGCTCTCGTTGACGTCCTGCGCCAGGCCCGTGGTGGTGCCGTGGGCGAACGCCGCGAGGGCGAGCACGAGGGCGATGCCGACGATGCCCAGGAACAGCCGCACGAGGTCGGCAGGGCGGTGGACACGGGCGGGGAGCAGGGGCTCGTCGCCGGAGACCTTGTCGATGTGGACCTCGCCGCCTTCGCACTGGTATCTGCCCGGCTTCCCGGACTCACCGGACAGGCCGCGGCCCCCGGGGTCGTCGTGGCAGGGCAGCACTGCGGGGGCGCGGGCCTCTTCGGGAGGCTGCGCGCCCTGCTGCTTGTCGGTCTCTTCTCTGTCTCGTATCACCAGTCACCGCCCGGAAGATGGTGGCACGACCCGGCCGGGCAAGGGGGTATCAGGGTGCATTTCGGGGGCGCGGACTCCGGATCGTACGCCCTGTAGCGTCGGGATGCACTCTGAGTGATCTTGTGGAATGTCCGGCTCCGGTGGGTGGCGGGAAGGGACACGGGCGGCTGCGGCAGTATGGACCGGTGAGCGAGCTTCCCGAGTACGCAGAGCGCGTGCTGGCCGTCGCCGAGCGCATCCCGCCGGGCCGGGTGATGACCTACGGGGACGTCGCCGAATGGCTCGGCGAGGGCGGCCCCCGGCAGGTCGGCCGCGTCATGGCCCTCTACGGCGCAGCAGTCCCCTGGTGGCGCGTCGTCCGCGCCGACGGCGTGCTCCTGCCCGGCCACGAGCTGCGGGCCCTGGACCACTACCGCCGCGAGGGCACCCCCCTCCGGCAGGCCGGACCCGCCACCGAGGGCCACGTGCCACGACTCGCCATGACCCGCGCCCGCTGGGACGGCACCGAAGACGCCCCCGCGGATGTGACTCCGCACACCTGACCGCACCCGCCCACCGGCCGCCCACCCGCACCCCGGCCCACGCCCCCAAGGCATTACCCGAACGGATGAGGCCCCGGAAGGACGACGACGACTCACCGGACGCCCTGCGCCCCGCCCCCCTCCTGGCGTAGCGTCGGTGACCGCCCTTCGCACCGGGCCCTCCCGCAGCACCCCACCCCGCACCCCCACCAGGACCGGCAACACACGTGAGCTCCTCCCCGTCGTCCCGCTCGGCGCACCCGCCCGCCCCGGGCGCGTACCGCCTGGTACGCACCCGCCCGGGCGCGGTCACCCCTCCAGAGCTGGACGCACGGCAGCAGACCGTGGTTGACCACCGGCAGGGACCCCTGCTCGTGCTCGCCGGACCCGGAACGGGCAAGACCACCACCCTCGTGGAAGCGGTGGCCGCCCGCGTGCGCCGGGGCACCGACCCCGAACGGATCCTCGTCCTCACCTTCAGCCGCAAGGCCGCCGTCGAACTGCGCGACCGCATGACGGCCCGGCTCGGCGGCGCACCCGCCCCCCGGGCCACCACCTTCCACTCCTACTGCCACGCACTGGTCCGCGCCCACCACGACACCGGCCTGTTCGCCGAACCCGCCCGGCTGCTGTCCGGACCCGAGCAGGACGTCATGGTCCGCGAACTGCTCGCCGGCGAAGTCGCCCTCGCCCAGGAAGGCCGCGGCCGGGTCCGCTGGCCCGACGACCTGCGCGCCTGCCTGACCACCCGCGGCTTCGCCGACGAAGTGCGCGCCGTCCTCGCCCGCAGCCGCGAGCTCGGCCTCGGCCCGCGCGACCTCGGCGACTTCGCCCGCCGCGGCGGACGCCCCGACTGGCTCGCCGCCTCCCACTTCCTCGCCGAGTACCTCGACGTCCTCGACATGCGCGGCGTCCTCGACTACGCCGAGCTCGTCCACCGCGCCGTGCTCCTCGCCGAACGCCCCGCCGTCGCGGCCGACCTCGCACAGCGCTACGACGCCGTCTTCGTCGACGAATACCAGGACACCGACGCCGCCCAGGTACGCCTGCTGCGCGCCCTGGCCGGCGACGGCCGCACCCTCGTCGCCTTCGGCGACCCCGACCAGTCCATCTACGCCTTCCGCGGCGCCGACATCAACGGCATCCTCGACTTCCCCCACCTCTTCCCCCGACGCGACGGCACCGCCGCCCCCGTCGAGGTCCTCACCGTCTCCCGCCGCTCCGCCGACCGCCTCCTGGCCGCCACCCGCCTCCTCACCCGCCGGATGCCCCTCACCCGGCTCCCCGCCGCAGCCGTACGCGCCCACCGCGACCTCGCCGCCGTCCACGACGGCGGCCGCGTCGAGGCGTACACCTACCCCACCGCCGGCGCCGAGACCGACAACATCGCCGACATCCTGCGCCGCGCCCACCTGGAGGACGGCGTCCCCTGGCACGAGATGGCCGTCCTCGTGCGCGCCGGCGCCCGCTCGATACCGGGCCTGCGCCGCGCCCTCACCGCCGCCGGCGTCCCCGTCGACGTCGACGGCGACGACCTGCCGCTGCGCCACGAACCCGCCGTCGCCCCCCTCCTCACCGCCCTGCGCGTCGTCGCCGAATCCGCCGCCGCACCCACACCCCCGCCCCTCGCCCCCGACACGGCCCTCACCCTGCTCACCTCACCCCTGGGCGGCATGGACGCAGCCGACCTGCGCCGCCTGGGCCGCGCCCTGCGCGACGAGGAACGCGCCGCCGGCGAAACCGTGCCGCGCCCCTCCGACACCCTCATCGCCGAAGCCCTCACCGAACCCGAACGCCTCGGCGCACACGACCCCGCGTACGCCCGCGGCGCCCAGCGCCTGGGCGCCCTCCTGCGCACCGCCCGCGAACTCCTCACGGCCGGCGGCACCGCCGAGGACGCCCTGTGGACCCTGTGGGACGGCACCCCCTGGCCCACCCGCCTGCAGCGCGCGGCCCACCGCGGCGGCGCCGCCGGCCGCAACGCCGACCGCGACCTCGACGCCGTCTGCGCCCTCTTCGAGACCGCCGCCCGCGCCGAGGAACGCACCGGCGGCCGCGGCGCCCTCAACCTCCTCGACGAACTCGACGCCCAGGACATCGCCGCCGACACCCTCACCCGCCGCACCGTGCGCCCCGACGCCGTACGCCTGATGACCGCCCACCGCTCCAAGGGCCTCCAGTGGCGGATGGTCGTCGTCGCCGGCGTCCAGGAAGGACTCTGGCCCGACCTGCGCCGCCGCGGCTCCCTCCTGGAAGCCGACCGCATCGGCCGCGACGGCCTCGCCGAACCCCTCAGCCCCGGCGCCCTCCTCGCCGAGGAACGCCGCCTGTTCTACGTGGCCGCCACCCGCGCCCGCCGGCGCCTGGTCGTCACCGCCGTCAAGGCGGCCGCCGAGGACGGCGACCAGCCCTCCCGCTTCCTCACCGAGCTCGGCACCGAACCCGTCGACGTCACCCAGCGCCCCCGCCGCCCCCTGGCCGTCCCCGCCCTCGTCGCCGAACTGCGCGCCACCACCGTCGACCCCGCCGCCCCGGACACCCTGCGGGCCGCCGCCGCCGAACGCCTCGCCCGGCTCGCCGCCCTCCGCGACGACGAAGGCACCCCCCTCGTCCCCTCCGCCCACCCCGACCGGTGGTGGGGCCTCGACGAACCCACCCACACCCGCGCCCCCCTGCGCGACCCCGCCGACCCCGTCGCCCTGTCCGGCTCCGCCCTCGGCCAGCTCACCGGCACCGGCTGCTCCCTGCAGTGGTTCCTCGGCCGCGAAGTGAAGGCCGACGCACCCGCCACCGCCGCCCAGGGCTTCGGCAACGTCGTGCACGTCCTCGCCGACGAGGTCGCCTCCGGCACCACCCCCGCCGACCTCGCCGTCCTCATGGAACGCCTCGAATCCGTCTGGGACTCCCTCGCCTTCGACGCCCCCTGGAAGTCCCGGCAGGAGAAGGACAACGCCCGCGCCGCCCTCGAACGCTTCCTGCGCTGGCACGTCATGGAACGCGGCCGCACCGCCGTCGCCACCGAACACGGCTTCGACCTCACCCTCAAGGCCGCCGGCCACCTCGTCCGCATCCGCGGCTCCATGGACCGCGTCGAAACCGACGACCGGGGCCGCGCCTACGTCGTCGACTTCAAGACCGGCAAGGGCACCGTCTCCGCACCCGACGTCGAACGCCACCCCCAGCTCGCCGTCTACCAGCTCGCCGTCGAGGAAGGCGCCGTCGACGACCTCTTCCCCGGCCCCCGCCCGCCCGCCGGCGGCGCCGAACTCGTCCAGCTGCGCCAGGGCGCCCCGAAGAAGGACGGCGGCGACACCCTGCCCAAGGTGCAGGCACAGCAGCCGCTGGGGGAGGGGGAGTGGATCGGCGACCTCCTCGCCGAGGCCGCCGGCCGGGTCCTCGAAGAACGCTTCTCCCCCCGCCCCGGCCAGCACTGCACCCACTGCTCCTTCCGCACCTCCTGCACGGCCCGGCCCGAGGGCCGCCAGATCGTGGAGTGACTGTCAGTGCCCCCCGTTAGCGTTTCCGGTGTGACCCCGCGCCTGACCGACCCCGACGAGCTCAAGGAGCTCCTCGGCATCCCCTTCACCCCCGAGCAGCTGGCGTGCATCACCGCGCCGCTCGCCCCGCAGGTCATCGTGGCCGGCGCCGGCTCCGGCAAGACCACCGTCATGGCCGCCCGCGTCGTCTGGCTCGTCGGCACCGGACAGGTCGCACCCGAGCAGGTCCTCGGCCTCACCTTCACCAACAAGGCGGCCGGCGAACTCTCCGAACGCGTCCGCAAGGCCCTCGCCCAGGCCGGCATCGCCCCCCTCGCCCCCGAGGACAGCGAGACCGCCGGCGACCCGCAGATCTCCACCTACCACGCCTTCGCCGGCCGCCTCCTGAAGGAACACGGCCTGCGCATCGGCCTGGAGCCCACCACCCGCCTCCTCGCCGACGCCACGCGCTACCAGCTCGCCGCCCGCGTCCTGCGCTCCTCCCCGGGCCCCCACCCCGCCCTCACCCGCTCCTTCGCCGACCTCGTCGCCGACCTCCTCGCCCTCGACGGCGAGCTCGCCGAACACCTCGTCCGCCCCGCCCGCCTCCGCGCCCACGACCAGGAGCTGCTCACCACCCTCGACGGCGCCCGGCTCACCAACGCCGACCTGCGCAAGGTGCCCGACACCGCCCGCGCCCGCCTGGAACTGCTCCACCTGGTCGAGGACTACCGCCGCGAGAAGCGCAGCCGCGACCTCCTCGACTTCGGCGACCAGGTCGCCCTCTCCGCCGAACTGGCCGACACCCGGCCCGAAGTGGGCCGCATCCTGCGCGAGGAGTTCGCCGTCGTCCTCCTCGACGAATACCAGGACACCTCCGTCGCCCAGCGCATCCTGCTCGCCGGCCTCTTCGGCGGCGGCACCGGCCACGCCGTCACCGCCGTCGGCGACCCCTGCCAGGCCATCTACGGCTGGCGCGGCGCCTCCGTCGCCAACCTCGACGACTTCCCCCACCACTTCCCCCACCCCGACGGCCGCCCCGCCCACCGCCACAGCCTCAGCGAGAACCGCCGCAGCGGCGGCCGCCTCCTCGACCTCGCCAACACCCTCGCCGCCCCCCTGCGCGCCCACCACGAAGGCGTCGAGGCCCTGCGCCCGGCACCGGGCGCCGAACGCGACGGCATCGTGCGCTGCGCCCTGCTGCCCACCCACGCCGAGGAGCTCGCCTGGCTCGCCGACTCCCTGGCCCACCTCGTGCGCACCGGCACCCGCCCCGGGGAGATCGCGGTCCTGTGCCGCACCGCCACCGACTTCGCCCAGATCCAGGCGGCGCTGGTCGAACGCGACCTCCCGGTGGAGGTCGTCGGCCTGTCCGGCCTCCTCCATCTGCCGGAGATCGCCGACCTCACCGCCGTCTGCGAGGTCCTCCAGGACCCCACCGCCAACGCCGCCCTCGTCCGCCTCCTCATCGGCCCCCGCTGGCGCATCGGCCCCCGCGACCTCGCCCTCCTCGGCCGCCGCGCCCGCACGCTCGTCCCCTACGGCACCCAGGGCACCGACCCCGCCCGCCGCCTCGCCGAAGCCGTGGAAGGAACCGACCCGGCCGAGGTCATCTCCCTGGCCGACGCCCTGGACACCTTCCTCACCACCGACACCCCCGACGACGGCCTGCCCTTCTCCCCGGAAGCCCGCATCCGCTTCGCCCGCCTCGCCGCCGAACTGCGCGACCTGCGCCGCAGCCTGGGCGACCCCCTCATGGACGTCCTCCACCGCGTCCTCGCCACCACCGGCCTGGAGGTCGAGCTCTCGGCCTCCCCGCACGCCCTGGCCGCCCGCCGCCGCGAGACCCTCACCCAGTTCCTCGACATCGCCGCCGGCTTCGCCGCCCTCGACGGCGAGACGACACTGGCCGCCTTCCTCGGCTTCCTGCGCACGGCCGTGCAGTACGAGAAGGGCCTCGACAGCTCCCTGCCCGGCGGCGAGGACACCGTCAAGATCCTCACCGCACACAAGTCCAAGGGCCTGGAATGGGACGTCGTCGCCGTCCCCGGCCTCGTGGCGAAGACCTTCCCGAGCGAACAGCCCCGCGAGTCCTGGACGGCCCACGCCAAGGTCCTCCCGCACGCCCTGCGCGGCGACGCGGCCACCCTCCCGGACATCGACACCTGGAACAGCAAGGGCATGACGGACTTCAAGGCCGCCCTGAAGTCCCACCAGCACACCGAGGAACTCCGCCTCGGCTACGTCACCTTCACCCGCCCCCGCTCCCTCCTCCTGGGCTCCGCCCACTGGTGGGGCCCCCACCAGCTGAAGCCCCGCGGCCCGTCCGCGTTCCTCGAAGCCCTGCGCACGCACTGCGAGGCGGGCCACGGCGAGATCGAGGTCTGGGCCGACCGCCCGGAGGACGGCGCGACGAACCCGGCACTGCAGGAGGAGGCCAGGGACCACTCCTGGCCCCTCCCGCTGGACCCCACGTCCCTGGCCCGCCGCCGGCAGGCGGCGGAGGCGGTACGGGCACACCTGCAGCACCTCACCGACCAGCCGCACACGGACCGGGCCCCGGAGGCGGACCTGCCGCCGCCGGAGGCAGACGAGGAGTGGGCGGAGGCGGACGAGGAGTGGGCGGAGGCGGACGAGGAGTGGCCGGAGGCGGACGAGGAGTGGGCGGAAGCCGGAGAGCCGGACTGGGAAGCGCTGTCCAAGACGCGCCCGCAGCCGCCGACGGAGCAGGGCCCTTCCCGCCCCGGCCCTGGCCCCGTCCCTAGCCCCGCTCCCGGCCCCGGCGCCGTCCCCGCCCAGGATCACCGGTTGCCTCCGGAGGAGGCCCGCATCCTGGCCTCCTGGGACCGCGACCTCACCGCCCTGGCCACCGAGCTCGCACGCGCCCGCGCCACGGTGCGCGACGTCGTCGTACCCACGGCCCTGAGCGCGTCCCAGCTCGTCAGCCTCGCCCAGGACCCCGACGCCTTCGCCCGCGACCTGGCCCGCCCCATGCCCCGCCGCCCCCAGCCGGCCGCCCGCCGCGGCACCCGGTTCCACGCCTGGGTCGAGTCGCGCTTCGCGGACTTCCGCTACGAGTCCCTCCCGCTGCCCCTCCTGGGCCCCGACGAGCTCCCCGGCGGCCCGGACGACGAGCCCGAGATCGCCGACGAGCGCGACCTGGCCGCCCTCAAGGAGGCCTTCGAGCGCACCCCGTACGCGCACCGCATCCCGTACCGCGTGGAAGTGCCGATCCAGCTCACCCTCGGGGGCCGGGTGATCCGCGGCAGAATCGACGCGGTCTACCGCGAGGGCCCGGACCGCCCCACGGCGACCGACGGCTCCACGGCGACCGACGGCCACACCGCATCCGCCGGTCCCGCCGCACCCGCCGGCCGTGACGGCACGACCCCCGTCCGCTACGAGATCGTCGACTGGAAGACGCACCGCTCCCACACCGCGGACCCCCTCCAGCTGGCGATCTACCGCCTGGCCTGGGCCGAACGACAAGGCGTTCCGCTGGACGCCGTCTCCGCCGCGTTCGTCTACGTCCGCGACGGCGAAACCGTGCGCCCGCCCGCCCTGCCGGACCGCGCCGCACTGGAGAAGATCCTCCTGGGGGAGGAAGCATGACGAAACCCGGTCCCGGTCACACCATGTGTACGGATAGGCTCGATGCCATGAGCAACACCCCGGACAACGCCGTCCGAACCACCGGCCCCGCCGAGAGCGTCCGCGCGTACATCGATGCGCACCGCGCCGCGTTCCTCGACGACCTCGCCGCGTGGCTGCGCATCCCGTCCGTGTCGGCCGACCCGGCCCGCGCGACCGATGTGCGCCGCAGCGCGGAGTGGCTGGCGGCGAAGCTCAAGGACACGGGCTTCCCGACCGCGGAGATCTGGGAGACGGACGCCACGGACGGCGCCCCGGCGGTGTTCGCCGAATGGCCCTCCGACGACGCCGGCGCCCCCACCGTCCTGGTCTACGGCCACCACGACGTCCAGCCCGCCGCCCGCGAGGACGGCTGGCACACGGACCCCTTCGAGCCGACCACCGTCGACGGCAAGCTGTACGCCCGCGGTGCCGCCGACGACAAGGGCCAGGTGCTCTTCCACACCCTGGGCGTCCGCGCCCACCTGGCGGCCACGGGCCGCACCGCCCCCGCCGTCCATCTCAAGCTCCTCATCGAGGGCGAGGAGGAGTCCGGCTCCCCGAACTTCCCCGCACTGATCCATCAGCACGCGGACCGCCTCGCCTGCGACGCCGTGATCGTCTCCGACACCGGCATGTGGTCGGCGCAGACCCCGACCGTCTGCACGGGCATGCGCGGCCTCACCGACTGCCAGATCGACCTGTACGGCCCCGACCAGGACATCCACTCCGGTTCGTTCGGCGGCGCCGTGCCGAACCCGGCGACCGAAGCGGCCCGCCTGGCGGCGGCCCTGCACGACGGGGACCGCCGCGTGGCCATCCCGGGCTTCTACGACGGCATCGTGGAGCTGACGGACGCCGAGCGCGAGCTGTTCGCGGAGCTCCCCTTCGACGAGGAGCGCTGGCTGCGCACGGCCCACTCGCACGGAGCGCTCGGCGAGTCCGGCTACAGCACCCTGGAGCGCATCTGGGCCCGCCCCACCGCCGAGGTGAACGGCATCGGCGGCGGCTACCAGGGCCCCGGCGGCAAGACGATCGTGCCGTCGACCGCCCAGCTGAAGCTTTCGTTCCGCCTGGTGGCGGGACAGGACGCGGACCGCATCCAGGAGTCGGTGCGCGCCTGGGTGACGGCCTCCCTGCCGGAGGGCATCCGGCACGAGGTCACCTTCTGGGGCGCGACCCGCCCCTGCCTGACCCCGCTCGACCACCCGTACCTGCAGTCCGTCGCCCGGTCCATGGGCCGCGCCTTCGGGCAGAAGATCCGCTTCACGCGCGAGGGGGGCTCGGGCCCCGCAGCCGACCTGCAGGACGCACTCGGCGCACCCGTGCTGTTCCTGGGCATCTCCGTGCCCTCGGACGGCTGGCACGCACCGAACGAGAAGGTCGAGCTGGACCTGCTCATGAAGGGCGTGGAGACCGCCGCGTACCTGTGGGACGACCTCGCCGAGACCGCGTCCGCCCGCTGACGCGGGCAGAGCACCACGACGCGGGCAGAGCACAACCACCATCCGTAGGGGGAGTTGGAAGCAGCCGTGACCACCTGGACCGATTTCGCAGCCACCCGGCCCATCACGCTCAGCGGTGCCAGCGGCATCGACCGCGCCGCGCACCACCGCCTGGACGAGGCGTGGATCTCCGCGGCATGGAGCCACCCCTCGACGCGTGTCTTCGTGGTCTCCGGCGGTCAGGCGCTGGTCGACGACACCCCCGACGGCCGCACCGAGCTCGTCATGACGCCCGCCTTCGAGGCGCCCCCCACCGAGACGCACCGCTACTTCCTCGGCCAGGACGAGGACGGCGTCGCCTACTTCGCCCTGCAGAAGGACGCACTGCCGGGCCGGATGGACCAGTCCGCGCGCCCGGCCGGGCTGCGCGAGGCGGGGCTGCTGCTCTCCCCGCGCGACGCGGGACTGCTCGTCCACGCCGTCGCCCTGGAGAACTGGCAGCGCCTGCACCGCTTCTGCTCCCGCTGCGGCGAGCGCACGGTGATCGCGGCGGCGGGCCACATCCGCCGCTGCCCGGCCTGTGGCGCCGAGCACTACCCGCGCACCGACCCGGCCGTGATCATGCTCGTGACGGACGAGAAGGACCGGGCGCTGCTGGGCCGTCAGATGCACTGGCCCGAGGGCCGCTTCTCGACGCTCGCGGGCTTCGTCGAGCCCGGCGAGTCGATCGAGCAGGCGGTGCGCCGGGAGGTCGCCGAGGAGGCGGGCGTGGCCGTCGGCGACGTGGAGTACGTCGCGAGCCAGCCCTGGCCCTTCCCCTCCAGCCTGATGCTGGGCTTCATGGCCCGGGCCACGTCCTCGGACATCCAGGTGGACGGCGAGGAGATCCACGAGGCGCGCTGGTTCTCGCGGGACGAGCTGCGGGCCGCGTTCGCGTCCGGGGAGGTCCTGCCTCCGACCGGCATCTCGATCGCGGCCCGGCTGATCGAACTCTGGTACGGCGAGCCCCTGCCGTAGCCCGCTGCAGTCCGCAGTAGCCAGCCGTAGCCCGCACGGCGAGCTTCTTCCGGAGCGCCGCGGGCCGCGGCGGCCTGCAGCGGCCCGCAGCGGCCCGCGGTGCCCACGGCCCGGGGGCCGTGGACTGTGCGGGCCGGTGGCCGTGCGGGCCGGGGCCGCGGTACCGGCCGCCCCGGGGGCTCAGACGCTGATCTTGGCCTTGACCTGCGCCAGCGAGGGGTTGGTGAGGGTGGAGCCGTCCGGGAAGAGAACGGTGGGGACCGTCTGGTTCCCGCCGTTGGCCTTCTCCACGAACGCCGCCGAGTCGGCGTCGAGCTCGATGTTGATCTCGTTGTAGGTGATGCCCTCGCGGTCCATCTGGCTCTTCAGCCGGCGGCAGTAGCCGCACCAGGTGGTGCTGTACATCGTCACGCTGCTCGACATGCGACCCGCGCTCCTTCTCTCTCGGTTTCTCTCAGGTCCCCCGGACGTGTTCCGGAGGAAGAACGCGCATCCGCAGGCAGCCATTCCCGCCGGTCATACAAGTAGGACCGTACGACCACCCGGGTGTCCCTGTGGACAACATTCCCGGTCGCCACCGTGAACCTGGCAGCATGGCGGGGTGACAGCAGCAACGCACTCCACCCTCTTCCCGCAGGTGCCGGCCTCCGCCGACGCGGTGCTCGACGGGCTCGACCCCGAGCAGCGCGAGGTGGCCACGGCCCTCAGCGGACCGGTGTGCGTGCTGGCCGGAGCCGGCACGGGCAAGACGCGCGCGATCACCCACCGTATCGCCTACGGCGTCCGCTCCGGCCTCCTCCAGCCCGCGAGTGTGCTCGCCGTCACCTTCACCAACCGCGCCGCCGGCGAGATGCGCGGCCGGCTCCGCCAGCTCGGGGCGGGCGGCGTCCAGGCCCGCACGTTCCACTCGGCCGCACTCCGCCAGCTCCAGTACTTCTGGCCCAAGGCCGTGGGCGGCGAGCTGCCCCGCCTGCTGGAGCGCAAGGTCCAGGTCGTCGCCGAGGCCGCCGCCCGCTGCGGCGTCCGCCTCGACCGCAACGAGCTGCGCGACGTCACCGCCGAGATCGAATGGGCGAAGGTCACCCAGACCGTCCCCGAGGACTACCCCGCCGCAGCCGCCAAATGCGGCCGCGAGGTCCCCCGCGACCCCGCCGAGACCGCCCGCATCTACGGCACCTACGAACAGCTCAAGCGCGACCGCGGCACGATCGACTTCGAGGACGTGCTGCTGCTCACCGTCGGCGTCCTGCAGGACCGCCACGACATCGCCGAGACCGTGCGCCGCCAGTACCAGCACTTCGTGGTCGACGAGTACCAGGACGTCAGCCCCCTGCAGCAGCGGCTGCTGGAGCTCTGGCTGGGGGACCGCGACAACCTGTGCGTGGTCGGCGACGCCAGCCAGACCATCTACTCCTTCACCGGCGCCACCCCCGACCACCTGCTCAACTTCCGGCTCCGCCATCCGCACGCCACGGTCGTCAAGCTCGTCCGCGACTACCGCTCCACGCCCCAGGTCGTGCACCTGGCCAACGGCCTGCTCTCCCAGGCCCGCGGCCGGGCCGCCGAGCACCGCCTGGAGCTGATCTCCCAGCGCGGCCCCGGCCCCGAGCCGGTCTACGGCGAGTACGCCGACGAACCCGCCGAGGCCGAGGGCACCGCCCGCCGCGTCCGCGACCTCATCGCCGCCGGCGTCCCCGCCAGCGAGATCGCGATCCTCTACCGCATCAACGCCCAGTCCGAGGTCTACGAGCAGGCCCTGGCCGACGCCGGCGTGCCCTACCAGCTCCGCGGCGCCGAGCGGTTCTTCGAGCGCCCCGAGGTGCGCGAGGCCGGACTGCTGCTGCGCGGAGCGGCCCGCGCCGGCGGCCACTCCGACCCACAGCTGGCCGACGCCGACGACGTGCCCTCCCAGGTCCGCGCCGTGCTGGGCACCCGAGGCTGGACGGCAGCCCCCCCGGCGGGCTCCGGCGCCGTCCGCGACCGCTGGGAGTCCCTGGCAGCGCTGGTGCGCCTCGCCGAGGACTTCGTGCGCTCCCGGCCCGAGGCCACGCTGGCCGATCTCGTGGCCGAGCTGGACGAACGGGCGAGCGCCCAGCACGCACCGACCGTGGAAGGCGTGACGCTCGCCTCGCTCCACGCCGCCAAGGGCCTGGAGTGGGACGCCGTCTTCCTCGTCGGCCTCACCGAAGGCATGCTCCCGATCACCTACGCCAAGACCGACGAGCAGATCGAGGAGGAGCGGAGGCTCCTCTACGTCGGTGTCACCCGCGCACGCGTCCACCTCTCCCTGTCCTGGGCGCTGTCCCGCACCCCCGGTGGCCGCCCCTCCAGGAGGCCCAGCCGCTTCCTGAACGGCCTGCGGCCCGGCTCGGCCGCCCCGCGCCCGGGCTCGGCGGGTGCTGCCGGCGGGCGCGGAGGCATCGAGCGCGGCGGCGCCCCGGCCACCCGCAAGCGGCGGGGGCCCGTGCGCTGCCGGGTCTGCGGGCGGACCCTCACCGACGCGGGCGAGATCAAGCTGATGCGCTGCGAGGACTGCCCCTGCGAGCTCGACGAGGCCCTCTACGAACGGCTGCGCGACTGGCGGGCCGAGCAGGCCCGGCTGCTGGGCCAGCCCGCCTACTGCGTCTTCACCGACAAGACGCTCCTCGCCATTGCCGAAGCCGTTCCGGGAACCGAATCGGAGCTTGCGGGCATCTCTGGAGTCGGGGGACGGAAGCTCGCCGCGTTCGGAGCGGACGTCCTGGCCCTGTGCGCAGGCGAGGAGCCGACCTCGGAAGATGTGTCCCAGGACACCTCCGAAGAATCTCCGGAAAAATAGTTTGCGCGCGCGGACGGCATACCCATAGCCTTCCGAGCAGGGAAGCGACGGCTCTGCGGTACTACCGGGATTCGTTGGTTCCGTGCTGTACTGAACACCGAACTGAAGACCTGGACCGGATTACCCCGGTCCCCGAAGACGCCGAAGGGAGGCGGAGACAATGATCAGCTTTATCGCCGCGAACAAAATGACCGATCGCCAGATCGGCTCCGCCAGCATGCTCGGCTTCTCCTTCGGTTCCTTCCAGGGCACCCGTCTGTCCGTCGCGGTATCGCGTCCGGAACAGCGACCGTCCCAGGCGTCCGAGGTCAAGGCAGCAGCAATGGCACAGGCCCAGACCTATGCCACGGCAGCGGCGGCCAATGGCGCCGGATCCCTGAACGCACAGCACCACCTTCCCAAGACGTGGGCCTTCCGTGGGCTCGAACCCTGGAGAGATCCAGCCTGATCGGCGCGATCAGGTCGGCACCTTCCAGGGCCGCGGAACCCACACCGGGATCCGCGGCCCTTTTGTTTGCCCCCAAGCCTGGGGAAACCAGCCCGGCCACCAGCCGGAACAACAGACGAGGAACGACACACCGTGCAACTCAAGGCACACACCCCGTCAGTAGCGACCGACTTGATCCCCCCGCCTGTCCCCACGGAGGACACCTTGACCCCCCTCACCGCCCTGACCGACCTCGACGACGCCATCGAGAACCTCGGCGTCCCGGTCCCCTGCCGCAGCTATGACCCCGAGGTCTTCTTCGCCGAGTCCCCCGCGGACGTGGAGTACGCCAAGTCGCTCTGCCAGACCTGCCCGCTGCGCGCGGCCTGCCTCGCCGGCGCCAAGGACCGCCGCGAGCCGTGGGGCGTCTGGGGCGGCGAGCTGTTCGTCCAGGGCGTGGTCGTGGCCCGCAAGCGGCCCCGTGGCCGCCCGCGCAAGAACCCGGTCACCGCATGATCACCACCGGCACCATCGACCGCCCCACGACGCACGACCCCAAGAAGCAGGACCCGACGATGCAGCGCCCGTCCGAGCCGTTCGGCTCCCACACCCCCCTCTGCGACACCACCGGTGCGACCGCCTCGCGCCAGAACAGGAACCTCGAAATGCAACTCATCCCAGAAGCCCTGGCACGTGCGCATATGCACGACCGCCTGCGGGAGGCCGAGTCCCAACGCAGGGCCGTCCGGCTGGCCGCCGCCCGCCGCATGCAGCGCCGCGCCGAGCGCGCCTCGCTGCGCGCCCGCCGCGCCCTGGCCATGGCCGTCATGCAGTGAGCACAGCAGCGGGGCCGGTCCGTTCGGACCGGCCCCGCGCCGCGTTGGGTGCGCCACCCACTCCCGGCCCGCCCACGGAGATACCGTTTGGGAGTGGACCGGAAGACGCATGAACCAGTGCAGTTGAACCCTGAGGCCACCGAGAACGCCGAGCCCGTCACCTGCGCTCGCTGTGGCACCGCGGCCCCCGACGGCGCGCCACCGACCTGGACCTGCTCCGTCGAGAACGGCAGCCGCCGCTACTTCTGCGACGACTGCGCCCGCGCCAACATCAGATCGATCGAAGGCCGACTCGACTCCTCCTGGTGGTGAAGGAGCCGGGGGGGAGGGGGCCCCGCCCCCCGCCCCCTCCCTCCCCTCCCCCCGGTCGTGCTCTCAGGCGGGGGTGTCCTGGGTGCGGCTGTCCGCCGCGAACCCGGGCACCCATGCCTCCATCTCCTCGCGCAGCCGCACGGTGGCGCCCAGCTGGCACAGCACACCGATGGTGCTCATCGTCACCCGGTGGATCAGCAGATACGCCGGGGGCAGGTTGAGCTGCCGGGCCAGCTGATACGCGGGGGAGCGGGGATCGGCTATCCGCGCCGCCTGCGCACGGAGCCAGTCGCGGGTGAAGGTGAACTCCGCCACCTGCGCGGGCTCGATGATCGGCAGCAGGTAGTCCAGCACCGCCTCCGGATCCAGCTCGATCCCCGGCTTGACGAAGCCCTCCGCCCGCAGCAGGTCGTGCACGGTCCCCGCCTGCCCGTCCAGCGTCATGCGCAGTGCGGTGCCGATCTCCACGGGCAGACCCCGCGGCAGCCGGTCCACGGTGCCGAAGTCCAGCACGCCCAGCCGCCACTTCTCCGGCGGACCGTCCGGGGCGTCCCCCGTCACCAGCCGGAAGTTGCCCGGGTGCGGATCGGCGTGGAGCAGGCCCGTGCGGGCCGCGCCCGAGAAAAGGAAGCGGGCCATCAGCTGACCGGCCCGGTCCCGCTGCTCCCGGGTGCCGTTCGCTATCACCTCGGACAGCGGCACGCCCTCCAGCCACTCCGTCACCAGCACCTGGTCGCTCTGGTGGACGACGCCCGGCACCACCACGTCGGGGTCACCCGCGAACTCCTGTGCGTGAGCGCTCTGGGCTCTGGCCTCCAGCTCGTAGTCCAGCTCCTCGGACACCCGGTCACGCAGCTCGGCTATGAGCGGCTTGATGTCCATGCCGGGCACCAGCGGCCCCAGCAGCTTGGCGAACCGGCCCAGTTGCGTCAGGTCGGCGAGCAACGCCTCGCCCGCACCCGGGTACTGCACCTTGACCGCGACCGCACGCCCGTCGTGCCAGACCGCCCGGTGCACCTGACCGATCGACGCCGCAGCCGCCGGCCGGTCGTCGAACTCCTCGAACAGATCCCGCCAGTCCTTCCCGAGCCGCTCCGCCAGCGCCGCGTGCACCGACGCGACCGGCATCGGCGGCGCAGCCTCCTGGAGCTTGGTCAGCGCCGCCCGATAGGGCCCGGCGATCTGCTCCGGAAGGGCCGACTCGAAGACGGACAGCGCCTGCCCGAACTTCATGGCACCCCCCTTGAGCTGCCCCAGCGTCGAGAAGAGCTGCTCGGCCGTGCGCTGCTGCAGCTCCGCAGCGATCAGCTCGGCCGGCCGCCCTCCGATGCGTTTGCCCAGGCCGAGCGCCGTGCGCCCCGCGAACCCCAGCGGCAGCGCGGCCAACTTGACGGTACGGGTGACCGCCTTGCGGGGTAGATCAGACATGCGCCCCTCCAACTAGCTGAACAGCCACGCCGCGGACGGCGGTTACCGGGTCATTGTCCCGTGTGTGCCCCGACGGCTCCGGCCCGTTCCGGAGAACCGGACCGCGCCGCGCCGCACGGACACCGCGGATGCGGCTCGACGGGCCGGGGAGTCCAGGCCGGACCGGGCAGCGCCAATTCCAGCCGGACCCCCGCACCCGACGTGGACCCACCGTCGAGGAAGGCAAGCGCCCGCACCACGGTCAGCCCCGCCACGACCGTGGCCAGTGCCATGTCGCATGACGGTACCCCCGAGGTTCGGCCGGACCTCCACTGGGCGAGCATCCGCGGCCATGCAAGGTCCCGCCCGGCCCGCTCCAGCTCGATGCAGCCCGCGCAGGCCGACCCGCCCGGCAGCACCAGGGGCCCCACCACCCCCGTGGCCTCCAGCACTCCCGCGTACAGGTGCGGCGTGCCCGCCAGGACCAGCTCCTGCGCCTCCAGAGGATCCGGCGCATAGGCCGCAAGTCCGTCGCGGGGCGCGAGGACGACCAGCGCCAACGGTGCCCCGTCCCCCGCACCACCCCTCCCCGCGCCGCCTCTCCCCGCGTCACCGTGCCCCGCGCCGCCCGGCCGGGCGCGCGGCTTCGGTACGGGTGCGGCCTGCCGGACCACCTGACGTGCCGCGGCGTCCCGCCGCTCCCCGATCCGGTCCGGGCCCAACCCCGCCGGTGCGACGTCCCAGGGCTCGACGCGCCCGCCGTCCAGCACCTCGACCCTGCCCACCCCCGAGCCCGACAGCAGGGCCGCCACGGCCGCACCCACCCTCCCCGCACCGCGCACCTGCACCCGCAGCGCCTGACGCGCCGCCATCACCCGCATCGCCGCGCCGGGACCGGCGTGCAACACCGACAGCGAGGCCAGGTCCGGTCGCATCCGCTCCAGGGCACCGCCCCGGCTCCGCAACGCGGCCGCGGCCTCACCGCCGGCCCGGGGGTCGTCGAGCAGCCCGGCCCCCGACAGCCGCTCCACCAGCCCGTCGGCCCGGCCGTCGGGCAGTCCCATCCCGCGCGCCTCCTCGCGCAGCAGGGGCATGCCCCGCGTACCGTCGAGCAGGCCCAGGAAGCTGCCCGTCGCCGTGTCGACCGGCCCCACCACCACCGCGTGCGCGGGGGCGACCCCGAACTGCACCGTGTCGCGGTTGCGCCAGGCACGGCGCAGAGCAGGCTTGAGCATCGGATGCGGAGCGCTCGCGGGCGTGATCACGGACGCGGAGCCCGCGGATGCGGAGCCCGCGGATGCGGAGCTCGTGGGCGTGGAGCCCGCCCGTACGGAGCTCGTGGGCGTGGAGCCTTCCAGCGTGGAGCTCGTGGGCGTGGAGCCTTCCAGCGTGGAGCTCGTGTGTGTGGAGCTCACCGGCGTGGAGCTCGTGGACGTCGTCTGCATGGTTCCCCCTCGGTCGGGCTTCAGCTTGCCCGCCCAGGGAAATCACCGTGCGAAGTTGTCCACAGGCACGGAGTGATTGTCATATAAGCGGAGGGCCGTGGGATCTGCGGGTGTTTCACCCGACAACCGACGGCGAGGCGGGACTTCCCGCACCGCCAGCGGGTAACGTCGTGGCGTGCCCGTCGACCCACTGCACAGCGCCGCCAGACCACCGCGCAGCGCTCCGAGCCCGCTCACCCGGGGGCCGGAGGCGGCCGCGGTCGAGGTCCGCCGGAGCGCGCGCCGCCGCAGGACGGTCTCCGCCTACCGCGAGGGCGACCGCACGATCGTGCTCATCCCCGCCCGCATGTCGGACGCCGAGGAGCGGCGCTGGGTCGGCGTGATGCTCGACAAGCTCGCGGCGCAGGAGAGCAAGCGGATGCTGGGCGACGCCGAGCTCGCCGAGCGCGCCCGCCGCCTCTCCGAGCAGTACCTCGACGGCCGGGCCCGGCCCGACACCGTCCGCTGGGTCACCAACCAGAACACCCGCTGGGGCTCCTGCACCCCCGCCGAGGGCAGCATCCGCCTCTCGCACCGCCTCCAGGGCATGCCCGAGTACGTCGTCGACTACGTCCTGCTGCACGAGCTCGCCCATCTGCTGGTGCCCGGCCACGGGGCGGAATTCTGGCGGCTCCTGGAGTCCTACCCGCGCACCGAGCGCGCCCGCGGATACCTGGAGGGCGTGGTCGCCGCCGACCGGCTGCCGCACCTCCCCGCCGCCCGCGCCGAGTGAGGGGCCGGGCCCGGAATCACGTCCTGCCCGTCACAGCCGTTAGCCTGGCGCAACGCATTCACCACAGGTTCGGATGGGGGACGGTCGTCACGCATGTCCAGGGAATTCCAGCGCGGCCACAAGGCCAAGATCAGTGACCTGACGGCGGGGACCGATCTGTACGTGGGAGTGCAGATCGGCGGCCCCGGCCTGACCTTCGACATCAGCTGCTTCGGCCTCGACGCCGCCGAGCGGCTCTCGGACGACCGGTACTTCGTCTTCTTCAACCAGCCGAAGTCCCCCGAGGGAGCCATCCAGCAGCTCGGCGCCCAGGCCGGGGACACGGAGTCCTTCCGCGTCACCCTCGACAGCATCCCGGCGCACATCCACAAGCTCTCCTTCACGGCGACCGTGGACGGCGACGGCCAGATGTCGCAGGCCGGCCCCGGCTACCTCCGCATCGTCGCGGGCGGTGCGGAAGTGGCCCGCTACTCCTTCACCGGCAGTGAATTCAGCACCGAGCGCGCGGTGATGCTCGGCGACATCTACCTGAAGGACGTCTGGCGCTTCGCCGCCGTCGGTCAGGGTTTCGACGGCGGCCTGGAAGCGCTGTTGCACAACTTCGGCGGCGAGGTCCTCGAAGAGGAGCAGCCCGCCGCGGCCCCCGCCCCGGCCGCCGCCCCCGCACCCGCCTTCGCGCCCCCGGCGCAGGCCAGTGCGCCCCCGGCCTTCGCGCCGCCCGCCGCTCAGCCGCCCGCCGCACCGCCGCCCGCGCCCCAGGCCCCCGTGCCCCCCGGGCAGGGCTTCCCGCCCCCGCCCGGCAGCACTCCGCCGCCGGTCGCCCCCGCCGCCCCGGCCCCGCAGGTGCACGCGGCCCCCACCCTCGCCGCGCCCCTCGCCCCGCCCGGATTCTTCTCCGGCGGCCAGACCCCGCCCGGCGGCACCGTCCCGCCGCCCCCCGGCCCGCCCGGCGTGCCCGGCCAGCCCGGCCCGTACGGCCAGCCCTACCCCGCCCAGCAGTCCTACGGCCAGCCGGTCGCCCCGCCGCAGCACCACCCCGGGCCCCAGGCCCCCTACGGCGCCCCGGCCGCCCCGCAGCACCACGCCGGTGCCGCGCCGGCCCCCGGCGTCCAGGTGGCCTTCGACAAGTACCGCGAGGCGCCCAACGGGCAGCGCTGGACCCTGCAGAACCACAGCCTCGTCCGCGTCGACCTGGGCGCGGACCCGCAGCCCGTGCTCGCCCGGCAGGGCAGCATGGTCCTCTACCAGGGCAAGGTCGACTTCGGCTACAAGGGCGCCGGCTTCATGGGCCGCATCGTCGGCAACGCGACCGGCCAGGAGATGCAGCTGATGCGCTGCACCGGCCGCGGGCAGGTCTTCCTCGCCGAGAACTCGGCGCACCTGCACCCCATCCAGCTGGAGAACGACGCGATCTGCGTCTCCGCCGACGCCGTGCTCGCCTTCGACGAGTCGCTGCACCACGAGGTCCGCCGGATCGACGGTCACGGCATCCCCGGCGGCGCCCTGTTCACCATGCAGTTCCAGGGCACCGGCACCGTCGTCGTCAAGACGCACGGCACCCCGGTCGTGCTGCCCGTCACGCCCACCACCTACGCCGACAGCAACGCCATCGTCGCCTGGTCGGCCGGCGCCCAGGTCGTCGTCTCCAGCCAGGTGCGCCTGCGCCGCACCCCCTACCCGGGGCAGAGCGGAGAGACCGTGAACCTCCAATTCCGGGGTGCGCCCGGGAACTTCATCGTCGTCCAGCCCTACGAGGTCTGAGGGAGCCCGTCATGGACCAGTCGCTGATCGCGGGCCACGCCCCGACCCCGCCCGCCGCCCGCATGGAGAACCACGGCAACAGCATGCTCAAGGTCGCCATGCAGAGCGGCCACGACCTGTTCGCCCGCACCGGCTCGATGGTCGCCTACGAGGGCTACATCCAGTACGAGGCGAACGCCCCCGCCGTCCGCCAGATGGCCTCCCAGTGGCTCACCGGCGAAGGCGCACCGCTCATGAAGTGCACCGGTGACGGCATCCTCTACCTCGCCGACTACGGCGCGGACGTCGTCTGCCTCAACCTCAACGGCGAATCGGTGTCCGTCAACGGCACCAACCTGCTCGCCTTCGACGCCCACCTCCAGTGGGGCGTCGAACGCGTCAAGGGCATGGCCAAGTTCGCCGGTCAGGGCCTGTTCAACGTCGTGGTCAGCGGCACCGGCTGGGTCGCGCTGACCTCCCGTGGCACGCCCGTCGTCGTCGACTGCGGCAGCGGCGAGGACGAGACGTACGTGGACCCCGACGCGCTCGTCGCCTGGTCCACCAACCTGAAGATGAAGGGGAAGCGCAGCTTCAAGGCTTCCTCGATGATCGGCCGCGGCAGCGGCGAGGCGTACCAACTGGGCTTCTCCGGCCAGGGATTCGTGGTCGTACAGCCCAGCGAGGACAGCACCGACCGGCTCCGGGCCCGGGGCTGAGGGGGACGACGACAGACATGCAGAGCCCGCTTTTCGCCCACACCGAGGCCCAGACGCAGGACCGCTACGCCCTGCAGAACCCGCAACTGCTGCGCGTCGCCCTCACCGGCCACGACGACGTACTCGCCCGCAAGGGATCGATGGTCGCCTACCAGGGCCTGATCGAGTTCGACGGCGAGTACCGCACGCCCAGCCAGCAGTACGCCCAGGCGCACACCGGCGAGGGCCTCGACCTCATGCGCTGCTCCGGCCAGGGCACGGTCTACCTCGCCAACCTCGCCCAGTACGTCCACGTCGTGGACGTCGACCGCGAGGGCCTGACCGTCGACGGCGGCTACGTCCTCGCGCTGGACTCCACCCTCCACTGGGAGACGATCATGGTGGACAGCCAGCAGGGCATCTCCGGCACCGGCGCGTACAACCTCAACATCACCGGGCAGGGCAAGGTCGCCCTGATGACCTCCGGGCAGCCGCTGATGCTCCACTCCACCGGGCACAACTACGTCTACGCCGACGCCGACGCGGTCGTCGCCTGGTCGTCGTCGCTGCGCGTCAGCATGCAGGCGCAGACCTCCTCGTCGAGCGTGTGGCGGCGCCGCGGCAGCACGGGCGAGGGCTGGGAGCTGTCCTTCCAGGGCCAGGGCTACGTGCTCGTCCAGCCCAGCGAACTGCTGCCGCCCCAGGGCGCGCAGATCGGCCAGGGCGTCGCCGCGCAGTACGGCTTCGGGCAGCACGGCGCCCACGGCCAGAACCAGGGCAACATCTGGTCGAACTGAACGACGCACCTCACGCCGGTAAGGGGCGGTCACCCATGGTGACCGCCCCTTACCGATGGCGAGTGATGACGACTGCTGCGCAGACCGCTACAGGCGCGCGAGCGTCCGCTGCACCAGCTGGACCACCGAGTCGTCGGCGACCTGGGCCACCTCCGCATACGGGAACCAGCGCAGGTCCAGCGACTCGTCGCTGATGGCCTCCACCGCACCCCCGGGCACCAGGGCCGCGTACTGCACGTCCAGGTGCCAGTTGCACGGCGCCGGGATCGGATGCCGGTCCAGCCGCACCGGACCGCCCGGCAGCAGCGACAGACCCGCGATGCCGGACTCCTCCGTGGCCTCCCGCAGGGCGGCCTCCTCCAGCGTGGCGTCACCGGGCTCGCAGTGGCCGCCCATCTGGAGCCACATCCGCAGCTTGCGGTGGAGCGTGAGCAGCACCTTGCCGGCCGCCGGGTCGATCACCAGCGCGCTCGCCGTGACGTGCCCTGCCTGGCACGGCTTCCACATGCCGTCCGGGTGCGCGGCCAGATGATCCAGATAGAGGCCGCGCAGCTCCTGCTGGTCCCCGTACTCCTTCAGGACGCGGACCGCGTTCTCGTGCAGGCTCACCGGCCGCCCTCGCCCTTGTCGCCCTTGTCGCCGTCCTCGGGCTTCTTCTGCTCGGCGCCCCTGGCCGCCTCGCCCAGCATCTTGTCGAGCTCGGAGAAGTCCAGGTGCTCGCGGTGCACGAAGCCGTCGGGGTCGTCCAAGTCCGCGGCCGTCGGCAGCATGTCCGGGTGCTCCCAGAGGCCGTCACGGCCCTCCAGGCCCCGGGCGTCCGTCAGCGAGGCCCACAGCCGGGCGGCGTCCCGCAGCCGGCGCGGACGCAGCTCCAGGCCGATCAGCGTGGCGAACGTCTGCTCCGCCGGACCGCCCGAGGCGCGGCGCCGGCGCAGCGTCTCGCGCAGCGCGTCGGCGGACGGCAGGTGCGGCGCGGCCGCCGCGTGCACGACGGCGTCCACCCAGCCCTCGACCAGCGCGAGCGCCGTCTCCAGGCGGGCCAGCGCCGCCTTCTGCTCCGGGGTGTCCTCCGGCTGGAACATGCCCTGCTGGAGCGCTTCCTGCAGCTGCTCCGGGTGCGACGGGTCGAGCTGGCCGACCACGTCCTCCAGCTTGGAGGTGTCGACCTTGATGCCGCGGGCGTACCCCTCGACGGCGCCGAACAGGTGCGAGCGCAGCCACGGCACGTGCGCGAAGAGCCGCTGGTGGGCGGCCTCGCGCAGGGCCAGGTACAGCCGCACCTCGTCCTGCGGGACACCCAGCCCGGAACCGAACGCCTCGATGTTCACCGGCAGCAGCGCCGCCTTGCCCGCGGGGCCCAGCGGCAGGCCGATGTCGGTCGAACCGACCACCTCGCCCGCCAGCACCCCCACGGCCTGGCCGATCTGGGTGCCGAACATGGCACCGCCCATGCTGCGCATCATCCCGAGCAGCGGGCCCGCCATGGCCTGCATCTCCTCGGGCAGCACGCCGCCCATGGCCGCCCCCACGCGCTCGGCGACGGGGTCGACCAGGTCCTTCCACACCGGCAGGGTTGCCTCGACCCACTCCGCGCGGCTCCAGGCGACGGCCGTGCCCGAACCCGACGGCAGCGACGTCACACCGTCCAGCCACAGGTCGGCCAGGCGCACCGCCTCCTCGACCGCGGCCCGCTCGCCCGCCGAGACGCTGGCGTCCTTGCTGCCGTCCGCCGTGCCCTGGGCCACGGTCTGGCGCGCGATGTCCTTGGCCATGTCCCAGTTCACCGGGCCGCCCTCGTAGGAGAGCATCTGTCCCAGCTGCTGGAAGGCGGCGCCAAGATCGCCCGGGTTCATGGACCCGAACATCGCGGCGAAGGGGTTGTCCCCACCGCCGGCGGGCCCGCCGAACCCGAACGGATTCGCGGGTTGCTGGCCGCCCTGGCCACCGCCCTTCTTCTTGCCGTCGTCGCCGTTCTCCGGCTCCTCCGGCGGAAGACCGAATCCGAATGGGGTGTCACTCACGGGTTTCCTCGGCTCGTAGGGCCGCCGGCAGGGACCGGCGGCGAAATGCCCGACAACACCACCAAGCGTAGACACCCCGCCGCTATCCGGGCTTGGTGCTCCGCTCGCCCGGGGCCTGCGGCAGGATGGACGTCACCTGGTACGTACGCGTCATGACAAAGGTGATGGCACATACGTACTGAAGACAACCGCTGGAGACGCCCGGTGAGTTCCCCTGATCGAGAAGTTCGCGCAGCGCGAAACGGTTCCGCGCCGAGCGGTGCGACCGCCCACGGCCGACGGCCCGTGGTGGCCGTCACCGGTGCCGCCCGCGGCGTCGGAGCGCTGCTCACGCGGCAGCTGGCCGCGTCCGAGGAGATCAAGCACGTCGTGGCGATCGACGAGCGCCGCGGCGACGTGACCGAGGCGCAGTGGCACGTCCTGGACGTGCGCGACCCGGTGATCGCCGAGAAGCTGCGCGGCGTCGACGTCGTCGTCCACCTCGCGCTCGACCTCGACCTGGAGACCGACGACGCGGCCCGCACCGCCTACAACGTGCGCGGCACCCAGACCGTGCTCACGGCCGCGGCCGCCGCCGGCGTGCACCGCGTGGTCCTGTGCACCTCCGCCATGGTCTACGGGGCCCGCCCCGACAACGACGTGCCCCTCGCCGAGGACGCCGAGCTGCGCGCCACCGCGGAGGCCACGGGCGTGGGAGACCTGCTGGAGATAGAGCGGCTGGCCAGGCGTGCGCCCCGCGCGCACCCCGGCCTGAACGTGACCGTGCTGCGGCCCGCCGTCCTGGTCGGCGGCACCGACACCGCGCTCACCCGCTACTTCGAGTCGCCCCGCCTCCTGGTGGTCGCCGGATCCCGGCCCACCTGGCAGTTCTGCCACGTGGAGGACCTGGTCAGCGCCCTGGAGTTCGCCGCCCTGGAAAAGGCGGAGGGAGAGCTCGCCGTCGGCTGCGACGGATGGCTGGAGCAGGAAGAGGTGGAGGAGCTCACCGGCATCCGGCGCATGGAGCTGCCCTCGGCCGTCGCCCTCGGCGCGGCCTCCCGCCTGCACCGCCTGGGCCTGACCCCCTCGCCCGCCGGCGACCTGGAATACACGATGCACCCCTGGGTGGTCAGCGGCCACCGCCTGCACGACGCCGGCTGGCGGCCCCGCTGGACCAACGAGGAGGTCCTCGCGGAGCTGCTGGAAGAGGTCGCCGGCCGGCACACGGTCGCCGGCCGCCGGCTGGGCCGCAAGGACGCCACCGCCGCGGGCGCCGCCGGCGCGACCGTCGCCCTGCTGGGCACCGCCGCCCTGGTCCGCAGGGCCCGCAAGGCCCGCCGCCGGCTGTAGGACGGCCCTGCGGCCCACGGAGGGCCCTCTGGGGGCCCGGAGCCCGCGCAGGCCCGCAGGCGGCCGCTGGTCGAACCGCCGTTCCTCCCGGCGGCCTCCGTACGGCACGATGGACCGCATGGAGCGCACCCCCGAGCACCCCGGCGAACGCACGGCCGCCGACCCGATCCGGCTTCTGGCGATCAGGGACACCCCGTTGTCCCTGGACGAGGTCTTCGCGGCGGTCGGCGACGACGCCGCGGGCGGCACCGCGCTCTTCGTCGGCACCGTCCGCGACCACGACGGCGGCGCGGACGTCGAGGGCCTCGGCTACTCGTCCCACCCCAGCGCCGAGGCCGAGCTGCGCCGCGTCGCGGAGAAGGTCGCGGCCGACTTCCCCGTCCGGGCCCTGGCCGCCGTGCACCGCGTGGGCGAGCTGACCGTCGGCGACCTGGCGGTGGTGGTGGCGGTCTCCTGCGCGCACCGGGCCGAGGCGTTCGAGGCGTGCCGAAGACTGATCGACGACCTCAAGCGAGAGGTGCCGATCTGGAAGCACCAGAGGTTCGCGGACGGGACAGAAGAATGGGTCG